>JACAER010000031.1 GCA_013388745.1 Chloroflexota bacterium
AGCGCGCGGCCCCCCCCCACCGCGGCGTAGTAGCCCTCTTTTTCGCTGTCCCCGGCGGCGCGCCAGTGTTCGGCCAGCAGCGCCGCGTATTCGCTGGCTTCGGGATAGGCGGCTTCGAACGCGGCGGCGACTTCGGCGTGAAGCTGCGGCAGCGGTGTGCGCAGGGTTTCCAGCAGGCCTTCGCGCAGCTTGTCGTGGCTGAAGCGCCAGCGACAGCAGTCCTGGAGATCGAGCACGGCAGCATTGGCGCAGTCGTTGAGCCAATCATCGAGCGTGGCGTAAGGCGCTGTGCCCAGATGTGCGGCCAAAGCCTGCATCAGGTTCATGTCGAGATAGCGCCCGGCGACAGCGGCGCGTTCCAGCAGCGGACGCGCTTCCGGCACGCGCTGCAAACGGCGCTCGACAATGCGGCGCACACCGCCGGCGAAGACCGTTTCGGGCAGCGTGCGCGTACCGATATCGTCCAGGCGTCCGGCGTCTTCGGCCAGCGCGCGCACGACTTCTACAAGGAAAAAGGCATTGCCTTCGGTTTCGCGCTGCAACAGATCGACGACATGCGGCTGCTGGCCAATCGCGCCCAGCATAGAGCGGCTGAGTTCGCCGATAGCGGCTTCGGGCAGGCGTTCAAGACGCAGGAAGTGCGCGCCGGGTATCTGCTGCGCCAGTTCGGGGGCTTCTTCGTCGCGGTAAGCGGCGATAATCAGCACCGGGCGTTGGCGCGTGACGTTCTGCATCAGGCGCAAAATATCGCTGATCCCGCGCGCCCAATGCACATCTTCGACCAGAATCAGCACCGGTTGTTCCAGCGTGTAGAAGCTGTTGGCGATGGCGGTGTACATGCGCTGGCGCGCGGCCTCGCGTTCCAGCGGCGGCGCGTCTGGGATGTCGAGGGGCGTGCCGCTGCCCATGAGCGCGCCGAGATCGGGCACAAGCTGCTTCAGCACACTGGCGTTTTCGGGGCTGATGGACGCAGAAACGGCCAGACGGCGGATGATGTCGCGCCCGACCTGATCGAGCGCTCCCGCGCCGTCGTAGGCGTCGCCGCGCAGCACGAGCGCCCCTTTCACCAGCGCGCGCGTCCGCACTTCGTCCAGCAGGCGCGACTTGCCGACGCCGCTTTCGCCGGTGACCAGCCAGATGCCGCCGCTGCCGCCCTGCAAGATGCTTTCCAGCGCGGCGTTTAACTGTGCCAGTTCGCGTTCGCGCCC
Source organism: Chloroflexota bacterium (assembly GCA_013388745.1). Classification (GTDB taxonomy): domain Bacteria; phylum Chloroflexota; class Anaerolineae; order Aggregatilineales; family Phototrophicaceae; genus JACAER01. The sequence goes on from JACAER010000031.1 coordinate 1,209, forward strand.
GACAAAACGCGCCGCCTGCAAAAAACTCTCGCGGATAGCGACGGTTTCCTGTGGCAGCGGGATGTGCGTTGCGGCGCAGAGGGCCGCCATGGCGGCCAACGCGCTGGGCGGGCGTTCTTCGGCTTTTTTCGCCAGCAGGCCGCCCAGCAGCGGACGCAGACGTTCGTCGATCAGCAGCAGGCCCGTGTCCACAGGGGTATACAGCAGGTTGTTGATAAATTCGGTGGTGTCTTCCATCAAAAACGGGTGCTGCCCGGCAAACATCTCGTAGGCCATGACGCCCACCGCGTAGAGATCGGAAACCACGCTGGGGGCCTGCCCGGAAAGCACTTCGGGCGCGATATAGGCCAGCGTGCCGCCGACTTCGGCGTGCGGTGTTTCGTCGCTGCTGAGCGCCAGCCCAAAATCCAGCAGCTTGACGACGCCTTTTTCGACCAGCACATTGCCGGGTTTGAGGTCGCGATGCAGGATGCCGCGGCGGTGGACATACGCCAGCGCTTGCAGCAGTTGCAGCAGCAGATCGACCTGTACGGCAGTGGGTTGGCCGCGCGCCGCTTCGAGCAGGGTTTCTGGTTCTTCCAGCAGCGTCATGATGAAATAGGGATGCTTGTCGTCACTGAGGTCGAAACCGTAGTCGAGCACACCGATGATGTTGGGATGGCGCAGCGAGGCCAGCATCTCGAATTCGCGCGCGATGGCGAAACGGCGATCAACGGTCTCTTCCCAACCGGGAGCCTTGGTGCTGGTGCTGACGCGCTTGAGTGCGATATACTGCCCGGTGAGGCGGTCATAGGCGCGGTAGACTTCGCCCGTGCTGCCACCGCCGAGCCGTTCCATTAAGCGATAGCGTCCGCTTGTGGGCGCGCTGGCCGTTTGCTGGAGCAAGCCGTGTTCCTCTGAAAATGACTTTTTCTACAAAACGCAGTGTAACATAGAGACAGGCGTTTAGCACAAAGAAGCGTATGGTAGAGCGTAAGTTTTCCGCAGACGCGGCAAAAACACAGGCACGCGCGGCGGGTTTTCACTGGCTGGGCATCACGCCCGCTGTGCCATCGCCCACCCTGGCGGCGTATCTGCGCTGGATCGAAGCGGGGATGCAGGGCGAGATGGCCTACATGGCGCGCGCCGATCGTGTGCTGCGCCGGCGTGACCTGAACGCGATTCTGCCGGGCGCGCGTTCGCTGCTGGTCGTCGGCGTAGATTACGGCGCGGCTGTGCCTGGCGAGAGGCTGCAAGACCCGGCGCGCGGACGCTTCGCGATGTATGCCTGGGGCAGCGATTACCACGACGACATCACGCCGCGTCTGGAAATGTTGGCCGAAGGGCTGCTGGCGGCCAGCGGCCAGCGCCCCAGCCAGCGTGTCTACGTCGATACCGGAGCGCTGCTGGAACGCAGCCACGCGCAGCAGGCCGGCCTGGGCTTTGTCGGCAAAAATACAATGCTGATTCAGGCGCGGCGCGGCAGCTATTTTTTTCTGGGCGAGATTCTCACCGATCTGGAATTCGACCACTATGACACGCCGCACAACGCCAGCATGTGCGGCTCATGCCGGCGCTGTCTGGCCGCCTGCCCGACTGATGCCTTCCCGCAGCCGTATGTGCTGGACGCGCGGCGCTGTATCAGCTACCTGACCATTGAGCACAAAGGCTGGATTGAACGCGCGCTGCGCCCGCTGTTGGGCAATTGGGTATACGGCTGCGATGTGTGTCAGGAGGTGTGCCCGTTTCAGCGTTTCGCGCCGCTGCGCCCGGCCTCAGCGCAGGTAGCGGAACGTGCCGCGCCGCCGCTGTTGGAACTGCTGGCGCTGGATGAGGCCGGTTTCCGCGAACGCTTTTGGGGCACGGCGGTGTACCGCCTGCGGCGCGAACGGCTGCTGCGCAATGTGTGCGTAGCGGCGGGCAATTGGGGGCACGAAAACGCGCTGGCGCCGCTGGCGCGACTGCTGCAAGACGCGAGTCCGCTGCTGCGCGGCCATGCGGTGTGGGGGCTGGCACGCTTGAAAGGCCGCGGTGAGATGCTGGGAGCAGAGGTAGATAAAGTGCTCAGGACGCTCGCCGAACGTGAGACGGATGCCGACGTGCGGGCGGAGATCGCGGCGGTTCGAGGCGACTCACAGGTCAAGTCTTAAAATTGGAGAAATGCCCTGACCCGCGCCCCTCTACACGGTGATAGGCGCGCCTCGCTCAACCGCGCGCTGTTTATGGGGCGCAGGTTTCCGCCGCCAGCAGGTAATTTTCGTACGCCACACCGCGTCAGAATCACCGTACTGCATCACCAGGAGGCCTATTGATGGAAAAGAAGACATTCACCGTACCCAATATCGGCTGCAACGGCTGCGTGGCCAACATCAAGAACGAAGTCAGCGCGCTGCAAGGCGTCCACTTCGTCAGCGGCGATGTGGCCAGCAAGACGATCGTGCTGGAATGGGAAGCCCCCGCCACGTGGGAACAAATCGAAAACGCGCTGACGCAGATCGAATACGCGCCCGCCAAGAATTAGCGCGTGTCCAGGTTGGTCAGGCGTTTTTAGCAGACGGCGCGCGCGAAATCTCCCGGTTTCCCAAACCAGCGCGCTGGAAAATGCGCCGGAAACGTCAACGCCCCTCTGCACCGTGAGGGGCTTGTGTTTTCTGGTATGCATGAGGGCCGGCATTACGACGGCGCGCGTGTCGCGATTTGTGCCTGATGCGCCAGCAGGGCGATTACCCTGGGCTGCGAGGTAGGGACGCCTCGGCGTTCGTTGCCACCACACGCTATAATCATCGCTTGCAATACGCTATATAAGTCAGGCAGCAGAAAGGTGCTGCGCCAATCAAGAAGTATAAGTTCTTGGCCGATTGTGGACGGGTCTACTCCGATCCACTCATCACCACCACAGGAGTCGTCAGCGTTGGCTGGTAGACGCAACGACATGAGCCAACTGCGCACGCGCGCCTTCGAGAATATGCTCGGCATCGCCATGTGCAACTATCGCACGCCAGCGCACAACGGCCATTTGGTGGCCTTCGACGGCATCGCCTTCGCGCCTGATCCCGGCGGCGGCGACGGCACAGCGCGCGATATGCTGCTGATCGAAGCGGGCGAGCAGGAAGGCATTTTTATGGCGGCGTTCGATCTGGCGGCGCTGCGCGACTACCGCGAACGCGAAACGTGGGGCAACAGCTACCGCAAGCCGCATGTCTACAGGGCACTGACTGCCGCTGCTGTCGTTTATCCCTTTATCCGTCATGATTCGCGACACTGAAAGCCGTCTTATGAAAGCCCTTTTTCTCAATATTCCCGCCAGCGGCCACATCAACCCCACGCTGCCCGTCATCAGCGCCCTGCTGCAACGCGGCGAAGAAGTGATTTGCGTCAATGCCGAAAACCAGCGCGCAGCGCACGAAAAACTCGGCGCGCGCTTTGTGGCCTATCCTGACAGCCCCGAATTGCAGCGGCGCACCACGCAGGCCAGCGGCGCCAATTTCGCCGTCGCAGCGCTGGCGTTTTTGCAGATCGCCGAAATTCTCCTGCCCGATCTGATCGCGCTCATCGAACACGAACGCCCGGATTACCTGATCTACGATTCGCTGGCGTGCTGGGGGCCGATGCTGGCGCGGCGCTTCCATCTGCCGACCGTCGCTTCGGTGACGATGTTCGTCATCAACCGCCAGACTATGCCGCGCCTGCCCTCGCCCCATTTCGCGCGCACGCTGCTGGGGATGCTGCGGCGTGCCCCGCAGTACCGCCGCATCAACCTGAGCCTGCGCCAGCGTTACGCCGTCGTCGCGCCCACCCCGCCCGACGCGCTGATGAATCTGGGACAGTTGAATATTGTGTTCACGCTGCGCGCGTTGCAGCCCAAAGCCGAAACACTGGGCGACAATTTTGTCTTTGTCGGCCCGTCCTTTGGTCAGCGCCCGCACGACCCCGATTTCCCTTTCGACCAGATGCGCCGTCCGGCGCTGTATATTGCGCTGGGCACGATCGACAACAATCATCCCGACTTTTACCGCGCCTGTTTCGCGGCCTTCGCCGATTTTTCCGGCACGGTGGTGCTGGCGGCGGGCAAAAACACCGACATAGCCGCGCTGGGCACGCCGCCGCCCAATTTCATCGTGCGCCCCTTTGTCCCGCAGCTCGAAGTCTTGCAGCATGTGGACGCTTTTATCACCCACGCCGGCATGAACAGCGTCCACGAAGCGCTGTACTACGGTGTGCCGCTGCTGGTGCTGCCGCGTCATGGCGAACAGGATGTGGTCGCCAGACAAGTGGTCGCGCGCGGCGCGGGACTCAGCCTCGATCATCGGCGTGTCAACGCGGAAACGCTGCGGACGCGCACGGCGCGGCTGCTGGCCGCGCCAGGCTATAAAACGCAGGCGGCACAGTTGGGCGCGGCGCTGCGCAACGGCGGCGGCGCGGCACAGGCCGCCGAAGCGATCATTCAGTTCACCAGGAGACCATCATGACCGGTTTCTGGCGATTTGCGCTCGTGCTTCTGCTGGCCGGGTGTTTTGGCGCGGGCGGCGACAGCCGCTTGTGTATCGGCGACGGCGACGGCGCGGGCTATCTTTACCGCTGCGATGCCCATATCGGCCAGATACGCGGCACAGAAGAAGTCGAGCTGGACTGGCTGAACGACGATCTCACGACACGGGTCGCCGTCACGCTGACGGTGAGTGTCAGCGCGGGTTCGCTCAATGTCAGCGTGCTCAGCGATGGCGAACCGTTGACCATGACGGTGCTGGCGGGCGAACCGAACGCGCTTAGCGGCGTGGCAGTCGTCAACGCCTCCGCCGGCGCGCGCCAACGGCGCATCACGCTTGTCTTTGAGCCGCTTTCGGATGGCCGGCGCGAACGCCCCGACGCCAGCGGGATCGAATGGCAGTTGGAACTGCGTGCCGCGCCCTGAAGCGCGTCAGGCAGCGGTTGAAATACACAGCCGGCGTGGCTTTTGCGCGGGCTAAAGCCTTTTTGTATAAACGGGCGACTCGTGGCGTCGCCCCGGCGCTGGCAGAGTGGTGCTTACGGGGCGCGGCGCGCGATGGCTTCGGCCATATAACGCCCGCTGTCTTTGACGATGCGGCGCTGAGTCGCGTAATCGACGTAGACGATGCCGAAACGCTTGCTGTAGCCTTCTGCCCATTCAAAATTATCCAGCAGCGACCAGACAAAATAGCCCTTGAGCGGGACGCCGGCTTCTACGGCGCGCAGCGCCGCGGCGAAATACCCGCGCAGATAATCGACCCGCGGCGCATCATGCACAGCGTCGCCTTGCAGCACGTCGTCGAAGCACGCGCCGCTTTCGGTGATATAGATGGCTGTGGGCGCGTAGTCCTTGTGGACGCGCATCAGAATGTTGTAAAGCGCGTCGGGGTTGATTTCCCAATCAAAGGCCGTGCGCGGCAGATCGGTTTTGACATAGCTGAAGTTGAGGAAGGGCTGTTCGTCGCCCTCTTTGACGACACGGCGCTCATAAAAATTGACGCCCAGAAAATCGAGCGGCGCACGGATGGCTTCCAGATCGCCGGGCTGAATGGGCGGCATGAAGTAGGCAAAGGTTTCCGCCAAATCTTGGGGATAGCTGCCCTTAAACAGCGGGTCGAGGAACCAGCGGTTGACGAAACCATCGGCACGCGCGGCGGCGGCCACGTCGGCGGGCGAATCGCTGGCGGCTTCGAGCTGCTGCAAGTACATAGTGGTGCCGACTACCGCGCCGGGCACGTTGGCGCGCAGCACGGGAACAGCCTTGCCGTGGGCCAGCAAAGCATGATGCGCTACTGTGAGCGTCACGTTGGGCATGTCCTGCACGCCGGGGGCCATCGTGCCGAGCAAATGACCGAGCACGCTGAAGATAAACGGCTCGTTGAGCGTGATCCAGTGCTTGACGCGGTCGCCCAGCGCACGGCTGACGACATCGGCGTAGGCCACGTAATCGTCTACGATGCTGCGCCGCTGCCAGCCCATGCCGTCATCTTGCAGCGCCTGCGGCAGATCCCAGTGATACAGGGTGACAAAAGGCGTGATGCCCGCCGCCAGCAGGCCATCAACCAGGCGGCTGTAAAAGTCCAGCCCCTTTTGATTCACCGCGCCGCGCCCCTGCGGCAGAATGCGCGACCAGGCCAGCGAAAAACGGTAGCCGTTGAGATTCAGCGCTTGCATGAGCGCGATGTCTTCCTGCCAGCGGTGATAGTGGTCACAAGCGATGTCGCCGTGATCGCCGTTGTGGATTTTGCCGGGCGTGTGGGCGAAAGTGTCCCAGATAGTTGGGCCGCGCCCGTCCTCCTGGACGGCGCCTTCGATCTGATAGGAGGCGGTGGCAGTGCCCCAGATAAAATCTTTCGGAAATGTGCGCATAAGCCTGCCTCGAACATGTTTTTAGGCGAAAAGAGTTTGGCAGGATACAAACAGTATCTCCGCCAATGTCAATACTAAGCTCGTGGTTGAAAGAAATCAATGCAGGGCTGTGTCCCACGACGTCAGGGGAGGACGGCTCTGGCGACAGCGCGTTAACCCGCCCCATATGGACGCCGGTAGGCTGCGGCGGCGAAACAGCGCGCCTCACCGGGGTAAAAACGGCTTTGGGGAAGACCTGCTAAGCACAGGTAAAAAGGGCGAGAGGCAAGGCCGCCTCTCGCTAAAAACTGAAAACTGACGACTGTGAACTGACTCTAGTGATGCCCGTTGCTGCCATTGCTCTCGGCTTTTTCCGGCACGCTGAAGCCGATGCCGCCCTTGCGTGTCAGGAAGTCGTCGCGCGCGTCGATCTGCTCCTTCAGGCTCTTATACGAGCGTTCCAGCAACTCCAGCGGCAGTTGTTCGCCTTCCACGTAGGCCAACTGCGTCAGCGCGCATACCGCCACCTCGCGGATAAAGGCCCCCGGATAGCCGACCAACTGCGGCACCAGCGCGGCGTGTTCTTCGCGCCACATGCCGCCCAGATACTGGCGCAGCATCTTTTCGGCGTCGCTGCGTTCGCGCGTCTCCGGGATGATGAAGATGCGATCCAGCCGGCCCGGACGCTTCATAATGCGCTCGTCGATGGCCTCCGGGTAGTTGGTGGTCGAAACCAGCAGCGTGCCGTTTTCGTTCATTGCCGATTCCGAGCCGTCCAGCACGTTGAGAATCAGCGCCTTTTCTTCTTCGTGCAGATAAGCGTCGAGTTCTTCCAGCAGGATCAGCGTCGGGTACTGCGAACGCGCGGCCACAGCCAGGGCATAATCGATCTTGTCGAAGGTCGAGCCGTAAGGGTCATTCTGGCGCTTCTTGGCGCTGGAAACATAAATCACCAGATAATTCTGGTCGAGCGCCCAGCGTGCCAGCGCCGAACACAGCATGGTCTTGCCGGTGCCCGGCACCCCCGCCAGCAGCAGCTTACGGAACGGCTTCAGGTTCAGCCGGCGGTAGACTTCGACCCCCTTGCGAAAAAACGCCGAGACATCTTCCAGAATCTCGGCCTTCAGTTTGGGCGGCAGCACCACTTCATCCCACTGCGTGGTAGGCACGAACGAAGACGAATGCCCGCCGATAATCACCACACGATCGGTCGGCGTGCGCGCGCTGGATAAACGCACGCATTCGGTGGTGAAATCTGTCCACGCCGCCATAAAATCCGCCGGCACGGCAGCCACCGCCAGCATTTCCCAGCTTTCGTTGCTGTGATGCGCCGAAAGCACCGGCACTTCGACAGTCTTATCGCCGTGCTTCTGCACAAAACGGAACAGAAACGCGCCCGTCTGGTCGGTAAAACGCCCCTCGTCGTCGTAATGTGTGATGCGCGGCGCGACAGGACACGCCAATAGTTCAAAGCCGGCGAAATGATAGTCGTTGGCCAGCGGGAACAGCGGATCGAACTTGCTGACGGCGGTGTCATGTGTGCAGGCATTGGGCACCCACAGCGTGCGCAGGTTCTGGTCGACGCGCGTGCTCATCCACTCCGACTCCAGCCACCGCACCAGTTCTTCCAGCTTGAGCGGCTTGCGTTCATCAGTCGTGCAAAATCCCATAAAACCCCATCTCTGTCAGTAATTAAACACCCGTGAACAAGTATTCAGTTTACTTTTAAAGCGTCAAAAAGTCCACAATAGATTTTAAGGGTTCAAAAGAGTTCAGAACAACACTGCTTTCATCGCATTCCCCTGTGCGTTAATGACAGGTCGTTAACTTTCATTAAGAACATTACTTTTATTGTGGCATGTTTTCGCGCGCGGGCAAACCGGACTCTTGGGCTACCGACACCCCCAAACGCTGGGGGGCGCGCATGGCCCGCGCCAGGCTGTTCTGAATGGCGGATGAACTGATCGCATCCGCCACTTTAAGGAGGTGTGTGAGAGGGTTACGACAGCACGGAGGCCGGTCAGCGCACTTTACCCCAACAGCGCATCGGGGTCTTTTTCGGCCAGCAGCCCGCGCAGTTCGAACAACTGATCGCGCAGCGCCGCCGCTTTCTCGAACTCCAACGATTTCGCGGCTTCTTTCATCTCTTTTTCCAACGCCTTGATCATCTTGTGCAGGTCTTCCTTCGGCAGATCGGCCACGTCGATCTCGCCCGCCGCCAGCTTTTTGCTGTCTTCTTCGGCCACCTGTGCCCGGATGCGGTCGGTCAGATCGCGGATTTCCTTGACAATGCTGGCCGGGGTGATGCCGTGCTGCTGGTTATAGGCTTGCTGGATAGCGCGGCGGCGTTCTGTTTCGTCGATAGCGCCCTTCATAGCGGCGGTCATCTTGTTGGCATAAAGAATCACCTGCCCTTCGATATGCCGCGCCGCGCGCCCGATGATCTGCACCAGCGCTTGCTCGGAGCGCAGGAAGCCTTCTTTGTCGGCATCGAGGATGCACACCAGCGAGACTTCCGGCAGATCGATGCCTTCGCGCAGCAGGTTGATGCCGACGACAGCATCATACACGCCCATACGCAGATCGCGCAGAATCTCGACACGTTCGAGCGTTTCGATTTCGGCGTGCAGGTAATGCGCGCGCACACCGACTTCGTTCAGGTAGCCCGCCAGTTCTTCGGCCATCTTTTGCGTCAGCGTGGTGATGATGGCGCGCTGCCCTTTTTTGACGCGCAGCGCCACTTCTTGCAGCAAATCTTCGACCTGGCCTTCGACCGGGCGCACGCTGATCTGCGGGTCGAGCACGCCTGTCGGGCGGATGATCTGCTGCACAACGGCGTGCGCGCGCTGCATTTCATAGGGGCCGGGCGTGGCGCTGGTGTAAATTGTCTGCCCCATGCGTTCTTCGATCTCGTCGAACTTCAGCGGGCGGTTATCCAGCGCGCTGGGCAGCCGGAAGCCGTATTCCACCAGCGTTGTCTTGCGCGTGCGGTCGCCGTTGTACATGCCGTGAAGCTGCGGGATCGTCATGTGCGATTCGTCGATCACCAGCAGATAGTCCTTCGGGAAGTAGTCGATGAGCGAATACGGCGGGCTGCCGGGCAAGCGCTGGTCAAGGTGACGCGAATAGTTCTCGATGCCGGCGGTGAATCCTGTCTCGCGCAGCATCTCCACATCATAGCGCACGCGCTGGTCAAGGCGCTGCGCTTCCACCAGCTTGCCCTGACTCTTGAAGAAGGCGATCTGCCCCTCTAATTCTTGCTCGATGTCATGAATCGCCTTTTGCAGCTTGTCCTGATCGGCCATAAACTGCGCTGCCGGGAAGACCACCGCCACCGGCGGGTTGTTCAGCACCTCGCCTGTCAGCGGGTCGAACTCCGTGATGCGTTCGATCTCGTCGCCAAACAAAATGATGCGGAAAGCATAGTCCAGGTACGGCGGGTAAACTTCTAACGTGTCGCCGCGCGCGCGGAAGGTGCTCTTTTCCAGAATCAGATCGTTGCGGGTGTACTGCAAGCTCACTAACTGGCGCAGCGCCATCTCGCGTTTGACTGTCTCGCCGACGCGAAATTGAGCGATCGAACTGCCCCACGTCTCCGGGTCGCCGGTGGCATAAATGCAGGATACCGATGCGACGATCAGCACGTCCGGGCGCGAGATGAGCGCGGCTTTGGCGGCGATACGCAAATTTTCGATCTGCTTGTTGATGTCGGTTTGCTTTTCGATGTACAGGTCATAGCGCGGCACATACGATTCCGGCTGATAGTAATCATAGTAACTAACGTAGTATTCGACGGCGTTGCGCGGGAAGAATTCGCGGAACTCGGCGTACAACTGCGCGGCCAACGTCTTGTTGTGCGCCAGGATCAGGGTCGGGCGCTGCACGGTTTCGACCACTTTGGCGACAGTAAAGGTTTTGCCCGTGCCGGTGGCGCCCAGCAGCACCTGATGCTTGTAGCCTTTTGCAAGGCCTTCTACGAGTAAGTCGATGGCCTGGGGTTGATCGCCTGTTGGCTGGAAGGGAGAAACTAACTGGAAGGGGGGCATGAAGTGTCCTCGCCTGTGAACTAGAGAACCTCAGTGCGGGACATGCCAGTATATCAGAAATTTTGTGCGAAAACCAGAGCCAATGCAGGAAAAATGAGGCGCGGGCATGGCGAACAAGGGGGTTGCCCCCCTTGTTCCAGGGGCGCTCAGCTTGATTTAAGGCGCGTTCACAGGTTCGCCCGTCAGATACTCGATCACGTCGCGCGCCGAATAGTGCGTCTTGCCGTCCTTAAGGAACACGCCCAGATGCACCAGATCATCGCCCGATGTCACCATGACCGGCTCCAGGTAGCCGTCTTTGCGGCGCTGCGGGAAGCCCGCCGTCGCGCCCAGATTGTTGCACAGGCAGGTGCGGCCTACGGTGTCTTCTTCGTGGCCGCCTTTTTTCAGATAGGTGTCTACCGGTTCGGCGGGGCAGCGGAAGTTCAATTTGCCCTCTGCGGTACGGTAGGCGTGGCGCAAAAAGCCGATGTCGCAGATGCGTTCGCGCGCCGCGTACACCTCTGATTCGGAGAGTGTGCCTTCCATGAGCACGACTTTGAAGGGGAAACCCGTCGGCGAGGCCACCGGATCGGTGCGCACGCGGATTTGATTTTCCAGCACTTTGTTCAAAATTGTCTGCCGCAGCTTCGGCTCCATCCCCGATTCATCGCAGTAAGCAAAGGCCGTTCCGACCTGAATGCCCGCCGCGCCTTCGGCCAGCGCCTCGCGGTATTTTTCCGGCGTGCCATAGCCGCCCGCCAGCCAGAAGGGATAGCCCAGCTTGCGCATTTTATCCAGATCGACGACATCTTTCTCGCCGTAAATCGGCTCGCCCGCGTCGTTCAGTTGCAGCGGGCCGCGCGGCGGCGCGTTGTGCCCGCCCGCCGTCGGGCCTTCGATCACAAAGCCTTCGATGCTGCCGCTGCCGCGTTTGATGAGCGCCTGCGCCAGCACCACCGACGAGATGATCGGCAAGAAGTTGGGGCGTTTGATTGTGCCCAGCAGCGCGCCGACACCGGGAAACACCTGCTCCGGTGCGAAGTGCAGCGCATATTCTTCTTCGCCCGCCTCCAGCACATCCAACCGGTAGCTCACCGCCTCGTGCTGCGCCAGCTTATCGAGAATGCCGGGCACTTGCAGCGGCACCCCCGCGCCCATAATGACGAAATCGACGCCCGCCAGCATCGCGCCGTACAGCGACGCCATGTTAGGCATCTGCACTTTTTCCAGCAGATTGATGCCTACCGGGTTGTTGTGGCCTTCTTTCGCCAGGAACACCTCGACAAAATTAGCGATCACCGTTAGTTCCAGCAGCTCTTTGCTGGGCCGCATCGTCCACATCGGCGGGCGCTTATAGGGCATATCGGGCGGCATCCCGCCGTCGATAAAATACTCATCCATGATGCGTTCGACCGGTTCCGAAAACGGGAAATGACTCAGCGCGCGGCGCATATCGCCGTCGGCATCGCCTTCCATCAGCCGCCCGATCAAGACCATCGCCAGCCCTGTGCCAGAGACGACACCGAGCTGCTCAAGCTGCGAAACACGCTTCGCCAGCCGATAATTGGAAATGGCAACGCCCATCCCCCCCTGAATGATTTTCGGCAACTCCATAACGTCCTTCTCCGCATTGACTTGCATCTCGTTGATATAACACCGGATATGCGCATCAAGACAGCGGCAGGATGTCATCTTCTGTCCATGACATCTATCCCCAAATGCCCCCAAGGTACTAGGCAAAAAAACGCAACATTCCTTTAGCAACAGGGTTGTATTTTACAGTACAATGGATGCAGCGCGGTTGGTTGCTCACGAGTCAATATTTTAAGGAGACAGGCTTCGTCCTGCCGAATCACTATGGAACTTTCACAGGCGATCCCCATTGTTGTCCTCAGTTACCTGATTGGATCGATACCCACAGCTTACCTGATCGGGCGGATGCGAGGCATCAACATCTTTGAGGTCGGCAGTGGCAACATGGGCGCGACAAACGCCGCCCGCGCGCTCGGCAAGGGCTGGGGCGCAGTAGTGCTGTTTCTCGACGCCGTGAAGGGCATCATCGCCATTTATCTCGCGCGCTTCATCGCCGATCCACAGCAGGAGCTGTTTCTGGCCGAAAATCAGGCGCGCTGGACAGCCACCGTGCTCAGCGCCATTTTTGTCGTGCTGGGTCACAACTGGTCGCTGTTCGTGACTGTCATCACCGGCGAACTGCGCGGCGGCAAAGGCGCGGCCACGACCTTCGGCACGTTCATTACTATGGCGCCGCCCACCATGATTCTGGCGCTGAGCATTATGGGCGGGTTGATTATCGCGCGCACGCGCTATGTCTCGCTGGGCGCACTGTCGATGGCCGCCGCCGGCTTCGTCTGGATGCTGGTGCTGGTATTCCAGGGCGGCATTCCGGGGCTGTACACTTTCTATCTGGTGACGGTCGGTATCATGTTCGTGTGGCGCTTCCGCGAAAACATTCAGCGCCTGCTGACCGGGACAGAACGGCGCTTTGGCGAAAGTGCTTAGTCTATCGCGGCGAGCGGACACGCGCCGGGGTTGGCTCTGGCTGCTGCTGCTGCTGGCGGCCTGCGTGCCCAGCCCCACGCTGACTCCACCGCCCAGCGCTACGGTCACGCCGCTGCCGGCGCACGTGATCGATACGCCGGGCGGCGGACGCCCGACACTGCCGCCCACCTGGACACCCACATTTTCGCCCACGCCAGCGCCGCCTACCACCACGCCAACCCCCACACAGACTTTTACCCCGGCACCAACCCTGAGCGCCGACGAGATGTGCGCGCGCTTCACCGTCACCAGCAGGCCGCGCGACGGCCAGCAGTACCGTGTCGGCAGCAGCGCTTCGTTTCTCTTTCTGGCAGAAGTGCCTGCGGCGCTGGTGCGCGTTACGGTCACGCAGCGCGCAACGCAGCAGGGCTATGGCGGGGATTTTCCGCCCGCCGCGGGCGTTTCTTTCCCGCTGAGCGCAGCCGGCAGCTATGATTGGTCGATCACGCTGGTCACACAGCAGTACGGCGAAATCTGCGCGCAGTCCGGCGCTTTCGTCGTGATCGAAGCCGCCACCAGCACGCCGCAGGCCGCCGCCAGCGCGACGGCCAGCGCCACGCCTGCCGCCACCGATGGCCGGCTGTGCGCTGCTTTTCGTGTGACGCCCGTTTTTGAGGACGGGCAGGTTTTCGCCCCGGATGACACGCTGACGATTACACTCGAAACGCCGCATTCAGATCTGCTGATGCGTTTTGTCGTCGCCCATCGCAGCGCCGGCAGCAGCCAGATGGTGGAGATTCCCGGCGGCGAAGCGTTCACGCTCAACTTGCCGCTGACTCTGCTGGCCGAGCCGGGTCTCTACGATTGGCGCGCCGCGCTCTACAGCGAGACGCTGGGCGAACAGTGCGCCGTCGGCGGTTCATTCGTCATCGCCACCCCCACACGCACCCCGCGCCCGTCGGCCACGCCGCGCGCCACGCCCTGAAAACCCCGCAAGCGTAGGGATGAAACACCTGCCTCGTCCCTGCCAGATGCGCGCGTATCCTTCAGGCAGGCGGTTTTTACCGCGCGAGGCAGGCGGTTTCGCCGCCGAAGCCCGCGGGTGTCCATACGGGCGGGGTGTTGCCCGGCTGCCCGGCGTCCGCATCAACCCAGGCCAGCGTTTGCGTGTCAATCACCTGCAAGCTGTAGGCGCTGCGCAGCGCCAGCCAGCGGCCATCGGCGCTAAAACGCGGATAATCGGCATACTCCAGCGGAATCTGTGTGCCGCCCAGATACAATGTCGCACTGTCCTCGGCCAGCCCAACGAGCGGAATCAGCCACAGGCGGTTGGCCTGCGTGTCGCGGAAATCGCGCACTGCTGCCAGCATCGCCGAGCTGTCTGGCAGCCACGTCGTATCCAGCACAAGACTCCACACCCGGCTCAACTGGGTGGGAATGGCGCCCGCCTGGTTAGCGATCAGCCAGAACTGGTCATTGTTGGCGCTGGGGGCATAGGTAAAGCCGATGAGTTGGCTGTCGGGACTCCAGCGCGGCGCGCGCACGCTGCCGGTATCGAAATATGTCAGGCGGTATTTGGTTTGGCCATCGGCGCTCACTACCCATAGATCGGCCTCGCGCAGCAGCAGCTCCGCGTTAAACGGCGGCGGAGTCGTGCCCGGCGGCGGCAGCGGCGTGGGTTCGGCGGTAGAACTGCTGTCTGCGCCCGGCCAGCGGCGTTCAAAGGAAATATAGGCCAGCCAGCGGCCATCGGGCGACCACTGCGGATTGTGTTCGTCGCCCGTGCGGCTGTAAAACTGCGCTTCGGCGGGCGCGCCCTGCTGCATTACCGCCGCCGCGTCTACCCACGCCGTATGATACTGGCGTTCGAGCGTGCCATCAGCCTCCAGCGTGTAGCGCTGCATCGTGAAGGCGATCAGGTCGCCGCTCGACCAGACCGGTTCCCACACGCCCCACCATTCGCTGCCGCTGTAAGCCACCATTTCGCGCGGGTCTGTGCCATCCAGCCGCGCGGAATACAGGCGCGCGGGGTTAATGCCGTCGCTCAGCGTATACAGCAGGCGGCAGCCATCGGGCGAAAAGCCCCAGACATAGTGCCAGCCGCTGCCGAAAGACAATTCACGGCGCGCGCCACCTTCGACGCCCACATCATACAGGACGATGCGGTCGAGAGCCGCCGTGCCGAAAGCGACAACCGGCCCCTGCAAAAACAAAGGAGGGGGCGGCTGTGCCTGCGCCACCGCCTGGATGCTCAACAGTCCCAGCGCCAGCAGCAGCGCGCCGATCACCCTAGTCATCGTCGCTAACCGCGATACCCGTTTCGCTGGCGAGATCGTCCAGCGAGAGCGGCTGCTGCGCCTTGTCCACCAGCTTGGACGCTGCCCCGCACACCAGACACTGCGGGTCGCGTTCCACTTCCACCCAGATACTCGTATGCGGCTCGCTGGTCACGCCGTCGAGAATTTCCAGCGCGGTGTTGGCCATAATCAACGTGTTGGCGGGCATCTTCTTGTAAAAATTGCTGCCGAGCATCAGTTCGTTCAGCGCCAGATCGGCCTGCACCGCCGCCACACTCATGACGTGAATCCATAGTCCAGGCTGCGCTTCGAGCGTGCCTTCGGGGCCAATCATGCCGTAATCCAGTTCTTCCACCGGCGCGGCGGCCTGGCCTTCGCGCAGTTTGCCTGCCCAGCAAGCGTAGCACGGCCCATCATAAGGCCGGATAACGACGACATCGCCGCCTTCACCGCGCTCGTAGACGCCGGCGTAAATCGCCTTGAGATTGCGCTGCAAGCAGACCTGATTGATCGCGTATTTGGCGTTTTCGCCATCTACGCCCACCACCAGCAGATCCGCGCTCTCCAGCACATCGCTGTGGTGTTCGATGCGCCCGACGCGCGTCACCACTTCGGCCTGCGGGTTGCGATAGTGAATCAGTTCGGCCACCGCATCGACTTTGGGTTGACCGAGATACCGGTTATCGGCCACGTGCCGCGGCACGTTCGACGCTTCCAGCACATCGTCATCCACCAGCACAAAACGCCCGACGCCGCTCATCGCCAGCGCCTGCGCCACCAGCCCGCCGCCCGACCCCAGCCCGACGATCACAACTCGTTTGTGGCGCAGCCGCTCCAGGTTTTCTGTCCCGATCAAACGCTCAACACGATCCCAGTCCATGTTCTTCCCCCGATTTATTTCGTCAGGGCATCTAGCGCGCTGGTGAGGGTTTCAAACTGCACGCGGAGTGTACCGGGCTGTGCAGCGAAAAACAGCTTTTCAACACCAATCACACGCCCCTCTTTGTCTTTCATCACGACCAGATCATCTGTGACCATTGTGCTGACATCTTCTCGTGTTGGCTCTCCAAACCATACCGTCAGGCTGTTCCCTACTGGATCGTAGTAGACCTTCACTTGCTCCATAATAACTCACCCTCTTTCACAGCGTCTGTCGGATAAGCCGTGATGAGCACACCCGTGACACGATTTGCTAAAACGCATATGTAGCGTTTTGCATCAGCTTTGTAAAAAAGTACGACGGTATCATCCATCGCGACTACTTTTGCGCACTTCATCGGGCGCGGTTAATGTCTGTTTGACATCCTCCAAACGCACAACCATAACCGGATGTTTGACCAAGATTTCGGCCCAACGCGCTTCGCTGCAAATCACTACAAAGCCGAGAGGTGTTTCAACTTCCAGCAGTGGGTCTTCAGCGGGCATTAGTCGTCTCCGTCATCCTCTGTGTCATCCGCCGGTTTTTCGCCGTCGCCGCTGGCGGGGGCGCTTTCGCCACCGCCGACCTCAACGGGCGCGGGTTTGGGGGCGCTGGTCGGCAGCCCCAACGCCGCTTCCAGCGCACGGATGTAATCCAGCAGATGGCTGTCAGCATTCCAGTGCCAGGCGGGCGGGTCTTTCACCGCCTCCGATTTAGCCCACAGCATCTCGAAGACCTCGTACATATCGTCGTCGGCGCCGATGCGCGTGAAAGGCGCAATGCGCGCCTGCGGCTTGCTTTTGGGGTAATCGTGATGCGTGATAATCAACAGGATTTTGGCAGAGCCGGCGCGCGCGCAAAACAGGCACACCTCCAGCGGGATTTTGTGGTCGGTATCCCACAGCACAACACTGTTGAGTACGCCGTCGTCTTGCAGCAGCGCCATTTCGCTCTGAAAGCGTTCTTCGTGCAGCAAATGCCAGGGATAGGCCGCCAGTTTGGGCAGTTGGTTTTCCGGGTAGACCGCCGGCACGATCGGCATAAAGGCGCGGATTTTGCGGTCGATATACCACCAGTCGATGCGCATATTCGAGCCGTCGCGCTGCGGAATCGTCAGAAAGTTGACCTGACTGCCGGTAATCGTCGTCGGCGGGTGATCGAGTGTCAGAATCGGCACGAGCAAAAATTCCATACCGTTTTCTTCATCGTCAATCCAGTCGAGCGCGGTGAGCAGATCGCCGCCGCTGGGGGCGATCATGTAACCCGGCTGCTTGTGCCAATCGCCCAGATAACGCAGCGGCACATCCCATTTGCTGTCACCGCTGTGGCGCGCTTCGTGTGTTTTGAGCGCGTCACGATGCACACGCCAGTTTTCTTGCAGCCACCAGATCATTTCGTCCTGGCGCTCGTCGCCCTGCTGAAAAGTGTGCATCATGCGCACGGCGCTTTCGTCCGGCGCGATCGTATCCAGCACATAGAGCGTGGGCACGCCGTTGGTCTGCGCGCCCGGCACCAGCAGCCCGATCATCGCTTCGCCGGTTTCATCTTCGATGAAATGCTCGGCGGCGGCGGTCATTTTGTCCAGCACACGCTGGGAAATCACCAGATTGGGGATCACGGTATTGTGTGACATAAAGCTCGATATAAAACGCTGAAACATGGCGCTTACCTCCGGCGCGGCGGCAGCGGCGTATTGGGATCAACACGTTCTTCGATACCCGGCCATTCGCCGGTCGTGCGCCAGGTGTAATAGGCGTATAACCACTGCACCGCCCAACCCGCGACTGTCACCGCCGTCGAACGGCTGGGATTCCAGCCGTACTGCGTGCCGTCTTTGGGGTTGAACAGGCACAACTGCCCGTCTTCGTACTGGTGCTTTTCGCTGAAGATGCGCGGGCGCAGCACATAGGCCTCTGCCGGGCGGTTGGGGTACTCGTTAGGATAGAGAATCTTGACTTCATGATCGGGCGAGCGCAGGGTCGAAAGATTGATCTCGACAATCCCCTGCCAATAGAGCTGACCGAACTGTGGCACGACCAGCTTAAAAGTGTCGCCGAAGGTCGCGCGCATGGCCTCGACTTCCAGCCGTAAGCGCGGCGAAACGTTGTTGCGTGTTCCCCACCAGTTCATCATCTACCTCATTAACGCAATTCGAATTGCACACATGTCCATTGTACCACCGGATTCTACGTACACCTACCGGCATCCGTTGCGGCGCCGCAGCGGCACGCGTGAATTTAACCCCCTGCAATCATTTTTTACTGCGCCGGCATATGCGCCAGCCCCACACAGGCAAAATACAACTGTACAGGCAGCAAATTGCGAAATTTACCACAAGCGTAGAAATCCGCGCGCGCCTGCCCGATAATGGGTAGAAGTTCACGTCGGTTCGCTGCCTATTGGCTCCCCAGAGCGCGGCGGCCGGCGTGCAGCTATCTCACGCGTGTATGGGATGTTTGTAACGGACTGCACAAATCAACTAAGGAGACTATTCCGGATGAAGCGTTGGCTTTATATTACATTGGTGCTCGCGTGCCTGGTCATGCTGCCGGTCAGTGCGCAGGACGCCGCCGAAACCCTGACCGTTTATTCCGGGCGCAGCGAAGGCTTGATCGGCCCGATACTGGAACAATTCAGCGCCGAAACCGGCGTACAGGTGGAGGTGCGCTACGGCAGCACCGCCGAAATGGCAACGACCATTCTGGAAGAAGGCGGCAACAGCCCTGCCGATGTGTATATCGCGCAGGACGCGGGCGCGCTGGGCGCGCTGGCGGCTGCCGGGCGGCTGCGGCTGCTGCCTTCGGATATTCTGGAGCGCGTGCCGGCGCAGTTTGAAGCGCGCGCTGGCCTGTGGGTCGGGCTTTCCGGGCGCGCGCGCGTGCTGGTCTATAACACCGAGTTCATCAGCGCCGAACAACTTCCGGCCTCGATTCTCAATTTGACCGATCCTGCTTATGCCGGCCTAGTCGGCTGGGCGCCATCCAACGGCTCGTTCCAATCGCAGGTCACGGCAATGCGCCTGCTGTTGGGCGAAGACGCTGCGCGCGCCTGGCTGGAAGGCATGGTCGCTAATGGCGCGATCGCCTATGAAAACAACGACGCCATTATGCAGGCGGTGATCGATGGCGAAGTGACGCTGGGACTGGTCAATCACTACTATATCTTCGAATTTCTGGAACAAACGCCCGACGCGCCGATTGCCCTGCATTACTTCCCCGGCGGCGATGTTGGCTCGCTGATTAATGTCGCGGGCGCGGGCATCCTCGACAGCAGCGACCAGCCCGGTCTGGCGCAGCGGCTGCTGCTGTACCTGTTGGGCAGCGTCGCGCAAACTTACTTTTCGGAAGCCACCAACGAGTACCCGCTGGTAGCAGGTGTGCCGGCCAATCCTGACCTGCTGCCGCTGGATCAGATTCAAGCGCCAGAAATCGACCTGAGCGATCTGAGCGACCTGCAAGGCACGCTGGATTTGCTGCGCGCAACCGGCGCGCTGCCGTAAGGGCATTGTTCGGGCGGGGCGGCAGATGAGTAGCCCCCCCGCCGACGGATTTTCGTCCGGTGTACGGATGCTGTCATAACCAATTCAGGATAAAAGTCACTGGCAGGGACAGGGATCAACAGTAGACTGAGTGTCTTTCCCGGCCAGCGCGCCAACAGAGGATTACGAATGCAAAAGGCCGTCATCAGCCCCGCGAGTATCTCCGTTCAGCCCAAAACAGCCGCCTGGCGTCTGCCGCTGCCGAGCAAATTGCAGGCGTTAGCGGTGGTGGTGGTGGCGCTCGTGTCGCTGCCGCTGTTGTATCTGCTGGTGCGCGCGGCGGGCGCCAGCAGTGAAACGCTGGCGGAGATTTTTTCGGCGCGCACATTGACGATTGCCGCCAACAGCATCGCGCTGACGCTGGCGGTGATGCTTTCGGCGGCGGCGGTGGGCATTCCCTTTGCCTGGCTGACGACGCGCTGCCGGCTGCCGCTGCGCCGCCTGTGGCTGGTGCTGGCGCTGCTGCCGCTGGTGATCCCCTCATATCTCGGCACCATGGCGCTGATCGAAGCGCTGGGGCCGCGCGGGCTGCTGCAAGGGCTGCTGGAACCGTTCGGCGTGCGCCGTCTGCCGCCGATTTACGGTTTTTTCGGCGCCTGGCTCACGCTCACGCTGTTCAGCTATCCGTATGTGATGCTGCCGGTGCGCGCGGCGCTGCTCAACATGGACGCGGCGCTGGAAGAAGCGGCGCAGAGCATGGGGCTGCGCCGCTGGCGTGTGTTCTGGCGCGTGACGTTCCCGCAGTTGCGCCCGGCGCTGGCGGCGGGCATGATTCTGGCCGGACTCTATACCCTGAGCGATTTCGGCGCGGTAGCCCTGATGCGCTTCGACTCGTTCACGCGCGTGATCTATACGCGCTACAACAGTTTTGACCGCGACGCGGCGGCGCTGCTGGCGCTGCTGCTGATCGCGCTGACGCTGGTGCTGCTGTGGCTGGAAAAGCGGGTTTCGGCTTCTACGCGCAATTACCGTATCGGTGTTGGCGTGCAGCGCAAACTGAAGCCGCTGCGCATCACCCGCTGGCTGTGGCCGGCGCTGGTCTTCTGCGGCTTCATCATCGTGCTCGGCGTGGTGCTGCCCGTTGGCATTTTGTTTTCGTGGCTGTTCACCAGTGTGCAGTTGGGGGCGGATTTCGACGGCCTGCTGCACGCGGCGCTCAACACCGTTGGCGTGAGCGGCGCGGCGGCGCTGGTGGTCGGGCTGGCGGCGCTGCCGGTGGCCGTGCTGGTGGTGCGCCGTCCCACGCCCGCCAATCGGGCGCTGGCCGGCGCGGCTTATTTCGGCAATGTGCTGCCGGGTGTGGTGGTGGCGCTGGCGCTGGTATTTTTCGCCGCCAACGCGCTGCCCGTGATTTATCAAACGCTGCCGGTGCTGATTCTGGGCTATTCGACGCGCTTTTTGCCCCTGAGTATCGGCGCGACGCGCAGCGCGCTGACGCAGATCAACCCACGTCTGGAAGAAGCCGGGCGCTGTCTGGGCCTGCGCCCCCACGAAGTGGCCGCGCGCATTACCATGCCCCTGGCACGCGCCGGTGTGCTGGGGGGGATGGCGCTGGTGTTCCTGAGCGCCATGAAAGAACTGCCCACGACACTACTGTTGTCGCCGACAGGTTACGAAACACTGCCAACGGCCATCTGGTCAGCTTATAATCAGGCACGTTTTACCGCAGTAGGCGCGCCCGCGCTGCTGCTGATCCTTGTCTCCGCGCTTTCGCTGTACTTTGTCCTCCTGCGCGAACGCCCCCTGGCCGCCGAAAACAGGCAGCGCTGCGACGACTGCAAAAACGCCACCCAATGCGCGGCGGTACGCGAGAGCCGCTAAAGCTAAACCTATTTAGCCCGCCAACTGCGTCAGCACATCCTGGGTGGCTTCGTCCGCCGTGCGCTGGCCGAGCAGTACGGCGCTGAGCGCGTTTTGCAGCACGCGCGCGCTGGTCGCCGCGCTTTCGGGCAGCGGCAAAAAGGCGTTTTCCACCAGCGCGCTGATAAATTCCCCGTAAGCGTCATCATGCCAGAGGCGCAGGGTGCTGCGCTGCGCGGGCACGCGATGCACGGCAGCGCTGAAGGCGGCGTGTCGCTCCGCGTCCATCATCCACGTTATAAAATCCAGCGCGCGCTGCTGGCGATCAGCGCTGCTGGTCACCAGCACCCACATCCAGCCGTCGAGCATAGTGATGTTGGCGCCTGCGGCGTTAGGAATGGGCGCGTAGAGCAGGTCTTCGCCGTGTCCTGTCAGCGTTAGATAGGTGCTGGCAGGCACAATCACCACGCTTTCGCCCAGATACGCGACGAAATCAATCGGCGCGCTCATATCCAGCACCGCAGGGGTGATGATGTTGTTCACTCTGGCCTGTTCGTAAAAGGCGAGCGTGCTGCGCAGCGCGTTTTCGTTCAGGGGCAGCGTGCCGCTGCCGATCTGCGCGGCTTCGTCGGGCCTCAGCGCAGCGAGGTACTGCGCCAGAAAAACGTCGTTGACGCCGTTGGGACGCGCCGCCGGAAAGACAAAGGGCACATCGCGCGCCAGCACATCGGCATAGCTCCAGCCGTTGAGCGCCAGCGGCGGGCGATAGATGGCGTGCTGCACTTCCAGCATATACGTCAGCCCAAACAGCGTATCATCGACCTCACCCAGGCGCAGCGGCGCCGGATACAGGTCGCCAAGAATGGCCGAAGACACCCGGCCTTGCAGCGCTTGCAGCAGCCCCAACTGCGCCGCCAGCAGCAGATCGTCACGCCGCAGCAGCGTGAGATCGGGGAGCGCGCCGGGGGCTGCCGCGCTGGCCGTCCGCAGCCCGGACATAATGCCGCCGACCTCGCTCACGAGTTTACGCCGCCAGTTCACGCGCACATCTGGATTCGCGGCTTCGAAGGCGTCTATCTGCGCCTGGAGCTGGCTGTTGGCTTCGCTGTCATTGACCGGATTCAGCGGCTCTGGCCACCAGATGACGAGCGTCAGCGGCGCGTCGGGCTGGCTTTCGACACTGGGGAGGGGCGTGGCCTCTGGCGGCGGCGGAGTCGGGCTGGCGGTGGGCAGCGCCGTGAGCGCCACGCTCTGGGTAGCCACCGGCGCGGCAGCGCACGCGGCCAGCAGCAGACTCATCATAGATAGCGTGAAAAAACGCATACGTGACCGTAAATGATTGAACAATGCAGCGAGCATTATACACCAAATGACACCGGGGCAGCGGGTCAGACGGCTGAAAGGGCCGGGTAATCGCTTCAAATTTAGCTGTTCGGCGCTGGGCGGTGCA
>JACAER010000032.1 GCA_013388745.1 Chloroflexota bacterium
CGCCCTCCGCGCTGAAAGCCATCAGCGAGGTCGCGCCGCTGTAGGCCACCTCGCCCAGACTCACCTCGGCCTGATAATCCGTGTAGTAGGTGTCTTCCGCTTCGAAGCCCTGTACAGTCGTCAGAATGTAGCGCATCGGCACTTCTTCCTCCGCGCCCAGGGGTTCGCCAGCCACCGCGACCAGGTCGTCGAAATAGTAGACGCCCGCCGCGAACATCGTGAACTGCACACTGACAATAGCCGTCAGGTCAATGCCCGTGTAAGTCATGAGGTTCAAACACATCGTGACCCACTCGTTCTGGCTGGTGCGCGGGTTGACCCCCACGCCGTCGTTATCTGTCCAGCGTTCGGTGCTGTCACCCGCGGCGTCCACCAGTTTCAAGCCAACGGTGTTATTGGCTTCGGTGGTATCGTTGACGCCGAAGCAGACATAATTGTAGGCGCTGATGTCTACCGGAGCGTTGAGCACGCTGGCGCCGACAGTATGCCAATCGCCCTCATCGCTGGTACTCGCCAGCGCACCAGCACCGTTCTGGGCGACTTCACCGATGCTGGCGACGGCCTGATAGACATCTTCCAGCGTGACTTCGCCCTCAAAGTCCTGAAGAACGAGCGGCTCGGTTGGCGGCTCCTGGGCAAAGGCCGCCGTCACGGACAGCAGTAATGCCAGCACAAAAAGACATAAAAAGCCAGAAAACTGCTTGTTGACCCACATGTGTCGCTGCTACCTTTCTCCACACAAAAGCTCTAAAACGGATTCTTGATGTGGAACGGCTGCGCCTCTACAGCCAACGCGCGCAGCGCGCCCCGAACGATGCTTTAGTTGTCCTCCGTCGTTCCGCTCCAGCGGAAACTGACGACAGCGCCGGCTGGCAAGGTATAGGTGAAATGTTGGCCACGCCACTCCACCGCGAAGGCTGTATCCTGTGTGCTATGCACGACCAGCACCAGACTGCCATCGGGGTTGAGGAAGGCGACGTTTTCGGGCTGCCCATCAATGAACGATGTGGAGGCAATGCGATAGGCGCCGGGGTCAATCAGGCGGCTGAAATGGCCGAGCACGTAGTACTCGACATTGTAGGAAACAGCGGCGGTCGCCTGGTTGATGGTGACGACACCGCGGCAATCGCCACAGCCGCCATTCTGTGGACCGCTGTTTTCGTCCAGCGCGAGATTCCACAACAGCAGGCTGTTGCCCCAATTGCGGAAATTGCCGATGCCCAGATGATGCAGATTCCAGCTCAGGTTACCCGCGAACTGCGGCGACCAATCACCGCCAGAACATTCGGTAAACCAGATGCCGACGTTGGGATGGGCGTCGCGGACGATGGATTGATTGGCGACGCTGCCACCGTAACAGTGGAAGCCAACGCCGGAGACGAAGGCTGCCGCCGCCGGGTCGGCCAGTACGGTAAGGGCGTATTGATACAAATCCCAATTGTGGTCGAAGATGACCAGGCGGGTAGAGAGACCCGCGCGCTGAAGAGCGGGACCCAGATAATCGCGGATGAAGGCGGCCTGCGCTTCCGCCGACATACGCATCGTCGGGTAATTCGGGCTTTCGTGCATCGGTTCGTTCTGCGGTGTCAGCGTATCGATCGTGATGCCGTGTTCGGCATAAGCCTGTACGAAACGCACGAGATAATCAGCGAAAGCCTGATAATACTGCGGCAGCAGTTCGCCGCCGTGAAATTGGCCGCCGCTTTTCATCCAGGCGGGGGCGCTCCAGGGGGAGGCCATAAAGCGTAACTGCGGATTGAGGCGCTGCGCCATTTGCAGCGCAGGGATGATATAGGCTTCGTCGTAGTTGATCGAAAACTGCGTGAGCTGCGGATCAGTTTCGCCTCTGGGGAGATCGTTATAGGAATAATCGTAGAGGGCAAAATCGGAGGCGCCGATAGGAATACGCACGTAGCTGATACCGATGCCTGTGCCTTCGCGCGTAAACAGATTTTGCATGACTTCTGCGCGCTGGCGGTCGCTGAGCAGGCGCATGAGCAGCCAGGCCGACGAATCGGTCATGGCCGCGCCGAAGCCCTCCATGCGCTGATACTGCGTGCTGTCATCGACCCGAATGACATAGTGCATGTCATCGGGCGGCATGCCGGCACTAAAACGCAGGCGTGCTTCTGGGCTGAGCAGGTGCGATTGGTCGGCCAGTGTTAGCCAGACTTCGGTTTCTGGCGGCGTGTCTGTGGCGGCGGCAGGCAAAATGCGCATAGCAATCAGGCCCCACAAGCTAAAAATGAACAAGAAACGCGCCGCGCCCATGAAAAAGGTGGACCGGGAATGCAGGCGGCGCAGACGATGCATGAGAGCAAAACCCCAGCGTGCAGATGCAGCGCAGCGCCGGGAGGCCGAGGGAAGTATTCCATGCAGAGTAAAAGAAGATAAGGTTGTTTTCATTAAAACTTATTTTAAGTCTTGTATAAACCTATGCTATGCCATGTCATGCATCCTGTCAAGTCATCAACATTACACGCATTATTTGCGCCAGCAGAAGATTGCCTTGGCGCTTCAGGCTTTTTCGTGGCGCAGAAAGCGGGCATTAGCCGACAAAAATTCGTCCAGAATGAGGCAGGCCGCCCCCATACAAATGGCATCCTGCCCTAAGTGACACAAGTCGATTTGTACGGCAGTGCGCGAGAGCGGCAGGGCGTAGCGATTCACGTGCGCGCGCAGATCGTCAAGGATAAAATCGCCGATTTCCAGGCCAGCCCAACCGCCGACGACGATCTTTTCCGGGTTAAACAGATTGACCAGGTTGGCGATAGCCGCGCCGAGATAATGGGCGGTAATACGCAGCGTTTTCAGCGCGGCGGAGTCGCCTGCTGCGGCAGCCTGCACAATGCTGTTCAACACGGCGAGCTGGTTGTTCGCGCGCTGGTTGGCGTCCAGCAGAGGGCTGCCGGGGGCAAGCTCGCGCAAGGTGGCAATTATGCCGGGCGCGCCCGCGTAGGTTTCCAGACAGCCAAAACTGCCGCAGCGGCAGGCACGTCCATCGAGGACAACGAGGGTATGTCCAAATTCGCCAGCGCTGTTGGTGGGGCCGCGGTAAAGACTGCCGCCGGTGATGATACCGGAGCCGATGCCTGTGCCGATCAGCACTGTGATCAGATTGTCGTAACCGCGCCCGGCGCCAAACCACGATTCGGCCAGGGTCATGGCCTTTGCGCCGTTATCAAGATAAATAGGTCGATCGATTTTGGCCGTCAGGAGATCACCAAAGGCGACATTTTGCCACTTCCAGATAGGCGAGGAGACCATATGCCCGCCGTTGCGCTCGACCATGCCCGGCAAACCGATACCTACGCCAAGAATCATAGCGCGGGCTGTCGTCTGCGCAGCGACCAGTTCTTGCAACCCGGCAGCGATGTAGTCCACATAGGTTTGCGGCGCGTTGTCTTGCGCAGGCAGCAGATAACGCACCGTGTTTTGTTTGCGCAGCGCCAGATCGAACAATTCCAGTTGGATATGCGTCTCGCCCACATCAACGCCGACGAAGCAGCCATACTGCGGGTTGACCGTCATAAGGGTGCGCGGGCGGCCTCCTTCAGATTCGACCTGTCCGATTTCGATGACGATCTCTTCTTTGAGAAGCTCCGTCACAAGATTGGTGACTGTCGCCACGCTCAACCCGGTGCGCTGGCTGAGTTCGAGGCGGCTCATCGGTCCCTCGAAGTACAGCCAGCGCAGGGCCGTTTGGCGGTTGATGGAACGCAGGTCAATCGTGCGGCGTGGGGAAGTTAAAGCGGCTTTCAAGGTCAGCCCATAGTCTTTCTTAAAGATTTTGTTCCGGCGCCAGGCCATACTGCGAAATAAATTGTGGCCCTACAGCGCAGTGAATGGCGCTAAATATTAGCTTGCTAGGACTTATTTTATGACATAAAATTAGGGTTGTCAATTCAACTCACCAACGTGAGGAGCACAGATAAAATGAGTTTTCCAGAACATTTTGTTTGGGGCGCGGCGGCGGCTTCGTATCAGATCGAAGGCGCATATGAGGCGGACGGACGCGGGCTTTCGGTCTGGGACGCCTTCACGCATCGTCCG
Organism: Chloroflexota bacterium; assembly: GCA_013388745.1. Classification (GTDB taxonomy): domain Bacteria; phylum Chloroflexota; class Anaerolineae; order Aggregatilineales; family Phototrophicaceae; genus JACAER01. The sequence goes on from JACAER010000032.1 coordinate 4,054, forward strand.
GGCAAAGTTTTTCGCGGGCACAGCGGCGATGTGGCCTGCGATCACTATCATCGTTACGCGGAAGACGTGGCGCTGATGCACGAAATCGGGCTGAAGGCCTATCGGTTGTCGCTGTCGTGGTCGCGCATCCTGCCGGAGGGCGTGGGGCGCGTCAATGACAAAGGGCTGGCGTTTTATGATCGCTTGATCGACGCACTGCTGGCGAAAAATATCGAGCCGTATGTGACATTGTTTCATTGGGATTTTCCGCTGGCGCTGTATTATCGCGGCGGTTGGCTGAACCGCGATAGTTCCGATTGGTTCGCGGAGTATACGCAAGCAGTGGTGCGCAAGTTAGGTGATCGTGTGCGCTGCTGGATAACGATCAACGAGCCATCGGTGTTCACGGTGCTGGGCCACCTGACAGGTATCCATGCGCCGGGCGATCACCTTTCAGAAGCGGACGGATTCCGCATCGCGCATCATGTGCTGATGGCGCACGGCAAAGCATCACAGACGATCCGCACAGCGCGTCCCGACAGCCAGATCAGCATGGCGGGCAACGGGCGCAGCGGGCTTCCGCAAACGACGAGCGCGGCGGATGTAGAGGCCGCGCGCCGCTACATGTTCGACACGACGCAGCCGGAATTGTGGCATCTCAACTGGTGGACAGACCCGGTAATGTTTGGCAGCTATCCGGTGGAAGGAATGAAAAGTGTCGAGGCGCTGCTGCCGGCCGGTTTCGAAAAAGACATGACGGTGATTCACCAACCGTATGATTTCTTCGGACTGAATGTTTACGGCGGCGAGTATATCAGCGCGGACGACAACGGCCAACCCGTCACGCAGGCTAAATATATGGGTTCGCCGGTTACCATGTTTCATTGGGATGTGACGCCGGAAGTGCTATACTGGGGGCCAAAGTTCCTGTACGAACGCTATAAGTTGCCGATCGTGATTACGGAAAACGGGCTTTCGGGTATGGATTGGGTACATCTGGACGGCAAAGTCCACGACCCACAGCGCATCGACTATACGCGGCGGCATCTGCTGCACTTCAGCCGGGCGCATGAGGACGGTGTGCCGATCGGCGGCTATTTCCACTGGTCGTTCATAGATAACTTCGAATGGGCGGAGGGTATGAAGCACCGCTTCGGCCTGATTTTTGTGGATTACCGCACGCAGAAGCGCACGCTGAAGGAGTCGGCGTACTGGTATCGCGATGTAATTCGCTCCAACGGCGCATCGCTGACAGCCGACGGGGCGTGATGAAACACCGCATATGACGAAAATCACGCTTGTAGCGATTGGGTCGCGCGGGGACACACAGCCCTACCTGGCACTGGCGCTCGGCTTGCAGCGGGCGGGATATGCGGTGCGGCTGTGCGCGGGCGACAATTTTCGCGATTTTGTGATGGGGTATGGGGTCGAATTCATGCCGGTGGGCGTGGATATTCAACACTTCATCAACACGCGCATTCCACAAGTGCTGGAATCGGGGCGCAACACGCTGGCGGCCATCCGCACCGTGCTGCGCGAGGGGCTGGCTCATGCGGATTCCATGTGGGCGGGCATACAGGCGGCGTGTGAAGATGCCGATGCGATCGCCGCCAATTTTCTCGGCGTCGGCGCGGCCAATATTGCCGCCGCGCGCGGTGTGCCGATGTTTTTGCTGCACAGCACGCCGCTCATCGGCAAGACGTGGAGCGCGCCGCCGCCGACGTTCCCGCTGCGGCACACTCCGGGCTGGATGAACGCGCTGCTGCACGAGCTGACGGAAACGCTGCTCAAGCAAGGGCTACGCGGGATGCTCAACCGCTGGCGGGCGGCGCTGAACCTGGCACCCCTGGCGCGCTGGGGCTGGCGCTTTGACGCGCTACCAGAAATCACGATTCCGATGCTGTATGGACACAGCCCGGCGGTGATCGCGCGTCCGGCGGACTGGCCCACACACTGGCATGTCACAGGTTTCTGGTTTTTGGAGACGCCGGAAACGTGGCAGCCGCCCGCCGCGTTAAGCGCATTTTTAGAGGGCGGGACGCCGCCGGTTTATATCGGCTTCGGCAGCATGTCCGGGCGCAAGCCAGAAGCCACGACGCGGTTGGTCCTGGAAGCACTGCGGATAAGCGGGCAGAGGGGGATTCTTGCGACAGGCTGGGGCGGGCTGGCGCAAAGCGATCTGCCTGACACGGTGTACGCGCTGGAGTCTGTGCCGCACGATTGGCTGTTCCCACGTGTGGCGGCAGTGGTGCATCATGGCGGGGCGGGCACCACCGCGGCGGGGTTACGCGCGGGTGTGCCGAGCATCATTATCCCGCATTTTGGCGACCAGCCCTTTTGGGGACAGCAAGTAAAACGCCTGGACGTGGGTGTGCGCCCGATTCCACGCAAGGAGTTGACCGCTGCGCGACTGGCAGAAGCGCTGACACAGGCAACAGGCGACGTGGCACTGCGCCAGCGGGCCGCCGTGTTGGGCGAACGGATTCGCGCAGAAGATGGTGTGCAGAACGCAGTGCAGCTCATCGAGCGCTATTTGCAGTCCGCCGAACAGCACAAGGGGTACAAAAGGTTATAGTCGGCTGACAGTGTACTGTGCTACAATGTAGGACAAATTTGTCACTGAGCAGACCTAAAAAACATTGTGACCGACGTAAGGCCGAATATCTGGCGTTTACAAGCGCAATTTGATACCAAAGGGCTGATCCAGGCGCTGAAGGATGAAGACCCCAACATCCGCAAGCGCGCGACCGCCGCGCTATATGCCTTGGGCGCGGTGGAGGCGGTATCTGCGCTGCGCGAAGCCCTTGACCGCGAAACGCACCCCGACGTGCGCGCCAGCCTCGTCACGGCATTAGCACATCTCAGCGCGGAAGATACCGCCGCGCCCGCCGCCCCGCCGGAAGAAGAGACCAATGCGGTTGAGCGCCTGCTGCAACAATTGCAAAGCGATCATCCAGAGCGCATTATTCAGGCGGCGCGCGCGCTGGGCGAACTGAAAGATAAAACCGCTGTCGAGCCGCTGGTGCTGGTCTTCCGCAGCGCGACGCTCGACGGACATGTACGGCTGGCCGCTGCCGAAGCGCTGCTGATGCTGGAAAGCGCGCCGGCAGAAGTCACCCTGTTAGGCGCGCTGCGCAGCCGCAAATGGCAGCTTCGGCGCAATGCCGCCGCGATTTTGGGACAGTTGCGCGCCGATTGGGCGGTGGTGCCTTTGGGACACGTGCTGCACGACGAGCATGATGTGGTGGCGCGCACGGCACGCGCCGCGCTCAAACGTATCGCCACGCCGGAAGCGCGCCGGATTCTGGACGCCAGCCCCGCCGAGAGCGGCGCTGACCAGCGTTCGACGAGCGAAACGCTCTCGGTCGTCGATGTACCAGACCACATGAAGCCCAGCGAGGCGCAAGCATCCCCCGAAGTCCGCGAGAAGACCAAACCCTCGCGCCCCACGAAAATGAACAACCTGGCGCTGCTCAAGCCGTCTGCCGAAAGCCAGCCACAAGGCGACGAGGAAAACACAGCAGATGCGGAAAAAGGCAGCGAAAGCACGTAGGGCCTTCTGTTAGCGCCGCCGTTTGCTATCCTGATGAAACAAGAATTGCTATACTAGGCTGTGTAGAGATCAGGAGGCACGTTTATGCGCAAAAGGGCATTATGGCTGGTGACACTTGTCGCCCTCTTATGGGTGACTATTGGTGTCTCCTCAGCCCAGGAAGGCCTTACGGTTCTCATCACCAGCGAATTCGCCAATATCCGTATCATTCCGGCGCTGGGCGCAGAAGTGATCGCCTCTGTGCCTGCCGCGAGCCGCTACCCGGCGACCGGGCGCAGCGCCGATAATCAATGGGTACGCATCGACTTTAACGGCGAAGAAGGCTGGCTGAATATCACGACCCTGGTAGTGCAGGGGGGCGACATCAACAGCCTGCCGGTGGCCGACCCGCGCACGATTCCTTACGGCGGCTTCGAAAGCCCGCGCTCCGGCTATACCTCGTCACTGGGGCCGATGACCGGTGTAGCGCGCGATTGGCTGCGGGTGCGCGCCGGGCCGGGGCTGGGCTACCCGATTCTGGCGAATATCCCGATTGACCAGACATTCTGGATTCTGGGGCGCACGATCAGCAATACCTGGCTGCAAGTCAATTTTCAGGGTACGCTCGGCTGGGTGGCGATTCGCTATGTGACGATCACCGGCGGATTCGATATTGGCGTGCTGCCGGTGGACGGCATTGTGGCCGAACGCGCGCCGATTTCGGACGCGACAGACGACGATTATATCGCCATTTTGCGGCTGATGCGCGACCGCCTGAATCTGGCGCAGCCGACACTGGATACTGTACGCGGCTCATGGAACGAATCGAGCGTGACCGGGCGCGCTAACTGCGCCGCCCCGTACCCGGCGCGCCCCAGCGATTTTAACATCGCCAACCAACTGCTGGCGGCGTTCTATCCGACACTCAACCCGCTGCTGACCCTGTTTAACGACGCCATGACGAATCTGCGTGCGGCGCTCGATTTGTTCATCGAAGTCTGCAACCAACCGGGCGGGGGCAACCCTGTCGGGCAGGCGACGGTAATCGGCGCGCTGAACATCATCAGCGTGACAGATTCGCAGTTCGCGGAGCTGCGCCGGCGGCTGAACGAGTTGATTCCAGCGGATCTGGGGATTGTGCTGGGGCCGAACGAGTGTTTGTTCACTTTCCGTGGACGCTCGGAAGTGCTGCAAATCGCGACGATCGGCGTGGTGTACCTGGACACGTTTAACCCGCAGAATGTGGTGAACGGCTACTGCTTCGACGCTCGCGCCGGGCAGTCGCTGCAATTCCAGACGCTCAAGATCAACGGTAGCTTCTCGCACTTCCTGGCTGTTAGCCCGATTGACAACCCGACCAACTTTTTGGCTGTCGGGCGCGCGGCGGAGGGCACGAACCTGCTGACGGTAGGACCAGTCCTCATTCCGGCCAATGGGCGCTACCTGCTGATTCTGAGCGACCAGAACCCGAACGCCGACCAACCAACGGAAGGGCTGTACGCCTTCGCCATCGTGGACATCACGGGTTTGGTGACGCCGCCAGCCTCGCTGGCGGTTGATCCGAACACAGGACAGGTTAATCTATCACTGCCTACACCAGTGGCCGGCACAACACCGGGCGGCGGCAGCGTGGGCACGAGTTGCCCCAGCACGACGGCCACCTGCTCGCAGTTGGTGTCGTGCGACCAGGCGACCGCCTGCTTGATCGCCGGGGTGGGCGGCCTCGATTCGGACAACGACGGTGTGCCCTGCGAAGAAAATCTGTGCCGCTAAAACCCCAAATAAAAGGGGCGAGACTCCGCGCTCGCCCCTGCCACCGCCCCGACTGTGCATTAAACGGACAAACACAGTTGACTTGTCTGTGCCTGCTGGAATGGATACACTCCTCGTATGGGATGATTGACTCGTTTTTACAGACGATCCCAAAATGATGAGTGGGGGTTCAGGAGACACGGTTTCTGTTGAAAGTCATAAGCACATTGATCACAAGCGTACTGCTCATCGCAGGCGCAGTGCTGGCTCTCATAGGTGTTTTGGGCGCCAGCGCGCAGCAGAGCACGCCGGAAGCCAGCCAAGCTCTGCCACGCACAATTTACGGCAGCGAAGCGGCGCTGGCAAACAATTTGCTGCTGACGATTGACGATTGTTCCGACGAACAATTGACGCGCCAGATGGTCGAACTGCTGATCGCCAACAATGTCACGGCGACTTTTTTCCCGAACACGATTTACATTAACGAGCAAAATCCCCAGCTCTGGCGTTATATGGTGGGCGCTGGCTTTGAGATCGGCTATCACACGCGCACGCATCAGGAAGGCATGAGTGTCGAAGAACTGACGGCGGATTTCGCGCGTTTTCAGGATGAGGTGCGGCAGCTGCTGGGCGACAATACCTACACCATCCGGCTCGTGCGCCCGCCCTACGGCATCTGGGATAACAACTGGAACGCCTGGACAGAAGCTAACGATCTGGTCACGGTGCGCTGGAACGTTGTGCCGCGCGCGCGTTTGGAAATGAGCTATGTCGAGGCAGTGTTGAACGATATGGAAAACGGCGGGCGCATCATCCTGCTGCATCCGCGCCGCTTCGATTTGCGCTGGCTGGAACAAAGGCTGCCGGCGCTGCTGGCGCTGACAGATGCCGCCGGGCAGCCGCTGCGCCTGACGAGCGTGACCGAGGCGTTCAACGATGACGACGTCGGCTAGAACCTGCCTGTGGCTGGCGGGCCTTGTCTTTCTTCTGCTGAGTGCGCCGTTTGGGTCACCTCTTCATGCGCAAACGCTGCTGCCCCAGCAGGTGTTTTTGCGGCGCGATATCGATGCCAGCGGGCGTGACCAACTGCTGTTCATCGACACGCTGACAGGCACGCAAACCGTCGTGGAGGTCACCGGTGAGCGCTACACCATCGCCGGACGCGAAGTGCTGTTTTTCGACACATCACTGCGGCGCGTGCGGCTGGCGGCAGACAACGGCAATGTACGCGATCATCCCTTTATGCTCTTGGGGCTGCTGACGCGGCGGGTGGATTGGGTGCTTTCGCCCGATGGCACGCTGATCGCCTGGACAATGACCGAAGGCGACAGCCAGAGTAATCTGAGCACAATTACCACTGTTGCCAATCTTGACGGCACGCAATCCAGGCAAGTGTTGGTCGATGGCCCGCGCAGCAGTCTGCGCGCCCTGCCGGTGGCCTTCAGTGACGATCTGACACGGCTGTATATGGACTATCAGCCAGACGGCATCGGCGACCTCACGCCGTTTACACAGTATGCCGGCCTGTTTGTGGTGGAGATCACGCCGCAAAACACGGTGGGCACGCCGCAGTATTTGCCCGGCGAGCCAGGCTGCTTTTGCGGCGGCGGCATTGGCTCTGGCTGGTTTTTGCGCTTGAGCCTGACCGCAGATTTGAGCCGCTACGATTTGCGCGCCTACAATTTGCTTGGCGGTGGCGATCAGATGATCCCGGCGCTGGCGCTGCGCGGCTATACGCAAGCGGGCGACTTTTTGATCGCGCCCGACGGCACACGCGCGGTGTATGCGCTGGCGCAGGTCGAAGGCTTTGGTACGGCACAGCAGTCGGTGCAGACCGTGCTGGCGCTGGTCGATTTGCAAGCGCTGACGCAAACGACCCTGGGCGACCCAATCACCACCTTCGTGCATCCAGTGGCCTGGACAGAGGACAACAGCGCCGTGATTTTTACCACGCCAGAGCGCGATGGCACGTGGAAAATCAACCTGAGCGATAACGTATTGACAAAACTGGCCGATGTGACCTATCTCGGCACATTGGCGGCGGTGTTTTAAATAGTTGTCGCCAAGCTTAAGCGTTTTTAAACGGACTTTGCTACAATAAAGCCATGAGCGATAACCTGGATCAACGCAGAAGCAAATATGCGCCGGTGGCCGCAGCGCTGCGCGCGCTTTACGGCGCGATCGACTGGCGGCGCGGGCTCCCACCGCTGGATGAACTGGTGGACTGTATTTTGAGCCAGAACACCAGCGACACCAACCGCGATAAGGCCTTTGACGCCCTCAAGGCGCGTTATCCGACGTGGGAGGCCGTGCGCGACGCCGATACCGACGAATTGATTGAGGTGATTCGCCCGGCGGGGCTGGCGAACCAGAAGGGCCCGCGTATTCAGGATGTGCTGCGGCGTATCGAGGCCGAGCGCGGCGCATTGAATATCGACTTTTTGAACGATCTGCCGCTTGCAGAGGCCAAAACATGGCTGACGAATCTAAACGGCGTGGGGCCAAAAACGGCAGCGATTGTCCTGTGCTTCGCCTTCAATCGTCCGGCGTTTCCGGTGGATACGCACGTGCATCGTGTCGGCCAGCGCATCGGCTTTCTGCCGCAGGGCATCAGCGCAGAAAAAGCGCATGACGTGATGGAAGCGCTTGTGCCGCCCGCCGATTATTATGCTTTTCACATTCATTTGATCACACACGGGCGTCAAATCTGCCAGGCACGCGCCCCCAAATGCGAGCGCTGTCCGCTGACCGATTACTGTGATTACTACCAAAAGGCTCGACGCGATTTATGATACCGAACAACAAACCCGATGGGGTGAGCGAAACTGAATTTGCCAACATGCGCCACAACCTGAATCTGCTGCGCAGCCAGATCAAATCTGGCACGGTGGACGGCAAATTTCTGACCAAACAGGTCGATAATCTGGTTGCGCTGTTTGAGCGTCTGGAGGTGGAGCGTAAACAGCGCAAGAACGCGGCGCGCTTCGAAGCGCTGTACAACGTCAGCCGTGTGATCGGCTCGTCGCTCGATCTGCAAACAGTGCTGAATCAGGTGATGGACGCTATCATCCAACTCACCGGGGCGGAACGCGGCTTCCTGATGCTGCGGGACGACGACGGCGGGTTGCAGGTGCGCGCAGCGCGCAACTTCGACCAGAAGACCATCGGCAGCGACGAATTTAAGTACAGCCGAACCGTCGCTAATCAGGTGCTCGACAGCGGCAAGCCCGTCGTCACGACTAACGCCGCCGAAGACCCGCGTTTTTCCGGGCAGGCCAGCATTATCGCGCAGTCGCTGCGCAGCATTATGGCGACGCCACTGCGCGCGCGCGGGAGCGTGATCGGCGTGGTGTATGTGGACAGCCGCGCGCTGGCCGGGCTGTTCGGCGAGGACGATCTGGCGGCGCTGGACGCATTCGCCGCGCAGGCCGCTGTGGCGATCGACAACGCCATTCTGTTCAACGAAACCGACCAACAGTTGGCGATGCGTGTCAACGAATTAACGCAGCTCCGGCGCATCGACTTGCAGCTTAACGAGACATTAAACGCCGATAAAGCTATGCTCTATACGCTGGAATGGGCCTGCCGGTTGGCCGAAGCCAGCGGCGGCTATCTCGGCCTGCTCGAAGGCGAACCGGCGCGCCTGCATGTGATACATAAGCATGGCGATGTGGAAAATCTTGATGGGTCGACATTTCTTGATCTGCGCTATCCGCAGGTGCTGGAAGTGATTGAGTCCAGCGAAGCGGCTTATGGGGAAGACGGGAACGCGGCGTTGCTGTATGTGCCCGTGCGCCGTGAACAGATTGTGATCGGTATGGTCATCCTCCAGCGCAGCGGCGGGCAAGCTTTCAGCGATGAGCAGCGAGATGTGGTGGAACGTGTTGTGGCGCGCGCGGCAGTGGCGATCGAAAACGCGCGCCTGTATGCGGCTGTACAGTCCGCTGACCGCGCCAAAAGCGAATTTGTCGGCATTGTCGCGCACGATCTCAAGTCGCCCATGACCAGTATTCTGGGCTATACCGACCTCACGCTGCTGCAAGGCAATCTGAGCGATCGTCAGCGCCAGTTTTTGGAACGCATCCACAACACGGTGCGCCGTATGGAAATGCTCGTCTCCGATCTGGCTGACATCAGCCGCATCGAAAGCGGACACTTCTACATGGAAGAAGCGCGCGTGAAAGTCAGCGATGTGCTGCAAGCGCTGAAAGATGGGATGCTGCCGCAGATCAACCAGCGCAACCACACCTATATCGAAGACCTGGAACCCGAAATGCCCGATCTTTTGACAGATTATTTCCGGCTGCTGCAAGTGCTCACCAATCTGGTCAGCAACGCTGTCAAATATACGCATGACAACGGCATGATCACGCTGAAATTGCGCCAGAAAGGCGATCGCGTCGAGTTCACTGTATCGGACACCGGCATCGGTCTTTCTAAAGAAAACATCCTCATGCTGGGCACAAAATTCTGGCGCGCGGAAGACGATTTTACGCGCGCGCAGTCCGGCACGGGGCTGGGTTTCGCCATCACGCGCAGCCTGATCGAGCAAATGGGCAGCCGCATCAAGATCGAAAGTGAAGTCGGCAAGGGCAGCAGTTTTAGCTTTAGCGTCAAAGTCGCTCCGGTATAGGACAAGTTATGCATCTTTTTCTGTCACCACATCTGGATGACGCCGTTTTAAGCTGCGGCGCCATGATTAAGCGTTTGGCCGCCAACGGGCAGGATGTGCTGATTATGACAGTGACGGCGGGCGACGCTCCCGAACTGCCCAACGCCACCCCGATCGTACACGACCTGCATCAGCGCTGGGGGCTGGGTGCGAATCCGGTGCCTGGGCGCCGCCGGGAAGACAGCGCCGCCGCGCAGTTGTTAGGGGCGCGCGTGCTGCATCTGCCGTTTTTAGACTGCATCTACCGCCGCGATGCTGCCGGCCACTTGATGTACAGCACAGATCAAGCGATTTTCGGCGACATTGACGAAGACGACGGCCAGGCGAATGCACTCGCGCAGTACAAGCTGGACATAGGCGCGGCGCCGGACGCCGAAATCACACTCTATATCCCACTGGGTGTCGGTCACCATGTCGATCATCAGATCGCGCGCGCGTGGGGACTGAAACTGCGCGCAACGCACCCCCGCTGGCAGGTGCGTTTTTATGAAGATTATCCCTACTGCCGCGTGGACGGCGCGACTGAACGCGCGCTGGAATACTTCATGTGGAACGAAATGCGGCTGGAGATGCAAATCCTGTGGGTGTCTGAGGCAGAAGTCGCGGCGAAGATTGACGCCATCGCCTGTTATGCCTCGCAGATCAGCACCTTCTGGCACGAGAACAACCGCGAATCGCTAGCGGCAGATGTGCGGGCGACGATGCTCAGGGCCGGGCAGCAGGTGTTGGCCGAGCGGCTGTGGGTGATGACGGATTAAGCGGGCACGGCGAAGACGAAGCAACGACCTTATTCTCTGCGCATGAGGAGCAACGGTATGGCAAATGAAGGCGCGCTGCAAGAGGCGCAGGCACAACTCGCGGAACTGATTAAGGCCGCCAAAATCGGCAATATTATCCCGATCCGGCTGCCGGGACAACTTGAAGCGATTGAAGCGCTGCTGGCAAAAGCTGAAGAACAGCACGCGGAGGAGATGCAGAAGCGCGCCGCCGCGCCCGATCTGGAAGCCTATATGAAAGATCAGGCAGCTTTTCTTTCGCACGCTGTGCATGAACTGCGCACGCCCATGACCAGCATTCGTGGCTATGCCGACATGTTGAACACGCCGGCGATGGGTGAACTCAACGATATGCAAAAACAGTTTCTGGATACCATCCGCACCAATGCCCGCCGTATGGAAAGCCTGCTTTCGGACGTGAGCATCATTAACAAGCTGCGCGCTAACAATCTGCGTCTGAATCAGAAGATGGACATGTTCAAGAACATCGCCATGATGATCGAAAAACAGATGCGGCCCTATGCCGAGGAATTGAAGCGCACACTGACCTTTGACATCCCGCAGGGACTGCCGCTGCTGACGGTTGACAGCGAACTGCTGACCATTGCGCTCAACAAACTGGTCGAAAACGCCATCCGCTACTCGCCGGAAGAAACCGGCACGGTCAAAGTCACAGGCGCGGCGGCCGGCAGCGATTTGGTTATTACTATCGCCGACAACGGCATCGGCATAACGCCCGAAGACCTAGCGCAGTTGGGTACGCTCTACTTCCGCAGCGAAAACGAAGCCGTGCGCGCCTATAAAGGCAGCGGCACAGGCATCCCCATCGCCTACGGACTGATCGAACTGATGGGCGGCAGTGTCAGCGTCGAAAGCACGGTAGATGTGGGCACGACCTTCACCATTATGCTCAAGGGCATGACCTAGAGACGGTAATCTGTTTTCAGTTGTCAGTTAAGAATCAAAAGCCCCTCACACTGTAACGCACTGTGAGGGGCTTCTTTGTGCGGTGCGGCGCGCCTATTTCAGGTCGCGCATGTGGGGATAAAGCAGCACGTCGCGAATCGTGCGCTGGTCGGTCATCAGCATGACGAGGCGATCAATGCCCATGCCAAAACCGCCGTTGGGCGGCATCCCGAAGCGCATGGCGCGCAGATAATCCTCGTCCAGCGGCACAGCATCTTCATCGTCGCCCGCATACAGCTTCGCCATATCAAGAAAACGCTGTTCCTGGTCGCGCGGGTCGTTGAGTTCGGTAAAGGCGTTGCCCATCTCCATGCCCGCCACATAAAATTCAAAACGTTCGACATGCAAAGTGTCATCGTTGACACGCTTAGCGAACGGCGAAATATCGCGCGGGAAGTCGATGATAAACGTCGGCTGGATCAGCTTCTTTTCGACAAATTCGCCGAACAGGAATTCCACCAGTTTGCCCCAGGTCTGGCCGGGCTTGGGATTCACGCCAAGATCGCGCATCGCTTTTTCCAGCGCGCCAGCGTCGGGGTAGTCCATATAGTCGATTGCGGCGAACTGCCTGATAGCGTCACGCATGGTGATACGTGGCCAACCCGGCTTAAAATCCAGCACATGCTCCTGATACTTGACCTGCGTGCTGCCGTTCACTTCCTTTGCCACATAAGCCAGCATTTGCTCGGTGATTTCCATGACGCCACGATAATCGGTGTACGCCTTGTAGAATTCGAGCATTGTGAATTCAGGGTTGTTCTTGTAGCTCACCCCTTCGTTGCGGAAATCGCGCCCGATCTCATACACCGCGTCATAGCCACCGACCAACAGCCGCTTGAGATACAGTTCGAAGCTGATACGCAGGTAAAGTTCCTGCTTCAGTTCGTTGTGATAGGTTGTGAAAGGCCGCGCCGCCGCGCCGCCGTACAACGGCTGCAAAATCGGTGTTTCGACCTCCAGAAACCCTAATTCATCCAGAAAACGCCGCACAGCGCGCACGGTCTGTGCCCGCTTGACAAACACGCTGCGTACACTGTGGTTTACCGCCAGATCAGCATAACGCTGGCGATAGCGTGTTTCGACATCGCTGAATTCGCCGTATTCGACAATCGTGCCGTCTTCGAGCACCTGCTGCCGGATAAAAGGCAGCGGGCTGAGCGATTTGGCGATCAGGTGAAATGCGTTGACCCGCACGCTGATCTCGCCGGCTTTAGTACGCATCAGCTCGCCGGCGGCCTGCACAAAATCGTCAGTGTCGATCAAACTGTCTTTGATCTGTGTGTAGACCGCATCGCCCAATTCGTTGACGCGCAGGAAAAGCTGGATACGCCCGCTTTCGTCTTCGATATGCATGAACGACACTTTGCCCTTGACATTGACACGGCGAATCCGCCCACACACGATCACTTCTGGCGCCGGCACGCTGCTTTCCGGGCCATGCTGCGCCTCGTGCAGTTCATATGCCGCGCTGGCCTGCACAGCCGTGTGCGTGCGCTGAACGCGGGCGGGATAGGGTTTAACTCCGGCGGCTTCAAGGCGCTGCGCCTTTTCCAGCCGCTCTTGTTCGAGCTTATTCGGCTGCCACATAGGTGTCCTGTTCAACGAAGGGATAGACTGAAAACAACCCTGCCAGATCAGGCGATTTTTTTGATGATGAAGGTGATTTTGCCGTCAGGGGCATTAACCACCACCTGATCGTTGACCTTAGCGCCAAGCAGGGCTTTTCCAAGTGGGCTTTCTACGGAGATTTTGCCTTCGCGCGGGTTGGCTTCGGCAGAGCCGACCAGATGATAGACTTCTTGCTGCTTCGTGCCTTTTTCTACAACGGTCACCACCGAACCCACCACGACGATATCTTTACTACCGGTGGATTCGATCACCTGGGCGCTGCTGAGAATCGCTTCCAGGCGGGCGATTTCACCTTCGACAAAGGCCTGCTCGTTTTTAGCATCTTCATATTCGGCGTTCTCGCTCAGATCCCCGCCTTCTTCCATGGCATGGCGCAGCCGTTCTGCCACTTCGGCGCGGCGCACTTCCAGCAAATGCTTGAGGCGATTTTCTAGATTACGCAGCCCTTCAGGGGTGAGGTATTGTGCATTATCCACCTCAGAACTCCTTCATAAAACCAGTACCGACATAAAAGATAAAAACACAGCCCGAAGCTGTGTTATTTTGCCACCGTTGGGAAAGCCGAGAAAGGGTTGTCCGCCGCTGTTTGTGCTATAAGGTAGCACGAAATCCGCCGACTGTAAAGTAAAAAATATCTTAACACTCGCTGCAATGCCCGGTCTTCATTCGCGCGGCGCTAAGCGCGCTGATACACGATAGCGCGCCGATGCTTGCCTACCGGCCTAATCACCTCCAGCAGCCGCAAGCAGTAGGCCATTTTGCCCGCGACTGCCGGCGGAATGCGCAGCGTTTGGACTAAATCGCGCGTGGTAAAAGTCGGCGGCAGCGTATCGGGCAGGAGCGCGGCGTAATCGGCGGGCGCGGCCAGCACATGCGACTCGACCACCGTCAGCAGTCGCCGATCCGCCAGGCTCCAGCCTTTGCGCCGCCAACTGCCCTGCCCGTCGTCGCGCCAGATTTGCTCCTCATGGATCAGCACAACTTCGAGCGCCAAATGGGGATGCGCCAGCAAACTGGGTAAGCTTACTAATTCGGGGAAGACGTGAAAAAGCGTTCCATGACGCGGCGATTTGCGCCGACTCACCAACACACCGTCGCTGTCAACGCGTGTGATATGCCGTTCGACCGCAATGGGATGCACAAGGCGCAGTGGATAGCGTTCCAATAGATTATTCAGCTTTTGCTTGAGGCTGCCCAGCCCGCGTGTCTGGATTTCGATAAGCTGCGGCGGGCTGTTGGCGCTGCAGCGCACCAGGTCGATCACGTAGCCGTCGATGCTGTGTTCGATCAAGTCACCCGGCTGCGCATAATGCGCTTTGAGCGCGGCGTGCAGCGATTTCTCTTGTAGTTGACCGATGCGACGCGATGTTACTTTGTCCATTAAGTAGCTTGGGCCTGAGTACAGGGTTTTATAGATTGATTTTAGTTCAATGATAGGGGCATTGTATCGTATGAAGCAACCGTTGAAGCGCTGGCTGTTGTGGATTTTATGGTCGCCGATTTTGCTGGTGTGGCGCATGTTAGGCTGGCGGCCTGTGGGCGATGACCTGTACACTATCCCGAAAGTCGTGGCGATTGGCGCACCGCATACGTCCAACTGGGATGTGCTGTTGTTCCTGGCGCTGGCCTGCCATTACTGCCGTGCGCCCAAATGGATGATTAAGGTGGAATGGAATCGCCCGGTGATCGGGCCAATCATGCGCTTTCTGGGCGCCGTGTTCATTCAGCGCGACAAAGACATGAACGTCGTTGATCAGGCTGTCAGAGAATTTAACGAGCGCCATGAACTGCTGCTGGTGATCGCGCCGGAAGGCACGCGCAAACGTGTAGAATATTGGAAATCGGGCTTTTACCACATTGCCCATAATGCCAACGTGCCGATCGCGCTGGCATTTGTCGATTACAAGCGCAAAATCGGCGGCGTGCTCAGGGTGATGACGCCAACGGGCGATGAAGAAGCCGATATGCAGCTTATCCGCGAAGCTTATGAAGGCATTCATGCCAGACACCCACAGAATTTTGGTCCCGTGCGCCTGAAACCCAGGGGCGAGAACCTTCCTACAACATAATTTGCCCCAGAAAAATCACGGATTGCGCAGCGCATCGGCCAAGCGCTCCAGACCGGTTTGCAGGCGTCGGCTGTCGCCGCCGAAGCCGATACGAATATGCTGAGACATCCCGAAAAAGTCACCGGGCACGACAACGACATGCTGCCTTTGTGCCAGCCGTTCTACAAACGCAGGCACATCGCCTACATCAGTCAGTTGGGGGAAAAAGGTGCAGCCGTAAGCGGGCACGGCACCTATCAATTTGTCAGAGAATTCGGCGGCGAAGTTCTGCACCAGCGCTCGATTACGGTTCACGATGTCCAGCGCGCGCTGGCGATAGCGCTCATAGTCGTCGAAAACCAGCGTCGTCATGGCCTGCGTGATACGCGAGGCGCTGTTGTCGTAAAGAATATGAATCGGGCGCAGCCGTGCCATCGCCGCCGGCGCAGCGATAATCCAGCCCGTGCGCAGCAGGCTCAGACCGTAGACTTTGGATAAACTGGCAATGGTGATAAAACGCTCGTCGTGGTTGGCGATGGGCGCTTTGGCGACAAAATCCCCAAACACCTGATCCACGAGCACATACACATCATATTTGTGCGCCAGCCGCGCCAGCCCATCCAGGGTAGTCCCGTCCAATGCTGCGCCCGATGGGTTATGCACATGGCTAAGGACGATCAAACGGGTGCGCGGCGTGATGAGCGTTTCCAGTTCGTCCACATCGACACCATACGTTGGCGCGCGGCGCGGCAGCAGTGTATACGGCACCGTCATCGTGTCCAGCACTCTGATAAAAGGCTGATACGTGGGGACTTCGACTACCGCGTGATCGCCGCTTTGCAGCAGCGCGCGGCAGACCAGAATATAGGCCATTGAGCAGCCGCTTGTCATCAGCACCTGTTCTTCATCCGGCACGTTGTATTCGCGGGCGATGGCCTGCCGCAGCAGCGGGTGTCCCCATGAAATCGGCGCATCGCTGCGCGCCAATAACGGCTGCGGATATGCGCGTTGGAGCGCGGCGTGCAGTATGGCTGTTGGCTCGGACACGGCGCTGCTGTAGAGGTTGTAAATGTCGGGCTGTTCGAGTATCAGCGTTTCGGCGGCGCGCGCCCATTCCAGATAGTCGTTGGTTTTGAGCAGAAGCATTATCATTCCACCAATGATCGCAGGCGAGTGTATACAGTATAGCCTGTCTGGTAGAATGGAAAGAGATTATCAGAAAGGACAATATATCCATGCAAGCAGGTCGAGATTTCCTGGCGGCCAACGCCAAAAAAGAGGGTGTAGTGACAACGGCCAGCGGGTTGCAGTATAAGGTGCTCAAAGCCGCCGCCGGGCCGAAGCCCAAAGCCACCGACACGGTAGAAGTGCATTATCGCGGCACGCTGATCGACGGCAGCGAGTTCGACAGCTCGTATAAGCGCCGCGAATCGATCGAATTCCCGTTGAACCGCGTCATCGCCGGCTGGACAGAGGGCGTACAGCTCATGAGTATCGGCGCAAAGTACGAATTCTACATCCCGTTTGAACTGGCCTATGGGCCATCAGGCCGCCCGCCTGTCATCCCGGCGTATGCCACGCTGATCTTTGAAGTTGAACTGTTAGCGATAAAATAGTGCGCGGGGTGGGGCTGCGACCTCACCCTCATTGTTGTTATTCTTAGGAAGGAAGAAAGTGATACTACGATGCGAACCCGACGCGCGATGTTGTTTATGCCCGGTGACGAGCGCCGCAAGATCGAAAAAGCCGCCGCCATCGGTGTGGACGCGCTGGTGATGGATTTGGAAGACGGCGTAGCGATCAACAACAAAGAGGCGGCGCGCGCCACCGTCGTGGCGGCGCTGCGCGAGATCGATTTTGGCCGCGCCGAAAAATTGATCCGCGTGAACCCGCCCACCAGCGCGTTTTATGTGGATGACATCGAACATACGGTGGCGGCGCGCCCGGAGGGTTACGTGCTGCCAAAGGTCGAACATGGGCGACAGGTGCAGGAAATATCCGCGCGGCTGGCCGCTGCCGAGCACAAACACGGCTGGCCGGCGGGATCGCTGACACTGCTGGCGATTGTCGAAACAGCGATGGGCATCGTGAATCTGCGCGAGATCGTCGCCAGCGACCCGCGTTTGAGCGCCTTGATTTTCGGGGCGGAAGACCTGGTGGGCAGCATGGGCGCGATCCGCACACCTGACGGTTGGGAGGTGTTTTACGCGCGCAGCAAGGTGGTGCTGCATGCCAAAGCCTTTGGAATGCAGGCCATCGATACGCCGTTTGTCTCGCTGGCTGAGGCCGATACCAGCAATTTGATCGCCGAAACCGAGCAAGCGCTGTACATGGGCTACGATGGCAAGCTAGCGATTCATCCCAAGCAGGTGGAGATCATCCAGGGCGTGTTCACGCCGACAGCGGAACAGGTCCAAAACGCCAAGCGGCTGGTGGAGGCCTACGCCCAGCGCCAGCAGGACGGCGTGGGCGTGCTGGTGCTTGATGGGCGTATGATCGACATGCCGATGGTGCGCGCGGCGGAACGGGTGCTGGCGCGCGCACGCGCGGCAGGCGTCGGTTAAGGCTATTGTGGGCCGCTGCCGTTGGGAACAGCGACGGAGACGGCGCTGATCTCCGCTGTATTCATGGCGTCGGAAATCTTATCGATCAGTGATTGAATATAGTCCCTGAACTGCTGTGGCACATAAGTGTTGTAGCGAATCGCGCTCAGATCGTCTTTGACGGTGCGCAAGATTTCGTGGACGCCCGGCGCGTGGCGTTCCTCTAACCAGGCTTCGACCAATGTGACCAGGGTGTTGGTCATCTCGCGGAAGCCATAATCGCTGATCGTGCGATCTGCGTCGTTGAAGGCCTGTAAGATGTTGGTATAGGCTGCCTTGAGCGTGGCTTGACGCTCGTCACTGTTCTGTTGGCGAAAGCCCAGTTTGGTCTGGATGGCGGCCAGTGTATCGAGATACATGGCGCGCGGTTGGCCGTGCGACGCGGTCGATTTTTCAACAGCCTGGTTCGATAGGACAAGCGCCTCGTCCAGCTTTTCGTCGCGGCCAAGATAGAACAACGCCAGTTCGTTGTAGCCATCCGGCTGTTCGGGAAAACGTTTAGTCATGGTGCTGAGTTCCGCTTCGACCAGATTGAACTTTTTCTGGGCGCGGTAGGCATAGGCGCGGTTGGCATAGACGTAAGGATCGTCGGGTGTCAGTTTGACTGTTTCATCCAGATCAAGCTGGGCTTCGGCATAGCGTTCCAGCCCGACATAAGCATAGGCGCGTTTCATGTGGTGTTCGGCGCAGATATGTTTGAGTTCGGCCAGGGCACCGCCTTTTTTCTCGGTATCGGCCATTTGCTTGTGATCGAGTTCGATAGCGGTGTTGAGGCGTTCGATCGCTTCGCCATAAGCGCCCAACCACAGCGACAGACCGCCAAGCTGGGCGAGAATCTGGGCGTCGGGCTGCGCACCGCGCCGCTGGTTTAACTGTTCGAGCAGCTTCCCATAGCCCTGAGCCAGCGAAATCAGCGTATCGAGATTTTCTTCCGGTGGCGTGCCGGTGCGCCAGGTGGAATCGACTTTGCTGCGCAGCAGATCGAACAGCTCTTTCATCTGCTTTTCTGAGAACTTACGCACATCCTGAATACGGGCGGTGGCCTGATCCCAATAGTCAAGGACACGATGCACATTGGCGCCTTCGCGCGTGGAACGATAGAGAGTGCCGAGTTTGTCGGGGGTGCTTTGCAGTTGGCGCGCCAATTCCTGCTGCTTGGCGCCGTCTTCGGCGCAGCTTTCCCACGCCTTATGAAAATCGGAGAGCAGACGGATTTTGCCGCGCCGGAAACTTTCGATTTCGCTTTCATCCAGGTACAAAAACAGGATCGCCTGGTCAATCCATTCCAGCACTTGCTGCGCGCTGAAAGCGGTGTTGACCAGCAGGTCAATGATCTCCGCCGAGGCCAGATTTTGGATGTCGTCGATGCCATTATCACGCAAGCGCGTTTCGTGCAGATCGCTGATGCCGTCGATCAGTCCCAGATGCAGCGATTCAGTACGCCGTCCGCTGAATTCCAGCGCGCGCTGCGCCAGGCGGTTAAACCAGCGCACAGCCAGGTAGGGAAAAAAGCCCAACGAAAAGGCGATGATGGCCAGCAGGCCGGCGCCGATGCCGGTGGCTTGCTGTGTGCCTTCAGAATTAGCGACAAAGGCAATCGTCTCGAAAGCCACATAATTAAAGACCATACCGGCCAGCAGGGTAAAGGCGGCATACAGATAAGCCATTGGGTGCAGGTCGTTGGTGGTGTAGCGGCGGTAGATGAGGAAAACAGAAAAGAGGTATGCGCCCAAAAAACCGTAGCGCATAGCCTGGAGTGTGTTGGTATCTTTCAAAGCGAGCACAGGCGAGGTCTGTGGGTCCCAGAAAAACCAACTGCCGCCGATGATGGTTAGCAGGCAGGCCAGCGCGATGAAAAAGGTGTAGCTGAGTGGATCATGTACGCGCTGGTAGAGTTCGTTGGCTTTGGCCTGTGCTTCGGACTGCGTGTAGCCTAACAGCGCGAGGTCATCACGCAGACGTTCGATGCGCGTCTGGCGCTGCTGGCCGTAGTAAGCCATGTAGGTGAGCGGGAAAAAGCACACCATGACAAAAATCACCAGAAAGCCGCCAAGATTCTGTCCCGCCCAGAACTCTGTCCAGGCATACCGCAGGGTGAGAATCATGAACAGTGTGCCAGCGAGAAAGACGACGACAGTTAACAGCGTGCGCCAATTCCACGTTGCCATGATTAAGAAGCTCCCTATTTTGAGACCTGCGCAGTCGCGCGGCGCTTGAGCAGGGGTTTAAACCCGCTGTCGGCCTGCTCAACCATCCACGAACTATATCATCAGGATAATCCCAAAACCAAGCGGTGACTAGTACTGCGTGTTCAGACAGGCAGTGTCAGGCTCGCCAGATCGCGCGGGTAGTAGGTCAGCATTTCGATGCCGTCGTCGGTGATGAGCACGGTATCCGAATGGCGGAAGCCGCCCAGACTGGCCTTGTATAAGCCCGGCTCGACGGTAAAGACCATGCCCGGCTGCATCAGGGTGTGGTCGCCCGTATCCAGGAACGGCCCTTCGTGGTAGCGCAGGCCGATCGTATGGCCGCTGTGATGCTTCCAGTAGGGCATCAGGTCGTGGCGGGCGAAATAGGCGCGCACCGCTTTATCGACCTCTGAGCACGGCACGCCGGGACGCATGGCTGCCAGCGCTGTGTCTTGCAGCGCCAGCATATGCTCGAAGAACCATTTTTGCTCGTCGCTCGGCTGCCCCAGTATCATTGTGCGTTCCAGTTCGCAGACATAGCCCCAGACCGGCGCTGATGCCCCTGTAACCAGCACATCGCCGGGTTGAAACGTCAGGTTGAGCGCCAGCGTGTGCGGTACGGCGGCGTTGCGCCCGATCTGGCCGCGATAGCCGGCGACTGCGCCCTCGTAGTAGGCGCTGTGGCCGCGATAGAGGGGGCCAATAGCGTCGAGCATAGCGCGCGTGGCCTCGCGCGAGGCACGGTTGCTGACTTCGGTTTCGCTGGCGCCGATAACCGTGTAGCGCTGTAAAAGTGTGTGGGCGAGGTGCGCCCAGCGCACGCTTTCGCGCAGCAGGGCGATCTCGGCGGGGGATTTGATCGCCATCTGGTCTTCGATAAAGGGGCGCACAGCGAAAAGCTGCGCACCGGCGACGACACTGAGGGGCTGGCCGCGATAGCCGAAAACCCAGGGATAGCCGTCGTGATCGGCGGCGATCAGGCCGCCGATTCCCATGTCCTTGAGCAGGTGGACGAGCGCGAAAATCGGGTGCGAGTCGCCGGGATATTCGGGGTAAGGCTCGACACGCTCGATAAGGGCGTTGGACTGCGCGTGTTCGACTTCAAGGCGCGGAACGAACAGGGCGCGCTGGCCGCTGGCGTTCATGACGAAGGCCATCGGACGTTCTGTCGGGATGAAGTGAAAGCCACTGTAGTACTTGACATAATCAGGGTCGAAAAGGACGACGCCGGCGCAGCCGTTTTCGCCGAGGTGCTGTTGGAGGGCGGCGCAGCGCGCGCGGTATTCGCTGTCGCTGATACGTAGCTGCGTGGTGTGGAAGATCATGGGCGTACTCCTTGTGGGTGTGCTCAGGATTCGAGATGGGTGGCGACCATGCGGCGCAGTTTGTCCTCGCTGAGGCCGTTGGTCACGATGTCTTCGGGATAAATAACGCAGTTGGGGCCGGCACCGCACATACTCAGGCAGCGTGCGGTTTCGAGCTTGAGCGTCGGCGTTTGCGCGTCGTCGGCGCGCCGGGTGTTGAGGTCGTCGATCAGGGTTTGCAGGATAGGCAGCAGTTTGGCAGCGCGGCGGTCGAGGTTGCAGTATTCGCCCATACAGAGGACGATACGGCGTTTGGGGCGGGGGTTTTCGGTCATAAGGGACGGCATTCTGTTGATTCGTTATGTGATTGATTATAACAGGATGCAGTTGCGCCGAAACATGCAGAGGGCGACAAAGCAGGCGTCGTTCTGCGTGTAATCACAGCCCTGGAGACGCAGGGAGCAGCGGGGCGGGAAGGTTTTCATGGACGACCTGTGGGCTTCAGAAACGCAGCAAAAGCGAAGGTTTCAGATGGGACGACCCATGGGGCAATTTATATGCACCTGTTTAGCTATGGGCCGCCCCAGTCCGACATTGATACGTCAGGGGATATACGGCGCGCTTGCCAATGATCTGTGTGGACTATCGTGTCTGTGACTGAACCCCGACGACTGTCAACTCGCCTGGCGCTTCGGCTTGAACGCCTGCCGAATCACTGCCGAATCAAAGTCGCCGCCCACTTCGCCATCCTGTGCGTAATGATACAACGCTGCCTGATAAATGCCTGTCAGTGCCGAACTGATCAGACCGATCACGACCAGCCCGCCGATGCCGACGATAACCACCGCCAGAATAAACGCGCCGTTCTGCGCAGTGATCGCCACGAACAGCAGCGGCATGAACACCAGCAGGATGAAGCCGGCGATAATCCAGCCAAATACCGCGCTGATGCCGATGTTGGCGACCAGATTTTCGCCCCAGGTCTTCTTGAGCAAATCCACGCTGCGCTTGACCGCGTCAACCGGCCCGATATTTTCTACCGCCAGAATCGGCACAACCAAAAAGGTCGCCACCGTCCAGCCGAATCCCAGCATTGACGAAACGATCTGGCCGATGATACCGCCACGTTCCGAAATCGCGCGCAGCACCATGCCCACCGTCGCCGAAATCACGGCGTAACCGAAAATGTTGCCGATGCGCTGGCTGGCAATCCGAAAGCCGTCGGCCACCGTCGGGTCGCCGCCGCGCAGGCGGATCATGGCCGCGCCCACCAGCGCCGTATTGCAGAAAAACGTGACAAAATAGGTGACAACGTAGAACAGGAACATCAGGATGATGCTCGGCAGCCAGGCATCGCTGCTGACACTGGCCGTCGCGCGTCCGCCGCGTTCGCTGGCCTCCACCATCGCCTGCATAATTCCCGACGCCGCAAAGGGCACGATAAAAGTTATCATCACCACAATCGCCCCCAGCGCCGAAATCAGCGGGAACACCAGCAGCTCCTTATCCGAGCGCAGCACCTGCATACTGGCCTTCGCCAGCTCCCAACTATTCGACAAACGATCAAACATGGCATTTCCTCCTGATATGTGCAGTCACATGGGTTAAAACAAACATGCGCGCGATTCGATACGCACAGTCCTGCGTACAAAGAGGTGGACACCCTGCGCGAAAATTCATGAATTTTTGAACACATGTTCAAAAAAAAGAAATCTTAAGGTATATTTGTCAAAATCTCGTTATATGCTTTAAACGGTAAGGGTGTTCCGATTGGTAATGTCACAATGTTGGAGAGAGGATCACAATGATAAATGCCAGCCTAAAATCGAAGCTGTTGTTGGTTATCGGACTGCTGGTCGCGCTCATCATCGTAATCGCTGGGGTGTTCTGGCTGGCGCTGCGCGACATCCGCTCAAATTATGACGTTTTGTCCGCTATCAACCTGCCTATTACATCCAGTCTGCAAAAACAGGCCTATTTAGGCTCGCGCATCACCTCCTCTATCAATGAGTTAATTCTCGATCTCGTCCTGACCGGGGATGCAGACGAGACAGATGAAATCGAGCAGGATGTCGCCACGCTTTCCACCGAACTCGATAATTATCGCGACCTGATTGATCAGGTCGTTATACAAGATAATGCGCCATTTCTCGCCGTCGAAACCGGCGGCCAGAGCATCGTGGCGTCGGCAGTGTCTGTACTCAGCGAAGATACCGAGGCCCTTACTGTAGAAAACTTAGTCGAGATCAGAGAAGAAATCGAAGAAATTGAGCACAGCTTTATCACCGAGATCGAAGCGCTGATCGCGCTAGAGCAAGCCGAGCTGCTAAACAACCGGCGCAATGTCGAAAACGCGACCAACAGCGCTGTGATTACAGTCGCGGTGATCTTCTTACTCGCCCTAGCCGCCATTCCCGCCACAATCTTGTATCTCGATCGTTCCGTGACCCAGCCGCTTAATAAGCTCATGATCGTCGTCGGCGCCTTGCGCGGCGGCAATCTGACGGTACGCAGCAAGCTCAACACACAGGATGAAATCGGCCAACTGGCGACGACCTTGAATCAACTGGCAGACACCGTCCAGGAAAAAATCGCGGTTTCCGAAGCAGCGCGCGAGCAGGCTGAACGTTCCGACCAGGTAAAATCCGCCTTTCTGGCCAGCATGTCGCATGAACTGCGCACCCCCCTCAATTCTATTATCAACTTTACCCGCTTCGTGGCCGATGGCGACACCGGCCCAGTCAACGAACAGCAGGCGGAGCTGCTCACCGACGTCATCGGCAGCGCCAAACATCTGCTGGCGCTGATTAACGATGTGCTGGATATGTCGAAGATCGAAGCCGGCTCGCTCAATTTGTTTATCGAAGAGGACATTGATCTCAAGCTGCTGTTGGAAAGTGCCTTAAGCACTGCGCGCAGCCTGCTCGCCAACAAACCTGTCCGCTTACACGCTGACATCGCCGCGGATCTGCCATTGATGCGCGTTGATCGCCATCGTATCCTCCAGATTTTGTTAAACATTGTGTCCAACGCCTGTAAATTTACAGAGGAAGGCGAAATCCAAATTCGTGCGCAGCGCAGCGGTGACGAAGTGCTCATTTCGGTCGCCGACACCGGTCCCGGCATCGCGCCGGAAGATCAAGCGCTGGTTTTCGAGGCCTTCAAACAAACCACCACCGGCCTGCGCCAGGCGGGCGGCACCGGCCTGGGAATGCCCATCGCTAAGAATCTGGCAGAAATACATGGTGGGCGTCTCTGGTTAGAAAGCGTAGTCGGACAGGGCGCGACGTTTTATGTCGCCCTGCCCGTTAACGCCATTGCAGCAGTGCCTGCAACGGCCTAGAAAGGAACACTATTCATGGAAAACAACCAGCCCGGTATCCTGTACGTTGAAGATGATGCCCAGAGTCGCAAGCTGATGGCGATTCTGCTCAAAGGGCGCATGAAACTCACCCACGTTACCATCCTTGAAGACAGCCAGGATTTTCTCACGCGGGTGCAGGCGCTCGAACCGAAACCTGATCTCATCCTGCTCGACATCCAGATGAAGCCATACAACGGCTTTGAGATGCTGCGGATGCTGCGTCAGCTCGACTGGATCGCCACCAGGCCAGTTGTCGCACTGACGGCCAGCGTGATGAATGAAGAAATTCAAAGCCTGCAGACGGCGGGTTTCGATGGCTGCCTCGCCAAACCGATCGATATCAGCACCTTCCCGCAGACCCTCGAGCGCATCCTGGCGGGAGAGAAAATCTGGCGCGTGCTCAACTAGCCCCACATCCTACAGAGGACTCAACTCATTAGCATCATGAAAGCGATTATTGCAAGGTATGGACAACAAATCTGAAATCGGTTCGCTGCACGGTAAACATTTCTTTATCGTCGAGGACAACCTGGAAAACCGTGTCGTTTTTCAGATCACCCTGATTAAACATGGCGTGACCATGGATTTTGAGCGCTGGGGACGCAATACGATGTTTCGGCTGGAGGGCACATCTCACGTCGATCTGATCATTCTCGACTTGATGTTAAAAGATCATATCTCTGGCCTCGATCTGTTCGATCAAATCCGCGCTGTACCGCGCTTCGCCTGGGTGCCCATCGTCGCCGTTTCCGCGATGGATCCAGTCATCGGCATCACCAAAACCCGTGCCAAAGGTTTTAACGGATTCATCGCCAAGCCGATTGAGACACACCTCTTTCCGCAGCAGCTTGCCGCGCTGATGGCCGGCCAACCCATATGGTATGCTGGCGCAAATACAGTGCCCTAAGCTAAAATAGATATCACCAACTTAGCAATAATGAAAGAGGTTGTATGAAGCACGCACTGGTGATTGATGATAACCCACAGAATCTGAGGGTCATGGTGCAGTTGCTCGCCAAACAGGGCGTCACCTCCACCGAAATCCTGGACTCGCGCCAACTGCCTGGTCTGCTTCCCACACTGACGCAAATTGATGTGATCTTTCTTGACCTAGAGATGCCCGGTTTAGATGGCTACAAGGTCAAGGATTTACTGAAATCTCGTTTTAGCGCGACGCCCATCATCGCCTACACCGTGCATGTCAGCGAAATCAACGCCGCCAGAAAACTGGGATTCGACGGTTTCCTGGGCAAGCCCCTGGATAATGTGCGTTTCCCAGACCAGCTCGCGCGCATCTTCAACGGCGAGCCGGTATGGGAACGGGGATAGCTGCAAGCATCTGCCAACAAAACCTGCGCCGCTTTGCCTAAGCGCCCGCCGCTGCGGCGCGCAGTTCCGCCGCCGTCGGTTGGCGCGAGATGCGCAGCGAGAGCCACGACGCCAGAATGCCCATCAGCGCCGCCGACAGGAAAATCAGGTGATAATCGCCCAGCCAATCGCTGAAAAAGCCGCCGGCCTGCGCCGCCACGCCTGCGCCGATCATGTGCGAACAGAAAATCCAGCCGTAGAGCGTGCTCACCGACTTGCGGCCAAAGCGCTGTGCGGTCAGATTGATCGTCGGCGGCACGCTTGCCACCCAATCCAGCCCATAGATCACGGCGAAGATCAGCAGCCCGCGCATTTCCACCACGAAGGGCAGCGCCACCAGCGACAGCCCGCGAAAGCCGTAGTACATCGCCAGCAGCAGCCGGTTCGGTTATCGTAGCGATCGCTCAGCCAGCCGGAAACCAGCGTATCGAAGATGTTCATGATGCCCATCAAACTGATCGCGCCAGCGCTGGCGACCGCTGTAAAGCCGTGTTCCAGCGTGTGTGGCAGCAAGATGCGTGCCGATCAGGCCATTCGTCAATCCAGGCATAATGCAGTCTGGCGACACGAGTGTCATGCGCGTTTTTCTTACATTTGTTGGATAGTTTCGATTTTCATCGAACCACCGCCGCGCCTCAAGAGCCATTTATCGCCACCTGCTGTTATAATCGGATGCATTGACCGATGCATAGGTGAACCTGCCTTGAAAAAAGCGCTGCTGCTGCTTGCCTTGTCTGTCGCTGCTGTCCTCGCATTACAAATTTTTTCGCTCGCCGCGCAGGACGCGCAGTGCGGCACGGTGGACGTCATCCAATTTCCCGTCGATACCGCCACGTTCCAGATGGTGCAGGGTTTCGGCGTGCCCAGCCCGCGCCACAACGGGCGCTATCACAGCGGTGAAGACTGGTTCGGCGGGCGCGACACCTCGCTCGGCCAGCCGGTAGAGGCGATCGCGCGCGGGCGTGTCACTTACAGTTCGCCGCGCGCCTGGGGGCGCGATGGCGGCGTCGTCATCATCGAGCATCTCATGCCCGATGGCAGCACCATTTACAGCCTGTACGGCCATCTCATGGAACGCGGCGACATCCTGTTCCCCGCGCGTTATACTTGTGTCGAAATCGGCCAGATCATCGGCGCGATTGCCGACGTGCGTCCTGCCCCACACGTGCATTTTGAGATTCGTGTCAGCGGCTCTGATCTGCCCGGCGCAGGCTACGAATGGGAAGACCCGCGCACACTCGGCCTGCGCGAACCGAGCGCCTTTATCACCGATTGGCTGGCGTGGCTCAGCGCCGCGCACGAGTGGCACATCACGTTTGCCGATGCGCCGCGCGCCGCGCCGCTACTGCTCAACGACAACAGTCTGCTGACGCTCAACGGCCCCTATTTGCGCCGCGTCCTGCCGGATGGCCGCATACTGTGGCGCAGCGCTCTGGAAAAAACCACCGTCGGTATTGTCGGCTTTGAAGGCGCGCCGCTGCTGGTGTTCAGCGATGGCACACTTCAGCGCGTCGATTACGACGGCAATCTGGGGGAATCGTGGTCGCTGCAAACGACGTTCGACAGTCCGCCGCTGGCGCTGGGCGATGGCCGCCATGTGCTGCACACGGCGGATAACGCCTTGATCGCCGTCTCCGCCAATTGGCGCGAAATCGTCTGGCGGCTGGAAGGCGTGCGCCCCTATCTGCGCGCTTACGCCGGCACAGATTTGCTGGCGTTTGTCAGCGTTGATCATGAGGCGCTGCTGGTTTCGCGCGAGGGACAGCGTATAGGCCGCGCCCAACTGCGCGCAGACGGCGCCTTCGCCGCCGATGTGGCCTATACGCGCGGTGGTTTGTGGCGTATCAGTCCCGACGGCGACTGGACACTGGCTGTTGATGTCGTTTCACAGTCAAACGACGCTCGTGCGCTGGCCGTGCGCGGCAGCAGCGTCTACGGCTTTGATGGCCGCGCCTTTTTTGCCTATAACGACCAACTGCTTAGCTGGCAAGCGCCGCTTTTTTCACAACAGCCATTACTGGGTTGGGCGCAGTTAACGCTGCTCGAAAATACACTCTTGCTTATCAGCGCATCCGGCCATGCTGCGGCTGTTGCTGCCGCCGATGGCACGTTCTGCGCCAGTCTGCGTGTCTGGAACACGGATGCCCAGGCGCTGTTGTGGCATAATCTGGGCAGTGATGGTTTGCTGCGGCTCATGATCGGCAGCACGCTTTTCGCGCTCGATTGGGAAGAATTCTCCTGTTGATAAATCCCCGTCATGGAATCTATTAAGCACTCCCTATAAAGTTTGCAGTTTTGTTACATCGCGCTAGAATTTACGCAGCCTGTAATTTTAGGTATTTGCGCCTGGCACGAATTTCATTATTCCCTTTGACAGCCCAAAAGGAGAAGCTGACCATGCTCAAAGAATTCCAGAAATTCATCATGCGGGGCAATGTGCTCGACCTTGCCGTCGGTATCATCATTGGCGCGGCCTTTACGACCATCGTCAATTCGCTGGTGAACGACATCATCATGCCACCGATCGGCTGGCTGCTGGGCGGTGTCGATTTCTCCGGCATCGTCATCACGCTGCCGGCCTCGCCGCTGGCGGCGGCAGATGCCGCGCCGGTCACCATAAACGTCGGCATGTTTATCAACACCATCATCAACTTCCTGATCGTGGCCTTCGCTGTCTTCCTGCTGGTGCGCTCCGTCAACAACATGATGGAACGCTTCAAGAAACAGGAAGAAGTCAAGCCCGCCGCTCCCGCCGGCCCGACGACCGAAGAAAAACTAGTCGCCGCAATCGACAAACTGAACAAATATCTCGAAACGAAATAGCGCCGCGCGCACGGGGACGGCGCAAATGCCGTCCCCGCCCTCATAGCGATTTCCCTACATAATCAAGGCCAATGAACCTAGCCCACGACGCGCGTCAGCGCCGCCCACTCTTCTAATGTGACCGTTTCGGCGCGCCGGCGCGGATCAATCCCCGCGCGTTCCAGTAGTCCCGCTGCGGCCTCGTGACTCAGCCCTAATCCGCTGCCCAGCGCATTTTTGAGCTGCTTGCGTTTCTGGCTGAAGCCTGCGCGCACCACCTTAAAAAAGGCCTCGCTGCTCGGCACATTTATCGACGGCCTGTCATACGTTTCGATCACCACCACCGCGCTGTCCACATCTGGGCGCGGCCAGAACACCGCCGGGTTCAGCTTCATGGCGATACGCGCCTTGCCATAAAACTGTACGCTCACGGTCAGGAGGCTCATGTCGTCCGGCCTGGCGACCAGGCGTTGGGCCACTTCTTCCTGCACTGTCAGCACTAATTTTTGCGGGCGGCGGTAATTTTCCAGCAGATGCCGGAGAATCGCGCTGGTGATGTAGTAGGGCAAATTGGCGACCACTGAAAACGGTTTTGACCCTACCAGTTTGAGCACATCCGTTTCCAGAATATCGGCGAACATCAGCACCACATTATCATACACCCCCAACCTGGCCTCCAGCAGTGGTTGCAGGCGTGTGTCCACCTCCACCGCGATCACATGGCGCGCGCGCTGCGCCAGCACTTCCGTCAGCGCGCCCGTGCCCGGCCCAATCTCCAGTACCGTATCCTGCGGCATAATCTCGGCAATCGTCGCGATCTTTTCCAGCGCGTTGGGGTCGTGCAAAAAATTCTGACCCAAACTCTTTTTGGGCACAATCTCGTAGTGTTCAAGCAGGATTCTGGGGTTGGTCATGGTGAGACGGCCTCCTTGATGCCAGGAAGGTGAGTCTTGATTGTACCGTGTTTGCCACACCGCACGTAAGACTGATCTGCGCGAATGCCCATTAACAGCACTGCGTTTTTGCGGTATGATGTGCCGGGTTTTTGCCAGGCCTTTTTTCGGAGAACCGTGAATGCAAAACAGAAATACACGCACCGCCGCTATTGTCATCAGCGTGGTGATGATTATCGCGATTGCGGGCGGCGCGATCTTCCCACTTTTTAACCGCGACTTACAGAACAACACGCCCGCACCGACGCCAACTATCATAGCGACGTTCCCGCCGCCGCTTGATCCCGCCCTCATCAGCTATGCCACGCAGTACATGCATCCCAGCGGTCTGTTCAGTGTAGCCGTGCCCAATCCGCCCGTGTGGAACAGCATCGAACCACAGTCTACGACCACCCGCCAGAGCGTAGCCTTCCGCAACGATCTGAGCGTGATCGAGGTGTATGTCGAAAAGGCTGATACCCCGATCGCCAGCATGGACGAACTGAACGCGCGTTTCACCACCCCCATTTTGCAGGGCAGTTGGTCGCGTTATTCCCCCGTGCGCGAAACCGGACGCCGTGTGGAAGGCGATCGCGTGTTGATCGACTTCGAACTGGGTTTCCGCCAGCAGACATATCTCGCGCGCCATGTCGCCTGGACAGACGGCGATTGGATTTACGTCGTGCGTATCGTCATGCCCGACAACGCCCGCGATCAGTTGGTCGGCATGTTGGAGTCGGAAATCGGCACGTTTGTGCCCTACACGCAGTTCAGCGCTTCGCCTTTTGAATGGAACGCGACCTACGACGCACAGGCGCGCCATCTCATCCGCTTCCCTTCGACCTGGATTGTAACCGACAGCTCGCCCGGCCTGCCCACCAGCGTTAGCGGCCCCGATGGCTCAGCGCTGCGTCTTGAGAGCCGCGCGGGCAGCGTGGCCGACGAAGCCGCCGCGCGCGCTTTTGTCACCGCTCAGCGTCCCGGCGCCACCGTTGTCAGCGTTGCGCCCACCACCCGCGGCGACAGCAGTGGTTTTTCGGTAGCCTACAGCCTGACAAATGCCGACGGCGATGCGATCAGCGGCCTGATGGTGCTGCTCAACAATGCCGATGGCATGCTGCGCTTCGCCGATCTGCGGATGCCACGCGCTGGCGTCGATTTGAACGCGCTGCCCGCGCTCGACCCCGCGGTGCCGGCGACGGCTGCGCAGGTCGATAACCAGACCGCCGCGCAGATCATGAGCACCTTCTGGGTGTTCCCCGGCCTGGCTGTGCCCGTGCCCACGCTGACACCCATCCCCACCGCGCTGCCCACCAGCACGCTTGACCCGGCTGTCGCGCTGACGCAAACTGCTCTCGCGCCCACCGTCGTGCCAACAGCCACCGCCGCAACCGCCGAAGCCGCTGCCACAGTCGCCACCGAAACCGCCACCGAAGCCGCCACTGAGGCCGTTACACAGGCGGCAACACAAGCGCTGACTCCTGAAGCAACGCCGCAGACCACTCCTTAACCCGCACAAAAATGTCGGGGTGAGCCACTGGCTTACCCCGACACACCTGCCTCTGACAGCACACAAGAGCTAACCGCCCAACTCCATCTGCGGAATCGGCGGCAGCGCAGCTTCATACAGCCACCCCTGGAAAAAATCGTCCAGTGATTTGCCGCTGATTTCTTCAGCTACGGCGATAAAATCTTCTGTCGTCACGCTGCTATAAGCGAAACGTTCAGTATACGTCCGCAAAGTCTCGAAAAAGTCCTCATCACCCAGCCGCAGCCGCAGCGCATGCAGCGTCAGTCCCCCGCGCTGATACACCTCGAAAGCGAACAGCATGTTCGGGCCAGGGTCGCCGATAATCACCGGTTCCGGCAAATCTAGCAGCGCGATCACTTCTTCCGCCGACATAAACGCCAGCCCCGCCTCCGAAGGCACGCCCACCAGCGCGATAAAGTCCGTCGTACTGATACGCCCCGGCAGCAGTTCTTGCAGCGTGCGCAGCACATCCAGCCCGTTAGCGCGCGGGTCATCGCGCAGCGCGCTCAATGCCGCCAACACATTTGTGAACTCGGCGATATTTTCGTAACTGTTCCTGATCGACGCATCGCGCGCCTCTGCGCCGCGATCGCATTCAAGCCACAGCGCCTCGGCATAGGTCGCGAAGCCTTCGTTCAGCCAGATATCCTGCCAGCGTGCCAGCCCTACGCTGTTGCCGAACCATTGATGCGCCAATTCGTGCGCTACCACGCTTTCATCTACCGCGAACGCGCCGAAGATCGCCAGGGTTTGTGTTTCCAGCGCCGCCCCAAACTGCGCTTCCACCACTGTCGCGCCGTACACTTCAAACGGATACGGCCCGAAAAATTCCTCGAAACACACGATCATTTCGTCCTGCCGCGCGAAGGCTTCGCGCTGGTCTTCGGGCATACTTTCCGGGAAGTAATTGCGAATCGGCAGCCCGCCGGGGCCGGTGTCTTCCACCAGATCGAGATGCGCGATATGCAGCGTGACCAGATAGCTTGACATCGTATCGCGCGCTTGCCACACGAACGTGCGCGTGTCGCCGTTATTGCTTTCGTCCAGCAGCAGCCCATTAGACGCCACATCATAGTCTTGCGGCACGGTGATGCGCAGTGTATAGCGCGCCTTGTCCACCGGATGCCCGTTGACCGGATACCAGGTTTCTGCCCCGAATGGTTCCCCCAGCACAAAAATTACGTCGTTGTCGGCATCATGTATCCAGCCGCCGCCCACGCCCTCATCGCTGCTGTTCGGTGAACCGCTGTAGGTCACGACTGTTAAAAATTCATCGCCCTCGTTCAGCGCGCGGCGTGGCGTGACAATCAGTTCAGCGCCAGCCTGTTCAAATTCCGCTGGACGGTCATTCACCGTAACCTCACTGACTTCCAGCCCGACAAAATCAAAATTAAACGCCGTCAAATCCTGTGTCGCCAGCGCCGTAATCACCGCTGTCGCTTCGATCTGATTGCGCCGCACATTCACATCCAGCGACAGGTCATAATGCAGCACATCATAGCCGCCGTTGCCCATGCCGGGATAATACGGATCGCCGAAGCTTTCGTCACCCGGTTCGGCGGCATACACCAGCGTCAACTGTGTCAGGAGAAACACACAGCACATCCCAAAAATAATCTTACGCATCCGCGCCTCTTCTGCTTCCTGTGACAACAAAACCAGCATACCCCAGAATCGCTGCCGCCGTCAGCAGCGAAATTGTAATGCCCACGTACATCGTCACCGGCACGAATTCCATTACCACGCGCAGACCGCGGCCCGGCGCGATCGGCACCCCGACCAGCCCGGCATAGGTATCGATAATCGGCACATCTACGCCGTTCACCGTTGCCCGCCAGCCGGGATAGTTCGCCAGCGCCAGTGTCAGCAGCGCGTTTTCGCTGGTCGTCACCGTCATCTCCAGGCGTTCCGGCGTCACCATCACAAAATCGCGCACGGCGCTCTCCGCCGGGCGTGTCACGGGCAGCGCAAACGGCAGCGGCTGCGTCGTCACTGCCATCTCGCGTAAATTCACGCGCAGATCGCTCATGATCTGCCGCGCGGACAGCGGATTATCTTCCGCCACGCGCACATCATAGACCAGCCAGGCGAACGGGCGCGGGTCGAGCAGTTCGAAAATGCGATACTCCACGCCGTCGTAATTCTGCCCGTAGCCCAGCAGATTCAACGCCACACGCTCTACGGGCGGCTCGTCGATCGCCGTCACATAGCGCACGGCCAGCACTTCCCAGAATCGTTCCACCGGAATCGTGCGCAGTTCGTCCAGACTTTGCAGCGCGAACGGCCCCGTACCGTAAATATCCGGGATGCGAAAATAGGTGCCGCGCCCCTGAATGCCGCCCGCGCCATCCACATGCCACTGAACATTGCCATCCTGCACAGACAGCGTTTCGACCAGCACAGGCGGCGGCTCGCGGTTGGCGGGCACATCCGCCACAAAATTTGTCGTCCGTGTGCCTGTTGTGAACAGGTCAACCACAATCAGCAGTATCACGCTGGCGACAACTGGCCATGCGCCGCCGCGATAGTTTCTCTGCCAAACGTACCATGCTGTGAACAATCCGCTCATCAGCGCGCTGTAGGCCAGCACATTGACCACAGCGTTCACCGCCACGAACTCGCCCTGTGCCAGCAGCCAGACTGCCGCTGCTCCTGTCGCCAGCGCCAGAAGCGCCACATACATCCCTAGCCCGCGCGCGAAGAGCATTTCCAGCATCGAAAATATTTTTTGCCGCAGCGGGCGCAGCCGTGCGCGCGTTTGCTCTGCCAATATTCGCTCAAGCTCATACGTCGCCAGCACACTCAGCGCGAAAGCCGTCAGCGCCGCGGCCCGCTCCTGCTGGCGAAAGATGTTGACGCCCGGCACAAACACATAAAACACATCGTAGACAATCGTCTCGCTGCCAAAGGCCCACAGCAGGCTAACCACAAGCAGTCCCCACCAAAAAGCCGTGCGCCGCAGCGTCCAGCCGGAGAGCAGCGTGCGCAGCAGGTTTTTGGCCGCCAGCAGCAGTCCCGCCGCGCCCATATACAGCGGTGACCATGTGCCGAAGAGCGTCGGTAGCGCCATTTGCAGCACATCCGAAAAGGCGAAGCCGTTAGCCTTGTCGGCGTAGTTCAGCGCGCCGCGCGATGTCAGCCGGATAAATTCCAACGCGGGCACAAGCTGCGCAGCCGCCAGGGCGGCGCCTACCAGCAGCAGCAGCCCCGCGCGCCAGCCAATGCCGCGCCAACTAACGCCCTGCTGCCGCCCCAAAACGGCTAAGTAGGCCAGCGCGCAGTACACGATTTGCACCGTTGTCTGCGGATGTCCCGCCAGAAACGATAGTCCCACCGCCGTTCCACCGACAATCGCCCCCCACGCACCCCGCTGCCTGCTCTGCGCCGGACCGCCTGGATTCATAACCGAGCGATTCACACCCAGCAGCAGCAGCGGCAGCCACGCTACGCTTTCGATCACGCTCACTTGCAGCATCGGGTAGCCCGTCAGGTAGCCGCCGTAAGTGAACAGCAGACTGCCGGCCAACGCCGCGCCTTTGCGTTTGACCAGCGTGCATAAAAACAGATAGGTGAGCAGATTGACCAGCCAATAATGCGCCGCCACCTCCCATTGCAGCGCCTCGATGCTCCATTCCCCTGGCGCGGCCAGCGCCAGCCAGCGCGGCGGATAAAACGCTACCCACTGCACATTCGCCGCGAACGGATCGCCGCCATAGTTATAGGGATTCCACAGCGGGAACTGTCCGCGCTCCATGCGTTCCGCCTGATACGTGCTAAACGAATAGTAATGCACCGAAAAATCCCCGCGCGTGAACAGGACACGATCTGTCGCCGTTGGTGTCCATAATCGCCAGAAAACCAACAGCCACAGCAGCGTGAACAGCGCCAGCGCAATAATGAGGTGATGATTGAGCAGCCTTCTAAGGATGGTGCGCATCTACCCCCACACTTGGCGCAAATACTTCGCCTTCTCAAGCGTCTGATAGCTGTCGCCGCCTTCGTGGTGGTTGTAGTGCCAGATGCGGATGTCCTTTGCGCCGGCATAATGATTATACGCGGCGAACACGGTAGACGGCGGGCAAATTTCGTCCATCAGCCCCACCGAAAACAGCGCTTGCGCCCGCGCGCGCGCCGCGAAATTCACGCCGTCGAAATACGCCAGCGTCGCGAACACCGCTTCCACCTTCTCGCGATGCACCATCAGATAACGCACGATCTCCTGATACGGCTGGCTGTCAGTGATTTCCGTCGCACGGCGGTAATGGCACAAAAACGGCACATCCGGCATCGTCACGCGCACCGCAGGCGATAATCCCGCCACAGCCAGCGCGATACCGCCGCCCTGACTCCCGCCCGTAACGGCGATGCGTTCAGCATCCACCGCGTCATGCGCCTGCGCCGCCTCAATCGCGCGCACGGCGTCGCAAAACACGCGCCGGTAGTAATAGCTTTGCGGCGAAGCGATGCCGCGCGTCATAAAGCCTGGATGCTGTGGGTTGCCCTCGTTGGATTCCAGATCAGGCGTATCGCCGCGCCGCCATGAACTGCCTTGCCCGCGTGTATCCATCACCAGATGCCCATAGCCGGCGCTGGCCCAGAACAGCCAGTCGTGGGGATAGCCCCGTCCGCCGCCGTAGCCGATATATTCCACCACACACGGCAGTTTGCCGCTGCGCTGGCGCGGCAGCAGCAGCCAACCTTTGATCGGCTGCCCGCCGTAACCGCAAAACGTCACATCATACGTTTCC
The DNA here is from genome assembly GCA_013388745.1 of Chloroflexota bacterium. GTDB lineage: Bacteria > Chloroflexota > Anaerolineae > Aggregatilineales > Phototrophicaceae > JACAER01. Next base: position 40,249 of record JACAER010000032.1, read on the forward strand.
AGCGTGCGCAGCCCATAATCCACCGCCGTGAATTTCGGTGTCAGTGCGAACGCGCGCACCGCGTCCAGCGTGCCCTGCCAGAAAGCGTCAAAATCGGCAGGTTCAACCCGTGCCGGCAGATACGCGCGCAGTTGTTCCAAAGGCATATCGAAAAAAGTCATGGTCTTTTCCTGTGCTGCGGGCAAAAACACTTGCCGCCATAATAACACCTGCCGCCGAATTTAGCATTTTCTACGGGGATTTTTCTTCCCGAACTTGCCCTGTTCGCCGCGCGACGAACACTGCGTGGGGGTGATAGTAGCCTTTGTCCAGCGCGATCACTTCCACGCAGAAACCCATGCTTTCCAACAGCGCCATCCAGTCCGCGCGGGGACGAAAATAGAAGCCCGCCGCCGTCGTTTCCGTGATGCGCAGCAGGCGCACCGCCAGCGTTTCTTCCAGCCAGTTCAGCCACGCTTTCCAGCGTGGACGTTCGGCCATCTCTTTCAGCACCAGCACGCCGTCTGCTGCCAGCCGTGCGGCACAGGCGCGCAAAAGCTGTTCCTGGGCGGCATACGGCACGAGATACAGCACATCGGTGATCGTCACAGCCTGCGCTGCCGGCAGATCCGCCGCCGTCTGCTGCGCGATGTCGCCGGCGATAAAACGCAAATTTTCCTGGCGCAGCGTTTGCGCCAGCGCGATTTTATCCCTGTCCAGGTCAATGCCGATGACCTGCCTGGCGGCTGACCCGCGCGCCAGCAGCAGCGTGAACAGGCCGTGTCCACAGCCTAAATCGACGATCACCCCGTTTTTCGGCACATAAGAAGCGATTTTTTGCAGCGGGCACACCAGCCAGCGCACACGCAGATGCGTGCGTTGTCGCCATGTCAGGCGTGGATACGCAGACAGGGCCTGGGAAAGCGTGGTCATTGTCCTTTTTGCTCGCGCACAGCGGCGCAAAAAATATCGACACCGAAAGGCAGGCGCAGCGGCAGACGCGCCTCCAGCCACAGCAGACCTTCGAGCAGACGGTTGAAAGGCCAGGTATTCGGCCCCATGTCATAGCGCGCTTCGGGGTTCTCGCCGCCGCCTTGCAGCCGCCGTACCAACAGCACCAGCGGGAAAATCGCTGCATTCAAGTAGTGTGCGCGCTTCACCCGCCACCCCGCCGCCGCTTGCAGTGCTTCCACCTGCTCCACACGATAGCGCCGTAGATGGCCGTTGGCGACATCATGATGACTCCACAACAGCATGAACGCCGAAGTCAGCAGCAGTTGCCGTGCGCCGGGGCGCGCTATGCGCCAGGCTTCACTCAGCACACGCTGATCATCAGGCACATGTTCGATGACGGCCAGCAGCGCCACCGTATCAAAACTGCCCGCGCGGAAAGGCAGCGCGTCAGCCCGCGCCTGTACCAGCGCCAGCCCTGCCCGCCGTTCGATACTGTGCAGCGCGTCATGCTCCACATCCACGCCCACCAGCAGGCCGCCGCGGGCCGCTTCCTGTGCTAGCAGGGGCAGATTCGCGCCGAAACCGCAGCCCACATCCAACACGCGCTGTGCTTGTTCGTCGCGGCTATAGCGCCGCAGCGCTGCCCGGTAAACATGCCGCATCCCGCGCCACCACCAGTGCCCGGCCTGCATTCGCTGCATGGCACGCAGCGCCTCTGTGTGCATTACGACTCCTGGGGGACGATACGCTGGTGAGTCTGTGTCCGCCGGCGTTTCCAGTAGGCCCAGATTTCTTCAAAGGTATACATGGCGGCGCGCACCGAATCGAAATTCGACGTGCCGTGTTTGCGCGGCTGGTAGATCACCGGCATCTGGAAAATGCGCAGTTTGTGGCGCGCGGCTTCCGCCAGCAGTTCGCCGTCGATAAACACCGACCCCGCGCCCAGATGCAGTTTTTTCAGCTTCTCGCGCCGGATCAACTTGAAGGAAAAATTGATGTCGCGCACATGCACACCAAACAACAGGCGCACCAGCCCGTTGTAAATCTTGGAGTAGACAAAACGGCGCACGCCGTCCCAGCGGTTCAGGCGGTAGCCGATTACCATGTCGATGTGCGCGTCTTCCATATGCGTCAGCGCCGCCGCGAACAGCCACAGATCGGCGGGTTCATCACAGTCGGTGTACATCACGATGTCTTTGCTGGCATTGGCAAAGCCCGTGCGCAGCGCCTGCCCATAGCCTTTGTTGCCCTCGTGATGAATCACGCGCACTTCCCGGTGCTGCGCGGCCAGTTCGTCGGCCAGCGCGCCAGAGCCGTCGCGGCTGCCGTCGTCGATGATCAGAATCTCGAAGTCTTCGCTGACAGCGCGCAGCACTTTCAGCGCCTTCTCGGTCATCGGCGTCAGGGATTTTAATTCGTTATACATCGGGTAAAATAAGGTAACGCGCGCCATATGGTTTCCTGACCACTTACCGGCCAATATCATCAGCGGCAGCGCTCATTTTCAGCGCATTTCCGACTGAAAACTGCACACTGTCCATTGATTATAAGGGTGATTCGCGCCGCCCTACATTAAGCCGCGCGCAATATTCACACTTTTTTAGTTTCGCTGGCCTGCTGTAACATCGTCTTTTCAGCCTGTACTGGATTGCCTTCATCATGATGCCGCTGTTTACATCGCCTCCTGTTTCTGCCCAAACCACTGCATCCCTGTCTCGCTCTACCGTCGAACGCCTTAGTGAACGCCGCTACGCCGCGGCGGGCACGCGCGCCTACGTCGTCGGCACGCTCGACGGCGATTTCCCGCCTATGGGCTGGCACATTCGTGGCGAGATGGGCGGCGTGTGGGCGCACCCGCTCAAACTGCTGGACGGCTACTGGTTCGCGCTCAACGGGCAAAGACTGGGCAGCGCCGAACGCTTCACAACGGGCACGGGTTATGTGCAGATGGAGTTTCCTGTTGTGCAGGGCAGCGCCGTTACGCGCACGGAATTTGTGCCCGACGATCTGCCTGTAGTGCTCATCGGCCTGACGCTGCGCAGCGCACAGCCCCAAACCATCACGCTCAGCATGACTGCCCACAGTGATCTCATGCTGGCCTATCCCTGGGGCTGGAGTCAGCCGCTTAGCGCCGCCGATGCACACCAGCAGGATGAAGTCTGGTTTGATCGCCAGCTTTCGGCGCTGGTGTTTCATGAAATGGGCACATCATGGTATGCGCTGGTGGCGCTGTCTCCGGCTGCGGCAGTCGGTACGCTCGACTCTGGGGTAGAGGACACGCGCCTGCTCCCTGAGCCGACGCCATTCGGCCATCCCGCCAGCGGCGAATTGCATCTGAGTGTGCCGCTTGGCGAAACTGAAGTCACCATCTGGGCAGCAGTCGCCGGTTCGGCGCAGTCGCGCGCCGCCGCCGAAAAGGCGCTGCAAACCGCGCTTGCCGACCCGGAGTCTCTGCTGCGCGCCAAAATCGCCGGACGCCGGCAGCTCCTGGGGCGCAGCGCGATCACTGTGCCCGATGCCGCGCTGCAAGCCGCTTTCGATTGGGGCAAGCTCAACCTCGCCGATCTGCGTATGACCGTAGACAACATGCGTATCCGCGATGTGCAGGAAGGCCGCGCCTACCCGCTGCCGCTGACCACCTTAGCCGCTGCCAGCGGGGTCGCCGCCGGCCTGCCCGATTACTACAGTTTTTTCGCCGCCGACATCGCCTATACGACGTATGCCTTGATCGCCTGTGGGCAGTGGGAAGCGGCGATGGCGCACCTGCTCACACTGCGCGACGCTTCGCGCGCGGTCAACGGCGCCACAGGCAAGGTCATCCACGAACTGACTACCGATGGCGCCGTGTATTACGGCACGAACGCCCATTACGGCAACACCAACGAAACGGCGCAGTTCGCGATCGCCGTCGAGCTGCTGTGGCGCTGGAGCGGCGACGAGACTTTTCTGGCGGAGATGTATGCCTTTGTCAGCGATGGCCTGCGCTATGTGCTGGCGGCGCTCGACAGCAGCGGTGACCCCTGCCCGGAAGGGCGCGGCATGGTGGAACGCGAGGGTATGGCCGGGCAAACACTGGATGTCGCCGCCTATACCTGGGAAGCGCTCAACGCGCTGGCGCGCATGGCTGCTGAGCGTCACGACGACGCTGTATATCACTGGGCGCGGGCAGGCGCCGCCGCTTTGCACCGGTCTTTCGACAGCGCCTGGTGGATGCCGCAGGAAACGCTCTACGCTGATTCGCTCGATGACTGCGCCCAGCCGCAAATTCAGGTGCAGCAGCGCCACTGGATCAACGCCGTACCCATGGAAGTCGCTGTCGCGCCGCCCGAACAGGCATTGGCGGCGCTGGTCCGGCTGGAAACCCCCACCTTTACCGGCGCAAACGGCCTGTATCACACCGGAATCGGCGGTGGCCCCGATGGGCGCGGCGAAGCGCGTGTGTGGACGCTGCCCAATGCTGTCATGGCTGTGGCCGAAGCCAATTATGGCCGTTTGGAGGCGGCGCTGCCCTACATGCGTGCCATCGCCCATAATCTCGATCTGGAAATGCCCGGCGCGCTGCCGGAGATTCTGCCCAGCCCGGATTACGATCCGTTCGGCGATCTGGCTGAGCGCGCGATGTTTATGCAGGCATGGTCATCCTACGGCGTGCAGTGGCCGCTTGTGCGTCATTTTCTGGGCGTCGATCCCCACGCGCCGACCCGCGTCTTGTGCATCACGCCGCAGCTTCCCGCCGATTGGCCTTCGCTCGCCGTGCGTCAACTGCGCGTCGGGGAGGATACGCTGTCCGTCACAGTGGAGCAGGCGGCGGGCGAATATCGCACAACAGTCGAACTGGCCGCAGGCTGGACCCTGTTTATCGGCCACACGCTGCCCGCCGCTTCCCGTATCCGCGCGGTCACGCTGGACGGCGCGGCAGTGGATTACACGCTGCTGGACACAACGCGCGGGCGCGAAGTGCGCGTGCAAACGCCCTCTGGAGACCCGCACACCGTCGTCGTGCGTGTGCGCTGAAAACATCGCCTTAGCTATGACCTGCCGCTGGCCTCCTTCAGCAGAGCACTTTGCGGATACAATAGCCTGTGAGTATCCTCAATACACGGAGCAGGCATGACTTCACGCGACGATATTTTCCCGGTCGTCATCATCGGCGGCGGCTTGGCCGGGCTGACAGCGGCGCTGCATCTGGCACAGCGCGGCCTCACACCACTGGTGCTGGAAGCCGATCAATTGTGGGCGGGCGGGCGGCTTTCCGGCGGCGAACCCGATACGTTCGACTACAACGGCCAGCGTTGGGCGTTCCCCAGCGAACACGGCATTCACGGGTTGTGGGGCGGCTACGTCAATATGCGCGCCACGCTCGAACGCTTTCTCGATCTCGCCTTGATTCCCTCCGACGGTGAGGAATGGATTAACCGCTGGCGGCGCGAAGTGCGGCGCGTCGAAGCAGGCACGGCGGTGCGTTCACGCTGGCTGCCCGCGCCCTTTCACTATTTGCAACTGCTGCTGCGTCCGCGCTTCTGGCGCACGATTGCCCCCTGGGACTTTCTTTCGCTGCCCGGCTTCCTCGTCAGCATCCTATGGACAATCGGTTTTGATCCCATCGCCGAAGGTGTGGCGCTGGATGGCCTGCTGATGAAAGAGTTTTTTCGCGGCTGGACACCCAATTTGCGCGCGACGTTTGTCGGTCTTGGCAAAAATTTGCTAGCGGCGCCTGCCGAAAACATTTCGCTCACGGCGTTTATCGCCGCGCTGCGCTTTTATACCATGCTGCGCGCCGATACCTGGTTTCCACATTATTTTCCCGCCGACGCGCATACCAGCCTGATCGCCCCTATGATCGCCACACTGGACGCGCTGGAAGGCGGGCTGATGCCGGGCATCACGGCGCTGGCACTGGAACGCGCGGGTGATGCCTGGCGTGTGCGTGTCGAGGATGCGCAGCGCATGGGGCAGCGCTCGCTCTATGCGCGCCACGTGATTGTGGCGCTCAGCCCCGAAGCGGCACAAAGCGTGCTGTGCGCCGGCGCGTCTACGGCGGCGGAAGCGCAAAAATTGCGCTTTCCCGCGACTCTGCGCTGCAATACCGTGCGCCTGTGGTTCGCCTGCGCGCCGCAAAAAGGCACCATCGGCGGCATGTTCACCGGCGATTTTGCTTTCGATAATTTCTTCTGGCTGCACCGGATGCACGCGCCCTTCGGCGCCTGGCACGCGCAGACCGGCGGCAGCGCCATCGAACTGCACTTGTACGGCACGGACGCCCAGTTAGACGAGCCGGATAAAGTCTTGATCGTGCGCGCGCTCGACGAGGTACAGCGTGCCTTTCCCGAAGTGCGTGGCAGCTTTGTCTACGGGGCGGTGCGGCGCAATTCCAAAAATCACCCGCAGTTCCGCGTGCCAACCCACGACAGTCTGTTCGTGGAGACGCCCTGGAACCAGGTATACGCTTGCGGCGATTGGATTGGCTTTCCCACGCCTGCGCTGTGGATGGAACGGTCGTGCGTCACAGCTATCGCAGCGGCTAATCGTGTGCTGGCGCTGGAAGGCCGTGAGCAGTACCCGCTGCTCACGCCGCCGCCACCGAGTGTGTTGGTGCGCGGGCTGGCCGCGTTGGTCTATGGCGGACGCCGCCTGTTCACGCCACCGCTGCGCGCGCTGGCAGGTCTGCGCCGCAAAAAAGTGTGAGCCAGGCATCCCATGTACATCGGTTCACAGCTTACCGCAAACCTGTTCCTGCGGGCGAACGATCCTTTTGTGTGTTTAATGGCCGACGCGCTGCTGCTGATTCATCACCACGTCCGCGGCCATGTTGCGCGGCATGAGGCGGTGCGAAAAGGCGATGATCTTGTTCATTATCCCCGTGACAACTACCGTTGTACCGCCCATCAGTGCGCGATAGCCTTCTTCCGCCACCTGCGCCGCGCTCATCAGCCCGCCCTGCACCAGCTTCGAGTCTTCCATCGCCGCGCGCTGCTGAAAACCCGATTCGGTGGGGCCGGGGCACAGTGCTGTCACAATCACACCCGTACCGCGCATTTCGCGCGCTAAGGCTTCGGAGAGCGAAAGCACATAGGCTTTGCTGGCGTAGTAAACGGCCATCAGTGGCCCTGGAAAAAAAGCTGCCGTCGAAGCGACGTTGAGCACACGCCCCCAGCCGTGCGCCTTCATGCCTGGCAGGAACAGCTTACACAGATGCGTCAGCACAGCGATGTTTAGTTGAATCAAGTCGAGGTCTTTTTGTGTCTCGATTTCGGTGAAGTAGCCATAATTGGCGAAGCCGGCGTTGTTGATGAGCACGTCAACGTTGATATTCTGCGCTTGCAGCGCGTCATACACCGCCTGCGCGGCGTTGGGTTGCCCCAAATCCTGCGCCAGCACTGTGACCTGTGCGCCATACTGTTTAGTCAGCTCGGCGGCGATCTCGTGCAATTTACCGCCGCTGCGCGCCACCAGCACCAGATTGTAGCCCTCGCGAGCGAAAATTTTGCCGAATTCCAGTCCAATCCCGCCGGAAGCCCCTGTAATGAGCGCCGTGCGTTTTTGTGCGCTGCTCATATCTGATTCCCTTGATTGACATATTATGCGTTATCGTACAAAATGTACGTTAAAATACCCTGACTGTCAATCGCGAATTCTGGCGCTTTGTCCTTTAGCAGACGTTTGTCTATTTATGGAAACGAGGATACCCCCATATGGAAAAAATAGACCGTCGTGTGCTGCGCACCCGTGCGCTGCTGCGCGACGCCCTGATTGCGTTGATTCTGGAGCGCGGCTACGACGAACTGACGATTCAAGACATTACTAACAAAGCGGATCTGCGCCGCGCGACGTTTTACCTGCATTACAGGGACAAAGAAGAACTGCTGTTGGCGACGCTGGCCGAGTCCTTCAATACATTGGTGCGCGAAATGGAAAGTCTAATCGGCAGCGACGCGCTGGCGGGGAAAACGCAGCTTGCGGCCTTTCTCATCACGTTTCGGCACGCCGAAGCGCAGCACCGCCTCTATAGCGTGATTCTCAACGGACAAAGTGGGGTGGTCGTTGCACAGCACATTCGTGAGTATCTGGTGCGGCTTTTGTTAGGCGCGCTGCACAACACGCCGCCGGAACAACTGGCGCTGCCAGCGGAGGTGCTGGCGCAGTATATCGCGGGAGCGGAACTGGCGCTCCTGACTTGGTGGCTCAACGCCGGAATGCCTTATTCGGCGCAGCAGATGGCAGAGATGACACAGCGCTTGATTCTACACGGCGTGGCGGATGTGCTGCCGCTGCCCAAAAACACGCCATAAAAAAGCCCCCAATCCCTGTTTTTATCGGGGTTGGGGGCGTGTCCGCTGGAGAACGTTATTCGCCGAGATTACCGACGTTCAGCAGGCCAGTATCCATCTGCGGTTTGCGGAAGTTTTCTTCTTCCTTGCCGAACCTGATGACTTCGCCGGTGTCGCTGATGGCTTCTACCGCCAGGCCGAGACTCTGGAGTTCCTTCACCAGCACGCGGAAGGAGGTCGGAATGCCTGGTTCTTCGATCGGTTCGCCCTTGACGATAGCTTCGTAGGTGCGCACGCGCCCTTGCACATCGTCGGATTTCACGGTGAGCATTTCTTGCAGCGTATAAGCAGCGCCATAGGCTTCCAGCGCCCACACTTCCATTTCGCCAAAGCGTTGGCCGCCGAACTGCGCCTTGCCGCCCAACGGCTGTTGTGTCACCAGGCTGTAAGGGCCAGTGGAACGGGCGTGTACCTTGTCTTCGACCAAATGTGCCAGCTTGAGCATGTGGATGATGCCGACAGTGACCGGACGGTTGAAGGGTTCGCCAGTGCGTCCGTCGTACAGCAGGTGCTTGCCATAGATCGGTACCGGTTTGCCGGTTTCGAACATCACGCTGTCCGCCAAAAATTGCAGCGACTTACCTTCAAGATCGACGGCGATTTCGGTTTCCGGCGACACCCACTTGATCCACTCACGCAGCGTGATATCGATAGTCAGGCGGTTGCGGCGGTGGCGCTCGCTCGGCGGCATCTGCTGATACTCGTAGAACAGCGCTTCGTCCACCGGGTAGCCTTTTTCCAGCAGCCATTCGCGCAGCACTGCGCGGCGCAGCAGGGTGCGGTTTTGCAGCAGGGCATCGAGGTTGTATTCGCTGCGCCCGTTGAGCAGATCGTTGATATAGAGGCGGTAGACTTCTTCGTCGTCTTCGAGGTCTTCCGGGCTGTACTCGAACTGCTCAATCCAGGCAAAAGCGCGGCGGCCCATATCGCTCCACGCTAGATCGATCATCCAGGCGCGTCCCAGTTCAGCCTGAATTTCTTCTTCTTTGGCGCCGTCGAACACAGGCGTAATCGCCCGGAAGCCGAGACGGTCTGCCGCGTAACCCAGATGGATTTCCAGCACCTGACCAATGTTCATACGACCGGGCACGCCCAGCGGGTTCAGGATGATTTCTACCGGGCGGCCATCCGAAAGGTAGGGCATGTCTTCGATGGGCACGATCTTGGAGATCACGCCCTTGTTGCCGTGACGCCCGGCCATCTTGTCGCCGACAGTCAGTTTGCGTTTTTGCGCTACACTAACGCGCACCATCTTTTCGACACCCGCCGGTAGATCGCGGTGTTCTTCGCGCGTGAAGGTTTTTACGTCCACGACCTTGCCTTTTTCGCCGTGCGGCAGGCGCAGCGACGAATCGCGCACCTCGCGCGCCTGCTCGCCGAAGATAGCGCGCAGCAGCTTTTCTTCCGGGCTGAGTTCTTTTTCGCCCTTTGGCGTGATTTTGCCCACGAGAATATCGTTGGGGCCAACCTCGGCGCCGATGCGCACGATGCCGAACTCATCCAGGTCTTTGAGCGCTTCCTCGCCGACGTTGGGGATGTCGTAGGTAATTTCCTCCGGCCCCAGCTTGGTATCGCGCGCTTCGACCTCGTGCTTTTCGATGTGAATGCTGGTGAACTTGTCATCACGCAGCATAGCCTCGCTGATAAGCAGCGCGTCTTCGTAGTTGCCGCCATCCCAGGAGAGGAACGCCCCCAGCACGTCATGGCCCAACGCTAGATAGCCGTAGTTGGTGGAGGAGCTGTCGGCGATCACCTCGCCTTTTTTGATAATCTGCCCTTTGGTGACAATCGGGCGCTGGTCGATACAGGTCGATTGGTTGGAGCGATTGTATTTACGCAGGCGGAAAACATGTTCCTGCCCGGTCTCATCGCGCACGATGATGCGCTCGCCCTGTACACTGATGACTTCGCCAGAAACCGCCGACACGAGCACCTGTCCACTGTCGTAGGCCGCCTGGCTTTCCATACCTGTGCTGACAATCGGCACATCGGGCTTGAGCAGCGGCACAGCCTGGCGCTGCATGTTAGAACCCATCAGCGCGCGGTTGGCATCGTCATGTTCCAGGAAGGGGATAAGCGCGGCGCTGATGCCGACGATCTGGCGCGGCGCGATGTCCATATAGTCGATGCGCGCCGACGGCACGACCAGAAATTTCTGGTTATAGCGCGCGGAAATGCGGTTCGTCGTGAACTGCTTGAGTTCGTCCAACGGCGCGTTGGCCTGCGCCACCACGAAATTATCCTCTTTGTCCGCCGACATATACTCGATTTCTTCGGCGACGAAAGGCACCACCGGCACTTTTTCCAGGCCAGCTTTGGTTAACTTCTGCATGACGGCTGCGGTGACGACGGTGCCTTCTTCCACAATCACGTTGTCTTTGGCGTCGGTCACGTCGTCGCGCAGCGTGCGCCCCAACAGTTTGGGATCGTCTGGCGCAAGGAACTTGATAACGCGGCGGTAGGGTGTTTCTACAAAGCCGAATTCGTTGACCCGCGCATAACTCGCCAGACGCCCGATCAAGCCGATGTTCGGGCCTTCGGGTGTTTCGATCGGGCAGATGCGGCCATAGTGGCTGTGATGCACGTCGCGCACATCGAAGCCCGCGCGTTCGCGACGCAGACCGCCCGGCCCCAGCGCCGAGAGGGTGCGTTTGTGTGTCAGTTCGGTCAGCGGATTGGTCTGTTCCATGAACTGCGAAAGCTGCGACGAGCCGAAGAATTCGCGCACGGCAGCCACAATCGGGCGGATGTTGACCAGCGACACCGGCGTCATGTTTTCGACTTCGCGGATCGACATGCGTTCCTTGACCACACGCTCCATACGACGCAGACCGATGCGCAGCTTGTTCTGAATCAGTTCACCAACGGTCTTCACGCGGCGGTTGCCCAGATGGTCAATGTCGTCCGGGCCAGCCTGCCCATTGTTAATCATAATCATACGCTCGACCAGCTTGACAATATCGGCTTTGGTAACCGTGCGCAGACCGCGCGGCACCACGCCGTCCAACTGCAAGCGCTGATTGAGCTTGTAGCGCCCGACACGTTCCAGATCATAGCGGCGCTGATCAAACAACTGGCCGATCAGGTATTCGCGCGCATTATCCAGCGTGGGCGGGTCGCCGGGGCGCATCCGGCGGTAGAATTCCAGCAGCGCTGCTTCGGCCACTGTCTGCTCTTTCTTCAGCTCCCACACGGGTTCAGCCTTGAGCGTGGCCGTCATGAACTGGTGCGACGGGTCGGTGTCGATGTGCGCGTACAGCGCCATCATCTCTTCGTCCGAGCCGGTTTTGATAGGCGAGCTGTCTGGCGGCATGCCGTCGGGCACGGCGGCCAGCGCGCGCAGCAGAATACTGACCGGGATCGTGCGCTTGCGGTTGAATTTGATGGTCAGGTAATCGGTTTTGCGCGTCTCGAATTCCATCCACGCCCCACGATCGGGAATCAGCTTGGAATTGGAGAGCAGGCGGCCTGTGGTGCGGTCTTCTTCGGCGTCGAAGTATACGCCGGGCGAGCGGATAAGCTGGCTGACGACCACACGCTCGGTGCCATTGATAATGAACGTGCCCTTTTCCGTCATGAGCGGGAAATCGCCCATAAAAATGTCGGAGGTAATCACTTCATCGCCCTGTTCGCGGTTGACCAGCGCCACGCGCATATAGAGCGGCGCCGCGAACGACATATCGCGTTCCAGGCACAGTTCTTCGCTGTACTTGGGTTCATCGAACCAAAACTTTAACCCGAACTCTTTCGATTCCGGGCGATTGCTGGGGAAATACAGGCGCAGGTTGCCGTTGAAGCTTTCGATGGGCGTGATTTCGTCGAACAGCTCCAGCAACCCCTGCTCGATAAACCACTGAAACGATTGAAGCTGCACTTCAATCAGCGACGGCAGTTCCTGCACATCCACAGTACGAGCGTAGTTTTTGATATTGACAATATTTTCCAACGCACGGCTCCTCAGTCCAACTTAGTGCGGGAATCGGAAACAGGGGACGGTAATATCCCCTCGCATTATGTCCGAAACTTTGGTTCAGAGCAGAATTTCATGCGAAAATGCTAATACCCCGGAGGCAATGTGAACAACTATGATAATGGAAAGGGGCGTTAAAAGTCAACAACCAAATTTAAAGAAACCCTGTGGGCAGCAGGTGGGGAGGGGTATTAAGGTCATTATAGCGCAAAGGGTGGGCCATGGGGTTAAGTTCTGTTGATATTCGTACTCGAATCGACATCTCATTTTGAGGGAAAATATCAACACAACCTAGTTTTTGCGCGCGATCTCCCACGCCAGATGGTTGATCTCTGGGATAATCAATTTTTCCAGCGCGACCTGCACGGCGTTGGGGCTGCCGGGCATCGAAAAAATGAGCGTGCTGCGGTAGACGCCGGCGGTGGCGCGGCTGAACATAGCAGCCGCCCCTACTTCTTCATAGCTCAACATGCGGAACAATTCACCGAAGCCCGGTAGTGTTTTTTCCAGCAGTTTGCTGATGACATCGTAAGTCGTGTCGCGCGGGGCGATGCCTGTGCCGCCGTTGAACAGCACAATCTGCACGCCAGGCATGTCGGCCAGTTCGCGCAGCGCCGCCGCCACCTGATCGGGTTCGTCTTTTATCAGGCGGTAGGCCGCGACGACATGCCCCAATTCCGCCATCCGCGCTTCGATATACTGACGGTTGGCATCGGTTTCTGGCGTGCGCGTGTCGCTGACGGTGACGATGGCAACGGTGACCGGGCCTCTGCCGGCCAGCGCGCGATGTTCTTCTGCGCCCATGAATGCTCCTTCGCTGCTTTTTCCGCCTACTATACCAAAAATACCCAGGTATGCATTACTGGCGGCAGGCCGCATACTGCGCTGTTGACGCGCCAGATAACCAGCACTGCAAGGCCATCACGCCGCGCAAATTGCGCGCGAACTCGCTGCTCTGCCAGCGTGTCAGTTCCACATCCGCTGAAGGGATGCCCTGCCCATCGACCCAATTAGCCGCTGTGCCGGTCACGCGGTAAGCGGTGAATGGCTCACCGTAGCGGTAGCCGGTTGCTTCGCCCAGCACTGTCGCCATCGCCAGCGATGAAGTGGTGTTATCACAGCGTCCCTCGAAGATGCCGTCCGCCGCGCTGTGATAAAACAGCACTACCGCCGGACGCATCTGCTGAATCAGCAGCGCCAACGCCTGTGTTTCTGGCTCAGAAAAGGCGCGCGCGCCGGGATTCACCGGGCCATCGCGCCACTCGGCCTCCGGCGACCATTCGCAGCCCCAATTGCGATTCAGATCGACATGGTTGTCGTTAAAGCGCCCGGAGATTTCGCGTCCGCGCACCAGCCCATCGGGGTTCGCGGTAGGAATCAGCAGCAGCATGATGCCCGGCAGGACATCGGCGGGGCTGCCGGAAAAATGCGCGATCAACTCTTGCACCAGCGCGACAGTGTTGGCCTCCCAACCGCCATGAATGCCGCCCACAAGCATGATAATGATCGCGCCCGTGCCAAAGGTGTGCGCCGTGATGGGCCTGCCGCCCGCCGAATAGCCAACGATGAATGCGGCAGGCAGTGTAGCGCTGGCGGCACTGTTTGCGTTCGGCGTGTAATCCAGCACAGGCGGCAGTGCGGCGCTGGGCGCGGCCTGTCCCGGCGTAGCGCTCACCAGAAAATCGGGACTGATCGGCAGCGTCGCATCCAGAATGAGCGACGGACGGGCAGTAGGCGGCGCGCTGGTGGCGGCGCTGAAAAGCGGCGTGCTGCTGGGCACAGGACTGGGAGTGACGCTGGGTGTCAGGGTGGGCGTATCGCTGGGGATGACATGCGGCGTGCGCGTCGGCAGCGCCGTCGGTGCGCTGGTCGGGAAGACCGCCAGCGTTGGGAGCTGCGCTTCGCTGGCAAGCGTCGGTTGGCAGCCTACACCAGATAGCAGTATCATAGCGCTAAACAGGATGCGAAGTAAGGTCATATGGCTATGATAACGAGAATTCGCGCCATCGGGATAGGCTCAATGTTAATTTTTGCGCTGGCCGCCTGCCAGCCTGCCGAATCACAGGTCGCGGAACTGCCGACGCTGGCAGTGCTCGCCAGTTTCACGCCCAGCGCAACATTTACCGCGACGGACACCCCCACCGCGACGGATACGCCAACGGCGACTGAGACTGCCACCAGCACAGCGACAGGCACGCCGACGGCGACGGGCACGCCGAGCGCCACACCACCGCCGACAGCCAGCTTTACACCTTCGGCCTCGCCCACGCCCCCCGCGACGGACACCCCAACGCCAGAGCCGACATCCAGTGTGCCGCGTGTCTTTTCCTTCACCACCAGCGCCACCAGCGTAGCAGGCAATGCCAGCGTGACACTGCGCTGGGCGACAGCCTCCGACGTAACGCGCATCGACGAGCAGAATTCGTCGGGCACAGTGCTGCGCACATTTTCGGTGACGGCTGTGGGTGAACTGCCGGTAGTCGTACCGGGCAGCGCCGGGCGTGTCATCATCTATCAGGTGACCGCGCAGCGCGGGGGGTTGAGCGAAAGCCGCTCATTGACTATTACGGTCGCCTGCCCGGTCAGTTACTTTTTCGGCGACGAATTCGCGCAGCCCTATACCAACGAATGCCCGTCGGGCGCAGCGGTCAGCGCGCAGGGTGCGTTCCAAACATTTGAGCGCGGCTTCGCCATTTATACCAATGCCAACGGCATGAACAAGCTCTTCGGGCTAGAAACCAACAGCGCGCGTTATGTCGGCTACCTGAGCCAGTGGAACAGCGCCGCCACACTCGTGCCCGATATTCCGCCTAGCGGCCTGTTACAACCGCAGGGGGTCTTCCAATGGTTGTACTATGTGACCGGCGCGCCCAGCGGCAGTTGGAACACAGGCATTGGCTGGGCGACCACCAACCTGGACGCGACCAACCGCACACTGCAATACGAATCGACAGCTAACCCGGCCAACACCACGCCGCCGTTCTATATCGACGGACCAGGCGGAGCGGTGTTCCGCTTCTCCGGCGGCGACAGCGGCACCTGGGTGCGCGTGCGTTAAACAAAAATGGGGCGAAGGATTTCGCCCCTAATTGCTGGTCTGCTTGCCCTACGGCAGGTAATCACGCAGTTGGCGGCTGCGGCTGGGGTGGCGCAGCCGACGCAGCGCCCGCCCTTCGATCTGGCGGATGCGTTCGCGTGTCAGCCCAAACTTCTTACCCACTTCTTCCAGGGTATAGCTGTGGCCGTTGTGCAGCCCGAAGCGCAGCCGCAGAATACGCGCCTCGCGCGGAGTCAGCGTGCCCAAGAGCTTTTCGATTTTTTCTTGCAGCAGCTTGTCATAGGCGCTTTGCGAAGGCGTGGGCAGCGAGTCGTTTTCGATAAAATTGCCCAGTTCGCTGTCTTCGTCGTCACCGACAGGGTGTTCCAGGCTCAGCGGTTGCCACGACACCTTAAGCATCCACTGGATTTTGCGCGGCTCCACCTGCATTTCCAGGGCGATTTCATCCACCGTCGGTTTGCGCCCATATTCCTGTTCCAATTGGCGCACCACGCGGTACAGGCGGCGGATTCGGTCGCTCATATGCACGGGTACGCGAATCGTGCGCCCCTGATCGGCGATCGCACGTGTGATCGTCTGGCGAATCCACCAGGTCGCGTAAGTGCTGAAGCGGTAGCCACGCCGGTAATCAAATTTTTCGACGGCTTTCATCAGCCCCAGATTGCCTTCCTGGATCAGGTCGAGAAACGGCACGCCGCGCGCCATATATTTTTTGGCGATCGAGACCACCAGGCGTGTGTTGGCCTTGATGAGATGTTCGCGGGCGTGGATGCCGTCCTGGACGAGGCACTGCCATTCTTCGGCGCGTGTGTGCTGCGGTTGCTCGCGCAGTTTTTTGGCCACGCTGAGTCCGGCTTCGATCCGTCGCGCCAGTTCCACTTCTTCCTCGTTGCTCAGCAGCGGCACGCGCGCCATTTCTTTCAGGTAAAGGCCGACGGTATCGCTGGACGCCAGTTCGTCCCACGGGCTGCGTTCGTCCTCGTCCTCGTCCAGATCAAAATCGTCCAAATCGTCCAGCAGCAGTTCATCGTCGGCAAATAAATCGTCCTCGCTCATCGTGAGGAACATGTCGTCGTCAAAGGGTTCGGGGTCGCCCGCCGGGGCATCATCTTCGTCAAACAAATCATCTGCGTCAGAATCGTAAGATCGTTGGAAATCTTTCATGACAGAAGCTCCCCACACGTTGTCTAATACAGATAAACGCGCAATCAGTCTTTGAGCAGGTGCTTTAGCTGCGCAAAACGCGGGTCGATGTCGTTGTCACGACACGAGCAGGTGGCATAGTTGAGGTTTGTGCCACAGTCCGGGCACAGCCCTTTGCAATCCGGGCGGCAGACAGCCGTGCGTCCAGCCTGAATCAGGGTTTCGGCGCGTACCAGCGGCGCAAGATCGAGGATACCGTCTTCGCCAATGCTGAACTCGGCGCTGGTCGGGTCGGGGTAGGCGAACAATTCTTCGATTTCGATCTGGATGGTGCGCTGGAGGGGTTCCAGGCAGCGCGAACATTCGTCTTCAATCCCGCCCAGTAGCTTGCCTTGCAGCAGCAGGCCTTCTTTGGTGCGGCTGACGCGCAGCGGCCCGCGCAGGTATTGCAGGTCTAAATCCTCGGCCACGCGCAGCGCCGGGAAGTCGAATTCCATATCGCGGCTGTGGCCCGGCCCATCGCTCAGCAGAAAGCCCACGTTGATTTTGAGAACCCGACTATTGACATAGTGTGTTGGGTGTTCCGGTTTCATCACGCGGCCTTTTGGGGTTGTGGGCTGTAACAACACAGCACAAAATTCTAACCTTTGATCGGATTATATGAGAGATTCTCATGTTGTGTCAAGTTGTGGCACAACGAACTAACGGAAAATAAACCAACTTAGTGGGGTTTACAAATCTTGGGGGCAAAAGGCACTGCTAGGGCGGGAGGCAGTGCCCCGGCACGGGTCAAACGGCGCATAAGGCGCCGCCGCTAACGCATCTCTGGCTCGGCGCGTTCAATCGTCAAGGTGTAAGTCCCGCCGCCGATGCTTAAGAAAACGAAATCGGTGACTTCGATCCAGTAATCGCCCGTCAGGGGCAGCTCCACGTTTTCGTACACAGGATTGCGCGGGATGTTATCTCCCATAGTGAGCATAACGCCCAACAGCAGTCCATTGCTTTGCCGGACGACGATCGCCGGCCAGAATGTGGGATTCCCGTTCTCATCCCGCAGCGCGTAAGAATCGAATAGCGTGCCGGTTGCTGGAAAATCTGCTGTAACTCGCAGATTCAGGATTTCGCCCGCCAGCCCCCGGTACAGCCACCTATCGACGCCTGCCGCCGGAACTTGTCCGCGGTTATCCCCCAACTGCGCGACACGCGGCGGCAGCGGCGTCAGGGTTGGTGTGGGCATAGGGTTAATCGCAGGAGCATCTGTGGGCCGTTCGACTGTTCCCGGTGTCACATACGGCGTGCGCGTCGGATAAACAGCATCGACACAGAGCACAGGCAAGCGGTATACAGCGCGATCAGTGCAGGTCAATTCGGGCACATAGCGGTTGTCAAACGTCCATGTCAGCAGCGCTTCCAGGGTATCAATACGCCAGCGCCCCAACTCCCAGCGAGAACCAGAGCCGCTGCGCGCAGCCCAGAAAAAACTCTGCCCATCGGGCGCGAAAATGGCGGCAAGCACTTCGTTCGGCGCGACAGAGTAGCGGCGTATGGCTTCACCGGTCGCCACATCCCACAGGATCATGCTCCCATCTCGTGAGCCGGTCAGCACCGTGCGATCACCCACGCCGAACATCACGCTCTACACAGCCCCCTGATGCGCCACCAGTCGATGGATTTGTACGCCCCGTTCGACATCCCACAGGACGACACGGCCATCGTCAGAACCGGTCGCAGCCAGGCGTCCATCATGGCTGTGAGCCAGCGCCCGCACGCGCGTACCATGGTGCGTGCCATCGACGCCAAAACGCCGGATCAGTTGCCCGCTTTCGACATCCCACAATGAAATCGTCCCGCGGTTCTCGCCATAGAGCACTGTGCGCCCATCGACACTGAAAATTGCCCGCCGCCCGCCATTTTCCCAACCGAAGACGCGCAGCAGTTCACCGCTGTTGGCATCGTAGATCATCGCCTGGTAGGTGTTGACGAGCAGGTGGCGGCCATCCGAACTAAATCCCAGCGCGTTGATCGCTTCAGTTGGATCAGTAGTGGTCACGCTGTACTCGCGGATAAACGCGCCGCTGGCGACATCCCACAAATCAAGATGGCGTGTTGGGTAATCGGGGTTATCCGTCAAAGCCGCTGTCAGGATTTGCTGCCCATCCGGGCTAAACGCTACAGGTAAATAGGGCACATCGAGCGCGTACACCACAACATTCCGGTAGGCTACACCATCGGCCCCAAAGCGGCGAATTTCTGCGCCGCTGGCGGCATCGTACAGGGTAAGAACGCTCTGGAGGCTGCCTGACACACCGGTTGTGGTCGATGCCAGCATATAGCGGCCATCAGGGCTGAGCGCTATCCATTGAATCCCGCCGTCATGTTGGACGGTGGGCGCGACCTCTGCGCCATAACGCAGATCCCACACCCGCACGGTGCGATCCTGGCTGGTCGTCAAAGCATAGCGGTCATCGCGGCTGATGGCGACAGACCTTGCTTCACTCGCGTGTCCTGCCAGGCGGGCGGTGGGGGTGAGAGTCGCTGTATCCCAAACCATCAACAGCCCGCTGGCCAGCGGTGTCAGCAAAATCCGCCCATTATGGCTGAAAACCACCGCAAATGGCCGCGATTCGACCGTTGTTTGACGAATCAAATCATACTGTTGTGCATCCCACAGCGCCAGCGTACCGTCGGCTGATGTAGTCGCGATCACACGCCCATCGGGGCTGTAGGCCGCGCCGAAAAGAGCATCCGTGTGAACGGCGAAATCTTCATTGAAGCGGTGCAGGATAGCGCCGCTTGCCACCTGCCACAGGATCGCAGTGCGATCCCTGGAAACAGAAACGATATGGGCGCCGTCTGGACTGAAGGCCACACCGATCACCTGTGAGTCGTGGCCGCTCAAAGTGCGCAGCGCCACACCGGTCTGCACATCCCAAAGCATGGCTGTGCCATCCCATGAGGCCGTGGCGAGGAGTGCGCTGTCCGGGCTGAACACCATGTTGACAATCAAATCGTTATGACCGCGCAGAATACGCAGCGCTGCGCCGGTTTCGGCATCATACAGAGTAACCGTGATGCCCGTGCCGGCGGCAAGGTAACGATCATCAGGACTGTAAGCCCCGCCCCATCCCGACATTTCTGTATCCGGTATCAATAGGGTATGTATAATGCGGCCACTGGCAACATCCCACACGTACCCCCCGGATACAGATGTGCTGAGTGCCCGCTGACCATCGGAGCTCAACGAGACAGCGGAAATCAGGCTGATATGTTCGCGGAAGACCCGCACTGTGCCGGGTGTATAAACGGCCTGTGCCAGCATCGCCTGTGCCTGACCAGAAGGATATTGCGCGCGGTTAGCTTCGACCGCCAGAGCGCGCGCCAGGTCGCCGTTGTCATTCGCCAACGCCAATTGTGCACCGTTTACCAGCGCCAGTTCTTGCGCTTCGAGGAAATTGGCGTCACTGGTCGAACGCGCATTTTGTGCTTCTGTCCCCTGGTTCAGCGCCACGCCCAACAGCGCAAAGGCGCCCAGCACTGCCAGCAGCAGCACCAGCGCCAGCCAGCCCAGGCGGTTCGCGGCGCGTTTTTGCGATTCCGCCGCGTCCCGCGCCAACCGCAGTTCGCGCGCTTGCTGTTCCTGTTCCAAGTAACGCTGGCGGGTATAGGCCGCGCTGCTGGCTTGCAGGTACTTGTGCTCGCGCTCGGTCAGCATCAGCGGCGTCTCGCTCACCCATTTTTCGAAGATTTCCAGCCGTGAGCCGCGCAGCAGGAAGCTGTCGTCCTGCACGGCATCCTGCCATTCTTGCGCCAGCGTGTGTAGTTGCCGCTGCAAACGGATTTCCTCGCGGCTCTCTTTCAGCCAGGTGCGCAGCCGCCCCCATTCGCGGATCAGGGCCTCGTGCGCGATCTCGACGGTTGGGCCGCGTGTCAGTGGGTCGCGATCCAGTGTCAGCAGGCGGTATTTGGCGAAGGCGTTAAGGATATCTTCGACCGCGCTTTCGCTGCCGAGCGCGTGGCATTCCGCCAGCAGTACGCGCCGCCGCGTATCTTCCGTGCCTTCGCCCAGGGTCACCAGGCGCAAAAAAATCTGTTTTGTCAGCCTTTGTAGCGGTGCGCTCAGTTTGGTGTAGATGTCCTCGGCGCGCTGCGCCAGCGCCTCCATCACCCCGCCCATCGCTTTATAGGCGTCCAGAGTCAGCGTCAGCCCTTCGCGCCGTTCGAATAACTCGGTGAGCGTGTGTTGCAGCAGGGGCAGGGTGCCGGGCTGTTCGCCCACGTCCTGAATGATCGTCGATACCAATCCGGCTTCGGGATGCATGCCCATCCGTTCCAGCGGCGCGACAATCGCCTGTTCCATCTCGCGCGCGGCCAGTGGGGTGATGACTTCGGTGTTGGTGCGCACCAGTTCCGCCAGGCGTGGATACATCAGCGGGCGATCATAAAAATCGGCGCGCAGCGTCAGAATCAGGCGCACGCGCCCGCGCGGATCGTTGGCCGCCGCCAACAAATTGTCGATGAAATGCACGCGCAGTGTTTCGTCGTTCACCAGCGAAAACAGTTCTTCAAACTGGTCAATCACGAGAATCAATTCGGTGCTGCTGTCGTTGGGCAGCAGGCGCTTAACCGCGCGCACCAGCCCGCGGCGATCTTCGCGCAGTTGTTCCAACAGGCCGGGCATGGGGTTGACCGCCACGCTTAGCAGCGCTGCTTCCAGTTCTTCCAGCGGATGTGTGCCGGGCATCAGAGTGACGATGAAGGGGTTAGGCGAGACGCTCAACGCCCCGGCGCGCAGTGCCGGGATTAAGCCGGCGCGCACCAGGCTCGATTTGCCGCTGCCGCTGGGGCCGACCAGCGCCAAAAAGCGCAGGCCGTCGTTTCCCTCGCTCAGCCGGTTGAGCAGCCGTTCCGTCAGCGCCGCCCGCCCGAAGAAGTCGGGCGTATCGTTTTCGTAGAACGCGCGCAGCCCCTTGTAAGGATTTTCCGGTTCGACCAGCATGACTGGTTTTTCTAGCGGCGTTCCCGCCTCTATCTGATCGCCCTGGTCGTTCAGAAGGAAAACACGCGGCTCGGTGAGCTTCAGACTCAGCGCGCGCTCGATGGCCTGCTGGCGGCTGTGCGCATCCAGTTTGCCATAGACCTGTTTGATGTACCATTTGACCGTGCCTGGCGTCAGAAACAGCCGCTGCGCGATTTCATGATTGCCTAAGCCCTCGATCATCAGCCGCAGCACCTCCAACTCGCGCTCGGTAAGCTGTTCCGGCAGCGGCTGTGCGGGCAGACGCGGCAGACGACTCGGCAGCGCCGCCCGCAAGGCCGCCGCGAAGCGCAGCGCGCTGGCATAGCGCGCTGCCGGGTCCTTGGCGGTGGCGGTTTGCAGCACCTCGTCCACCGCCGCCGGGATATGGGTATGCTGGATACTCATCATCGGCAGCGGATCGCTCAGGTGTCTCATAATATAGTCGCTGGGCGTGCTGGCGTCGGGGAACGGCTTGTGCCCGGTCAGCAGTTCGTAGAGCACGTAGCCCAAACTGTATAAATCGCTGCGCGCCGACACCTCTTGACTGCGAATCTGCTCCGGCGAGATGTAAGCGGGCGAACCGCTCAGCGTGTACTGCCCCGTTGTATAGCCGTTGCCGCGCAGGTTCACATCTTTAGCGATGCCAAAATCCGCCAGATAAGCATTTTCATCTTCATCCAAAAGAATATTGTCGGGTTTGATGTCACGGTGGACAATGCCTTCGCGGTGCGCCACCGTCAGCGCCGACGCGATCTGGTCGAGCAAATGCGCCACCGCCTCCAGTGTCCAGGGACCGCGCTCGATGGCCGTGCGCAAACTACCGGGCAGCCAGCGCATCACCAGATATGCGCCCTGCGGGTCACGCCAGTAATCGTAGAGCGGGACAATATGGGGGTGTTCCAGCCGCGCGATGACCTGCGCTTCGACTTCGAAACGCCGCACGAATTCCGCCTGGTTGGCGAATTGGGGCAGAATGATTTTGATGGCGACTTCGCGTCCGACAGCGGACTGGAGAGCGCGATAGACCACACCGAATCCGCCTACCCCGATCTGTTCACGAATCTCGTAGCCCTTCAGTTCCCGATTCACGAACGTGTCCATAGCCCCTGCCTTGGTTCTAAAAGCACTATAGTCTTACTTAATATTTTAAGACTTCTAGTCGATAGGAGTCGCCTACCATTATATATTCCCCCCAAATTCCCCCCTCTCCGGTAGGAGACAAGCCCCCCTTGCTAAGGTGTAGAGTGAAAGTGTCAGTGAAATTTGCACAGCAGCGGCGCAGAACTGACAGCGCAGCACGGGTGGATGGGGAGCAAAGATCATGTTTAACTACTATCAGAACAGCGAACAGGCTTATATCGGGCAGGAAGAACAACTCGCGCAGGCCCAAAATGACCGACTGGCGGAAAAGGCAGAACCGCTGTCGCTGTACGAAATCGCAGTAAACGCCATGCGCAGTGCGCTGAACAGAGCGCGTCAGGGGCTGCAACATCGTCCCGCGCCCGCGCCCCAACCGCGCCTGCGCTTCGGCAAACGTGTACTTCAGCGCTAAGCACAACATCAAACAGACAGTTCGCGCAGGGTGCGCATCCTGCACTTAAAGCGGCAGCGCCGGTTGTGGAAACACACCGGCACTGTTTTTATGTCGCCGGAAACGCGCGTTATTTGCTACGGAATATTGCGCATTATATGAGGATATTTGGTTGTATAGTGAGGAAAAAGCGAGCGCTGAGCAAAAGTGTGTTCAGCCGCGCGCTACGAGAGATGAAAAATGTGGCTTTGCGATCGTTTTTGTATTTTGCTAAGCCGCTGACCGCTAAAAGCTATTTTCAGGAGTAAAAGATCATGTCTTTGGAAGTCTTGTCTCGTCCGGCACAGGGTACGCCCAAAAGCACGCCACTGCTGTTTGTTCATGGCGCGTGGCATGGCGCGTGGTGCTGGGATGAATACTGGATGCCGTATTTCGCCCAGCAGGGCTATCCCTGCTACGCGCTGAGTCTGCGTGGGCACGGCGGCAGCCCGGCGGTCAAGCCTATGTTCCTGAACAGCATCAACGACTACGTGCAGGATGTAGCGACCATCGCGGCGCGCATTAAGGATGAAACTGGGCAGCCGCCAGCGCTCATCGGTCATTCGATGGGCGGGTTTATCACACAAAAATATCTCGAAAAATATGATGCCCCTGCCGGCGTGCTGCTGGCGTCGATTCCCATACATGGCGCGCTGCCCTTTTTCCTGCGTTTGGCTGTGACGCAGCCGCTGGCAACGCTGAAATCGCTCTTTACCCTGACGCTCTACAGCTACGTCGCCTCGCCGGAACTGGCGCGCCGCCACTTTTTCTCTGCTGATGTGCCGCAAAGCGATATCCAGCGCTATTTCGCGCGGCTTGGGAATGAATCGTGGCGTATGGCCTTCGATGTGCTGCTGCTGAACCTACCGCGCCCCAAAAAAATCATGACGCCGCTGCTGGTCGTGGCGGCAGCCAACGATCAGGTGTTTATGCCGTGGGAAGAAAAGCGCACCGCGCAGGCCTATCATACCGAAGCGCTGATGCTGCCCGACACTGCGCACGATGTCATGCTGGAGACGCGCTGGCAAGCCGCCGCCGACCAGATTCTCGCCTGGCTGGCGCAGCGCGGTCTGTGAGCGGCGGTAAGCTTACGGGCAAATGTGGTCCCAGGCCAGCGCGTAAATCACCATGGTCGGCCCGCCGGCGGCAGGCGATGCTGTGCCTGGGCTGCGGTAGATCGGGCATAGTCGCGGATCGTTGGGGTTATCGCCGGGAATTTGATCGACGAACGCCATTAAATAGCGCGCGCCGCGCTGCTGCATCAGCGCCCACATCGCGTCTGCATCCAGGATAATCGGAATCACTTCGGGACTGACCAGACCGGCGATATCCAGCATTGGACGCGGCGCGAAATAACCCACCGCGCCAATATCGTGAATCGCCAGCAGTTCGTCCGGCGGGAGATTGTCGCGCATCCATAATGCTGTGGCGACATGTTCCTCGTTGATGATAGCGACATCACTGCGATACGCGCCAGAGCCGATCACCAGCGCGAAATAGACAAAGATCAGGATGGCGGTGAGCGCCGGCGCGCGCGTCAGCAGACGTCCCCAAAGGTTGTGTTTCCAGCGCCGCAGCAGCCAGAACGTACCGATCGTGCCGACGACAATCATGGCGGGCAGCAGAGGCATCACGTAACGCCCGTGCTGTACCCACGCAGGCAGCCGTGCGGCGTATAACACGGTGAGCAGCAGCGCCCACAGCAGCGGCAGCAGATAAAACAACCAGGCGCGTTCCTGCCGCGCGCCGCGCAGCGCCAGCCACAGCACAGCCACCACACCGGGAACGAGCATAAGCTGTCCGCCGGCGATCAGCGGAAACCACATATTGCCCAACCGTTCAGGAAAAGTATAGACCTGAAGCGCGGGCAGCATGGCGGCCTGTTTGGCGGCGGCGGTGTTGGGCAGCAGGCCACCCGTAAGCTGGAAATTGAGCACGAAATAGGGCGCGCCGCACAGCGCAAAACCGAGCGCCGCGCCCGCCGCCCATACAAAAAAGCCGCGCGGCTGGATAATGAGTACAGTCAAACCGATTAACCCGCTGAGCAAAACGCCTTCGGGGCGCGCGGCCATCGCCAGCGCTGTCAGCACGCCGAACAGCAGCCCCCGGCGCAGCATAGCCAAAGCTGTTTCCTCTGCTGTCGGCATGTCGATTATCGGCACAGCGGCCAGCAGCAGCGCCAGCGTCAGCGTCGAAAAAAGCATGGTTTCCATGCCGGAAGCCGCCGCCCAGACCAAATGCCACGCCAGCACCAGCGCCAACCCTGTCGCCAGCGGCACGTAGGACGATGTATTGGGCAGCAGGCGCGCGCTCAAGCGTGCCGCCAGCCGCGCGCCGAACATCCCCGCCGCCGCCAGCGTCAGCACGCCGAGCGCATGGGTCCACAGCGCATAATCGATTCGCAGCGCATAACCCGCCGCCAGCAGCACAGTGTAGAGCGGCGATGTAGAGCCGCCGCTGGGCACGCCAGGGATAAACGCCCATTCGCCGCGCAGCGCCAGATTGCGCGCGTACCCCTGATGTATCCAGCTATCATCCAGCGGAAAACCGCCGCCCGATACATAAACGTACCAGGCGACGAGTCCCGCCGCCAGCAGCAAAAAAAGCGCATCACTGGGCTGAAACCACTTAGGGACGAATCGCATACAGCCTCACATCCGGCGTCTCAAGCGGGATTTCGATCAAAAAAGCGGGCGGCGCGTCGGGGTCGAACCACAGGGCGCGCGGCGCGTCGGGAATACGCTCGCCGCTGGGCAGTGTCACATAACGCAGCAGCACGTGCGTCGCGCCGTAACGCTGCGCGATTTCCGGGATTACGTCAGGGGCGTTGTTCGGCAGCACCACCCCGCCCAATCCGGTGAAATAATACAGTGCCGCCGGGTCATTAATCATCACCCGCGCGTCCGGCGCGAGTGTTTGCCGCAGTTCCACGTAGAAGGGCGCGGGCACGCTGTTGGCTGGACGACTGGCGAGCAGGCTTAAGATTACGGCGAGCGCCAGCACGCCACCGGAAAAGACGAGCTTGGCGCTCGCGGCGCGCCAGTGTCGGCGACGGCGCGCAATCCAATCCACGACATCATCCAGCCCCAAAACGCCCAAAATGGCCCAGAACGGCAGCAGCGCCGCCGAGGAATGAAACAAGCCGCCACGAAAACCCGGATAGGCGAAAACGAAGGTCATCACGATGTGCAAGCCCAACACATACAGCCAGAAGGCGCGCAAAAACGGCAAACGCCGCCGCCGCCACAAACCCACCAGGATCAGCGGCGCCAGCACAATCCATCCCTGTTCCGCGACAAAACGCATCAGGTTGGTGCTCAAGGCTGTCCAACGCGAGTTCAACAGCAGGCCGATGCCATCTGCAAAAAATGTTTGCGCAGAGGCAGCGAAGGGATAACTGAACAAATCATCGTACTCGCGGAACCATATGGCCTGCAAGCCGCCCGCCGGCAGCGGCGCGCCAAACAGCGCCAGATTGCGCAGAAACCAGGGAGTCATCGGCAGCAGATACCCTATCATGAGCGACAGCAGCCCGCGCCGCCAGCCGAAGCGCTGCCCTGTATCAGATAAGCGCGTATTCCACGCTTCCCATAGCACAGCAACATACACGACCAGCAGCAGCAGCACGCCGTCCGCGCGCGCCAGATGCCCTAGCCCCGCGCATAGGCCAGCTATAAACAACCACCCACTCCGGCGCTGTTTTATCGCCAAACCCGTGGCAATGAGACACCATGCACCGACTAAACCGTAGGGTGCGAAGGTGCTGATTTCGCCCCAGAAGCGCACAAAAAAGCCGCTGAACAACATCAGCAGCCCGCCCAGCCAGGCGTGGCGGCGCGACCCGCCAAGCGTCGCGCCCAACCAGAAGCCTGTCAGCGCCAGCGCGGCATACATCGCCACAAATGGCCACTGCGCGGCAGCATAGCTCCCCGGCGCGTTGCCGAGCCACATGCCGAACGCCGCACACAACGAGGCTAGCGGCATCCAATAGCGAAAGGCGTCCGCAGGCAGCCCGTCCGGCGCATTGACATAATTCCACAGATACGCATCGGTCAATCCCTGACCGGAAACCAGCCGATTGGCGGCGTTCAGATAGTAAAAAGCGTCGGTATAGCCCGGATGCGTGCTGGCGCGCGTCAGCAGAAATGCTGTCAACAGCGCCATTAGCACAAAAAGTCCGTACTCACGCCTAGCCATTCAGGCGCACCCGATAAATCGTCACGCTGCCGCTGCTGAAGACCTGCTCCAGAAACGGCGCGTCTGCCGGATTCCAGCCGCCAAGCACGCGGGCGGAGTCGTCGTACCACACATAGCGCGCGCCGTTGTTTTGCAGAAACATCAGCCGCCATTCGTCGGGCACAACAGGATTGTAAAAGGACGCGATCTGCGCGATTTTTTCCTCGAAGCGCGTGGTTTCGATCCAGTGTCCCATGAACACGCGCTGCCCCAACGCCGCCACCATGCGCCCGCCGCTGCCCTGTCCATCCCAGCCGAAAGTCGTGAGTACGAGATCGTCGGGATTGGCTTGGCCGCGCAGCCACTCATAGCCTATCAGCTCGTCTGCGCTGTAATAAACGGCTGTGGTGGCTGGCATCTGTGGATGGGCGAAGGCGTTGATATTGGCGAAGATCAAGAGCGCCGGCGCTAAGGCCGTTAACGTGACATACACGCCCGTGAGCAGCGGACGCCGCCCAGCGCTGATACGCGGCAGGAAAGCGCGCGTCCAGCCATACGCCGCCAAAACCGCCAGCGGCGTTTGCACGCCTAAAAGATAACGGCGCTGTGTGGGAAACGGCGCATACAGCAGCATGGCCACCAGCAGCACCCACAGCAGCGGCAGCCACCAACGATCATCGGCCTCATCAACAACAAACGTGCGTGCGCCGATCAGAATGGGGATGATGAAGGGCAGATAGCCCAGAATGTAATACAGCAAATCGGGCGAGGCGGTGATGTTTTGCTCGCTGAAACTGCGCCACACCGCATCATTGTTGATGGCGACATATTGGTAAACGATCAGCGCTGTATGCGCCGCCAGCGGCAGCAGCAGCCACAGCGCGCGCCGCCACGTCAGCAGTTTAGCAGAAATCACATAGTAGCCGAGCAGAATCAGCAGCAGCGGCAGCGACAGCAAAATGATATAGGGCTGCACGATACCCATAGCTGCCAGAAGCGCTGTCAGCAGCAGCAGGCCGCGCCAGGCAGCACCCGCGCTGCGCACCCACGCCTCGAAGGTCAAAAATGCGGCGATTTGCAGAATCACTGCGGCGGCGAAATGCGGCATAAACAGTGCGCCGATCAGGTTGTAAGCGTCAATCAGCCAGAACTCAATCGGCCCGACCTGCGCGGTAGCGCCGGGCACGAACAACAGCAGCCAGCTCCATCCCGCAGAAATAGTGCTGAGCAGTAAACAAATCCAGCGTGCGCTCGGCGTCTCAAAGAAATGTGAGGCAAAGACCCATAAAGCCAGCACCATGCCGATAGTCAGCACGAAGCGCGCCAGATGATACGTGAGCGCCAGATCAAAGGGCGACAACGCGCCCAGCAGCGTGTAAAACCCCTGCACCAGTGGCAGGCCAGGATGCGCTTCATGCGTGAACAACAGTTGATAGTCCCATTCCCCACGCCGCCCCTGCCACATTTTCGCCAGATGACTGTTGTAATCAACTGCTGCCCCAGAGGGCACAAGCGCCGCGCCGCTATACAGCGTGGCCGATGGAGCATTCAGCGCGCCCGCCACATAGGGTAGCGCAGTCACTGCGGCCAGCGCCAGCGCGAACAGCCAGACACCTAAAGGAAATCGATTCATGCAGCATCCCTCGCTTTGACCGTTTCTGAAAAAATATCCGGTGCGCGTGTCCACCACAGCCGGCGTGTCAGCAGCAGCAGCGCCAGCATAGTCAGGGGCAGCGGCAGATAGACCGTTGGATGCTCGAAGCGATCAACGACGGTTGCCAGGGCATGTATCCACGTGCCGATCAGCAGCGCCAGCACGATCAAGGCCGCCCACAGAACTTTGCGCTGCTGGCTCAATGTGCGCAGATAAAACAGGAGGGGCAGGGCGAAAACCACGTAATGCGGCGTGGCGGTGCGCGGCGCGACCAGATGCGTGATCGTCAGCGTCAGCGTGACCGTCCACAGCCAGCGCTCCCGCTTATTCTGAACCAACACGGTATACCATGCCCACAGCATCAGTCCGTACAACAGTAGATTCACAGCCCACTCACCTACAGCGCCCAAGCTTAGATAATACTGCGTAATAATCCACACGGGCGAACCTAGCGCGGTATACGACGAATAATTGCCGAGCTGACGCAGCCAATCGCCCAACCATGAGGGCATCAGCACAAACGAAAGCAGCATTAGCGCCGCCATCGCTACTGTAAACGCGGCGAGAAACGACCAACGACGAGCGCGCAGTCCCCACAGCAGCAGAAACGGCAGCAGCAAATAGCCCATCTGAGGCTTTAGCGTAGAAAAGGCCAGCGCCAGCCCGGCGACGGCATTGTTTAAGCGCGTATCCGGCTGCGCCGCGAAACACCAGACCGCCAAAATCTGCAAAAAATACACCAGTAGACCGGGTTGACCGAGTATCAGGCCGCGCGCCGCGTAATAATCGAGCAGCGACCAGACCAACAACAGCGCCAGCAGCAGCGGGGATGGCCGCCAGTGGTACAGGTTCAACAGCAGGAGCAGCGCGCCGATCAGACAGGCTTCCAGCAGCACCATCCACAGCGCCGACGCCCACGCATAGTCGACATAGACCAGCGGCCAGACCACAAACACCGTGTAAAAGGGATAGGCGAAATAACCGGGGTCTTCGCCTTCGCGCACGGCACGCCCGTAAATACGCTCCTGAATGTTCAGACTGGCCTCTTCGCCGTAAGGGTTCTGGCCGTCCAGCCAGAACGAACGCGCACCCGCCCAGCGTGACATAAAATCGTTGTGACCGGGGAACGGCGCCGTAAGCGTGTTGTGCGTGGCGATAATATTAACCACCACAAGTATCGTCAGGATAGCAGCAAAAAGCGGTGTTTGGCGCTGACTCATACTTCAACAGTCCGGTGAAAATTCGACAGGATCAATATAGAGATAAACGATGAGATCGTTAAAACGCTGTTCTGCGCTCAAGGTGTAATAGGTTTGCAGCCACAAAAGTTGATCGCCAAAAACAGAGTTCTCGGCGGCGGCGATTTCTGCCTCTGCGCCGGCAAACGCAACAAACCACACACGCCGCGCGCCGCGTGCCGCGCTCTGGATGCAGCTTTCCGCCAGCAAGCCGAGCGTTTCCTGCGTCGGCAGCGCCAAGGTATCATCCGCTGCGCCGGGCAGATCGCCCAGATAACGCTGAGGCAGATCGCGCCCGTAATAGATCATGGGCAGCGCCGAAACTTTATCCTGATGCAGCAGGACATCGCCCTCCTGCCACTGCTCACGAATGTACGCATCGGCCGCGCGGAAAGGGGCATTGGGGAAGGTATTCCAGGTGTAATGAGTAAGCAGACCAGCGGCAGCAATGCCCAGACCGATCGTGCCCAGAAGCGCCATCACCGGACGCGGCAAACCGCTGCGCGTGAAGAGCCATGCCAGCGCCAGATACAGCAGCAGCGCCGAAGCAATCAGACCGCGATCCAGATACACCGGGCGCCACTGTGAAAACAGCCACATGAGCAGCACGGGCGCGCCGCACAGCCACAACACCAGCAGCAGCATCGGGCGTTCTGTCGTACTGCGGCGCGGGCGGCGCAGCCAGAAAATGACCTGAACCATGAGAAAAACGACGAGAATATTGGCGGCGGCGAACAGCAGCAGCGCCAGCGCCCCCTGAAATTGCAGCCAGCCCGCCAGAAACGAGCGCGCCGAGACCAGAAATTGGGCTATCGTCGGCTGTGGAATCCAATAGTATGCGCCAACCTTGTTCAACTGCGCGGGGATATTGACCATCCAGGGAGCGTAAATCACTACGGCCAGCGCCGCGCCCACACCCACACGCAGCAGTAGATCGCGGCGGCGAGCGAGCAGCGGCACAAGACCAAGCGCGAGCAGATAAAACGCCGAAAGCTGCTGGGCGTACATCGCCAGGCCGCAAAGTACGCCAAAAAACAGCCACCAGCGCCGGGCGTGTAGCTGCTGCCAGCCGCGCACAAAACACCATGTCGCCAGCAGGAGCAGCAGCGCCATCAGGCTGTACATGCGCGTTTCTTGCGCATACTGCACATGAAACGGCGCAATCGCTGTAATAAACGCGGCGGCCAGCCCTGTTTTTTCGCCGAACAGGTCACGCCCAAGCAGATACATCACACATACGGTGACGATCCCCAACAGCACACTCAGCAAACGCACGGCGCTGGGACTCTGCCCGAAAAAGTTCATCCAGCCATTGAGCAGCGTATAGTACAGCAGCGGGTGAATATCTGCCGCGCCGCCCACGACGGGTGTCAGCGTGCCGTAGAGCATCGCGCCCAACCCTTTTTCGGCGAAGAGCACGGCAAACGCCTCGTCATACCACAGGCTGCGCGTTTCCAGCGCGATCAAGCGCAGCGCCAGCGCCAGCAGGATAATCAGCAGCAGCGGGTAAAGGCGCCGCATCGTTTTACATTCCCTGTCCAACGGCTTCTTGCCGCAGAATACGATACAAGCCTATGCACAGACCGATCAATAAGGCTGTGCGCGCCAGAATCAGGATGACATACGGCAGCAGCAGCGCGCCGCTGATCTCGCCGCCCGTATCACCTGTACGAATAAACAAAAATGGGTACTCAGCAAAGGCGACGGTTGTCAGCAGCACAACAGCAAAAACGCCATTGCGCGTCGGGAAACACAGCAGCACCAGCGGGATAATTTGCGCCAACCACTGCGGACTCCAGCCCTGCGCCTGCAAGAAAAAAATCAGCAGGCTGATAGTGGCAAAAGCGACAAAGCCCTTATGGTCGAAACGCCGGGTACGCGCGTAAATGAACAAGCCGATCAGCCCGGCCACGCCCAACCGCAGCCAACCCGGCACACGCGGCGGATTGCCGAGCGCGATTGCAGCGCGTTCAGGGTACAGACGATCTTCCAACGGGCCAAAGCTGCCTGTTTTCAAGTTGCCGTCGATCAGCGCCCACACCGTTTGATACGAGGCTTTACTGAACTGCGCGCTGAGCGAGGCCCACGTCATGGGCGCGTTCTGGCTGAACAGGGGGATATATACCAACACAAAAATACCCATCGCCAGCAGCGTGTGACGCAGCGCATGTTTCACCTGGCGGAAGCGCCAGGTCGCCGCCAGCAGCAGTGCCGGCGTGAATTTGGTCAGTGTGCCGAAGACGATCACAACTGACGCGCGTGTGCCGTGCAAATGGGCGAACAACCATAAGGCCAACAGGACAGTGAAAATAACCAGCGTTTCAAATGTCCACCACAGAAACACCGCGGGCGCCAAACACAGGGCATAGACCCACGCCAGCGCTATGCCGGTATTCGCCCCATACAGATCAGCCGCCAGCGCGCGCAGCAGCAGCAGGTTGCCGACATCAAACCCCAGCATTATCAAACCGAGCAGCATGGCGAAGGCGGTGTAATTGACGTTGGCGCCTAACAATTGATATACGCCATTAAACAGAAACGGCCATACGGGTGGGAATTCCGGCCACCAACCCTGATATGGCGCGCCAACCTGTGCCGCGAGCTGCGCCATGCCGTAATAGGTATAGAGATCGCCGCCTGCGCTGACGCCGCGTTCCACACCGTCGATAAAAAATGGCTGGTAGACCATCATCAGCAAAAGGCGAAAACTCACGAAGAGAACGACCAGCAGACGCAAATCCCCCAGCAGGCTTGGAACGGTCAGGGACGATTTATTCATGGTGTGCCTCTGCGCGCAAACACGACCGCCTGCTCATCTTCGTCACCGGCGCGCGGATAAATTTGCGCCCAGTTGGCGCTGTTGGCAAGCTGACGCGCCAGCCCGCTGCCATTTTCGATCACGACGAGATTGATGCCATATTCGTTCAGGGTATCCTGCCAGCCGTCGCCGCCTGTCGCCGTGTCCAGCCAGCGCGTCAAAAATACGTCGCCATACATATCGGTGCGCCCATCGACAAACACCGGGTACTGCGGCGCGGCGAACATCAGATAACCGCCCCAATTGTAGCTGTTGAACATGGGACCGGGCGGCTGCTCGGCGCTCAAAAACTCGGTGACGCGCACAGGCAAATACTGTTCCTGCGCTTTGCGCACACCGACGGGGTTTAACGTGCCAATGATGACAACCAGCGCGCCTAAACTGATAACGGCGAGCAAAATCAGATTCAAGCGCCCAACTGCTGGCGTGACGCTTTTTACCGAGCGCAGCACCCAACCACGCTCGTTCAATATCGCGTCGAGATGATAAGTCAGCACAGGGGTGGCGACAACGGCGAAAACGGCGATATTGCGCCCGGCCAGCAGCGCCAAAAACGCTGTCCCGCTCACCAGCAAAAAATCTGTCCAATCAAGGCGTTCACGACTGCCGCCCGCCGCGCCCAGAACGCCTAACAGCAGGAAAATGAATGGCCAGGTCTCACGTCCATGAAAGTTGGGCGAATTCCATTCCTGAATGAAGTTTTGCAGCGCGCCGATACTCACGGTCTGAAACGGCAGCGCCAGAATTTGCAGGCCATAGGGATTGATGACCAGTGCCCCGACCGATACGGCTGCGACCAGCAGCAGCTTGCGCACCCCCGCCCACGATACCACGGTTGCGCTGCCCCGATTGAAGATATTCCCCAACACCTCGCCCGCGATTGCGCCAAACAACAGAATGAAACCAATCGAAAAGCCGGCGTGGAGATTGCCCCACAGCAGCATTAGCGCCGGGATAAACCACAGGTGATCGATATGCTGGCGTTTGTTCAAATACAGGATATAAAGCAGCACAGCGCTGAGCAAAAACGACACCATTTGTGGCCGCGCTGACCAGAACACGGCGGCGGTGGCCGCGCCGATCACCAGCGCGAACGCCCGCAGGTACACACTGCCTGCGCACATGCGATACACTACCGCCATGCCCGCTGTCGCCAGCACAGATGTGTACAACGCCAGGCCAACATTGCCCGCCAACCGCCATGCGCCGTACAGAATAAGCTGCGATCCCCAACTGTGATTGATCCAGGGCTGGCCGCTCGCAGTGAACGAGAACGGGTCCGTGTAAATCATGCCGCGTGTCAGCGTGTGTTCGCCGCTGCGAATATGCCACCAGGTGTCGGTGTCTACCGGGATGCGCGTCGCCAGCGTGAACAACAGCACGAACAGGATAAGCAGCGCGGCGCGTTCGATGGTGAGTCGGCGCATTTAATCCTCGTTGTAGGGAAATTTGCCGCTGCGCGCATCTTCCAACATTTCTGGCAGGATTTTGCGCAGCCGTTTGGTCATCAATTTACTGTGAGACTGCATCCAGTTTTCGAGGTACGGGATGGCGATCTCGCGGTTGTTTTCAAGCAAATAGCCACCGAAAATCTCGATATCCATTTCATCGCGCTGTTTTTCAAAGATTTCCAGCAGCCATTCGTAAACCTTTGCCTCGCCTTTGCCGACGCGCGCCAGAATCGAGGCTAAAGTAATATGACCGTATTTCGCAGCCTCTCCGCGCAGATTCCAAAAAGTCTCTAAACTGGAGGGCGGCATGCGCTCCAGCGCTCTAATTGCGCTGCTGTAGATGTACGTGTCCCAACTTTCTTCAGCTTCTTCCCGTTCCACGATCTGGAGCAGTTTGGGCACTGCGGCCTCTACCCGCCATTTCCCCAACAGATCGACTGCATGTACCGGTGCCATGCCTTTGCCGAAAGCCGACGAATCCAAGAGTTCATCAGCCTCAAGAATCTGCATACAATATTGAATGACCTGTTCCCGCTGCCCTGCCAGCAGTTTGGCCGCACCTTTGACAGACATTTTTTCGGCGAAGATCAGCCATGTCGCTTGATGCAGCGGGTGGCTGCTGTCTTTTAACGCCTGCTGCCAGATAGGTTGTTGTTCATCGGACATCAATTTCCTCGCAGGTTAGGATTTTCGTAGACTCTAATTTTGCCTGCTTCGAAGACTAACGGCCAATTTTCTTGTACGTCTTCCACGATTTGACCGAGTCGCGGCGGGTTATTAGGGATAGCCCACGTCACCCACAAATTGTCTATGACGAAAAAACGCGCCGCGCTGTAACGTGGGTCGAAGGCGTAACGATCACGCGGCAGATCAGCGGGCAAATGCACCGTGTCCAGGCCTTCATACGCCACCATCATCTGAAAATCGGCGACGTTGGCGTTGAATATCCAGCCGATGCCCGGCGACGCAATCACCGACTCGTCGGTGCGGATATGCTCATTGACGTAAACAGCGACAGCGCGCGCCGCGTCGGGGTCGAGCAATAAGGAGTCAATATAAACACTGAAGCCGCTATCCAAATAACTGACGTTAAATCCTGTTAGCACCATAAAGGGCGCAACGACCAGCACAAACACAACCAGCACGGTCCCCGCTGCGATGAGATAGGCGCGCAAACGCGGCTGGCGCTTGAGGTAGAGAATCGTGATTCGCTCGAAGCCATCCTGCGCGGTCTTAAACACAAACGGGATGCCATAATAGACCAGCGAAGCCATTCCCAACGCGATAAAGGGCAGCAGCGGCGTAATGTAGTAGTAGCTGATGCCGGAGATGGTGACAGTGCGTGCCAGGGTGATGAGCGGCACCAGAAACAGCAGCAGAGTCAAACGCTTCAGACGCACCGACGGCAGCAGGAACAGGCCGATAATGCCGGGAATCATCCAGACATCATTCGTCCATAATGAGGTGAGATTCAGCGGGATAGCGGCCAGTTGGTTGATGAACGATAAACGATTGAGGCGGCCAAAAGTAAATTGCAGGTCAAACAAAAAGGCATTGCTGGGAATCGTCAGCAGCGAGATAAGAACATACGCGACAAAAGGCGTGCCAGCCAGTGGGATAGACCACAACAGATCGCGCCAGCGCCGCGCCAGCACCACCAGCACCAGCGGCAGCAGCAGATTAAGAATCATCAAATCACACAGGCCGCCAAGGCCGATGGCCAGCGCCGCCAGTGCCAACCAGCGCCGCCGCTGCGTACCTAGATACTCCCACATCCCCCACGCGGCCAGCAGCACAAACGGTGTCAGCAGGTTGTAGCTAAAGCCGATGCGATTGTAGATAATGGCGTTAGTGTAAATGGCAAGCATCACAGCGGCCAGCAGCGCCAGCAGCGCGCCGTGCGCCCGCCGCACGAACCACCATAATCCCAACACCGAGAGCACACCCAACAGGCCTGTCAGGATACGCAGCGTCTGAATGCCCTCGCCGCCCGTCGTGAAGAAAAACGCCAGCAGGCCGACAAACAGCGGCGGACGCCCGAACAGCAGCACTGACTGATTGATCGCCATGTACTGCACACGTCCTTCGCTCAAATGCTGCGCGATTTCGATCCATGTGCCTTCGTCGGTATACCAACCAGGATTCTCGCTGACGTTTGTCAGGCGCAGATAAGCCGCCAGCAGCAGAATCAACGCCAGAATAAAAATCTCTGCGGCACGCAAGAGTGGTGTACGGGTGGAGGTTTCAGTCACGGGACACCTCGCCAGTTGTGCGGAAAAGGACGAACAGAATCAGCAGCGCGAAAACGCTGCTGAGCGCGGCGGGCATCAGCCACGCCGGACGGTACTCAAAGCGTACCTGATGCGTTCCTGCCGACACTTGAACCGCGCGGAAATTGAGGTTGGCGCGGTAGATATAGCTCTCTGCGTCATCCACATACGCTGTCCAGCCGGGATAATAGCTGTCGGCCAGCACGAGCCAGCCGTCGCGCGCGGCAGTGACTTCGATTTCTACCATACTGCCTGAATCAGCGCGGATGACTGCGGCGCTCTGCGCATTGTTGTGTGGCGCGGCGCAGCCCCCATCGCCCAAAAGATGTACTTGCTGCTGCGGTTGCCATTCGGCTGCGAGCAGGGCGGCGGTCAGCGCATCTTCTGCGGCGTGCCAGCAGGCCGACGCCGTGTGCCAGGCGCGCCGTGCCGTCGTGTTCAATACGCGGGGGTGTCCATCGTCGTCGTAAATGCCGATTGTGCCGGCGGCAGAGAGCAGTGTGGCACGCTGTGGCGCATTGGCTTCGATCAGGGCGCTGTACTGAGCGAATGTGCCGACTAGCAGTGGTTCAAAATTGTTGAGCAGCGGCGCGCGATCCAAAAGGTTAAGATTCGCCAGATGGCTGGCGCGAAAATCCTGCCAGTTTTGGCTGGCGCTGCGATAATCGTCGAAGGGTAGATAAATTTCATACTGCACAAAATCGGCTGTTTCTTCCGGCCAATACAGACGAGCCGGGTCTCGCCCCTGCGGACTGCGATCATAGAAGCTGGCGGGCACGGTCGGGTTTAACCCCCACGCGGCCCATCCCAGATCAACCGCAATGACCAGCAGCACCGCGCTTTGCCATACAGCGCGCCACTTTTCCCATTTTGTGCCCGTCTCTGGCTGCAATAAGGTGAGCGCCCCAGCAGCAGCGCCTCCAATGCCTGTCGTGACAAACGCCCCGATCAGTACGGTCACACCCGCTTCTGTGCGCACATTTTCCGGCAAAAGCGCAGGTGCGATAAACAGCGCCAACAGCACCGCGCCGATACAGCCCGCCGTCGCCAGCCGTGTCCAGAAGATGCGCCATTTGCCTTTGCCCCAGGACTGCGTGCCGATGCCCGCCAGCAGACTGAGCGCCAATACTGTCCACAAATGCCAGCGGACAGGCCCTTGAAACAGATCGAAGGTAGGCACACGCTCGTATAGGAAGGGGAATATCGGAGAATATTTACCGAGCGCGAACGCAAAACCCACCAAGACGATCAGCCACCAGAAGGGCACGGTTCGAAAGTAGAAAGGGGTATCCGGCTGACGACGGCGCGCCAACCAGCCGAAAATCGAGGCAAACGCCGCCAGCAGCGGGATCAGGCCGATATACACCGCGTCTTCGAAAAACGCCCCTTGCGTCAGATAACTGCCGTCGCCGGGATTGCCGAAGACATTAGGCGCGAGAAAGTTGAGCGCGCGCAGTGGGCTGTAGCTGAAGTTCATCGCGAACTCAACATCCACGCCGTTGGAGCGCTGCGACTGCGCCAGCAGTTCGGCGGTGGGCAGCAGTTGAATCGCGGCTACGCTGGCACCCAACAGAATCGCCCCCGCCAGCAAGCCGAAACGCGCCACGCGCTGCCGGTTGTGCAGGCGGCGCATTTCAGGCGCGAAGAACGCCCACCACAGGGCAAAAACTGCCGTGAGCAGCAGACTGTACCAGGCTGTCTGGGCGTGACCGGCCAGCAGCGCCAGCGCCGCGAACAGCCCGAACCAGGCGACATGCCGACGGCGGCCCTGTGCCAGCAAGCCCTGTGCCGCCCACAGCAGCCACGGCAGCCACGCCGCCGCGCTGATCGTGGGATACGTGCCCAAACGCGCCACGAGATAAGCCGTCAGCCCAAATGCCAGCGCGCTGACTCCGCGCCCAAACGCCGGCAAGCCCAGCCTTCCGGTCAACGACCACATGCCCCAGCCGGCCATAAACAGATGCGCGACAGCGGTGACACTCATCGCCCACGCCAAAGGCAGGAAAAATCCCGGCCAGTTCGGTGGATAAAACAGTGCAGACTGATAGTTGGCGATCAGCGGCGCGCCCGCACCATTATACGGATTCCACAGCGGGAACTGCCCGGCGCGCAGCAGGTCGAACGCATATTCGCGCCAGGGATAGAATTGCAGCGCCGGCAGCCCCCAAAAAAAGACCTCGCCCAGCAGCAAGCGAAAAAAGACGATCATTAGGGTGATCGCCAGGATAATCAGTGGTAAGCGGGAGGGAAGTTTTTCAGCCATTTGCCCTCAAGCGTAAACCCAACAGCAGCGCGCCGACCATTAAGAATGCTGCCGCAGAAAAGACGAAGCTCGCCCATGTCCACTGATTGAGGCGCTGCACTGTACCCTGATCGGGTAGTCCCGGCCAGCTCGCAGGCCAGTCGGGGATTTCACCACTGAGCGGGCGCACTGTGTCGCGATTCGCATACACATAAACGCCATTGATGACATCTACCTGCTGCAAGTTGGGATGTTCGATGGGATAAGGCGCGACAATGTGACTCACCCCCCAGAGTCCCAGAATCTCAGTATTGGGCACAATCTCGCGATTGGCTTGCGACAGTGTGCTATCGTCGCCGAGATTTTGCAGCGCCGGTAGCAGCACACTGTATTCGCTGCTGCGCACGCCGCTGCCCTGTTCGACTGCGTCCACGATGCCACTGAGTTGGAATGGATCGAGTCCGCCGAACAAACGCAGATCATAGACAGCGGCGACCTGCTGTTCCAGGCTGTAAGCAGGCGAATAGATACGCTGCGCTTGCAGGCTCACGAGTCGTTCGGCCAGCGCTTGATGTGGCGCTAACCACGCCTCTTGGCCGCGCCACTGTGCCCAGTGAATGCCTGTCCATGTGAGGTCAAAAAATGTCAGCAGCAGCAGTACGTTTGTCAAAACGCGCTTGGTGATCCGTCGGCTGATGATCAAAAAGAGCGTGATTCCCAGAGACAAAGCGCCCAACGCAAGGCCGATACCGCCGGCGCTCAAGGTGGGCACAAACAACACAGCGCTCAGGCCAATCAGAAACAAAAACAGCGTGACACTAAAAATCGCCAACCGGACACGTTGCTGCTGAATCGGGGTGGGTGACGGCAGATGCAGGCGCACCAGCCAATGTTCCAGTCCCCAACCGGCAAGCACAGGCAGCAGTACAGCCAAAATCAGCCAGGCGCGCGCCGGAACACGAAACCAGCTCAGGCCTGGCACCAACTGCACAGAAAGTGTCCACAAGAGGCCGCCAGGGCCAAGCGCATACAGCAGCACCGCCAGTAGAGCGCTCAACCAGAGCAGGCGCCGGCGCGGCGTTTCGTAGAACAGCGCGGCAAACGCCAGCAGCAGCACCGGCAGGCCGACATAGGTCAGCAGTTCGTGGTTAGGACCGTGCGCGGGCAGCAGCAGGCCGATTAAGCTTTCCCAGTTGAGGGAGAAAATGGCGGCATCGGCGGGAGTCAGGGTGGCGCGGCTGAGATACGGAAACCAGGAGAGCAGCGGAACCACAAGCGCGGCGGTCAGCGCTACACAGACGATGGACGCGCCGAAGGGCGCAGCAAGCACGCTTAACCGTCGCAGTGGGGGCGTTTCCAGCAGATTTTGCGCAGTTCTGGCGGATTTGGTGCCGTAAAGCGCCATTTGTGCGTGATTTTCCTGTCGCTGCTGCCAAAGGATGGCGAAACTATAGACGGCGGCGGTGATTAAGGCGAACAACGCGACGCGCACATCGGCCAGCGTAACCAGCGCCGCGAACAAGCCGGTTTGCAGGCTGTTTTGCAGGCGGCGCTGCGGCTTATGAAACAGGCGGTGGATTGACCAGAGCAGCCAGGGCCACCACGCCAGCGCATAGAGGATGTCGAGGTGTCCGGCGCCGAGATGCGCCGAGATGCGCGGAGAAAGCGCATAGGCCAGCGTGCTGAGCGCCGCGCCGGCTTCGCCCATGCCCATGGCTTGTGTCCAGCGCCACATCCCCCAAGCCGCGAAGCCGCTATGCAGCACGATCAGCACATTAAGATGCAGCGTGGGCGGGAGCAGCAGCACCAGCCATTGCAGCGGATAAGCGATCTTATTGAGCGGATTGGCGGCGAAGGGTTGGCCTGCCATGTTCATTTCACGCCAGAACGGAAATGCACCCTGCGCCACAAGCGATTCGCGCAGAAAGTAGGCATTCGGCCAATGCGAGAGAAGCGCATCAGAAAAAGGCACACCAGGGATAAAGGGCAAACTATCGGGGCGCAAGCCAAGCAGCAAAAAAAACAGCGCCAGCCCTGCTGCAAGCCTAAGGCGCATAAATGTCGACTTCTCCGATGCGTGCCACCCACTGCACACTGTCCAGACACTGGCTTTCGACAGCAGTCAGGTCACTGCCTAAGGCGCGTTCTTCCGGCCCCACCAGAATGTAACGCACAGTGTAGCCTGTCGTCAGGGTATAGGCGCCGTTGAGCAGTGCTGTGCATTCTTCGGCGCTGCTGCTGGTGTACCAGGCAACGACAGCAGCGCGTTTCTGATCGGCCTGCATGGTTTCAAACGGATGGCCGTAAATAACACGCTCGCCTGTCCAGCCCGGCAGCCAGATACTTACGTTGGGCGAAGCCAAAATGATATCACCCTGTTCCCCGTTGTCGCGCAGCCATTGGAAGACGGCACGATAATCGCGCTCCAGCACCATGCCAGCGACGGCCTGCGGGTTGCCGATAAGCAGCGCGAGAACCGGGCCGATAAGGATAAAAATCTGGCTGAAGGCCATCACAGGCAGCGCGAGCACAAAGGCGCGGGTACGCCAGCGGCGCGCAATGTAATTAAACCAAAAATCCTCGACGGCGCGGGTGGCGAAATAGGCGATAACCAGCATGATGCCCGCCGCAAAACGGCGCTGAATATCGCTGGGGAAATAGATGGCGACAAGCATCGCCACCAACCAGGCGAGCATAAGTTGGTCGCCATCGGCCTCGAAGCGGCGCAGCGCACGATAGATGGCCGGCAGGGCCAGCAGCAGCGGCAGTCCTAGACCGATGACCAGCACCAGCGGGTTGGGCGCGAGCGTGACATTCTGGCGATTCCACTCTGCAAGTATCGGGTTGGTGTCTGTGATGACCTTGTAGTAGACAAACAGCGGCGCCGCAGGCAGCAGCAGCAGCAGCGACCAATAGAAGGTATGCTGATCAAACCGTTTCTGACGCAGTGAACGAATGATAAAGAGCAGAATCAAAGCGCTGCCGAGCGGCACCAGCGTTTGTGGGTAGAGCAGCCCCAGCAGCAGTGTCAGGAGAATCACCAGCACGCCGCCATTGCTGAGACCCGGCAGTTCTTCCATGCCAGGGCGAAAGGCAACGATAAACACACTGGCGAGCAGAGACAGAAAAGCGATAGTCAACGGAAAGTGGACATTGACGTAGGTGCTGAACAGGGGAAAGGCTTCGGGGATGGAGATGTCTGGAACAGCAGCATCGGCGGCGTTGGGAACAAGCAGCAGAAAGAGCCAACCAAAGCCCGCGCCAACAGAAGCGATCACGAAAAAGATGCGGCGGGTGCGTACCCGCATCCAGATGGTTGCGCCTAGTTGATAAATGGCAAGGTACATGAAGAGCGCCGCGCCTACCCGCGCAATGTGGAACATCACTACAATCGGCAAACCGCCGAGGCGGGCTGCGTGGCCGAGCAGCAGATAGAGGGCTTGCAGAAAGAAGCCGTCATGGGCTTCGGGGGTGTGCAGAAATTGGACTGTCCAACTGCCGTCTACACCTTGCAGCATTTTTGCCAGATAGGTTGCGCCGTCGCGGTAATTGACGCCGATCATGCCCATGAACTGCCAGTTGCTCTGGGCGCTGCTGCTTAAAGCGACCCACAGAAACGGCAAAAAGGCCAGCAGCACTAAGCCGCTTCCGGCGAAAATCACCCAACGCCATTCGGCAGGGATAATAATATGAACAGCATAACGTGATTGCATGGTTTGTCCCGCAGATGTGGTTGTTGAGCCACAGCCAAGCTATACTGGTTAATATAGCACTAAATCGTCGCAGGGTGCTCAAGCGTAAATTGTAACTGAAATTCGCGATTTCTGATGGTTAAAAGGTTTTTGGATGTCACAAGCTGAGGCGCTTTATCGATTACAAATGATCGACGTGGCTTTGCTGCAAGCGCAGCAGCGGCTCAAAACGATTGACGCGGCTTTGAGCGACGACCATCAGGTGGCTGCCGCGCGGCAAGCGGTGGCGAAGGCGCAGCAAAAGCTGCAACCGCTGCGCGCACAGGCACACAATCTGGAATTGGAAGTGCAGTCGAATCTGAGCAAGACCGGGGTAACTGAAGAACAGCTTTACAGTGGGCGGGTGCGCAATCCCAAAGAATTACAGGATATGCAGCAGGAGATCGCCGCGCTGAAAAAACGCAAAGGCGAACTGGAAGATCATCTGCTGGCGGTGATGATGGAAGTCGAAGAGGCAGAAAATCATCTGGCGGCGTGCGAAGCGCAGCTAAAGAGCGCCCAAAGCCAACAGAGCGGGGCAGAAGAACAACTTTTGCAGGAGCAGGCCGGCGTGCAGGAACAGGTGAAAACACTACAAAGCCAGCGCAGCGCTGCGCTGACGCACGTGACGCCCGAAAGCTTGAAACTGTATACCGCGCTGCGTCCGAAAAAGGCCAACCAACCGGTAGCAGTGATGAAGGGCAATAGCTGCCAGACGTGCGGGGTGGAACAGGAAATGGCAGTGGCGCAGCAGGCACGGCAGGGACAAAAACTGACATTTTGCACAAGCTGCGAGCGGATACTGGTCTATATGGGGTGAGGGGGGCGCGATGGGATTCGATGTACAGAATTTCGGCATCGGTCTGGCCGCCGGGTGGGCGTCGGCCTACGGTATATATCGCACACGGCGTTATATCAGCGCCGGCTTTGAGACGGTGCGCCGCCAATCGCGGAGCATACGGCATTACCTGACGCGCAGCGCCGACGGGCGCTATCTGGGCGATCTGAGCGAATACTGTCAGCGGGCGCATGTGGCCGGGCGCTTTGTGAAACTGGCGCAAGTTTTGGTCGAGCCGCGTTTTTTGCTGGCGGCAGAACTGCCGGGCGTGGGCGAAGAAGTGACGCGCAGCGTGTTTGAGGTCGTGCCGCGCGTATACGATCACCCTTTCCTGCACGCACCGTATCCCATCGAAAGCCTGTCGCTGGCGGAACTGGTGACAGGCGAACGGAGTTTAGCGCTGCTAGGCGTGGCGGGCAGCGGGCGCAGCACGGCACTGCACGCGCTGATTCTGTGGATGCTGGGTGAAATCGAGTTTAAGCCGCTGCCGGATAAGGTGCAGGAACGTCTGACCGCCGAAGAAGCGGCGCTGGACGACGCCAAACGCGCGGAACGCATCAAAGCGCGTGTGTCGATTGAGGAACGCGCCAAAGAACGGCTGGCTAAAGAACGGGGCTTGAACATCGCCGAGGCGGAAGCGACTCTAGGCGAAACTCGTGTGGAGGCCTTTAAGCGCCTGATGCCGGTATATGTGCATCTGGCGAATGTGAATTTGAACAAAGAGGAATTCGGTAACCAGGCGGATCCCGCCGAGCCGCTGGTACGAGCAGTGCAGTATCAAATGGGGCGCGTGACGGGCAGCAGCGTGCCGGTATTTTTGTACAACCGGTTGAACAAAGGGCAGGCGGCGCTGTTGATCGACGGCTATGACGAACTCCCGGCAAACGAACGTCCGGCGGCGCTGGCCTGGCTGCAAGCGCTGAAAGCAGCCTACGCGCAGAATTTTTTCATCGTTGTGGGCACGCCGCAGGGCAGCGGCGCCCTGCTGCAATTGGGGCTGACGCCAGTTTATGTGCGCCCATGGTCGGATCTGGACATCGAACACGCGGCGCAGGCATGGGCACGCGCTTGGCCACAGATCGGCGGAACACGGCGCAGCCCCGCCCCAACGCCAGAGGAAAACCGCGTGCGGCGGGCGATCAGCGGCAGCCGGGCATGGCTACCCTATGAACTGACGCTCAAAATCTGGGGTCTGTACGCGGATGACAGCGAAACGCCGGGACTGGAGGGCTGGCTGCGCGCGCTGATCGCGCGACAGTTGCCCAAAGATCAGTCGCTCGGCGTGCTGCTGCCCAGGCTGGCAGCGGCAGCCGCGCTGCAACTGGATGAGGGTGTTATCACGCGC
This sequence comes from Chloroflexota bacterium, assembly GCA_013388745.1. Classification (GTDB taxonomy): domain Bacteria; phylum Chloroflexota; class Anaerolineae; order Aggregatilineales; family Phototrophicaceae; genus JACAER01. The sequence goes on from JACAER010000032.1 coordinate 85,031, forward strand.
GAACGTATCGAGGCACGCTACAGCGCTCTGTTCGCGGCGTCAGAGGAGAGCACAAATCCCCCGGAGAAAAAGGACAAAAAAGAAGAAACCGAGACCGGCGCGCAGAAATTTTTGACAGTGCTACGGCGCGCGGGGCTGGTTATTCGCTATCGCGGCGAACGTTTTGCCTTTCATCATGCGTTTTTGGCGGCCTATCTCGCCAGCCTGACGCTGCCTGAGTTGGCCGAAGAAGCCTTGATTGACAAAGCGCTGAATGTGCGCTGGACGCAGGCGTTCGCCTACGCCGCGCTGCACATGGACGTGGAAGCAGCAGTGAAAGCGTGCCTGACAACACCAGCGGATATGCTGCATACGCGCATGTTGGAAGCGGCGCGCTGGCTGGCGTATGCGCCGGCGGAAGCGGCGTGGCGCGAGGCGGTGCTGAAACAACTTGGCGGTCTGCTGGTGGCTGCGAATCAGTATCCGCTGCTGCGGGAACGCGCGGCGGCGGCCTTGATCGCCACGCGCGAGATGAGCGCGGCGCGCCTGTTCAAGGCAGCGGCCAAAGACGCAAACGCCGATGTGCGGCGGCTGGCGTGCCTGTGTCTGGGGGCGCTGCGGGCGGCGGATGGGCTGCCAGAACTGACGGCGTGCCTGCAAGACGCCGCGGGCGATGTGCAGATCGCCGCCGGACTGGCGCTGGGGGCGTTGGGCACACAGGAGGCGTTGGAAGCCATGATTATGGCGCTGACCAGCGGCTCGGAGCAGCTTCGCAAGGCGATTGCGGAAGCATTTACAGCCATCCCCGACGAAGGGTATCCGGTGCTGTACGACGCGATAGAAGATGAGGATATGAATGTGCGGCGCGCGGCGATTTTTGGTTTGCGGCGCATCAACGCCAACTGGTCGCTGATGGCGGTGTATAAGACATTTTTGGACGATTCGCAGTGGTATGTGCGCTCTGCCGCGCAAGAGGCGTTCATCAAAATGAGCTACCGCGAGGCCAGCGGGCCGGGACTGCATCCCGCGATACAGACATTGCCGTGGCTGGAAGGCTGGGCCGGGCAGCGCGGACAAGAATTGGCGACACCCGCCCATGGGGAAGAAGCGCTGCTCAGGGCGCTGCGCGAGGGCGAACCGCCGATCAAGATTCTGGCGGCGCTGACTGTTGGACAGCTTGGCATGGTCAGGCAGGCAGGTCTGTTGTATACAGCGCTGCGCGACCGGCATGAGGCGGTACGCGCAGCAGCCCAACGCGCGCTGGGCGAGTTGCAGATGTATATCGGCGAGGCACTGCCGCTGCCGTCGTGAAAAGGGCGCGCTCAGGGTGCGGGCAGTTGTTCATCCTGCGCGTCGCAGGGGATGAGGCGATCAAAATCGGTGTGGAACACATACTGACGCTCGCCCACCGAAAGCACGATGCGATAGCCATCAATCTGCATCGGCGTATAGGTTTGCTCTGGCTGTGGGCAGCCCAGACTGCTGTCTGTCCAGCGCACTAAACGCAGATCGACGAGCTGTATACGGCGCAGCGGCAAATCGAGTTCCTGTGCAAGCCGGCGCTGGGCCAGCGCGACGAGTTCGGCGGCGATGGGGTCAATTTGCAGCAGCGTGCCGATAGCGAGGGTGGCGGCGGCGGTGGGATCTATTTCTGCACAGCGCAAAAACTGCGTGCCGCTGTCGCTGTGGTACTCATAAAACTGGTCGGCGGCCAGCAGAATAAAACGATAGCCCTGTGTGCGTTGACCGGCGGCGCTTTCCAGCGCGCAGCCTAAATCGGCGGTCATCCAAAACGCGGGTTCAACCCGCACAACCTGTATGCCGCTGGCGGGAATGCGCAGCGCCGTCGCCAGATCGGCGCTGATCTGCTGCGCCAGCGCTTGCAGATTTTCGGGGAGCGGGGTGAAGGCCATGTCGGGCGTTACCACATCCGCCGGCGCGGGCTGTGTAGGCACAGTGGGAGTGGGCAGCAGCGGGGCAGGCGTGAAGGTCGGCGGCGCGGGAATCAAAACCTGCGTGGGCGCGTTAGGGGGAGCGTCTGCCGTAAAACATCCCGCCGAAATCAGGATGCATAGGAGCACGATGCAGCGGACAAACTGCATTCTACGCTTCGGGATTCAGTTTGGCTTCCACGTCTTCTGTGCCAATGCCCTCGACACTAACCAGCTTATCGCGGCCGTTGGCGCCGGCCACAATTTCGATTTTGGCTTCGGGCACGCCCAGATGTTTGGCAAGAAAAGCGACCAATTCTTTGTTGGCGGCGGGATCGCCGGCGGGCGAGGCCACCAGCCGGATTTTGAGCGCGCCATCTTCCTGAATACCCGCCAGTTCGGTGCTGGTCGAACGAGTCACCACGCGCACTGTAAATGCAGCGCCCCCTTTAGCGTCGGTGATTTCGAATTTACGCTTCATAGTATGCTTAACCTTTATCTGTGCGCTAGAAAACAGCGTGATTATCTATAGAGTATCACGCTCGTTTCAAGCGCACAAGCGGACAAAAGAGCTAAAGGCTGTTCGTTGACGGTTATCAGTTTGCGGAAGATGTAAACCGAGCAGCGAACGCAGCGCAACCCTCTGCCACAAAACTACATGACACGCAGCACCGTGATGAGCACCTGGATAATCAGAAAAACGATGATCGGGCTGAAATCGAACATCATGTTCTGCGGCAGCATCTCACGGATCGGGCGCAGCACCGGTTCGGTCAGGTCAAAGATAAACTGCACGATAGGATTGCGCGAGTCAATATTGGGAAACCAACTGAGCAGCACCCGCGCCAGGATGAGCAATTCGTACACCACCAACAAAGTAACAATCAGGTTGAAAAGCATGTTCACAATCACAGACTCCTTCGGATACTATCAGGACAACTCAGAGCGTCTCAGACAGCGTGCGTTCAATGGCGTTCGCCAAAAAGCGCACGGCCAATGCGCAGCAGTGTCGCGCCTTCTTCGATGGCGACAGGATAATCATCGGTCATGCCCATGCTCAGGTCGGGCAGGGGCAGCTTGAGCGCGGCACTGAGGGCAGCGCGCAGGGCAGCCAGGCTGGCAAAAACCGGGCGCGCCTGCTGCATATCGGCCACAATCGGCGCCATCGTCATCAGCCCGCGCACATTTAGACCCGGCATCCGGGCAATGTGCGCGCACTGCTGCGCGAGGTTTTCAAACAAGGCCGTGTCCTGCCGCCAACGACTGGCCTCGAAACCGCTTTTGCTTTCTTCGCCGCTGACATTCATTTGCAGCAGCACATCGCGTGTCTGACCGTGTGCCTGCGCTGCCGCTGCCAGCTTGTCAGCCAATTTCAGATTATCGACCGAATGCACAACATCAAAAAGCGGAGGCACGAGTTTGGCTTTACGGCTCTGGATGTGGCCGACCATGTGCCAGCGCAGCGGCGTCGTGACCTGAGCGCGCAGCAGCGGAATTTTGACATCAGCCTCTTCTACGCGATTTTCGCCAAAATGTTGCAAACCTACAGCCGCCGCCTGGGCAATAACTTCCGGCGGCTGCGTTTTGCTAATGGCAATCAGGGTGATATGAGCGGGGTCACGGGCAGCGCGCGCGC
>JACAER010000054.1 GCA_013388745.1 Chloroflexota bacterium
GGTCGTTAAGCTCACGAGCGCTGAGGGTACTGCGCTGGTAACGGCGTGGGAGCGTAAGCCGCTGCCAACCACCTCCTCCCTTGTGCCTTCTCCCCGCCACCCCGCTCCCCACTCTCGTCTCCCCCTTTTTTTTTGAGTTACTCCTCAAACAACGTTATATTCAACTCGTCCACTCCTATTAAATTTCACTTTACATAAAAATCTGGGGAGCTTATGCGTATCAAAATACTGCCTGCGGTATTGATCGTGCTGTTATTTGGCGTTTCTGTTTTACATGGACAGGACGATTGTCCCGCTATCGTCAGCGCAGCGCTCGAAGCGGTTGACGCCGCGTGCAGCGTCACACAACGTAACCAGGCGTGTTACGGTAACTCGCTGGTAGATGCCAGCCCACGCTCAGGGGTGACGAATTTCACGTTCGCGGCATCCGGCGACATCAGCCCACTCACTGACATCGAATCGTTAGCCTTAAGCGCCATGAGTCTCGATGATTCAATCTGGGGCGTGGCCGTCATGCAGCTTCAGGCGAATCTGCCGGATACTGTGCCTGGACAAAATGTGACCATGCTGCTGTTTGGTGATGTGACGATCAGTAACCAGGTCGCGCCGGTTATCGAACTGCCCATGACCGCATCTGGCAGCGTGAATGTTCGCCTGCGCCCACGTACCGATCAAAACAACATTATGGCCTCACTGACGCGCGGGCAAAGCGTAATCGCCAATGGCCGCCTGGCGGACGGCTCCTGGATAAGGATAGAGGTCGAAGGCGACGCGCGCGGTGTGGGCTGGGTGGCGGCGGAATTTCTGACGGCCGATGGTGACACCAATTCTCTGAATGTTGTCGAGCCTGGTGAACCCAATTTTGGGCCGATGCAGGCGTTCTATTTTGCCAGCGGGCTAGGCGACGCGCCCTGTGCCGAAGCGCCAGACAGCGGCATTCTTGTGCAGACGCCGCAGGGCGCGCGCACCGTGAATCTGCGCGCGAACGGCGTGGATATTGCCCTGGGCAGCACGGCTTTTCTGCAAGCCGGGCAAGGCTTTATGTTCGTGACGCTGCTCGAAGGCCGCGCGACAGTGAGCGCGGGTGGTGTGACGCAGGCGGTGCCCGCAGGGGCGTTCACCCGCATTCCGCTTGATACGGACGGCTTAGCTGCCGGGACACCCGAATTTCCACGTCCGTATGAGCTGGACACGCTGCAAGCCCTGCCGATTGATACAGTGCTGCCGCAGGAGATCGTAATCGCTGCTCCGCTAACGGAAGCTGAAGTAGAAGAGGCGGTTGAAGAAGCGGAGGCGGTCGTCAGCGGCACAGCAGCGCTCAGCGGCATGTATCTGCGCACATGGACAGAAGTCAATCCGTGTTCGGGCGATTTGTCGCCGTTTGTCGGGCTGACAGACAGCCTGCGTGTGACCTTCGCGGGCAACACCCTTACTTATAATTTTATCAGCGGGACAAGCACTGCGCCCGGCATCTATACGCTCTATCCTAATGCCGCGCCCGGCGTCAGCATTGTCGATACCGTCACCATCGTCAGTTCGACAGAGTTCACGGTTTTCCAAGAAATCAGCCGTCCCGATGGCGTATGTGACAATACATCAACCTTTGTCTGGCAAGGGCCGTAGGCGCGCCGAAACGCGCCTGTGCAATCTCCGCAAGACCGCAGCGTGTGCCCCTCCGCTGCAGTTCGTTTTTCGCAACTTTTTTGTGGCTGAACGTGAAGTTGGTCTATAATCAAAGCGTAGTCTTTGTAATCATCTTTAAGGCGTTGGCATGATCGGTACGCGGCTCGGCCAATACGAGATTGTCGAAGAAATCGGTCAGGGCGGGATGGCAACGGTGTATCGTGCCTATCATCCGCAGACCGATCGTTTTGTGGCGGTCAAAGTGATTCACCGCTCGATCGCGGCGGACGCCAAAGCGCTGGAACGCTTCCAGCGTGAGGCGCGCCTGGTAACGAAGCTGGAACACCCGCACCTGCTGCCGGTGTACGACTATAACGGCCTGAGCGACCCGCCCTATATCGTCATGCGCTACCTGGAAAGCGGCACGCTCAAAGATGTGCTGGATAAAGGGCCGCTGCCGCTGAGCGAAGTGGTGCATGTCATGCGCCAGGTGTGCGCGGCGCTGGATTACGCCCACCGGCAGGGCATCATCCACCGCGACATCAAGCCCAGCAATATCATGATCGATCAGGATGGCAACGCCTTCCTGATGGACTTCGGCATCGCCCGCATTTCGCAGGGCGCGCAGGGGCTGACGCAGACCGGCTTCGCGGTGGGCACGCCGGGCTATATGTCGCCGGAACAGGGCATGGGGCTAGAGGTCAGCGCGCGCACCGATGTGTACGCGCTCGGCGTCATGTTGTTCCAGATGCTCACCGGACAAATGCCATTTTCGGCAGAAACGCCCATGGGCGTGATCCTCAAGCACATGAACAGCCCGGTGCCGTCGGCAACGGCCTTGAATCCGGCGCTGCCTTCGGGCGTGGACGAAATAATCCAGCAGGCGATGGCTAAAGAGCCGAACGAACGTTTCGCCAGCGGCGCCGAATTGGCGGAAACACTGGCCGAAGTCGCCAGCGCAGCAACGACCAGCCGCGCCGCGCCGGTGCAGTTGCGCAAAGCCGCACAAGAGACCATCCTGAACCTGCAAAAACACCGCGAAACGCACAAAGACGAGATCGAGGCGACGATGGCCTCGTTCGAGGCGCAGCGCAAAACAGGCGCGGGACAGATGGAAGACAGCAAAACCGCCGCTCTGCCTTCGACAGACGAACGCCAGCGCGCGGCGGCAGCAGATGCCCCTACCCCGCCTGCCTCCCCTGTGGCGGCGGCGCCAACGCCGGCGACTGCGCCGGGCACGCCAACCACCGCAACCCCCCCGCCGCTCGCGGGCCGTTCCTGGCTGCCGATTGCGGTCATCGCCGGGATCGTGGTGGTGGCGATTGCCGCTTTTGCGCTCCTCAGCGGCGGGGGGGGCGGCACAACCGCCACACCGACGCAGCCGACCAGTACACAGGCCGAAGCAACGCAGCCGGTGGCGCTCGATGCCACCGAAAAGGCCAGCGACACCCCCGCCGTCGCCAGCTCTACTCCGGCGGCTTCTGATACGCCGACGAACACGCCTACAGCGACAGATACACCCACCCATACGCCGACCAGCACGCCAACCGACACACCCACGCGCACACCATCGCCCACGCATACGCCGACCAGCACGCCCACAGCCACCTTTACCCCGTCGCCCGCGACGCCTGTTGTGGAAGCGCGGCGCACCATCACCGCGCGGTTGGGACCCGGCGCGCAGTATCCGACTGTCGCGCAGCTTGAAGCCGGTGAGATTCTCGATATTGTCGGGATCAGCGAGGATGGCGCCTGGTATCAAGTACTGCTGCCCGATGGCTCGCGCGGTTGGGTGGCGATCTCCAGTACGCTGATTAATGTCTATGGCAATCGCGAAATCATCCGCGTGGCCGAAGCGCCGACGCTGACGCCCACCAATACGCCGACCCATACACCGACCGCCACCAACACGCCCACCGCAACACCCACGCCGACGAGCACACCGACGCCCACCAGTACCCCCACCTATACGCTGACGCCAACGCCGACGCTCACGCCCACACTGACCCCGACCGCCACCTACACGCCGACGGATACGCCGACGGCCACACCGACGCCCACCAGTACCCCCACGCCCACCGCCACCATCACCCCCAGCCCGACGCTGACGCCCATTCCCTCGCCGACGCCGGTGCCGCCGGGACGCCTGCCCTATGTGGCCGATTTTGAGCAAAACGACGCGCTGGCGAACTGGGATTACGACGCGACCGCCTGGCAGGTCGTCAGCGAGGGCGGGCAGAATTTGCTGATCGGGCAGGCGCGCATCCAGCAGCCGATGGTCATCTTGGGGCGCGTGACGCCCGAATGGATTGAACCAAACGCTGCCGATCTGGTCGTCAGTTTCCGCTTCAACCTTGATCCACAGTCAGCAGGCGCGCGCCTGGTGTTCCGCTACAACCCGACACAGGGCTACAACGCGCTGGAAATTTTCCCCGGCCTGCTGATTCTCAAGCGCAACAACACCGCAATCAACGTCTTTGATCGCCTTTCCGATCAAGTACTGCGCCAGGACAACCGCGCGCCGATTCAGGCCAGCACCTGGCACAATATCACAATCTGGATCGAGGGCAGCCGTATTTTTGTCTATCTGGATCGCGAACTACGGATGCAGGTCGAAGATTTGGAACTGCCGCAGTTGGGCGCGGGGCAAATTCTGCTGCAAACCGACAGCAGCTTCCGCCCGGTGCGCTTCGACGATTTCGTGGTGCAGCGCGCAGAACCGGCCAGCGATCACTTCCAGGCCGGCATTTTGCCCAACACCTGGCAGACCACCAGCACCACTAACGCCACCATTGGCCGCGAAGACAACGCCAACGAATACGTGCGTCTGCAAGGCGAAGTCACGGTGTCGCCGTTGATGAGTCCCATCCGCGACCAAACGCTGCGCTGCCGCATATGGAGTGATGAAGGCGGTTATATCATTCGGATGCGCAGCAGCGGCGGCGGTTCGATGGTCTTCGAAGGCGAAGGCGGCAACCTGACCTTCTCGCAGGTGGACAGCGCGGGCGCCGCTGTCTATACGCAAACGCTGCGCAACTTCTACACGCGCGGCCAGTGGCAAGACCTCGACATCACCTTTGTCGGCGACCGGCTGGAAATTTATCTGGACGGCGAGAGCCAGTTCGAGGACGAACTGCCGACGACGCCGGCAGCCGGCACGATCAATTTTGAGGCGCGGCGCGGCGATATTTTCCGTATCGACGACTGTCTGATGACGCAGGCGGCGGGCGCGGCCAACGCGGGCGCGGCCTTCGCCTATGCACTGCAAGAAGAAGTGCTGGCGCGCACTTTCCGCGACCGCCGCAGCGATTTGCTGGAAGAATTCGACGACATCTTCAACACGCAGGCTTTCTGGGTGGGCGGGCGCGCCGCCGCCGGGCAGTTCAGCAGCGAACCGAACGCTGTTGAGCATCAAAACTTCCTGCGCATGACGTACACCGGACGCCCGACTTTCCGCCTGATGCGCCCGGAAATGGGCGTGGAGATGTTCGGCGCGGGCACAGACCGCCGCAACTTCAACGATGCCACCGACCTGTATGTCAGTGTTGTAATGCGTTTCCCAGAGAATCTGGCCGGCACGGGCTGGCTGGCGGTGCGCGCTGTGCCCACGATCACCGGTGAAGACATCAGCGGCTACTTCGCGCTGCTGCGGCGCAACGTTGATGGCTCGACCAACCTCACCATCGTCTACCGTGACGCCACGCAGAATATCGTCTACTTCGACGGGCCGGCGCCAGGCACAGAAAATGGCGACCCGCTGCCGGCCTGGGTGAACGTCACCATCATTACCTATCAGGATCGCGCGGCGTTTTTCATTAACGGACGCTTCGTGCTCAGTCTGGAAAACACGATCGCACTGGGCGGGACAGTCGCGCTGGGTGTCGAAGCCAACAGTACGGTTGATTTCGACTCGCTGATCGTGCGCGACACCTCGCCGCACGACGAATAACCACATGACACTGTCGGGGCGTGAGCGCTGCGCCCCGACACAACCACGCTTGCGCGCGCGCCCGAATCACGCGACAATACCCTCTGAACCCGATGACCTTGCATCAATTTTTGGCGGCACGGCGCCAGTCTTGCGCGCGCCGCCCCGAAAAAAGCATATGGATAACGAAAAACGTTCCCCGGAAGAGCAGCCGGAAATCACCGCAGCCCTACCCGTAGAGGCCGAAAACGCCGTGCCCTCCGCGTCCGCTGCTGTTCCCGAAACGCCCCAGGAAACTGAATCGGAACTGGATATTGACGCCGCGCTGGCGGCTATGGCCTCGCTTGAGGAAGCCGTCGCCGCGCAGGATAGGCAGGAAGACGACGCTGATGACGGCGCGCCGCTGCAAACCGGCGAAATCGCCGCCGTAGATACAGCCCAGACGCCGCCCGCACCGCCGCCGCCTGCGCATCTTTTCCCCACGCCGCCGCTTGCGACGCTGCCGCGCGGCAATATCGCCTCGGTGCTGCCGGCGCTGCTGTTAATCGGCATTGGCGCGTGGCTGACCTTCGCGCTGACAACCACGACGACACCGCCGGATGCCGGTTTGATCGCGGCAGTGGGGTTGGGCGGCGTGGGCAGCACCCTGCTGGCGCGCTGGCTGGCGTTGGGACGCTGGGCGCGCGGCACGCTGTTCGTTATCAGCGCGCTGCTGCTTTCGGCGTTAACGCTGGCCTATCTGACGCTGAGCGGGCAAACGCAGAATTGGCCGCTGTTTATCGCCGCTCTCGGTTTGGCCTTCTGGCTGGCGGCGCAGTTGGGGCGTCCGCGCGATACCCGGCTGATGCTGCCGGGCACGCTGCTGGTGGGCGGCGGGCTGGTCGGTGTGGTGTTTGCCAATGTCACGTTAAGTGCCGATGTGCTTTCGCTGATCGGCACGCTGTGGTTTGTGCCGCTGCTGGCTGTGCTGCTGCTGTGGCTGCTGCCGCTGCTGCGCAGAAGGTCATGACATGCGCATCGCCATCGACGCCAGCCGCACGACGGTCAAACAGCCAACAGGCACGGAACGCTACGCGCTGCGCCTGCTGCAAACGCTGATTGATCTGAACGCTCGTCGCAGCGCCCCCCATGAACTGCTGCTGTATTTCCGCGAGGCGCCCGCCACAGCCTTGTTCCCCAATCAAGCGTTTGTCATGCAGCGCGTAATCCCGCTGGCGCGGCTGTGGACACACGCGCGTTTCGCTGCCGCGCTGGCGCAGGATAAGCCGGATGTGACCTTCGTGCCCGCGCACACCCTGCCGTTCGTCTTCGGCGGGCGCGCCGCAGTGACGGTGCATGATCTTGGCTACTGCCATTTTCCCAGGATGCATCCCACCGCGCAGCGGATGTATCTCGACCTGACAACGCGCTACAGCGTCGGGCGAGCGGACCTGATTCTGGCGGACAGCCAGGCGACAGCCGACGATTTGCAGCGTTTTTATGGGGTACACTCCGGCAAAATTCGTGTGGTCTATCCCGGTGTGGATGCGCCGTCTGTGGGCGACAGGGCTGCTGTGCGCCGTAAATATGGCCTACCGGAGCGCTATTTTCTGTTCGTGGGCACGCTCCAGCCGCGCAAAAATATCGAACGCTTAGTGCGCGCCTATATGCGTTATCACAAAGCAGCGCCCAACCCGGCGGCGCTGGTGCTGGTGGGCGGGCGCGGCTGGCTGTATGACCCAGCGTGGACGGCAGGCGTTGAAGGGCTGATTCTAGCGGGCTATGCAGATGAGGCGGACAAAGGCACGCTGTACGCCGGGGCGCTGGCGCTGGTGTTTCCCTCGCTGTACGAGGGCTTTGGGTTTCCGCTGCTGGAAGCGATGCACTGCGGCATCCCCGTGATCGCCAGCAGTACATCGAGTCTGCCGGAACTGGCGGGCGAAGCGGCGCTGCTGGTGGATCCGCTGGAAATCGATGCGTTGGCGGCAGCCATGCAGCTTGTGGCCGAAGATGCGGCGCTGCGGGCGGAGCTGAGCGCGCGCGGCAGCGTACAGGCGCAGCACTTCACATGGGAAAAGGCGGCAGAAGCGGCGCTGCGCACATTAGAGGACGCGGCTCACATGTCCCCACCGCTTCAGATGTCATGACAGGATACGGCTGCTCAAGTAGGGTCTCGGAACAAATCTAACAAATTCGTTGGCCGTCGTAGAGATGATGCCTGCATCATCCGCTACGAAAACGTTCGAAAACCTGCTTTAGAACAAATGATTTGTAAAGATTGCACAACTGCTGCGCCTCGTCAAGGCGCGAACGCTCTGCTATACTCCGCTCCACATCTTTAAAAACCAGTTAAATAGTGTACTTCTTTGTGGCGTCCAAACTTTACATCACCTGAGGGGTTCAAGCATGTACAACGTTTTGGAGAGTGCGCGCACACAAGAAGTGGCGTTCGCGGGCGATGGGGTCGCCCTTGCCGGACAGATTGATTACCCCGCCGTTCGTCCGCCCGCCGATGGTTATCCGCTTCTCTTTGTCCTCCATCATGCCGGTTACGATACACGCGAGGCTTACCGCCATTATATCGATGTTGGTCACGAGTGCGGCTATGCCGTGTTTACGTGGGACAAACGCGGCACGGGGCGCAGCGGCGCTTGTGGGCGTGGTTCGACCACGCGCGACGCGCTCAACGCCTATCATGCCGCGCTGAGCCAACCGCTGATTAATCGGGCGCGTGCCATCATCCTGGCGGTAGGCGCCGGCACAACGCTGTTGGGGGCAGCGTTTAAACAGTTCGCGCATGTGCAGCGCCCGGCAGGCGTGCTGCTGGCCGGCAATATGCTCGACGCGCAGGCGATTTTAGCGGTGGATGCGCCGCTGCAAATCATCGTTGGCGCCCAGGATTGGACACCCTGGCAGCTTTTTGGCAAGGCTGCCGCCAAAGCCCACAACCAGATGTATACACACGGCGCGGCCTATTATGTGGCCGACCATGCCGATCGCGCGTTGATGGACACACGCACAGACATTTTCTGCCATCTGGCGGGGGATGTAATTCGCGCGTGGCTGAATCAGCGCTGAGTCTGTCCCGCCTTTCGCGCGGGGCACAACGTCGCTAAAATCACATTCTCAGAAGAGCATTTGAGCAAGGGGCGGGCCGCTGGTTCGCCCTTATGCATTCTACGAAGGAGCTATCCATGCAAACCAATACATTACAAAGGGATGAAAATGAGACTTTTCTTTGCAGTCTTTGTGTCTGCGTCAACATTTTTGTACGGGGCTAACCGCTAATTGCTAAAAGCTATTTTCAAGGAAACGCGATGAATTTTACAGTGAATCTGCACGGGCAAACGGCGCTGGTGACCGGGGCGGGCGCGGGCGTGGGGCGGGCGGCGGCGCGCGCGCTGGCGGCGGCAGGGGCTGCCATCGTGGTGAACGACATCAACCCCGACCGAGCGGCGCAGACAGCGGCGGAGATTGTGGCGGCGGGCGGGCGGGCGGCGGATTTCGACGCCGATATTGCCAACCGCTTTCAGGCGGCGGCGCTGATCGAACAGGGGCGCGATACCTTTGGGCGCATCCATATGTTGGTGAACGCGGCGGGTGTGTACAAAGGCGACGCGCTGGCGCGTATCGACGAGTGGGATTGGCGGCGTATCGTCGATGTGAACCTGACAGGGGCGTTTTTCTGTTCGCAGCTTTTGGGGCGAGTGATGGCCAACGAGGGCGGCGGCGTGATCGTGAACATCGCTTCGGCGGCGCAAACGCTGCCGCAAGGGGCAGCCTATATCGCGGCGAAGGCCGGCCTGATCGGGCTGACGCGGCAGTGCGCGCGCGAATTTGCGCCGCTGGGAATCCGGGTAAACGCTGTCTGCCCGGCCTACGTCGCGGGCGAGGATGAAACACGCGGCATGCCCTTGCAAGGGCGGCTGGGCACGGCGGACGAGGTGGCGGGCGCGGTGCTGTTTTTGTGTTCCGATGCGGCGGCCTTTATTACAGGGCAGACGATTATGGTGGACGGCGGTGGGCAGGGGGAATAAGTCCCCTGCCTAGCGGGTCGGCATTCTGTAATGCATATTTGGGTTCAACCTCACAACTTCGTTAATAAGCTAGGCTGTAAGGCATATGAAGACAGTAAAAACTCTCCCAATTGCGTAAATTCTTCCCCAAAAAACAATTCAGAAGTCTTTAAGGTAACACAACACTCGTTTTATACTGTGGGCTAGATGCGCTCATACTCATCATTGCTGTGCGCCTACATTTTTCTGTTTATGAGAGACGCTGTAACTGGCCAATGATGAGCGCAACCTGTTTTCACACAGACCTTACCATGATTGAATTTTTGTAAGGGAGAAATTATGCAACACACACTGATCCGGTTTTTGAGTTGGCGAACGCGCCTGCGGGTGCTGGGTGTAGTCGCCCTGACGCTGGCGTTTCTGCTGTTGAACGGGGCTGTTTCAGCAGCTACTTTTACAGCGACGGAGAGTCTGGCAACCCCCGTGTCGGTAGACAACAGCAGCAGTTTCCGTAATCTGGCTATCTCTGGCATTCCAGCGGGAGATTATGTTACGGATGTCAACATCAGCGTGACCTTCCGCAAAATCAACAGCGGCACCTGCGCCAGCCCGGCTGCGGGGATCACGGGCGCCAACGAGATTGAACTGCGGCTGATACGACCCGACGGCTCTGATGAAACCATCCTTAATCAGAACACCTATTCAAACACGAGCACAGACAATTCGATCTTTACAGTCGTGTTTGACGATGAAGCGGCCTCCGATGTGGACAGCACACCGACCAGCGGCACCTTCCGTCCGGCGGGGTCGCTGGCGCTGTCCGACTTTGATGGCATGACGGCGGCGCAAGCCAACGGCACATGGCAGTTGCGCGTCCGTGATCGTGCAAATAACAAACCGCTGTGCTACTATGGCGCTACGCTGACGATTACCACCGCGCCTGCGGGCGTGACGGTCAGCCCGACAACAGTGAATGTCACCGAAGGCGGAGCGACGGCGACCTACACGGTGGTGCTCGACGCGCCGCCGCGCAGCGGTCCGGTGGAAACGGTGACCGTCACTCCCGGCACCGTCGGCGGGCAGGTGACGTTTTTACCGAGTAGTGTTTCGTTTACGGCGGCCAACTGGAATGTACCGCAGACGGTCACGGTGACGGCGGTGGACGATGGTGTGAACGAACTCAGTCCGCACACAGCGACGATTACGCACACTGTCAGCAACAGTGGCGGCGGCAGCGGTACACGCCGGTATAACAGCGTGACCAGCGCGGCCAGCGTGACGGTGAATATCACAGATAACGACCCCGTGGCGCCGACGATCACGACGCAGGCCAGCGCGACCAGCATCCAGATCGGCCAATCGGTGACGGATACGGCGACGATCAGCAGCGGCGCGCCGGTGAACCCGATCGCCGGCACAGTGAACTTCTTCGTCTGCGGCCCGACAGCTTCGCCGCAGAACTGCGCCAGCGGCGGCACAGCGGTGGGCAGCGCGGTGAGCGTAGCGCCTGCCAACGGCAACCCGGTGACGGCGACTTCGGCGTCTTTTGCTCCCACCGCACGTGGGTTCTACTGTTTCCGCGCGGAATTTACGCCTGCGCCAGGCATCAACTACACCGCAGCTTCGCACACCAACAATGTGGTGGGCACGAATGGCGAGTGTTTTGAACTGGTGAATACGCCGCCGACGGCCAACAATGACACAGCAGCGGCGGCTGAAGACGGCTCGACCGGCGCGATCAGCGTACTGGGGAACGACAACGACGCCGACAGCGATTCGCTGACAATCACTGGCAATACGCAGGGCAGCAACGGCAGCGTGGTCTGCACGACGGCCACCTGCACCTACACGCCAGACGCGGATTTCTTCGGCAGCGACAGCTTTACCTATACGATCAGCGACGGCAACGGCGGCACGGCAACCGCGACGGTCACCATCACGGTGACAGAAGTCAACGACGCGCCGGTGGCGAATGATGACAGCGGCACGACGGCGGAAGACACGCCGCTGAGCGGCAGCAGCGTGTTGGCGAACGACAGCCGCGGGCCGGCCAACGAAAGCGGGCAAACGCTGACCGTGACGGCTTACGACGCGACGAGCGCCAACGGCGGCACGGTGGCGATGAACCCCGACGGCACGTACACCTACACGCCAAACCTGAACTTCAACGGCAGCGACAGCTTCACTTACACGATGTGCGACGACGGCACGACCAACGGCGTGCCTGCCCCGCTGTGCGCGACAGCCACGGTCACCATCACGGTGACTCCGGTGAATGACGCGCCCGTGGCGACCAGCGAAGCGCACACAATCGACGAAGACACGCCGCTGAACGATGCGGTGGCGGCGACGGATGTCGAAAACGACCCGCTGACCTTCAGCGTGGTGGATGATGTCGATCACGGCACGCTGCTCTTCAACCCCGACGGCAGCTTCACCTACACGCCGAAC
>JACAER010000048.1 GCA_013388745.1 Chloroflexota bacterium
GGGCGCGCCCTACCCACTACGCCGACCCCACGCCCTCCTCCTCTCCGTGTCGAGACGCAGACAAAAGACCGGGCGTGCAGTATCTCCCCTGAGTGGGATTTCCGCATCTGCCCGCCGCGAAAAGCCCGTTTTCACCCCTGCGGCAGGCTCAGCAGGTAAGCCAGCAGCGCCTCGATGTCCTCCAGCGCGATGGCGTACACCAGTTGGTGCGCCCCCGGCAGGATAAACACGTCGCGCAGCGCCGCCGCCCGGCCGTCGTGGAAATAGGGCGCGCTCAACGCCAGCCAGCGCAGCGACGGCGTGTCGAACGTGCCGCCTGTGCCCACATCATAGGCTTGCAGATTCGTGCCCACCGCGCCCACATGGCATTCGCCGCAGCCCTGTTCAGCGAAGACCTCTGCCCCGCGCCCCGCCAACGCCCCATCCACCGGCGGCAGCGCCGGCCCTTGCAGCGTCACCAGATACTGCGCCAGCGTGTCCAGCAGCGGCGACTGCCCGGCGTGCGGCGCCCCCAGCGCCGGCGAAACCGTCCCCGCGATCAGCCCAAAACCCGCCTGCAAATCGCGAATCTTCAGTTCCACGTCCGCCAGTTCATCCCACGTGGCCGACCAGTTATACGGCGGCGTGCCCAAAATATCGTACAGCAGCGGCGTATTGCGCCCGCCGTCAATGCTCATCCACACACGCCCGTCGGAAAGACCGTCGAAATGGCAGTTGGCGCAGCTTATCCAATCATTGGCGCTCATACGGGCGTCATGCGCGCCGTAAAAAAACTGCGCCCCCTGAATGATGTCGAGCGCTACTGCCGGCGTGCTGATCGGCAGTACGCTTTCCACACTCAGCGTGGCGGTGTTGATAACCGTGATCGCGCCTTGAATCATGTTATGCACGAACAAATAGCTGTTGTCACGGTTGAGCAGCGCGCCGCGCGGGTTAGCCCCCAGCGCGATATGTGCCAATGGCCGCCCGTTAATCAGGTCAATCACGCTCAGATCGTTGCTGCCCGCGTTTACCACATACAAGCGCTGCTGGAAGCGATCGAGTGCGGTAGCGAACGGCATATTGACCGGACGATCAGCCGTATCCAGCCCAATGCGCGCCGGGCGAATCACCGCCAGATCGCGCAAGTCCAACACATTCACGACCGGAAACACGGTCGTATCGTAGGTCAGCGCCGGGCTGCTGCTGTTGCTGCGCGTCTGCGGCACATAGGCCAGCCCGCGAGTAATGTCGATTTCGATGCTTTGCGACAGCCCGGTATCGACACCCGTGGCGATAGTTTGCACCACCGCCTGGCGCGGCAGATAAATCAGGCTGATCTGCCCGCTCCAGAAATGCGTCACGTACAAAAAGTCGCCCCACAGCGCCAGCCCGCTGGGCAGCGGCGGCGTGGCAATGCGGTTGATGACCGTGCCCGCCAGCAGATCGACCACCGCTACTTCGCCCGCGCCTTGCAGCGTCACATAGGCGATCTCGTTGTTATCGGTGACCACACCATACGGCAGCAGGCCGACACGAATCGTATTTTCGATCACCTGGTCATCAAAACGGACAATCGACAGTGTTCCGTCGGCGCGGTTGGTCACCAGCACACGCTCGCTGTCGGCGGTCAAGACCACACTGCGCGGGTCGCGCCCTACCGGCACTTCCGCCACCACGCGCCGCAGCAAAGGCTGCGCGAAGCTCACCGTATCGTTCAGCGAATTGACTGCCAGCACCGTCTGGTTGTCGCTGGCCAGCGCGATTGTGCCGCTGTTCACCGTGCGCGTCAGGCGCGCATCCGGCAGCGCGTACAGCGGAAGCTGTGTCGGCTCGGCCTGCGCCTGCGCCTGCGGATTGCTTCCCACCAGCATCAGCCACAGCCCGCACAGCAGCCCCACCATCCCCACACCCAGCAGCAGCCCTTGTTTGAGTTTGCGCGAATCAGCGGTCATCTGCCTAACGCCTTTGTTGATATCGCTGAAAACATCTCATATGCACCGCCTCGACTGCCGATCAGCGCGCCGCCGCAGGAGTAGGAGCGCGCGCCGCGTCTCCCCCGCTCCTTGTCGCCCGCCTGTCCCCCTGTCTATGTCCCGCACATAGAGCGGGGATCGGGGGTGGGGTGAAAGCGACCGCTCGCCCTACGCCCCCAGACTCACCAGCCGATCATGCAGCACCGTATACGTCCGCGCGCGGATCACGAACTGCCCACTGGCATCTGTCCCCGTCAGCACCAGCGTCACCCGCACCACGTCCGACGCTGACGGCCCATTCGGGCGGCTATCGATTTCCAGCATCGGGAAATCGAGATTCAACAACTGCGGATTGTACTGGAACGTCACAGTACGCACGCTCACATTAATCTCGCCCGACGACAGAATATAGCCCGGCATGGTGATCGTCTGGTAGGCGCGCACATCGCTCCAATCGTCGGGAATATCCACCGCGAAGTTCAGCGCTGCCAGCGGCTGCGTGAAATCGTCGCCAGCCTGCGGCGATTCCAACTGCGGCGTGCCCGGCGCCACTACATACACCACATAACGCCCCCCCAGACCATTGGGCGGCGGCGGCGCGCCCAGAACGCCGCCCAGCGGATACGGCGGCTGTGCCATGCCCGCCGAGGACAGCCCGCGATGCGACACGCTGATGTCCACCGTCCACAAGCCGCTTTCATCCACCGCAAAATCCTGCCCCGGATCATAAAAATAGCCGATGGCGTTGGCTGTGCCGCTGAACTGGCGCTGCATCCCGCTCGGCGCGGTAATCGTCACCTGTACCAGCGAATTCAGCGGCGGCGCGACCTGTCCCGCCACCGTCAGCATTTCGCCCACGTGCAGCACCTGCCCCGGCTGCGTGCCGGTGGGGTGGAAAAACATCTCAATCTCCTGCCCGCGCAGCGTCAGCAGCGGCCCCCCGTCTGCTCCCGCCGCCGCGCCGCGATACGGCGGGAACACGCGCGAACCATCGAAGACCGTCATGGCCAGCGCGCTGTACAGTGAAACATCAGCCACCCCCGCTTCGGCGTTGCGCACCACATTGCCGCCGAACAGGAACGTAAAATCGCCGGGCCGGTCGCCTAAGGCGCCGGCGCCAAGCTGGCTGTTATATGGGTCGTCCATATCCCAGGCCACCGGGTAAGCCGGATCATCGCTGCCCAGCACCGCCTGCCGCGCTGTCACGCCCGGACGCACCGCGCTGATATAGCTGTAGGCCTGATTCACCGCGCTGTATTCCAGCGGCAGCGCGTCAAGCGCATTCAACCGTTCGAAAGGCAGGCCTTCCGGCGATACATAGGCCGCCAGCGCCCCCGCCAGCCAGCCCGCATAGTTGCCCGCGCTGTCCTGTGCCCGCAGCAGCGCCCGCAGCCCGCTGTCATTGCCGTCTGCCACCCACGCGATATCGCCGTGCTGATAGGGATAATTGACGAACGGCGCGTTGGGCGCATAACGCGCCGCGTCGTACCATGCGCGTTGATCTTCCAGCGTCGTATTGGGGTACATGCCGCGTTCCCCGTGCGCGATCAGCGTGCTCTCGCCCGCGATCACGCCCGCGCCGCGCAGACTCCCCGCCCACAACTGCCCATTTTCGGCTGTATAGCGCACTTCGTAATCGGCGATATATTCGCCCGGCACATCGAACACCGGCGGCGCGTCCGTCGGCTGGAATGTGCCGTAGACACTGGCCGTCCCGCCGAACTCATATTCAACCACTTCAGAGCCGTCGAGCGGGAACACGCGCAGCCGCACACGCACCTCGGCGGCCAGTCCGGGTATCACATGCACGCCGGCGTTAAAAGCGTCGCCCACTTCGAACGGCGTCCCCGGCAGCACGTAGGGCGTTACATCGATCGGCTCGGCGATCAGCAGCCTATAGGTGCCGCCGCCCTCGAAGCGATTGCCCCACACGTCCTCCACACTGCCTTCCAGCCGGATGCTGTAAGCGCCGTACTGCTCAAAGGCATAATTCGTGAACTGTGGATTCAGCGTCGTCACGCGGTACACATCCAGCGGCGCGTAGCGCCCGAACACATCGCGCTCGTCCTCCGCGCTGGTCGAAAGCTGGTTTTGCACGATCTGCACACTGCCGAGATTCTGCGTTTCGCCGTCGGGCGCGGTGATGCGCGCCTCCAACCGTCCGAGCAGAATTTGCAGCAGCGGCGCGGCGCTCGTGTCATAGCTGTTGGGCATCAGGTTGAGCAGATATGGCTCAATCGGATAACTGCCCGGCGGCAAAATATACGTTGGGCTGTTATAGCGCACCCTGTTCGCCAGCGCGCCCACCCCGGCATCGTCTTCGGGCAGCAGGCCGCGGCTGCCGTCGCTCGGATCGTCATAAAACAGCGCCCACAGGAAGCGCCCTTCGTCTACGCGGTCGATGTTCAGCGCCAGCGGCAGGCGGTGAAGCTGCGTGGGCGACACACCGCGCCCGACGCCGAACAGTCCGTTGTCCTCCCAGCGGAAGCGCGGGTCGTTGCCCAACTGCGCGAACCCTTGCAGCGCCGGCACATACACGCCCGGCGCCAAATCTTCCGGCAGCGTCACCGCAAAATCCAGCGGGAACAAAAGCTGCCCATCGCGCCACACCACCTGCTGCGCCGGCACATTCACTTCTGCCAGCAGCAGATCGCCCCGCAGCCCTTCGATCGCCAGCCCCCCCGGCGTCAGCGTGCTAGACCAGCCGTTGTTCGCCAGCAGCCCTCCCAGCATCAGCCCGTCTTCATTCACCACTGGCTGCAAGCTCAACTGCGCGCTGATCTGCAAGCCGACAAGCGGTTCCTCGATCTGCGGCACGTCGAGCGTCATGTCCATTTCAATCGTCAGCGTGTCCCCGGCATCCAGTTCCATGCTGCCCACGCGCCCGCGCGCGCTCCAGATGGAAGCCCCCTGCGCCAGCGGCCCCGCCACATAAAAGGGCGTCACATCGCCCGCCGCGATCAGACTGCCGTGCCGCACCACTCCGTCGGCCTCATCCAGCAGCAGCGCGTTCATCTCCACCACGTAATCAGCCAGCAGCACTTCAGTGCCAGCGCTGTCCACCGTTACCGCCTGAAGGCGGTCAAAGGTCGCCTCTTCCAGCGACGGGTTGTTGGGATTGATCTGCCCACGCCAGCGCAGCCGCAGTTCCAGCGTGCCGCCGTTCTGCACCACAGCCAGCGCCACCGTACCGAGCGCTGTCGGGTTGGGCGAAAGCCGGCGCAGCGTCCCCGCTTGCAGCACGCTGGCGTTAAAACTCAGGTCATACACCGCCCCGTCCAGCGAAAATGTCACCCGAAGCTGCGGCGCTTCCGGCGGAAATTCTACGCCCGCCGCCGCCAGATACAGCGAATCATCGTTCGCCAGCGCAAAAAATTCGCCTTCGGCCGCCGCCTCCGGGTACGCTGCCCAATCGTCCAAATTGCCGTCGATAAACAGATTGGTCGTCGTGTGTGTCAGCAGCGGCAGGTTGTCCACCGTGCCGTAAACGATCGTGCCGGGGCCGACCGGCAGCGAACCGGGACGAGCCAGCGCGGCGGGTTCGAAATTGACGGTCGGGCTGACCCAGAACGGCGTCGCGCCGGGACCATAAATGCGCGCCCTAAAGCCGCCCGTGATACCCGCCTGCACAAAGACCACTTCTTCTGTGAACAGGTTGCGTATCGCCACCTGCGCCGCAGGAAACACGGCCCCTGCCGCGCCCGAAACTGTCACAACGCCGTTTTCATCGGGAGTGGAAACGCTGATGAGCGACGCGACCGGCGGATCCCCCGCCTCAAGCTGCGCCTGCGCCACCGAAAGCGCCGCCGCACAAAGGAGCAGCATCAGCACACTTACGAGGCGTCGCACCGTGTTTACTCCCTGCTTGAATGAAATCCATTGCCTATGCAGCACAAAGTATAGAAAATGTTAGACCAAAGGTCAAAATATCGCAGCAAACTGTTACATTGCGCGCGGCGGCTTTTCACGCATCCTCAACTCAACTGCTGTTCATGCATTATAACCTGAATCGTTTACCTTACTCCTCCCCTCGCTTGCTCAACGCTTGCGCCGCGCTTAACAAACGCTTGCTGCTTTTCCGCCCCGCCTTATGCTACAATCCGTCACATATGCGACTAAAAACTGCCTTCCCCTGGATTTTTATGCTGGTCGGTCTCGCTCTGGCGGCGTTGGCCTGTAATCTGAGCGAATCGGCGCCGCCCACGCTGGTGCCGCGCGCCACGCCGACGCCGCCGCCCACGCTCGGTTACGCCACGCTGGCGCCGGAACAGCTCCCCGCGCAGGCCACCAGCGCGCCGCAAACCCAGGCCAACATGTTCACGCTGCTCAATGAGGTCAACCCCGAACGTCTCCTGGCGCACGTACAAACACTGCAAGGCTTCGGCACGCGCCATTTCGCCTCGCCCTACGATCGCCCCGGCTTCGGCATCGGCGCGGCGCGCGATTACGTCGCGAACCAGATGCAGCAGATCAGCCAGCAGTCACAGGGCAATCTGTCGCTCACCGTGCAGCCCTTCGAGTTCACCTATCGCGATCTGCCCTATGTCGGCTACAACGTGATCGGCATTTTGAACGGCACACAGCCCGGCGCTGGCGTGATTATCGTCGGCGCGCACTATGACAGCATCTCGTTTGACTTCGAAAACAGCACGACCAACGCCCCTGGCGCCAATGACAACGCCACCGGCGTGGCCGCGCTGCTCGAACTGGCGCGCATCATAAGCCAGCGCCCACACCGCCAGACCATCGTGTTTGTGGCCTTTGGCGCAGAAGAAATCGGGCGCCTCGGCAGCATGGCCTTCGCCCGCGATTATGTCCAGGCCTACAATCTGCCCGTGATGGCCATGCTCAACTTGGACATCATCGGCAGCTCCACTGGCCCCGGCGGCGCCATGAACGAACGCCAGATCCGCCTCTTTTCCAGCGGCCCCAACGAATCGCCCTCGCGTCAGTTGGCGCGTATGCTCGATGTCTTCGATCTGGTCTATGTGCCAGAAATCGACATTGTTGTCCAGGACGCCGAAGACCGCCCCGGACGCTACGGCGACCATCTCAGCTTCAGCGAAATCGGCTACCCTGCCGTGCGCTTTATCGAAGGCCTCGAAAACCCCGAACGCCAGCACAACGAAAGCGATGTGCTGAACGCCCTGCGCCCAGAATACCTGACGCGCGCGACCCAAACCGTGCTCGCCCTGCTCACCGCCCTGGCCGATGGCCCGCGTCCCCCCGCCAACGTCTCGCTGCGTGACAACGGCGACGGCACGCGCACCCTGCTGTGGGAAACCGTCCCCGAAGCGGCCAGCTATCTCGTCATGCTGCGCTCTGTCAATGCCCTGGTCTACACCGACCAGTTCGAAACCACGCAAAACAGCGTCGTCTGGGATGGCTTCGTCTCTACGCGCTACGCCGGGGTAACGATTGCCTCGCGCGATGCCAGCGGGCTGCTGGGGCCGTTTTCGCTTGAGTACATCGTGCCATGAGACGCCTGTGGTTAGCCCTGGCGGGATGCGCGGCGGCTTTTTCGCTGCTGGTGTGGTGGCGTCGGCGTCCCGCGCCCGCTTCCCCGCCACAAAGCGTGCCTCTCCCCGCGCCTGCTTCCCCGCCTGTCACGTCTGTCCGCCCCAAAAGCCGCGCCTGGCTGCAAAATACGGCGCTGGCGCTGTTCGGCGTTGGGCTGGGCCTGCTGGTGATCTTCGCCGCCTACCGTCTGTGGATTCCCCCCAGCCCCCAGACGCCCCTGCCGCAGGTGCAGTCGCTGGCGCTGCAAGCCTGCCAGGTCGCGCAGGGCGATTGGGTTTTCGGTCTGCTCGCGGCGGGCTTATACAACCTGCTTTCGCCCTGCCGTGGCTACTACTGGCATCCCGATCCTTTCGAGGAATTCTACAACTTTGTCCAGTTGAACAACTTCGGCATGCACGACACCCTTTTCGCCATCGAAAAGCCGCCCGGCGTCTACCGGGTGCTCATCATCGGCGATTCCTTCCCGCGCGGCGAAGAAGTCCCGCTCTACAACAATTTCCCCTATCTGCTGGAATACTACTGGAACAGCGCGCCCGGCGAGCAGCGCCCGCCGCTGGAAGTGCTCAACCTCAGCATCGTCGCCATCGGCACCTACCGCGAACTTTTGCTGTACGCCGCCCTTGGCTGGCAGTTCCAGGCCGATCTGGTCCTGCTTGCGGTTTACACCGGCAACGACATCCGCGACAATCATATTGATCTGGAACACGTACAGTACAGCTACCGCATTAATCGCCCTTTTTTCACGCTCGACAACGGGATTCTGACGCTGCACAACAGCGTGACGCGCCTGGAAGCCGGCCGCTACGCTGAAGCGCCCGCCTGGCAGTGGTTCGCCCATATGCAGGAACGTCAGACGCCGCCCCCCCCAGAAAATCTGCCCCCACACCCGCTGGTCATCAGCCGCCAGCCCTATATCACCGAGTATCCGGTCGATCTGGGGCTGTATCTGCCGGAGGACAGCTATTGGGCGGCGGCCTGGGATTTGACAGAAGTCCTGCTTTTACAGTTCCGCGATCTGGTCGAAGCGCAGGGGTCGCGTTTCGCCATCCTCCTCATCCCCGATCGCCGCGCCGTCCACCGCGAGGATTGGCAAACCACCGTCCAGCGTTATCCCATCGTGCAGCAGGGTCTCCCCCTGGCGCCGGTCTCGCGCCTGATGTTGTTTTTCCAGCAGAACAGGATGCGCGCGCTGAACCTGACGACGGCGCTCCAGGCGCAGGTCGCGGCGCTGCCCGATACCCGTCTGTATTTCCCCCTGGATGGGCATTTCACGCCCGACGGCCACGCGCTGGCAGCGCGCGCGCTGCTCGACTGGCTTTTGCAGCAGGGCTTGCTGCCCACAGCGCCCGCCGCGCCGTGATAGGGGGGCTCCTGGCGGGCTGCTAACGGCTTGTCTATCCCCCCGGCGGCGCGTATTCCGGCAGACACCACTGCTGCCACAGCACCACCTCGCGGTACGGCCCGAACGTCCCCCCCGGCGCGAACGAATCGCGGTAGCGCCAGATGATCTCCAGCGTCGCCAGCCGGTGGCCATAGGGCATATTCACCTCGTAGTTGTACAGCCGGCAGTAAAAAGCCGCCCACTGCTGCAACAGCGCCGGGTAGCGGTCGCGGTTCAGGTTCTCCTCGAACTTCTTCCAGCGCGCGATCGGCCCAAAATACGCGCGCGGCAGTGTCTGCGCCGGGCGCTGCCCTGTGCGCAAATCGAACAAGGTCTCGTCTTCGAAGCGCCCCGCGATCACAATCCAGCCGTCGATAGTCGAAGGATAGGGCGAAAACATACCCCAGTACTGCCACAGGCCGATATATTGCAAAAGCGCGCTCAGTTCGGTGGGCATCGGCTGTGTCAGCAGCGGCGTGCCGAACGAATCACGCTGTACCGTGCCCAGATTCCACCAGATGACCCCCACCATCACCACGCTCAGCGCGCCTGCCAGCGCCAAC
>JACAER010000043.1 GCA_013388745.1 Chloroflexota bacterium
CCGCACCCTTTCGGCTATTCTTCCTCAACTTGCCCGCTGCAAAATCCAGAAACGAAAAGCGAGACCCGCCACTTTTCAGCTTTTGGGTCTCGCCTATTCCTTATCTTGATGCCTATGAAAAGGGGCGTTGGCTGCCCCTTTTTGTGTCTCTTTGCGTCTTAATTGCGACGATCAACGTCGTCGTCCGAATCCTCGTCGTCGTCGTCCCAGTCGTCGTCATCCTCGTCCCAGTCTTCGCTGTGAGCGTGGCCGTGCGCGATCTCTTCTTCGTCCGCTTCGCGCAGCCCGACAACTTCGACATCAAAGTTCAGCGTTTTGCCCGCCAGTGTGTGGTTGAAATCCAGCACTACCGAGTCTTTGGTGATTTCCATCACCGTCGCCTCGTAGATGTAGCCTTCGTCGTCTTCCATCTCGACCATCATGCCGCGCTTAAGCTGTTCCACGCCGGGAATATCCTTGCGCGGGATGCGTTCGACTTCGGTTTTGTCATAAGGGCCATAGCCGTCTTCCGGCGCCACCGTCACACTGAATTTATCGCCCACGGCGCGCCCGTTTAACGCTTCTTCCAGGCCGGGCACAATATTGGCCGCGCCGTGAAGATATTCAATCGGATCGTCGGCGTCGGCGCGCTCCACTTCCTGCCCATCCACTTTCAGCACATAGGCGATGCTGACTACCACGCCGTCGGCGATTTTCTCTACTGCCATGTCTGTGTATTTCCTTTTCTAAGCCCAGATATCGCGTGGGCAATAATCCGTCTATTGTAGTCCGATCAGGGCGAGAATGGAATTGGCATTTGGCGGCGGGCACGATCAAATTTTGGTTAAGAGGAATACGCTGGGACGCGCTGTGGGGCGCCCCAGACACGTTTAGAGGTCGTCCAGTTGGCCGCTGCGCAGCGACATCTCGAACGCCCGGCCTATCAGCAGCACCTGCTCGACCCAGGCGTAAAATTCTTCTTCATCCACGACTTCGGCGATCGCTTCCTGCACTTCTTCCGGCAGCGTCGTAATGACTTCCGTCGTCAGGCAGGCCATCGCCTGTTCCACCGACGGGCGCGAGCGCGGCGGCTCGCCCTCCAGCAGGTCTTCGAACCAACGCTCGACAATTGGGTGTATCTGTTGGCAAGCCGAGCCATCCCCAAGCTGCTCATCGGCCATCTTCTGAAATTCATCCAGCCATTGTGGGTCGTTCTGTTCGGCTTTTCTCTTTTTCTTCGCCATGACACACCCTTTTCACTACTCGATGTTGACCAGTATACACTATTTGGCGAGGGCGTATAGCTACCGTTTAGACCGCGCCAGCCCCCACAGCGCCAGCGCGCCGGCCAGCGTTACCGCCGCCGCGCGCAGCAGGTCTTTGCGCCAGTTGTCGATGCCGAAGTACCAGCGTCCGATCTTGCTGCCGGGGATCACCACCAGCGGCGCCAACGAGGCGCGGGTCGCCAGCACCGCTTCCCAACCCACCGGATGCCGCAGTGTCGCCGCTGGTCTCTCCACCAGCCGCCGCACATGCCGCCCGACTACTGCCGGGTCGCCGCCGTGTTCCAGCATCCAATCGAACGCCCGGAACGCTTTATCGCGCGTAGAATCATACGCGGCGAGCGGCTGCGATGGCGTGCGCTTGGCGGCGGCGATATTGGTGCGGAAAAAGCCCGGCTGCACCGTGTTGATCCTGATGTTGAACAGCGAACATTCGTAGTACAGGCTTTCGCTGTAGCCTTCGAGCGCGAACTTGCTGGCGCAGTAAAACGCCTCGTAGGGCCACGCCAGCCGCCCCAGCGCCGAAGTGATGTTGATGATTTGCCCGCTGCCCTGGGCGCGCATATGCGGCAAGACCGCCTGCGTCAACTGGACAACGCCGAAAAAATTGGTTTCCATGATCCAGCGCACGTCGTCCATGCTGGTTTCTTCTGCCGCGCCCATCAATTCTACGCCGGCGTTGTTCACCAGCACGTCAAGACGCCCCGCGCGCGCCAGCAGCGCCGCCACACAGCGCTCAATCGACTGCGCCGAGGTGACATCCAACGGCAGCAGCGCGAATCCGTCGAGGCTGTCGCTGCTCGGCTGGCGGCTCGTGCCGAACACCTGATGCCCCGCCGCCGCCAGCGTTTTGGCGATCTCGCGGCCAATGCCAGACGAAGCGCCCGTCACCAGCACCACTTTACTCATCATTTTGCCTCATCTTGCCCGCAAATGAGGGCAGCCTAAGAATGCATTTTGTGATTGTCAAAGAGCGCAAGCAGCGCATAAGATAACACTAGAAAGGGTATTTTTGCAGCAGGCATTATCCTTCAGGATAAACGCAGGTTTACCTATGACCCAACCACTCAGCACGCATCGGCAGGTGGAGCGTGTTTTTCTGATTACTCTTGGCCTGAATCTGGCCGTGGCTTTCGGCAAAATCCTCGTCGGCCTGTGGAGCGGCGCGCTCTCGATCACCGCCGACGGCTTTCATTCCTTGACCGATGGCTCATCCAACATCGTCGCCCTGATCGCCAACCGGCTGGCGGCGCGCCCTGCCGACGCCGATCATCCCTACGGCCACCGGCGTTTTTCCACGCTGGCGGCGTTGGGCATCGGTGTCTTTTTGCTGCTCACGGCCTGGGAAGTGATTCAGGGCGCCATCGAACGCTTGCGCAGCGGCGAAACTTTTGAAGTCTCGCCGGTGTTGTTCGTCGTGCTCATCGTCACCCTGGTCGTCAATCTTTTCGTCAGCCGCTACCAGATTGGCGAAGGCCGCCGCCTGAACTCCGAACTGCTGCTGGCCGATGCCGCTAATACCCGCGCCGATGTCTTCGTGACTATTTCGGTCATACTGAGTATGGCGCTGGTTGCAGTATTCGGCTGGACATGGGTCGATTCGCTGGCGGCGCTGTTTGTCGTCGTCATGATCGGGCGCGCGGGCTTCAACATTTTGCGCAGCACCGGGCGCGTGCTGGTCGATACCGCGCCGCTGGCCGCCGAACGCCTGACCCAGGTAGTCGAAAGCGTGCCCTCTGCCGGGCGTGTGATGCGCGCGCGCAGCCGCGGCACCCCCGACGCCGCTTATATCGACATCGACTTGCAGGTCGGCCCAGAAACCACCGCCGAACAAACCGCTATCCTCACCGATGCGATTCGCCAGCGGCTGGAACAGGAAGTGGGCGGCGTGGCCGAAGTCGAAGTGCATTTTGTGCCCAACGAGCGCGCCGAACGCGATTACGCCGCCATCGCCCGCACACACGCCGCTACGCTGGGGCTGCAAGTCCATGCTGTGCGCCTGAGCCAGAACGGCGGCGGCAAAACGCTGGAAATGCATGTCGAAGTTCCGCCCAAACAAACGTTGGGCGAGGCACACACACACGTCAGCCAATTAGAGGCCGATTTACAGCGCGCGCTGCCCGAAATCTGCGAAGTCGTGACGCATATCGAACCGGGCGCGACGGAACAGGTGCCTGCGGAAGAAGCCCATGCCCTGATCGGCAAGGCGCTGGCGCTGCTGCACGCCGCCTATCCCGGCGTGAACTGGCATCACGCCCATATCTACACGCAGGGCACAGGCTATGTGCTGACGCTGCACGTCGCCATGTCCGCGCACATCACCATCGCTTCGGCGCATCATCTGGCGGAATCGGCGGTCACGCTGCTGCGCGCCCGGATACCGCATCTGGAGCGTGTCACGATCCACACCGAACCGCCGGAAGAATAAAAGATCGCCACAGCCGTTGTCATGGGAGTGTCCATGATCTCACGCTCACAACGAGGGATGAAAATGCAGCTCGGTGAGTGTTTTTGTATTGGCTAACAGCTAGCAGTTAATCGCTATCTTCAGAAGAGGGACGCGCTGATTCGCGCGCTAATGGATGAGCATTCGCTTAAGACCCCAAAAAATTGGGTGCTGAAGCGGCTTGGCGCTGCGTATAATAATAATGATGATAAGTATCTGAGAAAAGGAATCTCACATGGCTTACAATAACAACACCTTGTTTGGAGATCGCGCCCTTGGGCCAATTACATATGAGCAGGTGCAGCCGCTCATCAAGTGGGTATACGCCTGGATGGGCGTCGGCCTGCTGGTAACGGCTGTTGTGGCGCTGCTCACGGTCAACACCCCGGCGCTGCTGGCGCTGGCGACCAACGGCATCGTGCTGATTGGCGCGCTGATCGTGCAGATCGTGCTGGTGATCGCGCTGAGCTGGGCCATCAGCCGCATGACGCCCGGCGTAGCGGCGGCTATGTTTATGGCCTATTCCGGCTTAACCGGCTTTACGCTGTCGATCATCTTCCTCGTCTATACGACAACCTCCATCGTGTCGGCCTTCGTCACGGCGTCGCTGCTGTTCGCTGTTATGAGCGTTTTCGCCTTCACCACCAAGCGTGATCTGACCAAATTCGGATCGTACCTGCTGATGGCGCTGATCGGTTTCGTTATCGCCAGCGTCGTGAATATGTTTCTCCAGAGCGGCCCGCTGTCGTTCATCATCAGCCTCGTTGGCGTGGTGATCTTCCTGGGGCTGACGGCCTATGATACGCAGCGCATCAAGGCAATGGCCGCTTCGCCCGAACTTCAGGCCGATCCCAGCCTGGCCGCGCGCCTCAGCATCGTCAGCGCGCTCTCGCTGTATCTCAACCTGATTAACCTGTTCCTGCTGATCCTGAATCTGACGGGCGACCGCGAATAACCTCACTCTCACAGGCACGCAGACAAAAGGGTACATCTCTGGGGTGTGCCCTTTTTTGTGTCAATCCAGACCGATCACGGTCATTTCGCGCGGGTGCTCCACCGTGAAACTGTAGATGATTTCGCGCTTGTGCTGCGGATTTAAATCCAGCGTCCACTGCAAGATGTTCAGGTCATTGTGCTGCGCCGGTTCCGGTGTGGCGTCGCTCAGCTTGACCTTGATCTGCTCGTGGCGGCTCACCGGCAGATGATCGGATACGCTGATTTTTGTGGCGTGCGGCAGCAGGCTGTGAACGCTGATTTTGTAGCTGAAGGCCGTGCGCCGCGTATTGCCGATCAGTGTCTTGCCGACATCGCGTTTCAGCAGTTCGCGTGTGATGCGCACGCGATCATCGACGCCCAACTGTGTCTGGAATTCCTCGTTAGGCGCGGTCAAATCAAGCTGCGTTTTGCCCACGAAATCCGCGCCGTGATAAATCGCTGCACTGCCTGGCAGCAGCAGGTAATCCGACGTGTTGGTAATCGTCGCGCGCAGATACGCTTCTTCTGCCAGCTTGGGCACGCTCAGATAATCCAGCTTGACCGCCAGTCTTTGCACTGTGACGGTGGCTTTGTAGGGCGTGCCGTCAGCGGGCACGCTCACCGGCTTTTCGACGCGATAGGTGACCGATGCGCCGCTGGCTTCGATTGTCGCCTGCGCGATTTCCGCCTGTGACGCGGCATCCGGCAGCGCAAAAGCCGGTTTGTCGGCTTCATACTCGGCATCGGCGGCAGCCAACCCCTCATTTTCAAAAGCCGCCTTCGTCTGCATCGGCAGCCGCGCGGCGCGCGCCGCCGGAATGGGCGGGCGCAGCGCATCAACGTACCAGGCCTCCAGCTCCGGCAGGCGGGCGCTGGTAGCAGGCTTGGCTGTCGAAAGTGCCAGCGGCACTGGCGGCCAGTCTTCGCCGCTCGTCTGGCGAATTTCCGCCAGATACGTCAGCGTCACGTCGTTGTCCCCTAAACGCACATCGTACAGCGGCGTCCACCACGCACCCTGTACCACGTATTCGATCTCCAGCTCGATTTCGCCCGCCTGCCCCGCCAGCACGCTGACCTGAACTGTGCGTTCGGCGTTTGTCTGGCTGCTGCGCCGCGCGATACGCGCCTGCTGCACTTTGATCTCTTTTTCCAGCGTGCGCCGCGCCTGCTGGATTTTGTGGCGCTCGGCGTGTATGGTCTCTGTCTGTTCGGCCACATACGCCGCAAAACCCGTCGCATCCTTAAGCTGCGCTTCACTATAGGCCAGCGTCTTGGCGAAGTTCAGCGCCCCCTGTTCGCGCAGCGTTTTTAAGAATTCCAGGCGATGTTTTTGCACCTCGTCCTGTTGCAGCAGCAGGCGGTCGCTGTCTTGCAGCGCTTCTAAGTGCGCGATCAGTTCGTTCACATCGGCCACCACCGTTGTGAACTCGGTTTTCGCCTCCACGCCCAGAATCTTGAGTCCCTCGCCGCGTCCGCTGGCGCGCACCGATTCCTCTTGCAGCGTATCAGGCAGTTGGCCGATCACCAGCGTGTGTTCGCCGGCCTCCAGCATGATTCTGCCGCGCCGTGTAATGCGCGCCAGGTTGATGAACACCGTCACAGCACCGATCGGGGCTTCCAGTGGGGTCGCAGGCATAGGCATATCCTTTAGCATGTTGCACTCCCCCTATTGTAGCGGAAATCACAGCAGGCGTTTGCCGCGCTAAATGCCGATAGACTTTCGCCGCCAATAATGCTAAAATAGGTGCGTTGTTTCGGGGCGTAGCGCAGTTGGCAGCGCGCCGTGTTTGGGACGCGGAGGTCATGGGTTCAAATCCCGTCGCCCCGACTGTGCGGGTATGGTGTAGCGGTAACACAACAGCCTTCCAAGCTGTTTTCACGGGTTCGAATCCCGTTGCCCGCTTTTAAATGGGGTCCATAGCTCAACGGCAGAGCGGCTTGCTCATAACGAGTTGGTTACAGGTTCGAATCCTGTTGGACCCATAACGTTATCTTCACAGCCCGTCTCTTCGCTTTCGCGCATCTGTTTCTAAGCAGGTTATAGCAGACAGCGTGCCCCTATTGCAGAGCGCAGAAAAAACGCTTCGTGCTTCCCTTGCGGCCTGTGCAACCCAATCTGCTGTAAAAGACCTCACGCTCACAGCGCCGCCGCAAACAAAATGCGCTGGAAGCTGTAAAACACCGGCTCCTCCGGCATTTTCTCGCGCAGCCGCTCCGTATACATCCGCAGGAATGCCTCTGCCGTCTCCGCGTCCAACCGCTCCAGGTAGGGCAGCAGCGCCGTGCTGCGCGTGAACTCTACGATCTCCTGCGCGTTCGCCAGCACCTGCGGGTACACCTTTTCGTACACTGTGATCTCGCCACAGCCGGCCCTGAACAGCAGCGTGGCATAAGAGTCGATCCCCAGCACCGGCGACAGCCGCACATAGCCCCCCAGCGCGCTGGCGAAGGGCTCTTCCCGCGCCACCTGCCGCAGCAGTTGATGCGCGATATGCTCATGATTCGACGGCATTTGCACGGCGATCTGCCCGCCCGCCCGCACCTTGCGCAGCAGGCGCGGCAGCAGGCGTGGGTGGTCTTCTACCCAGTGCAGCGCCGCGTGCGAAAACAGCACGTCCCATGTCCCGTCCGCCGTGTTTTCCACAAAATCCTCGATCGTGCCCTGCTCAAAACGCAGCCCCATGCGTGCCAGCGGCGCCGCCCGCGCCAGCATTTGCGGCGAACTATCGATTCCTACGACGCTGCTCCCCGGCAGCTTATCGGCCAGCCGCGCCGTCAGTTCGCCCGTGCCGCAGCCCAGATCGACCACGTGCAGCCCTTCGCGCACAGACAGCAGCGCGCACAAATCCTCGAAAGGCGCTGCCCTCGCCGTCTGAAATTTATGATACAGATCGGGATTCCAGGGCATGATGCGTCCTTTCAGCTAGGCGGCTGCGCCGGGCGGATAAAAGGCTTTGGCGTGAAAGCTGGTGGGTACCTCTACTGGCGCGTGTAAATCGGCGAACTTCTCCTGCAAAGCGGTTTGCAGGGCAGCCGCCGCGGCAGCCAGCGCGGCATCGCTCAAGCGCCAGGTGCGCGACCACACCCGTTGACGCATATTATCCACGATCTCGACCGGCTTTTGCAGGCGCGTGAAGGCGCAAATCTGCTCGTCGCCGGCGCGCCAGCCCGCTTCTTCCAAAAATGTCGTACCGCGCGCCCCGACGGCATCGGCGCGCCCGTGCTCGTCCCCCAGCGCTGCCTTGAGCGTGGCTTCGATGTCGATGACCTGATCGTTGTGATTCCAACAATGGATTAAGCAGCCTGCCGGCAGCAGCACGCGCCGTAATTCTTCCAGCACGGCGCGCCAGCCGGGGATCAGGTGAAACACATGCACCGCCACCACCGCATGAAAACGGTCAGCCGCGAAGGGCAGCCGTGTGGCGTCTGCCTGCGCCAGGCGGACGCGCCCCGCGCCGTCTTTTTCCTGCAAACGGCGCATCATGGAGGTGGAAATATCGACGCCGACGTACTGGCGTACATGCGCCGCCAGCGGCAGGGCGATGCGCCCCGTCCCCACGCCGATTTCCAGCAGGCGTTCGCCACCGCGCAGACCGCCGGCGCTGGCGATCGTCTGCGCTGCCAGCGCTTCGACTCCCGCCGGGAAACCGCGTGTCGCGTCATAAATATCTGCCGCGCGATCAAATGAGATGGACATATATCGCTTTCGTATATTGAGCTGCTGTCGTCGCTCATTATCGCGCCTTTTGTGTTAAAACGACATTGCGTTTTACCACGCAAAAGCTGCCGAACAATATCCTGAACCGCGCGCTCTGTGGGGTCGCTGCGCGCTGCGCGTGCGATGGAAGAAATGAACCCCGAAATCAGGGACGCGCGCAGCGTCGCAGGGCACAGCTTTTAAGTCAGCGTGTCAGCGCTCCTCGTCCAACAACTGACGCAGCGTTTGCTCGTCCTTGCGCAGCGCCCGGTAGCGCCAGAGCATACTGCCCACCAGCGCCCCCATCAGGCCGAACGTTACCAACAAACCGAGCACCAGATAAGCGGTTGTATCGGGTGTCATGGCTATTTTTCCCCCAGCCGCGCCTTGAGCGCTTCAACGCGCTCCTGAACGCTTTCCAGCCGCACCCGCCACCACATCAGTGTGACGGGAATCAGCAGGCCCCACACGGGCAGGTTGCCCATCAGCGCCGTCAGCATTGACGACGTGAGGCCAAAGCCGCCCTCGGCGTTTTGCGGGCTGCTGCCGATCACCGCCGGATGAATGGTATCGGGGCGGATGCGGATAATGACCAGCGTCATAATGACTGTTGTGATCGCCAGAATGCCGTAAACCGAAGCGAAACGCCGCCGCTGGTCGGGGTTTTCGATGCCCGCCCGCAGCATGAGATAGGCCATATAGGTCAGCGCCATGATGGCCGCCGACGTTAAGCGCGGATCCCACGTCCACCATGTATTCCAGATGGGGCGCGCCCAGATCGAGCCGGTTGCCAGATTGACCACCGCCAGCGCCAGCCCGGTTTCCACGCCGGCCAGGGCCAGCGTGTCCCATTTGGCCTGGCGCGTGCGCAGATAGGCCAGTCCGCCGAAAACGGTGGTGCCGAAGGCCACGAACGCGCCGAAAAAGGCCGGCATATGAATGTAAAAAATGCGCTGGATATGCCCCTGCTGGTCATCTGTGCCGGCGTACAGCAGGCCGAGCAGCAGCCCGCCGAGGGTCGCCAGCAGCGTGACCAGCGTCAGCGCTGCCAGCGCGCGCGGAATCGTTGTGCTGGTTGTCTTTGTTGGGGTCAGGGTTTTTGTCGCCACGGTATGCGCCTCAATGCCTGAACAATTTAGAAGCCGAAATTATACGGGAAGGCGCGCGCGGAGGCAAATTCTCGGCGAATCTATAAAAATCTGTAGAAACGTGCGTTAGGGCGCCGCCGTGACCGCATACAGCGCCAATTCGCTGTTGGCGAAAACCAGGCGCAGCGCGGGTAGAGTCACGGCCTGCTGTGCCGGCAGCAGCACGTACTGCACCTGATAAGGCGCGGCCAGCGCCCGAAAGCCCACCGTATCGCCCGCCGTGATCAGTCCCAACAGCGCGGTACGGTCGGCGTCGCGCGCCAGCCAATCGACATAGGGGTTTGACCAGAAAATGCCGATGCAAACCAGTTTGCGCCCGCTGGGGCCGACTACCGGCAGATCAAGGCCATCCGGCGCGAGGAACACGGCCTCCGGCGGCGTGTTGGCGCGTATCCAGTCGGTCATCTGGATGCGCTCATCAGTCGTCCACTGGTCGGCAGGGCGGCGCAGTTCGCGTTTGCTGTCGAAGGCCGGCGCGCCCTGAGCCACCAGCACAGCCAAAGCCAGCGCCGCCAGCGTATAGGCTGGGCGCATGTGGGCGTTTTCGTGCGTGAGCACTTTCCAGCGCCGTGTGGCAAAACGCGCCGTAAGCCGCGCCAGCGCCCACAGGCCGACGCCGGCCAGCGCAAACTTGAGAATCTCCAGATAAAAATAGAAGTGAAGCGAGGGAATCACGCGCGGCAGAGCGGAGTTGATCTGCGCGGCGTAGCTGTAGACCAGCCACAGCAGGCAGGACAGCAGCCACAAATACAGCGGCGCGCGCGTTTGTGGCGGCTGCGCCCACAGCGCGGCCAGCCCTACCAGCGCGAGCGCCGTCAGCGGGTTGAGCTGCGCTTGCAGGAGCGCGCCGAAATTTTCGGGGTAGAGCAGGGGCACTGTCCAGCTATTGGGAAAATTGTTGAGCACGCGCAGACCGTAGTGCCCGACAATCGACCAGGTATAAGGCAGGCTGACCAGCAGCGCCGCCGCGACAAGCACGATGTAATCGCGCAGTGCGTTTTTGACGTTTTTCCGCCAGAACAGCGTCCACAGCAGATGCAGCGTGAGCAGTGTGCCGAAAAGCAGCGCCGGCGCGGTGTGCCCCAAAAAGGTCAGCCCCAGCAGGAGACCGGTGAGCGCGGCATACGGCCAGCGCCCGTTTTCCAGCAGCGCGCGCCAGGCCAGCAGCGTCAGCAAAAAAAGCGGCACGCTGCTGCGCGAGGCGACGAAAGCGGCAGTGTAGGCGTTCCAGCCGACAGCGCTTTCCAGATAAAAATCCAGGAAGAGCAGCGCCGCTGCGGCCAGCAGCCCGACGATGCGGCGAAAAAAACGCGCCAGCAGGATATAGAGCACAATCGGCAGCAGTATGTTGACGTAGGGGCCAAGCTGCGTGTAGACGACGTTCAGCGGGGCAGACGCAAACAGGCTGACGAACGCGCCCAGCGTGGGCAGCAGCGGGTTATACCACAGCGTTTCGCCCAGATAGGCCGCGTCCTGGCCGAAGGCGCCGTCACGGATGCTCTGCGCCGCGCCGATGTCACGGTAGAGGTCGATGTTTTCGGGGTATTGCAGTCCCCAGACAGCCTGCGTGCCGCGCCACAGGGCAAACGCGCACAGCAGCGCCAGCAGCGCGTCCTGTGCCCACGCCCAGCGGCGCGTGTTCACAAACGATGTGCCCGGCGCGGCGCTGTCGCTGGTGTGCGGGCGAGTCATCGTGCGCCCCTAGGCTGAAAACAAATCCTGAAACAGGCGTGCGCGGTCATTATTCCTCGATGACGAAGCTGAACAGCAGGTAGCACAGCACCATATAGATCAGATCGACGGCGGCCAGAATTTGCGGCCAGGTGACCCAATCGTTGAGCGGGGCAGCGCGCAAAATAGCGGTGGAAGCGTTGACCGCCGCCAGCAGCACCGGCAGCGCCACCGGCAGCAGCACGATCGGCAGCAGCGATTCGCGTGTGCGCGTTTGTACGGTCATCGCCGCCAGCAGCGTGCCGCAGGTCGAAAAACCCAGCGTGCCCAGAAACAGAATCAGCAGCAGCCAGCCTTGCAGCAGCGGCGCGTTATACAGCACGGCCATCAGCGGCAGCAGCAGCAGCCCAACGGTCAGCGCGAAGATAAAATTGCCGAGCAGCTTGCCGAAAAAAACGGCGGCGCGTTCCACCGGCGCCAGCAGCATCGCGTCGAGATTGCCCGCATCGCGTTCGGCGGCCAGGCTGCGGTTCAGCCCCAAAACGCTGGCGAAAATGACGGTCACCCACAGCACGCCGCTGATCGCTTCCTGGCGCGCCAGCCGGTCGAGTTCCAGCGCGAAACTGAACACGAGCACGCTTAGGAGCGCGAACATCAGCATCGAACTCACCAGTTCGCGGCTGCGCAGTTCGGCCTGTAAATCCTTGCGCACAATCGCCAGCACCACCTGAAAAAAAGGTGTTTTCATCACAATGATTTAACCCGTTACCTGCGCATACTGCGCCGCCAAGCGTTCGCCGTCAAAACCTGCTGTGGGCGCGTCATAGACCGCCGTGCCGCGCGCCAGAATCAGCACGCGCGTCGAGAGCGCGGCGGCGCGTTCCAGTTCGTGCGTCGCCATCAGCACGGTGCGCCCTTCGGCGTGCGCGGCGCGCAGCAGCGTATCCAGCATTTCCGAACCGCTGCGGTCAAGCCCAGTGTGCGGCTCATCCAAAAGCAGAATATCAGGGGCGTGCAAAAGCGCGCGCGCGATACTCAAGCGCTGCAACATGCCGCGCGAATAGGTGCGCACCAGGTCTTCGGCGCGGCGCGCCAGCCCGACCTGTTCCAGCAGCGCGTTGATGCGCGCTTCGGCTTTGTCGCGCGGGAGATGATAGAGCGCGGCGAAAAAACGCAGATTCTCGCGCGCTGTGAGCGTGTCATAGAGCAGCGCTTTGTGGCTGACAACGCCGATTTGCGCGCGCACCGCATCGGCTTCGCGCGGCATCTCCCAACCGCCGATCACCAGGCTGCCGGCGCTGGCGCGGCTCAGCCCGGTCAGCAGGCGCAAAAAAGTGGATTTGCCGCTGCCGTTGGGACCCAGCAGCGCTACAAATTGGCCCGCCGCGATACTTACATCGAGCTTGCGCAGCGCGAACGTCAGGCCGTAGGTTTTGCTGAGGGCGACGGCAGTGATAATGGCGGTCATTCGGGTTTTTCCATCAGTTCGGCCAGCCGCGCTTTGAGCGCGGCGCGGCGCTGCTGATACAGGTCGTGGTTAATTTCGCCTTTATCATGCTGCTCGTCGAGTGCCGCGATCTGGCGCACCAGCGTGTCGATCAGCTTGTCTTTGTCCTGAACAACCGCTGGCGTCGGAACGCGGCGCAGCGTGCGCTGGCGCAGCACGATAAAGATCATCAGCGCCAGCACCACCAGCGCCGTAAATGTCACCAGCAGCAGCACGACATTGTTGGCCGGCACGACGGCTGCCGGCAGGCGCAGCGCCCCGTTCAGGTCAAAACGCAGGGCCGCGCGCGGGTTCAGAGTCAGCGTTGCGCCGAAGCTCTCGAAGGCGTTGCTGCCGATCATCTGCGGCCCCAGCGGCGCAAGCTGCGCGCTTTGCAGCGTCAGCCCGCTGCCACTGCGCAGCAGCACGCGCACCGCGCCATCCAGCGCATAGTTGAAGGGCTGTTCGATGATCGCGCCGCCGCTGTCGTAAGGCACGAAGTAGACGATCTGCACCAGATGCTCGTCGTCCGGCAGCACGGGCAGCGTATCGATCACTGTATACTGCTCTTGCAGCACGACATAGCGTTCCTGCCCCTGCATACCCAGAACGGCGGCGCCGGGCGGTAGTTCGACGACGAGGGAAACGAAACCGCTCGCGCCTACGCTCAGATTCGTGGAAAAGAGGCGGTCAGAGGTATTGCGGAAGCGGATCACCTGCAAGAATTCCAGACCGTCGCCTGTCGCGCTGGGGCTGACCTGAAGCACGGTGCCGACGATGCGGATGACAGAGACATCGTCGGTGGACTCATAGATTGTGATGGGCAGATGGAGCGTCGTGGTGGCGGCGGTGGCCTGCGCCGGTGTGCTGGCGAAGACCCGTTCCTGATAAGGCACGCTGGCAAAATAATTCGCGCCGTCCTCAAAAGGCACATCGCTGAAGACAAAACTGCCGTCGGCGCTGATAGGCGCCAAAAACAACCGTTCGGTGGTCAGATCGGCGTTGATAAAGTGCAGCGTGACCTGCGTATCGGCAGGGACAGTGCCGCCCGCCGTGCCGTTGGCGACGCGCCCGGTGATCGTGCCCGGCGCGCCCACGACTTCCGGCGTTGTGATGGGCGGCGCGATTGTCTGGCCGATGGCGTCGGCGCGGCGCAGCGTCAGCGTGCGCGCGTACTGCGCCACCGCCGTTTGTTCCGCCGCACCGAGCGCCGCGAAAGCCGGCGATTCCTGCGCGAGAAGGGCGCGCAGGGCGGAGTCGCTGGTTTCGGCCATCAGGGCGCTGTCGCTGAGCGTGGGGTTGAGGCGCTGCCAATCGCTGCTGAGCGCGCTGCTGCTTTCGACCAGCGCGCGTCCGGCTTCGACGCTGTCATAGTGCAGGGTATAGGTGAACAGCGCCACATCCCAGCGTTCCTGCGCGTCGAGAATCGCGCCCCAGGGCGGCATCAGGTTTTCCATGCGCCCTTCGGTAATGGTGCTAAACCAGGCGCGCGGAGTCTGGTCGTCGGCTGTCGCGGCGACGTTAAAAATGCCGGGATTTTGGATCGCGCCGCTGAGCACCGATTCGCCGTCGCCCGCGCCGCTGATGCCATGACAGGCCGTGCAGTTGGCGGCGTACAGGCGCGCGCCGTTGGCGATGTCCGGCGCGGCGGGCGGGAACAGGCTTTGCGGCGGCAGGGGCGTCAGCGTGCTGACAATCACGGGATCGCCCGCTAGCCCGTCGCAGGCCGTCAGCAAAAGCGTCAGCGCGGCAAAAGCAGTCTGCAAAACAAGGCGTCGTAGGGTCATAATTTGTCTTCGAGCAGCGAGGACACCTGCTGTGCATCGACAAACCCGCCGCTAAAGGTAAAGACTTCGATAGTTTGCTGGCCTTGCAGGATGCCGGTTGCCAGCAGATGCTGCACGGTCTGTGTATACGCGGGCGCGTGCTGGAGCTGGTCGATGGCCGCCTGGTCGCGCCACAGGCTGAGCGTGATCCAGACATCATCGGCGTAGGCGAACAGGACTCCCATACAGCCGGGCTGGCGGCGGAACGTGGGCAGGGATTGGGTCTGCGCGAAGTGTTCCAGTTCCGCCAGGCGCTTGCGATCGTAGTGTGTTCGCCAGAGACGCGCCAGCATGGTTATGCGCCCTCACCGGAGAGATCAGGACGGCCTTCGGTCATGCGTGTTGGGCACTTGAGCAGCAGTTCGTTGGCGCGGAAAATGCCGTCTGTGCCGAGCGTGCCGGTCAGGATAGCTTGCGCTTCGTGCTGGAGCAGGTCGGGCGTGGGCTGGCCTTCGACACGCACAAAGACACGCGCGGCGTTAGGGTTGTTGGCCGCCGCGTTGAGCGCCAGCGCCAGATCAGTGTAATTGGCGGGCAAGTGCGCGATCTCGAATTCGATGACCTGTGTTTCGCGGCCATTGATGGTCTGGCTGTAGGTGCGAATCGTGTCGCCGACGACCGCGCCGGTGACGCGCAAGGGCTGGCCGATGTAATCGACATCGTTCAGCATTTGTTCGACCGTGATGTAGTACTGAGCGCCGGTGAGCGTGCCGTTAATCACCAGCACGCCGATGGCGACAAGAATCAGCGCGCCGCCGATCAGAAATTGCAGCCGCTGCGACGAACCGGTGCGTGGGGCAGCGCGCACGGACTGCGGTTTTTGCCATGTCAGTTCCGTCATAGGGTAAAACCTCAAAGGACTCACAATATGTGGATGTATGCGTCCAACCAAAAACGCATTATAGCGAATCCGTGATGTTTATCACAAGCACGGCTTAAAAACGGATGATCCCCCTGCCTCAGCGGATGCGGCGTTCCTTGCCGCTGTTGCCGAGCGTGCGCCGCGCTTCGTCTGTGCTCACGGGCCTATCCAGCATCGCCGCGTAGAAGGCTTCATCATAAGCGCGTGTCTTAATCACCACCGGCATCGGCACGGCGTGGCCCATGATAATCGCCTGCTGCTTGGTATCCAGCCGCGCCAGCACCTCGCGCAGGTTGCCGGCACCGCTGATGCCGTTGAGGACGGCGTTAATGTCGCGTTCGTTATCCAGCAGCGCTGTGACGCGCGTGCCGATCTGGCTCATGACTTCCTCGTCAATCCCGCTCGGTCGCTGATCCACGATCAGCAGTGTCACCTTGTACTTGCGCATTTCGCGCGCGATTGTCCCGAAGATCGTCTGCCGCGCGATCAGCGGATCCAGGAACTTGTGCGCTTCCTCAATGGTGATCAAAAGCTGCGGCGGCTCCATCCCCTGATCGCCGAGCGCCTTCTCGACACGCTCGACGTAGCTCTCATGGATGCGCCGCGAGAGATAATTCGCCACCAGAATGTAGGCTTCCAGCGAACTGCCGTAGCGTCCGAATTCCAACACCACGCTGATACCCTGGTCAAGCTTGTTGATAATCTGGTTGATCGTGTCGCCGCTCGAATGCTGCACCAGAAACTCCCAGCGCTGGAAGCGTTCCAGACGCCGCTGCAAACCCGCCAGCGTCCCGCCCATGATATTGGTGTGCTCGACAATTTCGTCGATGTCTTCGCTGCGCCCTTGCAGCAGCCGCCACACCCAATTCGTGCCCCAGCGCTTGCTCAAGGTATAGGCCGCGTCGATCATCGCATCTGACAGGCTCATCGTCCCGCGCAGCATAGCGATGTCCTCTGGCTCGATCTCATCATAGCCAAGCTGCACTTCAAAATCGTATTTGGCGGTGCGCCGCCGCGAAGACTCAGCATCCAGCGTGCAAATGCTGATCTTGGCCGGGAACAACTGCTTCAACCCTTTCACTTTGCTGCCATTTTCGCTCGTGATCTCCCAGCCATAATCGTTATGCATATCAAAAATCAGGCTGACCGCCTGCCCGCGCGCGATCACGCCTGCCAGCAGCACGCGCGTCAAAAAACTTTTGCCCGTGCCGGACTTGCCGAACACGCCCACCGAACGCTCGGTGAGCCGCCGCAGATCGAGATTGATCTGCGTCTGTTCCAGTTCCAGCGGCCTGCCGACGTTAAAATGCGCTTGGTCTTCTGCCCCGAAGACAGCGTTAACATCCCCTTCGTCGGCGTTATAGACTTCGGTGAAATGGCTGGGAATGCTTTTGACAGGTCTGGGCTTGCCATCTTCTTCATCAATCACCAGCATCGGCGCCACGTTGATGGTGCCATAGGCCACTACGCCGCTGTACACCGCCCGCAGAAAGTTATCCTCACGGATGTCCGGCGGGTCGCCCTGAATCGCCGGGTTGGTGGCGTTGAGCACCACATCGTTGACCATACAGAAAAAACGTTTGTTGTCGCCGTGAACGACCACGTAGCGCCCGACGGCCATTTCTTCGATGGCGACTTCGCGATCCAGCTTGACGACCAGCCCTTTGCTAAGCGAGCCGCCGACGACCACGCCGAGTCGTGTCAGCGCGACATGGCCGTTGTCGCTGGGGGTGCGCGGCAGCCGGGTGCGCGCGCCGGGGCGCGGCAGTTCCCAGGCGTCGAGATCATTGGGGTTGTGAGGAAGGGTCATGATTGTTCCTGATTCATAATGAGCGAAAAATGAGATATGTACAGCCTTCATCCCCCCGCCATCACGTATACCAGCGCCAGCGTTACCAGGCAATCGTTGAGCGCCCAATGCGCGCGGTTATTGTGGATGCCTTCGTGTTCGCAGGCGAACTTGAGCGACTTGCGCTTGTAGCTCCTGCCGCGCCGTTCGCCGTGATAGCGGCTGTAGGCCAGCATCGCGCACTCAAACGCGCGCGCATCCAACGCCGGCAGCGCATGTTTGGCGAGACTTTGCTGGATCATGCGCCGGTCAAAGGGCGCATTGAATACCACCACCGGGCGGCCATCGAAGACCTGCAAAAGTTGTGGATACAGGTCGGCGAAGCTCGGCGCGTCCTGCACATGGGCGTTGGTGATGCCGTGAATCGTGCTGACGAAGTAGGGGATGGGGATAGTCGGTCTGACGAGCGAATCGAGCACGGTCTGGCCGTTTTTGTTGACGACGGCGATCTGCACGATCTCATCGCGCGCGCCCAGCCCGGTGGTTTCGGTATCAAGCACGAGGAAATCGGCGCTGGCGAGCAAGCGCTGGGCCCACTGCACGGCCAGCGCGCGCGCATTCGGTGGCGGCGGCGGAAACCAGGCGTCAAGCGCATTGGGGTCGTTAGCCATCGCTTCCTCCAGCAAATTACCTATTCCCCCGCAAATCATCATTTGTGCCGCTGTTCATATCGCGTGGTGTTGCGCTAGCCACAGCAGACGAAAGCCAAGCGTTTCTAGACGCGCCTGCCGCTGCGCATCATAGGCCTGCTGTTCGGCTTGCGCGTGGATATTCGCATCCACTTCGCTAATCAATTTATGCTCGATACTCGCAAAATCAACGACAAAACCTTCGATAGCATGCTGCCGTCTGAACTTGACGCCGTTAATCTGTCGGCTGCGGATTCGCTGCCACAAAACCTCTTGCGCGACGGTGGCATAGTGGCGCATTTCCCGCGCGCGTGGTTTGAGTTTCGCCCACTGTTCGGGCGACGACGTAAATTGATGCAGTCGATCATCTTCAAACATCGCGTGTTTCCTTTTGACCTCATTCCCCAACCCCTTCTCCATGGGGAGAAGGGGGAAAGACCGGCAGTGGGTGTTCAAAGTCCCGCTCCTGTGGAGAGGGATTTAGGGTGAGGTTCGCTTTTCACGGGCGAATCAGTTCCAGCAGGTGCGCCAGCCGCTTCAGATCGTGGCTGAGCAGCCGCACCAGCTTACGCCCGCTGTCGATCATAAAGGTTTCGCGCTCGTCCGGCTCATAGGCCCGCGCGCTGGCATAATGCAGCGCCGCCGCCAAAAGATCGTCCGACGGCACTTCTGCCGCATTCAACACCAGCCGGAAAAAATCGTGTTTGCTGGTGAAATGGCTCACCACCAGCCGATCGCAGGCCGTGACATCCGCCAGACTCATGGGCGGGCGCGGCGGCAGGCCGGGAAACGTGCGCTCTGTATTACGCCAGCCGATATTGATGACGCTGATTTCCACCGGAATCAACCGGTTTTCGCGCTGGTCGCGCAGCACATTATCTTCGACAGTTTCGGCGCGCACCAGTTCGCTGACCAGTGGATCATCGTCCACGCGCACGGCGTAAATCAGGCCGATGGCGTACACATCGTCGCGGTTGGCGATCGGCGCTTCGACAAACGCGCCGAAACTGTGGCGGTCATCCAGGCGCGTGCTGTGCGTGCCGCAGTCGAAGCCGGTGGTGCTGGAACGCAGCACACGCCCGACAATCAGGTCTTCGAGATAGCCGTTAACCATCGTTGCTCCTCAAGTCATGGCGCGGATTTACAGTTTGTGCCGCCGCTTGAAACCGCGCGCGATATTTTTCATGCTTTGTTTGGGCGTCATGCCCGGCGTCATCAGGTGTTTGCGCATTTCCAGATGAATCAGTTCTTCCAGTTTTTCTCTGTCTTTGCCGCTGACATACGCCAGTTCGTCGGCGCGCGTCAGCGCATAGGGGTACGGCTTGCTGCCCTGAATGGCGCACTGCGACACCACCGCCGCGTGCAGCGTATCGACTGCGGCTTTGTCGCGCGCGACCCACATCGGCAGATCCACGCGCGCGATGTGCGGGCGCGCGTCGCGCGAAACGTTCACAAAGAAAAAGGCGATTTCGTAGTCTTCGCCGAAGCTTTCGCGGTATTCATAGTTGGCGGGCGAGTTTTGCACCAGCAGCGCCGAACGTTCGCCCGGCCTGAGCACGGCGCGGAACAGGTGAATATCGGTCAGGGCATCGAATTTGCCCAGTCCGCGCATATCGCTGTGATAAATGCGTTCCTCTTCCATACTCAGTAAGTGCAGCAGGCGGATCACCTGGCGGCTGTCCTGCGGCGCATCGACATAGCCGCCGAGAATGGCGTTGGAGCGGTGCAGACGCACCAGTGCGCGGCGGTACTCGTTCATGATTTTGTCGGCGCCGGTCACATCGCCGCCC
Organism: Chloroflexota bacterium; assembly: GCA_013388745.1. Classification (GTDB taxonomy): domain Bacteria; phylum Chloroflexota; class Anaerolineae; order Aggregatilineales; family Phototrophicaceae; genus JACAER01. Next base: position 19,642 of record JACAER010000043.1, read on the forward strand.
GTAAAAAACAGCAGGCGGTTATCGACAAATGTCACCAGCGCGCCGGCCTCATGCCGAAGCTGCCAGGCGTGCTGCGAAAGCACATCGACTTCGCGCACGCTGCGGCGCGCATCCACCGTGCGGCGGTTGATGAGGCGTTTGCGGGTATCGCGCAGCGCCTTGCCGGTGTAGTACAACTGCGGCAGCGTGAACTGATCGGGGCGGCGGTTGACGCCCGTATAGTAGACAAACAGGCCAATATTCAGCAGGTAATAACGCGGATACGTGTGGCGATCGGGATAAATCTGTGAGCCATCGCAAGCCAGAATCGTCACCAGGGGCGGCAGCGCAGGCCGTGCGAAGCGCTCCGGCAGAATCTCGGCGTAAGCGCTGTCCAGCGGCGCCGCGCCGCGATAGCCGCTGACGCTGCTCTGGCGCACGATGCGAATGCGCTTCTGGATGTTTTCGAGATCAGTGGAGGCCTCATACAGCGCCAGCGCCTCATCCAGCCGGTCATCCATGTTGGGGTCGCGCCGCGCCAACCAGCGCCCCATCCGCTCCACTTTGTCGATAATTTTGTTAAATTCCAGCGCCATCGGGCCTCGTCTCTGCTGATTTCGCCGTCACACGTTCTCCTTAGGGTAGCACTGCTGTTCTAGCGCGTCAAGCACAGGCTAATAAACATAACGCCAATACAAGTGGGGCGCTGATCTAGCTGGCGCTTTCAACCGCTGGCCAGCGGGAAAGCAAACGCTGAGCCGGGGCGATGCGTCGGGATAACCTGCCCGAATAGTGCCTGTGATTTTGGGGCGACTGCCTTGTCGTGATCCGTATATTTGTGGCAAAATTACAGAAGCTGCTGCGCATTTTACTGAAAACTGACAATGGCAAGCTGGCTCCCATCTTTTCTCGCCTGTTCTTCAGGCTAACCCACTAACGACTGATGACCCAACATTTTCTCATTGTGCAGTTGGCCGACATCGGCGACCTGATTCTGACAACACCGGCGCTTTCGGCGCTGCGCGAACGGTATCCCGACGCGCACATCACGCTGCTGGCCAGCGCCCATGCCGCGCCCGCGCTGCGTCATACCACGCTGGTCGATGAAATCATCACTTTCGACAAAGGGCAGATGGACGGCAGTCGCGCGCTGCTGCGCCCGGCCAACCTGCGCCGAATTCTGGCGCTGCGGCGCGGGCGTTATGAGGCCGTCGTTTTTTTGCATCATTTCACGCTCAAACTGGGTACGTTCAAATTCGCCCTGATCGCGTTTGCCAGCGGCGCGCGGCGGCGTATCGGGCTGGATAACGGCAGCGGCTGGTTTCTCACTGAGCGCGTGCCGGACAAAGGCTTCGGCGCAGTACATCAAGCATTGTACTGGCTGCAAGTGGTGGGGCTGCTGGGCGCGCCCACGCAGCCGCGCCCTGCTCACATCGGCATTAGCGACGCAGAGCGGGCGTGGGCACAGCAAACGCTGGTGGAATCGCCTGAAAGCGTGCGTATCGCGCTGCACGCGGGCAGCGGCGGCTACAGCCCGGCGCGCCGCTGGGACGCGCACAAATTCGCGGCGCTGGCCGATACGCTTCAAGCACGTTTCGACGCGCAAGTACTGCTGGTCGGCGGCGTGGGCGATGATATACCGGCGGTGAAAGCCGCGATGCAGACCCGCGCGCGCGATTTTTCCGGGCAGACGACGCTGGGGCAGCTTGCGGCGCTGATCGAAGGCTGCGATCTGTTCATCGGCGCGGACAGTGGTGTGCTGCATATCGCCGCCGCGACTGGCACGCCGGTGGTGGCGCTGTTCGGGCCGAGCAATCATCAGGCGTGGGGGCCGTGGACGCCGGGCAGCGCGTCGGCGCTGGTGCGCAGCGCGCCGTCATGCAGTCCGTGCAGCTATGTGGCGCACACGGTCGGGCAGCGGCAGGGCTGCGCCGCGCGCACCTGTATGCGCATGATCGAAGCGGGCGAGGTGCTGCACGCCGCGCAGCGCCTTTTGCAGGGCGACCCCACTGTCGGCAGCCGCCCGGCAGTGTTCCGGCCACAGCCGCAGTTTGAGCGCCGCGTGCGCATTCTGGGGCTGCCGGTTGATGCCCTGACCTATGCCCAATGGCTGGATTTGATCGCTGGTTGGGTGCAGGACAGCGCGCCACGCCCGCCGCGTCATGTCTGCACCATCAATCCCGAATTCATCATGATCGCGCAGAACGATGTGAACTTCTATAATATCCTGTCGCGTGCCGATCTGAATGTGCCCGACGGCGTGGGCTTGCTGTGGGCGGCGAAACGTCTGCGGCAGCCGCTGCCGGAGCGCGTGACCGGTTCCGACGGCCTGCCGTTGATCGCTGCGCGCGCCGCACAAATCGGCTGGCGGCTGTTCCTCTTGGGGGCGGCGCCGGGCGTGGCGGAAAAAGCCGCCGCCGCGCTGCAAAAGCAGTATTCGGGCTTGCAGATCGCTGGCACTTTCGGCGGCAGTCCCGCGCCAGAAGAAGAGGACAGCATTGTTGAGCGCGTAAACGCCAGCGGCGCGCACATTCTGTTGGTGGCTTACGGCGCGCCGGAGCAGGACAAATGGATTGCGCGCAATCTGCCGCGCTTGCAGGTCAAAATGGCGATGGGCGTGGGCGGGGCGCTGGATTTTGTGGCGGGTATCGTGCCGCGCGCGCCGCTGTGGATGCGCAAACTGGGCTTGGAATGGCTGTACCGGTTATATTTGCAGCCGCGTAGAATCGGGCGTATGATGCGATTACCGCGTTTTGTAGGAGCTGTGCTGTGGCGCGGGGCACGCGGGCCGGCGGCGATGGAAGGAAACTATGGCTGATCTCACAGGGCTTATACCGAAACTCGCCGGGCAGCGCATCCTGGTGGTCGGCGATGTGATTCTGGACGAGTATTTGACCGGGCGGGCGACGCGCATGAGCCGCGAAGCGCCTGTGCCTGTGCTGGAACTGGAGGCGCGCCATGTGCTGCCTGGCGGCGCGGCCAACCCGGCGGCCAATATCGCCGCGCTCGGCAGCACCGCCTCGCTGGTCGGCGTAGTGGGTGCAGACCCCGCCGCCGAAACGCTGCGTCAGGTGTTGAATACGCGCGGCATCAGCGCACATCTGCTGTTGGACGACGCGACGCGCCCGACAACCGTCAAAATGCGCATTATGGCGCAGATGGGACTGCGTTTCCCGCAGCAGGTGGCGCGGTTGGATACGCTTTCGCGCGAGCCGATTTCGCCAGAGATCGAACGGCAGGTCGGCGTAGTGATCGCCGCGGAAATGCGCCGCGCCAACGCCGTGCTTGTCTCGGATTATCACACTGGGCTGCTGACGACCAGTCTGGTGAGCAGTGTGCGCACGATGGCCGGCAACGCGGGCAGTATTCTGCTGGCGGCAGATGCGCAGGGCAGCCTGGAAAAATATGTCGGTTTCGCGCTGGTCAAGTGCAACGCCGACGAAGCGCGTGCCTATCTGGGGCGCGATCTGCGCACAGACCGCGATTTTGCCACCGCCGCCTTTGATCTGTGCAGCGGGCTGCAACTGACGGGCGCGATGTTCATCACACGCGGCGCAGACGGCATTACGTGGGCGACGGGCGACGGCACCGTGTCGCATGCGCGCGCGCCTGCCGTCACGGATGTGTATGATACCGTCGGCGCGGGCGATACGGCCATCGCCGTCATCACACTGGCGGTGGGCGCGGGGGCCACTTATGCCGAAGCCGCTGCGCTCGCCAATTATGGCAGCGGACTGGTGGTGCGGCGTGTCGGCAATTACACCCCAGCGCGCGAAGAATTATTGTGGGCGCTGGAAACGTGGCGCAGCGAAGAATAACCCCTATGTAGAACCGGAAAGATCGGCAAAAAATGACGACAGCTTATGTGACCCATGGGCGTTACCCCGAACACGATCTGATGCACCACCCGGAACATGCCGGGCGTATCCGCGCCGTTTGGCAGCGGTTGGAAGAAGCGGGTGTGCTGCCGCAGTTGCAGCGCAGCACGCCGGATGAAATCCCGCTGGAGACGCTGGCGCTGGTGCATGCGCAGACTTACCTGGACAAGCTGGCGCAGATACGCGATATGCAGCTCAAGCAGGTGGCCTTGCTGGACGCCGATACATACTTCGCCCCAAATTCCTATACCATCGCGCGGCTTTCGGCGGGCGGTGTCGTGCGCGCGGTGGACGAAGTGCTGGCGGGGCGGGCGGATAATGCGCTGGCGGCGGTGCGCCCGCCGGGGCACCACGCCATGCCGGAGTACGCCATGGGCTTCTGCTTGTTCGGCAATATTGCGCTGGCGGCCCGTTATGCGCAGCAGCACTACGCGCTCAAGCGTGTGCTGATCGTCGATTATGACGTGCATCACGGCAACGGCACGCAGGCCATGTTCTATGATGATCCGAGTGTTTTGTTCGTCTCAACCCATCAGTATCCGTTTTATCCCGGCACGGGCGCGCTGAACGAAACGGGCAGGGGCGCGGGCACAGGCTATACGCTGAATGTGCCGCTGCAAGGCGGGCACGGCGACAAAAGCTTCGCGCAGATTTTTGAGCGCGTGCTGTGGCCGGCAGCGCAGCGTTTTCAGCCGGAACTGCTTCTGGTTTCGGCAGGTTTTGACGCCCATTTTGCCGACCCGCTGGCGCAGATGCGCCTGAGCTTAAGCGGCTACGCACATATCACGCGCGAATTAATCGCCATGGCGCGCCAGTTGTGCGGCGGCAAAATCGTCTTTGTGATGGAAGGCGGCTATAACCTGGAAGTGCTGAGCAACGGCGTGCTGAACATTGTTTATGCGCTGTTGGGCGCGCCGACGGTCAGCGACCCGCTGGGGCCCAATTACAAGACGGAACCGGATGTCACGCCGCTGGTGGATAAAGTGCGCGAGATTCATGGCCTAAGCTAATGCGGTGTGCCGTTGTCTTCCTGCGCGGCGCGGTTTTCGGCGGCGCGTTCGATACGCTGCACGATCACCAGAATGCTCCACATAATCAGCACGGCCGCCAGCGCCAGCAGCCAGGCCCCCGCGCCGACGGCCATGCCCACCGCCGCTGTCGCCCAGATGCTCGCGGCTGTCGTCAGATTTTTTACGCCGCCATGATCGGCTTTGATAATCGTGCCCGCGCCCAAAAAGCCAATGCCTACGACGATATTGGCGGCGATGCGCGTGGTATCGCTGCTCGGAAAAGCATAGATCGACAGCAGCGTAAACAGGCACGCGCCCATGCCCACCAGCATATGCGTGCGCACCCCTGCCGGATGTTTGGTGCGCTCGCGGTCAATGCCGATCAGCGCGGAAAGCAGCGCGGCGATGAGCAGATGAAAGACGACCAGCGCCTGAGTTTCGAGCGGCATAGGCAGTCTTTAACCGTATATTAAACTTCTTAACTTTATTATAAAACAAAAGGGGCGTTTTGCCCCTGATGTTTTTGCCTGTGCCCTTAATGTTTTGCTGGCGCTTATTTGCTCTCCTGCACCCCTGTGCGCAGCGCCTCGATCTGCTGCTGGTGGGCGCGGAAGGTGGCCTGCTGGTTGGCGTAGCGCTGCGCCAGCACATCCAGCCGGCTGAAAATCGGCGTGAGCACCTGATTGCCATACTGGGTCAGGCGCGCGCGCTCTTTTTGCACCAGTTCGTCCAGCGCCGTATGGTACTTGGCCAGCAGTTGATCGACGCGCGCGTTAAATTCATTCTTGTTCTTGGACACCGAATTACGCACGTAGCGCCAGGCGAAAATGCCGCTTACGGCACTGGCGGCAATCGCTACCGGCGGGAAGATCGTCCCTACCGCCCCGGCGATCAGCGGCCCCCTGGTGATCGCTTCCAGCGCCAGGAAGATCAAGCCGCCCGCCGCCACCAGCGAAGTGACGGTGAAGCCGGTCATGTTGCTCTGGAAATTGCTGCGCAGATCGTCCAGCACATCGCCTTTGGAATAGGTTTTCAGTTCATTTTCGGCGATACGGATGGCTTCTTGCAGGCTTTCGCGTTGTTCGGCGTAGACGCCCGCGTCCAGCCCGCCGATTTCCTGTTCCAGCACATCCTTAAGCTGGTTGAGACGATCAATCACGCCGCGCCAGTATAAACGGCTGTGGTCAATCACGGCATTAACATAATCGCCCGTCGCCTCGTTGACATCGCGCAGCGCCCGCCCGATCACCACACTTTGGAACTCCTGCTGCATGGCCTCTTTGTTCAGCGTGCGTCCGATACGCCGGATCGACAACTGTGAATCGATGAACACCATACCGCGTTCACGAATGCCTTCCAGCACCTTGTCGATTTCGTCGCGCGTGCTGCGAAGCTGTTCATTCAAGCCCTGCGCCTGCCGCTGGAATTCGCTTTGCACATCGCGCACTTTGCCCGTATCGGCGGCCACATGATCGGCATTAGATTTCACCAGCTCGGCATGTTTGCCGATAATGCGCTCGGCGGTATCCAACTGCGTCAGCAGCTTTTGTTTGGCGGGCGAAATTTCGCTAAAAACGCCGCGCAGGTGCGCGCGCACCGCTTCGACCCCGCCGATGCCGCTCTCTGCGCCGCTTTCGGCGCCGTCGCGCTGGCGGCGGGCGGCCAGCGCTTCTTTGGCGGAAACCATGAACAGCAGCGGTTGAATGCCTAACAGTTCGAACACCTGGCTTTCGACAAAGCGGCGTACTTCCTGCTGTTCGTTGGGCTTGAGCAGGTCGATCTGATTCATCACCAGGATGATCTTTTTGCCGTAGTTTTTCGCCAGTTCGAGGTACAAACGCTCGGTTTCGGCGAAGGCGCGCTTGGCAGAAATGACGAAAATCACCAGATCGCTGCGGTGTAAAAAGGATTTGGCCGTGTGTTCGTGCTTCTGAAAGACTGAACCCGTGCCGGGCGTATCGACAATCGCTACACCGGGCGCGCCGGTGTTGGGGTGCGTCCATTCGCGGATACCGCTTTCGCGAAGCTGTGGCGTGCGTGTGGGGATCTCGCCGTAGCGGATCAGTTCGATCGCTTCGGTCGTCGGCGTGATGCCCATCGGCAGCAGTTCTTCGCCCAGCAGCGCGTTAATAAACGACGACTTGCCGGCGTTGAATTCGCCGATGACGACGACGAGGAAAAAGGCGGCGCGCAAATCCTGGGCGATCTCCAGCAGACGCTGGCGGTCTTCCTGCGCCTGTTCGCCGACATCGGTCAGCGTGGTCGCCATTTCGTTCAGCAGGCGAATCTCCGATTCGCGCAAGGCGGCTAACGGGCCATCGAGGGCGGTCACTTGTGCGTTGATCGTCATAGCATTCCTCCGGGCTGTCTCAGAGACCCAGAATATTCTTCTTCCCCATGGTGGTCAGCGCGGATTCGATGCCGACCATTTCGCGCTCGGCGCTTTGCAACTGGTTCAACTGCTCGGTTTGCAGTGTAATCTGCGAATCGATCAGGCGCGTCAGGGGCGCGACGGCATCGCGGCGAAGCTGCATCCCGTAGGCGATCTGCTTATCGGCGGCTCTGGAAAGCGTGTCGATATAGCGCGTCTGTAAGTGCAACAGGCGCGCGGCGCGGGCAGTCGCCATGAAACGCCCCCGCAGCGGCATAATCAGCAGCCCCAGCAGCCCCAGCGCCAGCAGCACAATCAGCAGAATAAACGGAAGCTGCGGCGTATCCGGCGACGCGGCCAGCGTGCCCCATGTACCAAACAGGGCGACGCCGAAAATCACCAGCAGCAGTTCATAGGCCCCCAGATACATGAGCGCGTTGCGCCAACTGCTTTGAATCTTCTGCGTTTCGAGCTGTTTGGCCTCGTTTTCGATCTGTTCCAGATCGGGGCGGGTTTGCTGCAAGGCGCTGCGATCATATTGCAGCGGTGCGCGCACCTGGCCGATCACTTTGCCACGAATGGAATCGGGCAGCGCCTCGATCTCTTTTTGCGCGTATTTGACCAGCGCGTCGATGTCCTGCACGTCGCGGCCTTCCAGCCGCGGCCCCAGTTTATCGACGGCGGCGGGCAGTTCTTCGATCGGTTCGAGCACTTTGTGGCGCGTGAACACTTCGTCGATATCGGTTTTGCCGCGCATCCGCCGCAGCACACCCGCCACGCCTATCAGTTCCAGCACGCCGCGCCCGACCGAACCCGGCGCCTTGCCCAAACTGAAGATTTCGCGCAGCGCCGCCGTGCCGCGTTCAGCAGAATCTGAGAATTTGCTGCGCACGCTGTCGTTGGTTTCGCGCACGGTTTTTTCCTGTTCGCGCTGGCAGGCGGCCAACTGCTGCTCGACATTATCGCCGATGCGGCGGTAAGTATCGAGCGCGGCCTGGTTGGCGCGCACGGCGCTCAGCGCGGCCTGATGCACGTTCTGGACGATTTGCAGCGGTGTTTGCAGCTTTTGGCGCAGGCGGTCAACATCGCTCAACTGTTGATCGATGTACTGTTCAAGCTGCGCCAGCCCGCTGGCCTCCCAGCCCGCCGCATCCAGCCCGTTCTGGCGCGCATCCAGCCCGCGCCGCGCGGAAATCATCCAGATTTCGGGCTTAAAGCCCAGGCGCGTCTTGCTCTGTTCCAGCACATATTCGCGCACGGTGTTGGCTTCTTCGTCGGTCAGCAGATCCACCTGATTGATGACGATGATAACTTTTTTGCCGAACTCCTTGAGCGTTTGCAGGTATTCCAGATTACTGGCGGTCATGGCCTGCGTCGCCAGCATTACCAGCAGCACCACATCGCTGCGGTGCAAAAAGGCGCGCGTGGCCTGTTCGTGCTTCTGCATGACCGATTGCAGGCCGGGCGTATCGACAAAGCTGACTTTTTTGAGCAGCGGCGAAGGGAAAAAGACTGTGTCCACTTCGCCGCCGGAGTGCATGCGTTGGGGTTCGTCGCCGTAGCGCAAAATGGCGATGCGATCAGTGGTCGGCACCGGGCCGACAGGCAGCAGTTCTTCCTGCCCCAGCAGCGCGTTGATGATGCTGGACTTGCCAGAACTGAAGGGGCCGACAAACACCATCAAAAAAGGGTGGTCGGCGTGGAAGAGCGCATCGCGCACCTGGCCGATGCGGCTTTCTTCCAGGTTATCGACGCGCGGCAGCACTTCCAGCAGGTTGGTAATCAATTCGTATTCGCGGCGACGAATCGCCTCGTAATCCAGCGCCAGTTTCGTTTCGGCGGCCAAGCTTTCACCTACCTATCTGAAAATTACGACACTAGCAGAATGGCTATTGCGGTTCATTATCGCACTTTGTTATAAGATATACATCAGGATAACCCGCCTTGCCGCGCGAAACAATACTCACTCTTAGGGGGTCGTAATTTTTGCTGTAAACGATAGTTACAGCGTATACAGGGGGCAATACACGGATGAGCGATTACGAGCGGATACTGGCACTGCGCGACCGCCAATTGGATTTTGTGCGCGCCCTGGATGCGGCGCGCGACGCGCTCGACGAGGACGGCGATCCGCAGGCGATGTTTCAGGCGTTGGCGGAACTGCTGTGCGCGCATTTGCAGGCCGAAGCCGCTGGCATCCTGCTGTTGGCCGAAACCAGCGAGGAGATCGAGAGTCTGGTGTATGTGGGCAGCAGCCAGCAAGTGGCTATCGACTTGTGCCGGCAAGCGCTGCCGTTATCCGCTCCCGGCAGGCTTGTCAGCCCGGAATGGGCGCATGTGCTGGGCGCGCACATCATGCTGCACGACGCGCCGTACCCTCTGGGGGCGCTGTTTGTCGCGCGGCATACGCCGTTTGACGATGAGGCGCTTGATCTGCTGCGCCTGGCCGAATCGCAGCTTGACTCGGCGGTGATTCAGGCGCGCGCCATCTGGAAGCTGGCGCAGCGCAACCGCGAACTGGAAGCCATTTACCAGATTGACCGGATGCGCGACACGATGGCCTCCGAAACTGAGTTGATTCAACGCCTGACGCTGCTGCTGCTGGAGCAGTTCCGGGCCGAACTGTGCCTGTTCTTCCTCAGCCATATCGATCAGGGCGATCTGATGATGCGCGGGGTGGTCGATAAGCGCGATCTGCCGCCGGATGCGCTGGAAACTATTCGCGATCTGGCGGCGCAAATCGTCATCCCGCAAGTGCTGCCGACGCCGTTAATTGTCGCCGAACTGACGCTGCTGGCCGCGCCGTTTATTGTCTCCGGTGTGCGGCTGGGCGCCGTGGTGATCGGGCGTCAGCAGCCGTTCTCGCTGGGCGATCACCGCCTGCTCTACGCTATGATGAGCCAGATGGACTCGGCGATTGTTTACACCCGCATCGCGATGCAGTTGGCGCAGCGCAACCGCGAGCTGGAAACGATCTACCGTCTTGACCGTGTGCGTGATCAGGACATCGAATTCGACAAAATGCTGCAACAGGTGTTATCAGAACTGTGCAAGGCGGTGGTCTGCGAAGCCGGCTATATCATGCTCTACAAAGAGCGCAGCGAAGAATCGCTGGAACTGAAAGCCATCACCGACGAAGGCTTCCTGGCCGCGCCGGAAAATCAGAACTATATCCGCCATCTGTCGCGCAGGGCGCTGGAGCGTGGCGAGCAGATTCACGAGGTGAACGAAGACGGCGCCATTCGTTCGATTGCCGCCGTGCCGCTGATTCTCAACGAACGGGTGATCGGCGTCTTCGGCGTGATCAACAGCCCCAACGCGCGCGGCTTCAACGCCGAAGACCGGCGTATGTTGTCGGCTATCACCAGCCAGGTCGATACAGCGATTTTTGAGCGTATCGAACGGCGGCGGATGCGCAAACTGCTGACGCGCTCGGTAGACCCCAAAGTGCTGGAACATCTGCTGCTGAACGCCGATGAAGATTTGCTGGCGGGCGAACGGGTATCGATCAGCGTGTTGTTTGCCGATATTCGCGGTTCTACCGAATGGGCAGAACGCATCCCGGCGGAAGAACTAGTGGCGAGCATCAACATTTTTCTGGGGCGTATGGTTGATGTGATTTTTAAGCACGCGGGCACGCTGGATAAATTCGTCGGCGATGAAGTTATCGGGCTGTTCGGCACGCCGCTGCCAATGAAAGATCACGCGCTGATTGCCTGCCGCGCCGCGCTGGAAATGCAGGCGGTACACCAGCAGTTGCAGGCGGAAATGGCGGCGCAGGGGCGTGAACTGCCGCCTATCGGCATCGGCATCAGTTCTGGCGAGGCCATCGCGGGCGAATTCGGCCCGCCATCGCGGGCGGAATTCACGGCCATGGGGCGCATCGTCAATCTGGGGGCGCGCTTGTGCGGGGCGGCCAAAGCCGGGCAGGTCATCATCAGCCCGACAACCCATGAACTGCTGGCGGGGCGGGCGCGCACCGTCGAACTGGAAGCGATTTCGCCCAAAGGCATCAGCGGCCCGGTGCAAATCTACGATCTGCTGGAGGTCGATTGGAAATTATAAGGGTGTTGTTCGATGCCATATTTAGTCGGCGAGAAGTCTGGCTGCGGCTTGGTTTGACTCGCGTCTGGCAAGGCTGGCGCTGGCTGCCAGTCAGCGGAATGCACACTTTTCCCGATGATCTATATGGCAAATATTTGGCGGATTTCCAATGAAAAGTCTTCTCACCTCCGACATTCCGGCGCTGCTGGCCGACCGCTTTAAGACGCTGCGTTATGACGACGCGCAGCGCGCTGTGATTGTGCTCGACCGCCGCAAGTACCCATTCACCACCGAATTTGTCATCCTACGCACCTATGAAGAAGTCGCGCAGGCGGTCGAAGACATGACCGTACAGGGGGGGCCGCCGCTGGCCTATGTCGCTGGACTGGGGCTGGCGCTGGCCGCGCGCGATCTCGATGCCTCCGCCGCGCGCCAAGCGGCGTATCTGGAGCAGGTGGCGCGCCGGCTGCTGGCGACACGCCCCACCGCCGACGACCTCAAGCAGATCGTCCCGGCGGCCTTACAGGCGGCGCAAAACGCCCTGCGCGCGGGCCAGGACCCGCATCGCGCAGTGCTGGATTATGTCAACGGCCAGATCGCGCACGGCAACGAAGTCGCGCGGCTGTGCGGCGAACACGCGGCGCGGCTGGTCAACGACGGCGACCAGATTTTGACGCACTGTTTCGCTGGCGCGGCGTTGTGCTGGATGCTGTGGACAGCGAAAATGCAGGGCAAAACGATCACCCTGGTCGGCTGCGAAACGCGCCCATACCTGCAAGGCGCGCGCCTGACAGCGGCTTCCGCAGTCGAGCTGGGCATTGACTTCAAGCTGATTACCGATGGTATGGCTGCGCATCTGATGGCAACAGGCCGGCTCGACAAATTCATCTGCGCGGCGGATCGCATCACGCTCGACGGCCATATCACCAACAAAGTAGGCACGCTGACACACGCCATCACCGCGGCGCATTTCGGCAGGCCGTTTTATGTGCTGGGTTACGACGGCCCCGACCCGCAGACTGCTACCGGCGCGGACATCCCGATCGAAGAACGCCAGCCCGACGAGGTGTTTTACGCGCGCGGGGCAGAAGGCACGGTGCGCACGGCGGTGCCGGGTATTGGGGGCTACTATCCGGCCTTCGATGTCACGCCGCCGCATCTGGTCAGCGCCATTTGCACCGACAGGGGCATTTTCGCGCCCGCCACGATCCGCGATTACTTCGCGCAGGAGCCGGGGCGTTAGTGTTTGGCAGCAAATCGGATAGAATTTTGTTCTCCCTATAGACATTCGTCCCTATTTCACTGAACATAAGAATAGGATCGCTGCCTCAACCGAACGCGCACAATAACCATGTCGATGACCGATAATCCGAACTGGGGTGTCCGTGTCCTGCTGGCCGAGGACAGCCCAACCGTCCGTCATTTTCTCACGGGTCTCATTAACGAGACGCCGGGTTTTCATGTGGTCGGCGCGGCGCGCGATGGTGAAGAAGCGCTGGCGCTCACGCAGGAACTCAAACCCGATGTCATTTCGATGGATATTCGGATGCCGCGCATGGATGGTCTGGAGGCCACACGGCGCATCATGGCGCAGTGCCCGACGCCGGTGGTCGTCGTCAGCGGCCTGTTGGAGAGCGAAGTCGAGCTGTCGATGCAGGCGCTGCAAGCCGGCGCGCTGGCGGTGGTCGAAAAACCGCCCGACCGTCGCGACCCGGCGTTCGCCGAAAAACAGCGCCAGTTAATGAAAACCCTGTTGGCGATGTCGGGCGTGAAGGTGATTCAGCGGCGTGAATTGAGCAGCGAGCGGATCACGCTGCTGGGTGGTGTCGGCGCGCCGCTGCTGCCGGTGGCCGCAACTACGCCCAAACCAGTCACGATTGATCGTCCGCGCCTGCCGCCGGAAGTGGTCGCTTTTGGCGCCAGCGCGGGCGGCCCCAGCGCCCTGATTAATCTGCTCAACGGGCTGACGGCGGATTTTCGGCTGCCGATCGTCGTTGTGCAGCACATGCCCGGCGAATTTATCGGCGGGCTGGCGCGCTGGCTGCGCAAAAGCACCCCGTTAGCCGTAAACATCGTGGCCGATAATCATCTGCTGCAAGCGGGCGTGGTGCATCTGGCGCCCGGCGGCGCGCATCTGACGATTGTGCGCCAGCGCCAGCGGTTGCTCGCGCGGCTGGTCAAAGCACAGGGGCCGCACCGCTACCAACCGTCGGTGGATGTGCTGTTTTCGTCGATCGCCGCTACCTGTGGCTCGGCCAGCGTCGGCGTGATTCTGACAGGCATGGGCGACGACGGCGCCGAAGGGCTGCTGGCGATGCGGCGGGCGGGGGCACGCACGTTCGCCCAGGACGAAAGCAGCGCGACCGTTTTCGGGATGCCGGGGGCGGCTGTTGAACGTGGTAGCGTAGAACAAGTACTGCCGCTGAGCAAATTAGCGACGGCAATCCTCAATCTGGTGTAGAATTAAACCAAATCAACACACACGGGGTTGGCATTATGGCGCTCGAAGTACTGCTGGTCGAGGACAGCAAAACACAGGCTGCACAGATCAAAGAAACCTTAGAAAGCGTGGGGCTGCGCGTGCGCGTGGCTTACGACGGCCCGGACGGCATCCGCGAGGCGATCGAAAACCCGCCGGCGCTGATCGTGCTGGATGTCAAACTGCCGACGATGGACGGTTTTCAGGTCTGCCGCCGTCTCAAGCGCAACCCGACGACACAGGATATTCCGATCATTATGCTGACGGAAAAATCGAAGGCCCAGGACACGATGACCGGTTTACGCGCCGGCGCCGACGATTACATTCCTAAAGACATCTTTGCTTCGGAACACCTTATCAACACCTTGCAGGAACTTGGTATACTTGAATGAGTAGGCGTCAGCGACAAGGGACTTCATGAGCGATACGAAGGGGCCGTACCATATGCGCCCACCCGTCATGTCGGTGCGGGTGGAAGACGCGATGGATATTATGATTGTGCGAGATACGGTGCGCCGCGCCGCGGGGCTGCTGGGCTTTGCGCCGGCTTATCGCGCGCAGATGGCCAGCGCCGGCGCGACATTGGCCGAACTGGTGCTGAAAACCGGCGAAGCGCATACCGTTCATCTCAATGGTGTCATTAATGGTAACAAAGTGGGCCTGCAAATTTCCTCAGAAACGCCCTGGTTAGCCGGGATTTCTGCCAACAATGTGTTGATTGCCCTGCGTTCCAAATTGGGTGAGCTGGTCGATGAGATTTTGCTGGAGGGCGAAACCCCGCCCAACATTATCATGGTCACCTGGTTGAACGAAGCGCGCGGCAAACTCGTGCATCATGACGAAGAATAATATGCAGCTCGAAGTCCCGGTTCTTTTGTTCACGCTCGGCGACCAGGAATATGCCATGCTTATCGAGGACGTGCTGGAAGTCGCGGCGATGGTCGAAATTACGCACGTGGCCGACCCGCGCCCCGAAATATTGGGGGTCGTTAATCGGCATGGCACGGTATTATGGATGCTCGACCTGCGCCGCATTTTTGGGCAGTCCGCCCAGAGCGTAGACATCACCACGCTCTTTATTGTGGCGCAGCGCGGTGCTCACCAGCTTGGTTTGGTGGTGGACGAAGTGCGTCAGGTCGAATATGTCGATCTCAGCAAGTTGCAGACCAGCGCCCGCGCCACCGAGCTGATCCATGGCATCCTCAGTCATGGTGAGCGTCTGATACAATTATTAGCGCTGTCGCCGCTTTTAGAGCGCTACGCGCCGGTTGCGGATTAGGGACGGGGGCATGGCAAACGCACGCAAGCAGGAACGCATTCTGATTGTTGCCAAAGACGAAGACTTGCGCACGCAACTGGCGGATACGCTGGAATTGGCCGGTGGCTATGCCACCAATCAGGCGGGCAGCTTCGAGGAAGCGCTCAGCGAGATTCTGCTGACGGATTTTGATTTGATTGTCACCGAAACGGAACTGCCCGATTTGAGCGGCATGGATTTACTGGCGGTGGTCGGCGGGCTGCGTCCCGGTGCGCGCGTCATCATCATCGACGACGATCTTTCTGCCAAAAGCGCTGTCGCCGTTTTTCGTCTGGGCGCGGTCGATTATCTCTACAAGCCGCTGAACATGACGTTTGTGCTGATGCAGATCGAACGCCAGCTTGAGCAAAAGCGCGCTGACCGCGCACGCCCTGTCGAGCCGGAAGAGCCCAAAACGCGCGAAGTCGCGCGCGATCGCGCGCGGCGGCTGGACCCGCGCACCCGTCCGGCGGCGCTCGTGCTGGGACGCCAGCAGTTCAAACGCATCAATATCGAACTCAATCGGCTTTTAGGGCATGTCAAGGCCAGTTTTGTCGGCCTGGTCGATGCCGACGGCAATATGGTAGGCGCGGCGGGCACGCTGGACGACTACGATCTGCAACTGCTGACGCAGGCGCTCAGCATCGACCACACCGCCCAGCGTTCGCTGGCCAGCATCCTGGACGAAAGCAAATTCCACTCGACATATTTCGAGGGCAGCAGCAACGGCGTCTATATTATCGAATTTGGGAGTCCTTATACGGTCTCGCTGGCAGTGATTTGCAGCGCCGATGTCAAACCCGGCATGGTGTGGCTCTACAGCAAGCGCACGGCGGCCATTATCGACGAAATCCTCAAGAGCATTCCCCTGCCCAAAGCGCCGCTCCCGCGCTTGCAGGAATAGAATACCAGTCTCCGGTTGACTGAAAACCAGACATCGGCTAATTCATTTGCTGGTACATCGTGTGCAGTGCTTCTGCGCCCGGTTCGCTTTCGGCGCTGGACATCACCTGGCGCACCAGCCGCATTAATTTGTCGATCGTCTGGCGCGGGATAATGCCGTGGCGGATATGCTGGTCAAGGTACACCGCGCCGCGCCCTTTGACGGGGATCACCACGACAACGCGCAGATCGGTGAAATTGGTATTGGTGACGGGGGCTTGTGCCGGGTCGGTGATGATGTTATTGGTGATAATCGCTTCGTTGTTGTCCAGCCCACGCCGCAGCGCGCCAGTCGCGACTTCCTGAAAATGGGCGGAATTGAGGGTAGGGGTGTCGAGATTCAGGGTTTCCAGCACGTTCAAATCGACATCCACCGCCAGCGCGCGTTCGGCCTGGGTGATGTCTTTGGCTGTGCGCATCAATGCCGATAAAAAGTGGTCGCTCATCCCTTACAGACCTTCCCCCGCCAAACTCATCACTATAACTATAGCATCAATCTGCGCATCAGGGGCGCTAACGCACCCCCAGAATCCGCACGACTTGCTGCAAACCGTCTTCGCCGGCCAGCGCGCGCATCATAGGCACCAATGCTCCTAAGCATAGCAAGACATCGGCCAGCGGTAAAGAGCAAAGCCGCCGCAGTATGTCGCCCCACAGCGCCTGTGTGCGCTCCGGGTGCGCGCTGTGCTCGCCGATCTCCTGCCACAGCGTTATGCATTCGCCTAACAACTGCACACGGAGGGTTTGCTGCGGCACGCTCAGCGCTGTCTCCAACGCTTCTTTAATCAGGGCAGCGGCCTGCGGCAGGGCGGGCAGCGGGCTGCTGCTCCCCTCTCCTGCCAGCAGCGGCGCGAGAATGCTGATCGCGCTGGCCTGATCGTATTCGTCCATGATCGAGCCGATCACCATGCCAGCGGCTTTCGACAAATCGGCGTGCGCGGCGCTCGGCAAAAACGGCGCGATGGCCGCCAGCGCGCTGGCCTGATCGTAGCCGTTTTCGATCTGGCGCACTAAGCCCCAGATTTTGCCGACAATCGCCGGGCGCTGGTCAGGCGGCAGGTTATGCATCAGGGCGATGCAGGCGCTCACCTGATCGAACGGGTCGCTAATATTGACCGCCAGCGCGAGCGCCGGCGCCACCAATGAGGGCAGCAGCAGCGGCGCCAGCGTCACCAGCGCGCGCGCCCGCTTGTAATCCACTTTGATCTGACGCACATTGTCCAGCAGATGTTGCAGCGTTTCGCGGCGCATTTCCTCCGGCAGATACGGGATCAGCCCGGTGAGCGCGTTCATGCGCTGCTGGAAATCGGTCAGTTGGTGCGCCTCTGCCAGCGCGCGCCCAATCAGGCGTTCCGGCAGATGCGGCCCCATCATGCTGATGGCGCGGGCGCGGGCGTTCTCATTGGCGATCAGGCGCGTCGTTTCCAGCGCATTGGCATAGGCCTGGTCCTGCATTTGCGGCGGCAGAATGTTCATGAGGGCGATCAAGGCCATGACGCGCGCATACGGCTGTTGAAGATTGGAGGCTGCCGCCAGCGCATCGAGCAGTGTTTGGTTGCGCGCGTTTTCCGGCACATGCCGTGCCAGCGCTGTCAGCGCATGGACGCGCGCCGACTGTTCGCGCATAGTATGCGCCACCGCCAGGCTCGCCACCAGCATTTCGGGCGGCAAATACTGCGCCATCTCTGCCAGCAGTTTGGCGCGATCGGTTTCGTTGCTTAGCCCGTGTACCACCGCCAGCGTTTCGCCCTGCAAATCGAGTGTCAGATGCGGCGCCAGCGCAACCAGCGTGCGCGAACGCAGCGGACGGCGAGTCAGGCTGATGGCGATGCTCAGCGCCAGTTCCAGCAGCGCCGGGAACTGGTTGCCGGTCGCATATTCCAGATTGGGCACGAAAGCGATCAGCGCGTCGGCGCGTTCGTCTTCGCTGCGAATGGTGTTGATGGTTTCTAAGGCCTGCTGGCGCACACGCGGTTGCAGTTCGGGCGGGAGCTGCCTGGCCAGCGCGGTGAGCGCACGGGCGCGTTCTGCCGGCGCTTCGATCGACTCGGCGACTTCCAGCGCGCGCCCTTCGAGATCGGGTGGCAGGGTTTCGGCGATAGCGATAATGGTGTTGGCGCGCAGTGTATCGTTGTGCAGCACCGCGCTTTCGTCCAGGACGCGCCGCAGCATCCGCACCTGGATAGCGCTCGGCAAATGGGGTGCCAGCGCGGCGAAGGCCCGCATCCGCGCTTCGCTGTTGTGGATGGCCTGGGCCAGCGCTACCGTTTCCATCAGCGCTTCGGGCATGCTCGGTTCATCCTGTACGACGGTCAGCATGGGCGCCAGGCGCAGCATGGTGCGCACCCGCACCACGGCGTCTGGGAGCTGCCGCAACTGCCCCCAGATTTCGCGCGCTACCAGCGGGAATGTCTGCGGCGAAAGCTGCACGGCGAGTTCGACCATCAGCGACAACCGTACCGCGGTGTCGGGAATCTGACTGGCCTCTTTGAGGAGCGCTTTGATCTGGAGTTCCGTAAGTTGCTGGCTGAACGACATGAGCGCCATAATGCGCGCCTGCTGCGGGCTGCGCCGTTTTTCGCTGTAGGGCGGCGGCAGTGCGGCGGGCGTGCCGTTCATCTGGCTGAGCGCCAGCGTGCAGCGCACCTGCTGAACAAAGCCTGCTTTGCCCGCGGCTAAGGCTCTCTGAAGCGCATCTTCTAATTGTGCGCGGCTAATCTGTGCGGTGGTCAAAACGGCGCTTCCCTGTGGTGTGCCACTTTTCCCTTCTATTCTAAGGTTGAATAATGCCCGTGTGCAACCCTGCGGATGCGCTACAATAGGGGCAACATCTTAATACTTTTGAGGAGGGCCTATGGCGCAGACTCCGCTGTTGATCTTATTGGCGAGTGATATGAATCGCCAGTTGTGGCCGCTGCACGACGTCGCTGCGCTGCGCTTTGGCGCAGAACCTTTGTTGGTCAACCAGACACAGCGCTTCCAGGGCATGGGCTTCGAACAGGTGGTGCTGGTCGTTAATCCGCGTTACCAGAGCGAAACCAATACGCTGGCCGAGCAGTTGAGTGGGCTGCAAATGCGCGTGGTGATGCAGCCGGAACCCAAAGGGGTAGCCGATGCGCTGCTGCAAGCCGGCCTGGCGGTTGGCGGCGACCTCAGCCGCCCGGTGTATATCACGCGCGTGCACGATATTGTCGATGATGTGCTGCACCAGGCCATGCTTAATGCGCACTTTGCCGATAAGACCATCGGCCTGCTGGCGTGCAGCGAAGCCGACACGCCCGGCACAGCGATGTATGCGCAGCTTGGGGAAGCCGGGCGCGTCATGGCGGTCAGCGAACGCGCGGCGCAGGGCACGTTCCCCAGTGTGCTGGCGCATGTGCATCCCGATCTGGCGCGGCTGCTGAACACGCTGCGCAAAGAATACGAACAAGGCAGCGAACAGGCTTACACACGTACACTCGATACGCTGGTCAAAGGCGGCGCTTATCGCGCGGTGGCTGCCAGAGGCATTTTTGGCGCGCTCGATTATCCCTGGCAGGTACTCGACGTGATGAACCACTACCTGACACGCATTCAGGGGCAGATCGTGGCCGGCAGCGCCTTTGTCTCTGATCGCGCGTCGATTATCGGCGATGTGTTTATCGGCGCGGGGGCGCGTATTTTCCCCGGCGCGACGATTTCTGGGCCGGCTTATATTGGCGCGAGCACGTTCATCGCCAACAACGCGCTTGTGCGCAACTGCATGATTCTCAACAACTGCGAAATCGGCTTTAACTGCGAAGTGGCGCGCAGCTATATCGCCGACAATTGCAGTTTGCACGCCGCGACCGTGCTGGATTCGGTCTTCGCGCAGGGCGTCAATTTTTCGGCGGGCTGCGCCACCGCCAATTTGCGCATGGATCGCAGCGTGGTGCGCAGCATGATTGACGGCGAAGAGCGCGACACGGGCCGGCGCAAACTGGGCGGTATCGTTGGGCGCGACGCTTTCATTTCCGTCAATTGCAGCATCATGCCCGGTGTCAAAGTGGGCGCGCGCACGCAGATCGGCCCCGGCGTGGCGCTGCTGCACGACGTGCCCGATGATTCACGGGCCTTCGTTAAACAGGAGATGAATATTGTCGAGCGGCGTGGAAAATAAGCGCCGTGTTCGGTTACAATAACGCTGACCCTGTGGGCGCGCTGTAGGGCGTCCACAGCCTATTTTGTGAGCTAAGTGCTTTTTGCAGGATCCCATCGTGACATCTGATTTTTTCGGCGTGAACGCCGCTTATGTGCTTGACCTTTACGAACGCTATCAGCAAGACCCGGCGTCGGTCGATGCCGAAGCGCGCGCTTTTTTCGCCCAGTGGACGCCGCCTGCTGAGGCCGAGTCCAGCGCGGTTATCGCCGAACGGCGCGAACAGCCGGCGCTGGCCGTCGAAAAAATCGTTGGCGCAGCTAATCTGGCGCAGGCGATCCGCGCTAACGGCCATTTCGCCGCCAATCTCGACCCGCTGGGCACGCCGCCGCCCGGCGACCCATCGCTCAACCCCGCCTTTCACGGCATCGGCGACGACGATTTACGCCAGCTTCCGGCCAGCCTGATCGGCGGCCCGCTGGCGACTCAGGCTTCCAACGCGCTGTGGGCGATTCAACTGCTGCGCGCCGTTTATTCCTCCGCCAGCGGTTATGAATTTGACCATGTGCATGAACCCGCCGAACGCGAATGGCTGCGCGAAGCGGTCGAAAGCGGCCAGTATCGCCCGCCGCTCCGCCCGATCAACGCACGCGCGCTGCTGGAACGCCTGACACAGGTCGAAACTTTCGAGCAGTTTTTGCACCGCATTTTCCCCGGCAAGCACCGCTTCTCGATCGAGGGGCTGGATATTATGGTGCCGATGCTGGACGAAATCATTTATCTGGCGGCGGAGGCCGATATTGCCAACACGCTGCTGGGCATGGCGCATCGTGGCCGCCTGAATGTACTGGCGCATACGCTCAACAAGCCCTACCTGCAATTTTTGGCCGAATTCAAAGACCCGGTGAACCCGCGCAAGCTGCGCTACGATCTGGGCTGGATGGGCGATGTCAAGTATCATGCTGGCGCCTATCGCACCGTCACCGACAGCCAGCAGATCGACATGCTGGTAACGATGGCGCCCAACCCCAGCCATCTGGAGATGGTCAATCCGGTGGTCGAAGGGATGGCGCGCGCGGTGGGTACGCGCAGCGATGCGCCCGGCGCTCCGCGCTTCGACCCCGAAATCACGCTGCCGCTGCTGATTCACGGTGACGCGGCTTTTCCGGGACAGGGCATCGTCTCCGAAACACTCAATTTGTCGCGTCTGCCCGGCTACTGGACAGGCGGCACGATTCACATCATTTCCAATAACCAACTGGGCTATACCACCGAACCCAGCGACTCGCGCAGTACGCTGTATGCCAGCGATCTGGCGAAAGGCTTCCGCGTGCCCGTCGTGCATGTCAACGCCGACGACCCGCAGGCCTGTATCGAAGCGGCGCGGCTGGCTTATGCTTATCGCGCGCACTTCCACAAGGATTTCCTGATCGACCTGATCGGCTACCGGCGTTACGGCCACAACGAAGGCGACGAACCCGGCTTTACGCAGCCCAGGCAGTACCAGCAGATTCGCCAGCACCCTACTGTGCGCCAGTTGTGGGCCAATACGCTGGTCGAGCGTCGCATCATCGCCGAAAACGAGGCCGACGCGCTGGTGCGCCAGCATATGGACAATCTGCAAAAAACGCTGGAAAGCCTGAACCCGGATCGTGATCTGCGCGAGCCGGAACTGGCCGTGCCCACGCGAGGATTGGCTGGACGCCAGCACACTGCCGTGTCGTTAGAACGCTTGCAGGCGCTCAACGAGGCGCTGCGCACGCTGCCGCCCGGTTTCAGTATGCATCCCAAGCTGCAAAAAGCCATTCAAGGCCGCCGCGAGGCCTTCAAAGACGCTGCCGCCGCCACCATCGATTGGGCGACGGCGGAAGAACTGGCATTCGCCACGATTTTGCAGGACGGCGTGGCGATTCGCATGACCGGGCAGGATGTCGAACGCGGCACGTTTAACCAGCGGCACGCCGTGTTCCACGATGCCGAAAACGGCGCGCAGCATATCCCCTTGCAGCGCTTGCCCCAGGCCACCGCCGCCTTCGAGATTCACAACAGCCCACTGACTGAAGCGGCGACCATTGGCTTTGAATATGGCTACAATATTCAGGAGCCAGGGCGTCTGGTGCTGTGGGAGGCGCAGTACGGTGACTTTATCAACGGCGCGCAGGGCGTGATTGACGAATTCCTGGTCTCCGCGCGCGATAAATGGGGACAAACGCCGTCGCTGGTGCTGCTGCTGCCGCACGGCTACGAAGGCGCCGGCCCCGACCATTCCACAGGCCGGCTGGAACGCTTTTTGCAGTTGGCGGCAGACATCAATATGCGTGTCGCCAATCCCACCACTGCCGCGCAGTATTTTCATCTGCTGCGCCGCCAGACCGCGCTGCTCAAAAGCGACCCCCTGCCGCTGATTATCATGACCCCCAAGAGTTTGCTGCGACACCCGCTGGTGGCCTCGCCACCGCGCGCCTTTGCCGAAGGTCATTGGCAGGCGGTGATCGACGATGCCCGCGCCGCGCAGCAGCCCGAACGCATTCGCCGGCTGGTGTTGTGCAGCGGCAAAATTTATGTCGATCTGCTCAGCAGCCCGTACCGCGAACAGGACAGCGCATCGGCGCTGGTGCGTGTCGAACAGCTTTATCCCCTGCGCGAAGACGAACTCGGCGAGATTTTCCGCCAGTATACGCAGATCGAAGAGGTCATTTGGGCGCAGGAAGAGCCGGAAAACGCCGGCGCGTGGGAATTTATGCGCCCGCACCTGCTGCGCCTGAGCGACAGACCGCTGCGCTACATCGGACGTCCGCGCCGCTCCAGTCCGGCAGAAGGCTCGGCAGCCTGGCATGCCGCCAATCAGGAAGCGCTCATCGAGCGCGTCTACGCCCACACCCGCGAAAAAACCGCGCCCCTACTGCCTACAGAAGGATTGAAGTCATGACATCAAAAATCATTGTGCCCTCGCTGGGTGAATCGGTGGTCGAAGCGACCGTCGCGCGCTGGCTGAAAAACGAGGGCGAACGGGTCGCGGTTGGTCAGGCCATCGTCGTGCTCGAAACCGATAAAGTCGATCTGGAAGTCGGCGCGGAAAAAGATGGTGTACTGGCGAAAATCGAACGCCCCGCCGGCGCGGATGTCAAAATCGGCGATGTGCTTGGGTATATCGAAGAAGTCGCTCCTGGCATTCCTGCCGTGTCCGCCCCTGCGCCGGCTGCCGCGACACCCGTTGCCAAACGTGTGGCCGAGGAATACAACGTCGATCTGGCGCTGGTGACTCCCAGCACGGGCGGCAAAGTCACTAAAGGCGATGTCGAGCAGTTCGTGCAGCGTGCCGCCCCGCCTGCCGCGCCTGTGTCTGTTCCGGCTGCCGCGCCTGTGCCGCCGCCGCTGGCCGCTTCACTCAACAACGGCTACCGCCGCGAGGAGCGTGTGCGTATGTCGCGCCGCCGCCAGACCATCGCCCGCCGCCTGGTCGAAGCGCAGCACACCGCCGCTATGCTCACCACCTTCAACGAAATCGACATGTCGGCGGTGCAGGAAGTGCGCGCCCGCCGCAAAGAAGCCTTCCAGAAAAAATACAACGTCAGCCTCGGCTTATCGTCCTTTTTCGTCAAAGCCGCCATCGGCGCGCTCAAGCTTTTCCCGCGCGTCAACGCCGAAATTCAGGGTGATGAATTTGTGCTCAAGCACTATTACGACATCGGCATTGCCATCGGCGCGGAAGAAGGGCTGGTTGTGCCGGTGCTGCGCGATGCCGATCGGATGTCGTTCGCCGAAATCGAAAAAGCCATCAAAGACTTCGCCAAACAATCGGAAGATGGCACGCTTAAGCTCGAAGCCCTGCGCGGCGGCAGCTTCACCATTACCAACGGCGGCATCTTCGGCTCGCTGATGAGCACGCCGATTCTCAACGCGCCGCAGGTCGGCATTCTCGGCCTGCACGCCATCAAACCGCGTCCGGTGGTCGTCAAAGATCAGATCGTCATCCGCCCCATGATGTATGTGGCGCTCAGCTACGATCACCGCATCATCGACGGGCGCGAGGCCGTGCAGTTCCTCGTGCGCGTCAAAGAACTGGTCGAAGACCCGGAATCGCTGCTGATTGAAGGCTGATAAACAGGCAGGGCCAGGGGAGGAGTCTGGCCCTTTGTCTTATTCCAGCGTTTGCGTGTTCAGATCACGTCCGGCGCGCAGTTCCTTCTCACAGGCGCTGTACTGCCACCTGGGGGCGGGGCGCATCCCGGCCCGTTCATACAGCTTCGTCGCCCCTGTCAGGCTGGAAGCATCCACGTCCAGCCCGACCCGGCGCCGCTCGCGCTGATACAGTTCACGGAATGAGTGCTGAAGCAGCGCCAGCGCCGCGCCCTGCCGCCGCCATGCCCGCTTCACCCCGGCGTGTTCACCCAGCCCAGATCGGGGTCATCGGGCACACGCAGCCGGCACAACGGCGTGCCTATGCTCTCCGCGCCGTCGAGCGCCAAAAAATACAGCGTCGGCTCGAAGCTTTCGTCCGTATCCATATTGTGCCGCCACTCCGTCAGCTCGTCCTCCGCAAATTGTGCCGGATCAACGCCGACGGGTTCATAATGGCCGGGCGCGTTTTCGGCATCCAACCAGGTCATGGCCGCCGCCGCGAACCGGCCATCCGGCGCCACAGCATTGAGCGAAAACAGCGACCAGCCTGACACCCCGCCGGATTCGTCTTCCCAGATATACGCGACCTGTTGCATGGGAGCATGGCGCAGCATAATGTAATACGTCCACCGGTTCAGATCGCTGATATGCACGTAACCCGAATGCCGCCAGGCCGTCCGCCCGGCGCGCAGGATGTGCGCCATTTTCTGAAAATCTTCTACACCCTGATAAGGTCTATTTACAGGCGTGCGTGGGGACACTGGCTTCCTCGTCCTTTTGCTCTTTCAATGGTCAGTCGGGGAAATAATGCTATTTCGCCAAACCATCCTCATTCTACGCGCAACGTTTAGGGCTTCTCAAGCGCTTGACGCAGGCGCGTTTTTGCCCCTATACTGAGAACATGCATACCTTATTGTCTCCCGCGTTCACTCATCGAATGCCGCGCTGGACGGCCCTGCTGGACAGACGAATGCGGCGCGCTGCCTGATTCCCGCGCTCCCATCCCGCTAAACTCGGCGTCTGTCTTTGCGCAGACGCTTTTTGTTTTTGGCCGCCGCCGCGTAACTTTCGGCTGTGGGCTAAAAACGTTATAGTTCACAGCGTTATGATGACTGCATAAGGACAAACTCATGACCGCCACCCCCCAATATATTCACGTTTCCGTCGCCTGGCCCTACGCCAACGGCGATTTGCATGTCGGCCATCTGGCTGGCGCTTACCTGCCCGCCGATATTTTCGCGCGCTATCACCGCCTCAAAGGCAATCATGTACTGATGGTTTCTGGCTCCGATAGTCACGGCACGCCGATTTCGGTGGAGGCCGACAAACGCGGCATTCCGGCGCGCGACCTGTTCGAACACTATCACCAGCGCTTCTTGCTGACGCAGCAAAAACTCGGCATCAGCTACGATCTGTTCACGCATACCGATACCGAGAATCATCACAAGATCGCGCAGGACTTTTTCACGCGGCTGCTGCAAGGCGGCGCGCTGTATACCGAAACGCAAGACCTGATGTACAGCGAGCTGGAAAAACGCTTTCTGCCGGATCGCTACGTCGAAGGCAAATGCTACATCTGCGGTTATGACAAGGCGCGCGGCGACCAGTGCGACAACTGCGGCAACCTGCTGGAGGCCACCCTGCTGATCGAGCCGCGCAGCCGCAATAATCCCGCCGATAAACTGGTGATTCGCACCGCCGAGCACTATTTCCTCGATCTGGGCAAGTTCACCAACGAACTGCTGGCTTATGTCGAGAGCAAAAAAGACGTGTGGCGCGCCAACGTGACGGCCTTTACGCGCAACTTCATCGCCGATGGGCTGCGCGGGCGTCCGATCACGCGCAATATCGATTGGGGCATCGCCGTGCCGCTGGCGGGTTGGGACGACAAAAAGCTGTACGTGTGGTTCGAGGCGGTCATGGGCTATTTCACCGCCAGCGTCGAATGGGCGCACAACATCGTCGATTACCATGCCTGGAAAAAATGGTGGTACAACCCGGAGGCCAAAATCTACAATTTTCTGGGCAAGGATAACATTCCTTTCCACACCATCATCTGGCAGGCGGAACTGCTGGGTGTGGACGGCATCTACAATGACGGCGACAGCGCGCGCATCAATTTGCCTTATGATGTGCCGGCCAATGAGTTCATGAACATCGAAGGCCAGAAGTTCAGCAAAAGTCGCAACTGGGCTATCTGGCTGCCGGACATCGCTGAACGCTACCAGCCAGACGCGATTCGCTACTATGTGGCGGCGACGATGCCCGAAAGCAAGGATTCAGACTTTTCGTGGGAAGGCTTCTATTCGCGCGTGAACAACGAACTGGTGGCCGCGTGGGGCAATCTCGCTAACCGTATGCTGACCTTCGCTTACAAGCGTTTCGACGGCAAAGTGCCGGCCTATGACCAACTGACGCCGCAGGACGAAGCCATCATCCGCCAGTCGGAAGCAGCCTTCGACAAAGTGGGCACGCTGCTGGGCGAAGTGCGCCTGCTGGCCGGGCTGCAAGCGGCGATGGACGTAGTGCGCGACGCCAATGCCTATCTCAACGAGCGTGAACCCTGGAAGCGCATCAAAGATGACCCGGCGGATGCGGCGCGCAGTGTCTACACCATTCTGCGCGTGATCGACAACCTCAAAATTCTGCTCGCGCCCTGGCTGCCGTTCAGCGCGCAAAAGCTGCACGAGTATCTGGGCTATGCCGGGCAAATTTTCGGCACGCTGAAGATCGAAACTTTCCACGAGCACACGCGCAGCCACAACGGGCTGACCTACGACGGCAGCAAAGCGGTTGGCCGCTGGCAGGTAAGCGCGCTGGCGCAAGGGCAAGCGCTGCGCGAACCCGCGCCGCTGTTTGTCAAACTGGACCCGGAAATCATCGAAAAAGAGCGCGCGTTTTTAGGCGCGCCGCGCGACGAGCATGAGATTGTCGTTGGCTAGAGCTGTGGCAGCGGGGGACGCCAGCGTGTGTGCCCCCGCTTTTTGGCTATAATAAAAGCGTCGTTTGGCGCGTCTACCCCGCCACCCCATACACCAGCGTGTCTGGCCGAAAAGCCGCCCACGCAAACCACAAATGCGGAAACGCGAATTCCTGCTGTAACTGCGCACCCGCGAGTTCACCCTCCAGCGCTGTGCCGAAGATATTCCACAGACTGCCGGTCTGCTCGTCACGGATCGCGCCGTCTTCGCCATAGACGAATGTCAGCACACGCTCATCCACGGTGCGGCGGTACAGCGCGGCCATACCTACGTCGCGCGCCGCGTTGATGTCCGGCCCATCAATCGCGCTGGTCGCCCCCGCCTGCCACAGCGCTACGACGGGGATGCTGCCTACGGTGTCGTTAATTACACGCAGCGTTTCCAGTGTGGTAAACGGATAAGCCACCGCCACGCCACCGATCATGCCCGCCAGCACGCGCTCTACGGCGGGCAAACGCGGATCAGGGTCACCGCGAAACAGGAACGGATTTTCATTGCTGTCGTAAAAATCGTAGGGATTCGTCCCATAGGAGCGCGAAAAGCCCGTGTCGCGTGTCAGCACCTCGCCCTGGGGATACTGCTGGGCGAAAACGCCGAAACTGCCCAGCAGCGAGGGCACGAGGGTAAGCTGCGTCCCCGTATACGCGCCGACGATGCCTTCGCCCGTAAGCTGCTGCCACCAGCTTTGTGTCAGATCATCCCACATAATCAGGTCGCTGTTGCGCAGCATCCCCGATACGCCGAAACGCAGCGCTGCTGTGCCCACGCGCCGGTCATAAACGATGGCACTGTTGCACAGCGGGCAGTAGGTTACCGCCACCGGAATGTCGCTCAACACATCGTTGACGATCTCGTGCCAGATCAGAATTTCCAGCGGATAGGCCCGCGCCGCGCCTTCGATCTCCAGAATAATAACCGGTGACTGCGCTTGCAGCCAATCTTGCGCTGTGTCTACCGGTTCAAACACGGGGTTATCAATCGGCGGGATGCCGTCGCGCCCCACGCCGCCGGAAAGGATTTCGTCAAAAACGCCTTCTTCGAACAGGCAAAAATCGGTCTTATCCCATGTGCGCTGCAAACTGCGCACCAGCGCCGCGTCCAGCGCCGGCGTTTCGCACGAAAGCTGTGCCTGCGCCACCCGCACACTGAGCAGCGCCGCCAGCAGAATGCCCACAAGCAGCGTTATGCGTACCATACCACACCTCTGAATACTTACGTTCACCACAAAAACATCGTCCACAAACCACAGCATACCATTTTTGTTGACAGTCGTCTGTTGGCGGCACATCATAAAACGTGTATCGTTCTTAATGATTATCAGGAATCCCATATGAAACTGCCGCGCAATCCGCTCTTTTGGGCGGTGGCCTTTGGGCATGCCGTCAATGATACCTTTATGAGCATGGGCGCGGTGCTGCTGACCTTCCTCAGCGGCAGCATTCTACCCATCGGCCCGCGCGAAATTGGGCTGGCGGAAAGCTTTCGGCAGTTGGTCGGCTCGTTCAGCCAGCCATTTTTTGGCTGGTTTGTGGATCAAACCGGGGGGCGCTGGGCGGGCGCGGGCGGCGTTGCCTGGACAGTCAGCTTTATGATTCTGGGGCTGACGCTTGGTCTGGCGACGCAGAATTTCTGGCTGATGTTTATTCCCTACGGGCTGGCGGCGCTCGGCAGCGGCGCGTTTCATCCTGTCGGCTCGATGCACGCGGCGGAAAGCGACAAAGCGCACGCCACCGGCAATCTGTCGTGGTTTTTCTTGTTTGGGCAGTTGGGTCTGGCCTTTGGGCCAGGCATCGCCGGCGCGCTGATCCAGATTTCGGGCAGCATCGTGCCTGTTTTTGCGCTAGGCGTCTTCGCTATTCCCGCCGTGTATGTCATGGGAAAACACATCCCGGACAGAACAGCCTATCAACTGACGCGCCCGGAAAAACTGGAACGAAGGCAGGCGATCAATTGGAAAGCGCTGCCCTGGAAAGCGTTGGGGCTGCTGCTGCTGGTTGTGGCGCTGCGCAGCGTGGCGCAGCCGGGTTCGGGGCAGTTTATCCCTGTTTTGTTCGAGCACAAAGGCTGGGATCCAGCTTTTTACGGCCTTATCACCAGCACATTCTGGCTGGCATCGGGCTTCGGCGGTGTGTATTTCGGCAATCTGGCTGATCGGATAGACCGGCGCGTGGTAGTGGCGGCCAGCCTGGCGCTCTGCGCGCCGACCTTCATTTTCCTGCCGCATGTCGATGGCCTGCTGGCGTTTGCGCTGGCGCTGGCGGCGGGCGGGTTGTCTGGCGGTTCGCACAGCATTCTTGTCTCCACCGCGCAGGAACTCATGCCCGGCAGCAAGGCCTTCGCCTCTGGCGCGATTCTCGGCATCATTTTCGGCATGGGGGCGTTGGGCAGTCTGTTTATTGGTACGCTCGCTGAATCCACGGGGCTGCCGACAGCCTTTGAAATCGTCGGCTTTATCACCTTTGGCGCTGCGGCTTCGGCCTTTTTACTGCCGCGTCCGATCAGAAAAGCCCAGGCGACCGAAAGTGAAAATGTCGCGCTGGAAGCGGGCGATTAACGCGCCGCTCGCCCTACAATTTGCCGCGCGCCACTGCTATAATGCCCGCCGTTGGGAGAGGTCGCATAGTGGACTAGTGCGCTCGCCTGGAACGCGAGTAGGGTGTCACAGCCCTCGAGGGTTCGAATCCCTCCCTCTCCGCAGCTCAGGATGGTAAGCGAACATTCCATCTTGGGGAAACCGGTGAAGTCATCTTCACCGGTTTTCTTTTCGCTATTCGCCAGATGGGCTTCCTGTGCCTGCTTCCCCTTGCGCAGCTCCTCGTTGTAGCAGCGCACGAAACTGGCAACGGCGCGGCGCTGATTTTACGGCGTTTGGGTTCATGCACGGTAAAACTGCGAAAGCCGCCCGGCTGCGCGGTTGCGCTTGTGCGCGTAGTCCAGTTCGGCGCGGCAGACTTCGCTTTGCAGGCTGGCGCACGACAGGTTGAACACGAACATGTCGCACTGCTCAATCGCATCTACGATGGCATCCCACCAATTCGGGCTGGCGGGCGGGCAGATTATGACCTGTGGCGCTTAGTGCTGCAATGGAAATCCCCATTCCGGCGGTTCGGAATGGGGCTGACAGCGCTGAGTTATATGGCTTTGACCCCGGCAGGACTCGAACCTGCAACCAATTGATTAAGAGTCAACTGCTCTGCCAATTGAGCTACGGAGCCATTTACGCTGCATTATAACGCCGGTGTTGGCGGCGTCAAGGGTGATGCTGACTTCAGCGCGTGCCTAACTGCCGCAGCACGGCGATCGTCGCTGCGACTGTCTGCCGCTGCTGCTCCTCCGGTGAAATCGAAGCCACACCATCCCCGGCCTGAACACCATACCAGCCGAATTGAGCGTGATTCCCGCCCTCGATGACGACGAAAACGCTATCGGGCGGCAGCAATGCACGCGAAGCCTCGATGTTGGTCAAAGTGGTCAAGGTATCGTTGCTGCCATAAATCGATACAGTCACTAAATCGTTGCGCGCGGCCAGCGCCTCGCTGCCCTGCGGAAACGACGCCCACAGCACCAGCCCATCGACCAGGCGGGGATTCTGCGCCGTGAACTGCGCTGCGGCAATCCCGCCCAGCGAGTGTCCGCCGAGTGCCCAGTAGTCAATGTCGAGATATGCCAGCATCACAGCGCGCGCTGCTTCGACATCCAACAACGCCAGATTTAAGGGCATGGGCACGATTACCACCAGAAAACCGGCGCGGGCAATATCACGCGCGAAGGGCGCATAAGCGCGAGGGTCCACCCGTCCGCCGGGATAAAAGATCAGGCCCATAGTGACTTCCTGCCCTTCGGGCTGGAACACCAGCCAGCGCTCGCTGCTGACGATCACCCCGTCGCCCGATTCGAGCGCCGCCAGCGCTTCGGGACTGGCCGATTGAGCGTTGCTCGCCCACAGCAGAAACGCGCCGCTGCTCAGCGCGAGAATCAGCAGCAGCAGCAAAAAATAATAGCGCATCTTGAACGTTTGCATAACACACCTGACTCACTGGAAAATGACATTCTATCATACGTCGGGCGCGTGAGGCAGAGTTAAGCATAGTCTGAGGGCGGGCTTTGCAAAGTGGGCAAGTGATGGTAAAAGGAAACAGCGCGCCGAACAGCGGCGCACAGCGGCGCCGAGACAGCGCCAGAAAGCGGTTAACACCATGAGCGGGACAGTTTTTATCAAGAGCGGGCGCGCTAAACCCATTCTCCAGCAGCATCCCTGGATCTTTTCCGGCGCGATAGAGCGCGTGGAAGGCAGCCCAGCGCCGGGTGAAATCGTCACGGTCAAAGACAGCGGCAGCAACTTCCTGGCGCGCGGCTACTGGAATCCGCGTTCACAGATTCAGGTACGCCTTTTGACGTGGGCCGACGAAGCGATTGACGAGGCCTGGTGGCGGCGGATGCTGCGGCGGGCTTTCGACGCGCGCCCCATACGCACGGCCAGCTATATGCGCGGCGACGCCGGCAAACCTGCCTTCCGTCTGGTGAACGCCGAAAACGATTTTCTGCCCGGCCTGATCGTTGATGTCTACGATCGCTGGCTGGTGCTGCAAGCGCTTACGCTCGGCATTGACCAGCGTAAGCCTCTGCTGGTGAAACTGCTGGCCGAAATCATGCATCCGATGGGCATTTACGAACGCAGCGACATTGATGTGCGCGGCAAAGAAGGGCTGACAGCCAGCAGCGGCATGTTGTGGGGTGTCGAAGCGCCGCCGCGTATCACGATTGCTGAAAGTTACGGCAAGCCGCAGATGCTCGTGGACATCCGCCAGGGACACAAAACCGGCCTGTACCTCGATCAGAGCGAAAATCGCGCCCTCGTGGGCGAACTGCTTTCTACGCGCATCAGCGGCCCCGCGCGGCTGTTGAACGTTTTCAGTTACACAGGCGGCTTTGGCTTGCACGCGCTGCTCAACGGCGGCGCGCATGTCGTCAACGTCGATTCGTCGCATGAAGCGCTGGAACTGGCGGAAGAAAACGCGCGCCTCAACGGGCTGACGGGCGAACACGGCGAAAGCGCTGAATACATTCAGGCCGATGCCTTCGTTTACCTGCGCGACATGGCAAGCGCGGGCGAGCAGTATGAGATCATCGTGTTGGATCCGCCGAAATTCGCCAGCAGCGCGCAGCAGGTGGAAAAAGCGGCGCGTGGTTACAAGGACATCAACCTACACGCACTCAAGTGTGTGCGCAGCGGCGGTTATCTGCTGACGTTTTCCTGTTCAGGCGCGGTCAGTCGCGATCTGTTCCAGAAGATCGTCTTCGGCGCGCTGGCCGACAGCGGGCGGCAGGCGCAGATCGTGCGCCATCTGGGCGCGGCGGACGATCATCCGGTCGCGCTCACCTTCCCGGAGGGCGAATACCTGAAAGGGCTGCTGCTGCGTGTGTGGTGAGGGACTTTTTCCGCGCTGCACGACCCTCACAGAGCAGGCTGTGAAGGCTGCGCCGCTGATTTAGCTATGTGTTCAAGCACACTGCGCTGTTTAGCCATTTTGGACAAGGGCGCCGTAACGCTCCTGGTAGGCCTCATCGAGGATTTCCAGCAGGCTGTATAGATGATGCGCGTAATCGAAGTGATTGCGCACAGTGCCGCGCGCGTCCTGGCACATGTGGCTAACGGCGGCGGCATTGGCCGGATCAAAGACCCAGTCGAGCGCCCGCAGATAGCCTGCTGGCGAGCCATCCACCACCAGCGCTGTTTTTCCATCTTCTACAAGATCGCCCACACCGAAAACGCGGTTGATAATCGTTGGCTTGCCCAGCGCCATGGCATTCAAATAGGTTTGCTGCCCAGCGGAACGCATCAATCCCTGCTTAATCGGGATGACAACGGCGGCAGCCGAGCGCATCAGATGCACATATTCTTCGTGCGCAACTGCCTTTGCTGTGACGTTAGGCGGCAAATCGGCGCGCCCGTTCAGGCGGTTTGTGGCGATGACAAAGCGACGCTCCGGCATCCGCCGTGCCACTTCCAGCAGCGGTTCATAATCCCGGTGGGCGTTGCCCCCGGCGAAAATGTAATCTTCTGCTGGTGGTAGTGGATAGGCAATGTCCGCTTCGCTAAAGGTGTAGAAAAAGCGACAGTGCCGCATTTTCGCTGGACTCACCTTCCAAAGGCGCGGAAAAACTTCCAGTTCTTCGCTTGACCAGGCGATGTAGCGCGTGATCGCACGGTCGGCCAGCCGTATCAGCAGTCGTTCGAGTTTGCCGCGCAGCCCGCCGTTCGGATTGTACATTTCGCCCGCCAGTGCAATGATCGGTTGGTGGCGAATGGGCAGCAAGCCGATGAGGACGCACGCCAGCAGTTCGGGATACAGAGTGCCGGACGACGCATCGAGCAGCAGCACTTGCTCTTTAAAAACTGCTTTAGTAATCAGAAGTACTTGATACAATTCCAGCAGCAGAGAGAACCGGTTATGCGTGTCACTGTCGGGCAACTCGATGATGCGCACACGCGCTTTCCACACTTCGTTGTCTGAATAATCGATGGTGGTCGCGTACTGCCTCATGGCAGTCTGCATTTTCATATCCCCTGAACCCTTCAATAACGCGGCGCTGTGAAAAATAGCTTCGGCTATCCATTCGCCCATTAAAAATCGCAATCTATCGTATTCGTTCGTCCTCACGCCACGCGCAGCCCGCTGGCGCTGTCGAAAAACAGCATGTGCTCGCGCAGCGGCGCGCAGCGCAGCGTCTCGCCCACGCGCACAGCCGGCGTCAGCGGCAGCAGCAGCGTCCAGCGTTCGCGCCCCGCGCCCACCGTCACCATCTGCTGGCGTTCGGCATACAGCGGCGTCACCAGTTCCACCAGACACGACACCCCCGCTGCATCCAGCACCCAATGTTCCGGGCGCACCCCCAGCGTCAGCGGCGTGCCCTCCGGCAGATCGCCGCGTATGCGGTAGCCGCCGAGATTTTCGCCGGCCCACGACGCGCCCACGCTGCGCCCGGCGAACAGGTTAATCGGCGGCGTGCCGATAAAGGTGGCGATAAACAGGTTGATCGGGCTTTCATACAACTGGGCGTAGCTGCCGACCTGCTCCAGATGGCCGTCACGCATGACGGCGATACGCTGCGCCAGCGCGATCGCCTCGTGCTGGTCGTGGGTGACGTAGACGCTGGTCACCGGGAACTCGTGCAGCAGGCGCTTGAGTTCGTAGCGCGCCGCCATGCGGAATTTGGCGTCCAGATTGGCGAACGGTTCGTCGAGCAGCAGCACGTTCAGGTCGCGGGTGAGCGCACGCGCGATGCCGATGCGCTGCTGTTCGCCGCCAGAAAGCTGACTGGTTTTGCGCGTCAACAGTTTTTCCAGCCCGAAGCCCGTAATCTGCGCGATACGCCGCACCCGCTCCGGCACTTCTTTTTCGCGGTGACGCAGCCACAGGAAAAAACCAACGTTTTGCCCGGCCTGCCAGTGTGGAATCAGCGCGCCGTGCTGGAAGACCATACCGATGTTGCGCTGCATCAGTGGAATCTCGCTCACAGGTTGGTGATCGTAGAGTACGCGCCCGCTGTTTGGCGTTTCCAGCCCGGCGATCAGGCGCAGCAGGGTCGTTTTGCCACAACCGGACGGGCCAACAATCGCCAGCGTTTCGCGCGGGGCAATTTTCAGCGAGACATCCTGCACCGCGCGCACCGCTGCTGTAGTGCTGTCCCTGAACTGCTTAGACACATGCTCAAGTGTTACCGTCGTCAAATGACCTCCTCTGCATCAGGGCGTGGCCCCAAACACAGCAAGTGTAATATCGAACGCGCCGGTTTCATCGCCCAGAAAACGTGTGTCTTCGTTGACCCGGAATTGCAGCATCCCGCTTTCGGCAGAAACAAATGTCGCGTAAGCGCCGACCACGAACGGCGTGCCTTCCGCGCCGATACGCGCCAGCAGCGCCACCATATTGGCGCCGGGCAGCACAAAAAATGGCACCGATTCGGGCACAATACCATCGATGGGTAGGCTGCCGTTGGGTCCTGCCGTGATATTGGGGCAAAGCTGTGTGCAGTCATAGCGCAGAATGCGGGCGGAACTGTCACAGGTGAGCTGACACGTCGGCCAGATACTGACTTCGCCCGTGGCGAGCACGGTGAACACGTCGCGGGGTTGCAGGCGCACACCGCTGTCTACCCAGTCGGCGGCATTGCCAGGCACAGACAGCGTAACCACCGTGCCCGATGTGATCGGTTCCAGTGTCGGTAGTTCGCCGAATGGTGGAATCTGCAAGCGGCGAGGCAGCGCAGCAAACGGTAAATTTGAAAATTCGCCGGGAGCAAAGGGTTCGGGCTGCGCGGGGCGTTCGCCCGCGCGGCCCGCGATGCGGAAACCAGCGGCGGCAGAAGTGTCGGGACGGAAGGTGCCCTCTGGCGCGCTGGCATCCGGGCTGGCTTCGGGGCTAGTCAGACCGACCTGTCCCTCGAACGTGAATACTTCCAGCTCATCAAACTGTTCGGCGATCAGCAGTGCCGTGCTGCCAACATCGACACGCAGGCCATTGACCATCAGACTGACGACGAGATTCTGCGGCGCTTGCACCAGAATACCGGCGCGCGGCGCTTCGGCGCATTCCGGTTGGCCCAGTCCGCTGACAAAACGGAAAGCCTGCATCGGGGCATTAAAAGCCGCTGCCTCGCTGGTCTGTGTTTCCGGCGTGTTTTCACTTTCGATCTGGACATCGCCAAAGATCACGAAGGTTACATTCTGGCCGGGCAGCGAATCGGGCAGGCTGGCTTGCAGCGAGAGCACGGCTATGCCCCACACACCGGCTGCGCTGGACAGCGCAGCGGTGGCTAGCGTGGCAATGTCGGCGATGGAGGTCAGATCGCCGGTCTGCGCAAAGTTCTCCAGTTCGGTCTGCTGCCAATCCGTAGCGTTGATAAGCGTGTTGCCGTAACAGGCCACATTGCGCTCCAAATTTGCGCAGAGCTCGCCCACCTGCGCCAGCGCTTGTTCGACCAGGGCGGGACAGTCGTCCTGTGCCCGTGCCAAGGATACGGCGATCAGAATGAAGACAAAAAAAGACAGGCGTTTCATGAAAGTACTCCCTGGAACTGCCCCCGGGTTTCCTCTCATTATACAATCGAACATCTTTATATTTATCGTAATATTTTATTATCATAGTGCCAATACGAAGTATCACCGCGTGCTGATATACGCTTGTCGTGGCGAGTACGCGCATATGTACGTATGTTCGCATTTTCGATCAGTTTTATGCTATTCTGAATGAGGACGCTGTTCACGGAGGAGAAATGCACCATCACACGACCAGTCTGTTCGAAAGTGGCCTGCTGCGCGTCGAGGCCTTTCATTGCGCGGGGCAGCACAGCGGTTTTGCGCGCGAAGAATGCACCAGCGCCCATGAGATTGTGGTCGTGCGGCGGGGCACGTTCGTCAAACGCGACGCCAGCGGCACACAGATCGCCGATGCCGGCAGTGCGCTGTTTTTCGCGCAGAATCAACCGTATCAGATCAGCCATCCGCTGGCGGGCGGCGATTCGTGTGTCATCTTTACGCTGCGCCCGGCGCTGCTGTTCGACATGCTGCGCCCGCACAATCCCGGCGCTGATGCGCGCCCGGAACAACCCTTTGCCGCCAGTCATGCTTTTTTGAGCGCGCCGCTGCGCCTGCGACAGGTTGTACTGCTGGCGCTGCTTGAACGCGAACCTGACAATACCCTGCTGTTGGAAGAAACGGCCATAAGCTGGCTGCGGCATCTGCTGCCGCCTCGCGCCACGCGCCAGCGATCCACTGCGCGGGCGTTAACCCGCAGCGCGCGCGCCGACTTTGTGCAGCAGGTGCGTTTGGCGCTGCTCGCCAACTTTCGCCGCAAGGTGAGTTTGAGCGAGCTGGCTGCCGCTGTGCATGTCTCGCCGTTTTTTCTGTGCCGGGTGTTTAAGGAAAGCACGGGACTGACGCTGCATCAGTATATGCTGCGCTTACGCCTGTTCGCGGCGCTGGAGGCGCTGCTGCAAAATCCACGCAGTGACCTGACTGAGCTGGCGCTGAGTCTCGGTTTCGCCAGTCACAGCCATTTTCCCGGCACATTTACCAGAGTATTCGGCCTGCCGCCCTCGCGGCTCCGGCAAGATTCTGGCGGCGATTTGCGCAAGATTTTGGAAGCGTGAAC
Organism: Chloroflexota bacterium; assembly: GCA_013388745.1. Lineage (GTDB taxonomy): Bacteria > Chloroflexota > Anaerolineae > Aggregatilineales > Phototrophicaceae > JACAER01. The sequence goes on from JACAER010000043.1 coordinate 57,016, forward strand.
GTGGCTGCACAGCTTATGCTTCTGATGTTCAAGAGCAGCATAAGGAGCAAGAACAATGTCCGCAGCATTTACCAGCGCCCAGGCCGAAGTCTGGCAGGTGATCGAAGCCTTTAACAAAGCCTTCGCGGCCAACGACAGCGCCACCTATTTCACCTATATCGATGAGGCGATCAGCGTGATTACACCCTCTAATCCTTACCGCATTGAGGGGCTGGCCGATGATCGTGAGGAATTTGAGTTCGGGCTGCGCGAAGGCTACAGCCGTGTCGGCTACTTTCAGGAGCTTCAACCGGAGGTGCGCGTGTACGGTGATACAGCCGTCGTCACCTATTATTCCAGAGGCAGTTACGGACCAGAAGGCCGGGCGCGCCCGGCGTATCTCAAGGAAACCGATGTATTGATGAGAAAGGCCGGACAGTGGAAAATCGTACACATTCATGTTTCGGCTACTGTTCAGGGATAAACCTATGCCCACGATCAGCTTTCATCCCCTGACGCCTGAACGCTGGACAGATTTCGAGCGGCTTTTCGGCACAACCGGCGGCGTGGGCGGCTGCTGGTGTATGCACTGGCGCACCACCAACAAGCAGTTTGTCGCGCAGCAGGGCGCAGGCAACCGGCAGGCTATGCGCGCGCTAGTGGAAGCATCCGCGCCGGTGGGGATTCTGGCGTGTGTGGACGAGCAGCCGGCAGGCTGGTGCTCGCTTTCCCCGCGCGACGCTTTCCCCCGTCTGAAAACGTCGAAAGTGTTTCAAGGGCTGGACGGTCAGCCGGTGTGGGCCATCGTGTGTTTTTTCATCGCGCGCGCTTTCCGCCGCCAGCGGCTTTCGGCGCGCCTGCTGCAAGCCGCGCTGGACTATGCGCGCGCGCGGGGAGCACAGATCGTCGAAGCCTGCCCGGTGGAGCCGCAGCAGGAGAGGATGCCGGAAGTCTTCGCTTTCACGGGCATCGCGTCGGTATTTTACGCCGCTGGCTTTGTGGAAGTCGCGCGGCGCAGCCCAACACGCCCGCTGCTGCGTTATTATTTTGAGCAGATGGCTTAATAATAAAAAGGGCGACTCGCTGAGTCGCCCCTGCGAATACGACGCGACGATGGCAGTTATTCCACCGTGACGCTCTTGGCGAGGTTGCGCGGCTGGTCAACGTCCGCGCCGCGCCGCACCGCGATGTGATAGGCCAGCAGTTGCAGCGGCAGCACCGCCACTACCGGGCTGAGCAGCGTGGGCGTCTCCGGCACGTACAACACATAATCGGCTTTGGTGGCGATAAAGGTATCCCCTTCCGTCGCCAGCGCGATGACGATGCCGCCGCGCGCTTTCGACTGTTCGATCTGGCTGATCATTTTGTCGTACACCGAGTCCTTGAGCGTGATCGCCAGCACTGGCATATTTTCGTCGATCAGCGCGATCGGGCCATGCTTCATTTCGCCCGCCGGGTAGCCCTCGGCGTGGATGTAGCTGATTTCTTTCAGCTTGAGCGCGCCTTCCAGCGCAATCGGGTAGTTAATGCCACGCCCCAGATACAGGAAATCGGTGTACTGGTAGAAATGGTCGGCCAGCTTCTTGATTTCCGCGTCTTGTTCCAGCGTGCGCCCGACGAGATCGGGCAGGCGCACCAAATCCTGAATATAGCTCTGCATCTGCTGGTGCGAAATCACGCCGCGCAACTGCCCCAGATACAGCGCCAGCAGATATTGATCGACAATGCTGGCGGTGAAAGCTTTGGTGGAGGCGACGCCGATTTCTGGCCCAGAATTCATGGTGATGTGCCCGTCAGAAACGCGCATCGCCTGGCTGCCGACGGCGTTGACGATGCTCCAGAGGATGGCGTTTTTGGCGCGCGCTTCTTCCATCGCCGCCAGCGTATCGACGGTTTCGCCGCTCTGGGTGATCGAAAGCACGGCGGTGTCGGCGTCGATGATCGGGTCACGGTAGCGGTATTCGCTGCCATAATCGACCTCGACGTTGATACGCGCGATCTGTTCGATGAAGAATTTGCCGACCAGCCCGCTGTAGAAGCTGGTGCCGCAGGCGACGGTGACGATACGTTTGAGCGCTTTGGCTTTTTCCGGCGTCAGGTTCAGTTCGGGCAGCAGCACTTCGCCTTTTTCGAAGTCGATACGTCCGCGAATGGTGTCGGTCAGGCTGCGCGCCTGCTCGAAGATTTCCTTCTGCATAAAGTGCTTGTATTCGCCTTTAGCGGCGCTGACCGGATCCCAGGCGATAACGTGCGGCTGTGCGTCTACCGGATCGCCTTCCAGCGTTTGCACGCGGTAAGCGTCGGCGGTGACGGTTGCCATCTGCCGGCTTTCGAGGAACACCATTTTGCGCGTGTATTCCAGAATCGCCGGGATGTCGCTGGCGACGAAGTTTTCGCCCTGTCCCAGCCCCAGCGCCACGCCGCCGGCGTTGCCGATACGCACCGCGACCAAGCGATCGGGCTGCTTTTTGCTCATCACGACGATGGCGTGCGCGCCGCGCAGCCGTTGTGTCGCCAACCTTGTCGCCTCGGTCACGTCGCCGTTAACGCCGCGCGCCAGTTTTTCGACCAGATGGCCGATGACTTCGGTATCGGTTTCGGATTTAAAAACCACGCCATCTTTGCTGAGTTCTTCGCGCAGTTCCAGATAATTTTCGACAATACCGTTATGCACCACGACAAAATCGCCGTCCATGCTGATGTGCGGGTGGGCGTTGCGTTCGGCGGGCACGCCGTGTGTCGCCCAGCGCGTATGGCCGATGCCGATGGGGCCGCCCACCGGGTCAAGTTCAACTTTGCTGCGCAGATTGGAGAGCTTGCCGACATCGCGGCGGATTTTGATTTCGTCACCGTCCAGCACGGCGACGCCCGCCGAATCGTACCCCCGATATTCGAGACGCTGAAGCCCGTCGAGAATCACAGGAGTCGCGTTGCGCGGACCGATGTAACCGACAATACCACACATGGCAATTAGCCTCCGTAGAGTAGATAGAATGTAAACTGCAACACAACACCCCCGGCTGAGGGCGTAAAGCACAGACAACGGCTAAGGAATCACCGCTGCTGTTTCCCTTGCGCAGATTTTGTCCCGGCGGTCGCCCGGCGGTTTTTTGCCTGCGCTTACTTTTTACGGAGGGATTGGAAAGGGGGTGAGGGGGCACCCCGGCGGCATCCGCTGATCTATCGCTTTTCCTCACGTCCGTGAGTTAGTCCCACACTGCTGTGGGAAACCGCCACCTCGTCAACTGCGTGTCCAGCGTTTGCCCGCAAACACGAGTCCATGCGCTGTCCCTTCCTCCGAAAACGCCGCTCCTTTCAACTATAGTGAACACACGCATCATACACCAGCTTTTGGCACGAAGGCAAGCACAGGATTAAGGGGCAAATGAAATTTTTGCGAATTTTCATCAAGTGGGCTGCGCTTGTGTCTCCCTCAACCAGGCGCGCGCTTCTTCCGGCGTGGCGCACAGCAGGACACGGCCTGGCGCGGGTTTATTGGGGTTAAGCTGCATAAACATATCGTTAAAGAGCATGATGAAGCGGTTCATGCCCACCAGCGCCATGCGGTTCATGCGCTGGTGGCTCACGTCGTAGACGTAGCGCATCGCCGGGATGAAGCCGGGCGGCAGTGTGCGGCTCTGGCGCAAATCGACAACAAAATCGAGCGGATGGGTTACTTCGGCCATCAACGCCTGCGCTTTGTTCATGCAGGCATACAGTTCGTTCAGTGTCCACTGCCCCTGGAACTCAAAGAGCAGTGTGGTTTTTTCGGCGTTATCCCAACACACATCAACTGGAATGAGAGACGCGCTCCTTTAGATTGCGCTATATAACGTTTTATTGTTTTGAGTGTATACCATTAGCGCCTCCGCCTGTAGTGGACAATGACCAGTCTGGGTGGATAGGCTGGATGGGCAGGCAGCACTAGCAACGATAAAACCAGTTTGCGCGACCAGCGCGTATATCGGTTGGTCAGCTATAAAACTTCTGCAAAGAAACGCGCGCCGCCGCGCCGCTTGTGTTATGCTCATCGGCAGTGCGGCTCTACCTTGGGGAGATGATCGACCATGTTTGAACAACCCGGTTTTCTTGGCACCGGCGCAACGCTGGTGTCTGACCTCAGTTTATTGGCCTATATTCTGCTGATTGTGCCGGCCATGATCGTGGGCTTTATTTTCGCGCGGCGCAAAATGTTCGAGCCGCAGCATAAGCTGACGATGACGACCATAACGCTCGTCAACTGGCTGATTATCGCCTTTTTGATGGCGGTGCGTTATGCGCAGGCCGCCAGTGCCAGCCCGCGCGATGCGTCGCTGATTCTGCCGACGATTCATCTGGCGTTCGGCGGCACAGCGCAGCTTCTGGCGACATATCTGGTGATTCGCATGTGGTTCGAAAATCAGCTTCCGGCGTGGTTCAAGGTGCGGCGCATCAAGCGTTATATGCGCGCGACGCTGGCGCTGTGGTTTATCACGGCGGCGCTGGGGATCGGCACCTATTTCGCCTGGTATGTGGCCGACAGCGCAACATCCGGCGGCACAGTCCCGGCCGCAACCGAAGAAGCGACGACTGCGGCAGATGACGCCACCCAGGAAGCCACCGAAGCGGCGGGCGCTGCCACAGATGAAGCGGCTGCGCCGCAGGTCACCGAAGCCGCCGAACCGGTCGCGACGCCCGAAGCCACACCCGAAGCGACGCCCTGAGTGCGGCTGAAAAGAATTCCTATTTTGCCGTAAGGGGGTAGGGGCGATCCAGGGGTCGCCCTTACTACAGAGCAACCTTCCATGTGCCTGTTTTCCCCCAAAAATCACTGCTGCCGAAATCTGCCAGCGGTTGGCTGGCCTCAGAACGGGCGCGGCGTCTGGCCGAGTTCCAGGCTGATCCATTTCAATTCAGTGAAATGTTCGATACTGTAGCGCCCGCCGCTGCGCCCGATACCCGACAAGCCAAAGCCACCGATGGGCGCCAGCGCGTCGCTCTGGAAACTGTGCGTGCCCACATGTACCGCGCCGCAGCGAATCCGGCGCGCCGCGTTCATGCCGCGCTGCATATCGTTCGTCAGCACGCCCGCGCTGAGTCCCATCGCGCTGTCGTTGGCGGCGGCGATGGCCGCCTCCAGATCGTCCACTGGCACGACATAGGCCACCGGGCCGAAAGTTTCTTCGCGCCAGGCGGGGGTATCGAGCGGCGGCGCATACAGCACCGTCGGTTGATACACAAGCCCGTTGTAGACATCGCCACCCGCCAGCAGTTGCGCGCCGGCTGCGATCGCTCCTTGCACATGGCGCTGGACTTTTTCCAGCGCCTGCGGTGTAATCAGCGGCCCGTAAGCCGTGCGTTCGTCGCGCAGATCACCCAGCACAAGTGCACGCGCTTTGCGCACCAGCGCTTCGGCAAACGGGCGGGCGATGCCTTTTTCGACGATGATCCGGCTGCTGGACATGCAAATCTGGCCGCCATGATAAAACGCGCCAACAGCGGCCACTTCCGCCGCCTGCACGGGGTCGGCGTCGTCCAGCACCAACAGCGGATTTTTGCCGCCGAGTTCAAGCTGCAAACGCTTCAGGGCCGGCGCGGCGATCTGGGCGATTTTGGCGCCCGTCGCCGTCGAGCCGGTGAAGGCGATGCCGTCCACATCGGGGTGCTGCACCAGCGCCAGCCCGCACTCGCCGCCGTAGCCCGTGACAACATTCAACACACCCGGCGGCAGCCCGGCTTCGTGCAAAATCTGCGCGAAGGCCAGCGCGATCAGCGGCGTTTCTTCGCTCGGTTTGGCGATGACGGCATTGCCCGCCGCCAACGGAAACACGACCATTTTCGCCAGCAGCACCAGCGGCGCGTTAAAGGGTGAGATCGCCAGCACGACGCCCAACGGCTCGCGGATCACCAGCGAGAGGCGGTGCGGTTTTTCGCTGGGCAGCGTATCGCCATACAGTCGGCGCACCTCGCCCGCCGCCGCGCGCAGCAAATTCGCGGTGTAGGTGACCTCGTAGCGCGCTTTGCTGATGGTCGAGCCGCTTTCGTCGATCACCAGATCGAGCAGCGCAGCGGAGGCTTGTTCCACTTTGTCTGCCGCGCGCAGCAAAATACGCTCGCGTTCGGCGGGGGGCAGCGCCGCCCAAACGGGAAAAGCGCGCCGGCTGGATAACACAGCAGAATCGGCGTCGGCGGCCTGCGCGCGCGCGGCATAACCCAACAGCGTGCCATCCATCGGCGCGTGAACAGCAAATGTCGCGCCGGCCTGCGCCGGGTGTTCCGCGCCGTCGATCCACAGCCCATGTACACGCATCTGTTCAGAAGTCGCCATCGTGTTTATCCTGACGCTAAATACGGTCTTCCAGCATCGAAGCGCGCAGCAAATAGGCGCGGGTGCGCGTGGGATCGGCGGCGGTGGCGCGCAGCTCCGCGTCGCGGGCGCGGCGCTGATCGGCGGCGGCAGCGCTCATCTGCGCGTAATTTTGGGCGGTACTCTGCTGCACATGATGCAGCGCGTAGGCGCGGCGCTTAGCGGCGTACTCGTCGAGCAGGGCATGGCTTGCGCCGGAAAGCACGCGCTGCAAGCGCGGCGCGAGAAAATGCGCGTCGTGAATGCCGCTGTTCATGCCGAAACCGCCTACCGGGTTGTTGATGTGCGCGGCATCACCCAGCAGCAGCACGCGCCCGACACGAAAAGTATCGGCCACACGCTGATGCACGCTGTACAGCGAATGACTCTTGATGGCATACGCCATTTCTGTGCCCAAAAAGCCCCGCAGCCGCGCGCGCAGCGCCGATTCTGCCCGGATAGCATGTTCGTCTTCGTCATCGCGGATGCGGAACACAACGCGCGTTGCGTCCGGCAGATGCAGAATAATCACCCATTCCTGCGGATCGAAGACGTAGCTGACCGCGCCCATGCCGGGGAAAAGCGGCTGAAAGTCGATGTCGGTGGCGACCAGCAGAAAACGATCGGCGTAGGTCATACCTTCGAACGACAATCCCAATTCGCGGCGCGTCGTGCTGCGCGCGCCGTCTGCGCCGCACAGGTAGCTGCCACGCACGGTTTTTGTGCCCTGCGGCGTAGCAAACGTGGCTTCGACATAATCGCCAGCATCGCGCAGGCTGACGAGCGTATGATCCATATACACGGGCGCGGCGCGTTCGACCGTTGGCTTGAGAATGCGCGTCAGGATGCTCTGCGGGCATTGCAGACGAAAGGGGTAAGGCGTATCGCCCGCGATCAGCCCGTAATCGAATTCCGCGACCTTCTGGCGTGTGCTGCGTTCCCAGTATTGCAGGCTGTGGACACGATAGCCGCGCGCCAGCAGCGCATCGAGCACCCCCCACGCCGCGAACAATTCCAGCGTGGCCGGATGAAAGGTGCTGGCGCGGGCTTCGGCGCTCAGTTCCGGCAGCGCCTCGAAGACTTGCACGGCCACGCCCAATTTTTGCAGCGCCAGCGCCAGCGACAGCCCCACCGGCCCCGCGCCGACGATCAGCACTGGCAGATTATTCACGCTCGCCACCCCACAGAATACGCACCAGCCGTTCGCGCAGCGGCACGCCTACCATGCGGTCTGCCAGCAAATTGGCCGGATCGCGTTCAACAATCGTGCGTCGCATCGTCAGGTCGCGCGCGGCCAGCGCAGCGCGGGTTTCTGGCGGCGCCGGCTGCGCGTTTTTGACCAAATCGACCCAGTAACGCACGTAATGTAGAATCGCGCCTTCGACCTTTTCCTTAAACACTGCATAGGGCACAAGCCCCAACAGCGCGACAGGTGAAATAGTGGAACGGATATAAGCATTCACGGGATTAAACAGCGTCACGCTGCGTTCGCGGCGCAGATCGACCCACAATTGATTGAGCGGTTCGTAGTACTGGTCGAGATGCTGCGGCTGCACCATCAATTCGTAGCGCGGCAAAAGATCACAGTAAAAAAAGACATCGGGCGCGGTGCCCAGCGCGAAACCCAGATGCGGCACATCGACGCTGCTGTTCAGCCAGCAGGTCAGGTGAATATTGGTGAAACCCGTCACCGGACGGCCAATCCACGAACGAATCAGCCAATCTACCGGACTGCTGCGCCCGGTGTAGGTGTGAATGTTGCCGACGATCTGTCCATCGAGCGCCGGAATATCGCGAATATCCTGGCAGGCTAAATCTTCGCGCAAGTCCAGATTCTCGTTGACCAGCATCCACGCCTGTTCACGCAGACGCAGCAGATCGTGAAAGTGGGCAGTCTTGTCACTGGGGGCATGGCTGTCGAACACGTCGGCCAGGTTGTGCGTCGTATCAGACATAAAACATCCTTTGGCTGGCGAGTAATTGTTATAACATTATGACATCTCAAAGCCAGTATTTGCAAGTTTTAATCGTGGGTGTGAAAGCATAAACCATCGTTTGAGCGTGAATCGTGATAGACTGTAACAGAGCGTACCGAACAAGGATGGGGACGATGAAACAGTATAGTCTTGTCTTTGTAGTACTTTTACTGTTAGCGATGGTCTGGCCGGCATTGGCGCAGGATTTGGGCGAGACGCTGGAATGGCCGGAATATGGCCTGACAATTGATTATCCTGATCGCTGGACAGAACGTTTTTACTCTGGCACCAACAGTTATTATGCCATGGCCGAAGAAGAGGCCGACCTGGATACGCTGTCGCTCGACCCGGAAGGCCAATTCGTCGTGATTCTGCCAGTCGAAGGGCCGGTGCGCGATAATCTGGGCGAAGACCCCGAAGGCGCTGTCGCCAACTACGGCGAGGCCAATATCGATGGCTTCCGCGCGCGCGATGTTGAGCAGATCGACATCGAAAACGGCTACGATACTTTTTGGGGCGAAGGCGACGGCACGGCGGGTGGTTATATCGTCGTGGCGGCGGTGGTCGGCCCGGACGAAACGATTTTCCTGTTTATCGCGGTGTCGCCCCCGCGTGACAGCCGCGACCTGGCAGACAACGTGCGCGCCATGCTGGATACGCTTGAACTGAGCGAAGTCGAGACTGATATTGTGGAAAACGGGCGCGCCGACGACGCCACGCCGATTGCCTATGGCGAAACGGCAGAAGGCGAAATCACCAACCGCACCTTTGCCGAAGAATATGTGTTTGAGGGTAACGCCGGCGACATCGTGACCATCAGCATGGTCGATACCTCGCGGCAAGGCACGCTCGATCCCCTGGTGATTTTGATCGGCCAGAACGGGCGCGAAATCGCGCGTAATGACGATCACACGGAAGGCGATTTGCCCAACGCGCTCGATTCGCAGATCACCGAATTCGAACTACCGGAAGACGGCGTTTATCTCATCATTGCCACGCGCTTTCAGGGCGCCAACGGTAGCTCGACAGGTGACTACGAATTGACGCTCGATGCCGAAGTCAGCGAACCCACGCCCGATGCGCCCGAAATCGAAGGCGAGGTGCTGCTGGATGAAGAAGGCAACCTGACCAACCGCGCCTACAGCGACGAATTCACCTTCGAAGCCAGCGCCGGCGATATTGTCACCATCACCATGCTGAACACGGACGACAGCCTCGACGCGCAGGTTATTTTGCTCGACCCCAACGGCGACGAGATCGCTCGCAACGATGACGCTGACCGTGACGCCGATCTGCCAGACCGCAGCGATGCCCAGATCGCCGAATTCCAACTGCCCGAAGCAGGCGAATACACCGTGATCGCCACGCGCGCCGGAGAAGCCGACGGCAGCACACGCGGCGACTATCGCATCACGGTGGTGCTGGTGGGCACGGGTGAAGTGGCTACACAGGAAGCAAGCGGTTTCACCGTGAACGACGACGGCGATGACCTGCTGGAGTATGGCGAAACGGTGCAGGGCGAAATCAACGACGACACCTTCCGCGTTACCTATGACTTTGAAGGAACAGAAGGCGACATCGTCACCATCACGATGATTGATGTCTCCGAGGATAACGGCCTTGACCCGCTGCTGATTCTACTGGACGAAGGCGGCAATGAACTGGCGCGCAACGACGACGCCAGCAACAGCGCCGAAGTCGGGCAGTTTAATTCGCAGATCGCCAACTTTACGCTGCCTGCAACCGGCACCTACACGGTAGTGGCGACGCGCTTTTCCGAACAGGGGGGCAACACCGCAGGTGAATTTATCGTGAGCCTTGAGCTGAGCAGCGGCGAAGACGACGGCGGCAAATAGGCTCAAAAATAATCGTGCAGGCGGCGCATTTCGACATGGAAGGCGGCGACAGCGGCATAGGGGGCATAGCGGCTGAACACGTCCAGCACCGTTTGCGGCGCGGCGCGCCCCGGCAGACCGAAAAAAGTGCTGTTGACCGCCGCCTGCAAGACGACATCGTTATGCAAAATGTGTTCGCCGATGCCGCGTGTGCGCATCAGCGTCAGCGCCGCCGACCAGTGGCCGATGCCTTTGATACGTTGCAGCGCGTGATAGGCGTCGGGTTGGGCGCAAAGCGTATCCAACCCTAACGTCCCCTGCGCCTCACCGCGCGCCACTTCCAGCAGCAGCCGCATACGCCGGAACGTGATTTTCAGCGGCAGCAGGTCTTCGACGGTGGCGGCGGCCACCTGCGCCGGCGTGGGGAAAGCGTAAAAACGCGCGCCGTCGTATTCCAGAAAATCGCCTGCCCACTCAACCAGCCAGCGTAAGGCTTTGTGCGCCGCGCGCAGGCTGATCTGCTGCTCCAGAATCGTTGTTGCCAGCGCCTCAAAAGCCGATTCCGACAAAATGAAACGGGCGCCGACCATCGGCGCGATGATGCGCCACAACTGGTCATCGCCGCGCGCCATTTCGTAAAACGGACGCCAATCGTTGGATACCGTCAACATGTGCTGCACGCGCGCGCTCAACTGCGCGGTGTCGATCTCACCCCGCGCAGCAGCCAGATAGACCGCGCACAACGGCTGCTGCGGCGTGCCCGCCGCGACCACGCGCAGCAGCGCCAGCCCAGCGCCAGAACGCAGCGTGCGCCAGTATTCGCGCTGTTCGGCGCGCGCCATATCCACCGCGATATGGTAACGCGCCAGCAGATTGAGCGTCAGCGGCAGATCGTAGGGCGGGACGGGCGTGAGTGTGGTGAGGTGCAGCATAGGGAATTGGTCGTAGGTGGACAGCGTGTACCTGTCTATAATAACCGCTGTTCAGCAATTAGTCGTCAGGAAAAATCATGCGTATCGGTCTGCAAATTCCCAATTTCACTTATCCGGGCGCGCCTGAACTGCGTGCGACACTCAAAGACATCGTGCAGACGGCGGACTCCGCTGGCTTTTACAGCCTGTGGGTGATGGATCACTTTTTCCAGATTTCGTTCGTCGGCCCGGCGCATCTCGATATGCTCGAAGGCTATACCACGCTGGGCTATTTCGCTGGGCTGACGCAAAAAGTCAAACTGGGTACGCTGGTGACAGGCGTCATCTACCGCTATCCCGGCATTCTCATCAAGACGGCTACGACGCTGGATGTGCTTTCCGGCGGGCGCGTCTATCTCGGCATCGGCGCGGGGTGGTTCGAGCAGGAGGCCAAAGGGTTGGGCGTGCCTTTTCCGTCCCTCAAAGAACGCTTTGAACTGCTGGAAGAAGCCCTGCAAGTCGCGCACCAGATGTGGTCGCCGGAAAATAATGGGCCGTATCAGGGGAAACACTTGCAGTTGGCAGAAACGCTGTGCGTGCCCGCGCCCATCAGCCAGCCGCACCCACCCATCATGATCGGCGGGCAGGGCGAAAAGAAAACGCTCAAGCTGGTGGCGCAGTACGGTGACGCCTGCAATCTCTTCATCCAACTGGGCAAAGACACGCTGCGCCAAAAGCTCGACATCCTCAAGCAGCATTGCGAGGCGCTGGGGCGGCCTTATGAGCAGATCGAAAAGACGGCGCTGGGGTCAGTCATGCCGGGCACATCGCCGGCGGACACGATCAAGGAACTGACGGAACTGGCTCAGTTGGGCTTCCAGCATGTGATTTACAGTTTCCCGGATGTCTACGAGATCAAACGGCTGGAAACCTTCGCCCGCACCGTGATTCCGGCGGTGGCGGAGCTGTGAACACATGCACAACACACTCGACAAAGCCAAACTGCTCGACCTGCTGCGCGCGGAATACGCCTTCGCCGAGCGCACGCTGGCGCTGCTGACGCCGGAACAGATGAAAATCGGCGGCGTGTGCGGCCCCTGGTCGGTTAAAGATTTGATCGCACATCTGACGGCGTGGGAACGGCGGCTTCTGATGTGGCTGGAAAACGCGCGCAAAGGCATTCCGCTGGTCATCCCGCAGATCGGCTACACCTGGGCACAGATCGACCAATTGAATCAGCAAACGGCGCTGGAAGAGAGTGTCAAGCTGCTGCCGCAGTTGATCAACGAGGCGCGGCGCACGCGCGAACTGGTGCTGGCGCAGATTTATCTGCTGCCGGAGGCCGATTTGTTCGAAGAAACGCCCTTTTCCGCGCTTTTTCATCACAAGCTGCTGGACGCCATCGCCTCCAACACCTATGAACACTACGCCGAACACATGGAGCAAATCCGCGCGTGGATGAACAAGCGCACGTCAGGCTGAAGCAAGGCGCAGCCCGGCTTACCTTTAACACCCAAACCCTGCGCCTGATAAATCACCAGCGCAGCGGGATGTTCTTCTTCTTCCTCCAAAGCGATCAAGGGCAGGGTCAGACTGGGCGTATTGACGGTGAGCGTCGAGGGGATACCAGACAGGTTGGGCGCGCGTTGCAGCACCATCACATCGGATTTGACGACACTGATTTTTTGCGCTCGGCGTCCGAGTCGATCAAGCGGATTTGCAGCGAGCGCCGCGGGTAGCTGCGGTACGCCGGTAGCAGCGTGGTTTCCAGCGCTTCGTACAAGTGCGTGACGTGGCTGCTGTGAAAGTTTTGTCAATCGCCGCCGTCGGCTTGCAGCGCGCTGTTCAGCAGCGGATGAATGCCGGGAAATGTGACCATCGTAGTCCAACCTGTTAGACTTTTCCCCATTATACCGCGCTATAATGGCCGCCATTCTGAGGAGAGGCAGTGAATAGATGACAAAGCGCTACACGTTTGAACAATTCGCGGCGGTGCGCCAGTTCGCGCCGGCGGTGGCCTATTCCCCCGACGGCACGCGCATCGCCTATGTCGATAACGCCTCCGGGCAAATGAACCTGTCGGTGATTCCTTCCGGCGGCGGCGAGGTGCTTCAGCTCACACACTTCACGGAACATGCTGTGCGCGAATTCGCCTGGTCGCCCGACGGCCAGCAGATCGCTTTTTTCGCCGATCACGACAGCGACGAACGCCACCAGATTTATCTGATCGCGGCCTCCGGCGGCGAGCCGCGCAAGCTGACCGCTGCCGACCAAGCCCAGCATACGTCGCTTGTCTGGTCGCCGGATAGCAAAACGCTGGCCTACGCCGCCAATGACCGCGACCCGGCAGTCGTCGAAGTCATTCTGCACGATGTCGCCAGCGGCGAAACCCGCCGCCCCATCAAGCCCAAGCAGCGCTACTATCCAATGGTCTGGTCGCCCGACGGCGAACATCTGACGCTGTGGGCACGGATGCCGGGCATGGATCAGAATATTGTGCTCATGCACATGTCGGGCGATCATCATATCGCCACGCAGCACGACGGCAACGACATCCGCTGTATGCCCGGCCCCTGGACGCCCGACAGCCGCAGTTTTTTCATGCTGCTCGATCAGGAGCAGGAATTTTTGGGGCTGGCGCGCTATATGCTGGATTACAACCGCTGGGTGTGGGTCAAAATCACCGATCACGATATTGAATTCGTCAAATTATCGCAGGATGGGCGCTACCTGATCTGGTGCGAAAATGTGGATGGGTGCAGCGCGCTCTATGGACGCGATCTCTACCGCGAACAGGACATGACGCTGCCAGCGCTGCCGCAGGGCGTCGTCAAAGCCATGTCGCTAAAGGCGGACGGCACACACCTGGCGCTGGTGTTCGAGCGCGCCCTGGAGGCGGCTACGCTGCTGGAAATCGACCTGAAGAGCGGCGCGCAGCACACGCTGACACAAAGTATGCTCGGCGGCATCGACCTGGCGGATTTGATCGAACCCAAATTGGTGACGTTTCCCACCTTCGATGGCCGCCAGATTCCGGCCTGGCTGTTTCGTCCGCGCGGCGCGGCGGCGGGCGAAAAACATCCGGCGCTGCTCTCGATTCACGGCGGGCCAGAATCGCAGGAGCGCCCGGAATACCTGCATCTCGGCCTGTACCAATATCTGGCCCATCGCGGCTTTGTGGTGCTGTGCCCCAACATTCGCGGCTCGACCGGCTACGGCATCAGCTATCAAAAGCTCATCCGGCGTGATTGGGGCGGCGACGAACTGAAGGACATCGAACACGCGGCGCTGTATCTGCGCAGTCTGCCCGAAGTGGATTCGGCGCGCATCGGCGTGCATGGCCGCAGCTTTGGCGGCTTCGCCACGCTTAGCGCCGTGAGCCGCCTGCCGCAGTACTGGGCGTGCGGCGTGGATGTGGTCGGACCAGCCAATTTGCCCACCTTCCTCAAGGCCACGCCACCCTTCTGGAAATCGTTTATCAAGCAGTGGTGTGGCGACCCGGACGAAGACTATGATTTTCTCGTGTCGCGCTCGCCTACGACTTACGCCGAACACATCAAATGTCCGCTGCTGGTGATCCAGGGCGCCAAAGACCCGCGCGTCGTCCAGGCCGAAAGCGCCCAGATGGTCGAGCGCATCCGGGCGGCAGGCGGCGATGTGACCTATTATGTAGATGAACGTTCCGGCCATGTGCCGACGCGCCGCGAAGATCATTTCCTGTGGATTAGCAAAATCGCGGCATTTTTAGAAGAAAAATTGTCAGGAAAGGCAAGCTCATGACCATTGCTATACAACTGTATTCCGTGCGTGATGACCTGAAGCGCGATTACGAGGGCACGCTGCGCAAAATCGCCCGAATGGGCTATACGCACGTCGAAATGGCCTCAGAGTACAACGGCGCGCCCGAAAAAGCCGCCGCGCTGCTCAACCAGTTGGGGCTGAAAGTCTGCTCCGCCCACGAAGCCCCGCCGGTCGGCAAAGACAAAAACCGCGTGCTGGAAACATTGGCGACACTGGGCACAGACACCTACGTCCTGCCCTGGAAATCGCCAGACCATTTCCAGTCGCTCGACGGCGTGCGCCGCGTCTGTGACGAACTGAACGAGGCCGACGCCAACGCGCGCGCGGTGGGGATGCGTGTCGCCTACCACAACCATCATTTCGAGTGCGAAGCCTGGAAAGACGGCACGCTGCCGTTGTTCAAGATGCTGGAACTGCTGGCACCGACGGTGCTGTTGGAAGTCGATGTCTACTGGGCGCAGACCGGCGGCGTGGACGCGGCACAGCTTGTGCAGCAGTTGGGGGCGCGCGCGGCGCTGCTGCACATGAAGGACGGCCCGGCCAACACGACGGACCCAATGGTCGCGCTTGGCGAAGGCGTGATGAACTTTCCCGCCATCATTCAGGCCAGCGCCAGCGATCTCTTTATCGTTGAACTTGACCGCTGCGCGACCGATATGCTCGAAGCGGTCGAAAAAAGCTATCACTATTTGAAAGGGGTTTTGCATGGCCGATAAACTGAACGTCGGCTTGATCGGCGTGGGCAATATCAGCCCGGCGTATATCAACGGCTGCCGCGCTTTCGACATTCTGAATCTTGCCGCCTGTGCCGATCTGGACGTGGCGCGGGCGCAGCAGATCGCGGCGGAACACAAGATCGCCAAAGCCAGCAGTGTCGATGATCTGCTGGCCGATCCCAACATCGACATTGTGATTAACCTCACCGTGCCGTTGGCGCACGCCGAAGTCAGCCAGAAAATCATCACCGCGGGCAAGCATCTTTACAGCGAAAAACCGCTGGCCGTCACGCTGGACGACGGACGCAAAATTCTGGCTGCGGCGCAGGCCAAAAATCTGCGTGTCGGCTGCGCCCCCGACACTTTTTTGTTCAGCCAGCACCAGAGCGCGCGCAAACTGCTCGACGACGGCATGATTGGTATGCCAGTGGCAGCGGTGGGCTTTATGGCCGGGCGCGGCCCCGAACGCTGGCATCCCAACCCCGACTTTTTTTATCAGGTCGGCGGCGGTCCGATGCTCGATATGGGGCCTTATTACGTTACCTGTCTGGTACACCTGCTGGGGCCGGCGCGCCGCGTGAGCGGCATGGCGCGCATCTCCTTCCCGGAGCGCGTCGCCAAAGACGGCCACCGCATCAATGTGCAGGTGGCGACGCATGTCAGCGGCACGATTGAATTTGCCTCTGGCGCGCTGGCGACCCTGATTATCAGTTTTGACGTGGCCGGCCACAGCCTGCCGCAGATGGAAATCTACGGTGAACACGGTACGCTGCGCATCCCTGACCCCAACGGTTTCCAGCCGCGCGAAGTGCGCCTGTTCCGTCCTGGCGTAGGCGAATGGGAGCTTCAGCCCGAAGTCTACGACCCCTCGTGGGCGCGCGGCATCGGCGTGGCCGACATGGCCTATGGCATCCTCTATGGACGCCCGCATCGTGCCAGCGGCGCGCTGGCCTATCACGCGCTGGAAATTATGCACGCCTTCGAGACCGCCGCGCGCAGCGGCCAGCAGGTCGAACTCCACAGCAGTGTCGAGCGCCCCACGCTGCTGCCGCTCGGCCTGCCCGCGCGCCAGTTGGACAAATAGGGTAATGAATCTCGACGTTTTTACGCTGTCGGCGCTGGTTGATGAGTTTCTCGATGTGCTGGTGGGCGGAAAAGTGCAGGATGCCATCGACGTGGACGAAACGTCTATCGGGCTGGAAGTGTACAGCGCGCATCAGCGCCGCTACCTGTACATCAGCGCCGACCCGCTGACCCCCCGCGTGCATCTGCTGGACGAAAAACTGCGGCGCGGCCTGAACAAACCCACACAAATCGGCCTGCTGCTGCGCCGTTTTGTCGAAGGCGCGCGTATCGAGCACGTCAGCCAGCCGCGCTGGGAGCGGGTGCTTCAGCTTGACCTGCACGGGCCGGAAGGCGCGGTGAGTATTATTGCCGAGCCGATGGAACGCCGCAGCAATTTGCTGTTGATACAGGGCGGCGTGATTCTGGATTGCATCCGGCGTGTCGGCGCGGATGAAAATCGTTTCCGTGTCAGCCTGCCCGCGCAGCCCTATGTGCCGCCGCCGCCGCAAAGCGGCAAACGCGAGCCGCTGAGTGTCAGCGCCGCAGACATCGAAGCGCTGCTGCGCGCGGAAAATGATCCTAAGCGCAAAACCTTACAAACGCTGACCGCCCATCTGCTCGGCATGAGTCCGCTGCTGGCGAAAGAGATCGTCTATCGGGCGACAGGCGACGCCAACCACAAAGCCGCACAGACCGACGGCGACCGCCTCTACAATGCGCTGCGCGAGGTTGTCACGCCGCTGCAAAATCGCGATTGGCAGCCGGGAATCGCGGAAACTGACGAAGGCGTGCAGGCCTACAGCGTATATGCTCTGCGCAGCCTGCCCGGCTGGCATTCTGTCGCCAGCGTCAGCGCCGCGCTCACGGCTTATTATGGCGCGCCTGTCGGCCCCGAAGCCTATAAGGCCGGTAAAACGCCGCTGCTGGAAGCGCTGCACGAAGCGCGCGCCAAACTCAGCGCTAAGCTGGCTTCGTTGCGGCGTTCGCTCACCGATGACAGCGAGCGCGAAACCTGGCGGCGCAGCGGCGAACTCATCCTCGCCTATCAATATACGCTGCGCAAAGGCCAGGACGAACTGCGCGCCCACTACGATCCCGATCAACCCGAACTCGCGATTCGGCTCGATCCTACCCTCTCCCCACTGGAAAACGCGCAGCGCTATTTTGAGCGCTACAACAAGGCCAAGCGCGCGCTGGAAGATGTGCCCGCGCTGGTGACTGATACCGAAACCGAACTGGCGTATCTGGCGCAGTTGGAAACCGATCTGGAACTGGCGAGCAACTGGCCAGAAATCGACGAGGTGCAGCAGGCCTTGCAGTCTAAAGGCTACTGGCGCGGCAAAGCGGTCAAACGGCTGGCGGGCGGTTCCCAGAGCGCGCCGCTGCGCTTTGTCAAAGACGGTTTTGTGCTGTGGGTGGGGCGCAACAGCCGCCAGAACGACATCGTGACGTTCGAGAAAGGGCGCGCGCTGGATACCTGGCTGCATGCGCGCGATGTACCCGGCGCGCACGTGGTTATCCGCTTCGATGGCCGCCCGATTCCCGAAACACTCATCCAACAGGCGGCGGCCCTCGCGGCGCACTTCAGCGCCAAACGCGACGAAACGCGCGTGCTGGTTGATGTCACGCAGGTCAAATATGTGCGCAAAATCAAAGGCGCCGCGCCTGGCATGGTGACGTATCGCAACGAAACCACGTGTACCGTCATCCCGCGCGGCCCGGATATTTTTGAGGAGCGGTAAGGCTATGGCGAAAAAACAGCGTTTAGTCCCCAATGTCGGCGACGCCATCAAACTGACCGATTACGACCCCGATTATCACGGCAGTCTGGATAAAGAAAGCGCCGCCGCCGAATATGAGGAGTTGCAGAAGCGGCTGGCAGAACTCCAGGAAAAACTTTACGCGCAGGGCGAAAAATCGCTGTTGGTTGTGTTACAGGCGATGGATACCGGCGGCAAGGACGGCACGATCAAAGCCGCCTTCCGCGATGTCAACCCGCAGGGCGTTGATGTGGTGGCCTTCAAACAACCCTCCGCCGAAGAACTGGCGCACGATTTTTTGTGGCGTGTCCATAAGCATACGCCGGTCAAAGGGCAGATTGTCGTCTTTAACCGCAGCCATTATGAGGACGTGCTGGTGGTGCGCGTCAACAACTTCGTGCCGCCCGAACGCTGGCAAACCTACTACGAGCACATCAACGCCTTCGAAAAATTGCTGGCCGAAAACGGCACGCGCATCCTCAAGTTTTATCTGCACATCAGCAAAGCCGAGCAAAAAGAACGCTTGCAGGCGCGGCTGGATGACATCAGCAAGCACTGGAAATTCGCCACCGGCGACCTCAAGGTGCGCGCGCAGTGGGACGACTACATGCAAGCCTACGAAGCCGCCATTGAACGCTGCAACACCGACTACGCGCCCTGGCACATTGTCCCGGCTAACCGCAAATGGTATCGCAATTGGGTTGTCACCAAAACGCTGGTCGAAACGCTCGAAAGCATGGACTTGCGCTATCCGCCCGGCGAAGAAGGGCTGGATACCGTCGTCATTCCCGATTAGCACAGGTTGAGCGCTCTCTAATAGTCTACAATGCAAATCTCTTTTCACAGAGACGCTCTGAGGAATAGCAATGCACATTCTCTTGATTTTTCTCGATGGTATCGGGCTGGGCGATGGCGATGCGGTGGTTAACCCTTTTGCCGCCGCGCATCTCCCCACGCTGCACACGCTGAGCAACGGCCAGCGCTGGCTGCGCGCCACAGGGCGGCAGGAAAGCGCGCGTGCGCTTTTTGTGCCCACCGATCCCCGTTTAGGCGTGCCGGGACGCCCTCAGAGCGGCACCAGTCAGGCGGCCATTCTCACCGGGCTGAATGTGCCGCAGTTGGTGGGCGAGCACTATGGCCCAAAGCCCAACGAAGCCACTCGCCAACTCCTGGCGCGGCAAAATTTCTTCAAAGAGCTGGTGGCGCACGGCAAAAAAGCCGCGATTATCAACGCCTATCCGCCGCACTTGCTGCGCGAAATCGAGCGCGGCAAAAGACTGCCCACCAGCATCCAGCAAGCGCTGCTAGAAGCCGGTCTGCCGCTGTTCGCGCAGGACAGCCTGTACAGGGGTGATGCGCTCAGCGAGGATTGGACAGGGCGCGGCTGGCGTTCGCATCTCGGCTTTACGGATACGCCGGTGTATACGCCGTATGAAGCCGGCGTGCGCATGGTGGAACTTACGCGCCGCTACGATTTCGCTTTTTTCTCGCACTGGATTACCGATACCATCGGCCATCGCGGCACGCTGCAAGAGGCGGTTTCTCTGTTGGAACTTTTCGATGGGGTGATGCAGGGCGCGCTGGCTGCCTGGCAAGATGACGAAGGACTGATGATTATCACCAGCGATCACGGCAACATGGAAGCGATGGACAGCCGCAAGCACACCGAAAACGACGTACCGACAGTGATTATCGGCGAAAAAAGGCATGAGTTTGCCGAGGGCTTAACGGATTTGACGGGATTGGTCCCGCGCATGCGCAAATTACTGTTACCCGATGCAGCGTGATGACAGAAAGAAGCTGACAATGAGCATCGATCCGGCGGTTATTCGAGCAACGATGCGCCTTTGGGCATCGGGCGTTACGGTGGTCACCACAGCCCAGAATGGCCAGTATGTGGGCGTCACAGTTAGCTCATTTACATCGGTATCGCTGACGCCGCCGCTGGCGCTGGTCTGCCTTTACAAGCATACCGAGTCGTGCAAAGCAGTGCTGGACGCCGGCGTTTTCGCGGTATCGATTCTGGGCGAAGGGCAAGGCGCACTTTCCGAGCAGTTCGCCGGGCACAACAAAGACTATGCTGCGGGCGAAGATCGCTTTCACAATGTTGCAACCTCGACAAAAGTCAGCGGCGCGCCGGTACTGGACAACGCTATCGCCTGGCTGGACTGCCGGGTAACGGCTGCGCACGATGGCGGTACGCATTGGGTCATCATCGGCGAGATTCTCGCCACCGGACGCCGCAGCGACGAACCCAAGCCGCTGGTCTACTACAACCGTGCGTATCGCACCGTCACGCCTTAAGCCCTACCTTGACTCAGGGACAGCGCTCCACTACAATCGGCCTTCCGGCTGGTATGATCTTTGGAAACCTATGTTCGAGAGTCTAACGCAGCGTCTGCAAGGCATCTTTGACAATCTGGGACGCACAGGCAAGCTGACTGAAGCTGACGTGGATACGGCCATGCGCGAAGTGCGTATGGCGCTGCTTGAAGCGGATGTTTCGCTGTCGGTCGTCAAGGATTTTGTCAGACGGGTCAAAGAACGCGCGGTCGGCGCAGATGTCGCCAAAGCGCTGAAACCCAGCCAGCAGGTGGTCAAAATCGTTCACGAAGAATTGATGACCACGCTCGGCGAGCCGGGACGCCTGAACTTTTCGGGCAGCACCAAGCCGCATGTCATCATGCTGGTGGGCTTGCAGGGGTCGGGTAAAACCACCACCGCCGCCAAGCTCGCGGTGTTTTTGCGGCGCGAAGGCCGTCAGCCGTTTATGATCGCCGCGGACACCTATCGTCCGGCGGCGGTTGATCAGTTGGTGACGCTGGCCAAGCAAATCGGCGCGCCCTACTACGAAGAAGGCACGCGCGCGCAGCCCGAAGACATCGCTGTGCGTGGGCTGAAGGCCGCCAAAGAAGCCGGGGCTGCGGTTGTGCTGCTGGATACCGCCGGACGGTTGCAGATCGACGATGAGTTGATGACCGAGCTTGAAGAGATCAAGCGCCGTATCAACCCGGTCGAAGTGCTGCTCGTCGCCGACTCGATGACCGGCCAGGAAGCCGTCAATATCGCCAAAGGCTTTAACGAACGTGTCGGTCTGACAGGGTTGATTCTGACGAAGATCGACGGCGATGCGCGCGGCGGCGCGGCCATTTCGATGCGCGCGGTGACCAGTGTGCCGATCAAGTTTTTGGGCACGAGCGAAAAAATCGACGGCTTCGAACTGTTCCACCCAGATCGCCTCGCCACCCGTATTCTGGGCATGGGCGATGTGCTGTCGCTGATCGAAAAAGCCGAAGCGGCCTTCGACGAAAAAGAAGCGCTGGCCTTGCAGAAAAAGCTGATGGAAAATCAGTTCACGCTGCAAGACTTCCTGGAACAGCTTCAGAAGGTCAAGAAGATGGGACCGCTGGGTCAAATCCTGAACATGCTGCCGGGTATGAGTCGTTTTCAGGATCAGATCAATCAGGAAGAGATGGATAAACGCCTGAAGCGTGTGGAGGCCATCATCCGTTCCATGACCCCCGGCGAACGGCGCAACCCCAAAGTGCTCAACGCCAGCCGCAAAAAGCGTGTGGCGACAGGCAGCGGGGTGGATGTGCGCGATGTCAACGAGGTTTTGAAACAATTCCGCGACATGCAAGACATGATGAGCCAACTGCGGAAGGGTCGTATGCCCCGTTTACCGGGAATGCCCGGCGGGATGCGTTAGTTTGTGAGTGTGTACGTCAGGAGCATATAAAAAACAATGGTTCGCATTCGTTTTCGCCGTGTCGGGCTGAAGCACCAACCTTCGTATCGTCTTGTCGTGACGGATCAGCGCAGTCCGCGCGATGGCCGTTTCATCGAAATCATCGGTTTTCATAATCCGCGCACCCGTCCCGCGACCGATACGGTGGACGAAGCGCGCGCGCTGTACTGGTTGAGCAGGGGCGCGCAGCCCAGTGAAGCCGTGCAGTATATGTTCAAGCGTACCGGCACGCTGGAGCGCTTTGAACGCCTGCGCAAGGGCGAAGCGCTGGAAGCGCTGGTGGCCGAAGCCGACGCCGTCAAGGCCAACACAGCGCCGGTCAGTCCTAAAACTGCCTATCCTGCGCCGGCGGACGGACAGGGCATGCAGAAGAAGAAAGCCTAATCTGAAAAGCAGCGTCTGCTATGGAACAAGAACTGGTCGAGTATATCGCCAAAAATTTGGTGAATGCCCCGGAGCAGGTGAAAGTCAGCCGCCGCCTCACCTCATCTTCAGTGATTGTGGAACTGCGCGTGGCACAGCAGGATATGGGGCGTATCATCGGTAAAAACGGGCGTGTCGCCAACGCCATTCGTGCGCTGCTGCGCGTGGCCGCTGGCGACCAGCACCGCGATAAGCGCGTGATTCTCGATATTGATTAACCTATGTCCAAAGATGCGCAACAGCCAGAATATCTGATTCTGGGCGAGGTCCTGCGACCTCACGGCGTTCGGGGAGAAGTGCGGATGCGTATCCTCACGGCTTACCCCGAACGTCTTGCTTCTATCGAGACAGTCTTTTTGGGCGAAGACCCCATGCAGCCGCGCGCGACCGCTTATAAGCTGGAGCAGGTGCGAATGCATCAGAATTATGGCTTGCTCAAGCTGGCGGGCATTGATGATCGCAATCAGGCCGAGCGGCTGCGCGCCTTGTACGTCATGACAACCCTCGATCAGGCCGTGCCGCTGGAAGAAGATGAGTTTTACCTCTACGAACTGATCGGTATGACGGTCAAAACTGAAGACGGGCAGACATTGGGGACACTGCGCGAGGTGCTGGAAACCGGCGCCAACGATGTCTACATCATCGACAGTCCACACTATGGCGAGGTGTTGATCCCTGTCTTGGATGATATTATCCTCAAAACCGACAACGACCAGGGAGTGTTGACGGTACGCCTGCCGCAAGGTTTGCTGCCCGATTCGCCCGCCGAAGACGCTTGACACGCTCAAGATTTGCTTGTTATGCTGAGTCAGATTTAATCGGCATAGCATGCGGATTGCCTTTTTGAGCGAGCAGCAGTATTGGTTAGGCTTTAGCCTGATCCCCGAAATCGGCACAAAACGCATACTGAAGCTGCTGCATCACTTCGGCAGTTTAGCGAGCGCGTGGAAAGCCAGCGAAGGGGCACTACGGCAGGCCGGGCTAGAAGCGCGGCTGGTCGAACGGTTGCTGGCGCAGCGCAAGACGCTCGACACGGCGCGTGAACTGGCGCGTGTCGAAAAAGTGCGGGCGTGGTTGTTGATCCTCGATGACGCGCGCTATCCGGCGGCGCTCAAGGCCATAGCCGACCCACCTGCTGTCCTCTATGTGCGCGGCACGCTGCGGCCAGAAGATGAGCGCGCGCTCTGCATTGTCGGCACGCGCAAAGCAACCCTCAACGGGCGCGAAACAGCGCAGCAGATCGCGCAGGAATTGGCGCGAAACGGTTTGACCATTGTCAGCGGCTTGGCGCAGGGTATTGACGAGGCTGCCCATCGCGGGGCACTGCTGGGGGGCGGGCGCACTATTGCCATTTCCGCTTGCGGTATCAACAGCATTTACCCGCCACAGAATCTGGAATTGGCGCACGAGATTATCGAAAGGGGAGCAGTCGTCACCGAATTTCCGTTAAACACGCCGCCGCGTCCCCACAATTTCCCACAGCGTAACCGCATTATGAGCGGCTTAGCGCTGGGCGTGCTGGTGGCCGAAGCGCCGGCAAAAAGCGGGGCGTTAATCACTGCCAGCATAGCCGCCGAACAGGGGCGCGAGGTGTTCGCGCTGCCCGGCAGTATCCAAAACGCTGCCAGCAGCGGCACGAATCGGCTGATCCAGGAGGGCGCGAAGCTGGTGATGACTGTCGGCGACATTCTCGGAGAGTTGAATATTGCGCATAGTGCCGTTCAGGCCAAAGCCGCTGTCGAAAATGTCGGCGCCGACAGTGAAATCGAAGCGCAGGTGCTGCAATGGCTGTATCCTGAACCTGTCCACATTGACGAGATTGTAAGAAATTCGGGGCTGCCGGTGTCTGTGGTGAGCAGTACGCTGACACTGCTAGAACTAAAGGGGCTTGCGCAAATGGTCGGTGCTATGCAATATTGCCTTGTTGTCAGGCGTGCATAGGCGCGCCGTTTCTAGATCATGGATTAACCAATGGAGCATTATTACGCACTGATTCTGGCGGGCGGCGGCGGCACTCGTTTGTGGCCGATAAGCCGTTCCCACAATCCCAAACAATTTCTGCCGCTTGTCGAAAACAACTCGATGTTTAAGGTGAGTGTAGATCGGCTTGCCCCTTTGTTTACGCCCGATCAAATCTATGTTGTGACCGCGGGACAGTATATAGAACGGATGCGCAACGAAGTGCCAGAAATCCCGGCAGCCAATTACATCACCGAACCGTATGGGAAAAACAGCGGGCCTGCCGCCGCGCTGGGCTTGGCCGTTATTCAAAAACGCGATCCGCTGGCCACGGTCGCCATTCTCACTGCCGACCATCACATCGTCAAAAAGGAACAGTTCCGGCAGGTATTAGCCGCCGCCTATGACATGGCGCAGGAAGAATATGTTGTCACGCTCGGCATTTCCCCCTCATTTCCTTCTACGGGTTTTGGTTACATTCGTCAGGGCGTCGCCATTCGCCAGGCCAATGGCTTCTCCTGTTATCACTCGCGCGGCTTCACCGAAAAGCCCGATATTGTCACGGCGACGGACTTCGTAGCTTCTGGCGACTATAGCTGGAACTCCGGCATGTTCATCTGGACAGTGAAGCAAGCGATGGCTGAATTCAAGCGCCAACAGCCCGTGATTTACCAACAGATGATCGATGTGGTAGAACACCTAGACAGCAGTGAATTTGACAGCCGGCTGCTGGAAGCGTGGGAGAAACTGCCCAATATCTCGATCGACTTCGGCGTGATGGAAAATGCGCAGAGTATGGCGGTGATTCCGGTCGATATTGGCTGGAGTGACATCGGCAGTTGGTCGGCGATGTTTGATGTGCTGGCGGCCGATCGCTTCGGCAACTGCTTCAAAGGCGGCACCCCCGATCATCGGGTAATTCTGGACACGCATAACACACTGGTGTATAGTGACCGTTTGACCGTGACGATCGGTATAGACGATATGATCGTGGTTGATACGGAAGATGTATTGCTGATTTGCCACAAAGATCGCGCGCAGGATGTAAAAGAAGTGGTGGCAAACCTGAAAAAGAAGAAGCTAGAGAAATACCTGTGACCCGTCCGCTATTCAGGAAACACACATGACTGAACCAATTCGCGCGTATTGCATGAAATGCAAGACCACGCGGGAGATGCAAAACCCGCAGGCCGTATACACCAGCAACGGCAGACCTGTAACCAGAGGCACATGCCCGGTCTGTGGTACAACCATGGTCTTGATGGGTCGTACCGATGCCCACGAAGGTTTACCTAAGCCGGAAATCGTCACCCAGGCCCGCCCCGCCGCGCCCGCCAAAAAAGCGCGCAAAAGCAAAGCGACCAGGAAAAAGAAGGCGGTTGCAAAAGCCACGCCCGCACGCAGTGTTCGTCGTTCAACCAGCGGCAAGCTGGTGATCGTCGAATCGCCGGCCAAAGCGCGCACGGTCAGCAACTTTCTGGGCAAGGGTTATACGGTCAAGGCCTCCAAAGGCCATGTGCGCGATCTGCTGGTGACGCAGCTTTCGGTGGATGTAGCGCACGACTTTGAGCCGAAATACCGTGTGCCTAACGACAAACGCGACATCGTGAAGGAACTGAAAGACGCGATGGACAGCGCCGACGAAATTTATCTGGCGACGGACCCTGATCGCGAAGGTGAGGCCATCGCCTGGCATCTGGTGGCCGCTGCCGAAATTCCAGAGCGTCAGATTCGCCGCGTTGTCTTCCACGAGATCACCAAACCCGCTATTCAGGACGCCTTTTCGCACCCACGCCAGATCGACATGAGTCTGGTGAACGCCCAGCAAGCGCGGCGTATTCTCGATCGTCTTGTGGGCTACAACATCACCGAACTGCTGTGGGACAAAGTGCGCAATCGCTTGTCGGCGGGTCGCGTGCAAAGCATCGCCGTGCGTCTGGTCGTAGACCGCGAGCGTGAAATCGAGGTTTTTATCGCCGAAGAATACTGGACGCTGGACGCACGCCTGCGCAAACAGCGCGCCAACGGCTCCAGCGAAAAGAGTTTCCTCGCCCGCCTTATCAAAATCGGCGATCAAGAGGTCAGCTTTCATACTGAAGACGCTGTGCGCCCGCACTTGGACACTCTGGAACGCTGCCAATACACCGTCGTGGATGTCAAACACGGCACACGCCAGCGCAAGCCCGCCGCCCCTTTTACCACCAGCACCTTGCAGCAGGAAGCCTCGCGCCGTCTGGGTTTTAGTGCCATGCGCACGATGGCGGTAGCGCAGCAGCTTTACGAGGGTATCGAGATGGACAAGGGCGGCGCAGTCGGTCTCATCACCTATATGCGCACCGACAGCACCAACGTTTCGACACAGGCACAGGGCGAAGCGCGCGACTTTATCAAGGCGCAGTATGGCGAAAAATACGCGCCCGCCAAAGCGCCTGAATACAAGACCAAAACCAAAGGCGCTCAGGAAGCCCACGAAGCCATCCGCCCGACCAGCGTACTGCGCCAGCCCGAATCCATCAAAGACCGCCTGACGCGCGATCAGTTCAAGCTCTATCAATTGATCTGGCAGCGTTTTGTCGCCAGCCAGATGGCCAACGCGATCTATAACACCATGCGGGTCGATATTCAGGCTCGTCTGACAGCCCACGACCTGCCCTATCTGTTCCGCGTATCCGGCAGCACGATCAAGTTCAACGGTTTCCTGGCGCTGTACGAAGAAGCGCGCGACGAAGATGCCGCCAAGGACGAGGACGAAGGCCGTATCTTGCCCGAACTGTACAGCGGCGAAGCGCTGGACTTGCTGCAACTGCTGCCCGAACAGCATTTCACGCAGCCGCCGCCGCGTTATACCGAAGCCACACTGGTGCGTACACTCGAAGAGTATGGCATTGGCCGTCCCAGCACTTACGCCCCCACCGTTGCTATCATTCAGGATCGCGAATATGTCGTCAAGCAGGATAAACGCCTGGTACCGACAGACACCGGCAAAATCGTCAACGATATGCTGGTGCGCTATTTTCCCAACGTGATGGATCACCATTTCACTGCGCGCATGGAAGACCAGTTAGATATCATTGCCGAAGGCGATATGGAATGGCGGCCCATGCTGCGCGATTTTTATCAGCCGTTCCAGCGCCAACTGGAAATCGCGCGTCACGAAATGCCTTCCATCCAGCAGGAAGAAACAATCGGGCGGCCCTGCCCGACCTGTGGCAACCCGCTGGTCATCCGCTATGGACGTTTCGGCAAGTTTATTGGCTGTTCGACATATCCTGAATGCCGCTACACCGAACCCTGGCTGGAACACACCGGCGTGAGTTGTCCCAAATGCGGCGGGCAGCACGGCGGCCAATTGATCGTGCGCAAGAACAAAAAGGGGCGCACCTTCTACGGCTGCTCGCGTTACCCGAACTGCGATTATCGCGCCTGGCGTCTGCCGCAAGGAGAACCGGCCGAAATCGCGCAAACTGACGATCTGTCTGCCTGAGTTGTCAGCGGCGGCAGATAGCGTTAAATTCTAGGATTATGAGCCAACTTGCCGGATTGTCAAGACTCTCGGTACAATACGGCTAACAGGGTGTCGGCTTTCTAACCGAAAGGCTGTCGGCTGATGATAGAACGTATTCGCAATTATATTCGCGATTCCTACAATGGCTTGTACAAGATTGTACTTGAGCCATACATGCCCAAGCGCAATACAGTGCTGGCGATTGTAGCGGGGCTGTTCATCGGCCTGTTCGTGGCCTACGTTATCAGTCCAACGGTGTTTTACAATGCCGATCCGAGTCAACTCGGCCAATCGTGGCAGGACGAATGGGTCAAGCTGCTGGCTGATCGCTTCGCCGCCGCCAACTTCCAGGTAGACGACAACATTCGCAGCCTGTTGGCCGCCGTGGATGATCCGGTGGAGATCATTACGCGCGTCGCCAACGCCGAGGGCAACCCCAGCGAAGCCGAGCGCTTCCGTCGTCTGCTGCCTTTTGCCCAGGAAGTGCAAAACGCCGGCCAAACTGCGCAAGCGCCCGACACGGGCAGCGCTTTTAGCGGCGTGATCGTGCCTTTCATTATCATCCCGATTGTGGCGGTGATCGTATTTGTCATTTTCACGCTGGTATGGAATCTCCTCATCTATCAGAACATTGTCGGCCCGCTGATTGCCTTCATCAAACGCGGCGGCAAGCGTTCCGAAGCCAGTGTTGAGCTGGGCCGCATCCGTGAACAGCGGCGGTTATCGGAAGAAGCCACCAAACAAACAGCGGCGGCGCTCGCTTCCAGCGGTCTCGGCCCGCCGGTGTTTACCAAGATGTCGATCTATATGCCGGGCCGCGCCTATGATGACTCGTTCGCCATCGAAACCGCCGATGATGTTTTTCTGGGTGAATGCGGCGCCAGCATTTCTGATACTATCGCCGACAAAGTCTCTGCCATCGAAGTCTGGCTGTTCGACAAAGAAGATTTCACGCGTACACTGACACACGTTTTTGTCGCGCCGCCGGGCTTTGCCGACCCGGCCACCCGCGCGAAACTGGAAGTCAAAGGCGACCTGGTGGAAGCCAAGCCCGGCGCCGTAACCCTGATAGAGACCAACGCGCTGCGTATGGAGGTGAAAATCGTCGATCTGGTCTATGCGACGGCGGGTGGCGTGCCCCCGAACGGCGCTTTTGACCGTGCGACTATCCAGTTCGCCGTCTGGCAAAAAGGCGCCGGCGCGGTCACAGTCAAACCAACCGCCGCCGCGACCGTGACACCTGTCGCCGCCGCGCCGATGCAAAGCTTTGCGCCGCCGCCCATGCCGACCTATGCGCCCCCACCCACACCTGCGCCACCGGCCACGCCGACTTATGCGCCCCCGCCCTATAATCCCCCACCGAGCGGAGGCGCGCCGACGCTGACGCCGCTGAAACCGCCGCCGCTGGGCGGAACACCGCCGGCCACACAGCCGCCCCGCCCACCGCAGCAGGACGACGATCTTTTCGGCGGCACGGGCGATTTCACCCCTGTCGGCTCATAACGCAAGCAAAAAGAGCGACCCGGTTGATGAGGTCGCTCTTTTTTATCTGGCGCAGCGTCTTACTTGATGCGCTTGATCTTAAAAATGACTTCGCCGGCGGGGGTCTGCACGCGCACTTTTTCGCCCTTGCGCCGCCCCAACAGCGCCGCGCCAATCGGGCTTCTTTGCGAGATTTTGCCATCGCGCGGGTTGGCTTCTGCCGCGCCGACGATCATGTACGTCTCTTCATCGCTGCTGCCGTCTTCGACAATCGTCACTTCTGAGCCGACGCGCACTTCTTCGGACGTGCCATCATTCTGAATAATCTGCGCCGAACGCAGGATGTTTTCGACATGCAAAATACGGCCTTCGATAAAGGCCTGCTGTTCTTTGGCGTCATGGTAGTTGGCGTTTTCGCGCAGGTCGCCCTCGGCCACCGCTTCTTTGAGTTTTCTCGCCAGCGCCGGGCGGCGCACATTCAGCAGTTCATCCAGTTCCCGTTGCAGTTCATCGCGTCCTTCTGGAGTAAGGTACACGGGTTCGGACATAAGACTTCCCTTTGAGCAAACAAAACTTACGATAGTTGCGGTTCACGCCGCTGCGCCGCCAGCGCCAGCACATTCTGGCGGTGAAGCTGTTGTACGGTGCCGTTGAGCAGAATACGGCTTTTGCCACAGCGTTCGATATCGATGCTCTCCAGCGCAGCCGGGGTGAATTCTTTAAGATTGTCCAGCGCCTGACGCAGCTTGAGCAAGTACTCGATATCGCTTTCCAGCTTTTCTTCGATCTCGCCGCGCAGAATGATCTCGCCATGCCCCTGAACGATGTGTTCGAAGCTGCTGCTGCGCAGGCTTTCCAGCGAGGCGTAAAAATCGTCATAGCTGCCATCGACAAAATACGGGATCGGCATAATGGTATCGCCCGCGAAAAGCACATTATCCTCTTTGACATGGCAAACAATCGAATCCGGGCTGTGACCGGGAGTCGCCCACAGATGCAAGGTCTTGCCGCCGATGTGCATCGTCAGCGTGCCCTGATCGAACACGATCTGCGGCAGCACGAGTTCGACCTCCTGTAATTCCTGGGCGCTGCTTTTGGCGCGTTCCAGGCTTTCGCGCCCGCGTTTGTCCAGCAGTTCGCGGCAGCGGACGTGCCCCAGCACCGTCGCCGCCTCAAAAAAACAGGTGCCGGTAGTATGGTCGGCGTGAAAATGGGTGTTGATGACGTATTTGACGCGCGTATTCAACCGGGTTTCCACGAAACGTTTGATGGCGCGCGTTTCTTCGGGATACACCAATGTGTCAATCACCACTGCGCCGACGCTGGTCACGACCACCCCTGCCGTCACCTGCGCATACAGCTCACTGGTAAAAACGTAAATATCGTCGGTCAGACGTTCTCGCTGCATATCCTGTTACGCTCAATTCTGAAGCAATTGTCAGTATAGTGAGTCAAAAAGCGAAAATCAAGTCAAGGGCGCTATAATATAGTTTGTAACGCGAGAAAGGAGCGACGATGAAAAGATTATGGCAAATCCTCTTTGTGCTGCTGCTGTGCCTGACGATCTTCGCGACGGTGACAGCACAAACACCGGTGTTTCGAATCGGCGTGCTGGACGAAGATCGCGGCGCGATCAGCAACGGCGCGCGGCTGGCGGTGGCGCAGATTAACGACAGCGGCGGGGTGTTGGGGGCCGATGGTTCGCGTTTTCGGCTGGAACTGGTGATCCAATCGGTAGAATCGCTGGGACTGCCGGACGCGGTTGCCAATCTGGGGCAGGCCAGCGTGATCGCGGTGCTGGGGCCGCAGACGCTCAGCCAACTGCCCAACGATCTGACGGCGCTGCAAGCGCTCAATGTCCCTGTATTGACCCCGGCGCTGGATGACACCCTGATTCTGTCCGATTTATCCGGGCTGATTTTCCGCTCGCGAGCGGCGGAGGTGTGGCAGGGGCGCGCGCTGGCGGATTATCTCGTGCGGCAGCTCGCTGTGACGCGCGTGGCCACCATACAGCTTGATCTGGAAAGCACAGCGGCCAACGTCGGCTTTACGACCGCCGCGCGGGGGGTGAATCTGGCGGTGGATCCGGCGCTGCTGTTACAGGGCGGCAGCACGGTCGAAACGCTGGCGGCCGATGTCTTGCAGGCCAATCCCCAGGCGATTGTGGCCTACGGCATACCCGAACAACTGGCGCTGCTCTACAACACACTGCGCGCGGCGGGCTGGGACGGCATTTTCGCCTGTCATCACGCCGACTCGCCAGAGTTCCGCGCGCTTGTTCCGCTGGAACGGCTGGCGGGTGTGATCGGCACGAGCACATGGACATTCAGCGCGCCGGACGAAAACAGCGACATCTTCTTGAACGATTACGTGCGCGCTTACGGTGAAGTCCCCGGCGCGGTCGAAGCAGCAGCCTACGACTCGATCAACCTACTGGCAACAGCGATCGCTTTGCCCGGCGAACTAGTGAATAATTTGCCGCGCCTGGATAATGTCAATGGTGTACAGGGACTGCTGCGTCCTGTTCAGCTCCAGCGTGGGGAAACCAGCACCTATGTAACTGTCGTGCAGTTGGGACGCTTCGGCGCGCCCGAAGTTGTGGCACGTTACGCGGGCGGCCAGCAGATTTCGGTCGATACACCGCCCGCTGGCCCGACGAACACCCCCGCGCCGATTCTGCCGAGCGCGACACCCACGCCCCAGGGCGTCGTGCTGACCATTACCAGCAGCGTCCAGAACGTGCGCAGCGGGCCGGGGCTGAATTATGACATTCTCGGCCAACTTCGGCAGGGCGACCAGGTGCCGATCATCGGCGCGAGCGTCGATTTTGCCTGGGTGGTCATCAATTTCCGTGGGCAGCAGGGTTGGCTGGCGACGTATCTGCTGGATGTGTTCGGCGACCTGAACACGGTACCGGTGGTGCAACCGCCGCCGACGCCCACGCCACTCCCGGCGACCGCCACACCGACGCTTTCGCCCAACGCCGATATTGTGGTTATCGCCGCGACACCCAACAACATCACGGTGGGCGTGGGGTTCAACATCCAGATCACAGTGCGCAATCAGGGTAATGTCAATGCCGGGCCGTTTGCCGTAGCCGCCTCGTTCCCGCCAGACAATCTGTACAGCGCGGTCAATCTGAGCGGGCTGGGCGCACAGCAGCAGACCTTTGTCTCGCTGACAGGCACGCTCAGCGGGGGCACAGGACGCTATACGGCGATCATCATTGCCGATTTGAACAATCAGGTAGCGGAAGGCACGGCGGGCGAGGCTAACAACAATGCCTTCGCCTTTAGCTACCTGCTGGACCGTCCTCTGCTGGCGACGGGGCAAATCACGCTCAACCCCGGCGGTACGCTCGACCTGGAAAACAACAGCGTGGCGCAGGATATCCGCTGGAACGGCGGAGCGATTGAGGTCGTGGGGGCGAATTTCGTGGTGGTGATTCCGGCGACCGATTACAACAACATTCACTATGACGCGCTCAGCCCGGCGATCATCAATCAAACGAGCATCCCGGTGACCTCGCTGGCGGTGGGCAGCGTGGTCGGCGTGATTACGGTGGACGGGCGGCGCGGCGCGCTGCGGGTCGATGGGGTGACGCCCGGCGCGGCGATTACGCTGACGTATCGCGTTTATCAGTAAAGTACGCCTCGTTTTAATCCCCTCTCGGCGCAAGCGGGGAGGGGAAACACCTACCCGCGCTGGGGCGCGGCGAAAAGCGCGGGATTAAGGTTGCAGCGCGATATCGAGCCAGGTGGTGCGCCCGCGTTCGATGGTGATCGTCTGGCGGAAACGGATACGCCCGCCCTCGCTGCTGACCGTCACCTCGTACTGGCCTTCGGGCAAATCGCCGTAAGTGAAGTTTTCGCCGAATACCGCATCAGGATTGACGGTTAAATCGGCATACGTGAAAGCGTAGCGCGTGCTGCCGCCGTCGAGCGGGCGAATGGTGAGGGCCTGCCCGAAGACGACTGCGCCGTTGTTTGTCACACGCCCGGCCAACGTGCCAAACGAAGGGTAAGGATAAATCCACAGGTCAGGGTTGCGTGTCGTGCGCCAGTCGTCGGGCGTTGTGCCGATGCGCACTTCAAAATGCAGATGTGAACCGATGGCGACGCCCGTATCGCCGACAATGCCGATTTGTTCGCCCTGTGTCACTGTCTGGCTGGTGGTCACGGCAGTCGATTGCAAATGCCCGTAAAGCGTGAACACGGGCAGACCCTCCGGCGAAAAGAAATTGTGCTGAATCACGACGACATTGCCGTAATAGACCAACTGTGGGCCAAAAAGGCGCGCGCTGTCGCTGCCCGCGTAGTACACCGTGCCATCGGCAGCAGCCAGCACGGGTGTGCCGCGCGGGTTGGCGAAGTCTACGCCCAGATGAATGGAACGCGCGCCGCGCTGCGTATCGCCGTAGCTGTAAGTGCGATCAAGATAATCAATGCCGGAGGAGGCGATTGGACGCGCCAGCGCGTAATGATCGATACGCGGCAGAGTTGGCGTGATGGTGGGCGTTTGCGACGGCGCAGGGCTGGGGCGCACGGTGTTGGTCGCCAGCGCGAAAGGCGTGGGTGTGGCTGAAACGGCGGGCGGGCGCGGGGTGCGCGTGGGCGCGGATGTGTCGGATGGCTGCGGCGAAGGGGTATTCGTCGGCGGCAGAGTCGGCGCGCGTGTGGTGGCGAGCACCACAACACCGGTGGGCGTAGCGGGCAGCGTGGCAGCGATGCGGTTCTGGGCTTGCGCCGGTTGGCAAGCGGCCAGCGCTAACAGGATCAGGCAGCAGAATAGATTCTTCATCGGCAGGTTAGGATTGTTGATCGTCGTCCAGGTATCTGGGCGGCGTGACGGGCGGACGCGGCACAGGCGGGCGCTGTGGGGCGCTTTTCGCCAGCTTGGCCAGTTCTTCATCGCTGATTTCGCGCCCGTTGAGGCGATCATAGAGCGCGGCATTTTCCAGACGATCTACCGCATAACGCCAGCGATACGTGCCAGTAGCGCGCAGCACCGAACGGCAGTTGCTACAGCGCACGATATGGCGCGGACGGGGAATGCCCAGCAGTCTGCCGGGACGATTCTCGACCGTGAGTTCGCCAATGGAGCATACCGGGCATTGGCTGATGACGAAACCTTTGGCATAGCGATCAACCGCCGCCGCGCCGCGCAAATAGAGCGCGATATAGGCAAATACCGCCAGCAGCGCGCCGCCGCCGACCAGCGCTTCAAGCGGCACAGGCAGGCTGGATGTGGGGCCGCCGGCGCCGGCGGGCGTGATCGTGGGCGTGGGCGAAGGCGCATCCGTGGGCGCAAGGGCTAAGGCAGCGCTGGTTTCGGTCGGTGGCAGATTGCTGGCGATAACAAACGGCGAGAGCGTTTCGGTGGCTGTTGGTGTGCCAGCGGGCGTTTCTTGAGGATTGTCCGGGGCGGCAGAGGTGACTTCGGCTGTCGCGGTGGGGGTGCTGGTGGGCGACGCCGACGGTGTGACCGTCGGCGTTTCTGTTGGGCTAGCCGTCATCGTCGCTGTGTCTGCTGTTGTGGCCGTATGCGTGGCCGTTGGCGCGGATGTCTCGGTACTGGAGGGCACAGGACTAGCTGTGAGCGTCGGCGTGCTGGTCGGTAGCGGCGTTTCTGTCGGCGTGCCGGTCAGAGTCGGCGTTGCGCTCGGCGAAGGTGTTTCTGTAGCAGTGGGCGTCGCTGTGGGTGTGTGCGTTGCGCTCGGCGAAGGTGTTTCTGTAGCAGTGGGCGTCGCTGTGGGCGTGTGCGTTGCCGTCGGCGCGGTGGTATCAGTAGCGGTGGCCGTCGCCGTAAGCGTGGCTGTCGCGGTGGCCGTATTCGTCGCGGTAGCCGTGTTGGTCAGCGTGGGCGTAAAAGTAGCCGTCGCCGTCGCTGTTGCGGTAGAAGTCAGCGTTGCTGTAGCGGTGAAGGTCGCCGTAGGAATTGGGGTGTGGGTGAAGGTCGCTGTCGGCGTGAGATCGTCTTCAGAGAGGACGGGCAGTAGGTTAAGATCATCGACCCAGTAAACGAGATTGCGCTGAATCCAGGCGAACTGAAACACGCCGACGTTGTAGCGAATCATGATCCAACTGCCGTCAGCGTTGCGCCCTACTGGCTGGACGCGCTGGCCGGCGTTAATCGCGCCCAGTCGCAAATAACCGCGGCCCGGCCCGGCGCGCACATAAGCGCCAACGCCGCTGACGCTGACATAATTGCCTGTGGGTGTTTCGGTGGGGATGAACGGGGTTGTCGTGAGTTGGCTGGCGGAAGCCGCTGTCGGCGTAAGATTCGGCACATCAAGAATCGGCAGCGCGTCAATATTTTCGACCCAAAAAGCCAGGTTGCGAAAAATCCACCCAAAACGGCGGTTATAGGAGATCAGCACCCACTGGCCGTCCGCGCTGCGGTTGAGCGGGACGATGACCGCGCCGGCACGCAAACTGCCGACCGGGGCGTATTGTTCGCCGGGGCCGCTGCGTACATAAATATCCGCCGCCACTACCACACTGAACTGAGGTGTCAGAGTCGGTTGTTCCTGCGCTGCGGCAGGAAAGGCCAGCAGCAGACATAGTAAAACGGCGAGAAAGCCTGAAAGACGCGGCAAGTTAATATCCCCGTGAACGGCGGGGAATCGTAACACGGGGAGGGGTGACAATCAAGCGACTATTGCCCTACGATGCTAAAGGCGGCGGCGGGTTCGATAGGTGTGCCATTAGCCAGCAGACGCGCCGACCAACTGCCCGCTGAAAAGCTGACATCGCTGGGCGAGATATAGAACCACACGCAAATGCTGGCGTAGTCCTGCGGCACGCTCCACGGGCTGTTGGTGACCACAATGCTGCCGTTAAAGCTCCATTCGGCGCTGATGGTTGTGCCCGCGCGCAAATTGACGGCGAGGGCGGTGATATAGATACGCTGCGAATCGAGCGCGAATTCACTCTGGAAAAAATCGGGGCAGCCATCGGAGGCGCGCACGGATGCAGTTGTCGCGATCTGCAAAAATGTCGTGCCGCCGGCGAGCGGTTCACCGGGCGCGGCAGGCGCCACCAGGGCGGACATATCGTCGCCAGGCATCGCCACACTGGAGACATCAGCCACGCCGACAGCCACCGGCGCGGTGGGGGTTGTGCCGGCGATGACGGTGGCGAGCAAATGCTGGTTGACCGTGTTGATCTGGTTCGCGCGCGCAGAGACGGCCTGCACTGTGGCGGCGATTTCGGTGCTGCGGACGTCGGCGGTGAGCGCAAAACCGGTGGCTTCGGCCATGTAGGCGTTGTTGCTGGCTTCCAGCGTCGCCATCATATTCTGGCCGCCGATAGCCTGGCAAGCACCCAAAAACAGCGCAGCCAACATAGTAAAGTGGATGATCAGTGCATAACGGATACGGATTTTCATAATGTCTAGTCTAGCGGAACAAACGACGCTTGTCAGCCCTCAGCGCGAAAAAACGAATGCTGCTATACTGCCCATAAAGGTTTCGACTGAGGGAAAAGTATTATGGTTCATCGGTTGATTAACCGCACGGAACGACTCGCAGCGATTGAACGGATGCTGATGCACAGCCATCTGGGGCTGCGCGCAGTGGAGATCGCCGAGATGTGCGGCGTAGACCGTCGCACGGTGTACCGTGATCTGACGCTGCTGAAAGAAGTCGGCGTGCCGTTGTATCAAAAGGATGGACGCTTTTTTATCAACCGCGATTATTATCTGGCGCCGGTGCGGCTGAGCACCAACGAGGCGCTGGCCTTGTTTCTAGCGGCGCGTTCGTATGCGCAGCACGGCGAACAACCGAATCCGCATCTGGTGGGCGCGCTTTCCAAACTGGATATCGCTTTCCCGGAAACGCTGGCGGAGCATGTCGGCGCGGTTGCGGAAGACGCGCGGCTGCAACCGGTGGATCGGGGCTTTATCACCGTGCTGGAGACGCTGACGCGCGCGTGGGGCGAACGGCGGCGGGTGAAATTATGGCATAGTTCCGTCAACAGCGGCGAAACCAGCGCGCGCGAGTTCGCGCCGTACTTTATCGAAACCACGCCATCGGGCACGCTCTATGTGGTCGGCTTTGATATGCTGTCGCAGCGGGTGCGCGCCTTTAATCTGCGCCAGATCAAGCGTGTGAAGCCGCTGCTGAGCCTCTATGAGCGCCCGGCAGCGCGCGAACTGCTGCGCTATCTTGCCGAAGGCAGCGTGCATGAAGACGATGGGCTGACGCATGTGGTACTGCTGTTTTCGCCGGCGGTAGCGCCGCGCATCCGCGAACGCGCCTGGCACAGCGCGCAGCGTGTGGAACTGCTGGATGATGGCCGCTGTAAAATGACAGTGATGGCCGCCAATTGGCGCGATCTTTTACCGTGGATCCGTTCATGGGGGCCACAGGTCGAGGTGATCGAACCGCAGGCGCTGCGCGAAGAAATGACACACGAGGCCGCGCAGATTGGTGCGCTGTATCGCCGGCAGGCGCATATTTGAGCACAGTTATCGGCAAGATATCACGATAGACTGCGCTTGTGATTGTGGCGCGCCCAAAAGCGAAGAAAAAACAAGGGACGGAAAGACGGCTTCCATCCCCTGTGCGGCAGCCTGTTTTAGCCTTCACCCTCGCCGGGACGAATGGCATCCAGCGCGGGGCGCGGTTGGCCGTCCGGGCCGATTAAGCTGTAGTAGCAGGCTTCGGTATCGCCGGGCAGCGCCGGGCAGGCGTTGAGGTTGTTGAGGAACATCGCGCCGACATAGCCCAGCGACGCGCCAATCTCAAACGCCGCCGCGTTGTAGTCTCCTTGTTCTTCCAAAGAGGTATAGTTCATGAAGACGTTGCTGCTGGTTTCCGGCAGTTCACCGGTGTCTTCGCTCGAACCCCAACCGAAGCTTGTCACCCAGATTTGCCTGCCGCCGTCACGGTTGCGTACCATGATGTCGCGGTAGTCGCTGAGCGTGTCGAGGAAGTAGAAACTGCGGTCTTCGAAGTGCGTCAGCACGCCAGCGGCAGCAGTGCAGCACTGCGCGTCGGGCGGATTGGCCCACCCGTTGGGATGTGCGCCCACGGCGTCAGCGGCGGCGTTCAAGCCGGCGGCATACATGCCTTGCAGGAACAGGCGGTCATTGATGGCGTTCACGCCGTCGTTGAAACCCGTGGGGGCCAGGCCAGCGCTCACGACAACAGCGTTCGGGTCGGCGGCTTTGATGGCGACGAAGGCGATTTGCAGCAGTTCCATATAGCTGCTGGCGCTTATGCTGTGTTCCTGGCTGTTCCACTCGCGGCGCAGATTCGGCTCGCTCCAGATTTCGTAAGCGCCCACCCGCCCGGCATAGCGTTCCGCCAGCGCGCCGACGAATGTGCCATAATCGACCAAATTATCGGGCGGGCCGTTTTCTTCGGTGGCAGAACGCGCCCAATCGGGGGCATTGGTCACGGTGAACAGAATACTGAAGTCGGCGGATTCGAGGCCATCGACTATGCCATCCAGCACATCAAAATTGATTTCGCCCTGTACAGGCTCAATCTCGCTCCACAGCACCTCGACCTTGACCCAGTTGATGCCGAGGCCGGTCATTGCTTCGGTCAGGGCGGTCATATCCTGATCGATGAAATAGGCGATCAAGCCGTAGCCCATGTCGGCGCCGCCGCCCTGTCCCTGCTGCGCGGTCGTGCTGCTGGCGGCGGTGGTGCTGCCCGTCGAAGCGGCGGGGCCGCTGGGCACGGTGATGCGCTGGCCGACGAAGATCAGGTTGGGATTGGTGATGGTGGGATTGAGCGCCAGCAGACGCGGCACGCTGGTGTTGAAACGCACGGCGATGCGGAACAGGGTATCGCCCGCCGCAACAGTATAAGTGCTGGTCGAACCCGGCACAAGCGTAGCGGTCGGCGGCGGCGTGGTGCTGGGCGGCGCGGGTGTGCGCGTCTGCGTAGGCGTGGCGCTGGGGCCGCCGGGCGTCGCGGCCAGCGGCACCTGAATCGCGCGTCCGGCGTAAATCAGCGCGGGGTTGACAATGCCATTGATCTGAGCCAACGCCGCTACGGTGGTGTTAAAGCGTAAAGCGATGCGATAGAGTGTATCGCCGGGCTGCACGGTATAGAACTGATAACCGGGCAGCGGCGTGGGCGATCCGGCGGGCGACTGGGTGGCGGCGGTGGTCGGCGTGGCGCTGGGCGTGGCCGTGTTTTGTGCGAATAAAGGCTGTGCTGTCAACACACAAGCAACTATGATGAGCAACAAAATAGTCCATCGTCTAGACATAACCATTTGCTCCTTCAATGTTTAAATCATCCTGAGATATTACCATCGTTTCGGCTAATCCCGCCAACGTGTGTTAAAATTGAACGCGGAATGGACACGAGAGGATCGGAAATGCTGAAGCGTTTGGCACTGGTGATACTGCTCGTTGGCCTGTGCGCCGTCACCGGCCTGGCGCAGGCGCAGGAACGCACGGTCGTGTGGCGCAGTTGGGACGTGCGCATTTACAACGTCGATACGCGCGCCAATACTTTTGATGTCAGCGAAAGCTATGATGTAGAGTTCACAGGCACGTATTCGCAAGGCATCGCCAGTATCCCTGACACCTTTGTCGAAGATATTCGCAATATTCAGGTTTACGAAAATGGCCGCCTGCTGGATCGCATGTGTTCAGAGCAGCGCGGCACTTACTGCACGGCGCAGAGTGTCGGCGAAATCCTCGTTACCTATCAATTCAGCCGTCCGATCAGCAACAATAGCGCCAAATTTCGTATCGACTACACAGTGATCGGCGCGATTCGACGCTACGAGACGGGCGATTTACTCGGCTGGACAGTTGTTCCCGGCGACCATTTTGGCTTCAATGTGCTGAGCAGCACCGTCACGATCGAACTGCCGCAAGGCTTTGGCCCGCGCGAGGGCATAGACCCCATCGAAACCTATGGCACACCCGCTGAAGTGCATGTGCAGGGCACAGTGCTTACCGCGCAAACCACCCAGGCGGTGGGCACAGATGGCTACTTCCAGATCGGCGCGCAGTTCCCGCATGACCCGAATGGGCGCGTGCCCAACTGGCAGGCGGAGTATGACCAGCAGCAGGCCTATGAAGCGCAGATGGCGCCGCTGCGCAGCGCGATTGATCTGGGCGTGATCGGCCTGTCGCTGCTGATCGCATTGGGGGGGCCGCTGCTGATCTATATCCAGTGGTATACGCGCGGACGCGACCCGAAAGTGGGCATTGTGCCCGAATATCTGAGCGAACCGCCATCTGATCTACGTCCGGCGGTAGTAGGCACGCTGGTGGACGAACGCGCCGATCTGCGCGATGTGCTGTCTACGCTGATTGATCTGGCGCAGCGCGGCTATCTCGTGATCGAAGAAAACCGCGAAGAAGGCTTCATGGGCATCGGCAGCAGCAGCAAATTTATCTTCAAGCGCACCGATCAGGCGGCGACAGGCCTGCATGACTTTGAGAGCACACTGCTGCAAAACCTGTTTCCGGGCAATATGCTGGAACGGCGCATGGAATCGCTGCAAAATCAGTTTTATCAGTACATCCCGACGCTGCAAAATCAGTTGTACCAGCAGTTAGTGAAAGAAGGGTTTTACGAGCAGTCGCCGCACACGACACGCACGCTGTGGACAGGCATAGGAGGCGGCATTCTGGCGATTCCCATTATCATCATCGCGTTGGTGCTGGGGAACGACGGCACACTCTCCGGGCCGTCGGCGCTGGCCTTAGTCGCGCTGGGCTTCACGGGCATCGTCGGGTTGATTACCGCGCAGTTTATGCCGTCCAAAACACAAAAGGGCGCGGAAGAAGCGGCCAAGTGGCGCGCGTTTTACCGCTATATGGACAATCTCGACAAGTACAGCAGTGTCGAAGAAGCCAGCCTGCGCTTCGAGGAATATCTGCCTTACGCGGTAGCTTTCGGACTGAACAACGAGTGGATTCGACGCTTTAGCAAACTGAGCGATATGCCCGTGCCGACATGGTATTTCCCGACTTATATGGGCGGGCCGTATTCCGGGGGCTATCGTCCCGGCAGCCCGCTGCGGCGCATGGGGCGCTACGCAGGCAGTCCGATTGACTTCGGCAGCGGGACAGGTGGTGCGCCCTCGCTCGATCAAATGTCGAGTGGCATGGCTTCGGGCTTGCAGTCGATGTCCAACGGGCTGACGAATATGTTGAACTCCGCCGGGCGGATGATGAACAGCCGCCCGCAGCAGTCGTCCAGTGGGCGCTGGCGCAGCGGCGGACGCAGTTTTGGCGGCGGCGGTTTTCGCGGTGGCGGGTTCAGCGGCGGCGGCAGCCGCGGCTTCCGCTAGAAATTGAGAGGAACAGACATGAATACTGGCCGCGTGGTCGGCATCATTTTGATCATTAGTGGACTGGTCGGGGCGGTGATTGCCGGGCTGTGGCTGGCGGTGAGCGTGGCGGCGCAACAGTTGGAGATAACGGGCGCGGTGCTGGGCGCGGGACTGGCGTTTATCCCGGTGGCGCTGTTGTGTGGCGCGGGCATCTTTCTGTATGTGCGCGGTGGAGCAGAGGCGGCACAGGACTCGACCATGCGCCAGCAGCGGCAGTTATTGGATATCGTCAAGAGTCGCGGGCAGGTCAAGGTGACTGATGTGGCGCTGGAGATGTCGCTGAGCGTGGATACTGTGAAAGCTATGGTGCATGATCTGGTCGGTTTGCAGGTGTTCAGCGGCTATGTCAATTGGGAAGAAGGCACGCTGTACTCGTCAGAAGTCAAGAATCTGCGCGACCTGAAGCAGTGCAAAAACTGCGGCGGCGAGATCAAGCTGGCGGGCAAAGGCGTGGTGGCATGTCCTTACTGCGGGACAGAGTATTTCCTCACCTAAGGATTGGGGGCAAAGGCGGCGGTGAAATGCCGTACAATAGAAGCGCCTTATGTAACACAGCACCGACTTCTGACTGATAATGAGCAAAAGCAGTTCAGAGTAGTGGAGTGAAACACGATGCCATTCGACGCGGGTGAACAAGTTGGTCCCTATCAAATTGTCGGCCAGTTAGGGCAAGGGGGCATGGCGGCGGTCTACAAAGCCTATCATCCGGCTTTAGATCGTTATGTGGCGATCAAGACCATGCATTCGGCGCTGGCCGAGGACGACAGTTTTCTGGCACGTTTTCGGCGCGAGGCGCAGATTATCGCCAAACTGGAACATCCGCATATTGTCCCGGTACATGATTTCAACGAACACGAGGGACAGCCGTATCTGGTCATGAAGTATGTCGAAGGCCATACGCTGAAGGATGAGCTGGACGACAACAAGCTGACGCTGGCGCAGGCACTGCACATCCTCAAAGCGGTTGCGGCAGCGCTGAGTTACGCGCACCAACAGGGTGTGCTGCATCGCGATGTGAAGCCGTCGAACGTGATTATTGACACCCGCAATATCCCCTACGTTAGCGATTTTGGGCTGGCGCGTCTGATCGCATCAGGTGATTCGACCTTGAGCAACAACGCGATTCTGGGCACGCCGCAGTATATGTCGCCGGAGCAAGCGCTGACGCCGGCGGCGATCGACGCACGCGCCGATGTGTATTCACTGGGCGTGATGCTGTACGAAATTGTGCTGGGGCGCGTGCCTTTTAGCGGCGATACACCCTACGCGATTATCCACGATCATATTTACACGCCGCTGCCGCTGCCTTCGCAGGTTGATCCGCGGATTCCGCCGCAGATCGAACTGGTGTTGATGAAAGCGCTGGCGAAAGACCCCGAAGAACGTTACGACAGCGCGGTGCTGCTGGTGCGCGATTTCTGGAAGGCGCTGAGCGACGCACAGATGAACGAACTGCCACCAGACCGCGTGCGCGTGGCCGATGCGTCGCTGGCGAAGCTGCGTACCGAACTGCGCGCCAGTGTCGCCAACGCCGGCGAAGCCCAAACGCCACCGCTCAAAGCGCTGCGCAAGCCTCTACCACCGGCGGCGATTAAGCCTACCGCTTCTACAAGGCTCGCCCATGCCGAACACAGCACCAAACCGATAGCTGCGCCGATCAAGGGCGAACACTCACTCGCGAAACATCTAACAAGGAGAGATAACGTGTCGGATTTGTATCAACAGGTGAGCAGCAATCGCGGCAGCGGACAGCTTGACCGGCTGATGGCGCGCATTCCTGGCTTCACCGGCTATCAGGAGATGCAGGCGCGGCGGGCGGCAGATCGTTTGCTGCGCGATTATCTGGCTGAACAGCTCAGCGTGCGCATCACGCGCTTTGTTTCGGCAGAAAAAACGCTGCTGGACAGCGGCGGCCTGCTGATGATGAGCAAAACAGCGGCGGTCAAAAGCAAAATGCAGCTTTACCGCGACCGCGTGAAAGCGGTGGCGCCCGGTTAT
Organism: Chloroflexota bacterium; assembly: GCA_013388745.1. Classification (GTDB taxonomy): domain Bacteria; phylum Chloroflexota; class Anaerolineae; order Aggregatilineales; family Phototrophicaceae; genus JACAER01. The sequence goes on from JACAER010000043.1 coordinate 100,816, forward strand.
TCCGGCTTCTTCGCGGCGATCAACATCGGCCCGCAGGAACTGGAACAGCTTTACAACTTCGATGAGGGACAAGTGCAGTATGTAGATCGCCTGACCGAAGCGGTAGAAAATTTCGACAAGGCGGCGAAGGCCAATCAGGGCGTGGCCGAAGCGCTGGAGGCGCTGGAAACGGTGGCGGACGAGGCCAACGAAGCCTTTACGCTGCGCGAAGAAACGCTGACGAATCTTGACAAGATGCTCGGTTCATAAAAGGAGTACGATGCTATGCGTATCATTGATGTCATCGATCATGCCAACGTCGCCGCCGATGAGTTAGTATGGCGCGAGCCGCAAGGGGGCAGCGGCGATTGGCGCATGGGGTCGCAGGTGATCGTCAGCGACAGCCAGGCGGCGATATTCGTGCGCGACGGACAGGTGCTCGATATGCTGGGGCCGGGGCGGCACACGCTTTCGACCGCTAACCTGCCGATTCTGTCCGGCTTGATCGGGCTGGCGACCAGCGGGCGCACACCGTTCCCCGCCGAACTGTATTATGTCAATCTGCGCGATATGCCGCAGGTCGGCTGGGGCACTAACCCGCCGATCGTGCTGGAAACGCCGGGCAAGGGGTTGGGCGTGGTGCTGCTGATTACGCACGGCGTTGTGGACATCGGCGTGGATGATGCGATGCTGTTCCTGAAGCAGTACGGGATTCGCCGCCCCAGCCTGTACCTGAGCGACATCAAAGACCGTATCCAGAGTATGCTGCTGGGCGAAATCGCGCAGTTGGTGGGCAAATCGGGCGCGCAGAGCGTACCGGACGCCAACAAGGTGCTGAGCGAACTGGAAGGCGCGATGCTGGTGCAGTTGAACGACAAGTTCAAATCACTGGGGATGCGCATCAAGGCCTTTGAATCCAATCCCTTCACGGTGAAAAATGTCACGATTGATGAACTGCGCGACTACGTGAGCCTGGATGTGTGGGAACGGGCACGGATGACCTCTGCGCGCGCGACGGCGATGGAAGACGCCGCCAAGAATCCCGGTATGGGCGGCACACTGGCGGGCGCGGGTGTGGGCTTCGGCGTGGGGCAGCAGTTGGGCAATGCGATGGCCGGCGGCAACCCGCAGATGGAAGCGATGCAGCGCCAGATGGAACAGCAGCAGATGATGATGAACCAGATGATTCAGCAGATGATGAACCAGAACATACAGCAGCAGTCGCAGCCGCAGCAGGCCGCCGCGCCGAATCCGCAGACCAAAGAAGAAGTGCAGGCGCTGTTGGATAATCTGGATATGAAGCTGGCGAACGGCGAAATCAGTGAGCAGATTTATACGCGGCTGCACGACAAATGGGCGCAGCGCCTCAAGGAATTGGGCGGATAAGACGAGTTAACAGGCGTCAGTTTTCAGCCAACAGTGCCATATAACGCTCAAGAAGCGTTTGCAAGACGGCTGAACGAACACTTTCTGAAGCTGGATTTGCCGGAAGATGTTCATGAAAATCCTCAGCCCTGTGACTGAGGATTTTTGCTGTCAGGCGGTTTCGCCGGCTTTGATTCTGGTCTGCGCGTCTTTGGGCAGTGTGGCTTCGTCGAAAGCTTTGACGAGCGCCACGAGTTCGGCGTTGGAAAGCGCTTTCTTTTCACCCTTGATGGAGCGCAGATAAGTGGTCAGGTTTGGCTCGGCTTTCTCATAGGGCATGAGCACCGGTACGAGCGGATTAGTGACTTCGAGCACCGCTCGTGGATCGACAAAGACGATCAAGGGCTGCACCTCGATGTCGGGGGCGAAGGCCTGCATCCGTTTTTTCAGGTTATCCGCCGCTGCCAGCGCGTCAATCGTCGGGTTGCCGATGCCATCGGCGCGCATGATGGAGAGCGCGCGTCCGGCGAACGATTTGTGCGACTTCCACTTGTCGCCCTCGTGGGTAAAGCGGCCATCCTGAAAGCGCGTAACGATGGCGAAAACACCTTGCGGGCAGATCAGCACATGGCGTGCGGGGAAGTGATAGTAGTTGTACAGGGCGCTCTTATTGCTCAAGCCCTTCAGCCCCTCGCGAATGACGACTTCGGGGCGTGGCGAGCGCACCCACAGATTGGTCATGCGCACGGAAAACAGCGTGGAAATCAAGCCAACAGGCAGCACCAGCGTGGGCAGCAGATAAAACAGTGCGGGGTCGAGCGGGGCGTTGGGGTTAAACAAGGGCTGGTTGGTGATGATAAAGCCGGCGATCAGCACCGCGAAGCTGAAAAAGAACAGCCCCTGGGCGATCTGGCGATTGCGCTTAATCAGTTTCTGGTTGGTTTCCACGCGCATATAGTGCGCATTCCTCTCTCACAAAAGCTCAGGCAATAGAAAAAGGGCACAGAGGGCTGTGCCCCGTGCTGCGCGGCTATGAGGCCGGCAGGAAATAGGTGATGATGCCGGGATGGTAGAGTTCGGCGCAGAGCCAGTTGTTATAGGCCACAGTCGGCAAGAACTGCCAGTTGCGCGGCAAATCCCAGGCCTGGGCGATCAAACCGCGACTCACATCGGCGGGGTTTGAGGGCACGATACAGTGTGTGACCGGGGCGCGGAAGGTAGCTGTCGTAGACTGCGCTCTACCGTTGACATAAGCAGTCAAAACGTAGTAGAAGCCGCCCTGTACATAACCCGCCGGCACAGGCTGCAAGCGGTCGATGACACGCAGCGGCTGGCATTCCAGCCCAAATTCTTCGCGCAGTGTTACAGCCAGATCGCCACGATCGCGCAGCACGCCGCCACAGTTGGGATAAACAACCATGAAGCCTGTTGAATCAGTGAACACCGTGCCAGGACCCGGCGTGGTGTTGGGGGCCAGTGTGGCGCCCGGCGTGACAGTGGTCGTTACGCTATTGGTCGAAACGACAGCGCTGATGCGCGCGATGCCGCCCATATTGATAAGCACGGGCGCGGTGCCATCGGCAGGTCCCAACACCCCCGCGCCGGAAAGCTGGTTCAGGTCGAACGTGCCACCGGGACGCCAGGCCCAATAGCTGAGAATAGACGTGCCAGAGGTATCGGCGTTGAAACGGAAATTGACCGGCAGATAGAAACCGACCCAGATTACCGGCTGGTTGATCGTGATCGGGGTGTTGAAGGTCACCGTAAACACGCCGGCCTGCGTGATGTCCACCTGCTGGCGTCCGGCCAGTGTCGCGTCGGCGGGCGTGCCGCCGTTCGCGTCCTGATACACCACCGCATCAATCGGTGTGCCGGGCACAGGGGTATTGACGGAGAGGCTCAGGCTGCGGACGGTGGCCGGCAGGGTCACGCCGAAGCGTGTCAGGTCGAAGCCGTTCATCACCAGCGAGGGTTCGCCAGAAACGAACCACACACTGTTGCCGGTGCCGCTGTTCAGGCTGAGCGTGACATCGACGGCGGCGGCGGGCAGCACGGCGAGCGCCAGCGCCAGAATAAGGAACGTGCAAATAAAAGCGATGGGGAACAGTTTTTTGACCATAAGTCACCACCTTAAACAGTTGCCCGCTATTGTAGCGGGCAGCGGCCAAGAAAACCACCGCTTGTCAGGCTCTTGAACGGGAGTATAATCTCGCACGGTTACTATTATGAGATGGGAATTCTCAACATGGAAGAATTCGTGTTGGTCGGCGTGATTCTCGTGCTGGGGCTGGGCGCGTATTGGACGATGGTGCTTTTCCCCAAGCAGCGCGATTTCCAGAAACGCCAGCGCTTCGCCCGCTCGCTCAGCGTCGGCGATGAAGTCATCACCTACGGTGGCATCATCGGGAAAGTCATTGACATCCAGGCCGCACAGGGTATAGCATACGTCGAAATTGCCGACGGGGTGGTCATCCGACTTGTCACCGCTGCGCTGATGCAGCCTTATGACCCCGAAGAGATTGCCCGCAACGCACAGATCGGCATCGAACGCGAGACATCGACAAACACTTGAATTGCCAGAAGGGCAGGACACCGTTATGAGCCGACATGTGCGTTGGTTTGTTTTTATTTTGCTTCTCACGGTTTTTTCCGTGTGGGTCAGCTTGCCGGATACGCGCGGTGTGCAGCTCGATTTAAACGGCGATGGCCTACCGGACATCAATTTCACGGTAGCGCAAAGCCTGGGACTCGATCTGGTGGGCGGGCTGCGCGTGCTGCTGCAAGCAGAACTGCCAGCGGGCAGCTATACAGTGGAAGATTTGCGTGAGACGGCCAACAACGTCAACCGCCGTGTGAACGCGCTCGGTTTGAGCGAAGCGACGGTGCAGGTGCAGGGCGCCAGCCGCATCCTGATCGAACTGCCGGGCGTAACCGACCCGGAACAGGCGGTGGCAACGATTCAGCAGACGGCGCTGCTGGAATTTGTCGATTTCGGCGGTGTGCCGAATGCGCAAAGCCTGGTGGGGCAGCGCATCTTGACGACCGAGCAGCTCCTGGTGCAGCAGCAGCGTGAGGCCGCCGCTGCCGAAGCGCCCGCACAGCCGACGGCGGAAAGCACGCCGCTGCCGACAACGGAGACGACGGCAGAAGCCACGCCAGCGGATACAGCCGCGCCTACGCCGGCGGCCACCGAAACGCCGCGCTTGCCGAATCCCGCTACAGGACAGCCGTTCACGACGGTGATGACCGGCGCGGGCTTGCAGGCGGCGGCGGCGCAGTATGACACGCAAACCGGCTGGCACATTCAGTTTGAATTGACGGCGGAAGGCGGCGCGGTGTTCGGGCCGTTCACGGCCTCACGCATCGGACAGCCGATGGCGATTGTGCTGGATGGTATTGTGCTGTCTGCACCGACCATCCGCGCGCAGTTGGATACCGGGGGGATTATCACAGGCAACTTCACTGAAGAAGAAGCCCGCACCCTTGCGCTGCAACTGCGCTCCGGCGCGCTGCCCATCCCGCTGCGTGTCGAAAGCGCAGAAACGGTAGGCGCGACGCTGGGTCAAGAGGCCGTGCGCCTGAGCATCCGCGCGGGTATCATCGGCATTTTCGTGGTGCTGTGCTTTATGCTCATCTACTATCGCGTGCCGGGTACAGCGGCGGCGCTGGCGCTGCTGGTATTTGTCGCACTGAACTACGCGCTGTACAAGATTATTCCCATCACATTGACACTGCCGGCCATCACCGGCTTCCTCATATCGATCGGCACAGCGGTAGACGGCAATATCCTGATTTTTGAGCGCGTGAAAGAGGAACTGCGCAACGGGCGCGACTTGGACGGGGCGCTGCAACTAGGTTTTGACCGTGCGTGGGCGTCGATCCGCGATTCGAATCTTTCGACAATCATCATTTCGTCCGTGCTGTTTTTGTTCGGGCAAACGCCCGGCGCCAGCATCGTCAGCGGTTTCGCGGTGACGTTGATTTTGGGGCTGCTGCTCAACCTGTTCACGGCTATCGTGGTAACGCGCACGTTTCTGTATCTGTTGGTCGGCCTGACACGCTCGTCACTGCAACAAAATCACTGGCTGATGGGTGTATAGGCATAAGGAGCAACGAACCCCATGTTTAGTCTGATCCAGAAGCGGCGCTACTTTTTCCTGCTGTCGGCTTTCGTCATCGTGCCCGGTCTGCTGCTGATGATCTATTCGACTATCACGACGGGCGCACCTTTTCGCCTGAGCATCGACTTTGTGGGCGGCAGCATTTACGAACTGAAATTCACCACGCCAGACGCGACAGAATCCGGCCTGCGTGACGTGTTTGCACGCTTCGGCGACGAAAATGTCACCGTGCAGGCATTGGGCGCGCCGGAAGAATATCGCTGGTCGGTGCGTGCGTCCTTCCGCGAAAGTACCGCCGAAACCGATTCGATTATCGAGGCGCTCAACAGCCTGGCGCCGATTGACCGCAGCAGACTGCGTATTGAGCGCGTGTCGCCCACCGTTGGCGGTGAGGTGGCGACGGCGGCGTTTCTGGCGGTGATTGTTGCCACTGTGGTGGTCACTGGATTCATTGTTATTGCCTTTCGCCAGGTGCCCAATGCCTTCCGCTACGGCGTCTGCGCGATTCTGGCGATGCTTCACGATGTGCTGGTGATCGCTTCGGCGGTGTCGCTGTTAGGCTTTTTGTTTGGCTGGGAAGTGGACGCGCTGTTCCTGACAGCCATTCTGACGACAGTGGGCTTTTCTGTGCAGGATACAATCGTGTTGTTTGACCGCATCCGCGAGAATATTCCCCTGCACCTGGGCGAACCATATGACGCAATCGTCAACCGCAGCATTCTGGAAACCATTCATCGCTCGCTGGCGACGCAGTTGAACGCCTTTTTCATCATGGCGGCCATTTTGCTGTTCGGCGGCGAATCGATCAAGCAGTTTATCGCGCTGTTGTTTATCGGCCTGCTGACAGGCACATATTCGTCGATCTTTACCGCCGTGCCGCTGCTGGTGGCGTGGGAAAAAGGCGAAATCCCGTTCATTAACCGCTTCCGACCGACCAGCGCCGATCTTAGTGAAGCCGGGGCATAATGCGCGCCCTGCTTTTCGACGGAATTTTGCGCGTTGAGCACAACGCCCCGATGCCAGAGCCATTGGCCGACCAAGCGCTGCTGAAAATCCGGCGGGCGGGCATCTGCAACACTGATCTGGAAATTGTGCGCGGCTACGCCAATTATACGGGTATCCTCGGTCACGAATTTGTGGCCGAGGTGGCCGCCGGGCCAGAAGCGCTGGTGGGGCGGCGCGTCGTCGGCGAAATCAATGTCAGTGATGGCACGTGCGATATGTGCCGGCGTGGCATCCCCAGCCAATGCCGCCAGCGCCGTGCTGTCGGCATTCATGGGTATCCGGGGGCGTTCGCCGAGTATCTGGCGCTGCCTGTGCGCAATTTGCATCTTGTGCCCGATAATGTCAGCGACGATCAGGCCGTCTTTGTCGAACCTTTGGCCGCCGCGCTCAATATTCTGGAGATGCTGGCCATCAGTCCGCGCGAACGTGTGCTGGTGCTGGGTGTCGGCAAGCTCGGTTTTTTGGCGGCGCAGGTCCTGCGCTTGAGCGGCGCGGATGTAGTGGGCGTGGTACGGCGCGACACGCAGGCGCGGCTTCTGGCGCAGTGGGGCATTTCTGCCCGCTATATCGAGGAACTCCCAAAACAGCAGGCGCAGGTGGTCGTGGACTGCACCGGGCTGGCGGAAGGATTCGCCGATGCGCTGACATTGGTCGAGCCGCGTGGAACTATCGTACTCAAGAGCACGTATCAAGGTTTGCCGCAGGTCGATTTATCGCGCGTAGCTGTGAATGAGATTCGCGTGATCGGCAGCCGCTGCGGGCCGTTTCCTGCTGCGCTGCGCCTGCTGGCAGGGGGGTTAGTAGACGTTGAAACGTTGATCGAGCGGCGTTATGGTCTGGATGACGCGCTGCAAGCCATTGAGTACGCCGGTCAAAAAGGCGTACTCAAAGTGCTGTTAGAGATTTAACCTTCCAGCGGCAGGGTTAAAAAGAAGGTCGTGCCGCTGCCGACTTCGCTTTCCAGCCAGATTTCGCCGCCGTGCGCCTCGCTGATGTGTTTGGCGATCGCCAAGCCCAGCCCCGTGCCCTGTGTGAAGCCCGCGGTATCGGCCACTCGGAAAAACTTCTGGAACATGTGCTTCTGGTTCTCTTTGGAGATACCGTAACCGGTATCGCGCACGGCGATACGCGCCATGCGCACACCGTTTTTGTTGGTTTCGGCGCTCGTCGTCACAAAAATCTGGCCGTTTTCCTTGTTATACTTAATGGCGTTGGTCAGCAGATTCAGCAGCACCTGCTTCACTTTGCCACGATCGCCGTGAATAACATAATCATCGCCTTCGACCAGGGGTTTGATGCCTTTTTCATTGGCCTGCGGCAGCACCACCTCGATGCTTTCATTAAGTAATTTGAGCAGTTCGAAGGGTTTGACTTCCAGTTTGGCGCGCCCGGATTCCAAGCGCGCCAGATCGAGAAATTCGCTGGTCATACGAATCAGGCGCTCGGTTTCGCCCTGCATGGTCGAGATAATGTCGCTGCGGCGTTCATCGGGCAAATTGGGACGCTGCAAAAGCGTGGTGCTGGCCTTGAGCGCGGCCAGCGGCGTGCGCAGTTCATGCACCATTTCGGCGATAAAGTCGCTTTGCTGGAACAAACGCGCGTTTTCGATGGCGATCGCGGCCTGGCTGGCGAGCGTCGTCAGCGTGGCAAAATCGTCGTCGGTGAACAACTGGTTGTTGTTCTTGTTCATCGCCTCCAGCACGCCGATCACTTTGTTGTGCGTTTTCATCGGCACGCCGATCAGATTTTGCGTCTGGAATTCGATGGTTTCATCGACCTTGCCGAACCAATTGGGTTCCTGGCGCACATCGTTGATCACGCGCGGCTCGCCATGCGTCACAATCCAACCGGCGATGCTGCCCTCCAACGGCACGATAATGTCTTCCATCTCGTTGGGGTTCATGTTAGAGGCGATCTCGAAGCGTAGTTCGCCAGTCGCCGGGTCAATCAGCATGATCGAGGCGGCTTCGGTTTGCGTCAATTCGGTGGCTGCCGAAATGATCTTGCGCAGCAGCGATTTTAAGTCCAGCGTGGAATTAAGCTGCTGGCTAATCTCGATGATGCGCTGATAATGGGCGCGAATATCATCGACCGGTATCCGCAGTTGATCGTTTACTTCCTGGGTCATACGATAAGCTTTCCCACTGTGATACGATAGCCGGAAGAATTTCCGCACAATCCGCCCGAAAGACCAGCGCGGCCTGGCGATCAATGGGCGTTTCTTGCAAGTTAATGATAATCAGTTTTGCGTTGTTGCGCAGGGCCAAAACGGGCAAATCGCTGGCGGGCGCGACTTCCAGCGAAGAACCGATCACCACCATAAGATCACAGGCCCGCGCCGACGCCTGCGCCGCGTACAAGGCGCGCACAGGAAGTTGTTCCCCGAACAAAATCACATTGGGTTTCAAAACCCCGCTGCATTTTTCGCAGCGTGGGAGCTGCCCATCTTCGATGAAACGTGCGATCAGCGGCTCAGCCTGATACACAGTAAAACACTGCGTGCAGGTCGCTTCGCGCAGGTGGCCATGCAGTTCGATCACCCGTTTGCTGCCGGCCAGCGTATGCAGCATATCAATGTTCTGTGTAATCACCGCTTCGACCTGTCCACGCCCTTCCAACCGCGCCAGCGCTTCATGCGCGGGATTAGGCGCCGCGCTCGTAATCAGACGCGCCAGCGGGCGAATCCAGTCGAAGAACGCCTGCGGATTCTGGCGAAACCCAAAAATGCTGGCGACCGCCAGCGGATCGGCGCTTTTCCAGAGGCCAGAATTGGGACTGCGAAAATCAGGAATGCCGGACGGTGTACTGATGCCCGCGCCTGTAAAGACGACAATACGTTGGGCCTGCTGAAGCAGCACCGCTGCCTGTTCGACACTGTCGCTGGAAACTTCGCCCATGTGGTACTAGGCCAACATTTCGCTTCCGCCTGCGCCTTGCGGCGCAGCCACCAAATCCGCCAGTTTCATGATCTGATTGGTGACAATGGCGTTCGGCTGCATCAAAATAATGGGCTTGCCGGCCTCCGCCGCCTGGAAGGCCAGTTCGGGCGCAGCAGAAATAATGGCGCGGATCTCCTGTCCCAGCAGTTGTTCGACTTCCTGCCAGGGAGTTTGCGTGCTGGATTGCGCGCGATTCACGATGACGACATTGGTGCGGCCCGGCGCGTTGGCGTCCAATTCGCGAATCAGTTCGCGCGCCACCGCCAACGTGACGCCATTGGGGTCAATCACCACCAGCAGCTTGTCCATTTCGCGCTGCACGCGGGCAACGATCGGGTTAAAGCCGCTGCCCAGATCGAACACGACCGGACGCCCTAGTGTGCGCAGTCCGTTAATTACGGCGCTGAGCGCATCGGGCGAGAAGTTCATCATGGCATCGCGCGGGCGCGACGACGACAGCAGGGCGCGGAAGCCCGCCACATGCGCTACCAATTCCGTTTCGAGCAACTGCGGGCGGATTTCGGCGGTGGGTTTGCTCAGCACATTGGTCATACCGGTCGAGCGCCCCATGCCCATGTACAGCCCCAGCGTGCCCATCCCCAGACGGAAATCGGCCACGATCGGATTTTCTTTGCCGCTCTGGGCGATCGCGGTGGTCAGATTCAGCGCGATGGTCGTGGTGCCTACGCCGCCTTTGGCGCCCAGCACACCGATGGCCATGCCGCGACTGCTGGTGGGCGCTTCGACGCGGCGGGTGTTGGCACTGCGCGCCAGCACGGCTTTCACGCGCGAGGCCAATTCTGAAGGATGTGTCGGTTTTGTCAGATAATCGTCGGCTCCGGCTTCAAAGCCGATGACTTTATCGTCGATCAGCGTTTTAGCCGTGAACATGATAATCGGAATGTTCTTGGTTTCGGGGTTGGCGCGCAGCCGCTTGCAGACTTCATACCCGTTGATGTCGGGCATCATCACGTCCAGAATAATCAGATCGGGGTGCTCGGCCAGCGCTTTGGGCAGCGCCTGGTTGCCGGCATTGGCAGCGGCTACTTCATAGCCCTGCCGCTGCAACATCAAACCGATCAGCTTCAAACTGTCGATGTCGTCATCAACGATCAGTATTTTTTCGGGCATAGAACCGCGCAAACTCCTCAGGAAACATTGGCAACAGTCTATCATGAAAGCATAGGGCGTGCAAGCTTCGTAACACTCGTTGGATTTCGACAAATCTAACCTTAACTTGCTGTAAGGGGTGATGCCGATTATAATCCCTAAAGTTTCGAACGTTCTCATGTGAGGCCAGTAATGATGCAGGTAGATACCGAGCGTGGGCAGGGAACGACGGTCGTTTTCCGTGATGTACTCCGCCTGATAGCCGAGACTCCTGAGCCGGAGGCGTGCATACGTGCGCTGCTAGAGAGTGCGCAGCGGGTGACAGCCGCGGCTGGCACCCATTTTGTGCTTTTTGAACAACCCCGCCTGCATGTCAGCACTGGCGCTGTAACCACGCCCGCAGAAAACGCCCTGCGCACGCTGGCCATGGCGTTGGAAAAAGGACTGCATGTCAACCCCGAATTGCCCGAAAAAACCGGCAGTGGGACGCCCGTCTGGCTAGCGGCCCCGATTCACGTTCACAACCTGCCGGTCGCCCTCCTCTGGGTGGCCTGCCATGAGATGCCAACCGCCGCCGCGCAAAACGCGCTCGAAGCTTTGATCGACGGCTTGACGATTGTCACGCAGACCGCGCGCCTCAAAGAGCACGACGATGACACGCGCCACCTCATGGCTTCGCTGCTCAACAGCATCAGCGATCCGCTGCTGGTGCTGGATAACAACAAACACCTGCTGCTGATGAATCCGGCTGCTGAATTGGTCTTTCAGATGGACAGCGCTGTCGCCAGCAGTAAAACCCTGCGTGAAGTCGTTAATTCCGACGATCTGACCGATTTCGCCGAAGGGCGCAAGGACCGTCTGGACGAATGGAGTATCAACGATCAGTATTTTGTGCCACGGGTGCAGGTGGTGCACGACGCGCATGGGCACACCGAAGGCTGGATTCTGGCGCTGCGCGATGTGACGCGCTTCAAAAAGCTTAACCGTAATCAGGTGGAGTTTGTGCGTATTGTGGCGCATGATCTGCGTTCACCGCTAACGGCGATGCAAGGCTTTGCTTCCATGCTGAGCATGGTCGGCCAACTCAACGAGAAACAGGCGCACTTTGTCGATCGTATCCTATCCGGCATCACGCAGATGACGGCGCTGGTCGAAAATATTCAGGACGCCGGGCGCTATGACCCCGAAAACGGCTTCTACGAGATGTCACGCGCGCAGTGTGACCTGATCGCCATGGTCGATAAACTCGTCAAAGAGCATCTGGTGCCCGCCGAAAAACAAGAACTGTCGATTTCGGTGGTGACGAGCGACAATGTGCCGATCATCTATGCCGACACGCATATGCTGGAACGCGCGATCATCAATCTGCTGGATAACGCCATCAAATACACACCCAACGGCGCGAAAATCGAGGTCGGTGTGCGGATGGACGGCGATCAGATCGTCGTCAGCGTCAAAGACAGCGGCTACGGCATCAGCCCGGAAAACCAGAAGCACCTGTTTGAGCGCCATCACCGCATCCCGCGCCAGGAACACAAGAAGATCAAAGGCACGGGGCTGGGCCTGTTTATCGTGCGCAGTGTTGCGCGGCGGCATGGCGGGGATGCGTGGGTCGAAAGCGTCGAAGGACACGGCGCGACCTTCAAAATCGGCCTTCCGCTGGAAGGCAACTTGTCGAGCGGCGAAGTCAGTGCCGATTGACGAACCACCCTGCAAAAATGTTCTGATCTTCGATTAAAATAGACATTACCCTGTCAACTCTGGACAGGGTAATTTTGATTTTTGAGCAGGTGGCTGTGTGTCGGCGCTTCAGATGTCGCCTTGGCATCAATTCGCCGTGTGGGGTCAGACCTATGACGATACAAGTACTGCCGGAGCGCGTGATTGCCCAGATTGCGGCGGGCGAAGTGGTGGAACGTCCGGCGTCGGTGGTCAAGGAATTGATCGAAAACGCGCTGGACGCTGGCGCGAGTGTTATCCGTGTGGAGATCGACGGCGGCGGCAAAAGACTCATCCGTGTGAGCGATAACGGCGCGGGCATTCACAGCGACGAAGCCGCGCTGGCTGTCGCGCGCCACGCTACCAGCAAACTGCGCAGCGTCGCCGATCTTGAACATATCGAAACGCTCGGTTTTCGCGGCGAAGCGCTCGCCAGCATTGCCGCTGTCAGTCATATGACCCTCACTACACGCCATCGTGACGCAGCGGCGGGCGTGCGGCTGCGTGTGGAAGGCGGCGATCTGCTGCGCAAGCAGACAATCGGCGCGCCGGCGGGCACAGTCGTTTCCGTCGAAAACCTGTTTTTTAATACCCCCGCGCGCCTCAAATTCCTGAAAGCGGACAACACCGAAAAACGGCAGGTGACCAGCGTCATCACACGCTATGCGATGGCCTATCCCGGCGTGCAGTTCGTGCTGCTGCAAGATGGTGTCGAAATTTTCCATTCCAGCGGCAGCGGGCGGCTGGCGGATGTGCTGGTCAAGGTGTTCGGGCTGGACAGTTTCAAGCATATGCTGGAAGTCAACAGTCAGGGCGAAGGCGAACACCAGGTTTACGGCTATAGTTCAACACCGGAATTACACCGCGCCGATCGCTCGCGCATTACGCTGTTCGTCAACGGGCGCTCGATCCAGGACGCCAGCCTGACATTTGCCGTTGTGCAGGCCTATCATACCCTGCTGATGACCGGGCGCTATCCGCTGGCGGTGCTGATGCTGCGCGTGCCCCCGCCAGATGTAGATGTCAACGTACACCCCACCAAAGCCGAAGTGCGCTTCCGCGATCCGAATGCTGTGTTCGCGGCGGTGCAGCGGGCGGTGCGGCGCGCGGTGGTGGAGGCCGCGCAAGTGACGACCATGCGCCAGATGGTCGATGTGGTGACCATCCGCCGTCCGGCGCAGCTTGACCTGGAATTGGATATGACCGATAGCGGGCAGTACCAGCGTCAGCAGCGCCCGGCGCTGATTCCACGCGGCGGCGATATAGACGATGAATCCACCGCGATTCCCGTTGGCCCTGCGGCGCCCGCCAGACCGCGCACGCTGCCCATGCTGCGTGTGCTGGGGCAGATCAGCGCCGCCTATATCGTGGCCGAAGGGCCGGCGGGCATGTATCTGGTCGATCAGCACGCGGCGCACGAACGCATTCTCTACGAGCAGTTCATGGATAACCATGAACGACAGGGGTTGATCGCCCAGTACGCCCTGACGGCGCAGACGATTCAGCTCGCGCCGTTGGAAGCGCGCCTGCTGGAAGAACATCTCGATTCGCTGACGCATTTCGGCTTCGCGCTGGAGGCGTTTGGTCCCAACACCTTCGCCGTGCGCAGTGTGCCCGCGCTGCTGGCCGACAAAGACCCAACAGAAATTTTGCGCGCGCTGCTGCAAGATTTAGAGGCAGGCAAGCAGCCGGGGCAGCGCACGATCGAAGAAAAAATCATTCTGCGCGTGTGTAAACAAGCGGCGGTCAAGGCGGGGCAAATCCTCAGCCTGGACGAGATGCAGGGCTTGATCCGCGCGTTGGAACGCTGCCGTTCGCCGCTGACCTGCCCGCATGGCCGCCCGACACTGCTGCATATGAGCAGCGATCATCTGGCGCGCGAGTTCGGTAGACTGGGATAACGATCGTTCTGAAGCATACAGGTGAACATGGTAGGCTGTTTGAGACTGCTCATCGTCATAGGGATACTGTTGGGGATGGCTCTGCGCGCGCAGGCGCAAAGCGCGTTGACGGCCTCAGCGCGCACAGACATCAGCGTGTATGCGGCGCCGGCCATCTGGAGCGATACCATCGGCCAGATCAGTCCGGCAGACACGCTGCAAGTCGCGGGACGCAGCGTTTTCGGGCACTGGCTGTTCATCCAAACCGAAGCTTTGAGCGGCTGGGTGGCTGCCGGCTCGCTTGATATAGGCGCGGACGCGGATTTGTGGGCGCTGCCTGTTATTGACGCAGACATTCCCCCCGCGGCGCTGCCCACACTGCCGGTGGATACGCCCGAAGTGCGCGCAGCCTATGGGCGGCTGCTGGATGCGCCGCTGCTGGACAACATGGACACCAGCGCGGTGCGCGACATCTTCGCGCGCGGGCAGGAATTGGGCAATCGCGCCAATGTCTTTACGCGCGTCGGCGACAGCAACACCACCAGCGGCGGTTTTTTGAACCCGATGGGGCTGCGCGGCGGCCGATTTTGCCAGTTGGGCGTTTACAGTTATCTTCAGCAAACGCTCGACTTTTTTTCGCAACCGCCGCAGCGCGACGAGGCCAACTCGTTCGACAGCTTCAGCGTCGCCGCTGTCAACGGGCTGAGCACCGCTTCCCTGCTCGACCCCTTCTGGGCTGATCCCGCGCAGTGCCGGGGGGATGAATCGCCACTGGCCTGTGAACTGCGGCTGACGCGCCCCAGCGTGGTACTCATTATGCTCGGCCTGATGGATGTCGAATATCTGCGCACAGAAAACTCGCGCGATTTTATGCGCCAGGCGATGGATTATGCCATCGCCCAGGGCGTGATTCCTGTGTGGACGACTTTTCCGGTGATCGCTGATTTGCAAAGCGATCATCCCTCATGGGAGGTAGCGCTGTACTTCAACAACACTATTCTGGATGTGGTAGAGGAATATCAGACGCCGCTGATCAACCTGTGGGCGGCAGTGCAGTCGCTGCCCGCTAACGGTATCGGCCCGGATCGCATTCATGTGGCGCACGAAGTGGGCGCCTTCTGCGATTTTACCGGCGCCGAACAGCGTGTGGGCGGCACGCTCTGGAATCTGCTCACGCTGCAAGCGCTTGATTTGCTGCGGCGCGCTGTATTGAGCGGTTAAGCTCAGCGGCTCTGCCACTGGAATGTGCGCGGCTGCGACACTGCGCCGACGATGCGGAACGTGCCCTGATCGTTCTGCTGCGCCACGGCGACTGTCCACTGGAAGGTGTGCGTCTGGCCGTCGGTAGGGATCAGCTCAGCGGGCAGCAGCAGCGATGTTTCGCGCGTCACCTGGTTGGCATAGACAACACCCGCTGTGACATCACTGATCTGCACAAAATAATACTCGTTGGACTGGAGCACGCCCACGCTGACCCATTGCAAGCGCAGCAAACCCGGCGGCACCACAGCGCCCTCTGGCGGGTACGAGACAATCGGCGCGCTGTAGGTCGGCGTCGCGGTGGGGGTTTCGCTGCCGGAAGGCGTCGGCGAAAGGGTGGGGGTCAGCGTCGGCAAAAACACATTGACACATTGATTAACGGAAATAAAGATCGTGCAGTTCGGGCCACCGCTCGGTTCGTCGAAATCGCAGCCGGAAAAACTGATGTCCGGGTTGACCATCGAAAGCTGTTCGAGCGTCATGCGGTACTGCAAGGCAATATCGACCATCGTTTCGCCTTCGGTGACGGTATGACAGCCCACCGGGTAATCGGGCAGGCCTTCGACATTCACCCCCATCGTGGCGCGCGCTTCAGAGGTCGCACCCATACCGACTGGCGTCGGGGTGATAGTCTGGCGCGGGATGAGCAGGACTGTGCCGGGCGGCGGCAATATATCGGGGCTGGTCATACTGTTGAGCGCGACAATTTCATCGTAGATATTCAGATCGCGGTAGCCGTAAATCTGCACGATAAAACCGAGCGTTTCCCCCTGCTGAATCACATGCTCATAGGGCCCCGGCGTGGGCGTCGGTGTCGGGGTTTCTGTGGGCGTGCCGGGCGGCAGCGTGGCTGTCGGGCTCTCTAACTGCGCCTGCGCGACGATGCGTGTGGTAGCGGTAGCCGTTGCTGTCAGAGTCGGGCTGGACGGCGGCAGGGTGGCCGTGCTGGTCAGTTGAAATGTGGGCGTTACGTCTTGCTGCGGCGCGTTCAGGTCGCAAGCCGCCAGTAACGCGGCCAGCAGCAGCGCCGTCAGTGTCATCGTTTTACGCATGGCTAATTCCCCCCGCGCCCCTGCCAGGTGAAGGTGCGCGACTCGGTAGTAAAAATCGGTTGGTCGGGGCGGCTGAGATTGATCACGCTCACCGCCCAGGCATACTGGTAACGCTGATTGCCTGTGCCCTGCCATTCCACCGGCACGATCAAAAACAGTTCGCGTGTGTCCTGGGTATAGCGCGTGTTGTCGGTGAGATTATCGACGCGCACGCGGTAGGTTTCGTTTTCGCCCAGCGTGCCGGAACCCACCCAGCGCAGGGTAACCAGTTCATCGCGCTGGAAATGCGCCAGATTGCCGGGACTAATCGCGCTGGGAGCGTTAAAAGTGGCGGTCGCGGTCGGCGTGGGCGTTTCGCTGCCGGAAGGCGTCGGTTGCAGCGTGGGCATGGGCGTGGGCGCCGGCACACGAATCTGCTGTCCCTGATACACCGTGACAATGCAGTTCGGGCCGCCGCCGAATTCGCCGAAATCGCACTGGGAAAAGGTGATTTCGGGGTTAAGCTGCGAAAGGATTTCGACGTCGGCGTTAAACTGCACCGCGATGGAGAGGATGTTGTCGTTAGGCTGGATAACGTACCACATAACGCCGGGTTGCAGTGTGGCGGTTGGCGCGATAAATGGGTCGCGCGCTTCCTCAGCAGCGGCGGCAAATACATCCCCTGATGCGCCGCCTTCTGTCGTGGCGCTCGGCGAGATGTTGGGGTCAAGCGTGGGGGTCGGCCAGGGCACGATCAGCGTTGTCCCCTGCTGAATCAGCGCCGCGTTGGTGATGTTGTTGATCTCCATCACCTCGTCCATGATGCCAGACGTATCGTTGTAGCCGCAGCTCAGAATAATTGAAATCAGCGTGTCGCCGGCCTGTACCGTGCGCGTGCAGGGTGTTTCTGTTGGGGTGGCGGTCGGGGTGGCGCTGGGCGGCGGCGTGGCGCTGGGCGTCAGTGTCGGCGGCGAATCGGTGACCGTGGCGATCAAAATCGTCGGGCGCGGCGTATAAAAAGCAGTGGCGGCGGCGCTCTGGGCGTCGCGCAGCAGACCCGGCCCGAAGCTGATGAACAGGCCGACAGCAATCAGCAGCAGGATCGTTAGCAAGCTGCCGAGCAGCAAAGCGCGGCCCGTGCGCCGCAGATTTTCCTCATACAGATCGGTTTCGCCGTAGCGATAGTCATACTGTAAAGGCTGTGGATCGGCTTGGGGAATGACGGCGGTGACGATGGGCGCGTTCGCCAGACTGCTGCCGCATACGCTGCACGTCAGCGCATCGCGGCGCGCGGGGGTGTCACAGATCGGGCAAATTTTGAAGCCGTCGGCCAAACGCTGCTTTCCTCATCACGGGCAAGACTCGTCCTGCCGCTTCAGAATCTATGCTCCTATTATATGTGTTCTGGACGATGCGGGGAGAGCGAAGTTTGGATGGCGTCTAACGTGTGATGCGCCCGCGCGTCGAAACAATCGCGTCCGACACCTTATCACCAGGCACAACCGTCGTATCTTTCAGCACGATCGTGTTGCGCACCATCGCGTCATAGCCGATGCTGCACCCGCGCTCCAGATACACGTAGGGGCCGATTTTCGCGCCCTGCCCGACGCTGACCTGGGGGTCAATACGCACTGGCGGCGTGATCTGCACGGTATAGTGCAGTTCGCTGAGAATATGCGCGTCCTGTTCTTCGTCCAACAAATGGCGGTTCAGCGTCAATAGATCGTAGTCAGTTTCAATTGGCAGTGTCCAGGCGGTTTCGACCAGCGAAGCCGCGCCGCCGCCCTGAATATACATCTGATAGATGTCCACCAGATTCTTGTCGAAGCCGCCGCTTTGCTCATAGGCGCACAAAAAATTGACAAAGTCGTGGCCGCAGATAGCAATATCGGAGAGAGTGAATGTCTGTTTGGCCGCCGGGACTTCGCGCACAATGCCGGTCACGCGCTGCGCTTCGGTCAGGGCGTAGCGCGGTTTATTGGTGCGCGAAAGGGTGGCTAATGCGCCGCTGAGCACCAGTTCGTTGGCATTGCCCTGTTGATATTTGTTGAGCAGAGTGGCGGGAAAATGCGCATGTGTGAAACTGTTGTAGCTCGTCACGAGGAAGGGCTGACGCGCGCGCCGCGCATAATCCGCCAGGGTGCGCAGCAGACTTATATTGCTCCACTTGAGGATGAATTCCACCGATACGTTGGGCACCCAATGCCGGCTGAGGTACGACGCGACTTCGCCTTCGCTCTCGCCGACAATCACAACATATTTACGGATTCCCACCCGATACAGGCGATCCATCATGCGCACAACCAGCGGTTTGCCCAGCGCCGGCAGCATGGCGCGTGTCCGATTCAGTTGGGTGACATGGGCACTGTTGCCGACAGCGACAATCACGGCGCATTCGACCAAGCTGGCGCTCCTTTGTGAGTGACTTGTACGCGATTATAGCGATAGATGCTTCAAAACAAAATTGTTTTGCGTTCATCCCTGCGCGAGTTTGTTATAATAGAGTTTGATTCGACTGCGCGTAGGTTGCGGAGGTAAACGACGTGACGAAACCATCGCAGAAAATACTGGCCTATCATCTGGCGCGCCTCAAGGACAAAAATCCGCAAGTGCGCCTGCAATCCATCCAGGAACTGGAGCAGTTAGGGGCTGACGAAGCATTGGATGCGCTGCAAGAAGTATTTAAGACTGACAGCAACGCCGATGTGCGTAAGGCGGCGCGGGAAGCCGGACGCAAAATTTTCTTGAAGCAGCAAAATGCCAACAATTCGTGAGTAGATTCCCGTGTTCAACAACACCCTGACTGATGTGCCCGGTATCCGCGTAGGGCATGTCACGGATTTGGACGCAGTGACCGGCTGCACCGTCATTTTGTGCCCCGATGGCACCGTCGGCGGCGTGGATCAACGCGGCGGTGCGCCCGGCACGCGCGAAACCGATCTGCTGCGCCCGCTGCATCTGGTGGAAACCATCAACGCAGTCATACTGGCGGGCGGCAGCGCCTATGGTTTGGCGGCGGCGGATGGCGCTATGCGCTGGTTAGAAGCACACGACATTGGCTACCGCAGCGGCACGGGCTTTCTTGTGCCTATCGTGCCTGCCGCGATTCTGATGGATCTGGCGATTGGCCGCTCAGATGTGCGCCCGGACGCCGCTATGGGCTATGCGGCGTGCGAAGCGGCCAGCGCAGCGCCTGTCGCGCAGGGCTGTGTGGGCGCGGGCACCGGCTGCCGGGTGGGCGCGATGCTCGGCAATCAGTTCGCCACCAAAGGCGGCATCGGTTCGGCCAGCGTCGATCTGGGCGACGGCCTGATTGTCGCTGCGCTGTGCGCGGTGAACGCTGTCGGCGATGTCGTCGATGAGCAGGGGCAAATCATCGCCGGGGTGCGCCAGCCGCCGGATGGCAGCAGCTTCGCGGGGGTGCTGAATCTGATGAAAACCTTTGCCCGTGAGGAGCGTCCACGTCCCGCCGCTGAAGTCGATCGCAGCACGGTGCTCGGCGTGGTAGCCACTAACGCGAAGCTGACCAAAGAGCAGGCCAACAAAGTGGCGCAGATGGCGCAAAACGGACTGGGACAGGCTATCCGTCCAGCGCATACCATGTGGGACGGCGACACCCTGTTCGCGCTGGCGACAGGTCAAATCACCGCCAATGTCACTGTGATCGGCGCCTATGCCGCCGAAGTTGTCGCGCAGGCCATCCGTAACGCCGTGCGTGCGGCTACTACCTTAGCTGGGGTGCGTGCTTTAAGTGATTAACGCAAATATCGGCATGATTTAACATTTATTTAGCGTTATTCGGCTAATCTTTAAGCAGTTAATGTTTTGAAAATCGAAGGACAAGCATGGCTAGAATACTGATTATTGAGGATGAAGAGAATCTCGCCAATAATTTGGCCGATAAACTGCGCGCAGAAGGCTATAGCGTATCTGCGGCGGCAGATGGCGAAGCCGGGTTAGACAAGATTCGCGGCGAACAACCACCGGATTTGATCGTGCTGGACATCATGCTCCCCAAACTCGACGGCCTGAGCATCTGCCGCATGGTACGCCGCGACCCTGCTACCGCCCATATCCCCATCATCATGCTCACTGCGCGCGGCACGGAAGTAGACAAAATTATCGGGCTGGAAAGTGGCGCAGACGATTATCTTCCCAAACCCTTCGGGCTGGGCGAATTTTTGGCGCGCATCCGTGCGCTGCTGCGGCGTCCCGGCGTGCGTTCGGCCATGCAGCAGGATGAGATGGAATCGGATGATCTGCGGCTGAACATGACCGGACGGCGTGTCTTTAAAGGCGAGCAGGAAATCAAACTGAGCAACAAAGAATTTGATCTGCTGGCGGAACTGATGCGCAACCGTAACGCCGTGCTCTCGCGCGATCTCATACTGACCAAAGTCTGGGGCTACGATTATTTTGTTGACAAACGCACTGTGGACGTACATATTCGTTGGCTGCGCGAAAAAATCGAGGACGATCCCTCAAATCCCAAACGTATCGTCACCGTGCGCGGCGTGGGTTATCGCTTCGAAGGCTGACACGGCCTCAGCATTTATCGGCGCACAGATTGAGCAGCAAAGCACATGGTAGAAACGCTGGAACGGGTGATCGGCGATTTGCAGCAGCTTGTCGCGCAGCTTAAAGTAGGCGATCACACACTGCAAAAAGTGGCCGAACTGCAAGCCATGCTCGAAGCGCAGCGCCAGCAGATCGGCGCGTATGAACAGCGCATCATGGACTTAGAGCAGCAGCAGAGCGAATGGGCCTATAAGCTGGCGCTGGCGCTGACGCTGGCAAACGCTGCTTACGATGCACTGCTGGTCATCAATGAGCAGCGCCAGATTATCGCCATCAATGATCGCGCCGAAGCCCTGTTTGGCCGCCAGCGCCCGATTGGCGAAAGCCTGATCGGCGTGACCGGCGCGCCTGAACTCGATATGCTGGTTAGCGACGCGCTCAACAATCAGGAAGCCACCTACGAAGATCAACTGACGATCCGTGACCGCACCTACCGTGTCAATGTGCGCGTCATCCGTCGCGATGGACACTTTTTCATCGGGCTGGCGCTGCAAGACATCAGCGAACTGGTGCGCCTCAACCGCGCCCGCCGCGATATGGTGGCCAACATCTCGCACGAACTGCGCACGCCGATCGCCAACATCCGCCTCATTATCGACGGACTGTTCCACGAACAGGAAAAGCCCAAACGCAAACAAAGCATTTCCTCGATCCGCGCTATCGCCCGTGAAACCGATTCTCTGTTGTGGCTGGTGCAGGAATTGTATGATTTGTCGATGATCGAAACCGGCCAGGCCATCATGCGTATGATTCCCTGCATCCTGCGCGAACTGGTGGACGAAGCCGCAGAACGTTTGATTGATCAGAGTGCGACCAAAGACATCAAAATTGCCAACGAGGTGGACGAGCGCATCGCCGTGCTTTGTGATCGTGATCAAATTCGCCGCGTGCTGATTAACCTGATGCACAATGCCATCAAGTGGTCACCGCACGCGGGCGTTGTTACAGTGCGGGCTGACAACGGTGATGAAGATATTAAGACAGTGATACAGGATGAAGGCCCCGGTGTGCCCGACGATCAGGTACAGCGCATTTTTGAGCGCTTTTACCAGGTCGATGCCTCACGTTCCGGCGGGGGGACCGGGTTGGGACTGGCGATCTGCAAGCATATTGTGGAGGCGCACGGCGGACACATCTGGGCGGAGGGCAACAGCATCGCCAAGGGCGGGCGTTTCGCCTTCACGCTCTTAAGTACAGCAGAATCCCCCGCCTGATGCAGCAGGATAGGCTGTCGCTGGTTTAGGGATGCGCGTAGGCGTCTTCGGGCGTGAGCGCTTCCCCGCCCGCGAAAACATCCAGCAGCCCATTGGCGATCACAAATAAGCCGCTGCTGCCCAAAGCGCGCCGCGACTGCCGCAGATCGAGCACAAAGACGGCGTTTTCGCCCAGCGCGCGCGCCCCCTGCTGGTCAATAATCACGGCAGTGTTGTCCGCTAACCCTAAGGCCAGCGTATCAGGATGATTATAGGCCAGCGAAAACAGGCGTCCCCAGCGGTTATTGCCCATAACGCGCGGCTCGATCAACAGCGGCAGCAAGCCCAGTCCGGGCTTAATGCTGGTCGCTCCCTGCTTAAATGACCCCTGCACATCGTTTTCGGCGGCGTGTTCGTCGTCGGGCGTCGGGCCGTGCGCCGCATAGTAGCTGCCCAGAAGGGCGGCGGCAGCGTTATCGGCCAGCAGCGGCATCCCGCGCTGCCATTTTTGTTTGATCGTGGCGAACACTTCCGGGTGCAGCAGCGCTTGATTGGCGCCAATAAAAATGATACTGTCGTAATCGGTTTCGGGAAGCTGCGTTTCATCGCCGAAGACGCGCACCGTGAGTTTCTGGCTGTTGAAAAAATCGACGAATGGATCGACCGGCAGGCGCGCGGCTTCTTCGGATTCGAAACCTGCGGCGACGATCAGGACATGCTGGCCGGCTTCGCGCAGGAAACGCCGCAGAATAGCATAGGTGTGCGGGCTGTGGGGATCACGCAGGTTGCCGCCAAGAATCAGGATGCCCGCCTCTCTGGGCAACGTGAGCGCCGGAAAAGCGCGCTTGAGGCGGCGCGGCGCGGCGGCCAGCGAGTGCCGGCGCTGGCGCAGGTCGTAAGAGAACTTGCCCGGCGCAAGCAAATGTACCAGCACGTTGCGCACGCTGAGCGTGCCGCCTGTGCCGCGAAAACCCGCGCTGTGCATGGAATTGAAGGTTTCACCATCCAGCACAGTCACCGTGTACAGTCCAAAAACGTTATCGAGCAGCGCGCCATCACGCACGAACAAACCGGTATAGGCGTCGAGACCAATGCCGACATGCGGCACATCAGGGCGGATAATGGCGTTGAGCAGCCGCGCCATGCGCGAACGCTGGAAAAAATGCTGGTCGAGGATGGCGTTGGGAATTCCGAAATCGAGTCCGCGCTGCTCGGCAGTATTCCAGACCGAGACAGCCTGCGGCACAAGAGCGCTGTCACGATTATAGGGATCGTTGTAACCACCCATCATGACCCGGCACAAAAGACTGGAACCGGCACTGGTGCCGCAGATCGGCACACCGCGCGCATAAGCATCGGCCAGCGCGCGTTCAATCGGGGTATTGGCGATGACCTGCATAGCGACGGTTTGGTCGCCGCCCAAAAAGAAGATGGCGGAAAGATCGGCTGTGAAGTAATGCAGGTGATCGGGGTCGAGGGCATCGGCGCGCGTGAAGATGGGCGCGACAGTCACTTCATAGTAGTTGCCGGGCACGATGGCGGCGCATTCCTCTTCGACCTTTTGACGGCGTTTTTCGGCGTCGAGCAGATTTTGCGCGCGTTCTTCGGCGCTGATGCTGTCGGCGTTGGTGGAATAGGTCATCGCCAGCAGCAGAATTTTGATATGGCGGTCGCGGTCTTTTTGTAAAACACCCTGCAAAAAACCGTGAATAGTATCGCGATAGCCCGCTCCCATCGGGATAAACAAGGGACGGCGGGGCAAATACTTAGGACGTGGGCTGCGCATGGGCGTCAGGTGCATAGTGTGGCTCGGCTGTCAGCGACGGGCGTAAATCAGGTCGTGCGCTTGTTCCAGCGTCTCTACCATCGTGAATTTTTTGGCGGACTCGCGATACAAGCTGGCGAACAAGGCCAGCGCCGCTTTGACAAAGATATTCGGCCCCACCAGCACCAGCATCCCGACATTATCGGGCATGGCTGAAAGTGCTTGACGCACATTGGTAACAGCAGCGGGCGGCAGATAATCGGTCTGGCGCATGTCGAGAATGACATCTACGCGATGCCGGGCGCTGCGCTGGGCTTCGCTGGCGGCAGGCAAATAGGTGTGAAATTCTTCCCACGTCCACAGACCCTCAAAATGCCAGTAAAAAATAGTCTGGTTCTCATCTTCCCACCACAATTTAATCGGCATGAGCGTATCCCCCTTGTGTGGTCGGTTTTCCTCATTGTACCGCCGAAACGTGCGCTGTCATCCCCCGATATGCGCGGTAGGGCATGAAATTTGCGCGAAAAATAGTTGCGGCTCGTTCCACGAACGGAATAAGCAGGGGGCGATTCTGTATGTTTTTCGTGGGTCTCCATTGTTATACTTAGCGCGTTTTGCGCCTGCCGCACTGGAGTGGCTATGACGAGTTTGACTGATCTGACCTTGAGCGAAGCGCTGGCGCAGTTACGCGCGCGCCAGATTTCTTCGGTAGAGTTAACGCGCGCTTATTTGGCGCGTATCGAGCAAACCGACCGCACGCTGGGCGCTTTTTTGAGCGTAACGGCGGAACGCGCGCTGGCCGATGCCGCCGCCGCCGATGCCGCGCGCGCCACAGGCGGCGACAATCTGGAACGCGAACGCCCGCTGCTGGGCGTGCCGCTGGCGCTGAAAGATGTGCTTTCGACCAAAGGTATTGAGACGACGTGCGGTTCAAAAATTCTGAAGGGCTATCAGCCCGTCTTTAATGCGACGGTGGTACAGCGCCTCGAAGCGGCGGGGATGGTGCTGCTCGGCAAAACCAACATGGACGAATTCGCGATGGGATCGTCCACCGAAAATTCGGCTTACAGCTTGGCGCGCAATCCCTGGGATGTGACGCGCGTGCCCGGCGGCAGCAGCGGCGGCAGCGCGGCGGCGGTGGCAGCGGGGATGTGCGCGGGGGCGTTGGGTAGCGATACGGGCGGCAGCGTGCGTTTACCCGCCTCGTACTGTGGCATCACCGGGCTGAAACCCAGCTATGGCCGTGTTTCGCGCTATGGGCTGATCGCCTTTGGTTCGTCGCTCGATCAGATCGGGCCGATGGCGCGCACGGTGGAAGATGTCGCGCGGATTTTGAACGTGATCGCCGGGCATGACCCGCTGGACGCGACCAGTATGCCCACACCCGTGCCAGATTATGTGGCCGGGCTGCAAGGCAACATCCAGGGCATGCGAATCGGCATCCCACGTGAATACTTCGGCGCAGGGTTGCAACCCGAAGTCGAGACCGCTGTGCGCGCCGCGATCAGACACCTCGAAGCGTTAGGCGCACAGGTGGTAGAGATCAGCCTGCCACATACAGAGTACGGTCTGCCGGTGTACTACATTATCGCGCCGGCGGAAGCGAGCGCCAATCTGGCGCGTTTCGACGGTATTCGTTATGGCCCGCGTATCGAAAAAGGCGCGATGTGGCCGACGTACAAAGCCACACGCGGCCTGTTCGGGCCAGAAGTTAAACGCCGCATCATCATCGGCACGTACACGCTTTCGGCGGGTTACTACGATGCCTATTATGGCAAAGCGCAGGCAGTGCGCACGCTGATTAAACAGGATTTTGAGAAGGCTTTTGAGCAAGTAGACGTGATCGCGGCGGCAGTAGCGCCGACGACAGCCTTTAAGATCGGCCAGAATGTCAATGACCCGCTGCAAATGTACCTGAGCGACGTGCTGACGATCTCGCTCAATCTGGCGGGCGTGCCGGGAATCAGCGTGCCCTGCGGCTTCGACAACCATGGGCTGCCTATTGGCCTGCAATTGATCGGGGCGGCGTTTAAAGAGGATGTGCTGCTGCGGGCGGCACAGGCTTATCAGACGACGACAGAATGGCATCACAAACGGCCAGAGGTAAAAATCTGATGCGTGTCTTGAAGTGCTTGAGCATCTTGGGTGTCACTCTGCTGGCGGCCTGCGGTTCGCCAGCACAGTATCCGCCGACGATTGCGCCGCGCCAGACGACGCCGCAGCCAACGGTAGACACGGCGGCCATCACACCGACAGTGACGGCGGAACAGGCGGGCGCTGTGCTTTCTGGCGGCGGCCGTTTTAGCAGCAGCGACGGCAGGCTGACGTTTGTTTATCCGCAGGGTTGGTTCGTGCAGGAACAGCCCAACGACCAGTTTATCATCACAAACGATCGCGTGGCGCTCTCGAACGTGCCGGGGCCCGGCCAATATCAGATCAATCTGGTCGTCTCTCCCATCGGCGAGGTTCCGCTCGGCAGTCAGGACGCGGTGCAGGCGAATTTGTCGGCGCGCCAGGTGCTGGAACAACTGGTTTCGGGCTACGCGGGGGAAGGCAGCAGCACGACGGCCAGCGCGCCGGCGGAAGAATCGCTGGGTGGCAGAACAGCGTACACGTCACGTCTCAGCAACCCGCAGTTCGACGGACTGCTGATGGTCTTCGACGCCGGGAACGGCACGCATATCGCGTTGGCGGCGGTTTCGGCGCGCGGTGAACTGAATTTGCTCGAACCGGTAGCGCGCGGGGTGGGCGCGTCAGTGCGGTATGCGCCGTAGAGCAAGTTGATCTTTGTCAGTTTTCAGTCGTTAGTCAGGGTGCGTGATCGGCGTGACTTGACGACATAATGTATGCCAAGGCAGCAAATTATGAACATGCGCCAGTGGACTCTATGGCTTTTGCTGGTTGTTATGATGAGCGCGGCGGCCTGTGGGCCGGCCCCCGCGCCAACGCCGGACAATGCGCTGCCGCAGACGTTCACCAGCAGCAACGGCACACTCAGCGTGGATTATCCCGCAGGCTGGATAGCGGCGGATCGTGCCGGCGGATTTGTCATCGCCAACAGCCAGACCACGCTGGAGAGCATTGGCACTGCTTTTAGCAGCGGACAATCTGCCATGGTTGCGCTGCTGCTCACGGCTGATGTCGCAGGCACATTAACTACCGGCGGCGTGCCGTTAGGTGACAATCTGACGCCCGAAAGCGTGCTGGGGACATTCGCTGAACAATCATCGGCGCAGCTTGGCCTGCAAATGAGCGCGGTAACTACCTTTACGCTGAACGGCAAAGCGGCGGCACGCGCTAATCTTTCGCTGGAAACGGGCGAGGGACTGTTTGTGACCGTCGCGGTGGAAAACGGGGCTTTTGTGGTGTTTACCATTTCGACGGCAGTGGGCGAACTGGCGCAGTACGAGCAGACGTTTCTCGACATCGCCGCGACGGTCAGCTATCGTCCGCCGCAGTAAAGGGGCTGTTGCCATGCGCGCTGTGCTGTGGGTTGTAATTGTCTGTGGGCTGCTGGTGGGCTGCGCTGCTGCGCCTGCCGCTACCCAAACGCCGCCCCCGATCACGCTGCCTTTGGCCTACACTTCGGTCAACGGCGCGCTGACGCTGAATTACCCCAACGGCTGGGTGGTGACCGAAAGCGGCGCGCTGATCGGTATCGCCAGCGATGATGCAGCCATGCGCGCTGTGAGTAACGGGCGTCCGCTGAGCAGTGGGCAGGCCGGGGCGATCATCTCGCCTTTTTCCGCCGCGACGGTGAGCGCAATGGCCGAAGGCAGCGGGCTGGATAACCCCGTGTTGTCCACGTTTTTTGGCCTGATTACGCAGAATTTGCCGCCGGAAACCAGCGACATCAGCGAAATCGTGGTTGCGGGCAGGAATATGGCTTATGTCACGCTGCTGCTGGCGGACGGCGACAGCATCGGAATTATGGTGGACGATAGCGACGGCGATTACATCCTGCTGCAAGGCGCGACGGCAGTCGGCGAACTGACGCAGTATCAGGAAGTTTTTCTGGAAATCGCGGCGACGCTGCGTTTTAGTCCCTCCGCCGCGCCGCTGGCGCCGGAAACCACGCCAGAGAGCGGGGGATAAGGGCGGCGTGTTTGGTGACAAGCGCGTGCCGCGTTGTTATCATCGAGTGACTATCAATAGTCAAAAATATGCATAGAGAAACTTATGAGCATCGTCTGTTTTGGAGAATTGTTGATTGATTTTGTAGCGCTGGAGCATGGCGTTACCGTCGGTGAAGCCTCTGGTTTTATCAAAGCGCCGGGCGGCGCGCCCGCCAACGTCGCCGTCGCTGTTCAGCGTTTGGGGCACCCGGCGGCGTTTATGGGACAGGTCGGGGATGACCCGTTCGGCCATTATCTGGTCGGTGTGCTGGAAAGCAACGGCGTGGATGTCAGCGGTATGACGTTTGCGCCTGAAGCGCGCACCGCGCTGGCGTTTGTCTCGCTGCGGCTGGATGGCGAGCGCAGTTTCATGTTCTACCGCCATCCGAGCGCGGATATGCTGCTGCGCCCGCAAGACCTGAAACTCGACGTAATGGCCGGCAAGCGCATTTTCCATTTTGGCTCGATCAGCATGATCGGCGAACCCAGCCGCTCAGCGACCTTGAAAGCCGTACAGCACGCTGTCGCGCAGGGGATGTTCGTGTCGTATGATCCTAATCTGCGGTTGGCGCTGTGGCCAGACGCGGACGCGGCGCGCGCAGGCATGAAAATTGGGCTGGAATATGCGCGGTTTGTCAAAGTGAGCGAAGAGGAACTGGAATTTCTGACGGGCGGGAATGACGCGGCAGCATTGTGGTGCGGCGCCATGCAAGTTCTGGTCGTCTCGCGCGGGGCGCAGGGCGCCAGCATTTACACGCGCACAGCGCACTATGATGTGCCGAGCTTTAATGTCAGCGCAGTCGATACCACAGGCGCAGGCGATGCCTTCGTAGCGGCGATGCTTGTGGGAATACTTGAAAATGCAGATTACGAGCAGAAGCTGCCAGAGATCGCGCGCTTTGCGAACGCGGTGGGCGCGCTGACGACGACACAAAAAGGCGCGATTCCTTCGCTGCCGACACGGGGCGCCGCCGAAGCCTTCATGAAAGCGATGAGTTAGGCCATGATCTGCGCCGCGGTGATTCAGGATGCGCCGTTGGCCTTTGATCGCGCACGTTCGCTGCAAAAGGCCGCCGATTTGATGGCCGATGCAGCGCGGCGCGGCGCCCAGTTGGTCGTCTTCCCGGAGGCTTTTCTCAGCGGGTATCCCAAAGGCGTCGATTTTGGCGCGCGCGTGGGGATGCGTTCGCCTGAAGGCCGCGAACTGTTCCGGCTGTATTATGAAAGCGCGCTGGAAGTCCCCGGCGCAGAAACACAACGACTGGGCGAATGGGCGCGCGCCAACGGGTTGTATGTCGTGATCGGCGTGATCGAGCGCGACGGCGGCACGCTGTACTGTACGGCGCTGTTTTTTGCGCCCGATGGCTGTCTGCTGGGCAAGCACCGCAAGACCATGCCCACAGCGATGGAGCGCTTGATCTGGGGATTCGGCGACGGTTCGACTCTGCCGGTGATCGAGACGGCGTTGGGCAGAGTGGGCGCGGTGATCTGTTGGGAAAACTATATGCCACTGCTGCGCACCGCCATGTACGCGCAGGGCGTGCAGCTTTACTGTGCGCCGACGGTGGATGACCGCGAAACGTGGCAGCCGACGATGCGGCATATCGCGCTGGAAGGCCGCTGCTTTGTGCTGGCAAGCTGTCAATATGCGCGGCGGCGCGACTATCCGGCGGATTACGCGCCGGTGCAGGGCGATCATCCTGATACGGTGCTGATACGCGGCGGCAGCTGCATTATCGGCCCGCTGGGAGAGGTGTTGGCCGGGCCATGTTATGATGAGGCCGCGATTTTGACGGCGCAGTTGGATTTAGAGGCGATCATGCGCGGGAAATTTGATCTGGATGTCGTCGGACATTACGCGCGCCCCGATATTTTTCAGCTTCATGTCAACCGCCAGGCGAAAACACCGGTGCAGTTCCACGATGAGTGAACCCCAATTTGCCCTCTGATTTTCCAGATCGGCAAAAAGGCGCTGGACACGATTTTGATCGTGAAATAGGAGACTTGTTGGAGTCTGCGGACTCCAACAAGAGAAAGCCCTAAGCGGCTTCGGGGTGCTGCGCCAAACGCTGCGCGCGTGTGGCCTTGCGTAACTGCTCGACAGCGGCTAACAGTGTGTCGATATTGGTCTGCGCCGGGAGCTGCGTCAGGAGCGCATTGGCCGGGGTTGGCCAGCGCGCGCCATCGGCGATCACGATGAAGGCTTCGGGCGACTGCGGCGAGGCCTGCGTGACGCCAGAGGCCAGATGATAGTAGACTTCGCGCACGAGATCAGAGCATCCTTCCAGGATGATGACATCAGGGAAATACAGGACATACATCGCCAGCGCTTCGTGCAGTTCTTGCGGCTGCATGATGTAGGAGTCGGGCGCGTAAGCCGAAAGCTGCGAACGCAGGTCGCTGTGCTGCGCGTCACCGACATAGAGGATATTGAGCGCTTCCATGAAATGCTCCTTCACTGCTCAATTACAATTCTCATCATACGACAATTTTCTCATCGCGTCTAACGATAAAAAATGATACAATCTATCGGAAAAAGTGATAGTTGGTCACTGTGGGAGGTCACATGGAACTGCGGAATCTGACCACTTTTCTGGCGGTAGCCCAGACCAAAAGCTTCAGTCAGGCGGCACTGGCGCTGAATTACGCCCAATCCACAGTGACGGCACAGATTCAAACCCTGGAAGACGAACTTGGTGTGCTGCTGTTTGACCGGCTGGGGCGGCATATTGCCGTGACCGAAGCGGGCAAGCGCTTGCTGGATTATGCGCAGCAATTGGTCGATCTGGAAAAACAGGCGCGGACGGTGCTGGCCGGCGATGAAGAACCCGTCGGCAGCTTAACGATTGGCGCCTCGGAGACGATCTGCACCTATCGCCTGCCCCCCGTGCTGCGCCAGTTCCGCAGCAGTTATCCGCGCGTTCAACTGATGTTTCGGCCTCTGGCGTTTGTCGATCTGGTGCCGGGCGTGCGCGACGGCAGCATTGATGTTGCTTTATTGATTCAAGAGACGGCGCAATCGCCTGTGCTGAACGTGTCGCAGATTGCGCGCGAACGGCTGGTGCTGGTGGCTGAGCCGGGCCATTACCTGACGCGCGTGGAGCAGGTCTATCCGCTGCATCTGGAGAACGAAACGATTCTTTACACCGAACGGACGTGCAGCTACCGCCGCCTGTTCGAACAGATGGTGTGCGAAGCCGGCATCTGCCTGACGGCCAATATGGAATTCAGCAGCATTGAGGCGATCAAGCAGTGTGTGATGGCGGGGCTGGGAATCGCTGTGCTGCCGGAGATCGCGGTTGCCAGAGAATTGGCGCGCGGCGATCTGGCAGCGCTGCCGTGGTACAAACCGGACTGGAGCGCCGCCACACTTATGGTGTGGCACAAGGAAAAATGGATGTCGCCGGCGCTCAAGGCCTTTATCCGGCTGGTACACGAAACCTTCCCGGTTAACCAGGGCGTGCTGGCTTAAGGCAGCGGGCGCAGCAAGCAGTAATCCAGCAAAAACTCATCCGAATCGCGGTTGTCCCAGGTGCGCAGATCCACACCGCTGAGCGTAAAATCGACGCTCAGGATGAAGGTCTCGGACTGCGGGTCGCTGGATGCGGGGATCGTTGAGCGGTAAACAATCAATTCGTCACCGCGCCGCACTATGCCGATGTCGTACCAGACGGTATAGCCGAAGAAGTTCATCCAGGGGTTTTCGCCGCGCAGTTCATCGAGCGTACCGTCTTCGCTCTGGCTGACACGCAGATCGCCCGTGCTGCGGCCCGTCTCGAAGCTGAGCAGCAGATCGGCGCCCGCTGCGTCGCGCAGCCAGAATTCGATGTTGCCCTGCACAATCCGCAGGCGGCAGGTCAATTCAAAGTCGCCGGCAATAGGGTCAATCGTGGCGGCGACACCCTGTACCCCTGTGGAGCGTTCATCGAAAACGCTGAGATACTGGTTGAAGCGCGAATTTTCATCCTGTTCAATTTCGAAATTGCTGGTGCGGCCAGACACACTTTCCCAGGGCGCTTCGGGTAGTTCGGAAAAGTGATTGTTGAACGGCTGCAAACGCTGCACCGCAAGATCATCGAGACGCACGGCACGACCGGGTTCGAGATTTTGCAGGATGATCTGGCCGCCGTCCAGAGACCGCACGCTGTTCACACTCAAATTGACGGCGAAGGCCAGCACATGATCCATGAAGACATAAGCCTGCTGGCCTTGCAGCCAGAGGGTGATTTCGCGCCAGATTTGCACGCCGGGCACAAAGTTCACGGTGCGCGGCGAACGCGGCGGCTGCACAGCGTCAATATAAGCGCTGGCGTCGGTTGTGTCGAGATCGCCATGATAGTGCTTGTAGATGAACGAGTTGCTGTAGATTTCCAGCGCTTCGAATCCCGATTCGCCGCCTTGCAGGGGGGCGCTGCGGAAGACGATGCGGACACCCGATGAGCTGTGCTCCATATAAAGGCGGAAGCTGAGCGTAAAGTCGGGCGTTTGCAGCCATTCCGGCTGCTGCGCGCCCAGTACGGTGATGGGTTGGCTGGCACGGCCATCGCCGACGAGATAGCCATCGCCGCCATCGACTTCGACACGCCAGACATTGTTGTTATAGTCGCCCCAGTCCTGCAGAACACTTTCGCCCGCGTCGAAGTTTTCGGCAAAGGGCAGTGTGCCCGGCAGCGGCGTCGGTGTAAAGGTCGGGGTCGCCGTAGGTGTCGGTGTCTCTGTTGGTGTGGGGGTCGGCGTGTGGGTCGCCGTGGGCGTGTTCGTGACCGTGGGCGTGTCGGTAGGCGTGGGCGTGTGGGTCGCCGTCGGTGTATTGCTGGGTGTATAGGTGGCCGTGGGGGTGTCGGTCGCTTTTTCAGTGGGGGTGGCCGATGGCGTAGTGGTGGACGTAGCGGTGTCGGTGGCCGTTGCCGTAAAAGTGGGCGTCGGTGTGCGAGTCGGTGTGTCCGTGGGAGTTGGCGTGGCCGTGGGCGTGCGCGAAGGCGTTAGTGTGACGGCGATCACCACCTGACGATCGCCCGCAAACAACAGCGCGCGTGTGAATGGAATCCAGCCGCTCCATCCGTTGGGCAGCATCACCTGATACCAGCGCCCATCTTCACTGCGGGCGAGAATATCGAGCGTTTCGCCCGGCTCGACAGTGGCGATTTCGCTGTAAAACTCGGCGTCCGGGCCGCTGTAAACCGGGATGGAACGGCTGCCGCTCACCTGAAGGAACGGCGTTGCAGGCGTAGCTGTGTCGGTGGGCGTGCGCGTAGCGGTGGGCGTCGCAGTATAAGTCGCCGTTGATGTGTAGGTGGCTGTGTCGGTGGGCGTGAGCGTATCCGTGGGGGTAGGTGTGCTGCTCGGCGTGACGGAAGGCGTTTCTGTGGGCAGGGTGACGACAACCGGGGGCGTAATGCTGCCGTCAACTTCAGCGGCCTCTACGGTGGGTGTGGCCGTCGGCGCAGCGGGCGGCGGCGTGGAAACCACGACGATGCCGGCGATCGCCAGCAGCGCGATGACCACCACGCCAGCGATCATCAGCCAGCTTCGAGATGAGAGGGCGGCGATTTGGGTCTGCGACGAAACGACTTCCGTCGGTCGTTCTTTGGTTGGGGGCAGCTCCACGGTTGGCGTGTCGGGGGCAGGGGCAGAACGCGCCTGTTCAAAGGCCGTCATGGTGGCTTGAAGCTCTGATTTGCGTTTTTCGCGCTCGTTGACCTTGCTATCGGCGAATTTTTTGGCGAGCGCCCGCAGTTTCGTGGGAGTACGGCTGTGGGTGATGCCGCCTGCAACTTCTGTCAAGGCATCGGCCATTTCGAGGGGACTGGCGTAACGGGCTTCCGGCTCTTTTGCCATCGCTCTGGCGATGATGGTGTCAATAGCTGGCGGCAGATTCGGGTTGACGCTGGTCGCCACGGGAATCGGATCATTCATGTGGCGCAGCACCAGCTTCATCGGCGAGGTTGACTCGTAAGGCAGCCTGCCGGTGAGCATCTCGAACAACATGACGCCGAGCGAGTAAATATCGGCGCGCGTGTTGATATTTTCGACATCCAGCGCCTGTTCTGGCGCCATATAGCCCGGCGTGCCGACAGCAAAGCCGGTGTGCGTGAGGGGTTTGCCAGCAGTGCCTATGCGGGCGATGCCAAAGTGGGCCAGGAAGGCATTGCCGTCCTGATCGATCATGATGTTGCTGGGCTTGATGTCGCGGTGAATCACGCCCTGACGGTGGGCATAATCCAGCGCGTCGGCAATCTGATGCATGATAAGGGCGGCGTCGCCGACAGCCAGCGGGCCTTCTTCCAGCAGGTCGCGCAGCGTGCCGCCTTCCAGATAGCGCATGACGATATAAGGCGGCGTGTGCTGGCCGTCGAAATCGTGCACAGGCAGCAGGTGCGGGTGCTCCAGTTTCGTGACCAGCTTGGCCTCGCGCTGGAAGCGTTCCACAGCTTTCTGGTCGCCCGAAATCGACTGGTGAATCACCTTGATGGCCACAAAACGTTCGGTCGGCGGATGATAGGCACGGTAAACCGCCGCCATACCGCCTTCGCCGATTTTTTCGACAACCTCATAAACGCCGAGCTTTGTGCCGATCATGGACTTCACACCTTATGCACAGATGTAATGACGATATTATAGCCCACGCAGCGCAATAGTGTTACAACCCAGGAAATGTAACCCGATTAAGGTTACGTAAGAATGTGGTTGAGAAGGCAAGCGGACAGTTGTCCGTTATCCGTTTTCAGCAGCATTAAGGTAAACGGCACTGGCCTTTGGAGAGGCAGGGACAAAAGGCATCAAAGTGCGCGGAAGCGCGCAGATTTTTGGGTACAATAGCGCTCTTATGAAGCGAAACACTGTCATTATCCTGTTTTATGCGGCACTGGCGGGGCTGGCGCTGTACTGGCCGCTGCTGCACGCGCAAACGCATGTCCCCGGTTTCCAGACGACAGATTATTTTCACTTTCACTGGAATTACTGGTGGATTCGCCACGCATTGACGACGCCGGGCCTAAGCGTGTACGAAACCAATTACGTGCTGGCGCCCTTCACGACGAATCTGGCGTATCATACGCTGGCGGCATTTTTTTATCCCATCTGGGCGCTGGTCGAACCGTTGTCTGGCACGCTGGTGGCGATGAACGCGATTTTTGTGACGGCGTTCACGCTGATGGGCTGCTGCACGTTCTGGCTGCTGCGGCGCGAAGGCGCGTCGTATGGGCTGGCGCTGCTGGGCGGCTGTACGCTGCAACTGCTGCCGATCATGTTCAACGGCGTGTATGCCAGCACGGTCAATATTCTCGGCTTTTTCTGGCTGCCGGCGCAGCTTCTGTTGTGGGGCAAAGTGGCGGCGGCGAATCGCGCAGGAAAATACGGGCGGGCGCTGCTATGGGCGCTGGCGCAGGGCGCGGCCTTTTACAGCATGTTTTTGACCGATTTACAGTATCCGCTGTTCGCGGCTTTCCTGCTGCTGCCGTATGGCGGGCTGACGCTGCTGCAAGCGCCGACTGGGCGCGCGCGTGTGCGGCTGGCGGCGTTGGGGATAGCTGCTCTGGCGGTTATGCTGGCGCTGCTGTGGTTCGCCGGGCCGCTGCGGGCGCTGCTGGCGTTTGATCGCGCACAGCTCGCGCCGGGACAGGCGGAAGGCGCGCCACATATCGCCTTTCCACAGGGTTTTTTGACGCGCGCGGATGATTACTGGGATAACCCGACGGTGGGCGCGTTTATCGTGCCGTTCACACTGGCGGCGCTGGCGGCGAGTGTCGCGCTGCGCCGCCGCCGCGTGATGCAGCAGGCGCGCCGCATCCGCTGGTTCTGGCTGGCGCTCGTGCCTGTGCCTATGGTGCTGTCAATGGGCGCGCGCCTGGATATTGGAGCGACGACCATCACGCTGCCTTACACCTGGCTGCACCAGGCGCTCGGCGGCACATTTCGCTTTCCCTCGCGGCTGGTGCCGGTGTTCGCGCTGCCGGCGCTGATTTTCGCCGCGCAGACGTTTACCCCGCTGCTGGCACAGCCGCAGGTGAGGCGCGCCTATCGTGCGCTGGTGATCGCGGCAGCGCTGCTGTTTGTGCTGGTGGATTTTCGGCTGTACGAGCCGATGCCGATCCAGGAACCGGTCCCGGCCTACGAGTTTTACAGCGCGATGGGGCGCGAGCCGTATGATTATGTCGTGATCGAAGCGCCAGTGGCGGCGGGAACAGGCGAATACTGGCTGGGCGACTTGCGGCTGCTGGCGACACAGTTTTACGGCATCACGCACGGCAAGCGCATGATTAACGGGCTGATTTCGCGCGCGCCGGTCAGCCATTTTTATTATCTGCGCACGGATGATCCGCTGCTCAGTTGGCTGGGACAGCGACGTTTGTTAGAACCGAGGCTGGTCGAGGCGGAAATGCGCGATATTTTTTACGGCTGGCCGGTGGGTTATATCGTGATTCATCAGGATGTCATCGGGCGTTTTACCTCCACGAATCAGGAGATTATCGGCTATTTTAACAGCCTGCCGGACTTACTGTGTCCGGTGTGGGTGGAGCGCGATGGAGTCGTGTTCCGCACGGCATGGCATCCCGATGGCTGTCCGGCACGCACGCCGCTG
The DNA here is from genome assembly GCA_013388745.1 of Chloroflexota bacterium. Lineage (GTDB taxonomy): Bacteria > Chloroflexota > Anaerolineae > Aggregatilineales > Phototrophicaceae > JACAER01. Next base: position 137,457 of record JACAER010000043.1, read on the forward strand.
GAAATCGAAACGGGCGTGTATCAGATTGATGTGGGGGCAGCGGGCGACGAACGCTATATCGGCTGGGGCTGGCACTGGC
>JACAER010000004.1 GCA_013388745.1 Chloroflexota bacterium
ATCTGAAGCTGCGCGATTACCCGACGCTGCGGCGGGTGGTCGATTTCGTGCGCGAGATGCGCCCGGAACTGGCGGCGTCGTTAGCGCCGACGGTAACGATGGCCGCCGTGCCTGTCGCGCCGCCGCTGACACAGACGCAGACGCAGGAAGCGGTGGCTGCGCCAATGGCCACGCCAGCAGTCGGCGATGTGGTAGTGGCGAAAGTGCTGGAAATCGTAGCGAACCAGACCGGCTATCCGCCGGATATGCTGGAACTCGATCTGGATATGGAAGCCGATCTGGGCATTGACACAGTGAAACAGGCGGAAACCTTCGCGGCGATCCGTAAGGAATTCGACATTCCGCGCCGCGACGATCTGAAGCTGCGCGATTACCCGACGCTGCGGCATGTGGTAGGCTTTGTGCGTGAGATGCGCCCGGAACTGGCGAACGGCCAGGGGGCTGCTGCGCCCGCAACCACTGATGGCAGAAGCGCGCAGCCCGCGCCGACAGCCGTGCCTTCGTTGGGTGGCTCGTTGGAAGACGCCGACAAGATGCCGCGCCGCGTGCCTGTGCCCGCGCTGCGCCCGCCGCTGGCGCTGTGCAAGCCGACCGGCGTGACGCTGGATGCCAGCAGCCGCGTGATCGTCATGGCGGATAACGGCGGCGTCGGCAAGGCGCTGGTTGACCGCTTGCAGAAGCGCGGCGTGACGGTGCTGGCGCTGGATAACCCGGCGCTGACTGCCGATGTGCTTGACGGGCAGATCAAAGCATGGCTGAAAGAAGGCGCGATACAGGGCGTGTACTGGCTGCCGGCGCTGGATGTCGAGCCGCATCTGGAGACGATGGATTTACCCGCGTGGCGCGAACTCAACCGTCAGCGTGTCAAGAATCTGTATACGACAATGCGCGCGCTGTACGAAAGTGTCAGCAAAGCGGGCACATTCCTCGTCAGCGCGACACGCTTGGGCGGGCTGCACGGCTACGGTGATGACGGGGCGAGCGCGCCGCTGGGCGGCGCGGTGGTGGGCTTTACCAAGGCGTACAAACGCGAGCGCGGCGATGTGCTGGTCAAAGCGGTGGACTTTGAGGTCAGCCGCAAGACTGCCGCCTACGCCGACGCACTGATCGCCGAAACGCTGGCCGACCCCGGCATTGTGGAGGTGGGCTACCGCGAAGAGCAGCGCTATACCGTCACGCTGAGTGAACAGCCGGTCTCGTACAACGAGCCGAAGATGATCTTCGACAAGGGCACGGTGTTCGTTGTGACTGGCGCGGCGGGCGGCATCACAAGCGCGATTGTCCAGGATTTGGCGCAGGCCACAGGTGGCGTGTTCTACTTGCTCGACCTGGTGCAGGCGGCTGCCGCCGATGATCCGCTGGTGGCGCTGTTCCGCAAGGACAAGGACGCGCTCAAGGCGAAGTTGATCGAGGAAGCGCGCGCCAAAGGCGAAAAAATGACGCCTGTGCAGATCGACAAGCGCATCGCGGCGATTGAACGCGAAGAAGCGGCGCTGCGGGCGATCGAAACCGTGCGGGCGGCGGGTGGCACGCCCTACTACTACAGCGTGAATTTGCTGGACGGCGCGAAAGTGACCGAAATTGTCGAGGAAATTCGCGCGCGGCATGGCCGCATCGACGCTCTGATCCACGCGGGCGGGCTGGAAATCAGCCGCAGCCTGCCGGACAAGGACCCGGCACAGTTCGATCTGGTGTTTGATGTCAAGGCCGATGGCTTCTTCAGCCTGCTGCGTGCAGCGAAGGGAATGCCAATCGGCGCGACGGTGGTCTTTAGCTCGGTGGCCGGACGCTTCGGCAATAACGGACAAACCGATTACAGCGCGGCCAACGATCTGTTGTGCAAGCTCAGCAGCAGTCTCAAGGCGTGGCGTCCCGAAACGCGCGGCATCGCCATCGACTGGACGGCGTGGGGCGGCATCGGCATGGCGACGCGCGGCTCGATCCCGAAAATCATGGAAATGGCAGGTATCGAAATGCTGCCACCGCAGTCGGGCATCCCGACGGTGCGGCGCGAACTGCTGGCAGGCGGCGGCGAACTGGTCGTAGGCGGCAAACTGGGTATCCTGGTCGATGAGTGGGATGCGACAGGCGGGCTTGACCTGAGCAAGGTTAAAGGTACGCTGATGGCCGCTGAGATCAAGGGCGCGCTGCTGTATGGCGGGCTGCAAATCGAGACGACGCTCGACCCGAAGCAGCAGGCGTTCCTGTACGATCATCAGATGGAAGGTGTGCCGCTGCTGCCGGGCGTGATGGGCACGGAGACATTCGCCCAGGCTGCGCGTCTGCTCGCGCCGGATTACAACGTGGCGGCGGTGAGCCATGAGCGCTTCGAAAGCCCATTCAAGTTCTACCGTATGGAACCGCAAACGCTGTATATTGGCGTGAGCCTGCGTCCGCAAAACGGCGGGTTGGTCGCGTATACGACGCTGACCTCCAAGCGCACGCTGACGGGCGGGCAAACGCAGGAAAAACTCCACTTCACCGCGCAGGTACGCCTGACACGCGATGTGCTGGCGCAGCCGAAAATCGACTTCAGCGCGCCGGGCAGCTTCCCGGTGACGGCAGAAAATATCTACCGCATCTACTTCCACGGCCCGGCGTACCGGGTGCTGGCGGGGGCAGTCGTGGACGGCGACAGCGCTGTTGGGCTGCTGGCGAGTCCGCTGCCGGAAGACACGACTCCGGCGGGCGGTGCGCCGATGATGCAGCCGCGGCTGATCGAACTGTGCTTCCAGACGGCGGGCATTTGGGAGATGCGGACGAAGGGCGTGATGGCGCTGCCGTTGGGCTTAGACGCCGTGACGGCCTACCGCGCGCCAGAAGCCGGGACGACACTGTACGCGCTGGTGAAGGCCGTTGACAACGGCGCACGCTTTGACGCGCGCGTGGTGGACGGCGACGGCAATGTGTACGTGGAACTGCTGGGCTACCGCACGGTGCAGTTACCGGGGCAGGTGAACATTTAAGCGCCCCCCCGACCTCCTCCCCGATTTCAGGGAGGGGAGGAAGAAGAGACCTCTGGCAGCTCCGCAATTTCAGGGAGTGAGCAGGGGGGCGGGGCGGAAGAAAGCTGTGTGTGGGGAGTGGGGTATGTGCGATGCGCGACCCCACCCCCCGACCCCTCCCCGATTTCAGTGAGGGGGAAGAAGACGATGCGACGACTGGCCCGTGCGCGATTTGGGGCACGGATAGGGCGCTGCTGGCACAGACGACATTTTAAGAAAGCCCTTGTTGAAGACGATGACGATTTACTGGCTGCTGGACTCTGCGCCGCCCAACCTTGTGCGCGAGGTGCTGCCTCTGTTGGGCGAGACTGAGCGCCGGCGCTGCGCGGGTTTGAAGTCGCCGAAACGCCGCCGTGATTGGCTGTTGGGGCGCTGGGCGGCAAAGACTCTACTGCGGCAGGTGCTCGGTGAACTGCCGTCGGTGCTCAACGACAAGGACGGCGTGCCTTATGTGGTCGGGTATCCTGATTTGCACATTTCGATCAGTCATTCGGGGGATTTTGCGCTGTGTGCGCTGACGGTTGATGGGGCTGTGGGGGCTGATCTGGAGCAGATCGCTCCGCGCAGCGCCGCGTTCGTCGCCGATTATTTTACGCCGCCGGAGATCGCGTTCATGGCGCAGGCGCCCGACACGCTGCCAACGCTGCTGTGGAGCGCCAAAGAGGCTGCGCTAAAGGCGCTGCACGTGGGCTTGAGCGTCGATACGCGCGCGGTGGAAATCCAGGCGGCACAGCCTGCGCTGAAGCTGTCGTGCGCTTATGGGATGGCACAGCAGACACCAGTGACGGCGCGGGATTTCACGGCGGCATGTGGTGGGCGCGGCCAGCTTGCCGGCTGGTGGCAGATCATTGATGATTATGCGCTGACATTGGCGCTGAAGACAACCACAAACACAAAGAGGGAAAATTAAGCTATGGACATGGAGCAGTACATCGACGAACTGCGCAAACGCAGGGAAATTGCGCACGGCACGGCCAAAGACATCGAAGCGCAGCACGGCAAACACCGCCTGACCGCGCGCGAACGGCTGGAACTGCTGTTTGATCCGGGCACCTTCACAGAAATCGATTCGCTGGTCATCCCGCGTTTCGAAAGCTATATGGGCGGCAAAGGCTCGCGCTATGGCGATGGGGTGGTGACGGGCTTCGGGCTGGTGAATGGCCGGCATGCGATCGCGGCGGCGCAGGATGCTTCGGTGTTGGGCGGCTCACTGGGCGAAATGCACGCCAACAAGATCGTGAAAGCCATGCGCATGGCGCTGCAATATGGCTGCCCATTTATCGCGCTGAACGATTCGGGCGGCGCGCGTATTCAGGAGGGCGTAGACAGCCTCGGCGGCTACGCGCGCATCTTCGACGCCAACTGCGAGGCATCGGGCGTAATCCCGCAGATTTCCGTCATCATGGGGCCGTGCGCGGGTGGCGCCGTGTATTCGCCGGCGCTGACAGATTTCGTCTTCATGACCGAAAACAGCTACATGTTCATCACCGGGCCGGATGTGGTGAAGGCCGTGATGCAGGAAGAAGTCAGCCTGGAAGATTTGGGCGGCGGGCGTGTTCACAGTACGGCCAGCGGCGTGTGCCACTTTTTGACCAAAGATGACCGCGACTGTCTGAATCAGGTGCGGCTGCTGCTGAGCTATCTGCCGTCGAACAATCAGGATGACCCGCCGTATGTGCGTCCCGTAGACGACGGCGAACGGCGCTGCCCGGAACTGGAACAGATCGTGCCGGTTGATCCGTACAAGCCGTATGATGTGCGCCAGGTGATCGGCAGCATCGTGGACGACGGGCGTTTTCTGGAAGTGCATCAACTGTGGGCGGAAAACATGGTGGTGGGCTATGCGCGGCTCAACGGCTATGTGGTGGGCATTGTCGCCAACCAGCCGATGGTGCTGGCAGGCTGCATCGACATCCATGCCTCGATCAAGGCGGCGCACTTTATCCGCATCTGCGACGCCTACAATGTGCCGATTATCACGCTGCAAGATGTGCCCGGCTTTTTGCCCGGCAAGGATCAGGAATACGGCGGGATTATCCGCAACGGCGCGCGCATGATTTACGCTTACAGCGAAGCGACGGTGCCGAAGCTGATGGTGATTCTGCGCAAGAGCTATGGCGGCGCGTACTGCGTGATGAGCAGCAAGGGGCTGCGCGGCGATCTGCTGTACGCCTGGCCGAACGCCGAAATCGCGGTGATGGGCGCAGAAGGCGCGGTCAACATTCTGTTCCGCAACGAAGTGAAAGCGGCGGCAGACCCGGCGGCGCGGCGTAAGGAATTGATCGACGACTACCAGCGCAAGTTCAATAATCCGTATGTGGCTGCCGCCCGCGGGCTGATTGACGAGGTGATCGAACCGCGCGACACGCGGCGTGTGCTGATCCGCGCGCTCGAACTCACGCTCGCGAAGCGCGAACGCCATGCGCCCAAGAAGCACGGGATTTCTCCCGCTTAGGAGGGCACAGGCCATGACGATGTTTAAGAAGATTCTGATCGCGAATCGCGGCGAAATCGCCGTGCGGGTTTTGCAGACATGCCGCGAGATGGGCATAGCGACGCTGGCGCTGTACGAGGCGCAAGACCGCGATTCGCTGCATGTGCGGCTGGCCGACGAATGTGTGCTGCTGCCGTCGGGTTTTCTGGACGGGGCGGCTGTGGTGCGTGTCGCTGCCGAACGCGGGGCGGATGCGATTCATCCGGGCTACGGCTTTCTGGCGGAAGACGTTGCTTTTATCCGCGCGTGCCAGGCGGCGGGCATCACCTTTATCGGGCCGGCGGCAGACACGGTGGATGCGGTGCATAATAAGCCGGCGGCGGTGCTGGCGGCGCAGAAAGCCGGTATTCCGGTGGTGAAGATTTCGCCGGCGGTGTATGAACACGACGACGACGACGCGCTGCGTTCGGTCATCGATCTGATCGGGTTTCCGCTGGTGGTGAAAGCGACCAGCGCCGGGCGCGGCCCCGGCTCGCGGTTGGTCAAGACACAGGAAAATCTGGCCGAAGCGATCCGCAGCGCCCAGGCCGAAGCCTATGCGGTGTTCGGCTCGCGCCGGCTGTATTTTGAACAGGCGGTGATCCCGGCGCATCAGGTGGGCGTGCAGATTCTGGCTGACCAGCACGGCCATGTCATTCATCTGGGCGAACGCGAAGGCTCGTTGATCTACGGCAGTCGCAAGCTGATCGAAGAAGCGCCTGCGCCGTGTATTCCGCTGGAACAGCGCGAAAAGCTGTGGGAAACGGCGCTGCATATCGCCAAATTGTTCAAAATCGAGGGCGCCTGTACCGTAGAATTTCTGGTGGATAACAAAGGCCATTTCTACTTTAGCGAAGTGAAGGCGCGCATCCAGACCGAGCACCCGCTGACCGAAATGCTGACGCGCGTGGATATTGTGCGCGAGCAGATTCGCATCGCCGCCGGGCTGCCGCTGCAAGCGCGCCAGGAAGACGCCGTGCCGCGCGGCCATGCGATTCTGTGCCGGGTGAGTGCAGAAGACCCGCGCTTTCGCTTGATGCCCAGCCCCGGCCAACTGCAAAAGGTGCGGCTGCCGGGCGGCAAGGACGTGCGCGTCGATACACATGTCTACGAAGGCTTTACGGTGTCGTCGCAGTATATGCCGCTGATCGCCAAAGTGACGGCGTGGGGGCATGACCGCGCGCACGCTATCGCGCGTATGCAGCGCGCGCTGAACGAGTTCACGGTAACGGGTGTGATGAATAATCTGCCGCGTCTGCAAGAGGTGCTGCGGCACGACGACTTTATCGCCGGCTGCTATACCACCGATCTGCTGCCGCAAATCATGACGATGGGCGAGAAGCGCCCGGCCACACGTGATCTGGCGGCGATTGCCGCGGTGTTGTACGCGCTGCGCAACAGCACAACGACACCGAGCGAACCGGCGCGTTTACAGGCGCAGCGCGGCTGGCACCGCAGCAGCCGCCGGCTGCCGGAATAAGGGGAAACGGCGATGAACAAACTCAGCATTACGATTGATGGGCAGACCTACGAGGTCGAAATCGGCACGCTGCTGCCGGGCGATCAGGCGGTGGATGTCAAAATCGACGGGGAAACGCTGCGGGTGACGCTGCCAGACGGCGACAGCCCGGATTGGCTGATCGTGAATGAGCGCCCCTATGAAATTGACTTTGACCGCGATTTGCGCTGGCTGCGGGCGCTGGATACGCTGTATCCGCTGGAAGTCCGCGATATGCAGGCCTTGGTACAGCCGGCGCGCAGCGGCGATGGCCGGGTGAAAGCGCCGATTCCGGGCCTGATTACGCGCGTGCTGGTGGAAGCGGGGCAGGCGGTGGAAGGCGGGCAGCCGGTGCTGGTGCTGGAAGCGATGAAGATGGAAAACGAGATTCGCGCGCCGCGCGGCGGTGTCGTGCAGGTCATCAACGCCGCGCCAGGACAAACGGTGATACGCGGGGCGGTGCTGCTGGAAATCGGATAGCAGCGCGGACGCCCAAAGGGTCGTTTCGGCGAAAATACGCGGGGGCGCAGTTTTTGTCTGCGCCCTCTGTTTTTATAGACAGGCGGTTTCAGGGGGTGAAGTCCAGCGAGCGATAGAACCACAGGTTGTCTTCGGGCGCCCCAAAAAAGGGTTCGAGAAAAGCGAGTTCGAATTCCTGTACATCGTACACTTCGACATTGTTTTCGACGGTGCTGCCCGGCAGCACAGGCAGGTTTTGGCAGTCGGTTTCGACCAGCGAGGAACGCACCCAGGCGAAGCCGCTGAGCGCCTGGACACGATACCAGTTGCCGGATGCGTTGACGCCCATCAGGCGGATTTCGGTTTCCGGCGGCAGGTTGCCGATAACGGTCGAGGCGAAACCCGGCCCGACGCGCACGTTAAGATTAAGGTCTTGCGTGGTGCGCACGCTGCCGGGACAACCGTCAAGCTGGCCGATCAGGCGGGCGGCGTTCCAGGGGGCGGAGAAGGCCGTGACGGACGGTGGTTCACCGCGAAAAGCGCGCGCGCCGCTGCCCGGCGGGATGTCGAGCGTGGTTTCGGCGGCGGTGATGCGGGCTGTGCCCTCGGCGCTGGTGGCGATGGTATAGTCTGCGCCCTGTGCCCAGACGCCGAAAAGAGTGGCGGCCTGGCTGATGGCGGCGGCGGGCGTGTTGAGTAAAAAAGCGGTGATGTCCGGCGCGGTGCGCTGGATCATCTGGCCGTCGAGCGTGACAACAAGACGCAGGCCGGCGTCGTGTGTCGATAAAGCGTCCATGACATAGGTGCTTTGCGGCAGCAGCAGCACTGCGGTTTCTTCTCCGAAGATCAGCAGCGCGCGGCCGCGCCCATCGGTGCGCAGCGCATCGCCGGGGCCGAAGGGCATGACTGCGCCGCGAGTCAGCGGCAGCCAGGCAGCGGTATTGACCCGCCGCAGTTCAACGCCGGGGCGGATCATCTGCACTCTGCCGGCGTAGGAATCCTGCGCGGCGACGCGCGCGCTTGTGAGCAAACAGCAAACGGCACACACGAGGCCCAACAGCAGGCGGCTCATGCTTTTGTCAGCGCCTTTCTGAGCGGCAGTTCGACAAAAAAGGTGCTGCCGACCCCTTCCTGACTGTGAACCCAGACACGCCCGCCGTGCGCTTCGGCGGCGGTTTTGACCAGACTCAGTCCCAGGCCGGTGCCGGGAATATTGGCAGTGGATTCGGTGCGGACACGGTAAAATTCGCTGAACAATTTGCTTTGCGCTTCGGCGGGGATGCCGTAACCGGTATCTTCGACTTCCAGACGAATGTGTGTCTCGTCGCTGGCGTGCAGACGAACAGTGATAGTGCCGCCGGCGGGCGTGTATTTGCTGGCGTTGCCCAACAGGTTGGTGACGAGCGCTGAAAGCTGGCGGAAATTGCCGATAACCTGTGCGCTGTCGACGATCGCGGTGTTAAGACGTTGACCTTTCGCCTGGATTTCGGGCTGCTGCTGACTGGCGGCCTCGCGGACAATCGTAGCGAATTCGATCACCTCACGGGTGAAATCGCCAGCGCGAAGCTGCTCAAGATCAAGTAGATCGTTGATAATGCCGCGCATTTGCTCGGCGGCCTGAATCATGCTTTTTAAGTAGTCGTGCTGTTTTTCGGGCAGCGTCGGCATGTCTTTTTGTAGCTTTTGGATCAGCGAACCGTAGCCTATGATGCGCGAGAGTGGATTTTTCAGGTCGTGCGACCCCATGCGGATCATGTGCGTTTTGATGCGGTTGAGTTCGGCAAGGGTGCTGACATCGTTGAGCGCGACGACCCAGCGCTGCACGCCGGGCAAAGGCGCAGCGTCGAGATAAAAGGTCTTTGTGCCGAGCGTGATTTCGTCGCGGAAGGCTTCGCCGCGCTGCACCGCTTCGGAGAGCGCTGTGCGCGCGTTTTCCGGCAGTTTTTGCAGCAGCGTATCGCCGTAAGGGGAGAGGTTGGCGCGGGCGGCGGTGTTTTGCTGCAAGATGCGCAGTTCGGAATCCAGCAGGAGAATGCCCGCCGGGGAGGCGGCCAACACGCCTTCGAGCAGGGTTTTTTGCTGTTGTACGTCGCGATGCAGCAGCGTGTTTTCCAGGCCAGGCGCGATCTGGCGTGCGAGTTCTTCTAAGAGCGCTGGCGCGGTATCGCGCGCGCTGGGGTGAATGACAAAAACGGCCAGCGCGCGCTGCTGCCAGAGAATAGGCACAGCGATATAGGGTTGCTGTGTCGTCAAGACGCGGCTGGCGCGCGCCTGCTCGGCCAGCGGGCGCAGTCTGTCGCATTCCGGCGCGCTTTGTCCCCAGAAATGCCCTAATTCGGCGGTGGAGTCGTTTTCCCCCCAGAGCCAGATGACGCCCAGCGGCGCCTGACTGAGGCGGCGGATGTCTTCGGCCAGGCGCGCCAGCACCCGTTCGAGTTCCAGACGCTGCGTGGTGACCTGCACGACACTTTCCAGCAGGAATTCGGTTTTGCGGCGGCGGCTGATTTCTGCGGAGAGATTAACGCCGCTGATGAACAGGAGCGGCCCGGCCAACGCCAGTCCGCTGTGAAACAGATTGAGCATTTGGCCTGTGGCGCCGAACAGCAAAAAGGCGAAGATCACCCAGATGAGCAGCAGCAGCACGGCAGTCGGCAGCATCCAGTACCAGCGTAACTGACTGTAAATCAGACTGGCGAGCAGCGACAGCGTGACGATCATTACGACTGACGAGAGCGGGGTTTGCTCGTAGACGAAGCGGTTTTGTAGCAGCGTTTCGATGGCGTTGGCGTGGATTTCAACGCCAGCCATCATGCGTCCGTCGGCAGCGGCGGGCACAGGATACTCATCGGCGGCGGTGGTATCGTGCATCGCGCCGACGAGTACGACTTTGTCGTTAAAAAGCTGCGCATCGACGCTGCCCGCCAGCACGTCGCGCAGCGATACGACAGGAAAGGTCTGCTGTGTATCTGAAGAAGGTAGGCCGAAGTAATTTTGCAACCAGAGACCGCTGCCGTCCACTGCCAGCGTGCGTTCCGGCGCGGCGATGAGCGTGCCGGGCTGCGGCGTCTGGCTGGCGATGAAGTTGGCGATCTCGGAGGTGGGGAAGCGCAGATAGGCAAAATACACGGCCAGCGGAAAGGCGACAGCCGGGTTTTGGTCGATATACAACAGACTGGATTGGCGGCGAATCGCGCCGTCGATGTCCGGGAAGGTGTTCACGTAGCCGACGTTTTCGGCGGCGCTGCGCAGTGTCGGGGCGGGCAGCAGTTGGCTGGTGAAGGCTAGCGCGGGCAGAAGAGTCCCGCTGCGCGTCTGATTCTGTACGCCGGCGGCGGCCAGAATGGTGCGTGTGCGCGCGTCGCTCTGGCGCGCGGCGTCAATGGCCTGCGCGAATACCGCGTCGTCCTCGGTCGCAATGTCGAACAGCAAGTCGAAGGCGATGACCCGCGCCTGCGCCGCGCTGAGACGCGCCACCAGATCGGCATAGACCGCGCGCGACCATTCCCGCGGGGAACGGCCATAGGTTTGCAGCGCGGCATCATCCAGCGCGACGATGACGATGGTCTGTGAAACGGGTGTGGGCACGAAATATACATTGCTCAGGCGCAGGCGGAGCTGCGCAAAGGCGTTGGTGGCCCACAGCAGCAGCAGCAGCGCGGCGACCAGAGCGCCGATCCACAGGCTGCGGCGCGCTTCTTGGCGGCGTGTGGTACGGAGCGCAAGAGGAGTCATGCGTGTTACGCGCCTGGCGTGGGCACGATTAAGTCTTCCGGCGCGATTTCGTCGCCCAAACTGGCGTACAACGTCGTGTCTTCGGGACCGTAATTATCCGGGAATTCGCGCAGTCCCACGCAGTCGTCGCTGATGTCGGCCGTGCTGGAGAGAATCCAGCCGAAGCCGCCACGGAAGGGAATGCGATACCAGTCGCCGGATTCGACAACGCCAATCAAGACGGTGACTTCTTCAGGGGCGATGGTGCCGACGCGCGGGAAATCGCGCCTGGCGCCGATACGCACGTTCAAACTGGTGTCATCCGGCGTGGTCAGGGCGGCAGGGCAGCCATCGAGCGCGGCGTCGAGTTCTTCGAAACTGCGGGCGCGCACCACATCGCTCAACCCGCTGCCGGCGGCGGCGCGAATGCCGAACTCCGGCGGGACTTCGGCGCTGGCGTCGTCCTGGCTGGCGTCTACGGTGCCTTCTGAGACCAGCATGGCGGAACGCCCGCTGTCTTCGACGCGGATAGCGAACTGCGTGCCGCGCGCAGCCAGGGCCATACCCGGCGTGAACACATCGTAGCTGGAATTAGCGTCCAGAAGGCGCGAGAGGCGTTGGGTTGTCTGGCCGACAAGGACTTCAACCGTGATATTGAAGGAGTCGCCGTTTCCCTCAAAACGCTGGATGCGATACTGGGTGTTGGGCAGCAGTTCGGTATCGACGCCATCGGCGAAAAAGGTGATGCGCGCGCGTCCGTTGGCGCCGGTGCGAATGACATCGCCAACGCCAACAATGGCTTCGACACTGACAGCGATCCAATTGACGGTGTTAACGCGGCGCACCTCAACCGTCGGTTCGAGGACTTCGAGGGTAGCAGCCAGTTCACCTGACGTGGTTTGTGCCCATGCGGGGGTAGATCCCAGCACAGCCAACAGCAGCAAGAACCACAGGTAACGCATAGGAGACAACCTTATATGATGCGTCGTCAATCAGCCCCCTGATTGTAACGCGGCAAGCGTATTCAGGATAGGGTGGGTGTTAATATCATCCGAGTCCGGTGTTTGTGGTCTGATTTTGCTGATCCAAAAACTGGCGCACGACAGCTAACAGCTCGGCGCTGGTAAAGGGTTTGCCAAGATAGCCGACGCCGGACTGTGCTGAATAGGACCGAGGAGTGCGCGCAGCGCTGATAAAGATGAAGGGCGTCTCAGCACAGGCCGCATCTGCGCGCAGCGTCTTGAGCACATGATTGCCATCAATATCGGGCAGCATGATGTCACAGATCACGAGATCGGGCAGGCGCTGGCGTGCCAGGGACACGCCGTCCAGGCCGCGCGTGGCGGTGATGACGGCGAAATCTTCCAATTGCAGCAAGTCGGCGATGTTTTCGAGCAGGGCAATGTTGTCGTCAATCAGCAATACGGTAGACATCACGCAGTTCCTTGCTGAGCGAGCATTTTGCCGGCGGGATAATAACGCGGCAAGTTAATGAAGACCGTTGTTTGACGATGCGGGACGCTGTGAATCGCCAATTTGCCGTTGTACAGTTCGACCAGGCGCTTGACTGTCGCCAGCCCCAGCCCTGGCCCCTGCTGTTCGTACTGTTGGCGATCAAACTGCATGTAGGCGCCGATGCTGGCAATCTGCTCAGGGGTCATGCCGCGCCCCTGATCGGTCACGCAGAGGTTGAAGAAGTCGCCATCCATGAAAGCCAGCACATAGACCGGCGTCTGGGCTTTGGAGAATTTGAAGGCGTTGTCTATGAGTTCAACGGCGATTTTTGACAAATGTTCCTGAGTAATGCAGACCGGGCTGTTGGTGATGCCCAGCGTCAGATCGGACTCGCGGCCAAAGGACTGGGCATGCTGGCGAGCGATTTCTTCGATGGTAGTGGCCGGCTGCATGGTGTGCTGCTGGCGCAGTTTTTCCAGCGTCGGCATATCGGCTGCCAGCGCTTCGGCTTCGGCGTAAGTCCAGAACTTTTCGCTCAACTTATAGAGGCGGTTGGCGGAAGAACGAATGGCGCGCAGCATTTCGTGCAGATTGGCGTCCATCTGGCTGTGGTCGTCACCCATCAACTGCGCGTAACCGAGCATGATCGCCAGCGGTGTGCGGAATTCGTGGGGCAGGGCGTGGGTGATATTGCGTCGCAGTTGGTCAAGCTTTTGCGTGGCATGTTTGACGAGCAGTTCGTGTTTTGTCAGCCGTGTTTTGACGGCTTCCAGCAGGGCTTTGGTGCTGAAGGGCTTGGTCAGATAGTCGTCTGCGCCCAGATTCATACCGGCGCGGATGTCGGCGGGTTCGTCTTTGGCGGTGAGAAAAATGAAAGGGATGGCGGCAGTGTTCAGGTCTTCGCGCAGCGCCTTAAGCACGCTGTAGCCATCGACTTCGGGCATGAGGATGTCGCAAATGATGAGATCGGGCAGCGTCAAACGTGCCTGTTCGATGCCGGCGCGCCCGCCGCTGGCTTCCAGCACGTCGTAATCGGTGGCGCGCAGAAGCCTGGCGATCAGGGCGCGGATAATGCGATCGTCCTCAATGACCAGAATAGTTGTCACACAGGTCTCCGCAGCCCGTTTTTAATGCGACGCGACGTGTGCTGAGGCAATGACAGTAATCGCATGAGCCAGTTCATCAATCGAGCCGTTCTTGAGCAGACAAGCGGCGGCCCCCGCGCGCATCACTGCTTGATGCGTGGCTTCATCATGGTAGCTGGTGAGGGCGATCACCTGGGTGTGCGGAAATTGCTGGCGAATCAGACCCGTCGCAGTAATGCCGTCCATTACAGGCATCATCATATCCATCAACACAATATCAGCTTGCGTTTCGACGCAGCGACGCAGCGCTTCTGCGCCGTTGCTGGCTTCCCCGACCGGCATCAGATTGTCAAACGCTTGCAGAAAGAGGGTCAGCCCGCGCCGCACAACATCCTGATCGTCCACAATGATAACACGGATTGTCGCCATGGGCTTTTCCCCGATGCATATGTCTTATTGAATTAGGATACCGCAGACGCGGCGTGCTTGCGCCGTGCGTGTGGCGGGTTTTGTTGTGGAAAACTGGACAGGCCGTATGGCCTGGTCATCTGACTAGTTGTCAGCGGCCAGCGTGTGCTGCCAGGTGACGACGATCTCTGTGCCTTCTTCGGGACGGCTGATGAGCTTGAGGTGGGCGCCGATGGCGCGGGCGCGTTCCTGCATGATGTTCAGGCCGAACTGATCGGGCAGGGTATCGTGCAGGTCGAAGCCGTGTCCGTTGTCGTGGACGCTGAGTTGAATTTGGCCGGCAGCGCGCACCAGCGAGAGGCGCACACGGCTGGCTTGCGCGTGTTTGGCGACGTTGTTCAGCGCTTCCTGGCTGATTCGATAGAGGGCGATTTGCACGTCGGGCGGGAAAATAATGCCGCGTTCGACATCCAGCACAACTTCGATACGCTGACGATTGCTGAATGTGTCGGCCAACTGTCGCAGCAGCTCGTCCATTTTGGTTTCGACCAGCGCGCGCGGGCGTAGTTCCAGCAGCAGCGCGCGCATTTCGGCCAGGGCGCGGCGGTTGAGCAGGTGCAGTTCCTTCAGTCCCCCCTGGACACTGGCCGGCAGGTCTTTGGCGAGGCGCGGCAGCGCTTCGGCGATCACGCTGGCGGAAAAAAGTGTCTGGCTGACGGCGTCGTGCAGTTCACGCGCCAGTCGCTGGCGTTCGTTGAGCGCCGCCAATTCCTGCGCCTGTTCATACAGCCGCGCGTTTTGCACGGCGATGGCGATCTGGTTGGAGAAGGCTTGCAGACGGGTGATCAAACTTTCCGAAAAGAAATAGCGCGTGCGGCTGTGCAGGTTCAGGAAGCCGATAATGTGCCCTTCGATCTGGATGGGCACAGCAGCGTAGGAGCGAATCCAGCGCGATTCGGGGATATCGACCCACTGCGCGAACTGGAGCACATCCGGGACAATCAGCGGCTTACCCTGGAGCACGGTATCGCACAGGCCGGGAATCTGGTTGACATGAAATTTGACATCTTTGATCGGGTCTTCCAGTCCTAAGCCGGTATTGTCTTTGAAGCGCACGACATGCGCCAGACCGCCCTCAATCAACATAATATTGGCGGTGTCGTGGGGAATGACGCGGCTGACGATCGTCAGAATACGATCGAGGATTTCTTGGAAATTGAGTGTGCTGTTGAGGGCGGCGGCGGCTTCGTGCAGCGCTTCGGCCAGTTCGCGCTGTTCGCGTTCTGCCGCTTCGGCCTGTTTGAGCAGGGTGATGTCGCGGGCGACGCCGATCACGCCGATAAGCTGGCCTTTGAAATCGCGCAGTGGGCCGTAATTGACATCAAAGGCCATGCCAAGTATGTCGAAAGTGAAACTGCCGGTTTCGCCGCCCAGCGCGCGCTGACAATGGATTTGCACAACTTTGGCGGGTGGTTGGCCTGAAACAAGTTCGATAATTTCAGCGGCCTTCAGCCCTATCAACTGCCCGATATTGGGTCCCGGTAGATCGGGTATTTTGCCATCGGCCATCGTCAGCCGTCCCTCGCGATCGAGCGCAAACATCATGCTGGGGGAACTGCGGATGAACGCGCGCAGGCGTTCTTCGCTGTCGCGCAGGGCGGCGGCGCTGCGGGTGCGTTCGACGGCGTAACGGATAGCGCGTTCCAAGGTCGAAGGCTTGATTTCTACTTTTTCCAGATAATCAGCCGCGCCTATTCGCAGCGCTTCGTCGTCGATCCCGCGTTCACTGTGGCTGGTGAGCAGAATCATGGGCGCATGGCTGCCGCGCGTGTGCGCCGCGCGCATCAGATCGAGTCCGTTGTATTCGCCAAGCTGATAATCGATGAGATAAACGTCATGCTCCTGGCGCGCGATAATCTCCAGCGCAGCCTCATATTCCGCGATCCAGTCAAGTGTACAGCGCAGTTGGGCAATTTCCAGAAAGTCGCGAATCAGGCTGTATTGATCGCGCGAGTCGTCCACTAACAGAATTTTCAGTAACTCCAACGCCATACAACTTCCTTAAGATTTTAAGAAGATTAGCGCTTCGTCTCTTGTTTCCACCTTAGTTCTGGTTATATCATGAAATGATACGTTCATTTGTCCACAATACTTGAACAACCCCTATGTTAGACGCAGCCAAAAGACTCCGCAATC
The DNA here is from genome assembly GCA_013388745.1 of Chloroflexota bacterium. GTDB lineage: Bacteria > Chloroflexota > Anaerolineae > Aggregatilineales > Phototrophicaceae > JACAER01. Next base: position 16,291 of record JACAER010000004.1, read on the forward strand.
TGTATTTTTCGGCGCTGATATTCGTCATGCTGCTGCTGGTGGTGCAGGGTACGGCCTACCTGGCGCTGACGAGCTACCAGGTGGATGCGCGTGAGAATCTGCTGTTGGCGCTGCTGGTCAGCCTGAGTATGCTGTTGATCGTGAGCAACTGGGTGCTGCTTCCGGCGCTGCGGCGGCTGGCCGATCAGATGGACACGCGCGAACGCCAGACGCGGGAAGCGCTGCGCGTCAGCGAGGAACGCTATCGGATCATTTCTGAACTGACCAGCGACTATTTTTTCGAACTGCGTTTTGTTTCGCCGCAGGAGATGCGCGTTGAGTGGATGAGCGGCGCGTTCGCGCGCATTACCGGCTGTGATCGCCAGCCGTTGATGCGCGATGCGACAGACTGGCAGACTTTTGTCTATCCAGAGGATTTGGCGGTCGTGCTGCGGCATTTTGAGAAAGTACTGGCGAACCAAAAAGATACGTTCGAAAGCCGTATATTGCGCCACGACGGACAGGTGATTTGGGGTCGTGTGTACGCGCAGCCCATGTGGGACGAGGCGCACCAGCGTGTGACGCACGCCTACTATGCGGTGCAGGACATCAACGAGCGCAAGAAAGCGGAAGAAGCGCTGCACGCTAGCCAGCGTTTTGTCGAGCGCGTGACGCAGATGATGCCGGGTATGGTCTATGTGTACGACGTGGAGGCGCAGCGCCCGATTTACAGCAACCGTACATTGGCTGAGTTTCTGGGTTACAGCGCAGAAGCATTTGCGAACAACAGTGTGGCGGTCTTAGGTGAACTGGTGCATCCTGAAGATCGTCCACTGCAAGCCGGCAGTTTCGAGCAACTGCTCAAGGCGGCAGATGGCGAGATGCTGCAAACCGAGCTGCGCTTCAGGCATAACGATGGTAAATGGCGCTGGCTCCAGAATCACAGCATCGTGTTTGCGCGCACGGCAGATGGCGCAGTTAAGCAGCTTCTGGGCGTGGTGCAGGACACTACCGAGCGCAAGCAGGCAGAGATTGCCCTGCGCGAGCGTGAAGGCTTTATCCAGCAGGTGATACGCACGCTGCCCGATCTGCTCTATGTGTATGATCTGGTCGAGCAGCGGAATCCTTTCCTCAATCGCCTCGCCGACGACACGATCGTGTATATCGCCAGTAACGCGCTGGGTTACAGCCCGGAGGACATCGCGGCGCTGCCGGGGGATCTGCTGGAAGCGCTGGTGCACCCCGATCATCTGCCCGAACTGGCGCGCTTGAATCAGCGGTTCAAGGCCGCGCGCGCCGGTGAAGTGGTGGAAAACGAGCTGCGGCTGCGGCACAAAAATGGTTCATGGCACTGGTTTAATTTTCGCGAAACCGTGATGCTGCGCGCTGCCGACGATTCGCCGATTCAGATCGTGGGGCTGGCGCGCGGAGTGACTGAAACGCGGCAGGCGCAGGAACTGCTGCGCAGCAATGAGGCACGGCTGCGTTTAACGCTGGAAGCCGCGCGTGCCGGGGCGTGGGAATGGAATATGCATTCGACCCGCACAGTGTGGTCAGATGAGAATTATCGCATTCTGGGGTATGAACCGGGCAACGTCGAGTCTACTTACGCCAACTGGCTGCAAGCGGTGCATCCCGACGACCGTGCGGCGGTAGACGCGGCGGTCAGCGCGGCCCTGGAGCAGGGCAGCGATCTGAATATCGAGTTTCGCGTGATATGGCCGGATGGCAGCACGTACTGGGTGGCGGGTATTGGCCGCATCACGTATGACCAACAGGGCCAAGCCAGCGGGATGATCGGTATTTTGCTGGACATCAGCGCGCGCAAACGCGCCGAAGAAGCCCTGCGTGAAAGCGAGCGTTTGTACCGCGAATTGTTCGAGGGGATTGAGGATACGATCATTGTGCATGATGCCGTCGGGCAGATTCTGGAATTTAATGAAGCCGCTGTTCGCCATCTGGGATACAGCCGAGAGGAACTGCTGCGGCTGAATATTCGCGATATTTATGCGCCTGAGCAGGATGACTCGTATCCTACGGATTTTGTGCAACTGTGGGCCGTCGGCAGCCGCAGCAGCCTGAACGATGTGCATATCAGTAAACATGGGGCGCGTATTTTTGTAGATCTCAATGCGCGTGTTGTGCCCTTTCGTGGGCAGCAGGCGATTCTGAGCGTGGCGCGCGATGTGACACAGCGGCGGCAGACGGAGATAGCGCTGCGTGAAAACGAAGAACGCTACCGCGAATTGTTCGTCGCCAGCCAGCGGCAGGCGCAGGAACTGCTGCTGCTGGATCAGGTGCGCAGTGTGGTGACGCGCGAGCAGGGCAACGCACGGTTAATTCCGGCGGTGTTAGAGGCCCTGGCGCAGACGTTTACCTACGACAAAATCAGTCTGTATTTGTTGGAGGGCGATAGGCTGTGCTTGCAGCACGCGGTCGGCTTTGAGCGTGTGTTGGCGGAAATTCCGCTTACGCAGGGCATCAGCGGGCGTGTGGCGCGCAGCGGTCAGGCCGAACTGGTCGTGGATGTCAAGCAGGACGCAGATTATATTCCGCCAGTCGAAAATGTGCGTTCGGGTATTTATGTGCCGCTGTGTGACCAGGAACAAGTGATCGGCGTGCTCAATCTCGAATCATCGGCGTGGGTGCTGACACAGGCGGATTTGCGGCTGGTCAACGCGCTCAGCCAGCAGATCAGCATTGCCATCAGGCGCGCGCAGCTTTATAACGAACTGCGCGACAGTGAGGAACGCTTCCGCCAGATCGCCGAAAATATCAATCAAGTGTTCTGGATAAGCAGCGTGCCCGATGGCCGTCTGTTGTACGTGAATCCGGCTTATGACCAGATCATCGGGCACAGCCGTTCACGGCTAAGCGGGGGGGTGACGGACGCGCTCACGATACTGCACCCTGAAGATCGGGAGCGCGTAGCGGCAATCCTGAGCCAACAGCCGCTGGATTATGGGTTTGAGGCGCGCATTGTGCGGCCTGATGGGTCGCTCCGCTGGATTATGGCGCACGGGTACCCGGTGTATAACGACGCCGGTGTGGCTTACCGTCAGATCGGGCTGGTCGAAGATATTACCGAACGCAAGCGGACTGAGGAACAGCTTCGGCATCAAAAAGATTATCTGGCGGCGCTGCACGAGACGACGCTGGGTCTGGTGGCGCGGCTCGACCTGAACAGCCTGCTGGAAGACATATTACAGCGTGCCTGCACGCTGCTGCGCACAAAACACAGTTATATCTATCTGATGCGCGATAACCCCAACGAAATGGAATGCGTGGTGGCGACGGGCGATTTTACGACCGGTTTCCGCATCCGGTTGGGCGAAGGGCTGAGCGGCAAAGTGTGGGCAAGCGGTCAACCGCTGTGGGTCGATCACTATAACACATGGGAGGGGCGTTCGCCCGCCCTGACACGCCCGATGTTTGATGTGATCGCCGCTGTGCCGCTGAAATCCGGCGCGCAGGTGGTGGGTGTCTTGGGATTGGCTTACGCCGAAACAGGGCGCGTGTTCGATGACGAAGACATTGGGCTGTTAACGCGCTTTGCCGATCTGGTGTCGATCGCGCTGGAAAACGCGCGTCTGTATACGTTAGTGCAGGAGGAACTGAAAGAACGCCTGCGCGCGGAAGAAGCGCTGTCGCAGGAACGGGCGCTGCTGCGCACCCTGATCGACAATGTGGAGACGCCGATTTTCTTCAAGGATGCTTCCAGCCGCTTTGTGCTGGTTAATCCGGCAGTATCGAATAATTTTGGGGTCTCGGCGGCGGAATTGATCGGCAAAATGGATTTCGACTTTTTCCCGCAGCAGGTCGCGCAACAATTTTATCAGCAGGAGCAAGCGCTGATGCGCAGCGGCGTGCCCCTGCGTCAGCAGGAAGAATTCATTATCGATTATCGCGGACGCAAGCGCTGGTTTATCACCACCAAAGTGCCGCTGTACGATCGTGAGGACAAGGTGATGGGGCTGGTGGGTGTCAGTTTCGACATCACCGAGCGCAAACGGATTGAAGAAGCCGAGCGTGAGCAGCGCGCACTGGCGGAGGCTTTCCGCGATACAGCGGCGGCGCTCAGCAGCACACTCGATCTGGACGAAGTGCTGGATCATATTCTGAACAATGTGCGGCGGGTCGTGCCGCATGACGCCGCTAATATCATGCTCGTGGAACGCAGCCAACTGCATATTGTGCGCCAGCATGGGTACGAGGATGATTTCACCGAGATGGCGCGCACGCGCATCTTTCATGTCAGTGAACTGGCGGGCATTCGCCATATGATGGCGACGCGCCAACCGCTGTTGATCGGCGATACCTGGGCGTTTCCTGATTGGCGGCCTGTCACGCCGACCCAGAATATGCGTTCGTATCTGGGGGTGCCGATCTGGTTGGAAGAGCAGGTTGTGGGCTTTATTAACCTCAACAGCACCGGCACCGACTTTTTCGACACTGTTCATTCTGAGCGTCTGGAGAGCTTTGCTAATCAGGCCTCGATCGCTATTCAAAATGCGCGCTTGTATACACAAGCGCAGGAATTGGCGATGGTGGAAGAACGGCAGCGCTTGGCGCGCGAACTGCATGACGCCGTGAGCCAGATGTTGTTTTCGGCCAGTCTGGTGGCAGAAACCCTGCCGCGCCTGTGGGAACGGTATCCGGCAGAAGTGCTGGAAGGCCTAAAAGAGTTACAGCGGCTGACGCGGGGCGCGCTGGCCGAGATGCGCAATCTGCTGCTCGAACTGCGCCCGCGCGCGCTGCTGGATACGGATATGAGTACGCTGCTCAAACATCTGGTGGATGCGGTATCCGGGCACACGCAGATTCCGGTAGTCGTTGAGGTGGTCGGGCAGGGGCTGCTGCCAGAAGAACAGCAGCTCGCGTTTTATCGTGTTGCCCAAGAAGCGCTCAACAACATCATCAAACATGCGCGTGCCAGGCATGTTACGGTAAAATTTGTTAATCAGCAGCAGCGCATCGAGCTAACGGTACAGGATGATGGGCGGGGCTTTGATGTCACTCAACTGCCTGCGTCGCAGTTTGGGTTGAAGATCATGCGCGAGCGCGCGCAAGACATCGGCGCGCAGTTAAGCGTGACAAGTCAGCCGGGGGCGGGGAGCGAGATCAGGCTGCTGTGGAAAGCATCGGAAGGAAATCAAGGTGGAACAGGCAAAGACTCGGATTTTGATCGTTGACGATCATGAGGTAGTGCGGCGCGGCTTGAGCTTGTTTTTACGGCCTATCGAGGACTTCGAATTGGTAGGGGAAGCGGCTAACGGCTTCGAGGCGCTGGCGGCGTGTGAAGCGCTGCAACCACAGGTCGTCCTGATGGATGTGATGATGCCGGAACTGGACGGCGCTGCGGCTACCCGTGCGATCCGCGAGAAATTCCCGCAGATTCAGGTGATCGGCCTGACGACGTTCAAAGACGAGGCGTTGGTGCGCGAAATGCTGAAAGCTGGCGCGGTGGGTTATCTGCTGAAAAACATGTCGGTGGATGAACTGGCAAGCGCGATTCGCACGGCACTGACCGGCAAACTGACGCTTTCACCGGAAGCCGCGCAGACGCTGCTGCAATCGCCGGTGGCGCCGCGCGTCTCTGGTTATAACCTTACCGATCGTGAGCTGGAAGTGTTGAAGTTGATGATCGATGGACTGAATAATGTCGAGATCGCCGAGCGGCTGGTGATCGCACGTTCGACGGTCAAATTTCATGTCAGCAGCATTCTGGCGAAGCTGAATGTCAACAGCCGGGTCGAGGCGGTGAGTCTGGCGCTGCAAGCGGGACTGATCAAATAGACTGGCCAGCCGGCGAGTAGCGGCGCGCAGCGTTTCACGCTATATTGCGAGTAGAATGTCAATCGATCTGAATAGAGAAAATATAATGCACACAAAAACCATCCGCGTGCTGATTGTCGATGACCACGATGTTGTGCGCCGCGGTTTAGGGGTGTTTCTGCGCGCGTTCGAGGATTTCGAGCTGGTGGGCGAAGCCTCGAACGGCCTGGAAGCCATCAGTATGTGTGCAGAAAAACAACCCAATGTCGTCCTGATGGACATTGTTATGCCCGAAATGGATGGCATCACTGCTACACAGCATATCCATCAGCGCTACCCGGCGATTCGCGTCATCGCGCTCACCAGCCTCAAAGATGACGAACTCGTCAACAAAATGCTGCGGGCGGGCGCTGCCAGTTTTATCCTCAAAGATACGTCAATCGACTGCCTGGCTGACGCGATTCGCAGCGCGGGTGTGCAGTCGCAGCCATAACTAGTTATACATCGTCGCAAACATGGGGGAAACGGGGCACAAACTGCCCCGGCTTCCCGCGCCAGCAGCCCCCTGCGGCGGGTCGCGACTTCGTTGGGAAGCGGCGTGACGGTTCCTGCCAGTTTTCAACACAAAACATCAAAAAATTGTGAAAAATTGGCAAATACAAGCGCAAACCCTTCGTTATTTTTGTCTATCTATTGTTCTGAAGGGTTTATTTCTGTATTCTCAATATAACTCATGTGGCCCACTTTATTTTAGGAATTATCATGGCTTTACAGCCCCGTTTGTTTCTACTGCTGACGGCCGTCCTCGGCATGTTGACGCTTGTGCCGACTGCCGCCGTTCTGGCTGTGCCGCCCACGCTCAATTTGAATGTACCGGGATCACGGTTTGTCGGGCAAAACTTCAATTTTGATTTGACTTTCGACAACAGCGGCGCCACAGGTTATGGGCCGTATGTCGATGTCTTTTTGCCGCAGCCGGGTATCGACGGTCCCGCCAGCGGCCCCAACGACGGTATTTCGTTTGTCAACGTCACGTATGCGGGCAACGCGGTCAACACCACCACCCTGACCTGCGCGAATCCGCCCGGAAACACCGTGCATCCGCTGACCGGGTTGACGGTGAACTGCCCGGCCACGCCCGCTAACTACACCGGGCCGCTGCCCTACGTCTGGCAAATGCTTGTGGTCGAGCTGCCATTTCCGAGCTTCACCGCCGGGCAGGCACCCGTGCAGCTTGATTTTACGGCCAACATCAGCGATTTTGCTGATGTGGGGCAGTCGCTGCCGATCTATGCCACGCCCGGTTTTCGCTACGGCACAGACCCGCTGGGGTTGTCGCCGCCCAGCATTGGCGCGACGGATGTAGACACGCTGACACCGAATCTCTTTAATATCGATAAAGACTATGACGCGCGCGGTAATCCGAATCTGCCCGGCCCCAACTTTCGCCATCGTTACACCCTGCGCGTCGATCTGGCGCAGGCACAGCGCTTTTCACCCCTGACGATCACCGACATTCTGCCGCCGAATATTGTGTATCTGGGCATTATCAGTACGTCGCCGGGCGGCGCCACAGTCTTGACACAGCCGCCGATTGGGGTCGCGAGTACCGCGCCCAACAATGTACTAAGCGTGACATGGGGAAACATCAACGGCGCGGGCGCGGGCACGGATGCCAGCGTCACGTTTGAATTTTATGTGCCTAACGCGGATGCCAGCGGCAATGCTGTCATTAACCCCAACACCTGCGCTGACACTTTTGCCAACAACACGATGAATGTCGCGGCAGTGTGGCAGGTGCGCGACCCGCGCGACGGCGCGCCCGTGTCTGTCAGCGCCAACGACACGCATTCGCTGCGCAACGAATGTCTGACTTTCGACAAGTCGGCCAATAACCTGACCGACAGCCGCAACTCGCCCGGCGACATCATCGAATACACGCTGCGCTTCACGGTTTCTGACTATTTTTCGCTGGGGAATCTGGTGATCAACGATGTGCTGGGCGACGGGCTGCGCTTCTTCGGCACGCCGACGCTCAGTTTCCGCGATGCGGGGAACAATTTTGCCGCGGCGGCTATGAATCCCGCCAACTACATCGTGGATACCAGCCGCTTCCCGCCCGCGTTCGGCGGCACGGGGGCCTGCGGCGATGGCTCGACGCGGCTGACGTTTAACGTCTCCAACGAGATGATCGCGCGCGGCGGCGATGGCGTCGCGACGGGCGGGCGTGTGGGCGGCAGTTTCCAGCCAACATTCGGCGAAATTCGCTTCCGCGCGCGCATCCAGGATTTGTTCGCCTGTACACCGGGCGATATCAGCGTCGATAACAACGACACACTGACCAACAGCGCCACGATCACCAGCGTGATCCACGACAACGTCACACAGCTCCCGCTGCCGAGCAACCCGACGGTGACAGAAACCGATTCCGCTAATATCAACGTGGCCGGCGGCTCGCTGACGAAAACGGTCTACGCCCGCAACGGCGTGGTCGGGCCGGTGCCGCAGGTTTCGCCCGCCGAAACGCTGACGTATCGACTGCGCTACACCTTCCCCAACGGCGCGGACTTCGAAAACTTCCGCATTCAGGACTTTTTGCCGCTGACGATTTTCCTGGCGTCGGAAGTCACGACATTTAACCCCACAATCTGCGGCGTGCCGGCGGCAGGCGTGGCTTGTTATGGCCCGGCCAACACATTCACCGCCGTTATCCCGACTATCACATCTAATGTGCCCGACAATTGGATTCAGTTTAACTTTGGCACGTATGACGATCCCATCAACGCGCCTGTCGAAGTCGATATTGTGTTTACGGTGACGGCGACTTCCAGCCCGATTGCCGATGGCATGATCTTCACCAATGTGGCGACGGCGCGGCGCGGCACGACCAGCGGCAGCACGATCACCCAGACTTCGATCGTGCAGACACGCTATACGCAGCCGGTGCTGACGATTCGCAAAGGGATTGTCGCCACCAACGCCATTCTGCCGTCGTTTATCGGAACGCCCGTGCTGCCTGGGGGCGTGACGATTTCTGCGCCGGGTTCGACCTGTCCGCGCGTTACGGGCACTGTCAATCACGCCAATTACACGGCGGGCGGCTTTAACAGCAATCTCGCCAACGCCGATGTTGGCGATCTGGTGACGTTTGTCATCATCATCGAAAACACGGGGCGCAGTCCGAACGGCGCGTTTGATGTGCGCGTGCGCGATGATCTGCCCGCCGGGTTGGCGATTCCCACAGGTGGCGCCGGGCTGAACCTGTGCGTGCGCAGCGGGGCGGGCGCCAACTTGCCCTTCACGAACATTGGCACGGGATTATTTGACCCGGCGGGCGGTATCGAATTGACCGATCCCTCGCCGATACTGGGCGCGCTGCGTTCGGATCGCAATCCCTCTACCGGCGCCTATGGCAACAGCGGCAACAACATCGCCGTGATCACTTTCGATCTTCAGGTCGTGAATCCGGCGGCGCTGGGGCAGACGATCACCAACACAGGCACGCTTTTCAACTACGCGGGCAACGAAGGCGGCACAGATTTCACCACCGTTGACCCCACCGACCCGGCCAGCATCATCGTCGGCGGCCCGCGCCCGACCAAACAGCTTATCAGCACGTCTGAATCGCATACGCTCGACAGTCCGGCTCCGGCGGCAGTGGCGGTGGGGGAAATCGCGCGCTTCCGCCTGTACATTCGCCTGAGCGAAGGCACATTCGGTGGGGCGAGCGGCATTCAATTGCGGGATAATCTGCCGACCGGATTCACCTTCCTGGATGATGGCTCGGCGCGTTTTGCGTTCCTGTCCAGCGGCGCGGGTATTACCTCGACCACGCTCACCTGCCCGAACGTGACGCCTTACACGCAGACAGACGCGGCGCTGGCGAATATTCCGTCATCCAGCATTACCTGCGCTTTCCCAGACGCGGCGGTTTCGCGCAGCGCGGCGGTGGATGATGACAACTATGCGTCCGGCGATGATGTGTTTTTCAGTCTGGGCAGCTTAACGAACGCCGACAATGACCCGGCGCAGCCAGAATTCATCGTGGTGGAATTTAATGCGCTGGTCAACAACAGCGCGACCAATAACGCGGGCGTGTCGCTCGACAACACGTTCCGCCTGCGCTTAAACGGGGTAGACGTGGGCGCGGATTCTAACAGCGTGCAGGTGCGTGTCAACGAACCCTCGCTGACGATCAGCAAAGACTTCACGACGATCCCGGTGGACGCCGGCGATACGGCGGTGTTCACGATCACCGTGACGGCCAACGGTGGCGCCGACACGACGGCGGCGTTCGATGTCACGCTGACGGATGTCTTGAACGCGAACTTTAATCCCGTCAGCGTAACGGCCGCGACGACCAGCGGCGCGTGCGGCGGGACGGCGGCCAACACCAGCGCGTCATTCAGCGGCCAGACCATGAACGGCGCGGTCACATGCATGAACCCGAACACAACAGCAACGTTCGTCATCACCGCGACGCTGCGCGACAACGTAGGCGTTTGTACGACGCTGTCCAATACCGTCGCTATGGTCTACACCAGTCTGCCGGGCGCCAACGGTTCGTCACCCAACAGCAGCGGCTCGGTCACGCCGGGCAGCGCAGGCAGCATTAACGGCGAACGCAACGGCAGCGGCGGCATCAACGATTACACGGGCACAAGCAGCGTCAGCACGTCCATTTGCAGCGCGCCGACGTTCGATAAACTGGCTGTTTCGCCCGCGTTGTATACGCTGGGCGACAGCATTATCTACAATATTCTCGTCACGCTGCCGGAAGGCACATCCAACGGTATGTCGCTGCTGGATGATTTGCCCGCCGGCCTGAATTATGTGCCGGGCAGCGCGCAGATTATCACCACAGCGGCGGCCAGCGGCGGCATTTTGAGCGCCGATTTCGCCGGGACTGTGCCCGCGCCAACAGTGACGGCGCCGGGCGGCAGCGGCGCGGACGTGACGCTGGCCTTCGGCGCGATCGTGACGACCGGCGACAATAACGCGGCGAACAACAGCTTCGTCGTGCAACTGCGGGCGCTGGTGATGGGCAGTGTGAGTACGAATGTGGACGGCGCAGCGCTGACCAACAACGCCAGCCTGACGTATGACAACAACGGCACGCCCGCCACGCTGACTGACCCCACACCGCCGACGATCACGGTCATCGAGCCGCAAATCACCACGACGAAGAGCGTGACCCCCAGCACGAATGTGCAGGCAGGCGATGATCTGACCTATACGGTGCGCTTCACCAACACAGGCCGCGCTACGGCCTACGACGTGACGGCGGACGACGTGCTGGCGCCCGGAACGGACTTTATCCTGAGCAGCCCGGCGGCCATCACCTGCACGACAAATTTCGGCGCGGGCACGATCGCCGGGACGATCACGGACAACGGCGCAACCCTGCGTTTTGATGGCAGTCCGGCGGGCGGCTGGGACATTCCGGCGACGAATCCGGATTCGTACATCGAATGTTCATATGCTGTGCGTGTGCTGTCCAGCGTGCTGGTCAACAGCAGCAGTGTCAATACCATCGACGCCGATTGGAGCAGCCAGGACGGCACGAGCAGCGGCGATGAGCGCGTTTATACCGACGTCAACAGCAGCCCGGTGGATGGCACACAGGACACGGCGACGGCGACGTTTACTGTGCCCACGCCGACCTTTGACAAGAGCGACGGCGGGGCAGGAGCGCTCCCAGTCGTGCCCATCGGCGCCGCAGTGACCTACACGCTGACCATTACCAGCCCGTTGGGGACGATTCGCAATTTGAGCATCGTGGACAATTTGCCCGCTGGCCTGGTCTACAACAGCGATGCGGTGTTCAGTGGAATCACAGGCGCGGCAGCGCTGGTGAGCGCGCCGAATGACGGCACAGCGCCGGTCAGCGTGACGTGGAATCTGGGCAACGCGGTTGTCAGCAGCAGCCCGGCGACTATCACGTTCACGGCATCGGTGGCGAACGTGCCGGCCAATGTCGGCGGTTTGGTGCTGACGAACAGCGCGTCGATGCAGTACAGCAGCGGCGCGGGCGTGCCGCAGCCGCTCATCACCGACAGCGATCCGTTCACGATCGCGGGCGAACCGCTCATCACGACGACGAAATCGGTTAATCCGACGACAGGTGTCAGGGCGGGCGACATGGTAACGTACACGGTACGCTTCACCAATACAGGGGCGGGGACGGCGTTCGATGTGACGGCGCTTGACCTGATTCCGGCAGGCACAGACTACACCGGGCCGGCGGCGATCGTGTGTACGACGAATTTCGGCACAGGCACGCTTGACGGCACAATCACGGACAACGGCACATCGCTCACCTTCGACGGCAGTCCGGCAGGCGGCTGGGACATCCCGGCGGG
>JACAER010000055.1 GCA_013388745.1 Chloroflexota bacterium
AGCGGTGATGCGCTGGACTGGTTAACCAACTACCGCCGTCTGAGTTTTGTTGAGGCGCTGCGTGTGCTGGGCGAACGAGTAGAAGACATCGCCCCTGTCGAGCGCAAGTGCCTGAAATCGCCTTCCGAGCCGCCGGAATGGGATTGGCAGCACCGGGCAGAACGCATTGTCAGCCAGGCGGAAGAAACCCTTTGGTCAGAAGTCGGTGAACCGGCGCTGAATTACCTCACGGGCAGAGGCTTGACCACGCGCACCATTCGTGCTGCTCGGTTGGGGTATGTGCCGGGGGACTTCCGCAGTTGGCGGGTGCTGGAGGGCATGGATGTGCCCTGTGGGATTACCATCCCCTGGTTCGCGGCAGGCGCGCTGTGGGCGGTGAAAGTCCGCCGCGCCTATGGCACGCCAAAATACCAGCAAATCAAAGGCGGTAACGTCGACGGTTTGTATGGCGCTGACGGGCTGGCAGATCGGGAGGTCGCTTTATTCTGCGAAGGTGAGTTTGACGCACTGCTGGCGCGGCAGGAAGCGGGCAATCTGGTCGCACCCGTGACGTTGAGCAGCGCCACCGCAATCCTCAGTTCGCGCTGGTACGCGGAACTCACACACTGTCATACCGTCCTCGTCGCCTATGACCGCGACGCGGCGGGGGAAAAAGGCGCGAATCGCCTGCTCTCCCTCTCGCCGCGCTTTCGCCCCATTCAAGTCCCCCAGGGCAAGGATATCACCGAGTTCTATCTGAAGGGTGGTGATGTTTACGCATGGATTGAAAAGGAGTTGGCGACACCATGCAGTTCAAACCAACGCCTCAAACACCTGACATAGCCGTTGAGGAGATCGCTCATTCTCCTGAAAACACACCCATGAAAGCCAAAGAACTGTTCAAACGGGTGATGATTGTTGCCGAACTGCTGGCAAAATCCGGGCAAGAAACGCCGGTTAAATCTACACGAAAAACACCCGCGAAAACACAGAATTAGAAATCGGGTGTATGGTGTCCAGAAACGGATCGGATGAACTGATTTATGGCGCGTTCAAGAAAGAAAAGCACGATTACACCTGCCGCAGGCTGGGCAGTTTACCTGCGTACCAGCGATGAAGAAGCCCAAAATCCTGAAGCATCTCAGGCGCGACAGCGTTATCTCATCCAGAAATCCGTTCTGGATCGCTCGGATTTGCCAGTCATTGATGAATACATCGACTTGCTGACCGGACGCACACCTCGGCGCATTGGCTACCAGCGAATGCTGGAAGATGCCCGGATGGGACGGTTCTCGCATGTGATTGTCGAGCGTGCTGACCGTTTTGGTCGCAACGACACCGAAGCATTACGTGCGATTGATGAACTGGATGAGTTTGGCGTAGCGGTACGTTTTGCCAATCAGCCTGATCTTGATCCGATGTCACCCGATGACCGGGTGATTGTCGCACTTTCGTTTACCCTGGCGCGACGCGAGAGCATGATGACCAGTCTGAGAATCAAAGGGGCTGTTGACGCTAAACGTGAGAACGGCGGGTACATTGGACGTGCGCCCGACGGCTATATCAGTGTTGAAGATGAGCAGCCCCATCGCAAGACGTATGCGCGACGCACCCATCATATTGAACCCGACCCCGAACGCGCCCCGATCTGGCGATTGGCGTGGGATTTGCTGCTCGAAGATCGTTTGACCCTGGCTGAAATCGCTGAGGAACTGCACGCTCGTGGGTATCGCTATCGCAGTGGTCGCCCTTTTGTGGAGGTGAAAGCCAATGGCAAACGCAAAGCCAACTACAATTCAATGGCGTACAGCTTCCACAACTGGGCTTATGCCGGTTGGATTGTCAACGAAGAACTGGGCATTCTCCCCAAGACCTTACGTGGAGATTGGGAACCGCTGGTTACCACCGAAGAATTTGAGCAGGGGCTGGAAATCCTGGCAAAGCGGTCACGGCACAAATACGCTAAACGCAGACACGATTATCTGTTAAAGAAGCTGATCTTTCTATCCGCTTCACCGCTCGATCCAACCCAACCGGGTGATAAACTCTATCGGCTGACTGGCTCAACCTCCAACCCGGGTCGCTCAGGCGGTGGCACCGCGCATTACCGATTAGATCGTCACCCCATTCATTTTCTTTGTTCTGAGGTTGAAAGCCAGCTTGCTTCCCACCTCCAGCAGGTTCAGGTCGATGAGGCGTTAATGCCTCTGATTCGTGATTACTATATCAACGAAGTGGCCGACAAACTCGGACGACTGCGTCCGGATGAACGAACAGAGATTGAACGGGCATTGAAGCAGATCGATGAAGAGGAAGCCAGAGTCCTGCGACTCTACGCAGCGACGATGGTCACAGAGGAAAACTGGCGTAATTTGTGGGCAGAATGGCAGGACAAGCGCCATAAACTGCGCTCAAGTCTGGATTTGCTCGACCAGAAATGTGAGAGCTATATCGACGATCTGGATGAAGCGCTCACCATCATTGCAAAATTGGGTATACTGTATGAAACATTATCGCGCAGCGACCAAAAGGAACTGCTGCGAAATGTCGTTGAGAGAGTCGTCGTCAATATTTAGGGCAAGATAGAGCGTGTGGATTTGCTGCCGCCATTTGCTTACCTGCGAGAAGTCTGCGAGAAGGTAAGCGGCGGTGAGGGAACTTCGGAGAACCCCGCAAGAATCGAAACAGGTGACGTTGCCGCCACCTGTTCGAGTAAAGTCCTAGAATGTGACCCCGGTAGGATTCGAACCTACGACCAGGTGCTTAAAAGGCACTTGCGCTGCCACTGCGCTACGGGGCCAGGTAGATGTCATTCTACACGGCTTGCGCAGATTTTCAACCGCGAAATCTGCCGCGCGCTCAACGGACTTGCACAAAATTGACCAGCGCCACGTTGCCGTCGCATTCGGCGCGCGTCCTCACCGCATATTCGGGCGATACGGGTGCGCCGCGCGCATCCAGCAGGCGCACCCGGTAGTCCCCCGCCACCGGCGCGCCCCCCAACGGCAGTTCATAGCCGCCCGGCCCAAATGTCAGCGTCGAACCGCTGAAAATCGTCTCATCCAGGCCCGGATCGTCCGGCGATGTGATGCGGATACGATAGCCGTTGATCGGCAAACCGCTGTTGTCGCTGACGGTGCCGGCGATACTGGCCCAATTACAGGCGCTGCTGTTGGCATTTGGTATATAAATCACGCCGGTCGCGGCCAGCACAAACGGATAAAGCCCCTCCGTGCCAGCGGCAGGGGTAAACATAGCGCTGTCCTGAGCGCTCCCACTGTTGAAAGGCGTCGCGGTGATCACACGCGGCAGCGGTGTAGGCGGGGCGAGCGGGTTGAGCGGCGAATACGGGTTGAACCACAGCAGCGCAAAATAGGCGCACAGCCCCAACGTACTCAGCGCGAACAACAGCGCGATCGCATCCTGACGTGTGAAACGACGGCGCGGGGGCGCAGCCTGGGGCGGCGGCACGGGCGTATCCGGGGCGCTGTCGGGGGGCGCATAATCCATCGGCCCCGGCATGAACAAGGCCGCCGCCGCCGGATTCGGCGCTGTTTCTTCGCCTGCATCGGGTAAGGCAGCGCTGGACTGCGTGTCTGCCGTGTCATCCGGCAAAAACAGACTCTCTGGCCGCTCCAGACTCTTTTTGCGGTCTTTGCGCCCGACACGGCGAATGCCGCCGCGCGGTTCGGGTTTGCCCTGCTCGTTTGTCATGACCGCTACCGTGCGCGGATAAAGTCTAAATATGCCAGGTTTTGGTCGCAGTTCGAGGGGAATGTGACCTGAACGCGCTCCGAAACCTGGACGTTGCTGGAGGCCGTGAACAGCGTGACAAAATACGTGTCGGGGCTGATGGTATCGCCAACGCGCACTTCCCACCCCGCAACCGAACCATATTGTGTGTTCGAGCCAATCGGCACCGTGCGGCTGAACGTGTTGGTTTCGTTAAAAACCACGACATTGATCGAACCGGCAGGCAGCTCAATGCCGTCCAGGCCGCGCACACGCCCGCCAATGCCCTGCCACAAACACCCTGCCGAAGGCGCCGCAAAATTCGGCTGGAACTGCACACCGAGCGGCAGTTGGAACGGGAAGGGCGACTCGGTAGGCGGCAGCGTGGCCGTTGGCCCCGTGGGCGAAGGCTCGGTGGTGAACGTCGGGCTGGCCGAAGGCGTCGGCGTGATGCTGGGCGTTAGTGTCGGCGCAGGCGTATTGGTAATCGTCGGCGAAGCCGAAGGCGCCAGTGTCGGCGTGAGAGTCGATGTCGGCGTTTCGGTGTTGGTGGGCGTCAGGGTAAACGTCGGCGGCAGCGTTGGCACAACAGATGTAGGCGTCAGTGTCGGCAGGACAAAGGCCGTTGGCAGCGCGGCCAATGCGCCGGGTGGCGGCGGCGGCGGCGCCAATAGTTGCAGCGTCACGAAGACGATGAAGCCCACCGTGAGCAGCAGAAAAACGACGGTGATGATGTTGAACAGGCGGTTGCCCATGCCTTTGTCCTTTGCTGCGTGTGAATTAGCCGCCGACCAGCCGCAGGATGACCCACACGACAAAAATCAGCGACAGTGCCAGAAAAAGGATGCTGATCAGATTATAGATGCGCGCGCGTCCCATGCATGTCCCTCTTTAATCCTTATAAAAAGCGCTCGATGCTGGCGGCGGCCCGCTGTTCGGCTAACCAGCTTTCGAAGCGCGTTTGCGCCAGCGTCGGCAGGTCTTCGGGCGCGGCGCTGCGTTCACCGATTTCCAGCACTTGAATGATATGATACCCCAGCCGTGTCGCCACCGGCCCGGCGATTTCGCCCACTTGCAGCGCAAACGCCACATCGGCCAGCGCCGGTTCCATCAAATCGCCGCGCGCGAACCAGCCCAGATCGCCGCCGCTGTCGCGCGTGGTCACGTCCAGCGAGCGTGTGGCCAGGATGGCGAAGTCCGCTCCCGCCTGTAATTCCGCGAGAATCTGGTTGGCTTCTTCCTCGCTGGCAACCAGAATATGCCGCGCGTGAACCTGTGCGACGCTGGCCGCCACCTCCTGTGTCACGGCGTCGCGCACGCGCGTAGTCAGCAGGCTGACACGCAGCGAATCGCGATATTCCGCTTCGGTGTACTGGTTAATCGCCATCCAATCGCGCAGCGCCTGTTCGCTGCCGGCCACCTGTACGTTCGCCTGATACTCGGCTTCGAGATCGGCGGCGCTGACACTGATGTTCATCTGAGCGGCGGCCTGCTCGATCAAGGTCTGATCGATGAGGGTTTCTAGCAGGTTGCGCCGCAGCAGGTCAACATCGCCGCTGTAGCCTTCTTGCTGTGTGCGCGCCAGCGCTCGTTCGAGCTGCGGCAGGGTGATTTCTGCGCCGTTCACACGCGCCACCAGCGGCACCCCTTGCGCGTTCATCGGCAAGACAGCGCCAGAAGTGGCGGTGAGCTGCACATTTTCAGGAACATTGGCGGCGCTGCACGCGGCTAATGCCCACAGCGCCCCTATCACAAGCCCAATCGACCAACGACGCACACGCTATCCTTTGACTGCTGAAGTTAATGCCCCCTATTATGTCGTGTGCCGGGCGTGGGGGCAAGTCGGACAATCGCCTTCACAGCGCAGGCAGCGCAAAACCGGGTGGCGCAGCGCGCGCCGGCGGCAAAGTCTTATCTTTTGCGGCGCGCTCTTTCGCGCCTCTAATGCGAAAACGAGTACAATGATGAGTATTCTACGCGCAGAGGCAGCTTATGTTATTCACCAATCAACAGATCATCGGCGGTCGGTTTCAAGTGGGCGACACGATTGGGCGCGGCGGCATGGGACAGGTGTACCATGGGCTGGATTTGCACAGTAATCAGCCAGTGGCCATCAAACACCTGCTGCCCGAAGTGATCGCGGCGGACCCGGAAATGCTCGAACGCTTCGCCCGCGAAGGCGAGGCACTGCGCCAGCTCAACCATCCCAATATCGTGAAAATGCTGGCGGCGCTGCAAGAGGGCGACGGCCATTATCTGGTGATGGAATACATGCCCGGCGGCGATCTGGGCGCGCTGCTGAAAAGCGGTAAACAGCCGCTGACGCGCATTCTGGAGATCGGGCTGGATCTGGCCGACGCGCTGACACGCGCGCACCGCCTGAACATCATCCACCGCGATCTCAAGCCGGCCAATATTCTGCTGGCCGCCGATGGCACACCGCGCCTGACCGATTTTGGCGTGGCGCATATCGGCAGCAAAGAGCGCGTGACTGGCACAGGGGTCGCCGTGGGCACGGTGGATTATCTGGCGCCCGAAGCGCTGCGCGGCCAGCCCGTAGACGCGCGTTCAGACATCTGGGCCTTCGGCGTGCTGCTGTTCGAAATGCTGGCGGGCAAACGGCCTTTCACGGGCGAAAGCATCACGCACACGCTGATGTCGATCGTCAGCGAGCCGCTGCCCGATCTGGAACAGCTTTGCCCGGAAGCGCCTGTAGGACTGGTCGATCTGATCTACCGTATGCTGGACAAAGACCCGGCAGCGCGCATCGCCAGCGTGCGCCAAGTGGGGCTGGAACTGGAAGAGCTGCTGCAAGGCCGCAGCACGACATCGACGCGCGCGCCGCGTGTCGTCGTGGCCGAAAAGCGCTTCGCCACGCCGCCGCCAACGGCGCATGCACACAAAAACAATCTGCCCGCGCAAACCACGCCGTTTATCGGGCGCGAACAGGAATTGGCGGAAATTACACGCCTGCTGGCACAAAAAGAGGTGCGGCTGGTGACAATCCTCGCGCCCGGCGGCATGGGCAAAACGCGCCTGGCGCTGGAAGCGGCGCGCCAATATGTCGAAGGCCGCGATCATGACGGCCACACGCCCGATATCTTCCATAACGGCGTGTTTTTCGTGGAACTGGCGCCGCTCAGCGACCCAGAGACGATTGTCTCGGCCATCGCCGAGGCCGTCAGCTATCAGTTTCAGCAGGACGCGCGCACGCCGTTACAACAGGTATTGGACTTTTTGTGTGAAAAAGAGCTGCTGCTGGTGCTGGATAATTTTGAGCATTTGATCGCCGGCGCGGGCATCGTGAACGATATTCTGCGCACAGCGCCGCACATCAAAGTCATCGCCACTTCGCGCCAACGGCTGAATCAGAGCGGCGAAACACTGATGAATCTGGAGGGGCTGGATTTTCCGGCCTGGGAAACACCGCAGGACGCGCTCAACTTCAGCGCCGTCAAGCTGTTTATGCAGAGCGCGCGCCGCGTGCGCCCGGATTTCGAGCTGCGCGCGGATGACCTGAATTATGTGGCGCGGCTGTGCCGGTTGGTGCAGGGGCTGCCGCTGGGGATTGTGCTTGCGGCGGCCTGGCTGGAAATGCTTTCGCTGCAAGAGATCGCCGAAGAAGTGGCGCGCAGCCTCGATTTTCTGGAAACGCAGATGACAGACATCCCAGCGCGCCAGCGCAGTATGCGCGCGGTATTCGATTATTCGTGGAATCTGATGACCGCCGAAGAACAGACCGTGTTCCGGCAGTTAGCGGTGTTTCGCGGCGGCTTCACGCGCGAGGGCGCGCAGGCCGTCGCCAACGCCAGCCTGCGCACGTTGCTGGCGCTGCTCAACAAATCGCTGCTGCGCCGCGACCCGCAAAACGGGCGTTACAGTATTCACGAACTGCTGCGCCAGTATGCCGAGGAACGGCTGCGCGAGGCAGGGGAACAGGCGGCAGCCAGCAGCGCCCACAGCGCCTATTACCTGCGTTATGTGCAGCAGCGCGAAGCCGATTTACTGAGCGCGAGTCAGATCACGGCCATCAGACTGATCGAGGACGAACTGGAAAATCTGCGCGTGAGTTTTGTCTGGGCCGCAGATCACGGCCAGACGCACGAACTGGACCAGGCGCTGGAAGCGATCGGGCTGTACTACACCTTTGTCAGCCGCTATGCTGAAGTCGCGCATGTGCTGCAAAAAATCGAGCAGCGCTTGGTCGCCAGCGGCGTCAGCGCCGATCATCCGCTGCTGTGGCGGATGCGCGTGCGCCAGGGGTACAGTCTGGCGCGCTTCGGCGATGCGCGCGCCGGGCGGGAACTGGCCGAACGCTGCCTGGCCTACTTTGAGCAGCGCGACGACAGCGCGCGCGAGATCGCTTACATTTATGTCAACTTGTGCTACGCAGCGATGCTGAGCGGTGATTATGCTGCTTCAATCCAGTATGGTCAGCGCGGCCAAGCCGCTGCCGAGTCTGTCCATTATCTCTGGGGCGGGCTGGCCGCCGCGCTCAATCTGGGCTACGCGCTGTTTCTAGCGGGCCAATTGGTCGAAGCCAAACAGATTTATCAAAGGCTGGTGGTCGAAGCGGAACAGATGGGATCGCCGCCAGCGATGGCCGGTTTCGCCTATAACAATTTAGGCGAAATCCATCACGCCCTGAGCGAAGGGCGCGAGGCGCTGACGCTGTTCGAAAAAGCTTATGCCATCTTCAAGCAGATCAACAACCGCTACGGCATGGCCTTTACGCTCAACAACATCGGCAACGTGGCGCACGCGGTAGCCGATTATGAGCGCGCGCAGCGGTATAATCAACAGGCGCTCGACCTGTACCGCGAGATCGGCGACAAACGCGGCACCGCCGACGCGCTGAACCGCGTCGGCGGCGTGGCCTATTCGCTGGCCGATTTCGAGACTTCAGCGCAGTATCACCGCGAGGCGCTGACGATCTATCGCCAGCTGCAAGACAAGCGCGGCACAGCCAATTCGCTGGTGTTGTTGAATCTGCCGACAATGGCGCTGGGGGCTTATGACGAAGCGCTGGGTTATGTGCGCGAGAGTCTGGCACTGCGCCAGGAAATGGGCAACCCGCTGGAAATCGCCGATTCGCTGTTCTTTTTGGGGCTGAACACGGTCATCAAACAGCGCGCCTTTGACGAAGCGATCGCCTATCTCGATGAGGCCGAAAGCGGGCTGAAGGCGACGGCTATGCTCGACCCGCGCCTGAGCACCTACCGCGCGGTGTTTTACCTGTACGCCAACCGTTTTCAAGAGGCGATTGAGCTGTTCAACGTGCAGATTCCGACGCTGGAACAGATAAATCTGCCCTCGGTGCTGATGGAGGTATACGGCGGCATCGGTATGGGCTATCTGGGGCTGCGCGATTCGGAACAGGCCGAGGACTATCTGCGCAAGGCGTTGCAGATTGCGCTGAGGATCCGTGCGTTGGATTGGGCCTTCTTCGCCGTCATGGGGCTGGCGGTAGTGCGCGGGATGCAGGGACAGGCAGCAGACGCCATTGGCTGGCTGACGTTCGGCATGACCTACCCGCGCGCGCAAAAATTCATGCGCGAATGGACAGCAGAGTTTATCGAGGAACTGCGTCCGATGCTTACAGCGCATGACTTCACGGCGGCGGCAGCACGCGCAGACACACTGGATTTCGAAACTATATTACGCCGGGTGTTGGGGGAAGATCAATAACCTCGCGCGCTGAAACTCTTTTTAGGACACGGCTGTTACAGAAATTTGGCGAGCCACGCCGCAAAACACAGGTCGGAAAATCGTTTGAAATCACAATTGTAATTGTGCATTGCTGCGCTGCATCTTAAAATTGCTGCCAGACAACAAAGCATGGGATATGAGGCAGCACAAGCTGTTCCAGCACGGGCAGCGCACGCACACTGAAATCGCCCCAATAGCGGTTGTACACCCAGGCGAAGTCATCATAGTCACTGTACGTCATTAGTCCTCCGCGAACACACTCAGCAAATCCTGCCGCCAGAAGCGCAGCGCATCGCGCACCAGCGACTGCGTGCCCACCACCCAGATCGTGCCCGCGCTGCCGGCGTACTCCTGGGCGGCGCTGAAGGCCGCGTCCACATCCGGTTGGTCGATCACGCGGGAATGCAGCCGGCGCGCCGTGTGCAGCACGTTGTCATTAAAGTGCAGGTGTCCGGCGCTCACCCGCGTCACAATCACCGTATCGGCGTGCGGGGCGAGCGTCTCCAGCAGGCCGCGATCATCCTTGTCGTGCGGCAGCGCCGTCACCAGCACCAAGGGCGACGTTTTCAGCGGCAGCAGGCTGGCGCGCGCCAGTTCCGCCGCCTGGCGGTTGATTGCGCCGTCGACCAACACCGCCGGATGCGCCTGTACCTGCTGGCAGCGCCCCGCAAAACGCAGCCGGCTGACGATTTGTGCGTCAATGGCGCGCGGCGAGAGCGCTGTCGCGGCGGCATAGGCGGCGGCAGCGTTCAAGCCCTGATAGATGGCGTGTGTCGCCAGCGTGAAGGTCTGCGCAACGCCCTTGTGCGTGATCGTCACCTGCTGCTGTCCGGCGGCGCTCAGGCTTTGTGTATAGGTCACATCCTGCCCGATTTGCAGCAGCGCGGCGGACTGCGCGGCGGCCTCGCGCGCGATGATCGCGCCGACTTGCGCGCTTTGTGGCACGCTGACAACAGTGCAGCCAGGCGCGATGATGCCGCTCTTGTGCCAGGCGATGTCGGCCACTGTCGGCCCCATCTTGTCGAGATGCTCGCCCATGATGGGCATAAACACGGCCACAGTGTTGCGATACAGGCTGATGTCGTCGAAGCGTCCGCCGCGCCCGACTTCCAACACCAGTGCTGTCGCCTGCTGTTCGGCGAAATAGCACAGCGCGACCGCCAGAAACAGGCCGGTCGGGCTGAGATACTTGCCGGGCGGCAGCACGGCCTCCACAGCGTCAAGGTGTGGCGCCAGCGTGTTGATGATGCGCATGTAATCGGCTTCCGGGATCATACGCCCGTTCAGGCGCACACGCTCGCGCAAATCAAGATAATTCGGGCTGGTGACGAGACCGACTTTGTGCCCCATCGCCTGTAAAAAGGCGGCGGTCAGCAGCGCCGTCGAACCTTTGCCTTTGCTGCCGGTGACGATGACAGCGGGCATGCCTTCCGTGGCGATACCGGCGCGCGCGAAAAGCTGGCGCATGGCGCTCAGATCGCGGGTGAACTGATCGTAGCCGCGCAGCGAGGGCGTTACCCGTTCGTAAGAACGGAACATCAGCGCGTGACACGCGGCTAAATTAAGGCTCATCCAGCGTCCCTCTGGCTGAAGGCGAGGCGGAAACCGATATTGCTGGCGCGCGAACCGGGCAAAAAACGCGCGCGCTGCGCCGGGTGCGCCTCGCGCAGCAGGTCAAAATACGAGCCGCCGCGAATCACGCGCGCATGGCTGCCGCTTAAATCTTCGCGGCCATCATCGGCGCGATAGGGATAGGGATAATCGAGCGTTTGCCAGTTGTGCCCCCAGCGCGTGCTCGTCCATTCCCACACATTGCCCAGCAGATTCCACGCGCCGCAGGCCGCGCGCTGGCCGACCGTGTGCGCTGCCCATGTGCGGCCAATGCCGCGTTCGACACTGTTGATCTGCGCATCGACACTTTCAGACGGCGGCCAGGCGGGGAGCGGCTGCTGCCAGCGCGCGGCGGCCTCCCACTCGGCTTCGCTGGGCAAACGCCAGGCCTGCCCGCTTTCCAGCGCCAGCCAGCGCGCGAAGGCATCAGCTTCGTACCAACAGACGCCGACGACAGGTTGCAGCGTATGATTAAAGCGCGTGTCTTCCCAGAAGGCGGGCTGCGTCTCGCCTTTGCTTTTTTGCCAGCGCCAGCCCATCTCGCTCCAGAAGCGCGCGTCCTGATAGCCTTCGGCAGCGATAAAGGGAGCGAATTCGCCGTTGGTGACGGCCCAGGCGGCCAGCGCAAAGGCCGCCAGCGTCACCGGATGCGGCGGGCGGCTGAACGGCAGCGCTTCCGCGCCAAGCGTGTATTGGCCTGCCGGGATTTCGCAGACAGCGGGCAGCATGGCTCAATCGTCGACGACTTCGACGCCCTTCTTTTTCTTGACTTCCTTAACCGGGCGTTTAAAGGCGGCTTTGGCGCCTTTATCCTGCCACTGAAACGCCACCAGTTCCCAACCGGCCTGACCGTATTTGTTCATCTGGTCGGTGAACTTGTCGGCGTCCAGATAAATATCCATCTCCGGCGCGTCTTTGGCGACATCGCTGTCCTGCATATACACCACCAGATATTCCCATTTATCGATCTTCATGCGCGGCCCTTCCCCAAAAAGCTCGTGGACAAAGTGATCTGTTCCCAGAATCATAACGCAAAAATCGCGCGCACGCTCACAGCGCCACCGCCACCGCCGCCGCGTAATCGCGCGTGTGTGTCAGGCTGATGTCCCACTGCGCCAGCCCGATATGCTGCGC
Source organism: Chloroflexota bacterium (assembly GCA_013388745.1). Taxonomy (GTDB): domain Bacteria; phylum Chloroflexota; class Anaerolineae; order Aggregatilineales; family Phototrophicaceae; genus JACAER01. The sequence goes on from JACAER010000055.1 coordinate 12,166, forward strand.
CAGCGCCGCCGCGTTACCGTGCAGGTGCAGTTCGGGCCTGCCGCGCGGGTTATTACAGCGGATTTCGATCTCTTTCCAGCGCACATCGCCGATGCCGGTGCCGAGCGCTTTGGCGACGGCCTCTTTGGCCGCCAGCCGCGCCGCCAGCCGATGCGGCTGGTCTTCGCAGTCGGCGCGTTCGCCGGGCGTGAAAAAGCGGTTTAAGAAGCGCTCGCCCAGCCGCGCGATGCCGTCGGCCACGCGCTGATTTTCGATCATGTCAATGCCACAGCGCAGCATATACTTTCTCCCGAAAACAGCTTTTAGCGCTTAGCCTGTTAGCTGTTAGCGAAGTAACAGTACCGCAAAAAACGCGCGAAGGAAAGGTTATTGCGGGCAAGCACGCGGCGGCATAAGATTAAAGGGTGTTTTTTGTCAGCGAAAGTTGCCCCCATGACCAGTGTACCGCTCGCCAGTTTGCATCTTGTCGCCTATCTCGCGTGGGAACGCGAAGGGTTGGAGTCGTTCGAATCCTCGCGCGCGGCGCTGCTGGATACGCTGGCAGCGCTCATGCAGCGTTTGGAACGGCTGGGCAACGCGCAGGCGCTGCATCATATCGTGCTCGGCGGCCAAACCGTGATTCTGGAAGATGTCGGCGCGGTGCGTCCCGACCTGCTGGCGCTGATGGCGATTCACAGTGCGCGCGGGCGGCTGTGGCTCGGCCCGTGGTATGTGCAGGTGGATCAGGCGTTGGTGAGCGGCGAAGCGCTGATCCGCAATTTGCTGGCGGCGAAGGCTGACGCGCGCCAGCACGGCCTGACGCTGCTGAACGTGGCCTATCTGAGCGGCGCGGCGCATACGGCGCAGCTTCCGCAGCTTTTGCAGGGCTTCGGCATCGACGCCGCGCTGATGCGTTACAGCGCGCCGGTGGCGCATCTGCCGTTCCGCTGGCAAGCGCCCGACGGCAGCAGCGTGCTGGCGCTGAATCACGATTACCCGCACGGCCAGAACACGCTCGACGCTCAAAAAGCGCTGGAACCCGATGGCCCGCTGCTGTGGATGCAGGCGGTTGATGATACGGTGCCGGCGGCTGATGTGCCGGTGAACGACAGCACTTTGAGCGCCTATGTGCAAGCGCTGCGCCAAAGCCTGCCCGACGCGCTGCGTCCGGCGCTGCATGGCGAACTGCGCCTGCAAACCCAGCGCCCACACGCTTTTTTACATGCGGGCACGCTTTCGACCCGCCTGTATTTAAAGCAGGCCAACGCGCGCCTGCAATACTGGCTGACGTATGCCGTCGAACCACTGCTGACGATCGCCGGCACGCACGGCCAGATCGCGCATCCCGATAACACGCGCGCGCTGCTGCATCATGCCTGGCGCACGCTGCTGCGCAACCAGGCGCGCCATCGTCTGGGCGGCATCAGCGCCGATACGGTGCATGAATCGAATGAAATTCGCTTCCGCGAGGCGCAGGACAGCAGCGCCTATGCGCTCAAGCAAGCGCTGCGCGCGCTGCCGGGCACGCCGCTGGGCACGCTGCCGGCCACGGGCCGCACAGACGAAACCTATCTGGTCATCTGGAACACACACGGGCGCGCGCTGAAACAGGTCGTCGAGGCGAAAATCACGCTGCCGCCGGGCCGCTTCCCGGCGCAGCTTATGGGCAGCGACGAGCAGGAAATCGGCTTCGGCTGGCAAGACGAAACGCAGACACTCAGTTTTGTGGCCGATGCGCCGCCTGTGGGCTACAGCACGTATCGGCTGCGGCTGACGGACAAAAACACGCCAGAACATGCGCGCGTGCTGCGTGTCGGCGGTGCGTTTATCAGCCGCGGTCGGGCGGAAAAATTGACGCTGGAGGGCGAACAACTGCACTGGCAGCGCGGGCAGTTGGCGCTGCGCGATGTGCTGCGCTTTTTCGACGGCGGCGACGCGGGCGATACCTACAATTACAGCCCGCCGCAGCCCGATGTGATTGTGCCGGCGCTGCTGAGCGAAGATGCGCAGGTCGAATCGTCACCCGCCTATCAACGGCTGCTGCTGCGCTACCGGATGCGCATCGCCCCGGCGCTGCGCCCGAATCGCGGGCGCGATCGCGGGCTAAAAACGCTGGATATTGTGGCGACGGCCACGTTTTACGAAGGGCTGCCGGGCGTCTATTTCAGCGCGGCCTTCGCCAATACCGCCGCCGATCACCGTCTGCGCGCGCATCTGCGCACGGGGTTAAACAGCGCTAATGTGCTGGCGGACAGCGCTTTTGCGCTGGCCAAGCGCCCGATCACGCTCAAAGGCGAGGCCTTCCCGACAGAAAAAGGCGTGGAAGGCATAAGCACCACCTACCCGCTGCACACGGCGGCGGCGGTGGAACACGAAGGGCGGGCGATGGCGCTGCTGGCGCGCGGCCTGCCGGAATTCGAGGCGCTGCGCGAGGACAAACAAGTGACGCTGGCGCTGACTCTGCTGCGCGCGGTCGGTTGGCTGAGCCGCGACGATCTGCGCACGCGCACGGCAGGCGTGACCGAAGCGCTGGCCGTGCCCGGTGCGCAGTGTTTGCGCGCGCTGCACGCGGAATTCGCGCTCGTGCCGCTGGCCGGGCGCGACTCCGCCGGGCTGCTGCATCTGGGGCACAGTTACAACGCGCCGCTGCAAGTTTACCAGTACAGCGCCCCGCCTACGCTCAAACGCCACAGCTATCTGACGCTGGAAACGACCGTCAACGGCGCCGCCGCGCAGGATGTGCTGCTGACCGCGCTTAAGCCGCCGGAGATCGCCGCCGGCAAAAGCTGGATTGTGCGCCTGCTGAATTCCAGCGAACGGCTGGCGGAAACGACGTTGAGCGCGGCGGGCAAGCTGACGAGCGTGCAGCGCGTGAATCTGGCGGAAGAGCCGCAGGGCGCGGTACAGGCCGACAGCAGCGGGCAGTATCGCGTGCAGATCGAACCGCACAAAATTGTGACGCTGCGTTTGGGATTCGAGTAGTCGAAGCGCGCGTTGTTCGTTGTGCGCTTCGCCAGCCGTTCACGCAGGTCAAGAAATTAAACAGATAACGGTTCTTTCGAGTTTGGCGAGTTGTGCCGCCACAGACTAAAGTCTGCGGCTGCCAAGCAAGCGTGCTTGCCCGCACACTTGCCTTCAAGTCTCTGCGAGACTCAATGGGCGGTTTCACTCGAAAGCCGTTATCTGATTTAAAAGCCGTCCATCGCGCTGAAAACTGAAGGCTGTGAACTTGTTTTAGCGCGCTTCGAAAATCCAGCCGTCGGTGCTGCGCGCCCACTGCACCAGTTCGTCTTGCGCGAAAAAGTTGTCCACTTCGAGCTTGCCGTTGTCCACGCTGTCCGAGCCATGCACCAGATTACGCCCGATTTCCAGCGCCAGGTCGCCGCGAATCGTGCCGGCCAGCGCTTCATGGGGTTTGGTAGCGCCAATGGTATTACGTGCGCATTGCACGGCGTTCGTGCCTTCCAGCGCTATGACGACGATCGGGCCGGAGGTGATGTAATCGACCAATGCGGGGAAAAATGGTTTACCGATATGCACGGCATAGTGTTTTTCGGCCAGCGCGCGCGACATGAGGATAAACTTCATGCCGATGATGCGCAGACCGCGCGCCTCGAAGCGGCGGATGATCTCGCCGGTGAGGCCGCGCTGCACGCCGTCAGGCTTAACGATAATCAGTGTCCGTTCCAACGTGAAACCACTCCTTGAGTGCTTGACCTAAAGTAAATTGAGCGCTTTGCGATAAGTATCGAGCGCTTCTTGCAATTGGCCGCTGCGCATCAGGGCATCGCCCAGCACGCGCAGCGCCGCGGGATTCTCGCGCTGCACGCTGATGATGGAGCGCACATCGTCGATCACCATGTTGAGCGCTGCGCCAGAGCGTACAACGCCTTCGTAATCCAGCAGGCCGTTCTCAATATCGCCCGCGCTGACTTTCTGACGAGCGGCAGCCAGCAGCCCAGCGACATCGCCAGTGACCGGCGGGCGCACAGGCGCGGGCGGCGGCACGGGCTTGGGCGCAGGCGGCGGGGTGACCACCGGCGCGGGGGCCGGCACGACCACAGCGACAGGCACCGGCGCGGGCGGCACAGCGGCTTCGACAGGCGCAGCGGCTTCTTCTTCCGGCATGGTCTCGATCAACCAGCTCGGCACGTTGCTCGGCTCGACAGCGGCTTCCTTGAGCCAGTCCGGGAGGTCGGTCGCGGTCGCGGCCTGTTCGGCTTCGGCGGCGGCCAGCCAATCGGGCATCGCCGCCGTGTCGAAGGCTTCGGCAGGCGCAGCGCTGGCGGCGGCGTTCAGCCAATCGGGCAGCGGCACGATTTCGCCGGGCGTCAGTTCTTCTTCTTCCGGCAGGTCGCTGGCGGCAGGTGGCATCATCGCTGGCGGCACGATCTGCGGCGCAGCCGGTTCAGGCGTGATGATCAGATCGGCGGCCACCGGCGTCGAGCCGTATTTTTCCTGATATTCCTGCTCGAAAGCCTCAATCCACTGATCGTTGGTATCGAGGAAATCGGGGCGCGCCTGCTGCGGCGTGGCGGGCGTTTCGACCACGCGCGGCGGCACAGGGGCGGCGGGGCGCACAGTAGGCAGTTCGGGCACGCTGGGCGCGGGCACGGCGAAGATATTTTCCTGCTCGGCTTCCTGCGCTTCTTCTTTCAGCCAGTCGGGCATATCGGGCACGGCGGCCTGCGCAGCGGGCGGTGTCTCGACAGCGGGCGGCGGCGTGCCAACGCTTTCCAGCAGCCAATCGGGGATTTCGCCCTGCACTGCCGGCGCGTCCACGTCTACAGCCGCTTCTTCCGGCTCCTCAATATAATCGCTCACATCCGTGCGCGCGGCGGCACGGTCCATCATCTGATTGAAGAAATCGGCGATTTCTGTCGGCTCGACATCTTTGCCCTGCGTCAGCGCCTTGATGACATCGGCATCGCCAACTTCGACTTTGGGGGTAGACGGCAGCGGCGGCAGCGGCCCGCTCGCGCCTTTGGACGTGGCAAGCTGATCGAGCCAGGCGGCAGGGTCATCACTGACCGAGAAGCCGGCGTCGATCGGTTCGGCGGGGACAGTCACGCTTTCCTCGCGCGCGGGTTTGGGCGCGGTGGGCGTCGTAATCAGTTCTTCGGTTTTTGCGCCCTGGGTGCGCGCCAGATTCTCCAGCCACGCCATGGGGTCATCGCCGACAGGGGGCGCGGCAGGCGCGGCAGGCGCGGCGGATTCCAGCGCCGCCAGATCGAGCGGCCCCTGCGCCAGGCCTTCCAGCCAGGCCATCGGGTCGGCGGCGGCGGGCGCAGCCGGCGCGCTGACATCTGCCGCCAGCCCGGACAAATCCAGGCCGACTTCGTCACCCTGCCCGGCGGAGAAGCTCTCCAGCCACGAGAGCGCATCCTGCTCGACGGCTGCCGTTGGCGCGGGCGCGGCGGATGGCGTGAGCGAGGCGGCAGGCGCCAGGCGGGTCGATTCGTCCTCTTCGGCTTCGAGGAAGCGTTCCAGGGGCGGCGGGGTGGCCGCGGGGGGCGGTGGCACGGCAGCAGCGGGCTTGGGCGCGGGTGTCGGCGCGGGCGCGGGTTTGGCCGCCGCCGCGGGCTTCACGGGGGCTTCTTCGGGCTTTTTGGTTTCCTGCCCGTAAGGTACGTAGCCCGGCTCATCGATCACGACCGTATCGGGGTCGATTTCGGCCACCTGCATATCGGCGGGGGTGGTGAAGCCTTCGTAGGCACCCTGGCGCTTGGCCAGCGATTCCATCCAGCGCATGATTTCTTCGGGCGACATGCTGTCAAAATCGGGCGTGGCCGCCGCGGAGGGCGCGGGCGCTTCTGGCTGCGCCACAGGCTGCGGC
>JACAER010000001.1 GCA_013388745.1 Chloroflexota bacterium
CAGCCGGAGATCGCCGGCGTATTCGCGCACAACGACGAAATGATTCTGGGCGCGATCGAAGCGGCGGCTGCCGCCGGACGCACGGGCATCACCTTCGTGGGCTTTGACGCGGTGGACGACGCGGTGCAGGCGGTGCGCGATGGCACGCTGGCCGCGACTGTCGCGCAGCAGCCCGCGCTCATGGGCAGCCTGGGCATCGAAACAGCGGCAATGTATCTGGCGGGCGGCGAAGTCCCGACGAGCATCCCTGTACCGCTAATGCTGGTGACGGCTGAAAACGCGGGCGGATAATCCCACTGAGCAATGCTAAGGTCGGAGGCAGGGGCAGCCCTGTCTCCGATCTCCTGAAAAACAGGCAAAATAAAGCTTTATTATAAAAATTATTACTGGCCATTTATTAGACACTCAGGCAAAAGCGCATGGCCGAACAAGCATTACTGCATATGCACGCGATCACTAAAACGTTTCCGGGCGTGCAAGCGCTGCGGGAAGTCGATTTGACCGTTTATCCGAGCGAGATTTTGGCGCTGCTGGGCGAAAACGGCGCGGGCAAAAGCACGCTGATGAAGATTCTGAACGGTGTATTTGCGCCGAACAGCGGACAGATTCGCTGGCAGGGTCAAGCGGTGGTGGTGCATTCGCCGCGTGCCGCGCAGCGTCTGGGGATCAGCATGATTCATCAGGAATTGGCATTGATTCCGTATCTGGATGTGGGCAAAAATATCTATCTGGGACGCGAGCCGCAGGGCGTTGTTCCGGGCACCATCGATTGGCGCAAGCTTTACCAGCAGGCACGCGAACAGCTCGACAGGCTGGGGCTGGCGGTAGACCCGCGCACGCCGGTACGCTATCTCTCGCTGGCGCAGCAGCAGATGGTCGAAGTAGCGAAGGCCATTTCGCTGGACGCGCGCCTCATCGTGATGGATGAACCGACTTCTTCACTGACAGACAACGAAGTGACGACGTTGTTTGAACAGATGCGCAAACTGCGGGCGCAAGGAGTGTCGATTGTTTTTATTTCGCACCGGCTGAACGAGGTGTTTCAGGTGGCTGATCGTGTGACCGTGCTGCGCGATGGCACACTGGTTGGCAGCAAAGCGATCGGCGAACTGACACAGGACGAGATCATCCGCATGATGGTCGGGCGCGAGGTCGCCGACATCTATGAGCGGCACGGCGAAACGCAGCGCGCAGAGCCTATATTGGAGGTACGCAACCTGACACGGCGGGGGGTCGTGAGCGATGTCAACTTCACACTGCATCGCGGCGAAATCGTGGGGTTGGCAGGCTTAGTCGGCGCCGGGCGCACTGAACTGGTGGAAACGATTTTTGGCATTCATCCGGCTACATCCGGCCAAATCATTCTGAATGGGCAGCCTGTGCGCATCAAACACCCGGCGCAGGCCATTCACTACGGTATCGGGCTTGTACCCGAAGACCGCAAGGGGCAGGGTTTATTCCTGCGCATGAATGTGGGAACGAACGTGATTGTGACGCTGCTGGCGAAGTTGGCGGGATGGGGTCTCATCCCCTGGAAGCAAGTTAAGAAAATCGGCGAGGAATTTATCCAGCGTCTCAATATCCGCACGCCGTCCTTACAGCAGCGTGTGCGTAATTTGAGCGGCGGGAATCAACAAAAAGTCGTGATCGCCAAATGGCTGACACGCGAACCCAAAGTGCTGGTACTCGATGAGCCGACGCGCGGCATCGACATCGGGGCGAAAGCCGAGATTCACCGCCTGATGCGCCAGCTTGCGCAGCAGGGGGTAGGCATCCTGATGATCTCCTCCGAACTGCCGGAAGTGCTGGGGGTGAGCGATCGGGTGCTGGTGATGCATGAAGGGCGGCTGGTGGCGGAATTTGATCCGCGCACAGCGACACAGGACGAGATAATGAGCGCGGCAACAGGAGCAGCCAAATCATGACTATCGCGACGATTCTGCGGCGAGGTACGGTGCTGTTTGTGCTGATCGCGCTGGTCATATTTTTCAGTCTGAACTCGGACAGATTTCTGCAAGAACGTAATCTGGTCAATATCGCCGTGCAGAATGCGCACATTATCATTGTCACGGTCGGCATGACGCTGGTGATGCTTTCGGGGGGCATAGACCTTTCGATTGGTTCAGTGGCGGCGCTGACCGGGGCAGTAGCGGCAGGATTGATCGTGCAAAACAGCGTGCCGGTGCCGTTGGCAATGCTGCTGGGTCTGGCGCTGGGTTTTGCAATCGGCCTTATCAACGGCTGGATGGTGGTTTACGGCAAACTGCCGCCCTTCGTGGCAACGTTAGCAATGCTGGGCATGGCGCGCGGGTTGACTCTGGTGTACACAAACGGACGTCCAATTGCCAATATCGGCGATGAGTTTACGTTCTGGGGACGCGGGACGATCGGGCCGATTCCGACGCCGATTGTAGTCTGGGTCGTTGTCGTGATTGTCGCGATTCTGCTGATGACACGCACGCGCTTCGGGCTGCACATATACGCGATCGGCGGAAACGAGGAAACAGCGCGGCTGGCCGGCGTGCCTGTGAATCGCGTCAAGATGTTGACGTTTGGGATCAGCGGTTTTCTGGCGGCGCTGGGCGGGCTGCTGCTGACGGCACGCGTGTTTTCGGCACAGCCTCAGGCGGCAGTAGGGCTGGAACTGGACGCGATTACGGCAGCCGTGTTAGGTGGCGTCAGCTTGTTCGGCGGCGTAGGCAATATCCCCGGCGCGATTATCGGCGCGCTGCTGGTGGGCGTGTTGGGCAATGGCATGAACTTGCTGCGCGTGGCCTCATATCCACAGCAGGTAATTCAGGGCGTAGTGCTGGTGCTGGCCGTAACCATAGACATGTACACAAAACGGCTGGAACGGGGTGCGCCGAAGACGTAAATCGAATACAGCTAGTAACAAAACATTAATTTTTCATCCATTCTTTCCCCAATATACTGTTGATAGTTATCCGTACTGCGCACACAATCACGACGCAGTGTTTCGTATTGGGACAGCTCGGATGAAAAATGACCTGACGCTGCACGACTCTTTGAAAGAGATCGATTTTCAGGCGCTGCTGCGCGATTACGTGCTGGATGCGGTGCTGCTGACGACGATGGACGGTAACGTGCGCTACTGGAACCGCACGGCGGAAGCGCTCTTCGGCTTGAGCGCGGCAGCGAGCGAAGCACAAGTCGAGACGGTGCTGCGCGCACATTGGGCGGAGATCGGCGCGCAGTTGCAAAGCGAGGGATATTGGCGCGGGACGCTGCAATACCAGCGCGCCGACGGACAATGGCTGTATCTCGAAACACAGATGGCGCTGGTAAGAGACAAAAGAGAGCGACCAACAGCGGTTATGGTGACGAGCCGTGACATCACGGCAGAACGGCGGCTGATTCAACAAATGGAAAATCAGCAGGCGTTTTTGCGGCAGATTATCGACACCAACCCGAACATTATTTTCGTAAAAAACGCCGAGGGGCGCTTTACGCTGGCGAACAAAGCGCTGGCCGACAGTCTGGGCACGACGCCGGAAAGCCTGATCGGCAAGAGCGATGCCGACTTGAATCCCAATACGGAGGAAGTCCGGCAGTACCAGGCCGACGATGCGCTGGTGTTGCAAACGATGGAAGCGCGGCTGGTGGCGGAAGAGCCAGCGACATATGCCAACGGCGAACTACACTGGCATCAGGCGATCAAAGTGCCATTTGTGGCTGCCGATGGGCAGAAATATATTCTTGGCATCGGCATAGACATTACAGAGCGCAAGCGCGCCGAAGAAGAACGCGAACGGCTGCACCAGCAAATTGTTGACGCACAGCGTGAGGCGCTGCGTGAGTTATCAACGCCAATCATCCCATTGTTTGACGGAATTCTGGTGATGCCCCTGATCGGTTCGATCGACACGCTGCGGGCGCGTGACATTATGCGCTCACTGCTGGCAGGCGTCAGCCAGTATAAAGCGCAGATCGTGATTCTGGACATCACAGGCGTGCCACTGGTTGATACCGGGGTCGCCAATCATCTGGACAAGGCAATACAGGCGGTGCGGCTGAAGGGGGCGAAAACAGTGGTCACCGGCATTTCCGACGCAGTGGCAGAAACGATCGTCGATCTGGGTATCGACTGGAGCAAAGTGGACGTGCAGCGCGATCTGCAAGCGGGGTTGAAAGCGGCGCTGGAGCGGTTGGGGATGAAGGTGGGACGGTAGCAGCCGTATCGCTTTTAAACAAATACTCATTTGACAGGTGGTTTAGAACGGCATACATTAGATGTAAACGATTACGTAATCGTTTACAAAGATTACTGTTTATTGGAAGTGAATGTTAAAAATGACCACAGATTTACCGCTTTTAAGTGTTCGCAATATCACCAAAGCCTTCGGTGCGGTGCAAGCGCTGCAAGGCATCAGCTTCGACATCGCGCCGGGCGAAGTCGTCGCGCTGGTCGGCGATAACGGCGCTGGCAAATCAACTCTCGTAAAAATTATCTCTGGTCTTTACAAGGCTAGCAGCGGCGAATTTGCGCTGCGCGGGCAGACCTGCCACTTTGAGACGCCTGCTGATGCGTTGAAAGCGGGTATCGAAACCGTCTATCAAGACCTTGCGCTTATCGACCAACTGGATGTCGCAGATAATGTGTATCTGGGGCGTGAAGTGCTGCGCGGCAGCGGCTTTTTGGGGCGCTTGTTCGGCGTGCTGAACCGGGCAACCATGCGGCGCGAGACAGCAGCAGCGCTGAGCCAACTGCACATCAAAATTCCTGCCCCGACGATGCCGGTGCGTATGATGAGCGGCGGTCAGCGGCTGGCGGTGGCGATCGGGCGGGCGGTGACCTGGGGGCGCGAACTACTGATTTTAGACGAACCGACAGCGGCGTTAGGTGTAGAAGAAACTGAACAAGTGCTGCGCATGATCGAGGAACTGCGGCAAAAGCAGCGCATGACGTTCATGATTATCAGCCACAACATGCAGGATGTGTATCGCGTGGCCGATAAAATCGTGATTTTGCGGCAGGGACGACATGTGGCGACGCTGCGCAAAACCGAAACCACGCTGGAAGAAATCGTCGCCTACATCACAGGCGCCAAACAAAAGCGCGTAGAACGGTAAAGGTCACAGAAGATCATGGCAACGATTAAGCAAGTGGCCGATTATGCAGATGTTTCTGTCGCTACCGTTTCGCGCGTCATCAATAAGACGGGTTATGTGAGTCAGGATTTGCAGCAGCGCGTCTACCGTGCGATGGAAGCGCTCAACTATAAGCCAAGCGCGCTGGCGCAGAGTTTACGCAATCAGCGCACGCAGGTGGTCGGCGTGCTGATCCCGCAGCTTGACCAGCCCTTTTTTAGCACACTAACCTACAGCATCGAACAAGCGCTGTTCGCCAACGATTACCGCGTGCTGATTTGCAGCGCGGAAGAAAACCGCGAAAAAGAAGATGCTTATATCGAGATGATGCTGCGGCAGCGGGTGGATGGCGCAATCATCGTACCCACCGGACACAGCAGCGACAATGTGCGGCGTTTATTAGACAAAAATGTGCCTGTCGTATTGGTTGACCGTGACCTGGGCGATGTCGAAGGAGTCAGCCGTGTGCTGACCGACAATTATCAGGGCGGATACGATGGGATGCAGCATTTGCTGCAATTGGGGCACACACGCATCGGCATCATCAGCACGCCCCTGTACAGTGAGGCAATGGCGCAGCGTGTGCGCGGCACACAGCAGGCGATGCTGGATTTCGGCCTTGAACCCGACAGCGAAATGTTGATTTCGGGCACATTGCAGCAGTTCGAGATGGGCTACAGCGCGGCGCGTGTGCTGCTGGAAAAGACGCAGCCGCCGACCGCGATTTTTGCGCTGACCGATGTGATGGCCGTAGGCGTAATTCATGGAGCGGCCATGCTCGGTCTGAAGCTGCCCCACGATTTGTCTGTAATGGGTTTCGACAATATTCCGCTGGCAGCCTACATCATGCCCGAACTGACCACAGTTGCGCAGCCAATCGCAGAAATCGGTGAAATCGCTACACAGGTCATCCTCAGACACATGCTTGATACAGAGGCTCCGGTGAGTACAACCGTGCTTAAGGATGAGCTGGTGGTGCGGAATTCAACCATGCCGCCGAAAACGTCCAGGAAAGGATAAGCCAGCGTGGAGAGCAAAATAGAAGCAGCGCTGCCTTCGGCGGCCTATGAACAACGGCTGAGATGGGCGCGGTTTGTGGCGCGCTACGGAATTGTGTTCGTGCTGCTGCTGATTGTCGTTATTCTGAGCATCTTGACGCCGATCATTCGCGGCGAGCAGCTTTTTTTGACGCCGCGCAATCTCCTGCAAGTGGGGCTACAAGCGTCGATCAACGCGATTATCGCCGTGGGCATGACGTTCGTGATCACCAGCGGCGGGATTGATCTTTCTGTCGGTTCGATGGTGGCGCTGGCCGGTGTGCTGGCAGCGATGGCCATGAAAGAACTGCAAATCGGCGCGTTTGGGGGCTTTGTGGTGGCCGTCGGCGTAGGCGCACTGTGCGGTTTGTTCAACGGCTTCTTAATCACGCGCATTGGCCTGTCGCCGTTTATCGCGACGCTGGGCACGATGGGTGTGTTTCGTGGTATCGGGCTGGTCGTCAGCCAGGGACAGTCGATCTATGGTTTTGGCCGTGAGTTCAGCCAGATTTTCGCGGGCGCGGTGATCGGCATCCCGGTGCCGGTGATCGTTGCGGCGATAGTAGCGCTGTTGTTCTGGTTTGTGTTGAATCACACACGCTTCGGTAAGTATACCATCGCGATTGGCGGCAGCGAAGAAATCACGCGACTCGCCGGCGTTCCAGTGAAAAATTATAAGATGGGCATCTATGCGCTGTGCGGCGTGCTGACAGGCGCGGCGGCGGCGCTGCTGCTGGCGCGCTTGAGTTCGGGCGACCCGACGTTCGGTCGCTTCTTCGAACTGGATGCGATTGCCGCGGCGGTGATGGGCGGCACGAGTCTTTCCGGCGGGGAGGGCACGATTACCGGAACCATCGTCGGTGCGCTGATTATCAGCCTGGTGCAGAACGCGATGAACCTCTTCAACGTGCCCAGCTACTGGCAGGACATCATCGTCGGCTCGGTGATTGTCGCGGCGGTGATTCTCGACCAGCTTCGCAAACGACAAAGCCGGGTTGCCTAGTGTGTAGGCAGGCCGCTGGCGGCCTGATTACATGAACGGTGCGCAGAGTGAAAGGAGGCAGCACCTACGAATCAAAGGCAAAATCGCATTTCCCGATTCTTAAGTCAAGAGATGTTACTGAGGAGCCTTGTAATGAAGAGACAGCATGTAGTATTTCTGGTGGTGGTGCTTTTGCTGGCGCTGCTGGTCGCGCCGGTGACACGCGCGCAGGATGATACGATTCGTATCGGCGCACTGACCAAGAACGAATCGAATCCCTTCTTCCTGTCGATGATCGAAGGTTATCGCTTCGCAGCGGCGCGCTATGGCATTGAGATTGTGATTGGCAGCACGCCAACAGAAGACGCGGCGGATGAACAGCTCGCCATTCTGGAAGGCTGGCTGAACGAAGGCGGCTTTGACGGCTTTATCGTCACGCCGTTCCGCGCCACCAGCCTGAACAGCGCGCTGGCGACGGCGACCGCGCAGGGTATCCCGATCATCAATCTCGACGAACTGATCCCGGCGGACGCCGCCGCTGAGGCGGGCATCAACATCGCGGCGCGCATCGCCTCGAACAATGTGCGCGCGGGACAAGTGGCGGGTAATCTGATTCTGGACACGGTCGAGGCAGGCTCGGAAGTGGCGGTGCTGGAAGGTGCGCCGGGCACCACCAGCAGCATTGACCGCGTGACGGGCTTCACCACGACGGCGACGGCGGGCGGGCTGAACGTAGTCGCCAGCCAGACGGCCAACTGGGATCGTGCCGAAGCGTTTACGGTTGCCAGCAATATTCTGCAAGGTAACCCGAACGTGCGCGCGATCTTTGCCGCCAATGACACGATGGGTCTGGGTGCGATCGAGGCAGTCGAAGCGATGGGACTGAGCGGGCAGGTGGTGGTCGCCAGCGTGGACGCGATTCCCGAAGCGCTGGATGCCGTGCGCGCGGGCCGTCTGTTGGGCACGGTGGCGCAGTATCCCGATGAAATGGCGGTACTGGCGGTCGAAGCCATGCGTAAGCTGGTCGAAGGCCGTCCAATTGCGCCGGAAATCGAATCGCCGGTGGTGATTATCACCGCTGAAAACATCGACACGGCGGGCAGCCGTCTGCCGGCGGATCCGGCGCTGCCGGCGTACCGTATCGGCGCGCTGACCAAGAACGAATCGAATCCCTTCTTCCTGACGATGATCGAAGGCTATCGCGCTGCCGCGGCGGCTTATGGGCTGGACATCGTTGTGGGCAGCACGCCGACCGAAGATGCCGCTGATGAGCAGTTGGGGATTCTGGAAGGCTGGCTGAACGAAGGCGGGTATCAAGGTCTGGCGGTAACGCCGTTCCGCGCGACGAATCTCAACAGCGCGCTGGCGACGGCCTCCGCCCAGAATATCCCGATTGTCAATCTTGATGAATTGATCCCCTTAAGCGAAGCCGAAGCGGCAGGCATCAACATTGCGACGCAGATCGCTTCGAACAATGTGCGCGCGGGGCAGGTCGCGGCGCAGCTTGTGCTGGCGACAATTGAAGCGGGATCGGAAGTAGCGGTGCTGGAAGGCGCGCCGGGCACCACCAGCAGCATTGACCGCGTGACGGGCTTCACTGTGACCGCGACGGCAGGCGGGCTGAACGTAGTCTCCAGTCAGACCGCCAACTGGGATCGCGCTGAAGCGTTCACCGTGGCCAGCAATATCCTGCAAGGCAACCCCAACGTGCGCGCAATCTTCGCGGCCAACGACACGATGGGTCTGGGCGCGATCGAGGCGATCGAAGCGATGGGACTGAGTGGGCAGGTGGTGGTCGTGAGCGTGGACGCGATTCCCGAAGCGCTGGACGCCGTGCGTGAAGGGCGTCTGCTCGGCACAGTCGCGCAGTACCCGGACGAAATGGCGTGGCTGGCCGTTGAGGCGCTGATCAAGGTCATCGAAGGCCGCCCGGTGGCGCCGTTCATCGAGTCGCCGGTAGTCGTCCTGACACGCGAAATGCTCGGCGGTTAGGTTTTCGTTTTAGTGGGTGGGAGGCAATCCTCCCACCCATACGTCTAGAGAGAGCGGCATGGCACTCCTGCTTGGCATTGATGTAGGCACATCCAGCGTAAAAGCGCTACTTTTTGACCCCGAAACGGCGCAGACAGTGGCGGTGGCTGCACAGGAATATCCTATCCACAAGCCCACCCCTGATGGCGCCGAACAAGACCCTGACGATTGGTGGCGCGCCGCTATCGTCGTCGTAAAACGGGCGACAGCCAGTGCTGGCCGCGATGATGTGGCGGCGATCAGCTTCAGCGGGCAAATGCACGGCTGTGTGCTGCTGGATCACGATCGGCGTCCAATGCGTCCCGCGATCATCTGGGCTGACCAGCGCAGCGCAGCGCAGGTCAGGCAGCTTATTGAAAGAGTGGGCGCGGAGCACTTTACAAGCATCGCCGGAACGCTGCCCGCGGCGGGATTCCTGATTGCTACGCTGGCCTGGCTGCGGCAGCACGAACCTAAGCTGCTTGATAAGGCTGACCGGTTCGTCTTGCCAAAGGATTATGTGCGCCTGTGTATGAGCGGCGAGGTCTATACCGAAGTGAGCGATGCGGCCTCCAGCGCCATGCTGGACATCGCGCAAAAACAATGGTCGAGCGAGCTGATGCAGGCGGCGGGTGTGGCCGAAGCCATTTGCCCGCCTGTGCTCGAATCGCTGCAACCTGCTGGATATTTGACGGCCAGCGCCGCCGCCGCCCTGGGCTTGAAGGCCGGGATTCCGCTCATCGCCGGGTGCGCCGATCAACCTGCGCAGAGCATCGGCAGCGGTTTAATCGCGCCAGGGGCGGCATCGGTGACGATTGGCAGTGGGGGACAGGTGCTCGCGCCGCTGTTGACGCAGCATGGGCGTGTGCCGACAGACGAACGTTTGCACGTCTTTAATCATGCCGTCCCAGACACCTATTATGTGCTGGGCGCGATTTTGAGCGCGGGGTTGGCGCTGCGCTGGCTGCGCAATCTGGCAGGCTTGCAAAATGCGCCCAATGCCTACGAGATTTTGAGCGCCGAAGCGGCTGTGCTGCCGGCAGGGGCGAACGGTCTCATTTTCCTGCCTTATCTTTCTGGCGAACGCACACCACATATGGATCCATTCGCGCGCGGCTGCTTCGTGGGGCTGAGTTATCATCATGAGCGCGGGCATCTGGCGCGGGCGGTGATGGAAGGCGTGAGCTTTGCGCTGCGGCAAACACTGGAAATCAGCCTGAGTTTAGCGGGCGCGGTTCAAGGTGTGATCGCGGCAGGCGGCGGAGCAGAAAGCCCGGTCTGGCGGCAAATGCTGGCCGACATCTTTGGTTTGCCGTTGAAAAAATCGCTGCTGGCCGAGCAAGCCTGTATCGGTGCGGCACTGATCGCCGGCGTGGGCAGTGTCTATTATCGTGACTTGCATGATGCGTGCGCGCGCGTGGTGCGCTACAGCGCCCCCACAGAAGCCGACGAGTCCCAACACAACCGCTACAACGCACTGTATGAGCAATTCTTAAAGTTATACCCTCAATTACGGGGCAATATGTTTGAGCTTGTGCATTTGGGTGATTGATTAAAGGAGTTATTATGCCTACGTTTGGCGCTCATGCTTTTGTGTGGGTAGGTTCATGGGATACAGAAAGTGGCAATGAGGCTATTGCGCAGGCGGGGGCTGTCGGTTTCGACTTTATCGAAATCCCGCTCATCAAGCCTGCTGAATTTGACGCCGACAGCCATAAGGCCGCGCTGAAAAAAGCGGGTATCGGCGCCACCTGTTCGCTGGCGCTGCCCAAAGACAGCCACATGCCCTTTTATCCCGAAAAGGCGCGTCAGTTTCTGTTTAAGGCGCTGGAAGAAGTGGAAAAAGTGGGCGCGAATTATCTGTGCGGCTGCACGCCGTATTCGCTGGGCACGCTGACAGGCAAACCACCCACCAAAGAAGAACGGCAGACTGTAGTTGAGGTGATGGGCGATGTATGTGCCGAGGCGAAAAAACGCGGCATCACCATAGGTATTGAGCCATGCAATCGCTACGAGACCTACCTGTACAACACCCTGGGGGACGTACAAGAGGCGATCCGAACGATTGGCGCAGATAACCTGAAACTCCACGCAGATACCTATCACATGAACATCGAAGAAGAGGGTTTTTACAATCCGATCATCAACACGGCGGATGTGCTGGACTACATCCACATGAGCGAAAGCCATCGTGGACTGGTGGGCAGCGGGACAGTGAATTGGGAGCAGATTTTCAGCGCGCTGGCAGATATTCAGTTCAAGGGCAAGCTAGTGCTGGAATCTTTCTCGGCCATCAACCCGGACATCATCGCTGCGACCTGTCTGTGGCGTCCACCGAATCAGCCTTCGGACGTGCTGGCGCGCGAAGGGCTGAAGTTCCTGAAAGAAGGCGCGGCGCGCGCGCGTCTGTAATGAGACGCACAGGAGCCTGACATTGCGCTCAGGCTCTTGTTTCTCAAACACAGTCCACAAGATGAGCGTTTAATGAGTGTTTTGCTCAACTTTGTCTGGATGGGAACGGGTTTCTGGGGCGGTAGAGCGAAAGCAGCACGCCCAGCGCGATCAACACGCCGCCGGCAAGCAGGTTCATGGTGATCGCCTGCCCAAGCAACGCGCCAAGCAGCGCGCCGACTAACGGCTGCGCGAAGAAAAAGAGCGAGGCGATCGAAGCATCGACCAGCGCGAACGCGCTATTCCACAGCCACATCGCGCCGGCAGTGGAGATGATGCCAAGATAAAGAATGCCGAGAAACACGGCAAAATCGATCGTGCCGATGGGGCGCTGCGTAAGCTCCAGCAGCGCGGCGGGAATAGTGAGCAGCAAGCCGCCTAAGAAGCCCAGAAAAGTCATGACGAGCGTGTCCAACTCGCCGCTGGCCCAGCGTATCAGCACGGAGTACAGCCCCCACGTAACAGCGGCGACAACTAGAACCAGATTGCCGCTGAAGGCTGCGGAACTGAAGTCGGCCTGTGCCAGATCAAGAATCACGGCGACACCGATTGAGGCTAAAGCGACGGCAGCCATATGGCGCAGGGTTAAGCGCTCGCGCAGGATGAGGGCGGCAAACAACAGAATAAAAGCTGGCGAGGCGCTGGTGACGAGCGCGCCGTTGACAGCATTCGACAAATCTGTGCCGACAAACTGCGCGCCGACGCTGATGCCAAAACCAACGAAGCCCACCGCCAGCGCTTTAAAGACACCCGCGCGCGGCGGCAAACGTCTGCCTGTGCGCCAAAGCAGCAGTCCCAACACGACAGCTCCCAGGATCAGCCTTATGGTGAGTAGGGTAAAAGGTGGGATAATGACCAGCACCAGATCGGAGACGACGTACATACCGCCCCAGATGGCAGCAGCGGTCAAACCGTAAGCCGCGCCGCGTGTCACCATTGGCCTTTGTTGTTCACTGATCATCTATTCCTCACTTGTCAAAATGATTAGTTATTGTTATAAACATGCGCCGATCACAGAGTGCGTGAAATCAGTGTAAAGTACCCAATCAGACCAAGTTGGGGAGCGACACAGACTGCCATTTTGTGATAAGCGCTGAAAAACAGAAGGGAGGATGTTGTCACTTTTGCGTGAACAAACATCAAACTAACTGTCTGTAGAATAACCAATCTGCGCTACTTAATCAATTTAGGGAGTTGAGAAGAGATGAAGACCTCGCGTATCCTTGCCCTGGTTTTAGTGCTGGTACTGGCTTTAAGCCTCACTTCGATGATGGTCAAAGCCCAGGACATGACCGTTATCAAGATTGCCAGCCAAAGTCCGCTTTCCGGGCCGCAGTCACAGCTCGGTGTCGGTATCCGCAACGGCGTTGATCTCGCGGTGCAGCAGCTTTCCACTGATCTGATGGACATGGGCTACGAAATTCAATATGTGCCCTATGACGATCAGGCTACCCCGGATGTCGGTGTGTCAAACGCGCAGGCGATTGTCGCCGATGATGCCATCCTGGCGGTGATCGGCCACTTGAACAGTGGTGTCGCGATTCCGTCGTCGGAAGTTTACAACGCCAATGACCTGGTGATGGTCTCCCCGGCCAACACCAACCCGCTGGTGACCGACCGCGCTTACCCGACGGTCAACCGTGTTTGCGGGCGTGACGACCTGCAAGGCCCGACGGGCGCCAACTTTGCCGATTCGATCGAAGGCGTGGAAAGCGTGTACATCCTGCACGACACCACCGCTTATGGTCAGGGCGTGGCTGAGGCTTTCCAGACTGAAGCTGAACGCCTTGAGCTGACGGTGCTGGGCTTCGAAGGCACCGAAGAAACCGCGAACTTCGATGGTCTGATCCAGCCGATTCTGGCGCTGGAACCGGATCTGATCTACATGGGCGGTATCTACAGCCAATTCGGTATCTTCATCAACCAGGCTGCGGCAGCGGGCTACACGGGTCTGTATATGGGCCCGGACGGCTTCGACTCGACGGAACTGGCTGAGCTGGCGGGTGATGCCGCCGTCGGCGTGTACTTCACGTCGGTCGCGGGTCCTGCTTCGCTCTATCCGAACGCCGCGCAGTTTATCGAAGACTACACCGAAAGCTTCGGCGAAGCGCCGACGCCGTTCGCCGCGCAGGCCTACGACGCGACGGCTATCGCGCTGGCCGCTATCGCCCGCGCTGCTGAAGCCGCCGGCGGTGTGCCGAGCCGTGCAGACGTGGCCAGTGAAGTGCGCGCGACCGAAAACTATGAGGGTCTGACCTCGACAATCACATTTGACGATAATGGCGATCCGGAAATCGGTCTGTATTACGTCTTCCAGGTAACGGAAGACGGCGTGGCGGATGCGGACGGCGATGGTGTTGCCGACTGGCAGAACGAACTACTGCAAACGCTGGAAATCCCCTCGCCGCTGATGGCAGCCGCCATGGCCGAGATGGAAATGACGCCTGAAGCGACGACGACCCCGTAATCGGATAACGTAATGGTATACAGCGGTGGTGTTACACGTGGTGGTAACCCACCGCTTTTTTTAACGGAGCAGCGCTTATGGAAAGCAGTCGAAAAGCCGCCAATCCTTTGCGGCAACTCGTGGGCTGGTTTACTACCCCGCCCGTCACAGGTCATTGGTCGTATCGTTTTATTCTTTATCCCCTTTTACAGATTATCGCGTTTATTAGTGTTATCGCGCTTTTTCTTTCGGCTATCGCCTATTTGCTGGCGTTCCTGTTCCCCGAACCGCGCCCGAACATCTTGCTGTTGCAACAGGTCAACCGCCAACTGCCTGGTATGATCATCAGCGGCATCAGTATTGGTTTTGTGTACGCCATGATCGCACTGGGCTATACATTGGTCTACGGCGTGCTGAAGTTCATCAATTTCGCCCACAGCGAGATTTTCATGGTGGGTGGTGTGATTGGCTTCGAAGTGATGCGGCGCATCGATGACGCCGGCTTTATTCAGACGTGGAATCCCGTTCTGTTGATCACTACGATCGTTTTGGCCGCGATGTTGAGCAGCGGTCTGCTGGCGGTGTTTATTGAGCGCGTGGCTTATCGTCCACTGCGCAATGCCCCACGTCTGATTCCCTTGATTTCGGCCATTGGGGTCTCCTTCTTTTTGACTGACTTTGTCCGCGCGGCACAGGCTTTAATCCGCAATGATTTTAATCTGACCTACCCGACCAACGATCTGGAGTGGCTGCGCGGCGCGATACCGGTGGCTTTTGGCGAAGTGACGGTGAATGTCAAACCAACTTCGATCATCATTGTTCTGGGAGCGGTTGTAACGCTGGTGGCGCTTAATTTCTTTGTGAACGGCACGAAACTGGGGCGCGGCATTCGCGCGGTGTCGCAGGATCAGGCGACAGCCGGACTGATGGGCATTAACGTTAACCGCATGATTTCGCTCACCTTTTTTGTGGGTGGCGCGTTCGGCGGCGCAGCGGGCACGCTGTTTGGCATGAACGTGGGCACCATCACACCGTATGTCGGCTTTATTCCTGGCGTGAAGGCCTTTACCGCCGCTGTTTTGGGCGGGATCGGCAATGTGACGGGCGCGCTGCTGGGCGGGCTAACGATTGGCATGTTAGAAGCGTTTTTGCAGGGTTTGCTGGTGTATTTCCCGGCACTCGGCCAGCGCTATACCGACATTTTTGTGTTTTTGATCCTGATTCTGATTCTGATCTTCCGGCCCAGCGGGTTGTTGGGTGAGCGTGTGGACGAGAAAGTATAGATCATGGCCGCAAACACTGTATCTCCTTCAGCGAGTCCCTGGGTGACACTGCGCGAATGGCTGCGCCAGCCAACTGTCGCGGGGGTCTTGATCGTGGCATATCTGGTCGTGGCGATTGTGGCTGTGTTGAGCCTGGATCGCGGCAACATCATTTTCCCGCTGCTAAGTACGTGCGCGTTTCCGCCCCTGGTGCTGTCGCCGTTTGTGATTCTGGCGTCGCCGCTGCCGGGCCGCCTTAAACTGAGTCTGATCCTACTGGTTATCATGATCGTGATGCCGGTGATCGGCATTTACGATGGCGCATATATGGAGCTGGTCACACAAATCTGCATCTTCGCCGGCCTAGCGCTGGGTCTGAACGTGGTGGTGGGGTTTGCCGGGCTGCTCGATCTGGGCTACATCGCCTTTTTCGCGGTGGGCGCTTACCTGTGGTCGATGTTTACATCGAACGTGGATACCGTGTTTAATATCAACGGTTGGCTGGTGCCGGGCTGGACATTTTATCTGTTTTTGTTAGTGGGTGTGGTGATCGCCGCCGGGGTCGGCATACTGCTCGGCCTGCCGGTGCTGCGGCTGCGCGGCGATTATCTGGCGATCGTGACGCTGGGCTTTGGCGAAATGATCCGTGTGCTGGCGCGTAACCTGGATACGCCGATCAATTTCACAAATGGCTCGCAAGGCTTATCTGGTGTGCAAAGACCGCCTTTGGTACCCGGCCTTAGCGAAGGCGCAACATTTGTCACACAGACGATGAATATTCGCACCGATAATATCGAACCGGTGGCCTATCAGGTGTTGTTCTACTTTATCGCCATCGCCATTCTGGGTCTCATTATTCTGGCAGCGCGGCGGCTGGAAGACTCGCCGATTGGGCGCGCCTGGACAGCCATCCGCGAGGATGAAGTAGCGGCGATCGCGATGGGTGTGCCGTTAGTGCGACTCAAGCTGCTGGCGTTTGCCTCTGGCGCGGCGTTTGCCGGCGCGATCGGGGTACTTTACGGGGCAAAGCAAACCTTCGTCAGCCCGGAAAGCTTCAGCCTGATTCAATCGATCAGTATTCTGGCGATGGTGATTGTCGGCGGGATGGGCGGTATTCGCGGTGTGGTGCTCGGCGCGGTAGTGGTGACGCTGTTGAATCTGCAAGTGCTGAAGAATTTTTCGCTGCAAATCAACGCCCTGAAGAACATTGACTATGTTGTGCCGATCATCAATTTCCATATCAGCGCGTGGCCGTCACAGCTTGAGCCTGCTAAATACGAGCGTCTGGTGTTCGGTTTGCTGCTGGTCATCATGGTAATTTTCCGCCCAGCGGGGCTGCTGCCAGAACCACGACGGCGCATGGAACTGCTGGCAGACAAGGCAGAAGCTCAGGACGAAGATGCCGACGGCAAAGCCAAAGCAGAGGGATAGGGGTAGTGTATGTTACTGGAAGTCAAGAATCTTGAAAAAGCGTTTGGCGGCATTCGCGCGGTGCGCAATGTTACGCTGACCGTGGAAAAAGGCAGCCTGACCTCGATCATTGGCCCCAACGGCGCCGGCAAGACTACCCTGTTTAACCTGCTGACAGGTATCTACAAACCCGATACAGGTTCAGTGGTCTTCGCTGGTCGCTCGCTTGTCGGGCTGCGCCCCGATCAGGTCAACGCGGCAGGGATGGCACGCACATTCCAGAGCATTCGCCTGTTCCACGCCATGACCGTGCTGGAAAATGTGATGGTCGGGATGCACTCGCGGCTGAAGATTTCGCTGTCAGAAACGCTGTTTCGTCCGAACAGTTTTCGTAAGCAGGAAGAGCATGTACGGCGCAAGGCCAGCGATCTGCTGCAATTCGTAGGTCTGGCAGGTAAGGGCGACGAAGTCAGCCGTAATCTGCCTTATGGCGATCAGCGGCGTGTGGAAATCGCGCGTGCCTTAGCCAGCGACCCGAAACTGCTGCTGCTGGACGAGCCAACAGCAGGCATGAACCCCAACGAAAGCCTCGACGCAATGCACCTGTTCCGCCGCATCCGCGATGAAATGGGAATCACGGTCGTCCTGATCGAGCACGACATGCGGGTGGTGATGGGCATCAGCGAATATATTTCTGTCCTGGATTACGGCGAGAAAATCGCCGAAGGCACACCGGCGGACATTCAGGCGAATCCGCGCGTGATTGAAGCGTATCTGGGGCGACAGACGGTTAAAGGGAAACATGATGGCAGCGCTGCTTGAGTTGAAGAATGTTCACACTTACTACGGGCACATTCACGCGCTAAAAGGCGTTGATCTGCACATCAATCAGGGCGAGATTGTGACCCTGATCGGCTCGAATGGGGCAGGCAAAAGCACGACGCTGCGCACGATCAGCGGGATTGCGCGCCCTAAGCGTGGGCAGGTGTTTTTGAACGGCAAGGACATCACCGGCATGAAGCCGCATGAAGTTACTGCCCTGGGGGTTGGGCATGTGCCGGAGGGGCGGCGCATTTTCCCGCTGCTGACCGTGCAGGAGAATCTGGAAGTCGGGGCGTGGAACGTCACAGACAAGGCAACCATCAACGCGCGTATGCAGCAGTGTTTTGAGCTGTTCCCGCGCCTGAAAGAACGTCTGGCGCAGAAAGGTGGCACGCTTTCCGGCGGCGAACAGCAGATGTTGGCAATCAGCCGCGCATTGATGGCGCAGCCCAGTGTAGTGCTGCTGGATGAGCCATCGATGGGGTTGTCGCCGGTGCTGGTCGAAGGTATTTTCGAGATCATCAAGCGCATTAATGCTGACGGCACGACGGTGCTGCTGGTAGAGCAAAACGCGCAGATGGCGCTGCAAATTGCGCAGCGGGGCTATGTGCTGCAAACGGGCATCGTCGCGCTGCAAGACAGCGCCGAGATGCTCATCCAGGATGAGACGGTGCGCAAGGTGTATTTGGGCGAAAATTGACGGTGTGGGGCCAGGGCGCCCCACTTTTTCACCCGTCAATCCTGTCTACCCACTGGCTGATGATTTCCACCTGCGGCAGTCCCCATTCTGCGAAATAAGCATTGGCTTCGTCCAGACCCGATTGGTCATAAGACAGATAGGCGATGTTGGCCTGGAACAGCCTGTAGCCAGCTTCGTCCCAGAACTGTACGCGCAGTTCTTGCAGCTTGTAGAGCGTGCTGAAGGCCTGCGCTTCGGCCTGCTGCATATAGTAGACGATGAGCAGATTGTGCAGGCAGACGGTCATTTCCCACACATGGTCGAGCGCCGCGTAGAGATCAATGGCTGTCGATAAATATGCGCCTGCTTCGTCGAATGAAGCGAAATTGGCGTATCCCAACCCAATCATACTGTGCAGGGCAGCGCGAATTTCGTCGTTGGTGGCGATCTGCGCTGCATCTTGCATCAGGCTGAGCGCTGTCCAATAATCGCCGCTTTCTGTCTTATCACAGGCATCCAGGAGGGTTTCGCTGCTGGCGTCCTCCACTGCCCAATCGAGCAGCACGCAGGGCCCCCACCACCAACCGCGCCAATCCAGCAGCAGCATTTCTGGATCGAGGTCGCCCCAGACGGGGTGCAGCGCAGCGACATCGCTGCTGATTTCTGCGGGATCGCTGAGCACGAAGACGTTAATCTCATTGGCGCTGACGCGGGTAATGAGATCGCCGCTTTCCAGATAGACGACGGCGCTGACTTCGGCACGCACCTGAAAATGGACAAGCTCCTCGACGTAAATACCGACGGCCACGGTGTTTTGTGTGGTCGCAGGGACGGTGGCCGTAGTGACAGTGTTTTCGGCGCTATCATAGGTCTGCCAGGCTTCGTCCGCGCTGTGACGCACATAAACGCTGAGGCGAATCTGTGCGTTACTCTGTGGTGCGCTGAACCAGGTGGCGTCGTAGTTCAGTACCAGCCACAACATGCGATATTGCAGCAGATAAATATCGGCCTGATCGGGCTTCATGAACAATTCGACCTCGACATCCGCCGCATCGTTAAAGATCAGACGCGGCGTGGCCTGTTCGCGCCAGACACCGCTTCCGTCCCAGTTATCGAGCGAGGGCCAGGGACGCGGCGTTGGGCTGGGCGCGATCGGCGTAGCGATTTCGACGCGCACGCCGCAGGCCGTCAGCAGACATAGTGTGGCGATGAAGGCGGTTATTTTGGCAAGCATAAGGTCATGACCGTGCCCTGTCCCAGTGTGCTTTCGACGCTGATCTGGCCGCCGTGCAGTTCGACGATTTTTTTGACAATCGACAGCCCTAACCCGCTGCCGCCGCCGCCATCTTTAGGGCGCACCCGCACCAGCGCCTCGAAAATACGATCGGGCAGGTAATCGGGCGGGATGCCGTCGCCGTTGTCTCTTATTCTGATAGTATAGGCTGTGGGAGTGGCTTCCAGGCCGATACGCACAACTGCGCCGGGTTTGGAATATTTCAGGCTGTTATCGACTAGATTGCTGAGGGCGCGCACAAGCAGATCGCGATCCGCTTCGAGCGGCGCGGGCAGCGTTTCGATCTCCAGTGTTTTGCCTTCGCGGATGGCGCGTTCATCATGCTGGAAAAAGACTTCTTCGACCACATCTGCCAGATCAAGCGGCTCCAGCGCCAGAGGCACATAGGACAGGCGTGCGTCGAACAGCAGACTGTCGACCAGGCGCGTGAGGCGCTGCGCTTCGTTTTCAATCGTCAGGGCGGTGTTTTTGGCGGCGCTGTCGCCGTCGGGTGTGTGATAAAGGTTGCTGGCGTGCGCGGTGATGGCCGCCAGCGGGTTGCGCATATCGTGGACGATGCGGCGGATGAAACGTTCGTAGAAATTGCTCTGGTCGCTATCGTTTTGCAGAGGACGAGTAATCACGCTGGCTGCGTTATCCATCAGCGGATTAGCCTGAATATTGACGCGCATGGTCTCGCTCACGGCGAAGTTCTGCGAGGCGCTGCGCTGTGTTTCGAGCGCGCGCTGCAATAGACGCGCAGCGTCTGGCTGAAGCTGCTGCTGGTGAAACAGGGCATTTTGCGCGGCGATGTTTGCCCATTGCAGGCGCTGCCGCAGATCAAAAAGCGCGACACCTTCGTTAAGCTGCTCATGGACAATTCTTAAAAGGTGCTGTTGATAGCGCGCTTGTTCATAGGCGACGCGGAAATGCTGGCCGATCAGCACCAGCGTCAGCGCTGTTCCGAAAACGGCGATCAGCAGCCACAGCAGCGGCAGCAGTCCGATGATGCGAACTGTCATTGGCGGCTGCTGAGTCTCTCTGAGAATGCTCCACAGAGTCGGCAGAACCAGCCAGCAGACACCCAGCAGCAGCCCGGCCAGCAGCAAAAAACGCGGCCAAACACGCTGCTTATCAGTGTTAGCCCCGTGCCAGCCAAAACCAAAACAAATGGCAGCGGATGCGATCAACGCCGCGCTCCACCACAGCAGCGCCCAAACATCCGCCGCCAGCAGCGTCACCGGAATACTGCCGGAGAATATCCAGATGAAAAAGGGCGGAAGGCCCCATAATAGGAGGATGACAAGCGGAACGAGGAGGATTAATCGACGCATCAGGGTATCAACCGATAGCCAGTGCCGTGTACGGTTTCGATCAATTCGTCGCGCTGTAAGTGCAGCTTACGGCGCAGCGCGGCGATATGGCGGTCTACGGTGCGCGGATAACCGATCCACTCGTAGCCCCACACCTGGTCGAGCAACTGCTCGCGCGTCCATTCACGCTGCGGATGACGCGCCAAAAAAGCGAGCAGCGCGAATTCGATCGGCGTGAGGTCGATTTCCTGCTGTGCGCGAAACACACGGTAGTGCAGCAGATCAATTTCGACATCCTGTACAGTAAGCGCTGCCTGTTCGCTGCTGGCCTGCTGCGCTTCGCGCCGGATATGTGTTACTGCGTTGATGGTGGCGCGTATCTGGCTAATGAGCGCGTTGGCTTCCCAGGGTTTGGTGACAAAGGCGATCGCGCCCTGTCCAAGACTCTCGACTTGCCATTCTGTATATGAGGTGAGCATAATGACGGGCACAAAGCGCCCCAACTGCCGCACCTGGCGCAGCACATCCAAACCACTCAGCGCGTTAGGGTTGGTCTCGTCCAACACGACATCAAGCAGCACTAAATCGGGCGTTTGCGCGTGCATTTGCGTCAGCGCTTCGGTGCCATTAGCCGCGGCGAACACAGTAAATCCGGCGCGCCCCAGCAGGGTGCTGAGCGCAGACCGGATTGCTTCTTCGTCATCGACTATGAGGATCACAGGTCGTACCGTCATAGTATCTATTATACCATTTCGGCGTTATCCGTCAGCGACTTCGGCTTCAAGCACTTCGTCCACAGCGACATCCACCAGCGCGAAGAACAATTCCTGGCCGCCGGCGGTAAACGTTACGCTCCATAGGCCATCTCCCTGATGTTCAGTGTAGGTTGTCCACTCGTCATAACCATCGAGCGCTTGTTCGATACCGTCGGCGCTGTAGGCCAGCATGATGGCTTCGTTGCGCGCATCCTCAAGCGCTTCCTCTTCGCTCAGGGCGAAGGCGTCGGTGATTTCGGTGATGGAAAAGCTGTACTCGGTCAGTTCGATGCGCACCAGAATCGCTTCTGTGCCGCGCACAAAATAGACATCCCACGTTTGTTCGTAGCGGTTGAAGTCACTGTACATAGCCCACAGCAGTGGGTCTACCAGGCGCGCCAGCACCTCCGGGTCTTCGAGCACGAGCACCTGTATACGCGCCTGCTGCTCGGCGTAAACGTCAGGCGGCAGGGGGCGCGGAATAAACGAGTCGGCAATTTCGCGTGTTCCGAGATTGATGACCGCGTAGCCCAGCCATTCGTCGCCGGATTCGTCGTAAAATTCGACGTAGTAGATGTCGGTATCGGCCAGATAAGCATAGCCCTGCCAATTCGGGTACTGTGCCAGCCATTCGGCAAAATCCGGCGACTGCGCGACATATTTGATCGCCGCGTCTTCCGGCGTTGCGAGCGCATCCTGCGACCAGGCAGAAAGCGCGCCGACGGTTAAAACTGCCGCCAGGATAACGATCAGAATGAGTAATTTGCGCCGCATAACGTCCTCCTTTGTTTTGCGTTCAGGCGCGCGGGACAACCAGTCCCAGCGGGGTAACGGTGTGATTCGGGAAAACCTGGTCGAGTGCCGGATTGAGCAAACGCTGCTGCACGACTTCGGCCAGGACATCGCGATAGTCGGTGGTGATCGCCAGATCGCCGTCATTGAGCGCTTCGGGCGCCAGCGTTGGCCACTGGCTGTAGACCCGTCCGCCGAGCACACCGCCGCCCATCAGCAGCATGAAGTTGCCGTGCCCGTGATCGGTGCCCAGGCTGGCGTTTTCGGCGACACGCCGCCCGAATTCGCTCATGGTGACTACGGTGATATTGGGCAGGTAATCGGCCATATCGGCATAGAAGGCGGCGAGGCCGCGCCCTAACACGGCCAGCAAATTGTTGAAATAGCCATCGAGCGTGCCCTGATTTTCGTGTGTGTCCCATCCGCCGACATCAATGCAAGCGACTTCCAGGCCGACATCCGCTTTGATGAGTGTGGCGATCTGTTGTAAGCCCATGCCAAAGCCGAAATCATCGCTTGGATAAACCGCGCCGTTGGCAGGCTGGTAGCCGGAGGCACCCAGGCTTTGCAGCGTATCGACAGCTTCGAATACCAGCCTGGCCTGTGTCCCCAGTGCATCGGCAGGCGCTTCGATACTGTATAAGCTGGCGAGCATGTCTGTGGCCTGTGCCAGTTGATCTTCGCGTCCGCGCAGATGAAAATCGGCGATCGAACGCAGCGAAAGTGGCGAGATGCTGCCGCGCAGCGAATTGGGCAGCATCGCTCCCATACCAATGGCGCGGAACGGCGAATTATTCTGCCAGGCGACGCTTTGCAGGTGGCGGCCAATCCAGCCAGTGCCTGTCGTCTTGTTGCCGGGCGTGCCGTATTCCATGAACTGCATGGCGTCGAAATGTGAACGACTGGGATCGGTGGAGCCGGTGGCCTGTACGACAAGCAGTTTGCCTGTGGAATAGATGTCGTGCAGCGGGGCAAGCGCGGGATGCAGCCCGAAGAAGCCGTCGAGATCAACGGCGGCGCTGCTGTCCGCGCCGGGTTCAGGCACGGCGAGTGTTGGACGCGCGTCGTAATAGTGCGCGCCGTCGCCATAGGGCACAATAGCGCTCAGGCCGTCGATGCCGCCACGCAGGAAAATGCACACCAGCACATCGCCACGCGCGGCCTGCGACTGGGCACGGAAAGCCAGACGCGGCATCCACGCCGGAAACAGCGCTTTGCTGACACCCAACGTGCCCAATTTCGTCAAATCCGCCAGAAAATCACGTCGATTGAGGATCATAATCCGGGTTCCCTTCGCTACTCAGCGCCATTGGTAAAGGGGCGAGGCTAACAGCAAGCCGAACAGCGTTCCGAGCTTGCGCGCCAGCAAATGTGGTGTAACAGCCAGGTTCGCGCCTTCGCCATCGGAGACAAAAGCCACGAAGCTGCTGCGCAGTGCTGCGGGCAGAGCGGCAGCGAAGACCTGCCAGGCCGCCGCGTCTACGAGTTCTCCGACAGTTGCCGGCTGGCCGATGCGCTCCATAAGATGGGACGTGACATACTGCTGCACATCGGGGTTGCTGAGCGCGTCGTGTGTCAACACCATAGCCGCGTTCCAGCGCGCGAGCAATGCGCTGCTGTTCATCCAGGCGGCAGCGACATCAGGATACCCGTCGGGCGGATGCCAACCGTAGGGAAGCTGCGCAAGTTCCAGCAGCACATGTTCCATCGCATAAAAGTCGTGGAATTCCGTGCCGGAAGCCCGCAGCGCGCCTATGAAAAAATCCAGTGGGCGGCGCAGCTTTTGCCCTGCTGATTGACGGAAATCTTCCGATAGGAAGATGTGCCGCAGCACGGGAATAATCTCACCGTGCGTCTCTATCCATATGGCGGCGGCGCTCTCTACGAGAGACAGCGGCGGCGTGTCGCTGACGAAGCGACGGCACAGTTTGTAGCACAGGTAGTATGCGGTAGCGGGGTGATTGGCGACGATGCTCAGGACATGCAGGCCATCCTCGATGCCGCGCCCGGCGGGTAATTCGTGGCCGAGCACCGTTTTTGACTCGCTGTCATGAACGTTAGGATCAAAATAGAAGCCGGTGTCTGTGCCTTCGCGCACCGTCCATCCGGTGAAAGCGCGCGCTACTTCGCGGACATCCTGTTCCGTGTAGCCGCCGTCCACACCGAGTGTGTGCAGCTCCATCAGTTCGCGCGCATAGTTTTCGTTGGGGTGTTCGGCGATGTTTAGATAGTTGTCGAGGTAGTAGAGCATGGCGGGATTCTGCGCCGTGCCGAACAACAGATCGCGGAAATTGCCCAGTGCGTGGCGGCGCAGCACGTCGCGATGCAGAATTACCAGATCAGGGCCACGCTCGTCACTCGGAATGTTAAAGTGATCTGTCCAGAACTCTACCATGCGTTCGAGCAGTTGGCATTTGCTATGTACCGCACGCAGCACCATGCCTTCGGTCAGCGCGAGATAGGTGCGATAGCTGTTGTCTGTCAGGGCGTAGGTCTGGGATCGCGACAACTGCAAGATGGGCACATCGCGCAACAAACGCGCATCCATTTGTGAATCGTCGATGCTTTGGGGATAAAGCTGCTCTTCGAGATACGCCTCGTAGCCCAGCGATTTGGCGTGTTCGACCTCATCTGGTCGGGCACCCCATGTCAGACGATTGACCAGGTGTAGAACCGGATCTATGGCGCCGAAAAAATCAGTTTGCTGCTGCACAGACATCATCCACGCCAGTTGTGGCAGGCTGATGCTGGCGGCGGCTGTGACTCCGGTCAACTTAAGAAAACTGCGTCTTGAAACAGCCATGGACAACCTCCTTTATTCATCACTCTAAGGAAGGCTTTGACTGGGGATATGACGCAGTTTTGACGATTTCGTCACAAGGTGTATAGACAAACAAAAACCCGGCCACTTGAGCCGGGTTGGTCGGTTTATACAGAGGGTCAGGGTTTCGTTGTATCCACTGCGGGCGGGGGCACGGGATCGCCGTGAGGCGTTGGGTCGCAGGCGCTGCCGATGCCGTCGCCATCGTTGTCGTGCTGATGCGGGTTGTGATCGAGCGGGCAGTTGTCGCTGCTGTCGGGCACACCGTCACCGTCGCTGTCGCGGTCATCGAGCGGATCGCAGCCGTCGGGGATGCCGTCGCCATCCATGTCGGCGTGGTCATCAAAGCCAGCACAGACATCGTAGGTGTTGTTGACGCCATCGCCGTCATCATCGCG
>JACAER010000060.1 GCA_013388745.1 Chloroflexota bacterium
CGCACCCTTTCGGCTATTCTTCCTCAACTTGCCCGCTGCAAAATCCAGAAACGAAAAGCGAGACCCGCCACTTTTCAGCTTTTGGGTCTCGCCTATTCCTTATCTTGATGCCTATGAAGAGAGCAGGACATAGGCCTTTTGGATGTGTCCCGCTTTTTTTGTTTCCAAACGCAGGAGGCGTGATGATGTCCGCCGAAGGCGACGACATTATTGTCCGGCTGACGATTCGCGGCACACATCGCGGCGTGTATCGCGGCCTGCCGCCGACCGGAAACAGCGTTCGCATCACAAGGATTGAGCGCTTACGGCTCGTGAACGGCAGAATCGCGCGCGTGCTTTGGCATCACTTTGAGAAATACGCGCTGCTGCACCAGATGGGCGCGCTGCCGACCTATTGACTTTGCGCCCTATAACGGCATCAACCCGTAGGCCGCCGCGAGAATCTGGATTGGGTGAACGCTGGGCGCGCCGGTGGCGTGGGTGATTTGCCAGCGGCAGGTTTAGCTGTCACAGATCACCGGCTGCTGCGTGCCGAACTGCCGCACCTGCTCGAACAGCGGGCGGCCTACGTCCATCGCGATGTCGTATTTTTCGACCTTAAAGCCATAGGTGCCGGCAATGCCGCAGCAGGCCGCGTCGGAAAGCCGTACTTTCAGCCCTGGAATCAGGTCGAAGAGATCGAGCGCGGGCTGGCCCATGTTGTGCGCTTTTTGCTGGCAGGGCGCGTGATACAGCAGAGTGTTGGCAAAGTCCAGCGCCTTAAAATCGGTGCGCAGTTGGCCGCGTTCGTGCAGCAGCAGCAAAAACTCGCTCAGATCATAGGTGTCGGCGGCTACCGGATCGCGATCCGGGTGTTCAAGCTGCAAGATTTCGCGGTAATCGGATTTCAGACTCAGCGTGCAGGAGGTGCTCGCGCCGACAATGGGGATGCCGGCGCGGGCATACGGCGCCAGCCAATTCAAATTGCGCGTGGCATAGCCCAGCGCCGCGTCGAATTCGCCGTTAGACTGCATCGGCAGCCCGCAGCAGTTTTGTTGCGGCAGCTCGATCTCGAAGCCGTTGTGCGCCAGCACCAGCGCCGCCGCCTGCGAGACCCGCGTCTCATAGTAATTGCCGGCGCAGGCATGGAAATAAGCGATCTTGCCGCGCACGGGCGGCGTCGGCTTCGGCTTGTGGCGCGCGAACCACTCACGGAAGGACTGAAAGCGGAACGTCGGCAGCGGCGCATCGCGGTGGATGCCGATGATTTTTTCGGCGATAATGCGCGCCGGCTTGATCTTCGCGCCCAGATTAACGAATGGTGCCAGCCGATGCCCGAACTTGCCCATCAGTTCTGATCGCCCCAGCAGGCGGTTGCGCAGCGGGATTTTGCCGTCGTACAGCCGCGCGCGGGCGCGGGCGTTGATCTCCATGATTTTGACGCCGTGCGGGCACACCATCGTGCAGATGCCGCAGCCGGAGCAGTAATCGACGCTTTTGTCGGGCGATGTGTCGCCGTGATCGGCGGGGTGACGGAAGCGCTGCGCCTGCGGCCCGACGGTTTTCGGGCCGGGGAACAATTCGGTGACGGGCGCGACCGGGCAGGCCGACGTGCAAATGTTGCACTTCAGGCACAGATCGGCGGTGAATTCCACACGCTCATAATTGGCGCTGGCGGGGATGTTTTGCGGATTAATGAGGTTTGCCATAAAAATCACAACATTGTGCAGACAAGAGACCTCTAGTGTACCCAATTGCGGGGGTTTGTCCCAACAGGAAGACTCGATCTGGCGAAAGCGCGTTATAATGTAACCATAGTCGGACACAGACGAAGGAACGGTTATGTTCGATCAACCGTCGCGTTCGGGCGAAGATGCAGGCATTTCGGCAATCGATATTGCTGCGCTGCCGGAAACACAGGCGCAGATCATGCTGTTTTTGCTGCGCGAACAAAACACGCCCGACGGCGTGACGCTCGACACACTCAAAGCGCGCTTCGAGACGCTGACGAATTTGGCTGAAATCGTGGCGGAACTCGTGAAACAGGGCTGGTTGGTCGAAGTCGGTGAAGCGCCGGCTGTGCGCTATCGCATCGGCCTGAGCCGCCGCGCTCGTCAGCGTTCGGCCACCCTGACGAATTTGCTCGCCAGGCTGGGTGATTAATCGGCAATCACCAGCGCGTCAATTTTTACATTCGCGATTGCACTGCCCTCGCTGAACAGCGCGCATTGGCCGTGCGGCGCCCTGCCCCACGTAAAGGCCAACAGCAGCACATCATCCACGTAAATATCGAGGAACTGCGCGCGCGCCACCACGCGCAGGTGATATGCTGCGCCAGGTTTGATCGATATGCTGCGCGACTGAAGCGCCGGCGCGCGGCGCAGCGTTTGCTCACCTTCTACCAGTCCAACATCCAACCTTTGCCGCGCGGCGTTAAGCGTGATCAGCAAGCCCTGGCGCGGCAAGCAGCCGTAACCCAGCAGCAGCCCACCTACGGCGTTTTCGCGCTGCGGGGTGATTGTGAGCTGCGCGATCACATCCTGCTGCGCGCCTAAAAACGTCGTTTCGGTGACTGTTTCCGCGCGGTGAAACAGCGGGCGCTGGCATGCGCTGAGCGTATCGTAGTAACGCGCTTGCAGGTGTCCGTCCGATGTCGTCCCAAGCTGCTTGACGCTGCCGAACGAGCCGCGCACCAGATGGCGATAGCCGCCGCGCCGCTGCCAGCTCAGATTATCTTCGCCCAGCACCATATGATGATAAAACAGGCGCGTTCCGTTATATTCCATGCTGCGCCCGACATAAGCGTCCAGGCGTCCGGCGCGGCTGCCGACGAGGATATTATCCGCAGGCGCGTGCCAGCCGCTCAGCGGGTTGTCCGAAACCAGATAAAATGTGCCATTGCTGATGTGCGGGTCGGCGGTTTCGTAGTAGGCGCCGAAGCTGTGTCCCGTAGAAAACAGCATATACCAGCGGCCATCGAGAAAAAACACGTCCGGCACTTCTAGGCACACATAGTTGTCAGACACAAACGCGGGCGGCAGAACTTCCCAATGCAGCAGATCGCGCGAACGCGAGACAGCGATCGCGCCGCCGCCGCTGTGGCTGCCCCCCGGCACGCGCGCGCAGAAATACGCCAGATAATCGCCGCTGGCCGAGTCGCGGATAATGCAGGGGTCGCGCCAGGCGGTTTCGTCGTTGGGTGCGGCGCGCGGGTTGGTTTCGTAGGGTGCGGCGGGCACAATTAGCGGGTTGTTGGCGTGTTTGTGCCATTTGATCAGATCATCAGAAATCGCCGTGCCGATGCGCTGTACACCGTCGTCGTCCATCGCGCCGTAAAATAGATAATAGCGGCTATCGGTGTGCTGGAGCGTCATGCCGGTCATCAGCGAGCCATCGTCCCATGCGCCGCGTTTGCCCACCGCCAGCGCGTCTTTGACTTCGCGCCAATGCACCAGGTCGTCGGAAACCGCGTGTCCGACCACCGTACAGGCGATGTCGCGCTGGTCACGCTGCAAGTAAAACAGGTGAAACTGGTCTTGCGCCGGGAACAGCCAGGTATCCCACAGCGCGCGACGCGGGTTGCTCGGTTGAAAAAACATGCTCTGATTGTCCTAAGGTCTATAGGGCGCTGTCGTCTGGCGCGGCATTAATTCGGGCGTGGGCATTTGCAGCATGTCCGGCTCGAACGTCTTTTGCAGCATATGCAGCAGCGCCAGCGCCGCCACGCGCCCGCTGTCCTGCAAATGTTGGTTCACCGTCGATAAGCCGGCGTAGTGGCTGATTTCGATGTCGTCGAAGCCGATCACAGAAATATCATCGGGCACGCGGCGTCCGGTTTCGTGGATCGCCGTGATGCAGCCCAGTGCCTGGATATCGCTCATGGCAAAGATCGCCGTGGGCGGTTCTGGCAGCGCCAGCAGTTCGCTTGTCAGCCGCTGCGCGACATCGCGCCCATGCGCCCCCAGCCGGCAGTAATCCGGGTTGGGGGCGATGCCGTAGGCTTCGAGCGCCTGGCGATAGCCTTCGCAGCGATCCTGGCTGGTAGGAAAATGGTATTCGTCGTCCAGCACGTCGCCGACATAGGCGATACGCCTGTGTCCCAATTGCAGCAGATACTCTACCGCGCGCTGGGCAGCAGCTACGTTGTCGATTCCCACACACGGCCAGTCGGCGGGGCAGCGGTCACTGACGCCGACGTACACAATTCCCGCATCGTCCAGGGCTTCGCGCTGTTCGATGCTGAGATTCAAGGTCATAATGAGCAGACCAGCGATCGAGCCGTGCGTGATGATTTCTGCCAACTGCTCATCGTAGTGCTGCGGGTGGCTGACATCGAACAGCACCAGATCGTAATCGCTGTTCATCGTTCGCAGCGCCTGCTGTACGCCGCGCAAACGCTCGACAAACGAGTAGTAGCTGACATACGGCAGAATAATGCCGATGTTCTGAATCTGTGTCCCGCGCGAAAGCTGGCGCGCGACGCGATTCGGCTGGAATCCCAATTCCTGGATGGCCGCCAGCACACGTTCGCGTGTTTTGGGGCTGACCTGTTGGCTGTTGTTCAGCACGCGCGACACCGTACCGATGCCAACGCCTGCTAGTATGGCTACATCTTTGATCGTGGGTACACGCATAAAGTTAAACGCTGGATTGGAAGCGTTTCCAACTACATTAAAGTTGATTGTAGATGATGTGCTTTGGCTTTGTCAACCAAAAATGGTATGGGCGCGGCCCGTGCCTGCCCATACCCTTCCCGCATCAAATATAACGTTGGCGAATCGAGGCACTGGCGTAATCCAGAATCGAGACAACGATGGCGATGGCCAGCACAGCGACGCCAGCTTCGCGGTAGCGCAGCAGATTGATCTGCTGCTGCAACAAAAAGCCGACACCGCCGCCACCCACAAAGCCAATGATGGTGGACATGCGCACGTTGATGTCCCAGCGGTACATGGTAAAGGCAATGT
Source organism: Chloroflexota bacterium (assembly GCA_013388745.1). Classification (GTDB taxonomy): domain Bacteria; phylum Chloroflexota; class Anaerolineae; order Aggregatilineales; family Phototrophicaceae; genus JACAER01. The sequence goes on from JACAER010000060.1 coordinate 4,947, forward strand.
AGGGCGGGATGATCTGCGGCACCACCGCGTACATGATCGTTTGCAACTGATTCGCTCCCGTGCTTTGCAGCGCTTCAATCGGGCCCGAATCGATACTTTCGATCTGCTCTGAATACAACTTGCCGAGCGAGGCGATGGAGTGTAGAGTCAGCGCCAGCACGCCGGCGAATGGCCCGATGCCCACCCAGATCACGAAGACCAGACCCATAATCAGCGGTTCAATCGAGCGCAGGCCGTTGAGAATTGTGCGTGTCGTGGTGTAAAGCATATCGCCAAACGGGAACGCGGCGCGTGTACCTGCCAGCGCGCCCGCCACGCCGCCCAACACCGCGCCGATCAGCATTGCTTCAGCGACATAAAAATAGATCGGCATACCGAAGAGATTCAAGAGTTCCGTCTGGGTTGGCAGCACGCCTTCCACCACGGCGCGCTCTACGTTCAGCAACACAAAAGTTGCGAGGAAAACCAGCGCAATTCCGACCCATGAACTCAATCTTTGGCTGGTGCTTTCGCCGGGTATTTTGCGCTGTTTGCTGCCTGTCAGCCGCTGATAGGCCAGCGAGAACACACCACCACCCAACCCCGCTGCGACCAGCGGCGTTAGCAGCCCTAACCACGCCGCCTGCATCCCGATGCTCGCAGTGATGCCTAACAGAATCGCGCCGCAGATAGCGCCCAACGTACCGCCCAGCATGTGGCTCGTCACACGGTCAACATGTTTGAGCGCATCCAGAGTCAGCGTTGTGCCGATAGATGACAGCGTCACCGCGCCGATGACCCCCGCAATCGGCAGCATGAGAAGCTGCAAAAGCTGACCGAGCGTGCCGATCATGTTGCCAAACGATGTGAGCACGTCGCCCAGCGCATAGACTAACCATTGCCCGAAATTCGCCGCGACCGCCGGGCCTTCTGCGGTTTGCGGGCGCAGAGTGCTGCCAAGATTATGGAAGAACATATCGCCTGACAATCCCAAGCCGCCGAGCAATCCGACGACGGCGGTTACGATGATCGCCACAAGCACTGCCAGCAGCACGGAGCGCAGACGCGCTTCCCATCCTGTAGTTTCGACGACGCGCGGTTTGCGCACAGCAGCAACCATCGCAAAACCCAGCGCCAAGGCTGTGCTGCCCGCGCCAAACAACGTGCCCTGCCCCAGATTCAACGCGAAAGTGCCAATCGGCGACAGCAAAGCGCTGCCCAGCAGCCAGCCCACGGGCAGCAGCGCAAAACTCACCAGCAGATTGCCCAGAGTCATGCGGATCGGCTTCATCAGGTTATGCGCGGCAAAGAAGCTGAGAATCGCCGAGGGCAAAATCGACAGTGTTGTCGCGATCAGCGCCAGGAAGATCGTTTCGACCATTTTTTCCAGCACGACGCCAGTGGTATTGCTGAAATGCGGCAGCCCCGCCGGCACGGCCACGCGAGCCTGAATAATATGGGTTTGGCCGCTGCTGCCGCGAATCTGCGGCACTTCGATCTGGACTTCAAAGCGGCCCAGCGCATCGGTGAAAAAATTGTCTTCGCCGCGCCCGATTGGCTGGCGCACGCGCGCCTCGCCGCCGTCGGGAATCCACTCGATGCGCGCGAACGTTTCGGGATGAAAGTTGAAGCCCTGCACGGTCACCACATCATTGGCGACACCACAAGTCGCGGAGATCAGAATATACGGCGCCGCATCTGCTGGCGCGCTGACCGCAGCAGGCGCGCCTTCCGCCGGGCAGGTCATTACAAACGGCAGCGTCGCTGCCTGAAAAGTGTAATCTTGTTGAAAAATATTGGGCGACAGCAGATCGCGCAGCGCTTCGCCGAGATTCTGCTGCCGCTGCGCTTCCTGCGGCTTGTCCAGATTGATGTCGGTCACTGTCCAGCCGTAGGAATAAATCGCCAGCACGATGGTGATGACGACAATAATGAGCAGCGTGCGCAGCGCGTTATTGGTTTTTGGAGGCGTGGAATCGTTCATCTTTAGTCCCCCTGATTAATGGATTTCGACCTGTACGGCTTCTTCGCCATAGATCATTTTGAAGCGCTCGTCGTCGATCGCCTGCGCTGGCCCATCAAACTCTAGCTTGCCGTCTTTCAGCGCGATCACCCGGTGCGAATAGGCGCGCGCCAGGCTGAGGAAATGCAAGCTGCACAAAATCGTCAGCCCGTCTTCTTCGTTCAGCAGTTGCAGGTACTTCATGACCGAATGCGAGGTGGCCGGGTCAAGGCTGGCTACAGGTTCATCGGCCAGCATCAGTTCCGGTTCTTGCATCAGCGTCCGCGCGATGCCGACGCGCTGCTGCTGGCCGCCGCTCAGGGCGCTGGCGCGATTGTAGGCTTTTTCACGGATGCCCACTCGATCCAGCGCCGCCAGCGCGCGTTCTTTCTCTTTACCGGGAAAGTAGTTGAACAGGCTGAACACGGGATTCACATAACCGAGCCGTCCCGAAAGCACATTCGTGATGACACTGGAGCGTTTGACGAGGTTAAACTGCTGGAAAATCATGCCGATGCGGCGGCGAATCTGGCGCAGTTCGTCGTCGGTGGCAGCGGTGATGTCGATGTCGTTCCAGATGATGCGCCCCTCAGTGGGGTCGATAAGGCGGTTAATGCAGCGCAGCAGCGTCGATTTGCCGGAGCCGCTCAACCCGATGATGGCGACGAACTGTCCGTCGGGAATTTCCAGGCTGATGTTGTCCAGCGCTTTGAACCCGTTGTCATAAATTTTCGTCAGGTTTTCGATAATCAGCATAAAAGCGCTTTCTCTTTAAACGAGTACGGGCAGGGGGTGATGTTCCCCTGCCCGTAGTATAGCTTTTTTGGGGTATTCGCCCAAACGGCGCGATCGGCAGTTTTAACCGCCGAAGATGTCCTGTTCCGTCAGGCCGCTGTTGATAATCAGCGCGCGCACATCGGCGAACAGTTCATCATCCGCAGGCACAACGCTCGACCAACCGTAGAAATCGCGGTTGCCGATCGAGCTGGCCCAGCCTTCGGTGGCCGAGAAAGCGATGATGGCATCGACGATCTGCTGACGCAGTTCTTCAGGGAATTCCGGCCCAAATGTCACCCCGTCATTCGGGATCGGGTCGCTCAGGCGGATAATACGCACCTGATCGACAATATCGGGGGCGGTAGAGGCCAGATTGCGGCGCGCGTCGAGGATTTCGATGTCACCGACAAACAGCCTGGTCGTTTCGCCTTCGGTCACGGTGCGGGTTTCGTCTACTGTCAGATCATAGGGTTCGGGCAGGTCGCCAATTTGCCAGGCGGCATAGCCTTCGGGCATGGCCGGCGGGCTGAAGAACGTCGTGCCGAAATCTACTTCGCCGCTGTACACGGCCTGCACGGTCTGGTTATGGCCGCCGGTTTCTACCGTGTCGCCCGGCACCACGCCGGCGTTCGCCAGAATCGCGAAGGGGAAGATATAGCCAGAGGTCGAGCTGGCGTCCGAATAGGCCCAGGTGCGGCCCGCCAGATCGCCGAAGGTGTAAATGTCGCTGTCACGACGCACAATGAACATCGACCAGTAGACCGCCCAACCGCGCCGCACTGCTTGCAGCGAAATGTTGACGCCGCAGCGCTGGTTAGCGATGACATAACCCGCCGCTGGGATAAAGCCGATCGAGTTGGAGGGCGACGCGCACATGGCTTCGACGGTGGCGGCATAGGAGGTTGGCACCGAGACTTCAAAGTTCAAGCCGGTGGCGGCTTCCAGCGCGTCGGCCATGATCTGGCCGCCCGTGGTGATGGTTTCAGCTTCTACCGAAGGCACAAAGAAGACTTGAATCGGGTTCGATTCACTGCCGATGTCCCCTTCCTGCGCGAAGGTGATATGGATGGAAAAGACCAACACCAGCGTAACGGCTAACAAAACAACCAACAGCTTTCTCATGTTGTACTCCTTCTATTTGTGGTTCTCATACGAGTCGGGCGTGACTGACCTTTCAGCACACCTTAAAACACGCGCCAATGTTAACGCAAATGCAGCATACAGGCGAATTTTTAAATCGAATTTATGTTGATGTGATGCGCTGGTGACGATACCTGCGCAGAATTCTAATACTTCTCAGATTGACAAAACCGGACGAGGGGCCTACTCTATAGGAGTGCAAACAATTGGTATCCCAATCATTGGAACGCAAATGATCGACCTGCATTTCTATACTATGACCGTCGAAATGCGCGTGCTGAACATGGTCATCAACAAGATCGCACGCGAAGAATTGGAACGCCGGCTCACTGCGCAGCGGACGGGCATCAGCGGTGTGCAGTTCGGTGTGCTGCATATCCTTAAGCATCAACAGCAGACTATCAGCGAACTCAGCCGCATGATGGTGCTGGACCCGTCTACGCTGGTGCCGATGGTCGATAATCTTGAGCGCAAAGGGCTGCTGCGCCGCCAGAAAGACCCGCATGATCGCCGTCGTGTACCCCTTGCGCTCACCGACGCCGGCGCTGCGCTGGTCGCTTCGATCCCCGCTGTTGACGAAAACGACCCTATTTTGCTCAGCCTTCAGGCATTGGGGCGCGACAACGCTAAACACCTGATTGCGCTTATCCACCAATTCATCCAGCACTTGCCTGATGGCAGCGAAATCGCCTGTGAACTCGCAGCCCGTGTCCGAATGCATGTCCGCGAGCAGTTAAACGCTTCCCCGACTAGCGATTCTTGATCCTTGCAAAATATTTTATAAAAATCTAAAATCTATTTTAGTCAAATATAAATTTGACACATTGGTAGATACTCGCTCATGGAGGAAACACCTTGCAAGCACAAGCCGTAGTGGGGCGCCGCAAGCGCGGTGGGGGACGCCCACAAAGCAAAGGCGGTCTGGGCCGCGCCATACGCTATCTTCCCAAACAGGGAATTTCGATCTGGCTGGCCTACGGCGCGCTGATTATCGCCTCTCTGGCGCAGTTGGCCGTGCCCAAGCTGGTCGAAAACATGCTCAACAACGTCACTTACGGCACGATCACCCAGCAAGTGCCGTCTTTCGCCCTGCCGATGGTGGCAGATCGTCTGAACCTGACGGTTGACCAACTTACCGCCTACAAAGATAACGGTGAACAGTGGCTTATCATCGGCGCTGCGCTGGTTGTGGCCTTCGCGCTGGTGCGCGGCCTGTTCTCGTTTGTGCAGACCTATATGGCAGAAAAGGCTTCGCAGGGGCTGGCTTTCGATTTCCGCAACGAAATCTTCGCCAAAATCCAGCGCTTGTCGTTCAGCTATTATGATCGCAACCAGACCGGCCAGTTGATGATTCGCGCCACAGATGATGTCGAAAAGCTGCGTCTGTTCATCGCACAAGGTTTAGTGCTTACTGCGCAGGCCGTGATTTTGCTGGTGGCCACGCTGGTCATCTTGCTGCTCACTAACTGGCAGCTTACGCTCGTCGTGCTGCCGATTCTGCCGTTCGCGCTGGTGCTGTTCATGGTCTTCGGCGCGGTCAGCCAGCCGTTGTTTGTGCAGGTGCAGACTAAACTTTCGGTGCTCAACACGATTCTGCAAGAGAATCTGGCCGGCATGAAGGTCGTCAAAGCCTTCGCCCGCGAGCCGTATGAACAGAAACGCTTCGATACCGCGACAGATGACCTGTTCGGACAGAGTATCAAGGTCGCGCGCACATTCTCGTTCCTGTTCCCGTTGGTGTTTTTGCTGGCGCAGGTGGGGCAGGCGGCGCTGCTGTACTTCAGCGGCGAGCAAATCCTCAACGGCACGCTGACGCTTGGCGGCTATCAGGAATTCAGCCTGTACGTCATTTACATCTTCTTCCCGCTGGGGCAGTTGGGCTTCATCATCTCGCTGTTAGCGCAGTCTTCCGTCTCGGCAGACCGCATTTTCGAAATTCTCGACGCCAAAAGCGATGTCACCAATAAGCCGGATGCTGTCGAACTGCCTGCGCTCAAGGGACATGTCGAATTCCGCGACGTGACCTTCCGCTATTTCGGCTCAGGCGATCCGGTGCTCAGCCATGTCAACTTCACGGCGCAGCCAGGTGAAACCGTCGCGCTGTTGGGGGCGACCGGCAGCGGCAAAACGACGATCATTAACCTTGTGCCGCGCTTTTATGACGCGACTGAAGGCGCAGTCCTGATCGACGGCTATGATGTGCGTGATGTCACGCTGGATAGTCTGCGCTCGCAGATTGGCATTGTGCTGCAAGAAACCAATCTCTTCAGCGGCACGATTCGCGACAATATCGCTTTCGGGCGGTCGGATGCCACGCTGGATGAAGTGATCGCGGCGGCCAAAGCAGCGGCGGCGCACGACTTCATTATGAGCTTCCCCGATGGCTACGATACGCCTGTCGGCGAGCGCGGCACGACACTTTCCGGCGGCCAGAAGCAGCGTATCGCCATTGCGCGCGCGCTGCTGCTCAACCCGCAGCTTCTCATTCTTGATGATTCCACCAGCAGCGTGGACTTGCAGACCGAAGCGCAGATTCAGAAGGCGCTGGACAATCTGATGAAAGGGCGCACGAGCTTCGTGATCGCTCAGCGTATCACCACCGTGCTCAACGCCGACCAGATTATCGTGCTGGAAAAAGGGCGCATCGTGGCTGTCGGCAAGCACGCCGACCTGATGGAAGACAGCCCGATTTACGCCGAGATCTACAATTCGCAGCTCGTGGGCGACGCCGATACCACCAACGAAATGGTGGCGGTTAAAACGAACTAAGGAGAAAACCACCATGATGGGAGGAATGGACGGCGGCCGCCGTATTTTTGAGCGCGATGTGATCAAACCCAGGAATTTGAGGGCGACACTGCTGCGCTTTGGGCACTACTTCCGGCACTTTTGGTATGGGCTGGTGCTCGCCCTTGTTCTGGTCGTCGTTTCGACGTGGACACAGGTCACAACGCCGGAAATCGTCGGCCAAGCGTTCGACTGCTATTTGCCGACGCAGAATTTCGCGCCACAGGGAGAACAGTCCGACACCTGCTGGTACACCGACGATGACGCCAATGCTATCGCCGCACGTATCGCCGCCGATGACACTATCCCAGCAGAAGAAAAAGCCGCCGCCGAAACCAATGCCAAGCTGGCGGGTCTGGCGCAAATGACTTTCGTGCTGCTGGGGCTGTACGGGCTGGGCGCGGTGCTGCAAGGCGCGGCCTTTATCGCCATGAGTTGGACGGGGCAAAATGTGCTGCGCCTGATGCGCCGTGATCTGTTCCGGCATATGCAGCGGCTTTCGCTAAGTTACTATGCTGAAAACGAAGTCGGCAACCTGATGAGCCGCATCACCAGCGATACCGACACCATCCAGCAGGTGTTTTCCTTCGCGCTGCTCAGCGTCATCAGCGGCTTCCTGCTCATCGGTTGGATCATGGTCAAGATGCTTCAGACCAATGTGCCCTACGCGCTGTTGAGTCTGGCCGTTGTGCCCTTCATGCTGCTGGCGACCTTCTACTTTTCGGGGCAGGCGCGCGTCGCCTTCCGCAAGAGCCGCGAGCAGATGGGCAGTGTTAACGCCGGCTTGCAGGAGAGCATCGCCGGCGTGCGCGAAGTGCAGGCCTTCAACCGTGAGGAAGAAAGTATCGACGCTTTCCGCCGCCGCAACGCCGCTAACCGCGACGCCAATGTGCGCGCCGCCACCTTCACCAGTGCGCTGACGCCGGTGCTCGAAGCCTTCGGTTACATCGCGATCGGCGTGGTCGTGGTTTTCGGCGGTCTCTCGGTGATGCGCAACGAGCCGTTTCTGGGGACAGCGGTGATCTCGCTTGGTATGGTCATCACGTTCTTACAGTACGTGCAGCGCTTCAACCAGCCGATCCAGCAGATCGCCATCCTCTGGACGAACGTTCAGAGCGCTATCGCGGGCGGCGAACGCATCTTCGGCCTGCTGGATACGCCGGCGGCGATTGTTGATCGTCCCGACGCCAAAGAGATGCCCCCTGTGCGTGGCAATATCGAGTTCAGCGGCGTTCATGCTGAATATAAGGCGGGCGAACCAGTGCTGCGCGGCGTCGATTTTAAGGCTGACGCCGGGCAAATGGTGGCCATTGTTGGCCCAACAGGCGCGGGCAAGACCACGATCATCAACCTGATCCCGCGTTTCTACGATGTGACGGGCGGCGCGGTGAAGATCGACGGCGTGGACGTGCGCGAGTTCACGCTCGCCAGCCTGCGCGCGCAAATTGGCATCGTGCTTCAGGATACCTTCCTGTTCTCCGATACCGTCATGAACAACATTCGCTATGGGCGTCTGGACGCGACGGATGAAGAAGTTATCGCGGCAGCCAAACTGGTTTCCGCCGACAGCTTTATCGAAAAGCTGCCCGAAGGTTTCCAGACGATACTCGGCGAACGCGGTTCTGGCCTCAGCCAGGGACAGCGTCAGTTGATCGCCATCGCGCGTGTCGCGCTCATGAAGCCGCAAATCCTGATTCTGGACGAGGCCACTTCCAGCGTCGATACACGCACCGAACGCCTGATTCAGAAGGCTTTCGAAAAGCTGCTGGAAGGCCGCACCAGTTTCGTGATCGCCCACCGCCTGAGCACGATCCGCAATGCCAATCAGGTGTTGATGATTAGGGATGGGCAGATTATCGAACGCGGCACCCACAAAGAACTGCTGGCACAGCAGGGCGAGTACCACAAGCTGTATATGAGCCAGTTTCGCTATCAGGAAGAACCGGAGCAGTCGAGCAACGGTGTCGTGCCGACGCTGGAACCGGCGTCCGGCGACTAAGCGCAAATTCAGCGCAGCAAGTTACAGCAGGCGCAAGAGGCAACTTTTGCATCTGCTGTTTTTGTGGCTATTGCCAAGTGTGCGCCCTATGATGTATTCTCGCCTGACTTTCATCGGTTGTGGACACACAGGAGCACACGTTTCGTTTTGGACTCATTGAAGATTGTAACAATTGGTGGCGGCGGCGGCGCGAGCCAGCTTCTCCTGGGTTTGCAGCCCTATACCCCACATCTGACCGGTGTGATCGCCGTGACCGATACCGGACGCAGCACCGGACGGGCGCGTGCCCTGCTCAACATCCCCGCACCCGGCGACATTCGCAACGCGCTCGGCAATCTCGCGGGCGAAGACTCGCTCTGGGGGCAAGTGCTGCAATTCCGCATACAAACGCCGGATTACGAACTGCTCGACGGCATGGCTTTCGGCAATTTGCTGTTGGGCGTGCTGGCGCAGTACACGGGCGATTTTGTGCAAGCGGTGGAAATCACGCGCGCGCTGCTGGGCGTTTCTGCGCGTGTCTTGCCGGTGACCACGGCCAACACGCAGCTTTGCGCCGAACTGCTGGATGGCACACTGGTCGAAGGCGAATTTCAGGTGCGCGGGCTAAAGAAGCCGCCGATCAAGCGTGTCTTTATCAAAGATGGCGCTGCGCGCGCCTATGATGGCGCGGTGCAGGCTGTGCGCGCGGCGGATTTGATTGTCATGGGGCCGGGCAGCCTGTTTACAACCGTGCTGGCCTGTTTGGACTTTCACGATCTGGCGCAGGCCATCGCCGCCAGCGCCGCGCCGACGGTGTATGTCTGCAATACTACTACGCAGCCCGGACAAACCGATGGCTACACAGTCAGCGATCATGTGCGCCGGATTGTTGAAGTATTAGGGGCCGGCGCGCTGGATTACGCCATCGTCAACACCAAGCTGCCGCCGCCGGAGTTGGCGCAGCAGTATGCCAAAGATGATGTGTTCGTGCTTGAAGCGAGCGCGCCGGAAATCGCCGCAGTCGAAGCGCTGGGCGTGCGCGTGCTGGCGCGCGATGTCGCGCTGCTGACCGAAGGCAAGCGCGCTTTGTACCAGAAGCAGGACTCGATTCGCCATGACGCGGCGGTCATCGCGCAAATACTTTTGGAACTCGCGCGTGAAAAACGCAGGCGCTGATGCAGCGTTTTTGCGATTCACTTTTCATCAATAGGGTGCATCATGGAATGGAAGCTGATCCCGAATCTAATGCGACCCGGCGTGAAAGTCAAACGCTGGATTGCGCTGCTGCTGCTCAGTTCGGTCTTGTTGGGGTTGGGGCTGGCCTCGCTGATACAAGAGTTTTCACAGGGGCAAGAAGCCGGATCGCTGTTGTGGTATATCGCGCTGCGCTTCATCGAAGAGCCGCTGCGCAGCCTCTCGCTGGTCATCGCCGGCATCAGCGCCAGCATGCTGGCGCTGGTGCAGTTGAACCGCGCGCTGATTAATATCCTCGTGCCGCAGATCGAGGGCGGGCGTTTGGCCGTCGTCTATGATCGCGAGGCGACCAACAAGCCCAATGTAGTCATTTTCGGCAGCGGCATCGGCCTGCTGATCTTCTTGAACTCGATCAAAGACATGGTATCCGGCGTCACGGTTGTCCTGCCGATGGGCGAAGACATGCAGCTTTACCGCGAACTGCTCAACGCTAATCAACTTGGCCTGCTGCGCAATGTGTTCATCGCGACCCTGCCCAACGCCACCATCTGCGCCGAATTCAGCGATGGTTATGTGCTGGAAGGTTTTCTGGCGATCAAAGAGTCGCACCGCTATGGCTCGATCAATCGTCTGTTCGCGCGCTACCGCGACGATCTGCCCCCGGCGGCCACTGTGCCCGAAAACGCCGAAATCCTGAAAGCTATCGAAAGCGCCGACGCCATTATTTTGGGTCCGGCCTCGCTGTTTGTCGGCATCATCCCCAGCCTGCTGGCGAAAGATGTGGCCACAGCGGTCAATCATTCGCGTGCCGCCAAGATTTTCGTCTGCAATATCATGACCGAACCTGGCAAAACCGACGGCTATTCTGTCTCGCGGCATGTCAGCGCGTTGGAACAGCACGGCGGCTTCTACCTGGACTACGTGATCTTAAACAACAAGCGCGTGGCCTTCGATCTGGCGAAAAAATATCATGAGTCGGGCGCCGATCAAGTGTTGTTGGATTTCGACGAATTCGAAAACTCGCATATCAAGGTCAATCTGGCCGATCGTTCCGGCGAAGTGCGTATGCTCAACCGCGCCGTGCTGATCGAAGAAGACCTCATCAGCGCCGCTGTTCAGCGTGTCCTCGAAGGCGGTACTAACCCGCGCTACGAATCCGACAGCAAATTGGTGGTGCGCCATGATTCGGAAAAAATGCGCGCCGTGTTTGAGCGTGTATTCGATCTCATGGCGCAGCGCCCGCGTGGCAGCGCTTAGGTGAGGATGCTGTATGGAATTGTGTGTTTTTGAAGATTCGACTTATTCTAATTTTTTCCCGCTGACGTATTTACGCCCGGTGTTTCATCTGCGCTGCGGCCTGTTTACGCTCGGCCAGCGCATCGAGCAGACGTTCAGCGGCTACAGCGTGCGCTACCTGTGCCGCCCTTACTTGAATCCCACGCTGCGCGAGCAAAAGTTCAATCTGCTTTCGCCGTTTGAGGTCACGCCAGAAACCCCCGTGCTGTTCGTTAATGGGCTGCTGCTCGATACCTACGCCGTGCGCGATGAACTGCCACACATCGCCAGCGAAAATTGGATGCTCGTTTCCGGCGGACGACTGGTGGCCGCGCGTCTCAAAGGCGAATTGGCGCAGGAAGCCGCCTACTACCTGCTGGAACAAAATTCGCGCGCGCTGATGGAACGGCTGGCCGGGCAGGTGGAAATCGAAGAGTATTCGGCCCTGCTGGCAACGTATCTATGGGACTTCGTGCATCACAACGGCGCAGTCCTCAAAAAAGATTTCGCGCAGCTTAAGCAAAACGGCAGTCAGGGCGAAGTCGATCCACGCACGGTGCTCTACAACGAAAGCGATGTCTACATCGGCAAGGGCGCGCGCCTCGATGCCTACGTGGTTTTAGACGCGCGCGACGGCCCGATCTATATCGCCGAAGGGGTCAAAATTCAGTCCTTCACCCATATTCAGGGGCCGGCATATATCGGCGCGAAAACCTATCTCGTCGGCGGCCAAATTCGCGAAGGCACAACGATCGGCCCCGTCTGCCGCATCGGCGGCGAAGTCGAAGAAGCCATTATCCAGGGCTACAGCAACAAATATCACGCTGGCTTTCTCGGCCACAGCTACCTTGGCGAATGGGTCAACATCGGCGCGATCGGCACCAACAGTGATCTGAAAAACACCTACGGCACGATCCGCATCGAAGTCAACGATATGATGGTCGATACCGGGATGCAAAAGATGGGCATCATCATCGGCGATCACGCTAAAATCGGCATTGGTACGATGGTCATGGCCGGCACAGTCATCGGCGTCGGCAGCAATGTCATGGGCGGGGGCGTGCCCAAAGTCGTGCCCAGTTTTATCTGGGGCAGCGAAGATGGCTTTGCCGAATATCGCATCGAAAAGTGTATCGAGGTGGCGCGTGCCACGATGGGGCGGCGCAGCCTGTCTCTCAGCGAAGCGCAGGCCAACCTGATGAGCCACGTCTTTTACCTGACCGCGCGCCAACGCCAGCCTATGCTCAAATAAGTGCTGTCCGTTAACGTCAAACAGACACTTGCGATAGACAATAGGCACAGGAGTGGCGCTATGTTTATCGATCGGCAGGATGCGGGACAACATTTAGCCGCCCGACTGCTGCACTCGCCCTCGCTCAAGGATGTGCCAGCCGCCGATCTGCTGCTGCTTTCGATTCCGCGCGGCGGCGTGGTCGTGGGCGCTGTCGTGGCGCAGCATTTGCGCTGTGCGCATGAAGTTATCATTGTCAAAAAAATTGGCCATCCGCGCCAGGAAGAGTTGGCATTGGGCGCGCTGGCCGAAGACGGTGCCCTGTTTCTGGACGAGCGCGTCCTCCATTTTTACGGCATAAGCCGCGACGATATGCAGCCTGTAATCGTCAGGGCGAGCGCCACCGTGCGGCATTATGTACAGCGCTTCCGGCGCGGACAAGCGCTGCATATCGGCCAGCGCAGCGTTATTCTGGTCGATGATGGCATTGCCACTGGCGAAACAATGAAAGCCGCTGTACAGTGGGTGACTGCGCGTACTGCCGCCGCGCACAAAATTATCATCGCCGTGCCCATTTGTGCCCCTGGCGCATTTTCTGAACTCCGACCGCTGGTGGACGAAATGGTCTGCCTGGCCGTGCCCGAAGATTTCAGCGCCGTCGGCCAGTTCTACCGGCTGTTTCCCCAACTGCATGATTCGCAAGTGCTGCGTCTGCTGCACCGAGACTAATGGCGCGCCTCAGCCTTTCGGCAGAAACTCATCCTTGAGCCGTTCGAATTGTTCCTGCGCTTCCGTAAAGTCCTCTGGCCGCCCGATGTCGATCCAGTGCCCATGAAACGGATATACCCTGACGGGCTTGCCTTCGCTGATAAGCTGACGCGCCAGCGTTGGCATGTCCATATAATCGTCTGGCGGAATATACGTCAGCAGACTGGGATCAACCACGTAGATACCCATGCTCACCGAATGCACCGTTTCCGGCTTTTCTGCCCAGCCCAACAGGTGATGATCGGCGTCCGCTTGCAGCACGCCCAGCGAAATTTTGACCTTCTTTTCGTACATGCCGATCGTGAGCGCCGCCTGTTTCTCGCGGTGGTAGCGCATCAAATCGCCATAGTTCATCGTCGTCAGCACATCGGCGTTCATGACCAGAAACGCTTCCCCTTGCAGACCCGGCAGCGAACTGATGCCGCCCGCCGTGCCCATCAGCTTGTCCTGCCCGACATAAGTCAATTGGACATCCGGCAGCTCCTGCTGCATGGTCTGCAAGAACAAGCGCACGCTTTCGCGCAGCCAACAGGCTGTCACGATGATTTCGGTGAAACCATAATGCGCCAACTGCCGCAAAATGATATCCAGCATCGGTTTTTCGCCCACCGGCAGCAGCGGTTTGGGCAGCACTTTAGTGAAAGGGCGCAGGCGCGTGCCTTCGCCCGCCGCCAGTACAACAGCTTTCATGATGACTCCAGAGGATTATGCGAGACCCTGTATAATATAGCTTATTTGCGGATGTGAAGCAGAGAAAAAACCATGAAAATCCAGCGTGTGATTGTTATTGTACTCGATGGCGTCGGTATCGGCGCCGCGCCCGATGCCGCGCTATATGGCGACGAGGGCAGCAATTCGCTGGTCAACACGGCCAGCGCGGTGGGCGGCCTGCGCCTGCCCAACATGGGCGCGCTGGGTTTGGGCAATATCATGCCTATCGCCGGTGTCCCGCCCGCCGCCGCTGCCGGCGCCTTCGGCAAAATGCAGCCGCTTTCGGCGGGCAAAGATTCGGTGTCCGGCCACTGGGAATTGATGGGCATTCGTTTGCCCAAAGCGTTTCCCACTTATCCCAACGGATTCCCGCCGGAGGTGATCGCGGCATTTTCGGCGCGCATTGGGCGCGCTGTGCTGGCGAACAAGGCGGCTTCTGGCACGGCCATTATCGAAGAATTCGGCGCGGAGCACATGGCGACAGGCAAGCCGATTGTCTATACATCGGCGGACAGCGTGTTCCAGATTGCCGCCCACGAAGACATCATCCCTGTCCCCGAACTGTACAAAATGTGCGCAGTCGCGCGCGAAATCCTGGTCGGCGAGCATGGGGTAGGGCGGGTGATCGCGCGGCCTTTTATCGGCAGCGGGCCGGGGCACTTCCAGCGCACCGAACGCCGCCACGACTATCCGCTGCTTTCGGTCAAACCCACGATGCTCGACACGCTGGTCGCGGCGGGCAAAGATGTGTATGCTGTCGGCAAAATTGACGACTTGTTCGGCGGGCGCGGCATTACCCACACCGCGCACAGCGCTAACAACGCGCAGGCCACCGCGGATTTTATCGACAAGTTTCTGCCGATCGTCTTCGAAGGTCTGTTATTTGTCAATCTGGTCGAATTCGACATGATTTACGGCCATCGCAACGACGCGCCTGGTTATGCTGCCGCGCTGCAAGCCTTCGATGCCAGCCTGCCGCAGATTCGGGCGGCCCTGCGCGACGACGACATTGTGTTGATCGCTGCCGATCACGGCGTAGACCCCACCACGCCCAGCACCGATCACTCGCGTGAGTATGTGCCGCTGTTGGTCTTTGGCGCGCCCGTGCGCGCGAACGTCAATCTGGGCACACGCGCTACGTTCGCTGATGTGGCCGCTACGATTGCCGAGATTTTTCAGGTGCAAAAGCCTGAAATTGGCGTCAGTTTTTTGTCCGACATCCTGAAATAAAACAGGGCAGGGGGATGATCTCCCTGCCCTGCCCGCGAATTTCCGGCGCAAAACGAAGGCAAAGTCGTCCCTATGCGCGAATGATGCTTAATACCTCGTCGCGTTTGGCCGCCATCACGGCTTGAGTCGTCGCTTCCAGATTCAGGCGTACCAGCGGTTCGGTGTTCGAGCCGCGCACGTTAAAATGCCAGCCGTCGAACTCCATTGACAGGCCGTCCACCTTGAGAATTTCTTTGGCTTGCGCGCGATATTTGTCTTCCAGCGTCCGCATCACTACTTTAACATCAACCCCTTTGGTGTTGATTTCGCCGGAGATGTAGTAGACTGCCGAAAGCTCGTCGATCATCTGCGCCAGCGTTTTGGGCGTCTGCGCCAGCAGATCGAGGATGAACATCAGCGGCGCCACACCCGAATCGCAGAAGAAAAAGTCGCGGAAGTAGTAATGCCCCGTGACCTCGCCGCCGAAGACTGCGTTTTCGTCCATCATACGCTTCTTGATAAAAGCGTGGCCAACCTTGTTGTACAGCGGTTTGCCGCCCGCCGCTTTTACGCGGTCAGGCACAGCGTGCGACGCCCGAATGTCGTAGACAATCGCCGCGCCAGGGTGCCGCTGTAAGAAGTATTCCGCCAGAATCGCTGTCAAAAAGTCGCCAGAGACGAAGCGTCCGTTGTCGTCAATACAGAAAAAGCGATCGCCGTCGGGGTCGAACAGAAATCCAAGCTGGCCTTCTTTCCGGCTGATGCGCTCCATCACTTCACGCCGGTTCTCCTCTTGCAGTGGGTCACCGCCGTGATTGGGGAAATTGCCGTCCGGCTCAAAATACATCGGAATCAGCTTCACCTGCGGGATATGCTTGAACAACTCTGTCAGCGACGGGCCGACCATACCATTGGCTGTGTCTGCCAGAATCGTCAGCGCCTTAAATTTGCTGACGTCGGCAAGGCTTAGAATTTTCTGGATGAAGCCGTCCATCACATCCCAATCTTCCACCGTGCCCGGCTGCGCGGCGGGCGGCGGAAAATCGTCGTTTTCGATCATGCGGCGGATGTCCTGAATGCCTTCATCGCCGGAAAGCAGATAGGGTATCTGCTTGACCATCTTGAAGCCGTTGTATTCTTTGGGGTTGTGGCTGGCGGTGACCATGATGCCCGGCAGCCCTTTGGTGGCGCAGGCGTAGTAATACATGTCAGTGGATACCATGCCCAGATTGATAACGTTCGCGCCCACACCGGTCAGTCCTTTGACCAGCGCCGGATACAGCACCGGGCTGGAGATGCGCGCATCGCGCCCGACGACTACAGTTTTTGCGCCGAGAATCTTGACAAACGCCTTGCCGACCGCTTCCGCTGTCGCCTCGAATAAATTTTGTCCATAAATGCCGCGAATATCGTAAGCCTTAAAGATCGAAGGATCTACTTGCATCGACGCACACTCCTGTAAAGCGTAGAGTTCATTCTGAGAATCGCCGGAATTATACCGTTGATGTGCTGGCTTGTTCAATCACCGCCAGCACCGGGCGATGATCCGTGATCTCCGCCACTTCCGGCGCGGTATGGATGCGACAGACGATGTTGACTGGCAGCAGTCCGGATGGATCGGCGATCAGGATATGATCGATAGGGATTTTGTGGACGATGTGCGTATAATCCGGGCTGACCGGGATGAGCCGCCTGAAGACCGTTTCCAGCGCGCGCATTTCTGCCGTGTCCGGCGCAGCGTTGAAATCGCCTGCTAGAATGATCGGGCAGGGCGCTCGGTTTTGCGCGCGTTCGGCAGCGCGCAGTTCTTCGACCAGCAGAAGAATCTGCTGTGTCTCGAACAGGCGTTCCTCCGATGCGCGCTGCGAAATGGGGTGTTCGGGGTTGTGGCGTTCCTCGCCGCTGCGCGTTGACCAGTGCGTATTCATAAAATACACTGTGCCAAAGTCCGACGCCGCCGGGAAGAGGATGGCGTTGCGCGGCTGCGTATCACGGCTGCCGCTGCTGTACAGCCGTGCGTGGCTGATCGACGCGCTGATGGCTTCTGCGCCTTTGCTGCCGGGATACCCGTCGCCGGGCAGCGGCCATGGCCAGGCGGCGCGCGCCAGGTTCGTAATGATGCCGTTGCCGTTTTCGACGCGCGTATAACCCTGGTACAGTGGACGCTGCCAGATACGCTGGTGCGCGTGGTTCTGGCTGTCCACCTCTGGCGCGAAGAAAAAGCGATAATCCGCGCCCAGCAGCGCAGCCAGCGCGGCGCCATCGCTCCAGCGCTGCTCGCCGCGCCAGACGCTAGTGGTTTCTTGAAGTGCGATAATCGTCGGCTGTGCCGGATCGATCGGCAGAATGCCGCGCACATCGCGCGCGACCTGCGTCGTGTCCAGAGGTTGATTGTTCAGGTGTCGGTGGCCGCCGATGTTGGCGCTCACGATCTGCAAACGGGTCAAAAGCCAGACTCCTTGAGCAGTGCTGTGCCCGTTTATGGTAACGCAAAGGCGTGCCGCTGCCCACTTTGCCCCTTGACACGCCTCTACCCCCTGAGTAAGATACCTTCAGCCTCAAATAAGGGGGTGTGGTGTAGCGGCCAAACATATTGCCCTGTCAAGGCAAAGACCGCGGGTTCGAATCCCGTCATCC
Organism: Chloroflexota bacterium; assembly: GCA_013388745.1. GTDB lineage: Bacteria > Chloroflexota > Anaerolineae > Aggregatilineales > Phototrophicaceae > JACAER01. The sequence continues at coordinate 22,635 of JACAER010000060.1, forward strand.
CCGCAGATAAACAGACCAGCAAAATAGTGTTGGTCTGTTTTTGTTTTCATGCTCCCTGCCGCGCTCTAACGCTGCTGCCCGCTGCCTCGACCAATCTGACATGTCGTAATCTCACGTATAATCACGCTAAGACTTATTTGCTGTCAGAATGGTAGTTTATATGCCCGCACCACAAACGGTTGAACATCAGCGTCTGGCCGATTCCGAAGCGCGCTATGCCGATTGGAAGCAGTGGGGGCCGTACCTAAGCGAGCGTGCCTGGGGTACTGTGCGCGAAGATTACAGCGCCTCTGGTGATGCCTGGATGTATTTCCCCCACGACCATGCCCGCAGCCGTGCCTACCGCTGGAACGAAGATGGTCTCGGCGGTTTTTGCAATCGCTTTCAGAATATCTGTCTGGCCGTCGCCCTCTGGAATGAACAGGATCCTATCCTCAAAGAGCGCTTGTTTGGCCTCAGCGGCCCGGAAGGCAATCATGGCGAGGATGTCAAAGAATACTATTTTTACCTCGACGGCACGCCCACCCATTCCTACATGAAAATGCTCTACAAGTACCCGCAGACAGCGTTTCCCTATGCTCAGTTGGTCGAAGAAAACCGTCGCCGGCGCAAGGATGAGCCGGAATACGAACTGCTCGACGCGCTGCGCCAGACGTTTGCCGAGAACCGGTATTTTGATGTGTTAATCGAATACGCTAAAGTCGATCCCGAAAACATTCTCTGCCGGATTGCCGTGACAAATCGCTTCGCCGAAGCAGCGCCCATTCACGTCCTGCCGCATCTGTGGTTTCGCAATACCTGGTCATGGGGGCACAACCCGCAGCGCCCACTGCTGCGCGCCGTCGGCGCTAACGCGGTGCGCGCTGAACACAAACACCTGGGCGAACGCTACTGGTATACCCTGGCCTATGGACAGACGCCAACCCTGCTGTTCACCGAGAATGACAGCAACAATGCGCGTTTGTTCAACGCCCCGAATGCCACGCCTCATGTCAAGGATGCCTTTCACGAAGCCATTGTTCACGGACGCCCAGACGCCGTGAATCCCGCTGCGGTCGGCACCAAATGCGCCGCGCATTATCACACGCTCGTGCAGCCGGGCCAGACTTTTACCGTGCATATTATGTTTAGCAACCGTGCGCTGGAAACACCGTTTAAGGATTTTGACGGCGTGTTTGAGCGCCGTATTCGCGATGCTAACCAGTTCTACGCCGCCATCCAGCGTCAGGGCTTGACCGATGACGAAAAATTGGTGCAGCGCCAGGCCTTCGCTGGCCTGCTTTGGAACAAGCAGTTCTATCATTATGGCGTGCAGTTGTGGCTGGACGGCGACAAAGAGGGCCAACCGCCGCCGGAAGCCCGCCGCGCTGGCCGCAACAGCGATTGGACGCATGTCTATACACTTGATGTCTTATCGATGCCTGATAAATGGGAGTATCCGTGGTTCGCCGCGTGGGATCTGGCTTTTCATACCGTGCCGCTGGCGCTGATTGATCCCGAATGGGCCAAACGCCAGCTCGTACTTTTGCTGCGTGAGTGGTACATGCACCCCAACGGCCAACTGCCGGCCTATGAATGGGCGTTCGGCGATGTCAATCCGCCCGTTCATGCCTGGGCCGCCTGGCGCGTCTACAAAATTGCGCGCAACCTGACCGGCAAAGCTGATACCGATTTCCTGGAGCGCGTGTTTCATAAACTGCTGCTGAACTTTACCTGGTGGATCAACCGCAAAGATCGCAGCGGCAAAAATGTCTTCCAAGGCGGCTTTTTGGGTTTAGACAATATCGGCGTTTTTGACCGCAGCGCGCCGCTGCCCACCGGCGGTTATATCGAACAGGCCGACGGCACAGCCTGGATGGGCATGTTCTGTTTGAATATGCTCGCTATTGCCCTTGAACTGGCGCGCGCAAAACCCGCCTATGAAGACGTGGCGACCAAATTTTTTGAGCATTTTATTTATATCGCCAACGCTATTTACAATATGGGCGGTGATGCCGTCAGCCTGTGGAATCAAGAAGACGGCTTTTTTTACGATGTGCTGCAATTCGGCGATGGTCGTTATGCCCCGCTCAAAACGCGCTCGTTTGTCGGCCTGACTCCGCTGTTCGCGGTGGAAACACTCGAACCCGATTTGCTGGAAAAACTGCCACAGTTTCGCCGCCGCATGGAGTGGTTCCTGAAGTATCGCCCGCAGTTGGTCTCGCACATCGCCTCGATTATCGAACCCGGCGCCGGCGGGCGCTATTTGTTGTCGCTCGTCAACCGCCGCGAACTGAACTTTATGCTCAAGTATATGCTCGACCCAGCGGAGTTCCTCTCAGACTACGGCTTGCGCTCGCTGTCAAAATATCACGAACAGAATCCCTACACCTGGCACGCTGATGGCCGCGAGTATCGTTTGGATTATGAGCCGGGCGAGTCGCGCAGCGGCTTGTTCGGCGGCAATTCGAATTGGCGCGGGCCGATCTGGTTTCCGGTCAATTACCTGATGATCGAAGCGCTGCAAAAGTACCATCACTACTACGGCGAGCAGTTCACTGTAGAATATCCGGTAGCTTCAGGGCAGCGGATTACGCTGCGTCAGGCTGCGACAGAGCTTTCGCGGCGGCTGATGCGCATTTTCCTGCGCGATGAACGCGGACAGCGCGCCGTTTTTGGCGGGGAAAGTTACTTCCAGAACGACCCACACTGGCGTGACCATATTCCGTTTTATGAGTATTTTCACGGCGACAGTGGGGTTGGACTCGGCGCCAGCCATCAGGCCGGCTGGACAGCGCTGATCGCGAAGCTCATTCAGCAGTCGGGTGGCGGCCATGATCTGCTGTGAAAATAGCGGTTAGCGATTGGCGATTAGCACAATGCAAAAGCCAGTAGCGGTTGAATGGTCAGTGATGGCGTGGAACAAGGAGCGGAGTCATGACTCGCCCCCATGCCCCCGGCAGCCAACCTGTGTTTCTCAGCTCTTGCGACGAATTTTTTCTAGCGCCTGCTCCATGGCTTCACCGCGTTTTTCCCACGTGTGCTGGTCGGCGTCGGCGCGCGCGCGCTGGGCGATTTTTGTGCGCAGGCCGCCATCTTCGATCAGCCGCTTGAGTCCCGCCGCCAGCGCGCCAACGTTTTCCGGCTGGAACAGATAGGCGCTTTCGCCGTGCGCCACGATTTCGGTGATCGTCGGTTGGTCAGGTGCGATAATGGCCTTGCTTTGCGCCATATATTCGTAAATCTTCATTGGGTTGCCGTAAGAATTGGTCGCCGGCATGGTCGCCACGTCCCCGGCAGCCACATACTGCGCCACCTGATCGTAAGGAATGCGCCCGGTGAAAGTGACGCGCGCGTTGATGCCCAGACGATCAGCGGCGGCTTTGGCTTCGGGCGTGCGCTGCCCCTCGCCGACCAGCAGCAAACGCGCGGGGGTATCGGTTTTGACCTGCGCGAAGGCTTCCAGCAGCAAATCGACGCGATGATACGGCTGGAATGACCCCACAAACACAATCACAACGGTGTCTGCCGGAATGCCGTAGCGCGCCCGCACCTCCGCGCCGCCCGTGCCTGTCTGGAAAAATTTGTGGTCGATGCCGTTGCTGATCGTGACCAGCTTGCTCTCGGCTACGCCGTCCTCCTTCAGTAAGCGCCGGATTTCCTGACTCACCGCTACGACCAGCGAGGCCTGCTGCGTCACTTCGTGGTGCGTGCGCTGAGCCAGCCCGCCGGCGCCGCCCCCGTACTGCTGCGCTTCTTCCCACGATGGCGCGACATCATCCAGCCCCAGCGGGATGCCGGTTTTTTCGCTGACGGTTTTACCTGCCAGACTAAAGGCGATATGCGTCTCCAGAATCACGTCCGGGCGCGCCTGCTCCACGACCTGTTGCAGACGCCCTGCGTAGTTCAGGCTGTAGGCCACACGGGCGCGGTCACGCATCTGGTTGGCGATAAAACGCGGCAGCAGTTTTTTAACCAGGCTGCGATAGGTTTTCACGGCAGTTTGTGCGCCGCTGCCTCTGGCCGCTTCCACACGGATGATCTCATGTCCGCGTTTTTCCAGCACGCCCAGAATCGCGCTGGCGCGCACGGTATGCCCGGCCTGCTCGGAACTCAGGCTGTCGGCAGGGTGGGGGAGGCTGTAGACGATTTTCATTTTTGCGCCAGAATCCTTTCATACAGCGCCACCGTTTGCCGCGCCTGTTGTTCCAGCGAGAACATGCTGACTACGCGCGCGCGGGCACGTTCGCCCATGTCGCGCGCTTCGACCGGGTTTTTTAGCAAGTGAATGATGCGTTCGGCGAAGGGCTGCGCTTGTCCCGGCGGTACGATGAAACCGGTTTTGCCGCTCTCTACAATTTCGGCAGAGCCGCCCACGTCGGTGGCGACCAGCGGCAGCGAGGCCGCGCCCGCTTCGATCAATACTGTCGGCAGCGCTTCGCTGAGCGACGGCAGAATCAGCAGATCGCTGGCGCCGAGCAAGTCTGGCACGTCTTTACGCTGCCCCAGGAATTCGACGACATCGCCATACGGTTTCGCCTGTTCGCGCAGCGTTTCGCTCAGTTCGCCTTCGCCCACCAACTTGATTCTGACGTTCGGCACAGCGGCTTGAATCTGTGGCACCGCCTCGAACAGCACTTCGTGGCCTTTGCCGCGCCGCAGCACCGCCACCATAATCACAATCGGCGTGTCCTTCTCCCAGCCCATTTCGGCGCGTTTCGCCTCGCGTTTGTGGCGTGTGGCGAAGCGCTCGACCTCGATGCCGTTGTAAATCGTCTCGATACGGTTCAGCGGGATGCCGGCCTGTTTGCTGAAGTTCTGGCGCACGGCTTCCGATACGGCGACGATACGGTTGAAGCCATATTTGGCCGCTGTCAGCACCATGCGCGCCCGAGTTGCCTCTTTCCAGGTGTCCATCGGCTCCACCAGCACATGCCGTGTCATTACGCTGGGCATTCCGTGCCGTACATGTGCTGCCGCCGCGTAAATATTGGTATCCTGATCCTGCGCATGGATGATGTCGATTTGCTCCTGCCGCAGCATCGTGACATATCTGCTCCAGGCGTCGGGGTCGATCATGCGTTTCGCGCCCATGTCGAAGCGCGGAATGCCGCTTTTGACGAAATCTTCGGTCAGTGGACTGTCGCGCCGCGTGTTCAGCGTTACCAGCCGCACATCCAGTCCGGTCGCCCGCAGATATGGCAGCACAGACACGAGAATGCGTTCCGCGCCGCCCATCGCCAGACTGCTCATCATCAACACTGCACGCATGACTTTGTCCTTCGCTGAATACGGTGAATCGGCCTATCCGCCCTTCAGCAGCTTCTTGATCGGGCGCAGCCGGCGTTTGATTTCCATCATGGGGTAGCTCAGGGGCGAAATCTTGTAGCGCAGACTGTCCAGTGTGTCTGCCGCGCCCAGTTCTTCGCGCCACAGGTTGTACACGTTTTGTGGGTAGCTGGAAATGCCGAACGCGCCCAGATAGCCACATTCTGCCGCCAGCTTTTGTACTGCCGGGTCGGAGACCTCATAGGGATAGGCGATGAGTTCCACCGGCGCACCTAAACCCTGGCTGAGCTTTTGTTTCGATTCGCACAATTCGCGTTTGGCCTGTTCCGGCGGGATTTTGTTCAGGCGCGGGTGCGTGCTGGTGTGACTGCCGAAGTCGATACCGCTCTTCTGCATCGCGTGAATCTCGTCCCACGACATCAAAGGGAAGGCGCGTTCGCCGGTCTGCCCGTCCCAATCCGTCATTTGCCCGATGCGATCTGCTACCAGAAAAATGGTCGCCGTGAAGCTGTAACGCTGCATGATCGGCAGGGCGGTTTCATAGTTGTCGCGGTAGCCGTCGTCAAAGGTGATGGCGAAGCTGTTAGCGGGCAGGGCAGAGCGGTTCTTATAAGCCCGCACCACCTCGATCAGGCGCACACAACGCCAGCCTGTGTCGTGCAGATAAGCCATTTGTTCCGCGAATTGTTCGGGCGTGCTGACCAATCCATACGGGTCCTGGTTAGCGCTGACCTTGTTGATCTGATGGTAGGTGAGAATGGGTACGCTCATAAGCCCTGATGCTAAGAAAAATTGAGGATGATGCCATCGTTCGGTATTATATGCCCGTGTGATTCACAATACAAGCACATCCAGTTGACCGCTTTGCTGCGTATAACGCAGCAACAGCAGTTTTTTGGATACAGCCCGCCAGGGGGATTTCATAATGACTAACGCTTCGACTGTCGTGATTTTTGGCGCATCGGGCGATCTGACGCAGCGTAAGCTGATTCCCGCGCTTTACAACCTGTATGTCAAAAAGCGTCTGACGCAGCGGTTCAACATCATTGGAGTTTCACGCACGCCTTTCGGCCATGAGGAGTTTCGCGCTAAACTGCGCGGCGGCGTGCAGGAGTTCGCCAAAAGCAGCTATGATGCGGCATTATGGGACGAATTCGCCGCGCATATTTTTTATAAGAGCAGCAATGCCACGCAGCCCGAAGACTATGCCGGGCTGGAGGCCGTGTTCCGCGAAATCGAAGGCGAACCGGCCAACCGCCTCTACTATCTCTCTACTGCGCCGGCGCTGTATGTGCCGACGGTCACTAATCTGGGCGCGGCGGGCATGACTAAAGAAGACATAGGCTGGCGGCGAATCATCATCGAAAAACCCTTTGGCACCGATCTGGCCTCCGCGCGCGAACTCAATACGCTCGTGCATTCGGTTTTCGAAGAAAATCAGGTCTACCGTATCGACCATTATTTGGGCAAAGAGACCGCGCAGAATATCCTCTTTTTGCGCTTTGCTAACACGATTTTCGAGCCGATCTGGAATCGCAATTACGTTGATAATGTCCAGATCACAGTAGCCGAAACTGTCGATGTCGGCCACCGCGCCGGTTATTATGACCATGCCGGCGTGCTGCGCGATATGTTCCAGAACCATATTTTACAGCTTCTGGCGCTGGTCACGCTGGAGCCGCCCGCCTCGTTTAACGCTACTGCGCTGCGCAACGAAAAAGTCAAAGCGCTGAGCGCTGTGCGTCCCATCCTGCTGGCTGATACTGTGCGTGCGCAGTACAGCGATTATCTTCAGGCCAAAGATGTCGCTCCCGGTTCGCAAACGCCAACTTATGCCGCGCTCAAGCTGTATATTGATAATTGGCGCTGGGAAGGTGTGCCCTTTTTCATCCGTTCAGGCAAAGCGCTGGCCGCCAAGACCAGCCAGATTCGTGTGCGTTTCCGTCGCCCGCCGCTCAATATGTTCAGCAATATGAACAACGGCAGCCACGACCCCAACGTTGCCCCCAACGTGCTTTCGATCTGCATCCAGCCCAACGAAGGCATTCACCTGAATTTTGAGGCCAAAGTGCCGGATTCGAACCGTGAAACCCGCTCAGTAGCGCTCGATTTCAACTACAGCCAGTCGTTCGGCGAGTGCGAAATCCCCGATGCCTACGAACGCCTGATTCTCGATGCGCTGCTGGGCGATGCGTCGCTCTTTACGCGCGGCGACGAGATCGAAACACTGTGGGGCATTGTCGATCCTATTTTGCACGGTTGGGAAACGCCGCAGGCCCCGCCGCTGGCGACCTATGCGCGTGGCAGTTGGGGGCCACAGGAAGCCGAAGCTCTGCTGGCGCGTGATGGGCACAAGTGGAAGTTGGGCTGCGCGCTTGAGGACTGCTAGGCATGTCCAACGTACACATTTTCCCCAACGTCGAAGCCTTGATACACGCGGCGGCGGATGAATTTGTTCGCCGCGCATCCGAATCGATTGCGGCGCGTGAGCGTTTTGCCGTCGCGCTCTCCGGCGGCTCGACGCCCCATGCCCTCTATACGCTGCTGGCCTCTGCCGTCTATGCGCAAAAAATCGATTGGGCACGCACGCATATTTTTTGGGGTGATGAACGCTGTGTGCCGCCCGATCATCCCGACAGCAATTATCGTTTGGCGCATGAAACCTTGCTGGCGCATGTGCCCCTGCCGCCGCGAAATATCTACCGGATGCGCGGCGAAATCGACCCCGCCGCCGCCGCCGAGGAATATGCCCAAGCTCTGAAAGCCTTTTTCGGCGGGGAAGACACACGTTTCGATCTGCTGCTGCTCGGTATGGGCGACGATGGGCACACGGCATCGCTGTTCCCGCATACCCCCGCCCTGGCCGAAAAATCGCGCTTGGTAGCAGCCAACTACGTCGAGAGCAAAGCCGTCTGGCGCATCACGCTGAGCGCGCGCGCCATCAACGCCGCCGCGCATATCGTCTTTCTGGTGGCCGGCGCGGGCAAGGCGCAGCGTTTATACGATGTGCTCAAAGGCGCGCCCCAGCCCGAACACTTGCCTGCGCAGTCGGTGAGTCCTGTCAACGGCGATTTGCGCTGGTTCATCGATGCGGAGGCGGCATTGCTGCTGTGAGCCGTCTGCCTGCGGGCCAATAATAGGCCGTCTATCTTAGGCCGGGTTTTTCACGTTTGCCTCTAAGAAAGCGAGAATCTGCGCCCACGCCTCCTGCGCCGCGCCTGCCTGCGCGATGCTGTGCGGGTTGACGAAGGCGTGTCCCACGCCGGGATAAATCGTCACCTCGTGCGGGATGCCCGCCGTCACCAGCGCTTGCTCGAACTGCTCGACCTCCGCGACGGGAATCTGCGCATCGACTGCGCCGAAAATGCCCAGCACCGGGCGGTCATTTTCCAGCAGTGCGCCGAAGCCGGGCGTATCGAAGATCATATCGCCATACAGGTTGATCGTCGCCGCGATGGCCGCGTTCTGCACCCCGTGCCGCAGCGCCACCCCGCCGCCGTAGCAGAAGCCCATCACGCCTACGCGCGCATTGTCCACATTGGCCTGCGTCGTCAGATAGGCATACGCGCTCATCATATCCGCGTCCACGCGCGCTTCGGGCACGCTGATGCGCAGGAACAGCGCGCCGGGCACGGTGGTCGCCGTGCGCCCGCGATACGTATCCGGTGCCAGCACGACATAGCCCTGCTGCGCCAGAATATCGGCCAGCGCGCGGATTTCCGCGTTCAGCCCCCACCACTCGTGTACCATAATGACCGCCGGGAACGGCCCTTCGCCCTCCGGCTGTGCCAGATAACCGATTAATGTTGTGCCATCTTCGGCGGCGAACGATGCGTTCGTCACATCTGCTGCCTGTTCAAACAGAAACGCATCGCCCAGCAGCACTGCGAAAAAGGCCACAACCACGACAACCAGCACGATCAGCACACCCAGAACAATCTTTTTCACTACCAGTACCTTCCTTGTGTAGTTTGCACGACGCTTCCTCGACAAATGAGGATGAATGTTCCAGAATGATAGCCTAAAGAGCTTATGGCTGGATTAGGACTTTTTGATGGCACAAAAAATCGTTGAATGCATCGCCAATTATTCAGAAGGCCGCCGAACCGAAGTCGTGGATGCGATTGTCGAAGCGATCAGCGCTGTCAGCGGCGTTTATGTCCTGGATCGCCAGAGTGACAGCGATCACAACCGCTCGGTGGTGACGTTTGCTGGCGCACCCCAATCCGTGCTCGAAGCGGCTTTCGCCTCCATCGCCAAAGCTGCCGAATTGATCGACATGGATGAACAGCGCGGCGAACACCCGCGTCTGGGCGCGACCGATGTGGTGCCGTTCGTGCCGCTGCAAGAGATGACGATGGATGAATGCGTGGCGCTGGCGCGCGCGCTCGGCAAGAGGGTAGGGGAGGAACTCGGCATCCCTGCATATCTTTACGAAGCCGCTGCGACACGCGCCGATCGTGTCAACCTCGAAGACATCCGGCGTGGCGAATACGAAGTGCTGAAAATGTCGATCGACAGCGACCCCTATCGCACGCCGGATTTTGGCCCGCGCAGGGTCGGCAAGGCCGGCGCGACGATTATCGGGGCGCGCGCGCCGCTCATTGCCTTCAACGTCTATTTGACTACCGATGATATCGGCATCGCCAAAAAGGTCGCCGCTGCCGTGCGCCAGTCTTCGGGCGGGCTGCGCTTCGTTAAAGGGCTGGGGCTGCTGGTCGAAGGTCGCGCGCAGGTGTCAATGAATCTGACAGATTTCACCAAAACACCTGTTGCCCGCGTTGTCGAGATGATCCGTCGTGAGGCACAGCGTTACGGCGTCGCTATTCACCATTCCGAACTTGTTGGGCTGATTCCGCAGGCCGCGCTTTCGGACGCGGCGCAGTGGTATTTGCAGCTTGACCGGTTTAAGCCCAGCCAGATTCTGGAGACGCGCCTGCACGCCGCGCTCAGCGAAGACCGCACAGGCGACACGGCATTTCTGGAGCAGTTGGCGGCGGGCACGGCCACGCCCGGCGGTGGTTCGGCGGCGGCCTATGCTGGCGCGATGGGCGCAGGTCTGGTCGGTATGGTCGCGCGCCTGAGCATCGGCAAAAAGAAATATGCCGAGGTCGAAGCGCGTATGCGGGAAATCGCTGCCGAAGCCGATGCACTGCGCGCGGCGCTGCAAAAAGCCGTCACGCAGGATGCGCAGGCTTTCGATGCTGTGATGGAAGCGATGCGGCTGCCCAAAGACACTGAAACGGAACAAAAAGCGCGCGCCGAAGCGCTCGAACGCGCGACGCACGGCGCGGCTGCCGTGCCGCTGCATGTCGCTAAGTCGGCAGCTAAAGTGCTCGAACTAGCGGCGGAAGCGGCGGAGACCGGCAACACTAACGCTATCACCGACGCGGCCTCTGCGGGGGCAATGGCGCGTGCGGCGTTGCAGGCTGCCACGCTGAACGTTAAGACCAACGCCTTGAGCGTCAAGGAAGGCACGGCGGCGGATGCCTGGCTGCAACGCCTGGCCGAGATCGAAAGCGCTGCACAGGCGGCAGAAGCCCGGCTGCGCGCGGCGCTCAAAAACCGCGCTAATATTGAATGATGTATCCGCTTTTTTAGAATGGATTTTGTAGTACCCATGCCTGTTCTGGATGGCGAAAATCTCACGTTAGAGGACATCGCAGCGCTGGCGCAGTACCCCTCCGTGGTCACGGTGACGGTCGCGCCCGAAGCGCTGGAAAAAATGCGGCGTTCGCGCGCCGTGGTCGAAGACTGTTTGGCGCGCGGCGAGGTAGTCTATGGTATCACCACCGGCTTTGGCGATTTTAAGGACAAGCTGATTCCGCCGGAACATGTCCAGGCCTTGCAGCGCAACATTGTCGTCAGCCATGCTGTCGGGGTGGGGGAACTGCTGGACATCCCCACTGTGCGCGCGCTGATGGCAATCCGCGCGCAAACGCTGGTAAAAGGCTATTCCGGCGTGCGCCCGCTGCTGGTCGATGTGCTGGTGCAGATGCTCAATCGCGGCGTACACCCGTTGATTCCCGCGCAGGGTTCGCTCGGCGCGTCGGGCGATCTCGCGCCGCTGGCGCATATGGCGCTGGTGGTGATTGGGGAGGGTGAGGCGCTGTATCAGGGCGAGCGGTTGGCGGGCGGCGAAGCCCTGCGCCGCGCGGGCATTACTCCTGTCGTGCTGGAAGCCAAAGAAGGGCTGGCGCTCACCAACGGCACGACGCTTATCAGCGCGCTGGGGGCGTTAGTGGTGCAGCAGGCATCTATGCTGGCGCGCGCCGCCGATCTTGCCGCTGCGCTCAGCCTGGAGGCGCTGCGTGGCACGCCCATCGCCTTCGACGCGCGTATCCATGCGCTCCGTCCTCATACCGGACAGAGCGACTCGGCAGCCTATTTGCGCCGCCTGATCGCCGGTTCGCAGTTGACGCGCAGCTTTGACCCGCTCGATATTCAGGATGCTTACTGTCTGCGCTGCACACCGCAGGTGCATGGCGCGGCGCGCGATACGCTGGCCTTTGCCCGCCGCACGCTGGAAATCGAAGTTAATTCCGCCAACGACAACCCGCTGATTTTCGCTGAACCCGACGGCGGAGTAGTGCTTTCCGGCGGCAATTTTCACGGTGAGCCGGTGGCGATGGTCATGGATTACGTCAAAGTTGCGCTGGCCGAATTCGCCAGTATCTCCGAACGGCGTTTGGCGCGCCTCGTGGACGAAAAAGAGAATCGCCATCTGCTGCCGCCTTTTTTGACGCAGCACGGCGGGCTGAATTCCGGCTTCATGCTTGTGCAGTACACGTCGGCGGCGCTGGTGTCCGAAAACAAGGTGTTGGCACATCCGGCCTCTGTCGATACCATCCCTTCATCAGCCAACACGGAAGACCACGTGAGCATGGGGCCGATTGCCGCGCGGCAAGCGCGCGAGATTCTGCATAATCTGGAACATGTGCTGGCGCTGGAACTGCTGGCGGCGGCGCAGGGCGTGGACTTTCGCCTGCAAAAGCTCGGAAAAGACGCGCGTCTCGGCGCGGGCACAGCGGCGGCATACGAATTGATACGCGCTCACGTGCCATTTGTCGAGCGCGATACCGTCATGTATCCGTTGGTGGCGGCGGTGCATGAATTGGTTGTGTCGGGTGAACTGGTGCGCGTGGTGGAAAACGCGCTGGACAGCCAAAACACAGGGGGACAGCAGTCATGACGAAACAAGCACAGGCGCGGGAAGTGCGCGCCCCGCGCGGGACAACACTCACCTGCAAGGGCTGGCTGCAAGAGGCCGCCTACCGCATGATCCAGAATAATCTTGATTCCGAAGTCGCCGAACGTCCGCAAGACCTTGTGGTCTACGGCGGGCGTGGGCAGGCCGCGCGCGATTGGGACTGCTTCGAGGCGATTTTGCGCGAACTGCGTGAACTGGAAAACGACGAAACACTGCTGGTGCAGTCCGGCAAGCCCGTGGCCGTCTTCAAAACGCACGCTGACGCCCCGCGTGTGCTCATCGCCAATTCCAACCTCGTACCGCATTGGGCGACCCAGGCGCATTTTGACGCATTGGCCGCCAAAGGCCTGATGATGTACGGACAGATGACCGCCGGTTCGTGGATTTACATCGGCACGCAGGGCATTTTGCAGGGCACATACGAAACACTCGGCGCGCTCGCCCGGCAGCGTGGTTGGCCATCGCTTAAGGGTAAGTTTGTGCTGACGGCGGGACTGGGCGGCATGGGCGGCGCGCAGCCCCTGGCTATCACGATGAACGAAGGTGTTGGTTTGGTGGTCGAAGTCGATCCGGCGCGCGCGCTGCGGCGGCTGAATCATCGTTATGTCGATGTCGTCGTCAACGAACTCGAAGAAGCGATGACCTTTGTCGAGGACGCGCTCAAAGAAGGCCGCCCGCTGTCGGTGGGGCTGGTGGCCAACGCCGCCGATGTCTTCCCGGAACTGGCGGCGCGCGGCGTTATTCCTGATGTCGTCACCGACCAGACGCCCGCCCATGATGTTTTGATGTACATCCCGCATGGCATGAGCCTTGAAGAAGCCTACCAACTGCGCGAATCTGATCCGGGCGAGTACGAACAGCGTTCACTGGCCTCGATGGCGCGCCATGTCGAAGCCATGCTGACCTTCCAGCAGCGCGGTGCAGAAGTGTTCGATTATGGCAACAATCTGCGCCAGCGCGCTTTTGACGCCGGGGTCAAAAATGCGTTCGCCTATCCCGGTTTTGTGCCCGCCTACATTCGCCCGCTGTTCTGCGAGGGCAGCGGGCCGTTTCGCTGGGTCGCGCTTTCGGGCGATGCCGAAGACATCTACAAAACCGATCGCGCCGTGATGGACTTGTTCCCCGAAAACGCGCACCTGCGCCGCTGGCTGACTATGGCCGCCGAGCGCATCCATTTTCAGGGCTTGCCCGCGCGTATCTGCTGGTTGGCCTATGGCGAACGTTTGCAGGCCGGACTGAAGTTTAACGACATGGTGGCCTCTGGCGAACTCAAAGCGCCGATTGTGATCGGGCGCGATCACCTCGACACCGGTTCTGTCGCTTCGCCTAATCGCGAAACCGAAGCGATGCGCGACGGCTCAGATGCCGTCAGCGATTGGCCGATTCTCAACGCGCTGGTGAACGCTATCGGCGGCGCGACTTGGGTGTCGTTCCATCACGGTGGGGGAGTCGGCATTGGTTACAGCCAGCACGCCGGACAGGTGATTGTGGCCGATGGCACGCCCGAAGCAGCGCGCCGTTTGCAGCGTGTGCTGACGAGCGATCCGGGTATGGGTATCGTCCGGCACGCTGACGCGGGTTATCCCGCAGCGCTTAACGCGGCGCAGCGTCATGGCATCAAAATCCCGCTGCGCAAATAGTGAAGGACACAGCACATGACGGTGGATGTTGATCTGCTGCTGCACAGCGCCCGCCAGCTTTGTATTGTCCCCGCGCAGGACGGAGGTCCCCAGCGGGGCAGGGCGCTCGGCACGCTCGGCTTGATCGAAGACGGCGCGCTGGCTGTTCACGAAGGGCGCATTCTCGAAGTGGGCGTTTCGGCGACACTGCGCGCCAAATATCGCGCGCGCCAGGCAATCGACGCTGCCGGCTGTGCCGTGCTGCCCGGTTTTGTCGATCCCCATACGCATCTGGTGTGGGCGGGGGATCGCGCTGCCGAATTCGAGATGCGCATCGCCGGCGCGACCTACATGGACATCATGCGCGCGGGCGGCGGTATCAACAGCACGGTGCGCGCTGTGCGGGCTGCCAGCGTTGACCAGTTAGTGGCCGAAACGCTGCCGCGTTTGCAGCGGATGCTGCGCGCCGGCACCACTACCGTCGAAATCAAAACGGGCTACGGACTCGACAGTGCCAGCGAACTGAAATCGCTCGACGCCATTTTTCGCCTGCAAGCCCTTCAGCCCGTAGGCATCGCCGCGACATTTTTGGGCGCGCACGCCGTCCCGCCAGAATTCGCCGGGCGCACCGATGCCTTTGTCGAGATGCTTGTTGACACGATGATTCCCGCTGCGGCGGCCTATGCGCGCGAAAAAGGCCAACCGCTGTTTAACGACGTGTTTTGCGAAGCCGGCGTCTTCGACGTGCCGCAGTCCCGCCGTATTCTCGAAGCCGGGCGCGCGCACGGCCTGACGCCCAAAATCCACGCCGACGAATTCGCCGGACTCGGCGGCACACGCCTGGCCGTCGAATTGGGCGCTGTCTCCGCTGATCATCTGGTCAAAACGCTGCCCGACGACATCGCCGCGTTGGGGCAGGGGCAGACGGTTGCCGTTGCCCTGCCCGCCACGCCTTTTGGCCTGGGACACCACGAATTTACCCCTGCGCGCGCCATTATCGCCGCCGGCGGGGCGCTGGCGCTGGCGACAGACTGCAATCCCGGCACGGCCTGGTGCGAATCGATGCAGTTTGTGCTGGCGCTGGCCTGCCGTTACCTGCGCCTGACCCCTGCCGAAGCGCTGGCGGCGGCCACGCTCAACGCCGCCTTCGCTATCGGGCGCGGCGCGTACATCGGCAGCCTTGAAGCCGGCAAACAGGCTGATTTACTGGTCCTTGACGCCCCCGATTATCGCCATCTGGCTTATCGTTTTGGCGGGAATCTCGTCAAACATGTCGTCAAAAACGGTCAACAGATTGTCTGAATCGTGGCTGCGCACTTCTAAAAAACTTATGAAAAACACCTCAGTACACAACGCCTTTATTGAAACATTGTGTAATTTAGCGTAAACTCTGAGGGTGTTATGCTTGGCACATGAATTGAGATTATATTCTAACAACTCGAATATCGGTTTAAAGCACTTTCACAGTATACTACGGTGTGAAAACACAAACCCGTCGATGATAACGGTGTTCTTTTATCCTGGCATAGGATACACTTCCAACCCGCTGCAAAGATTTCAACAAGAGCGACCTATGGAACTGCGTGAATATCTACGGATTATCTTAAAAAGCTGGTGGCTGATTCTGCCCGTCACCCTGCTCTCGCTGACGGTGGCCCTGTCCTTCAGCTACCTTCAGACACCTATTTATGAAGCGAGTTCCAAATACATCACCGGTCTATCGGCAGGTGTGGGCACTGATCCCGGCCAATTCATTTACGCCTTTGATACGCTGGCCGGACGCGATCGCCTCTTTAACACCTACTGTGAGCTGATGAAGAGTGACAGCGCCTGGAATCGCGCCCAGCAGCTATTGGGCTTTGACCCCGCCGCGCCGCCCGTGGATCTGCGCCTTTACACCCGCAACTGCACCAATTTGCCCCAGAGCAACGTTTTGCAGCTCATCGTGCAGGGGCCGTCGCCGCAGCTTGTGCGCGACCTGAATTACGCCCTCGGTTTGGTCGGCATCTCGAAGGCCAACGAACTGTATCCTTTCTTCCCGCACTCAGCGCTCGACGCCGTCTATCTTGAACCCATTCCTGTCTCGCCCAGCCACAGCCGTGATGCCATTCTTGGCCTGGCGATTGGTATTGTTATCAGTGTGACCATCGCTCTGCTGCTGGATAACCTGCGCAGCCCGCTGGAACGTCTCGAATCGCAGTCGATCCGCGACCCGCTGCTCAACACCTTCAACGATCGTTATTTCCAGCAGCGCCTGACCGAAGAGGTTAACCGCGCCCGCATTCGCTATCGTCCGCTCAGTATGGTCTTCTCGCGCCTTGTGCCCAACGAAGACTTTGCCCTGCTGCCGGAAGGCGTGCGGCACGCTTTGCAGCGCAGCGCCGCGCTTTACATGCAAAACATGCTGCGCGAGGGCGATCTGTTGGCCTACAACCGCAAGCAGGACTACTATGAACTGCTGCTGCCGGAAACGCCCAACCACGAGGCCAAAGAACTGGTCACCAAGATTCACACCGAGATTCGTAACCAGACGTTCCGCATTGAACAGTATGTCTCCAACTTCACGCTGAGTTCCGGCGTGGTTGAAGGCAGCGGCGAAACACTGGAACTGCAAACGATGGTCCAGCAGGCCGCCAAAGCGCTGGAAAAAGCCCGCAGCACCGGCGAAAATACCATTGTCTTCATGCGCGGCGCTCCCAGCCCCTTTGTGCTCGATGACAGCACCGACATGGACGGCACAACCATTCGCGCCGACATGAACGAATATCTGCAAGTCCCCGTGCCCGCTGTTACGGCCTCCACTGCGCTCGACACCCGTGATGCGACCAAAGAATCGCGTGGCAAGGCGGCCAGCGGCGGCGCTTTTGTCGGCTGGGATATGGAAGACGACCCCGGCGCCTACGATCGCGACTATATCAGCGATTGGATGCGCGACCCCGCAAGCGATGTCAGTAACGGTGGCGGTTCCGACCTGAGCAAAATGATTGCTGATTTGCAGCCGATGGATGACAGCGACACCAACAAAGATAAGCCAAAAGGGGAGTCTGATTCCAATGGCTAGTGTCCAGACTGCTCCCCACCCTGATTCGTGGATCAAAAACAGTGAGCAGCGCCGGCAAATGCTGCGGGTGCTGCTCGTGGCCTGCGGCGCGCTGATTGCCATTGGCGGCAGCGCGGCTGTTGGCGCCATCGCCAATGGGTGGCTCGTTGTTCTCGGCGGTATCGCTGCGATCATGGGGCTGCTGATGGTGCTGCGCCCATCTTTCGGCATGACCGTGCTCATCGTCTTTGTCTACATGGACTTGTCTAACCTCATCGAAGTCAATTGGGGCATCCCCAGCCTCAACAAGCTGTTGGTCGCCCTGATTTTCGTCGGCGTGATCGGTACACGCGCCCTTGTTCAGCGCAGGCCCATTGTGCTGCGCAGCGTGGAAGGCGCGGTTCTTTTTTACGGCTTCATCATCGCCGTCTCAAGCTATGTCAATGGTGAAGTCGATACCGCCTTCGACCAATTGATTGACTTCGCTAAAGACTTCGCTATTGTGCTGATTCTGGTGCAGTTGTGTGACAGCGAGGTCGTCTGGAAACGAATGCAGTGGGCGATCATTATCTCGGCGGGCTTCCTCGCGATGCTCACATGCTATCAGATGCTGACGGGGGATACGACCAACGACTTTTTCGGCCTGGCGAAAGCTCCCGTTCACCAGATCGTCGAAGGCTTCGACAACACACGCCCCACCGGTCCGCTCGATGACCCCAACTTCTACGCCCAAATCCTGCTGATGGTGTATCCGTTGGCGGCGTACCGTGTCCTCGACGAGAAACGCTTGCGTGCCAAGGGGCTGGCCTTGCTCTGCACCCTGTTGATTGTCGGCGCGATCATCTTTACATATTCGCGTTCGGCCTTCATGATGATTCTTATCATCAGTGCCTTGATCGTGCTTGAACGCCGTATGAACGTTTACAAGATCGCCGCTCTGGCCGGGGTGGTTCTGCTGGTGGCCTTACCTATCTTGCCGCAGGGTTATCTGGATCGTATGGCGACCATTACCGGCTCGACCAGTAGCGCCGAAGGGCAAACAGAGCTTTCTTTCCGTGGTCGATCCAGCGAAATGATCGTGGCGATGCAGATGTTCAGTACACATCCCCTGCTGGGTATCGGCTATTCCGCCTACGAAGAACATTACCTCACCTATTCTATCCACGTCGGGCTGGATAACCGCCTGGAGAATCGTCAGGCGCACAGCCTCTACCTGGAAGCGGCTGCCGAAACCGGGATAGTGGGACTGGCGGCGTTTGTCTTTATGTACCTTATGGTCTTCCGCTCTTTATGGATAGCGCGCAAGCAGCTTATCCGCATCGGGCGCAGTGATCTTGTGCTCTGGCTGTCTGGCCTGCAATTTGGTCTGATGGGTTACCTAATGACCAGCATCTTTTTGCACGACGATTATGTGCGCTATCTGCGTCTTGCCATCGGTTTGGCGATCAGCGCTTCTGCTTTGACCGAGGCGCTTGTGCGGCGCTATGAATCCGCGCGCACCCACGAGATGCTGACCACCTCGCCTACCGAAGGTCTTGTGTTGGCTGACAAATAGCTGAGGATAAACGTGGCTCTTTTTTCGTTAATTTCCAGGATAGGCTCGCCCCTGCGCCGCCGCAATGTCTGTCTGGCGCTGGCTGTGTTGCTTTTGTGTTTCCTCTATGTTGTCCTGCTTGCGCCCGATGTGCTTGCGCAAACAACGACACCGACACCCGTACAGGTGTGTCAGGAATATCACTTGTCTACCGACATCGGGCGCGTCCGTTCCTGTGCCGGTGAAAACTGCGCCATCATCGGCGGCTTCACCCGCACAGAAACGCTGTGTGTCCTGGGGGTCGCGCCGGATAACGCCCAGTGGTTCGTCGTCCGTCTCGGTGAAGATGACGCCACCGAAGAACGCCAGACGGGTTTTATCAGTGCGAGTCTGGTCGAACCCGGCCCGCCCGGCACTACCGCCGCCGGCGCTGATTTTTGCGACGCCTGGGTAGTCGATAGCACACAGGTCAACGTGCGTTCCTGCCCACAGGGGAGCTGTAGTGTGCTTGGCTCCCTATCGCGCGATCAGCGTGTCTGTGCCCGCGCGTACAGCGGCTCCTTCACTGATTGGCGCGCGATCGAATTTCAACCCGGTGTGATGGGCTATGTCGATGAAACTCAGATGGAATTTGTGTTTATCGATGGGTTCAGTTGCCCCGCTAATCAGGAAACCTACCAACCCCGCGCCGCTGCTGTGACCGTCTACGGCTGCGCTGGCGTTGGCTGCGCGGCGATCGGCACGCTCGAAACTGATCAGCCGGTCTGTTCTTCGGGTGTCGAATCAGAAACCCTCGACTGGATCAGCATCGACTACGGTCAACCCGGCGAACAAGGTTGGGTACTGACGCGCGCCCTGCGTGCCCTGACAGAAGAAGAGCTCACTGTCGTCACCCCCACCGTCAACCCCACCGCTGCGCCGCAGGTTGTCGCGCAGGCCGATGTGAACGTTCGTTCGGACAGTGCGACAACCGCCTCGGTGGTTGCGATTCTCCCCAACAATACGCGCGCTCGTCTCGTCGGTGTAGCCGCCAACGGCTGGTATCTCATCGAATTGAGCGATGGCCAGCGGGGTTGGGTGTCGCCCGCCTCGGTGCAGGTTTCGGGCGATGTGGCTGCCATCCCGCTCGTAGACGCCAATGCTTCGACGCCTGTCGCTTCTGCTACTCGCCAGTCAACCAGCGTCGCGCAGCTACAGCAGGCTGCCACCAACACGCCGCCTGCTGCCACGGCGACAACAGCCAACAGCGCCACGCCGACCTTGCGCGTCGTCACGCTTACGCCTACCGGCGCCGCCAGCGCCACCGCCACCACAGCTTCGACAGCCACCGAGACCGCGACCTCAGCGCCGCCTACGGCAGTGCCCACTCAGGGGCCGACCGCTCTTCCTGCCTGTCAGTATTATCAGGTCAACGCGGACTCCGCCGTCGTGCGCGAACAACCGACGCGCCAGTCGGGTGTGCTTGCCACCTTGCAGCGTGATACCGCAGTCTGTGTGCGCGGCAATGCCGTCAGCCAGGATGAAAATCAATGGTTTCTGGTCGATCTGAATCCCAACGGCACCACCCCATCGCTCGGCTATATGGCGACCTTCCTGCTCACGATTTTCCAGGGGCCAACACCTACACCCCTGAACAGCCCGGTGCCGACGGCCACGCTCGACACCGCCGCGCAGCAGCTTTTGCCCACCGCGACATCGCCGCTGCCGGGCACGCCCGTGATCTGCCCGACCGATGTGCCGACAGCAACCTCTGCGCCCGGTCAGCCCACTAACACGCCGGGTCCCGTTGCGCCACCCGTCATCGTCGGCTGCATCACCGCCACACCGACGCCGCTGCTGACCGCGCAGCCCACACAGTACGCCAGCGATGCCGTCCTGGCGCGCGACATTCGTTTGGATACGCTGCGTATCCGCGACATCACGATGCGTTCGCCCCAGGGCCTGGCGCAGTTCCGCCTGCGTATCCCCGACGACTGGGAACCCACCGGCACCAATATCCTCTATCTCAACATTGAGTATTTCGAAGATACCAGCGCGGTCATCGGCGCCGATTTTGCGCCGCCTGTCACCACACTTGATGTACGCATCAACGATCAGTTGATCGCCTCTGTGCCCTTCACAGCGGCCAATGTCGGCCAGCAAACGCTGCAAATCGTGCTGCCTAACAACGTGCTGGCGAACCCTGTGCGCCGCGTACATACCATCACGCTCGAAATGGACGCGCGCGATGCCTGCCGTGTGCGCCTCGAATCGCGCATGTTTATCCGCGCCGATCAATCCTTCGTGCATTTTGAATATCGCGAGTATTTGCCAACGCTCGACCTGTCGCAGTATCCGCGCCCGCTTTTCAATAACCGCCGTATCGTCAACGAATTCGAGTCGGCCTGGCTGGTGATGCCTCCACAGGCCAGCGCGGCGGATTATCAGGCTTCGGCCAGCGTTTCGGCGGGGCTGGGCTTGCTCACCGGCGCCGAACTGCAACTGCGCATCGTGACCAGCGATACACTCAACGAGAACGATCGTCAGGCCAATCACCTGCTGCTCATCGGGCGCATCGGCGAGAATCCGATGATCGACGACCTGTATGCGCGCAATCTGCTGCCGACGACGCTCGGCGACGACGGCCAACTACGCTTCCGCGATAATCCCATCAATCCAGCAGATGGTGTCGTACAGGTTATCTCCAACCCGGAGAACCCGCGCCGCGCGATTTTCGTCATTACCGGGCAGTCGGATATTGCCTTGCTCAAAGCGGCGCAAGCGCTGGCCGGGCGGCCTTCTGTCCTGGGGCTGGGCGGTACACTGGCGATTGTCAGTGACACCAGTCCACTCTTCCACCCGCCGCTTGGCACCGTCTTTGAGACTGCTGCCAGCTTCGAACAGTTGGGCGTGACCGAAGACATTGTGCTCAGCGGCATCGGCACACAGTTCTTCGAAGTCGAGTTCACGCTGCCTTTTGGGGGCGTACTTTCGCCCGATGCCTATGTCAATGTCCTCTACAATTACTCGCAGATTCTGGCCGAAACTAACGCCACCTTCTCGGTGTACATCAATGCTGTGCCGATCGCCAGCGCGCCGCTCCCGGCGATCGGTCCCAATACGCCGCAGCCCCAGGGTTACACGCTGCGTGCCGCTGTGCCGCCCACCAGTGTCCAGCTTGGCGCGACCAATACGCTGCGTCTGGCTGTGGATGTGCCCCTGGACTATGGCTGCGAGCCGCCGAACCGTGAGGCAAGCTGGTTCACCATCAGCCGCAGCAGCAGCATTTTCCTGCCGCGCACTAGCGTTGACCCCTTAGCCGTTGCGCCGGTGGTTGGCTTATTCCCCGCGCCCATGAATAATTTGCCCAACTTGCAGGACGTCTGGGTCTCGCTGCCCACTAACCCCACGCCGCTCGAACTCGAACAGGCTATGCAGCTTCTGTCCTTGCTGGGCTCACAGACTGCCACCGGCGAGGGCTTCACCCCGCGTATCAGCCTGGGGCCGCTCCCTGAAGGCACAGACCTCTCGCAGTATCATTTCATCATCATGGGGCGCCCTACCACCAATCCCTTCCTCGCGGATTTGAATCCATCGCTGCCGCAGCGCTTTGAGCCGAGCACAGATACTCTCCTCCAGACCCTGGACGACGTAACCTATCGTCTGCCCGAAGGCTTCGATGTTGGCGTTTTGGAGATGATCCGCTCGCCCTGGAATCCGAGTCGTGTCGTACTGGTGATCACCGGCACGACAACCGCAGGCCAGAATTTCGCCGCCAATGCGCTCATCAGCCGCAATTTCGGCGCGACAGAGCTGGCCGGCGATGTCGTCTTCGCTTCGCTCAACCAGGTGATCGCTATCAACAGCGCCGCGGTGCGCGAGATCGAGGATAGTCTGGGCACAATCTCCGAGATGGCGACGCTCAGCGCGACGAGCATGGTGACGGAAACCCCACTCGTCGTTTACACGGTCACACCGGGACCGACCTTCACCCCGACGCCGACCAACACGCCCGGCCCGACTATTCCGGCTACCGCGCTCTTTACGAGTTCGCCCCCGCCGACTGTTGTGACGCCGCTGGCGTCGCTGACTCCGCGCCCGGATGCGGCTGAAGTCTATCCAGCGGAAGAACTGGAACTCCCCAACAGCGTGCTCATACTTGGCGGCGTGACGGGTGGCGTGCTGGTTATTGTGCTGTTCTATGGTCTAATCGTTTGGGTGCGCCGCCGCCGCCGCGCTGCCAAGAAGTAACAACACCGTTCGCTTCATCGTCGGGGTGCAGTTCTGTAGGCTGCACCCCATCCCAACCCCTGCCACCATCCTCAAGAGGTCACATGCGCAAGTTACCTTTTCTCATCTTCGTTCTGCTTTTGGGGTTCACTACTGCTTACGCCCAGACTCCCATTGATTGGTATCTTACGGGTTCCACCGTCAAGATCACCTCACAGGCTCCGCTGCCTGCCGATACCGTGCTGCCTTTGCAGCTTCACAGTGCGCGCCAGGAATATGCGCCTTTCCAGATCGTCATCGCTGCGCCGGAGGCCAATACCACTGTCGCCGCGCCGCAAGTCGCCTATCCTTCCGAGTACTTTGAACTGCAACTGTTCGAGGAATTTTTCATCGATATTCGTTCTCAGCCCGACGAGGTTGACATTTTTTCGCTGCTGCGTTTGCCCGCTGGCATAGCGGTTCCCGATGGCCTCCGCCCGCTGGGAGATACACTCGATGTGCCCGGTGGCCGCCCTGCTGTGATCTGGGCTGATCTCTACGTCCGGGCTGATACCCCGCCCGGCGACTATACGATCACGGTGACGCTGCCGGGCGCGGGCGAACGCACCGTCACTGTCACCGTCTATCCGGTGGATATTCTCTCCTCTGCCGCCATGAGCATCATCATCCCGGTAGACGCCGAATGGACGATGCCCTTCTACGCTTCCGATGGCGATGCCCTCGCCTTTCAGCATCGGGTGAATCAACTCCTGTTGGCGCACAATATTTCCCTCGGCGGCCTCACCGGCGCTGCCGAACTGACCGACGCAGGCTGGGACTTTTCGATGTTCGATGATGAGCTGCTGGCAATCCCGCCTGGCGTTAATTTCTACGTGCCCAATCCGTACAGCAACGTTGAAGAAGCCTACCTATTCCCTGACCAGAACGGGGATCCCTACACAGTGACGGACTTCAACGACAGCTATTTTGTTGAGCAGCTTGTGCGCTACTACGCCGAATTGGCCGATCATTTGCGCGCACTTGATCGTTTGGCGGGCGCGCTGGCCTATCCCTACGACGAAACACGCTGGGTCGCCGACGAACCCGATCACAACGGCCCCGAAGGCTATGTCCATCTCTCGCGGTGGACGGCCATCATCCGGCAGGCTGGTCTGCGTGTTACGGCCTCGCGCGTTGGCCCCGCGCCCACCTATTCTGCCGATTGGCTGCCGAGCGATGTCCTGACTGATGACAGCCATGTTCATATGGATCAATTCGACGGCGGTTGGCCGGAGTCCTATACGCAATGGCTCAGCGTGCCCGGCCACAGCGCCAGCGTTTACCTCAACCACTATGGCGACCTTATCGACATGCCCGCGACATCGCATCGTGGCATGGCGTGGCATGTTTACGCCCGCGGGTCACGCTTGATCGCCGGTTACAACGCGATGGAATGGGTCAATGCCGGTTGGGACTTGATTGATCCCTGGCAGGAACAGGATGCCATTGCGCCTAAATTCGGTTACGGCGTTGGCGCCCTCGTTTACCCTGGCCCGCTGCCTTCGCTGCGCATCAAAGTGCTGCGCGAAAGTGTCGAAGATGCCCGGCTGCTCGATCTGTATGCCGCTGCGCAGGGCGTGGACTCTGCGCGCGCCTTCGCCGCTTGCCTCACGCCCGGCGCCTACGCCGATCAAAACCCGCTGCCCGATTTATGGGATCGCGCGCATGCTGCGCTCTTGGTCGCGCTGCGCGACGGCACGCCCGTCGATCAGTCGATCTGTGTCCAGCCTGTTGCCTTCCAGCCCGATCAGCAGGTCATCGCCGATTTTGACACGCGCGCCACTGCCGGCGATTGGAGCTTCGACATTGTAGAAGCTGAGACGCTGCCTTCGCCCTGGCCCGACAGCGGCACTGCGCTGCAACTGTATTTCGTCGAAGGCGATTCATCCGCCAATCTTTGGCTCGGCGGCGTCGATTGGCGTGATTGGGATGTGCTGCTGGTCGATATTCGCAACGACAGCCCGACATTTGTCGAGTTCGACATTGCGCTCGGCGACGATGACGATTATCTGCTGCTGCGTAATGGCGCCAATATCCTCGGCCCCGGACGCCAGACAACGCTGCTGCTGCCGCTGGTCGTGCCCTATGCCTACAGCGACATGAACTTCGATTGGAGCGCCGTCAACTATATTGACCTGCAAGCCGATCCAACCATCACCCGCGAAGATGGTTTCGATCAGGAACAATTCTACCAGTTGTCGCCCCAGACCATTGTGCTCGACAACTTCCGCCTGGCACGGTATGCGCCATGAAAGCGTATCGTGTCCTGCTGATTGATCTCGCCAAAACCTTTGGCGGTGCCGAAGTGCGCGTGCTGGCTCAGGCGCGCGCACTGCAAGGCCTGGTGGTCGAATGCGCCGTTGTCACTTTGCGTGACAGCGCTCTACACGCCCGCTTGCAGCAGGAAAATCTCCCGCACCATGCTGTGCGCGCCGGGCGCGGCAATCCGGGCATTCTCTTGGAACTGCGCCGCATTATCCGACAGGGTGGCTATCAGGTCGTTGATGCCCATAATGTACAGTCGGTGCTGTGGGGCTTGTTCGCGGCGGCGCTGGCCGGCGCGCCAGGGCGTGTCGCTACTATCCACAGTGATTATGGCGGCGAGTATCCCGGTCTCAAGGGGCGTGTTTACGAAGGCGTGCTCAGCGCTTCGCGCCTTGTCGCGCGGCACTACATCAACGTCACCGAAGTCTTGCAGCAAAAGGCCGCCGCGCAGGGCTACGGCGCGCGCAGCACACGCATTGCCAACGCCGTGCCTGTGCCCCCAGAGCCGCTGCGCCAGAAAGATACACGCCTCTATGCTGATTGGGGATTTGCGCCGTCTGATTTTGTCGTCGGTATCCTCGCGCGTCTCAAGCCTGTCAAAGGCCACAGCTACCTGATCGATGCTTTCGGCCAACTTGCCGACCTGCCGCACGCCAAACTGCTGATTGTCGGTGATGGACCGCTGGAAGCCGAACTGAAGGCGCAGGTGGCGGCGCTGGGGCTTCAGCAGCGCGTCGTCTTTACCGGCTTTCGTCAGGATATCCCCGACATCCTGCGTGCGCTGGACTGCATGTGTCTGGCCTCATTATCGGAGGCGCTGCCTTATGCGGTGCTGGAAGCGGCTTCCTTCGCGCGCCCGCTGCTGGTAACCGCCGTCGGCGGCCTCAAAACGCTGCTCAAGCATGAACAGACCGCACTGCTCGTTCCCGCGCAGGATGCGGCGGCGCTGGCCGGGGCGATTCGTTGGTTCGTCGCGCATCCACATCAGGCTGTACAAATCGGCCAGAACGCTTATCATATGGTGCGGCAAACTTTCAGCGTCGAAACCATGATTGCGTCCGTTCTTCAGGTTTACGATAGGGTAGTGGGATGAAAAAAGCGCATCTGCTGGCGGAAGTCTTGCATAAAGTAGGCCTTACGCGCGGCCTCAATGTGTTCTGGGGGCGCGATCGTCTGACTGTCCTGGCTTATCATCGCATCATCGAATGGGATACGCCCGAATTTCGCGATTACGAACCGGTCGTCAGCGCCACGCCCGCCATGTTCGAACAGCAAATGACTTTTGTGGCCGAACACTTCAATGTTATCGACCTTGCCGCTCTGCAAGCCTATCTTTTCGACAACAAACCGCTGCCGGAACGCCCCCTGCTCATCACCTTCGACGACGGCTATCTCGACAACTATCAGAACGCCTATCCCGTACTCAAAAAACACGGCTTCCCGGCGGTTATCTTTCTCGTCACCAGCCGCATGGACGACCCCGCGCGGCTGTGGTGGGATGTCTGTGGCTACGCTTTCCGCGCCACGAGAAAAAACAGCGCTGCGCTGCCTTACATCGGCCAGCAGCCGCTTGCCAGCGCTGCTGAGCGCCGCGCCGCGCGTGAACTGCTCATGCTGCATCTCAAGCATATTCCCGACGAGCAAAAACAGGCAGAAATGCAGCAGTTATGTGCAGCCCTCGACGTGTCCCTTCCCGCCGATGAACGTCTCTTTGTGACCTGGGATCAGGTGCGCGAACTCGTCGCCAATGGCATTGCCTGCCAGCCGCACACCGTCACCCATCCCATCATGACGCGCGTGTCTTACGACGAGCAGAAACGCCAGTTGACTGAAGCTCGTGCGCGCATTATCGATGAAACCGGCCAGAAGGCCGACGCTTTCGCCTATCCCAACGGCGCGCCCGGAGACTACGACGCCGCTACCCTGCGCGCCCTGCGCGAAACCGGCTACAGCACGGCATTCACCCTCACTTCTGGCCCGATGTCCTCTTCAGCAGCCCGCCGCCATCCGCTGCAAATTAAGCGCGTCTATCTGGGTTATCGCGATTCGTTCGAAGTCTTCGCCCTCAAGACGATGGGGTTGGAAGCCTTTATCGACCGCGCCCCTTTTGTGCCCGGCGAGCACTGACCCCCATAAACTTGTCCTATGCCGTCTCTGTCTCGCGTTCTGGCAGCCAGTCCTGTATCAACTCCACCACGCGCACCACCAGCGTACGTTCCAGCCACCACATACTCGCGCCATAAACCACCGCGCCGGCCAGAATCGCCAGCCCTAGCAGCGCCACACCCGGTAGAGCGGCGAACACTTGCAGCGTGAGCCATACTGCCGCACCCATAATGGCCGACCCCACTACCGACGGCGTAAACTGCGCGAATGTCTGCCGCCAGTCCAGTTCCAGCAGTCGGATTGCGATCAGCAGCCGCATCAGGCTGACGATGAACGCCACGCACACATGCCCGAACGCCACATGCAGCGCGCTGATCTGCGCCATGAAGTACAGCACGATTCCCAAAAGCGCCATCTCGATGAACGACGTGCGCCACAGAATATCTGCGCGCGCGATAGCCTTGTACACGTCGCCGATGTTCCACGACACCGCCAGCAGCATCCCGTACAGCGAGAGCAGCGCCATCATCGGTCCCGCGTCGATATACGCCGGGTCGAACACCACTTCCGCGAACAGCGGCGAAATCAGCGCCAGCCCGATGCCCGCCGGCACCGTAATCAGCGCCACGTAGCGCAGCGTGCCCAGAATCGCGGTTTTCAGCTTGGCGCGATCTTCCAATTCCGCATACGCCGGGAACAGCACACCGGCCACTACGTTGGCAAAATTGATGATAATCAGTTCTGGCACGCGGAACGCCACGAAATAGATGCCCAGCGCCGTGTCGCCCAAAAAGCGCCCGATAAACACATAGTCGATGTTGGCTTGCAGCGCCGAAATCAGGCTGTCCAGCGAGATTTTGTAACCGTAATTCAGCATTTGCCCCGCTACCGGCAGCTTAAAGGCCAGCTTCGGACGCCAGGGGTTCACCGCCCACATCAGGAACATCCAGAAGATACGCCCGATGACCTGGCCCAACACCACCGCCCACACTTTATGCGCGTCCGGCAGAATCAGCGCCAGGCCGATGCTGAAAAGCGCCTTGCTGAAGCTGCTCGCCATTTCCGGGATAATGCGCCGCTGGAACTGCATAGAGCGCGTCAGCAGCGCTTCGTGAATCCCGCCGATAGCCGTCAGGATAAACGTCGTGCTGATGATCGGCAGCACCACCACCAGCAGCGGCTCACGGAAGAAATCGGCTACCGCTGGCGCCCCCAGCGTCATGAGCAGCCAGAACACAAAGTTCGACACCAGATTCAGCCAGAAGGCCGTGTTCGCCGCTTCTTCGATGTTCTCGCGCCGCTGAATCAGCGCTGCGCCTACCCCCAGATCGCGAATCGCGTCGAAAAATGAGATCGCCGTCAACGCGAATCCGACGATGCCGTACTGTTCCGGGATAATCAGACGTGTCAGGATCAACGTCATGATGAAGCCGGACAATTTGTTCAGCACATACGCCATGTACGTCCAGGCTGCGCCTTTGACGGTCTTTTTGGCGAACGATTCGCTCTTGCCTTGCGTTTCAGCCGGTGAGGTCATGTTTGTTCCTGACAAAAATACAGGGGCACAAATGCCCCCAAATAACTGATGTGCGCTGTTACTGAGTCTTCAAGCACGATTCTACGGCAAAAGCCTCAATTTCCCATGCCTATTTTTTTTGATTAACTGATAACTGTCCACTTCTGCTAATTCGCCGCTTCGCGTTTTTGCCATGTGACCTTCTGCGTGCCGCGCAGCCAGCGCCAGAAGCCCACCAAAGCCGCCAAATTCGAACTGGTGAAATAATAGGGCACGTTCAGCAGACGATGACCGCGCCCGCGTTTTTCCGCCATATAGCCGAGAAACGATAACAGATAAAACACTGCCTGCGCCAGCAGCGTCAGCATCCCCAGCGCGCCGTTCAGCGCCAGCAGCCCGGCGCTCGGCCACAAAAACGCCAGCAGGTTTGTCGCCAGCGCCAGCAGCATAAACACCGGCGTCAGCGGACGCAGCAGTTTGTGCGAAAACAGCCGGAAGCCGGTGTCCAGCGTCGGCGCGCGCAAATATCCGGCAGAAAATAACGCCTGAAAACGGCCAGCGTTGATGCGCACACGCCGCTTGAATTCGTCACGCATGCTCGCGCTGGCGTCGTCATAGCTGATCGCGTCTGGCTCATATACCACGCGATAACCCTGCCGAATCGCTTCCATCGCGATGCTGAATTCGTCGTTTACTGTGCCGGTCTTCAGCGGCTTAAACAGCGTGCGCCGTATCGCGAACATATTGCCATGCACGGCCACCGTATTGCCGGTGCGGCTTTCCCATTTGCGCAGCGCCGCCTCATATTTCCAGTACAACCCGGCAGGCCTGGCGACGGCGTTTTTCGCGTCCCACAGCGCCAGCGTGCCCACCACTACACCGACCTTCTCATCGGCGAACGGTTGCAGCAGGATGTTCAGCGCGCTGCGTTCATAATCGGGCGAAGCGTCGCTCAGGATCACGATTTCGCCTGTCGCATTGGCGAAACCCATATTGACTGCGCCCATCTTGCCGCCGCGCGTCGGCTGCCGCAGCAGAGTAATGCCGCGCGGCACATATTCTTCGATAATCTTGACCGTGTCGTCCGTGCTGCCGTCGTCGATCACCAGCACTTGCAGCTTGTCTTTGGGGTAATCGATTTGCAGCGTGTTCGCCAGCTTGCGCCCGATCACGTCTGCTTCGTTGTACGCCGGAATCACCATTGTTACGCTGGGTTTCAGGCTGGCATCCTTGTGGATGGCTTTCGGCGCGACCTTCGCCAGCACATACATCAACAGCGGGTAGCCGAAATATGTCCAAAAAAGCGCCGCCCCCGACAGCCAGAAGATGACGCTCAGAATGTCAAACAACAGCCCCATCAGCGCGCACCTTTACGCTGCAACACTTTGCCCACTGTGCGGAATAAGATTTGGATGTCCAGCAAAAAACTCATTTTGTCGATATAGGCGCTGTCCCATTGCAGCCAGATGTCGAAATCGGTATTACCGCGCGCCGAAATCTGCCATAAACCGGTAATGCCCGGACGCACATTCAAGCGCTCAGTGTGCCGCAGTTGATAGCGGTTCAGCCCCCAGCTCGTGGGGCGCGGCCCGACAATGCTCATATCGCCCTTCAGCACGTTAAAAAGCTGCGGCAGTTCGTCCAGGCTCGTCTTGCGTAGAATCCGCCCGATGCGCGTGATACGCGGATCGGGGTCGAGCTTCAGCGGCTCGGCCAACCGCCCTTTTTCGTCCAGCACCGCTAGCCCTTGTTTCGCCAGTTCTTTCAACATCTCTTCCGCGTTTTCCACCATCGTGCGGAACTTGTAGATTTTGAAGCGCCGTCCGCCCCAGCCCGTGCGTTCCTGCCGGAACACAATGCTGCCGCCATCCGTCGCTTTGATCGCTAGCGCAATTAACCCCATCACGGGCAGCGTCACCGGGAACGAGAGAAGCACCACCAACACGTCCAGGCTGCGCTTGACGACCTGATAGATCGTGCGCGATGTAATGCTCTGGTACGGCATATCGTGCAGCCAGAAGTTCGGATCGTACAGGTTGCTGTCTTTGCCCGAAGGCTTGACTGTTAACCCGCGGATACGGGGCAGGGGGTTCATAATCGCGTGAAGCTGCGTGCGCACGATGGCCGCCATATTGCGTCCGCTCGCGCTTTTTGCCGGGGCATTTGCCACGGCGGTTTCATCCTGCGTGTCTGCGCTCGGTGGTGTTTGGTCGTTGTTGTCCGACGAGTCGCCGAAATCCAGCAGGTTGCGCATCGTCGCCTGCACCAGATCATGATAGATCAGCCCGTCTTTGGGGAACACCGCGATACCCATCGGAATCACCAGATTCAGGTGAATCGCCAGATTGGTATGCAGCGCCCGCGCCAGATTCTCGGCGGTAGCATAGGTCGTTTCCGGCATACACACCACTAAATCGTCATCGTCCCAGACGAGAATTGCCACCTTCGGCAGCATAGAACGCGCGATCTGCGCCACGCGCAGTTGGATGTAACGCCGCTGGAGCATATCCTCCATATCGAAACGCGCTTTCGCCGGGTCGTCTTCCTGCTCGATCGTACTCATATGCGCCAGCAGGAAGCCTACCGAATGATCGAAATAACGCGCGCGCGAAAGTTCATTGTTGATCTTTTCTTCGCCTTCTGCCCGCGACAGCACATTCAGGTCGTCCGGCTTCAGCAGCACATCTTCCACTGTCTGTTCAAAGTCAGAAATCACCAACGAAATCTTGCGCGCGATCCACACCGTGATCACCAGCACCATGATTTCCGTGATCGTGATATAGATCGACCTGTCGGTAATCGGGTTGCCCACCACAAAACGCGACAGCACATAGATCAGCAGCGTCGGGATCACTGCCACCTCATAGCGCTTTGCCAGATCGGGCAAGACCAGGATCGCCATCGAGATCAAACCCGTGATCACATATACGCCCGAATCCAGGTCTACGTTACCCAGCCCAATAAATTCGAAATCAGGGCGTTCAAGGTTGTAGATGAATATCAGCCAGAAGACGAGGATAAGCAGTAGTATCCTGAAACGAGACATGAATTACCCCTTCGTCAGCGCCGTTGATCCCTTGTTCCCTTACCCGCACTATATATCATAAAAGAATTTCTCCTTTTAACAAAAGGATAAATGTAAAAAAACCTTGCCTAGCATGAAATTTTTTGTGAATTTTTGTTTACGTTTCGCCCACTGCTGGCTTGGGCGCGGAGGCAAACGGGTGATACTTCACCGGTTCTGCTCTGCTGACTGGTTGTTAGCTGCTGCTCCCAACAACCCCGCCGTGTCGATCAATTTTATTGTATATTCTACTCTATTTCATACCACACACCTACTCCACAGAAAGATTCGGCGGGGACAACCGGCTGAAGCCGGTTGGGGAAGCCAAAACTCGCCTTGCGCGTCTTGCGGATAGTGCCGGGTATCGGTAGTATAGCAGAGATGAAACTCATCGCGCAGTTGGAGCTGTAACTCGCGTCTGAACAACATGCGCTGCTCAAGTACACGCTTGAAGCGGCGAACGCAGCCTGCAACTTCGTCACCCAGGTTGTCTGATTGAGTACAAGGCGCAGCGGGCGGGCATTCCAGTCAGGCGAGTTGACCCGCGCAATATCTCGCGCACTTGTTCCACCTGCGGGCAGGTTGATCCAGCCAATCGTCGGTCGCAAGACACTTTCCTCTGTACTCAGTGTGGCTGTGCTGGACACGCTGATTACTTCGCGGTGCTTGAAATACAGCGTCGGGCGACTGTCAGAACGCCGCACGTAGGTAGTGCCGCTGAGCGCTATCGACTTACAGGCTGCGCGGCGAGCGCCCTTAACACTGCGTAATGATTATACCAGCGCCTCTTCAGATTTCCATCAAACCACATATGTGTTGCGCTAAGATTGTGTTGAGATTATGCCTGTATTATCATTAGGATCAATTTAAGTCTAACATAGACTGACGCTGCAAGCTGTAAAAGCCTGAAAAAACGGGCGCGCGTATGTGAAGGAAAGCATGATTGATAGGGGACAACTATCACTAGGGGTTATCCCGTGCGCGCATTACGATAATTGTAAGGTGAGGAGCGGTTGTGATGCATGAACTTTCAGTGACCCAAAGCATTTTGGAGATCGCGCTCCGTCATGCCGAAAAGGCGGGCGCGCAGAAAATTACCGATTTGTACCTTGTTGTCGGGGAGCTGTCTTCGATTATCGATTCGTCGGTACAGTTCTATTGGAATATCATCAGTCAGGGAACAGCCGCCGAAAACGCCACGCTGCACTTCCGCCGCATCGCTGCCGAAATGGAATGCAAAGTCTGTGGCAACCGTTTCAAAATCCGCCAGCAGGGTTTTATTTGCCCTTACTGCAACAGCTTAGACGTGTGTGTGCGTTTCGGCGACGAATTCTATCTGGATGCTATCGAAGTCGAAACACGGAAAGGGGAGGCGGTATGCGTATAGCCGTCGTCGAAAAGATTCTCAGCGCCAATGACCAGTTAGCTGCCCAAAATCGTTCCTGGCTCGATAAAGCCCGCGTCTTTTCGCTCAACTTCATGGCCTCTCCCGGCGCGGGCAAAACCTCCCTGATCGAACAGACTGTCTCGCGACTGACGGAGAAGCTGCGGCTCGGCGTGATCGACGGCGATATCGCCACCAGTTTCGATGCCGAACGCGCGCAGGCCGCCGGCGCTATTGCCGCACAGATCAACACTGGCGGCGACTGCCACCTTGACGCGGTTATGTTGCAGGAAGCCCTTGTCGAGTTCCCCCTCGCCGATATTGATCTGCTGATCGTCGAAAATGTCGGCAACCTGATTTGCCCCGCCAATTTCCGGCTCGGCACGCACAAGAGCGTTTTGATTGCCTCTGTGCCGGAAGGCGACGACAAACCCTATAAATATCCCGGCACCTATCGCGGCATCGACATCCTCGTCATCAACAAAATCGATCTGCTGCCCTACGTCAAATTCGACATGGCGCGTTTCCAGCGCGGCGTCGAGGCGCTCAACCCCGGCGTCAAAACCTTTGCCCTGTCCTGCCAGACAGGGGAGGGGATGGATGCCTGGATTGAGTGGCTTGTCCACAGCCAGCAGCAATATCTTAAAACCGAATTCTAACCATTCTTGAGATAAAATTGAGACGGGCTTGGCCGATTTTCCGATCAGGCCTTGCTATTGCTGCCTCGATAATACCAGTGTAGTGAAACAATTTGGCATTAAATCAATTTTTTTACACAGAATTCGGTTTTTTGGTTGATTGTGTTCTTTAATGTTTCGTAACATGATGAATAGAACTTAAGTGATTCAACGGTCAGATTGGTTGGGTCAGCGCCAATTGGGTGCGCGAAGAAACCGCCTGCGGTTGATCTCCCGCCGCCGTCAATCTGTGTGAGGGTGAGCCAGACGGCTCGCCCTCATTTTTTTCTCATTTAATCCATGACTATGCAATAGCCGCGCAAAGGCGAGGGGGATAGGAATTCCCGATTATTTTTCTTAACAATTTTTAAGCAAACATTTAGGAATTTTCTGGCATTCGTGGCACAATAAGACTCACCTGTGATTATCATGGGTGCAGAACTATATTTCGAAAAGTGCAAAAAGTGAGGCTGTATGATGCGCAAACTAGTGTTATTGGTGCTGTGTTTGATTGCGGTGCTGTCGTTGGGCGTGGCGGTTACGCGCGCTCAGGGTGGCAGCATGATGACCGAAATCGGCGCGGGCGAAGGCGCGGTGTCGATTGTCGCTTGGCCGGGTTACATTGAACGTGGTGAAACCGATCCGAACTTCGATTGGGTCACCAGCTTTGAAGCGGAAACCGGCTGTATGGTGAGCGTTCAGGTCGCCGCGACCTCCGATGAGATGGTCGCGCTGATGAACGAGGGCAATTTTGATCTAGTAACGGCTTCCGGTGATGCCAGCCTGCGTCTGGTTGCCAGCGGCGCTGTCCAACCCGTCAACCTCGATCTGATCCCAAGCTGGAGCACCGTTGATGAGCGTCTGCAAAACGCGCCCTGGCACACCGTCGATACCGATGGTGATGGCGTAGTCGAACATTACGGTGTCCCCTATCAGTGGGGTCCCAACGTCCTGATGTACAACACCGAAGTCTTCCCCGAAGCTCCCACAAGCTGGAACGTGGTCTTTGAAGAAATGACCCTGCCCGACGGGCAGAGCAATGTCGGGCGCATCGAAGCCTACGACGGCCCGATCTACATTGCCGACGCCGCTATGTACCTGATGTACCACAACCCCGAACTGGGCATCACCGACCCCTATTCGTTGGATCGCGATCAGTTTAACGCCGCGCTCGACCTGCTGCGCCAGCAGCGCGAACTGGTCTTCCGTTACTGGCACGACGCCTTTATCCAGATTGACGATTTCGTCAACGAAGGTGTGGTCGCTTCCGGTTCGTGGCCCTTCCAGGTCAACCTGCTGGTTGCTCAGGGCGCGCCTATCGCCAGCACTATCCCGCAGGAAGGCGCTACCGGTTGGGCAGACACGACCATGATGCACACCGACGCCCCGCATCCCAACTGCGCCTACATGTGGCTGGAACACTCGCTCAGCCTGCAACTGCAAGGCGATCTGGCTGCCTGGTTTGGCTCGGTGCCTTCTGTTCCCGCCGCCTGCGAAGGCAATGCGCTGCTGGGCGAAACTGGCTGCGCCACCAACGGCTTCGACAACTTCGAGCTGATTCGCTTCTGGCGCACTCCCACCACCGACTGCGGTGATGATCGCGGCGATGTCTGCGTGCCCTATCGCGAATGGGTAACGCAGTATGTCGGAGTCATCGGCGGGCGCTGAGCTTGAGCATTGTTGGCCAGGGACTGACTATCCCTACATACATGGGGACGCCTTCGGGCGTCCCTTTTGCGAATAGACCTTTTTCACACAAGGACATCTTATGGAATACAAACTGTGGATTAACGGCCAGTGGACGGATACACGCGATGGCAAAAAAATGGCCGTCGAAAACCCCGCGACGGGCGAAAAAATCGCCGAAGTCGTAGACGCGGGGCGCGCTGATGTTGACGCCGCTGTCAGTGCCGCCCACACGGCCTTCTATGATGGCCGCTGGTCAAAACTTACCCCCGGCGAACGTTCGCTGGCGCTGTGGCGTCTGGCGGATCTGCTGGAAAAACGCGCGGAAGACTTCGCCCGCGCTGAATCTGAAAACACGGGCAAGCCCTTCAAGCTGGTCAGTCTCGGCGCGGATATGCCGTTTGCCGTCGATAACCTGCGCTTTTTCTCGGCTGCCGCGCGCGATACACACGGTTATACCTCCGGCGAATACGCCAAAGGCTTCACCTCGATTTACCGCCGCGAACCCGTCGGCGTTGTCGCGCAGATCGCCCCCTGGAATTACCCGCTGATGATGGCTGTCTGGAAGATCGGCCCCGCGCTGGCGGCGGGCTGCACCATCGTGCTCAAACCCGCGCCCGGCACGCCCATCACCACGCTCATGCTGGCCGAAATCATCGCCGAAGCGGGCATTCCTGCCGGCGTTGTCAACATCATCAGCGGCGGCAACGACACTGGGCAGGCGTTGGTCGAGCATCCCGACGTGCGTATGGTCAGCCTCACTGGTTCCACCAACACCGGCAAAAAGATCATGAAAACTGCCGCCGATACGCTCAAGCGCGTGCATCTCGAACTCGGCGGCAAAGCCCCGTTCATCGTGTTTGACGACGCCGACATTGAAACGGTCGCCGCCACCGCCACCCTGGCTGCCACCTTCAACACTGGCCAGGACTGCACCGCCGCCACCCGCGTGTATGTCGAAGGCGCGAAGATGAACAGCGTGCTGGAAGCCCTCGTCGAAGCGATGCGCGCTGTCAAAATCGGCCAACCGTTCGAAGACGGCGTGCAGATGGGGCCGCTGATCTCCGGCGTGCAGCGCGAGCGTGTGCAGGGCTTTGTCGCGCGCGCCAAAGCCAGCGGCGCGTCCATCGTCACCGGCGGCGGCGTGCCTGCGGGCTTGGGCAAAGGCTACTTCTTCGAACCCACCGTTGTCGTTAACGCCGACCAGCGTTCGGAAATCGTCCAGAGCGAAGTCTTCGGTCCCGTGCTCACTGTCAACAGCTTCAAGGGTGACGCCGAAGCCGTGCAGATGGGCAACGACGTGCTCTACGGCCTGGCCGCCTCCCTGTGGACGAAAGACGTAGGCCGCGCCATGCGCATCGCCGGTGAACTCGAATTTGGTACGGTTTGGGTCAACGACCACATTCCGCTCGCCTCCGAAACTCCGCACGGCGGCTTTAAGCAGTCGGGCTTCGGCAAAGATCTTTCCGCAGAAGCTGTTTCCGATTACAAGATCACCAAGCACGTGATGGTAAAGAACGCATGAAAGCCAAGAACGCTGTCGCCGCTGTGCGCCTGGCCGCAGTCTCCAAGCACTTCGGTTCGGTCAAGGCGGTAGACAATATCTCGCTCGATCTTCATGATGGTGAATTTTTT
The DNA here is from genome assembly GCA_013388745.1 of Chloroflexota bacterium. GTDB lineage: Bacteria > Chloroflexota > Anaerolineae > Aggregatilineales > Phototrophicaceae > JACAER01. The sequence goes on from JACAER010000060.1 coordinate 59,887, forward strand.
TCCTTGCTCGGCCCTTCGGGGTCGGGCAAGACCACCTGTCTGCGCCTTATCGCCGGCTTCGAACAGCCCACCTCTGGCAGTATCCAGTTGTTTGGCCAGGAAGTGGCTGGTGTCCCGCCCTATGATCGCGATGTGAACACCGTCTTTCAGGATTACGCCCTCTTTCCCCACATGACCGTGGGCGACAACATCGCTTATGGGCTGATGATCAAAAAAGTGCCGAAACCTGAACGCAAAAAGCGTGTGCAGGAAATGCTCGATATGGTGCGTCTGCCCGGCTTCCAAGACCGCAAGCCGTCGCAGCTTTCCGGCGGCCAGCGCCAGCGTGTTGCCCTGGCGCGCGCGCTCATCAATCATCCGCGCGTGCTCCTGCTGGACGAACCACTCGGCGCGCTCGATCTCAAGCTGCGCCAGCAAATGCAGGTCGAACTGAAGGCCATCCAGCAAAAAGTTGGCATCACCTTCATTTTTGTCACCCACGATCAGGAAGAAGCGCTCACCATGAGCGACCGTATCGCCGTTTTTAATCACGGCAAAATCGAACAGGTCGGCACCCCCGCCGACGTTTACGAGCGCCCGCTCACCAGCTTCGTCGCCGATTTTGTCGGCACCTCCAATGTCATCGGCGGGGCAGTCGCCAAAGCCCTCACCGGTGCGGAACACACCTTTTCCGTCCGCCCGGAAAAAATTCGCATCGCGCCTTCGGGTTCCCCTGTTCCAGACGATTCGCTGGGTGTATCCGGCGTCGTGCGCGATGTCGTCTATCTCGGCCTGTTCACCCGCTATCTGGTCGAAGTCCATGAAGATCTCGACATCATCGTCATCGAGCAGAATCTCGAAACCACCTCCGTGGATGTCAGCGCCAAGCGCGGCAGCAAGGTCATGCTCATCTGGCAAAAAGCCCATAATCGCGCCATTATGCGGAGCGAGGAGTGATTATGGCTGCCCAGATTAAATCGCCGCCTGGTTTTTTGCGCCGGCTTTCGACTTTTTTTTATTCGCGTCCCGTGCTGACTCTGCTAGCGCTGCTGGCTGTGCCGCTGCTGTGGCTGCTCATTTTTTACATCGGCGCGCTGCTGGCGCTGCTCATCAACAGCTTTTTCTATTTTGATGATGCCGGCTTGGCTGTGCGCATCGTCCGCGAATTTTCGCTCTACACCTATCAGCAGCTTTTCACGCCCGCTAATCTCGATATTATCGGGCGCACAGTGCTGATGGCCGCGTCGGTCACGGTTTTTTCGGCGCTGATGGCTTTTCCGTTCGCCTACTATATGGCGCGTTATGCCACAGGCCGCGTCAAAGGCCTGCTCTATCTGGCCGTCACTGTGCCGCTGTGGTCGAGCTACCTCGTGCGTGTCTATTCGTGGAAGCTGATTCTGGCGAACGAAGGTGTTGTCACCTGGTTCTTTAACGCCTTTGGCTTGGGCGGCGTGTTGCAAGCGGTGCTCGATATTCCTGTCATCGGCGGACGCACACTCTCCGTCTCGTATCTGGGCATGTTCCTCGTTTTTGTCTACATCTGGCTGCCCTACATGATTCTGCCCATCAACGCCGCCCTCGAACGTGTTCCCAAGTCGCTGATCGAAGCTTCCAGCGATCTCGGTGGGCATCCCGGCTATACCTTCCGCCGCATCATCCTGCCGCTCGCCTTTCCCGGTGTCGTCGCTGGCTCTATCTTCACTTTTTCTCTGACTCTCGGCGACTACATCATTCCCGGCGTTATCGGCGATTCCAGCTTTTTCATTGGGTCTGCCGTGCTCTCGTACCAGGGCACATCCGGCAACATCCCGTTGGCCGCCGCTATGACTGTCGTGCCGATTGCCATCATGCTGATTTACCTGACGATTGCCAGACGATTGGGGGCTTTCGATGCGCTCTAAAGGCAGCGACGAACGTGGGGGGTGGGGTTTGCGTCTGGCCGCCATCGGCCTGATTCTCTTCCTGCATTTCCCCATCCTGATCATCATTCTGTATTCGTTCACGACGGAAGAGGCCTCGTTCAGCTTCCCGCCCCCTGTTTTGACCTTGCGGTGGTTCGGCGCGCTCGCTGCCCGCCGCGATTTTTGGGATGCGTTGGGGCTGTCGCTGCAAGTCTCGCTGGTTTCGACCACTGTGGCGCTGGTGCTCGGCACGTTGATCGCCCTGGCGATTTACCGCACGCGGTTTTTTGGCCGCGAGGCGCTTTCGCTGCTGTTCATTCTGCCGATTGCGCTGCCCGGCATTGTCACCGGCATTGCTTTGCGTTCGGCTATCGGCCTGATGGATGTGGATTTCAGTTTTTGGACGATTGTCATCGGTCACGCCACCTTCTGCATCGTCACGGTCTATAACAATGTGGTGGCGCGGCTGCGGCGCACGCAGTTTTCGCAGATCGAAGCCTCGATGGACCTGGGCGCTTCTCCGCTGGAGACGTTTCGGTATGTCGTCTTCCCGAATATTGCAACAGCACTGCTGGCAGGCGGGATGCTCTCGTTCGCCCTGTCCTTCGATGAGGTCATCGTCACAACGTTCACCTCCGGGCAGCAGGACACACTGCCCATCTGGATTCTCTCGCAGCTCACGCGCCCGCGCGATCGCCCCGTGACCAATGTCGCCGCGCTGTTCGTTATCGCCACCACTTTTATTCCTATCGTGTTGGCCTATCGCTACACTCGCGACGTTTCTGAAACCTGAGCTTTCCTCCCTTTTGCCTCGCCCCTCGCTGCGCTGGCGGCGAGGGCAGAGCGGGCTGCCTGCCAGCTTTTAGCTGTTCTTGCTGCGCTTTGCCTCGTCTTCTGCCAGCATCTGCGCGATTTCCGCCGTTTCCAGCGTATCCACGTACTGCGTGATGCCCTCGCGCAGATACCCCGGCAGATCCGGGTGCAGCTTCTGGAAATTCGCGGCGAAATCCGGGTTGGCCTCATAGTGTTGGCCCAGTCCGCGTAAGATTTCCAGGGTCGGCTCATAAAAGTAGCGGATATGATTGTGCCAGCGCACGAGGATCGCTTGCACACGCTCATCGGTTGCCGCTGTGCCCGCTTCCAGCGCATCTGTCAGTTGGTTGTAAATCTGGTTGCCCTCGGCCATAATCGCGTCTTTCTGCGCCTGCGTGTAGCTTTTCCAGCGCTTGATCGACTGGTTCACCAGATCGGGCCCATACTGCAAGCGGGCCTCGCGTTCATAGTCTTTCTGCTTTTCTTCGCTGAACGCTTCGAACATCCGCTTTCTTGGCATGTCTTCCTCCCCCGATAGATGTTTGATGGTCGTCTCAACTGTCGCGATGAGGCGGTGCAGCCGCTCGATTTTTCCCGCCAGCACTTTGTGGTGCGATTTCAGGGCTGTCACCACGTCAAAATCCGCGCTGTCGAGTGCTGCCTTGATCTGTGTCAGTTCCAGCCCGATTTCGCGGTAAAACAGGATTTTCTGCAAGCGCAGCAGGGCCGCGTCGTCATAGCAGCGGTAGCCGTTTGCTGCCACTTTTGCCGGACGCAACAGCCCGATTTCGTCGTAGTAATGCAGCGTTCGCACGCTTATTTGCGCCAGATCCGCCACTTGTTTCACGCTGTACACGCGCTCCTGCCTCCTCACTTGTCCATCATCTTAAACTATGACGTTACGTGAGAGTCAAGAGGTCGAAGTTCCGGCCCGAAAGAGACGTAAATTTGCTCGTTTTTCGGTTATAGGGTTAAGCCCATCCAATCGCGCACTGCCTGCGCCTGCCCGCTCGCCAGCGCCTTTTCTGCCTCTAACTGATCGACCATATCACGTAAGGCTATCAGCGCCTGCGCCCCATGGGGTTTATCGTGAAAAACGCCTTTGCTTGCCCCGCCATCTGTTATGGCCAGCACACCCTGTACGTCCAGCCCTACCTTTTTTGCCTGGTTGATGAACTGTTCCAGCTTGGCTGTCGGCGCCAACGTCTGGGTGATCAACAGCGTCGGATGCCCTACATCATACGCGCCGACCAGATCATGTACCGGCTGTTCGGGGTGCCCGCGGCTGTAGACCAGCGGAATCCCTATCTGCAAGCTCAGCCCCACCGCGAAGGGCACAGCGTCCGCTGTACACAGCAGCCGCTCCGGCCAGCCGCCTACCAGTTTTGCCCCTTCATCAATCAACGCCCGCAGGATTTCGGGGTAGGCGGGTAACAAGTCCAAAGCCAACACGAGAGGGACGATTTCGCCCTGTTTTTCGAAGCGCCCGAACTGCAAAAGGCCGCCGTCCAGCATCATTCTCAGTAACTCAGCGGGCATCGCGTATGGCCTTCAACGCGCCGCGTACCCGTTCTGTGAAGTCCTCGCCTCTCCCGGCGTAGAGCACATCCTCGCCTGCCAACCGGATACGGCGCGGCGGCTGGTCGGCCACGACCACGGTGAACGCCCCTTCGTCCGGCCAGTACACGTTGCCCATCACATCGTACTTGGCCGACTGCCCACGCACCAGCACGAACGCCCCCATGTTCGCCTGTTGGAGATACGCCGGCATGTACTGAATATCCGTCACCGTCACTGCATCCACATTGAAGGCGTTATCGCTCGCCGCCGCCGCGTAATCGGCGCTGGCGAACGGCCCATGCAATATCTTGATTGTGCCCTCGCCGACATAAGCCACTGTGCGTTCCAGCGCCACGGCACCCGCCGCGCCGATCGCCAGATAGGCCGCCAGATCGAAGACATAAGCGCAAACAAGGTCTTTCGTCGCGTCGATAATCGTCTTCCCGAAAGGCAAAAACGGGTCATCATAACGCGCCATCGGCATCGGCATCATCGTCAGGCGCGGCGTCAGCAGCAGCGCCACGTCGCTTTGTTTTACCTGCTGTGCCCGGCTAAGATTTTCCGCGAAATTAGTTTGCACTGATTTTGTCCCTTAATATCCGCCACACCCACGAAAGCGACCATGTGCTGACCCACGCTCGCGCATTTTCCGATTTCCCACCGAAGCCGTATACCCGCGACTGCGATTTCTCCGGCGTGAAAATCGCCACTGCGCTGCCTTCTTCGGCGTCGATGCTTTCGTTGACATCCGGGCGCGTCACAATCGCGATACTTGCGGCGGCCTGCGTCTGTTTGTACAGGGTTTCTGCCGCCGTTTGCGCCAGTTCCCGCAGCGTCTCCACCTCGACACCTAGCGCCTCGCGCAGCGCCACAGGGTCGGCATATGTCTGCACGGCGGCCAGCACCGTGTCTCCGTGTGCCGCCCGTATCCGCGCGCTGATTACATTGTCGATTCCCACCTCGCACAGCGCGATTTTCGCGTTATGCTGCGCCAGCCAGCGCGTCAACACTTCTTCGATCTGATCTTTGTCCACGCCATAAATATACTGGTCGATGCGCGCGCGCAGCTTTTGTTCGAAATCCGCGATCATCGTGTCCGCTTCGGCTTCGCTTTCGGCCTTTACCGTGATGCGCACGTCCACTTGCCCGGCGTGCGCTGCCAGCCCTACGGTCGGATTGCTCGCTTGGAGCAGTTCCTTACCGATCGCCTCGTCCAACATGCTTTCGCCGATTCCCGCCGTCCGCAGCACCTTCGCTTTGATAACGCCCAGTTGGTAGCGCCGCCGCAGATACGGCACCACGCGCTCGGCCAGCAAAAACTTCATCTCGCGCGGCACGCCGGGCAGACTGATAACCGCGCCCCCATTGACTTCGACGATGAACGATGGGGCAGTGCCCACAGGGTTATCGATGACAAGCGCGTTGTCCGGCAAATACGCTTGCTGGCGGTTGTTTGCCGTCATTTGCACGCCGAAGCTGGCGAAGCGCGCCGCGATCTGGTCGAGCAGGTCTTGATGAAAGGTCAGCCCGCGTTGTGTAGCGGCAGCGACCGCCTGGCGCGTCATATCGTCCACCGTCGGCCCCAGCCCGCCGCACGTGATCACAATTTCTGCGCGTCCCAGAGCAATGCGAATCGCGTCGGCGATGCGTTTTTCGTTGTCACCCACCGAGGTCATGTAATACAGATTAATGCCCAGATCGCGCAGCACCCGCGCAATGTGTACCGAGTTGGTGTCGGTGATCTCGCCAAGCAGTATTTCGGTGCCGATCGCGATGATCTCGGCGTTTAAATTGTGCATCATAGTGAGCCTGTGGGGAATTTTTTGCAAAATTGAAAACACATATTATAATCCTGCAAAATAAGTGTTATGGCAATAGCGCAAATTCTTTGTGCAGATTGCCGGGCTTATTTACAATATAGTCGGTTATTTATACACTACGGAGGAACATCTGTGTCAAGTGTAACGTTCGATAAAGTGGTAAAACGTTACGGCACCAACGTTGTTGTCCGCGAACTCAATCTTGATGTGGCCGATAAGGAATTCCTCGTGCTCGTCGGGCCTTCGGGCTGCGGTAAATCGACCAGTCTGCGTATGCTCGCCGGCCTGGAAGAAATCAGCGACGGTGAAATCCGTATCGGTGATCGCGTGGTCAACAACGTCGCGCCGAAAGACCGCGACATTGCGATGGTGTTCCAGAGCTATGCGCTCTACCCGCACATGACGGTCTATGACAATATGGCCTTCGGTCTCAAACTGCGCAAGACCCCTAAACAGATTATTGATCAGCGTGTGCGCGAAGCTGCCAAGAGCCTGGGCATTGAACACCTGCTTGATCGCCGTCCGCGCCAGCTTTCGGGCGGTCAGCGTCAGCGTGTAGCCGTCGGGCGCGCCATCGTGCGTGAACCCGCCGTATTCTTGATGGATGAACCGCTCTCCAACCTCGACGCCAAGCTGCGTGTCGAAGCCCGTTCCTTCATCAGCAAGCTGCACCAGCGCCTCGAAACCACCTTCATCTACGTGACGCATGATCAGGTGGAGGCTATGACGATGGGTTCGCGCATCGCTGTCTTAAATGCCGGCGATTTGCAGCAGGTCGATACGCCCTTTAATCTGTATCATAACCCGCGCAATAAGTTTGTTGCCGGTTTCATCGGCAGCCCGGCCATGAACTTCATGAACGCTACCGTTAAGCAGGACAACGGCAATCTGCTCGTCGATACCGGTGTCTTCCAGGTCACCATCCCGGCGCGCAAGGCCGACCCCTTCCGCTCGCATGTCGGCAAGAAAGTCGTCTTCGGCGTGCGCCCAGAAGACATCCACGACGCCGAATTCCAGCCGCCGGGGATCACCCCCTCGATGGTCGAAGCCAACGTCGATGTCGTCGAACAGATGGGTAATGAAATGATCCTGTACCTGGAACAAGGCGGGGCGAACTTCATCGCCCGCACGGATCCGCGTACCCGTGCCCGCGTCGGCGGCAAGCTGGGTGTTGTCATGAATATCGACAACGTGCATCTCTTCGACGCGGACACTGAACTCTCGCTGTCCTATGAGGCGAAGATGAAAGAAATGCCCATAGGCAAGAGTAAATAACCAGGTCGCCCGTGTTCTTGATCGAAACAGCCGCGTCCACAGCGGGCGGCTGTTTTTCTTTCCATTTTAAGCTACGGTAAGACGCTTGGCGGCAGCACCAGCACACGGTTGTTGCCCGTATCGCTGATGTAGAGGCTGCCGTCGGCCGCCACTGCCACGAACTGCGGTCGGTTCAAGGACTGGTTGCTTGGTGTGCCCGTTGTCCCACTGCCATCGTTGTTTGCCACGCTGCTGGTAAAGCTGCCGTACTGGCCGAACACCCAGTCGGCGCTCGTGTCCCCGTCGTTAGCAAAGTACAGCACGCGGTGGTTATCACGGTCAGCCACGTACAGCCCGCCCGCAGCGTCGAGCGCCACTGACGGCGGTTGGTTGAAGCTGCTTGCGCTTGGTGCGCCGCTGTTCCCGGTTCCATCGTCGTTCGCGACAACCGAGATGAAACTGCCGTTGTGCCCATACACACGATCCGCTGTCGTGTCTCCGTCGTTAGCGAAGTACAACACCCGGTGGTTCTCGCGGTCAGCCACATACAGGCCGCCGCTGCTGTCCAGCGCCAGCCCACGCGGAAAATTGAGCGTATCCGCGCTGGCAGTGCTGCCGTTGTTTTCTGCCCCGCTGCTAAAACTTCCCAGTTGACCGTACACACGATCTGCCGTCGTGTCCCCGCCCGGCGCGAAGTACAGCACGCGGTGATTGCTCGAATCGCTGACATAAAGCGCGCCATCGGCGGCGGCCAGCACTCCCAGCGAGAAGACGCCAATCGTATCTGCGCTCGGCAGCCCATTACCACCGATGCCATCGTTATTTGGCGGGTTCGTCGTGAAACTGCCAAACTGTCCATATACGCGATCCGCCGTCGTATCGCCATCGGCGGCAAAGTACAGCACACGGTGGTTTTCTCGGTCGGTGACGTACAGGCCGCCATCCGGCGCCAGCGCCAGCCCAACCGGGAAGTTAAGGTTGTCCGCGCTCGGTAAACCTGAGCCACCCACGCCATCAAAATTGACGATATACGAGTTCAGATTGCCGAACTGTCCGTAAACCCGATCGGCTGTTGTATCGCCATCATTGGCGAAATACAGCACGCGGCTGTTATTACGGTCGGCGATATAGAGACCACCCGCACTGTCGATGGCGAGACCTATCGGAAAACTGAGGCCATTGGCTGTGTGACCGACAGCGTTCGCCGAAAAATCCGCTTGGCCGTAGACGCGGGCGGCGGCAGGCAGCGCCTGGGCGCGCGCACCGCCCACAGCCAGCCCAAGCAACAAACCACAAATAACAATTCTACGTAACATAGTTTCTCCTTCAGGTGAAAATCGCACCTATTCATTATAACATTACCCTACGAATTACAGATAAAATTTTTGCACCTTTTTATTATTGCGGATTACGCGCGCCGACCCCCTCGCTCAGCGCGTTCACCGCCCAGACCGTGAGCGTAATCAGTGCTCCCGGTACGACGCTCGCCCACCACATCACACGGAAACCCGCGCGTCCCTCCGCCAGCATCAGCCCCCAATCTGGCGTTTCCGGCGCCGCCCCCAGCCCTAGAAAGCTCAACGCCGCGCTGTTCAGCAGGCAGTAGCTGAAGACCGCCGCGCCATACGCCGCCAGCGCCGGCAGGGCGTTCGGCAGGCGATGCCGCAGCAGCACACGCACACGGCTCGCTCCCAACGCCTCCGCCGCCTGCACATAACCTGCTCCCTCGCTCGCCAGCAGCGCGCCCCGCACCACCCGCGCATACGGCGCCACCTGCGTCAGCCCTGTCGCCAGCAGCAGCGCCACCTCGCCGCGCCCCAGCAGCGTGACCACGACGAACGCCAGCAGCAGCCCTGGCAGCGCCAGCAGGGCGTTCAGCAGCGCCGCGATCATCATGTCCCAGCGCGCCCCCAGCCCGCTGAGCGTGCCCAGCGCCAGTCCTAGCGCGATCGCTGTCGCCGTTGCCCCCGCCGCGATCAACAAGGTGTGCTGCCCGCCGTACAGCGCTCTGCTCAGCACATCACGCCCAAAACGATCGGTTCCCAACGGGTGTTCCTGTAGTGCGCCCGGCGCGAGAGACAGCGCGTCAGGATTCGCGGCCAAAGGGTCATGCGGCGCCAGCAGCGGCGCACAGGCCGCCGACAGCACAATCAGGCACAGAATCGCCAACGGGGCTGGCGAGAAATGCCAGATTTTGGCAAAACGCGGGGAAAAACTCATGGCAACGCCCGGATGCGCGGATCGAGCGCGCGCTGCACCGTGTCGGCGATCACGTTCACCAGCGTATAGGCCGCCGCCGCCAGGATGACAATGCCCTGGACAACAGGATAATCCTGATCCAGCGTGCGTTCTACAAGCAGGCGGCCAATGCCAGGCCGCACGAACAGGCTTTCGGTAATCACCGTTCCTGTGAGCAAAACGCCCGTTTGCAGCGCGATCACACTGATCACAGGCAGTAGCGCAACACGCAGCACATGGCGCACGTAAATCAGACTTTCCGGCAGCCCTTTGGCGCGCGCGGTGCGCACAAAATCCGCGCTCAGCACAACACGCACCTGTGTATACAACACACGCCCAATCGCAGCGGCGGCGTGGCAACCCAGCACCCATACGGGCAGCAGGGCACCGGGCGTATTCAGCGCAAATGCGCTGGCGGCGTAAATCACCAGCGTGCCTGTCCAATAAATCGGCGTGCTCAGCGCCAGCGCGATCAAAGCGCGCGCCAGCGCTGCGCCGGGCAGGGGCAGTCCACCCCACATGCCCAACGCCAGCCCAAGAAGTGTCGCCACCAGCAGCGCACCCAGAGTCAGCGCGAGAGTAGGGGGCAAGCGCTGCACAATCACATCGAGCACCGGTTCGCCATTCAGCAGCGAAGCGCCCAGATCGCCGCGCAGCATTCCCACGATAAAGCGCACATATTGCAGCGGCAGCGCGTCGTTCAGTCCCAACTGTGCGCGGCGTGCTGCTATAACATCCGCGCCGGCGCCGCTGTTCAATAGCTGTGCGGCGATCGCATCGCCTGGCAGGGCACGCAGCAGCAAAAAGGCCAGCGTCGCCGCCAGCCAGAAAACAAATAGTGTAGATGCGATTTGACGCAGCACAGCGCGCATGACACGTTCTATCCGCTGTTTTGCAGCGCCACGTTATTTAAAATCGGAAACCAACCGTAAGGGTCATAGGCCAGATTTTGCACATCGGCGCTGGCCGCGTTCAGGTTCACTGGGTCGGCGATAGGCAGCACCAGGGCGTTATTCATGATGAGCTGCTGTGCCTGCGCGTACAGATTGCGCCGCGTCGGATTATCTGTGCTAAGCGCCGCCTGATCCAGCAGCGAATCAAGCTGTGGGTCGGCGAAGCCTGTCCAGTTGCGGCTGGCGCTGCTGCGATAGTAGTTGTTGAGCAGCGCCGGATCGACACCAAAGGTATTGAAGGCGACCAGATTATACTCCCCGCTGTTGACCGCTTCGATAAGTGAAGCGCGGCTGGGGATAGGCACAAGCTGCGCGCGAATGCCCAGCGCACGCCACTGATCGGCCAGAAGCTGCGCGACATCTGCAATGAAGTTCCAGGGCGGCACGAGCAAAACGAGCGTCAAATCGCCGCCGCCTGGGTCATCAAGGTAGCCGTTGCTGTCGGCATCGCTGAAGCCCGCACTGAGCAAAAGCTGCTGCGCGCGCGCCGTATCCTGCGGATAAAGCGATTGCACCTGTGGGTCATAAAACGCGGTTGAGGCCGAAAGCGGCCCCCAGGCCACCGGCGAAAAACCCTGATATACTGTATCGGCGATAGCGGCGCGGTTCGTGCCGAACAAGAGCGCGCGGCGCAAGTCGGCGTTATCTGTCGGAAACAGGCGTGTGTTAAACAGGAATTGCAGCGGTTGGCCGGGCACAGACACCGGCACAAGCTGCACCTCACTGTTGCCGGTCAGGGCGCGGGCGTCGATTGGCAGCAGTTCGCCCATGATCTGCACAGCGTCGTTTTCCAGCGCCAGCGCGCGCGTCGGCGGATCGACGTAAAAACGGAAGATGACTTCATCCAGCGCGTTTTCTGCCGGGCGGCTGTAGAACGATGGCCCCCAGGCATACGCCGAAAAACGCTGGATGACCAGTCGATCGCCGGGCACGTATTCAACGAATCTAAACGGCCCGCTACCGACCTGATGATATTGATAGCGATTGCTGGAATACTGGGCCAGCGCTGTAGGACTGGCAATACCCAGATACACCTGGCTTAAACCGTCGAGCAGTGGGCTGTAGGGCGCGCTCAGGCGAATCTCGATGGTATAATCATCGACAATGTTATAGCCCGCATAGGGGCCAAGCAGAAACAACGCGCGCTGTGAAGCCGTGGCCGGATCAGCGATGCGATCCAGGTTGGCGGCCACCGCCTGGGCGTTAAATGCCGTGCCATCGTGAAAAGTCACACCCTGCCGCAGCGTGAAGGTATAGATCAGTCCATCGGGCGAAATCGTCCACGCTGTCGCCAGGCCAGGCACAAACTCATAGGTCGCCGGGTCGCGGTAGACCAGTGTGTCATAAACCTGACGCAGCACAATGCCGAGTTCCGCCGATTCGTTGATGTGCGGATCGAAACCGCTCGGTTCCAGCGTTAACCCATAAACAAGCGAGATGCCAGCCTGCGGTGCCGGCGCACTGGGCGCAGGCAGACACGCTGCTAACCACAGCAACAGCCACAAAAAGCCCCAATGTTTCACTGTGATCTTTAGCCTTTTTTTGCGTATGGCAATCAGTTAGGATTGCACAGTATAGCATCAGGAATTTGAGAAGTCATGGCCAGGTTCGATTCGCGGCTGATTACGCCCCCCAGAGAAGAAGAAGAGATTTACCCCTATCGCCGGGCGTGGCGCAGCGTCATTGTCGAAAGCGCCGTCTTGTTCGGGGTGGCGGCAGTTTTGTTTGTGCTGATCGGCCTGCTGGGTGTGAGTCTGCCGCCAGCGCTGTATCGTCCGGCAAATGTCGGGCTGGCGCTGCTGCCCCTGGCTTTGTGGCTGTTGTTTTCGTGGTGGCCGGAACGCCTGGTGCCGCAGCCGCGCCAACGCCTGATCCCTGTCGTGTTGGTCAGCGCGCTGGCGGCCAACGCTGTTGGTTACCCTCTGGTAACACAGTTTTTTCGTGTGGAAGAATGGCTGCCGCTGGAAAGCGCGGTTAACCGCATTGTGGGGTATACCTTCACTGTGGGCATCACACAGGAATTGCTCAAGTATCTGGTGATGCGCTATCTTGTTTGGCCGGATTACTTCCGTACCTGGCTGGATGGCGTGGCTTACAGCGCGGCGGCGGCTCTGGGCTATACGTTAGTGCTGAATTTGCATTTTGTGCTGAACAGCGCAGTAGCGCCTGATGTCGCGGCGATACGCATTTTCGGGATTTATGCGCTGCAAATGGCGACCAGCTTGCTCACGGGCTATGGACTGGCGGATTTGCGTTTTAGCGGGCGTTCGCTGCTGCTCCTGCCTTTGGTGCTGGCCGCGGCGTCCCTACTGGCGGGTGCGGCCATTCCTGTGCGCGCGGGTCTGGTGAATGCCGGCTTATCACTGGACTCTCTGGAACTCAGCGCCACGCAGCCGCTTCTGGGGTTTATTTTTTCGGGCGGTGTGCTGGTCGGGTTGATTTTCGTTTCGACCTTCTTCTTCCAGAGCGCAGAACGCCGTCAGCGCGAGTCGCAGGAAGCGGTGGAGGGATAAATTGTCGCAAACACAACGCTGGGCGCATTATCTGACGCTGCTGTTCAGCGTATTAGCGCTGTTTGTCGGGATTAATCTTCGCGACAGCACGCTGAACGCTACAGTCGCGTATGTCAATGTTCAGGCAGGGATCAGCGCCAGCTATCCTCGTAACTGGCTGCTCGATCAAGCGCCCGATTATGTCTTTCGCGTCCGCGACATGACGCAGCCGGGTTTCAAGACGACGATTCAAGTGGCTGTGCGCCCTGTGAGCGAGGATACATCGGTGCGCAATGTGCTGGATGCGCTTGCATTAAACCGGGCACAAACGCTCGATGGCTATAATATCATCGGCGTTGAACCTTACGTGCTGCCGGATGAGACACGTGCGATTCGTGTGCTTTCGACGTATGTAGATACCGAGGCGAACCCGTTTTTGCAGGGAGTTCCGGTGAGTGTGGAGGCGATTGATGTCGTGGCGATCAAAGGCGGACAGGCCATCATCATTACGTTCATTTCCGACGCACAGCTTTTTGACATTAATCTACCGATTTTTGAACAGTTTTTGCTGGATCTGGAATTTTGAATTTGTATTGGCCGCCAGAAGCCTTTAACGGACGCAATGGATTTATGCGCGGATGGTCGTTCATTACGCTAGTCGCCCTACTGCTTGTGGGGTTGGCGTACCAGCGATACAGCAGCGGGCAAGCTGTGGCGCAAGAACTGGATATTGAGCGTATCCAGAGCGCCACAGTGTTCATCATGCAAGCCCGCACAACCGGCGAGGAACTGTTCGTGACTTGTATCAGTTCTGGCACGATCGTCAGCCGCAGCGGGTTGGTGCTGACTAACGCTCACAGCACTGTGCCGAGCGAATCGTGTCCGGGAGACGTGTTGATTGTCGCGCTGACGATTCGCCCGGATGAGCCGCCCGTACTCAAGTATCGCGCGGAGGTCGCCCAATCCAATGTGGGGCTTGATCTGGCGCTGCTGCGCATTACGCGCCAGCTCAATGGTCGTTTAATCGAAGCAGGCACATTGGCGCTGCCTTTTGTTGAGCTTGCTGACTCAGATACAACACTGCTCGATGACACATTGGTGGTAGTCGGCTATCCAGATTTCGGCAATGCGCCGGTAGCAGTTGTACGGGGCACGATCAGCGGTTTTACTGCCGAACCGAGCGGTGGTGATAAGTCGTGGATCAAAACGAGCGCCTCGATTCCCGGTACGATGTCGGGCGGCGGGGCCTATAACCGCGCGGGGCAGTTAGTCGGCATTCCCACGATGGCGCCGATCAGGCGCCAGGCCGGCGAGGGCAACTGCCTGCCTATTCAGGATACCAACGCCGATGGTTTGGTTAACAATCGTGATGTTTGCATTCCTGTAGGCGGATTTATTAATGCGCTGCGTCCGTCGAATTTCGCGCGACCATTGTTCCGCGCGGCATCATTGGGTTTGACCGTCGAAAAACTCAGTCAGGCACGAGTGGTCAGCGGCTCAGGCGCGGATGCCGCGTTCAGCCGGCTGTTGTTTTCGCCCTCTGTGACCAGCGGAATGCCGACGACTGTCGTGGGCAGTATGCCGACTGGCAGCACCAGCCTGTACCTGTTTTTCGATTATGTAAATATGACTTCCGAGACAGTGTACGAAGTGCGTGTGACGATCGACGGTATTCCCGACCCGACTTTCAGCCTTGCGCCGGTGCGCTGGAGCGGGGGAGAGCGCGGGTTGTGGTACATCGGCAGCAGCGGGCAGGTCTGGCCGAACGGCACATACGAATTCACGTTGTTTATCGATGGTGTAGTCGCCGGCAGCAGCCAGATTACCATTGGCGCGAACGTGGGCGTTGTGCCCACCTTCAGTAATTTAGCGTTTGGGCTGCAGAGTATTGACGGACAGATTATCGGTAACGGTTTTGTGCTGCCAACAGGCAATATCGCAGCGGCCACCTTCATTTATCAGAATATGAGCGATGGCCTGGCCTGGACGCCGATCTGGTACTATCAGGGTGTAGAAGTTTTCCGTCCGCCGGAAACGCCTGTCTGGACAGATGGGGCCAGCGGCGCAAAGACCATCAGTATCGAAGTGCCGGCGGGTTTGCAGCCTGGCATTTACCGGCTAGAACTGTATATTGAGCAGCGTTTGGCGACCACCGCTGATTTCACGATTGCGGGCGCGCAGATCGGCGCGCAGCCACAGGTGTTTAGCAACCAGCACTTCACGACCGCGGAATCACCGCAGGCTGCGCTGACCACGCCGGAGATCAGCAGCTTCGCCAACAGCGTAGAAGCGCTGTATACCCTGTTCAATTGGTCGCAGATTACGCGCGGGACGCTGTGGACGATACGCTGGCGTGTGGATGGCAGCGTGTTTTATGAACAAACGCTGCCCTGGGCCAATGCCGAAAGCGGTTCGGATTTTCTGACGCGCCTGACGGGTGAAAACGGCATTCCCGACGGCACCTATCGCATGGAACTGCTGATCGGCAGTGTGCTGCTCGTGAGCGCAGAAGCCCAGGTCGGCATCGGCCAGCTACCGATTGACCGCTTTGCGACAGCCAGCGGTATTCAACTGCGTGGGCAGATCATCGACGCCGAAACGCTGCGCGGTGTGCCCGGTGTATCGTTTATCGTCATCAGCGAGGATTTTTCGATCGCTGATTTCACCTGGGATCAGAGCCAGATTTACGCGCTGACGGTGACAGACCGCAATGGCCGCTTCCAGATCGATCGCCCGCTGCAACTCGGCGTGCCCTACAGTGTGTTGGTCGTTGCCGATGGGTATTTGCCGATCAGCGCCGATGGTGTTGAACTGGACGCCGAAACGCCGAATCCACTGGAAATGACCATTTATCTGACGCGCGACTGAGGGTGAGGCTTATGCCCGACAAACAACGCCTGGATATGGCGATGCATGAGCGTGGACTGGCCGAAAGCCGCGCTAAGGCCAGCGCCATGATAATGGCGGGCGAAGTGCTGGTCGATGGCCGCCTGGTCGATAAGCCCGGCACGCGCGTCAGCCAGAAAAATGAAGTCACCGTAAAAGACAAG
This sequence comes from Chloroflexota bacterium, assembly GCA_013388745.1. GTDB lineage: Bacteria > Chloroflexota > Anaerolineae > Aggregatilineales > Phototrophicaceae > JACAER01. The sequence goes on from JACAER010000060.1 coordinate 75,947, forward strand.
CCACGTTTTGTCAGTCGCGGTGGGGAAAAACTGGCCGGTGCGCTGGAGGATTTTGCGTTTAACGCGGCGGGCAAAGTCTGCGCAGATGTGGGCGCCAGCACCGGCGGTTTTACAGATTGTCTGTTGCAGGCGGGGGCAGCGCGCGTTTATGCCATTGACGTTGGCTACGGGCAGTTGGACTATCGTCTGCGTCAGGATTCGCGCGTGGTTGCCATCGAGCGCACCAACGCGCGCTATCTCGAAAAGCTGCCCGAATCTGTGCAGTTGGCGGTTATTGATGCCTCGTTTATCTCGCTGCGGCTGCTGCTGCCGCCGATCACGGGCTGGCTGACGCCGCAGGCCGACGTGATCGCGCTGATCAAACCACAGTTCGAAGCAGGCGAAAAAGAGGTCGGCAAGGGCGGGGTGGTGAAAGATAGCGCTGTGCATGCGCGTGTGATCGAAGATATTCTCACTTTTGCCCAATCGCAGGGATTCGCCGTGCACGGATTGACCGTATCGCGCCTGAGAGGGCCGGCGGGCAACACGGAATTCCTCGCGTGGCTCGGTTGGGGCGGCGCAGAAGAAGCGCAAAATATCGCCCAGTTGATTGCTGCGGTGATCGAAGACCCGCAATAACCCTGTATTTCCCCTGTGCTTCAGGCATAATAGGGGTATCAAAGCAAAAGGCATTTTCACCTAAACTGATGAAAAATATTCGCAACTTCTGCATTATCGCCCATGTCGATCATGGCAAAAGCACGCTGGCAGACCGGCTGCTGCAACTCACCAACACTGTGAGCAGCCGCGACATGCATGACCAGATGCTCGACAGCATGGATTTGGAACGTGAGCGCGGTGTGACGATTAAGGCGTCGGCGGTGCGCATGAACTACCGGGCAAAAGACGGTCAGGATTACGTCATCAACCTGATCGACACGCCCGGCCATGTCGATTTCACCTATGAAGTCAGCCGCGCCTTGCAAGCCTGTGAAGGCGCGCTGCTGGTGGTGGATGCCAGCCAGGGCATCGAAGCGCAGACGCTCACGAACGTGTATCTGGCGCTGGAGCAGGATTTGGAGATTCTGCCGGTTGTCAACAAGATTGATCTTCCGGCGGCGCGCCCGGACGAGATCGCCAAAGAAGTTGAAGACCTGCTGGGCGTATCGGCCGACGAGATGATTCGCATTTCGGCCAAACAGGGCGTGGGCGTGCAGGATGTGTTGGAGGCGGTGGTGCAGCAGGTGCCGGCGCCCAAAGGCGATGAAAACGCTCCACTGCGCGCGCTGGTCTTCGATTCGCATTATGACTCGTATAAAGGCGTAGTGGCCTATGTGCGCGTCGTCGATGGCAAACTGAGCGGGCGTACCCCCCTGCGGCTGATGGCAACCGACGCGAAATTTGAACCGGTCGAAATCGGTGTGTTTAGCCCGACCATGCAGCCAATCAACGAGCTGACGGCGGGCGAAGTGGGCTATGTGGCGACCGGGCTGAAGACGGTTCAGGAATGCCGCGTAGGCGATACGCTGACGCTGGCGAACAACGGCGCGAGCGAAGCGCTGCCGGGTTACAAGCGGGTAAAACCCATGGTCTTCGCCGGGATTTACCCCACCGAAAACGACGATTATCCTGAACTGCGCGACGCGCTGGAAAAGCTGCAACTGAACGACGCTTCGCTGCAATACACGCCGGAGACTTCGCAAGCGCTGAATTTTGGTTTTCGCGTCGGTTTTTTGGGGCTGTTTCATATGGAGATTATCCAGGAGCGGCTGGAACGTGAATATGATCTGGATATTCTGGCAACCGCGCCCAGTGTGGAATACGAAGTGGTCAAACGCAGCGGCGAAGTGGTGGAAATCGACAGCCCGGCGCAGCTTCCCGACGAAAGCACGATTGCCGAAATCCGCGAACCCTGGATGAAAATCCAGATATACACGCCGCAGGAATTTATCGGCGCGATCATGGATCTGGTCATCAAAAAACGCGGCAGATACGAGACGACGGAATATCTCGACCCGACGCGCGTGATTTTGCACTATCGTATTCCGCTGTCGGAAGTGATTGTCGATTTTTATGACCGCCTGAAAAGCGTCAGCAAAGGCTACGCCAGTCTTGACTACCAGTTTGACACGTATGAGCCGGGAAAACTGGTTAAATTGGATATTCTCGTCAATGGCGACCCGGTGGACGCGCTGGCGACGATTGTGCATACCGATGATGCTTATCACAAAGGCCAGCGTCTTGTCAGCAAGTTGAAAGAATTGATTCCACGCCAGATGTTTGTCGTGCCGATTCAGGCGTCTGTGGGCGGGAAGATCATCTCGCGCGCCAATGTGAGCGCCATGCGCAAAGACGTGCTGGCGAAGTGCTATGGGGGCGACATCACGCGCAAGAAAAAATTGCTGGAAAAGCAGAAAAAAGGCAAGAAGCGCATGAAGATGATCGGCTCGGTAGAAGTGCCGCAAGAAGCGTTTATGGCGCTGCTGAGTCTGGGCGACGAAGAATAGGGCGGCGCTTCAGTAATTGGGCAGATATTTTTCCAGTTCCCATTGCGTGACTTCGAGGCGGTAGTCGTCCCATTCAAGGCGCTTGGCCGCCAAAAAGCGCTCGAACAGATGCGGGCCGAGCGCGTCGCGCACGACCTGATCTTCAGCCATGACTTCCAGGGCCTCATCGAGCGCGGCGGGCAGGGTAGGGAGGGCGGCGCTGCGGCTGTTATCGAGCAGATACAGATTTTCTTCGCTGGCAGCGGGCAGCGGCAGCTCGCGGCGGATACCATCTAGTCCAGCGGCCAGCATCACGGCAAACGCCAGATACGGATTGCACGATGGATCAGGGCAGCGCAGTTCGACGCGCGTCGATTCGGGGCGGTGCGCGCGCGGCACCCGCAGCAGCGCCGAACGATTGATGCGCCCCCAGCTGATATAGACCGGCGCTTCGTAACCGGCCACGAGCCGTTTATAGGAATTGACCAGCGGCGCGAGCACAGCGCACATACCTCGCGCATGAGCAAGCTGCCCGGCAATAAACTGCTGTGCGATGCGCGAAAGTCCGTAGGCATCACCGGGATCGGCGAAGGCGTTGTGTCCGGTAGCCTTGTATTTGAGGCTCTGGTGAACATGCATCCCGTTGCCCGCCATACCGCGAAACGGCTTGGGCAAAAAAGTGGCGCGCAGACCATTTTGCTGGGCGATCAGTTTGAGCGCGAAACGGAAGGTAACAGCGTTATCGGCTGTGCGCAGCGCATCGGAATAACGGAAGTCGATTTCGTGCTGGCCGTGGGCAACTTCGGCGTGCAGCGCTTCGACGACGATGCCAAAAGCTTCGAGCGTGGCGGTCATCTCGCGGCGCAGCCCGCCCACCAGGTCGGTGGGTTGGTCGAAATAACCGGCGGTGTCCTGCGGCACAGGCGGGATAATGCTGCCATCGGCGTTGGGCTTGAGCAGGAAAAATTCCAATTCTGGCCCTGTCTCGAAGATGAAGCCCATCGCTTCGGCTTCGGCCAGCACACGCGCCAGCACAGCACGTGGGTCGCCGATGAAAGGCTGGCCGTTGGGCGTGTAGACGTTGCAGATCAGGCGCGCGGTCGTGTCTTTGCCGGCCAACCACGGCAGCACGGCGTAGCTGTTGAGGTCAGGCACAAGGTACATATCGCTTTCGGCGATGCGTGCGAAGCCTTCGATCGACGAGCCGTCGAACCAGACACCGTGATCGAGCGCTTCCGGCAGTTGATTCACCGGAATGGCGACGCTTTTGACTGCGCCGACAATATCGGTAAATTGTAGATCAATGAATTTCACACCATCCTGCGCGACGCGCGCCAGAAACGCTTCGTGAGGGGGCATCAGCGTAATCCTTGCACAGCGAGGGCGAATAGAACGATAGCGATCATTACCAGGGCGCTGATGACGACAGCGATGAAAGCCTGCGAGCGCCAGAAAGGCGCGGCGGCAGAGCGCGGCGCTTTGTTCAGCACAGAGGTGTCCACACTGTCGAGATGATCGAGATCGTGCATCAGCGCGCGCATCGTCTGATAACGGTCATCGGGATTGCGCTGCATACAGCGCGCGATAATGGCCGTGAGTGTCAGGGAGATACCGGGGCGAGTTTGATCGGCGCGCGGGGCATTACCCTGCACATGCTGCGCCATGACGGCCATGGCCGTGTCGCCGCTGTAGGGCGCGCAGCCGCAGAGCATCTCGTAGAGCATGATGCCGACAGCGTAAATATCGCTGCGCGCATCCCCGCGCTGGCCTTCGATTTGTTCCGGCGACATATAGTCGGGCGTGCCAGCGGTGGGGGTCAGATTGGCATAGGTCACGCGGCGTGCGCTGCGGGTGAGCGCCAACCCAAAATCGAGAATGACGGGTTGACCGTCTTTGCTGACCAGCACATTTTCTGGTTTCAGATCGCGATGGATCACATCATGTTCGTGGCAGTAAGCCATGCCTTCGGCGATTTTGCGCGTCAGGTCTACCGCGCGTTCCGGCGTGAGCGGCGCTTCTTTCTCAATAATCTGGCGCAGCGCTTGTCCCTCAACAAATTCGGTAACCAGATACGGTGTGCGGTTATACTGCCCGGAACCTAATCCGCGCTGCACCGCCGGATGCTGTAAGTTGTTGGTCACTTCTAATTCGCGCTGGAAACGTTCGTAGAGCGCCGGGTCGCCGATCATCATTTGATTGGGAACTTTAAGCACAACCTCGCGCCCGCTCATCAGGTCGTAGGCGCGATAAATATCCGCCATGCCGCCCTGCGCCATGTGGGAACGGATTTGATAACGGTCAAATTGATCACCGATCTGCAGCATCATAGGTATGGATTATAACATCAGGCACATAGGGTTTCGCAAGGTAGGCAGCAAGTACATAGGAGCGCTTAATGTCGGGACTTTTGCCAGCGGCTGCGTAAGAAGGCCGCCAGTCCGCGTGGCGGCGGCGCACTGCCATCGACATATTCAACATGGATGACTACAACAGAGATGTTATCGTCACTGTCGCGCTCCAGCGAAAGGTTAATGATGGCGCGGTTGAGTTCATCCGGCTGCGTATGGTCATGCGCTAAATGGCCGAATTCATGATCTTCGATCACTGACCAAACGCCATCGCTGCAAAGGACAAGCCTGTCGCCGCTGTGTACTCGGTGCTGGTAAAAATCTGGCTGTGCAAAAAGCTGCACGCCCAAACACTTGTTGAGTATTGAACGCTGTTCGTGTGTGCGCACTTTATCGGGCGCTAACACACGCATCTGTACCATATCGCCGACGACGGTATGGTCGCGCGTCAGCACGGTTGATTGGCCGCCGCGCACAAGATAAATGCGGCTGTCGCCAATATGCGCGATATGCGCCTGATTGCCGCTGATATTCACGGCGCTGAGCGTTGTGCCCATGCGCCCGACACCGAGCCGCTGCGCTTCCTGATAGACCGAAGTGTTGGCGTGGCGCGCCGCATTTTTAAGATTATTGAACGGTTTGTTGGGCGCGCCTTTGTAAAACACATCAAAAAAGGTCTCCAACGCCAGGCTGCTGGCGACATCGCCGTGCGCATAACCTCCCATTCCGTCGGCCACCGCGTACAGAGGGCCGTGCGTGAGCATCATCTGAAGGTCTTCGGGCTGATACAGACGAATCGTGTCCTGATTCTGCTCGCGGAACTTGCCGACATCCGTGCAACCAGAAGCGGCTACAATGGGCGGGGTAGACATAGGCTTCTCCGCTGCTTACGCTCGCCGCGCCGCGCGCCGCCCAATGATCAGGATGTAGAGCACGCTGACGACAAACCAAAATACTCCAATGCCCGCTGCCACGAGTGTAGCCTGTGTGATCGCGCCGCCGCTGGTCAGGCCGATAGCGAGAATCGCCAGGAGCATAAAGGCATTCAGCGCCAGACCGAGCACCGGCAAAACAGTATGCCGCAGCATGTTGAATTCGCTTTGTCCACGAAAAGCGATCAATGTCAGTAGACAGATCAACGCATATAGAGCGAACGTGCCCAGGTTGGAAGCCAGTGTGATCCCTGTCAGCGAAATCACGCCGCCAAGCATTCCGATTGTGCCGACAATACCGGATGTGATGACCATCAGCAAGACGCTGGTATACGGCGTGACCTGCCGCTGCACTAACCCCAGTAGTTCGGGCGTTTCCGTATCCTGTGCCATCGCGAAACTGATGCGCACGCCGGTATTCATGGCCGAAAGCGTGGTGGCGAGCAGCGCCGCGCCAACCGTCACCGCCAGCACAATCATAAAGGCTATACCGTTGCCTTCCAGTATCGTGTCGCCCAGCGCAATCGCCATATCACCGATAGGGGCGGCGCTGGCGGCGGCGGCTTGAATGCCGCGTCCCGCGAGATCGCCACCGAACCAGGCGCCGAGCGAATAACTGGCGGCGAAGTACTGCACAAGATAGGCCAGCAAACCCTGAATCAGCAGTGAGATAATCACGCTGTAGGGGATGTCGCGTTTGGGGTTGCGCGCTTTGGCCGCCAGCGTCGTAGACGATTCAAAGCCCGCCAGAATGATGATGGCGATGCCGGCTTGCAGCAGCATACCCCGGATGCTGTGCGGCAGAAACACCGATAGTACGTCGGCATGATACCAGCCTTGCGCGGGGACATTCAGAGGGTTTTGGTCGCGAAACATCAGCGCCAGCGCACTGAACATCACCAGCGTTGTCAGTTGGATGACATTGATAATGATGCTGGTGAGTGTCGATCCGCTGATGCCGCGCATCGCGCTCAGGCCGATGAAGAACGCGATCAACCAGACGAAAAGAATCTGCCCCCACAGCGGTACATCCACCCCGCCGACGGTTTTGAACAGATAACTGATAAGCGTCGCCATGAAGGCCAGCATGACACCAGGGTAGACCCAGTAAAACAGATGCGCTGCCCAACCGGTATAAAACTTGACCACGCGCACCCAGCGACGGCTGATACTTGTTTCGCGTTCGAGAAAGGCTTTTTCGGCGAAATAATAGGCGCTGGCGCTGCCAGCCTCCGGGTAGCGGTGCGCGAGTTCGGCAAAAGCGAAGGCTGTCAAAAAAGCCACCACCACCGCCACCACGACTCCCGGCCACATGTCGGCGGCGGTATGCGCCCCTTGAGCATCGACACTGGCTGCGTGCAGTTGGAACGTCGTCCACAGGAATGCGCCCGGCGCCAACAGCGCCATCGTGTTGATGGTCAAGCCGGTTAGACCCAGTGTCCGTTGTCTCGTGCTCATGGCACCTCTTGGTAGAAAGTCATAAAAGCCAATCCTGTCTATCAAGGGTAGCAACTTTGACGGAATTGACCAATAGTCTGTATCAAGTGGTCAGCTAACAATTTTCAGTGCTCAGTGCGCGCGCGCTTGTGTCGATCGCGGCTGTACAAGATAGCATAAAACCAACTGCATAAGATGCCCTTGTTCCGATGAAATCGACGTCGGCTTCTTTAGTGATTTTCGCCAAAACGATCGTTCTAGCGCTGCAAGAGATAAGCGAACGTCGCCAGCGATGTGTCGTGACTGATGCGCACACGCGGTGTTTCCAGCAGGTTGTCGCTGGTATGCAGTGTGCCGGGCTGCGTCGTGACGGCTGCCCAGATTGGCAGTGTGCGCAAGAAATCCAGCGTGTTGGCGTCGTAACGGCCCACCGGATAACAGAACATATGCGTCTGGCGTCCGGTGTAATAGGCCAGACTTTGCAGGCTGCCAAGAATTTCGTACAGCAAAAAATCATAATCGCGCGTGTCAAGTTCCGCGTGATTCTTGGTATGGCTTTCCATGCTCATGCCGGCGTCGGCCATCGTCCTAATCTGCTCCCAGTTGAGGTGCGCGGGGTCGTTGGCGTCAGCGCGCGCGGTGATGACAAAAAACGTCGCTGTGTAGCCGAATTCGCGCAGGATGGGGAAGACTTCGGTGTAATGGTCGATATAGCTGTCGTCAAATGTCAGAACGACGGGGTTAGCGGGCAGGGGGCTGCCCTGCATCAGCGCGCCGTAAAGGTCGTAGAGCGAAATCGGCTGATAGCCGTTGTCGCGCAGGTAAGCCATTTGCTGGCGGAAGATATACGGCTCAACGGTCAAACTGATGCGCACACGGTCTGCGCCTGCCGGAATCGCGCTCACATAGTGATACATTAGGATTGGGGCGTGAATGCGGCGCAGCGTACCGTCCCAGTTCACGGGCGTATCCTGAGAGTGCAGCGGCGCGATAGTGACCGCCGAGAGCAGGGTAAGCAGGGATAAGACAACAAAAAAACGACGCATGTTTTGAGGATACGAATGTCTGGCGAACCTGTCAACCAAAAATGAGTCTGTCATGAGATTTTGTGCCAAATTTCACCTATCAACAGCTATCAGATAGGTTTTGATAGCTGGCGCGTTTTACAGTGAGGGCATGGAACGTACATCACGTCTCACCGGATTCTACAAGCTGTCTTTGACTCAACGTGCCGAAATGATCGCGCAGTGGGGGAATCTCAGCCCGCAGCAGCAGCAGGCCTTGATCGGTCTCGCCGGACTCAACAGCGTGCAGGCCGATCACATGATCGAGAATGCTGTTGGCGTCTATGGACTGCCGTTGGGCATCGCGACGAATTTTCAGATCAATGGCAAGGATTACTTGATTCCGATGGCGATTGAAGAACCATCGGTGGTCGCGGCGGTGAGTAATGCCGCCAAAATGTTCCGCGCCGGCGGCGGCTTCAGCGCTTCCAGTGATGACCCGGTCATGATCGGGCAGATGCAGGTGCTGGATGTGGCCGATGTGCAGGCGGCGGCGCAGGCTGTGCTGGCGCAGCGTGAACGCCTGCTGGCCGAAGCCGATAAGGTTGGCGGCAGCATCGTTAAACACGGCGGCGGCGCGCGCGATATACAGGCGCGTGTCTTCGCGCAAACACCGGTTGGCCCGATGTTGATTGTGCATCTGTTGATGGACACACGTGACGCGATGGGCGCAAACGCGATCAACACGGCGGTGGAACATCTTGCGCCGTTTATCGAGGACATCACCGGTGGCCGCGTTAATTTACGCATCCTGAGCAACCTGAGCGACCAGCGTAAGGCGCGCGCAGAGGGCATGGTGCCCGCCAGCGAACTGGAGCGTGAAGGGGTGAGCGGCGCTGAAGCCGTGCGTAATATCGTGGAAGCCGGCGTGTTTGCCGAAGTCGATCCGTACCGCGCTGCGACGCATAACAAGGGTGTGATGAACGGCATTGACGCCGTGATTATCGCGACCGGCAATGATTGGCGCGCGGTGGAAGCCGGGGCGCACGCTTATGCCGCACGCGGCGGCCACTACAGCAGCATGACAAAGTGGTGGCAGGACGACGGCGGCAATCTGCGTGGATCGATCGAGATTCCGCTTTCCGTTGGCATTGTCGGCGGGGCGACGCGCGTGCATCCGGTCGCTCAGGTGGCGCTGCAAATCTTAGCTATTCAAACAGCAAGGGAGTTGGCAGAGATCGCTGCCGCTGTTGGATTGGCGCAAAACTTCGCCGCGTTGCGCGCGCTGGCCACAGAAGGCATTCAAAGCGGACATATGCGGATGCACGCGCGCCAGTTGGCTGTCGCCGCAGGCGCGGCTGGCGATCTGGTCGCGCGCGTGGTCGAGACGATGATCGCCGAGAAAAATATCCGCCTGGAACGCGCCAAAGTACTGGTAGAGGAACTCAAGACAGACAAATCATGAGCAGGCATGGCTGAGAAATAGGATGATGGTATGAGCTTGAACGGCATAGACTTGCAAAAACTGGTGATGCGCCCCGATCGGCAGGTGGGCATTGTGGGCTACGGCGCGTATGTGCCGCGCTACCGCTTGCCCGGCAGCGAAGTCGCGCGCATCTGGACAAACGGTTTGGGCGGCAGCCCGGTGAAAGAAAAAGCCGTCGCCGGCCTGGACGAAGATGTGACCACGATGTCGATTGAAGCGGCGCGCAATGCTTTGCTGCGGGCGCGCATTGACCCGCAGGCGATTCGCGCGGTGTGGGTGGGCAGCGAGAGCCATCCCTACGCGGTGAAGCCCACCAGCACGATTGTGGCCGAAAGTATCGGCGCGTCGGCTAATATCCAGGCCGCCGACTGGGAATTCGCCTGCAAGGCGGGTACAGAAGCGGTACAGGCTTCTATCGGTATGGTTGGCAGCGGTATGAGCGGCTACACCTTGAGTATTGGCATGGATACAGCGCAGGGACGCCCTGGCGATGCGCTGGAATACACGGCGGCCTCCGGCGGCGCGGCTTATATCGTCGGCCCAGCGGCGGAATCCTGCGCGGTCTATCAGGGCAGCTACAGCTTCGTGACCGATACGCCCGACTTCTGGCGGCGCGCCAATGTCACTTATCCCAGTCACGGTGATCGCTTCACCGGCGAACCTGCGTATTTCAACCATACACTGGCGGCGGCGCAAGCCTTGATGGAAATGATGGGCACAACTGCTAAAGACTATACATGGGCGGTGTTTCACCAGCCCAATGTCAAGTTCCCGTCGCGCGCTGCGCAGATTCTTGGTTTCAGCGACGAACAGATCAAACTCGGTTTGTTGGCGGGCGAGATCGGCAACGTATATTCCGGCTCGTGCATGTTGGGACTGACGGCGATTTTGGACAGCGCGCAGCCGGGCGATCGGATTTTGCAGGTCAGCTATGGCAGCGGCGCGGGTTCAGATGCCTTCGATCTGGTCGTCACAGACAGGATCAACGAAGTGCGCGCGCTTGCCCCCAGCACACGCGACTATATCAATCGCCGCACGGTGATCGATTACGCCACCTACTGCCGTTATCGCGGCAAATTGAAGGACTAAGTAAGGTTTTCATGGGCAATCTGTGGAGCAGTTTATGCGCGAAGTAGCGATTATCGGAATCGGGCAGACGCCTGTGGGCGAACATTGGGGCAGCAGCCTGCGGATGCTGGCGGCGGATGCTGTCCGTGCGGCGCTGGCCGACAGCGGCCTGAAAAACGTGGACGCGGTGTATGTGGGAAATGCCTATGGCGCGGCGCTGAGCAGCCAGTCGCAGCTTGCGCCCATGATTGTCGATTATGCCGGGCTGGGCAATATCGAAGCCTTTAGCATAGAAGCGGGCGATGCTGCCGGTGGCGCGGCGCTGCGCGCGGGGTATCTCGCAGTGGCGTCGGGCGCAGTGGAAAGCGCGCTGGTCGTCGGTGTGGAAAAATCGACTGATATGGTAGGCAGTGCGCGGGTGCGCGCGCGCAGCGTAAGCCTGGATGCCGACTATGAAGCGGTGCATGGCGCGACTCTCACGGCGCTGGCTGCGATGCTCATGCGCCGCTATATGCACGAATTCGGTGTGCCGCTGGAAGCGTTCGAGGGGTTCAGCATCAACGCGCACGCCAACGCCAAAGCCAACGAAAACGCCATGTATCGCAATACACTTAAGCCCGGCGCCTTCGCTAAAGCCGGCATGGTCTCCGATCCGGTATCGCTGTTTGATGGCGCGCCGGATGGCGATGGGGCAGCGGCTGTCATCCTGACAGACGCCGCACGCGCTGGGGATATGGTGCCGCAGCCGGTGCGAATCGTCGGCAGTGCGGTAGCCAGCGATACACTGGCGCTGCAAGACCGCAGTGACCCGCTGTACCTGAAGGCTGCGAATCTTTCGGCGTACAAAGCGTATGTGCAGGCGGGCGTTCAGCCGCAGGATGTAAGCCTGTTTGAACTGCACGATGCCTTTACAGTTATTAGTGCCTTGACGCTGGAAGCAACCGGTTTTGCGACGCGCGGCGAAGGCTGGAAACTGGCGCAAAGTGGCGCGCTGGCGCTCAAAGGTACGCTTCCTATTGCGACTTTTGGGGGACTGAAGGCGCGTGGCAACCCGGCGGGTGCGACAGGCGTTTATCAGGCGGTCGAAGCCTGTCTGCAACTGCGTGGGCAGGCCGGCGCGAATCAGGTGGCAAATGCCAGAGTCGCCCTGATTCAGAATTTGGGCGGCTTAGCCAGCACGGCTGTTACTCATATCCTGACCGTTTAGGGGCTAAATGAGTGACAAATGGGCGAGGACTTAAGCATTGATTAAAGCATGAGAAAGGGTTAAGGAAACCCCCTGTTTTGAGAGCTATCAGGCACGATTTGATAGCTTTTGAGAGCTAATCAGGCATAAGATACGGACTGATAGTTTGTGCAGCACAGCACAATAATGGAGAGAATGACATGCAGATTTCAAGGCACTGGCGGATGAATTCACTGCGTTATCGTTTGCAGGGTGTGCGTCTGGACAATGGGCAGGTGAGCCTGCAAGCGCGGCAGCCGCGCAGCGAAGAAGTCGTGGTAGAAAAGCGCCCGGCAGCCAACAAAGCGAAAGTCTACGCGGCCTAACTGTTCGATCACAAAAGGATAGTTTATGCTGCCGCGAAAAAGCGTAGAAACGCCTAACGAGCAATTTACCTTTGCGGGGACGGGAAGTATTTACAGCTTTACTACGCTGCAAGAAATCCCGGAAGGCTATGAAGAGCAAGCGCCTTACATGCTAGCGCTTGTCAAACTCGACGAGGGGCCGTTGCTGACGGCGCAAATCACCGATCTGGATGAACAGGCTGTACAGATTGGGGATCGCGTTGAGATGGTAACGCGCAAGCTGACCACCGAAGGGCCAACAGGCGTCATTGTCTACGGCTACAAGTTCCGCAAGATACTGCCGCGTTCGTAGGTTCCAGTCCAATAAAGCCCTATGAACTCAAAATCAAAAAGGCACGGCAGATGCTGTGCCTTTTTCGTTTATGCTGCGCGCGGAAACTACCCCGCCTGACTAATAAGCGTGCCGGGCTGTACCTGCCCTAAGAGGGTTTGCCGCAGCAAATCGGGCTGTGTGCCATCCATAATGCGAATAGTCAGGCCGGGCAGCGCTTGCGTCAGTGCCAGCATATCGCGCACTTTGGTTTCCATACCCCCGGTGACATCTGTGCCATCAGAGCCGCCCAACGCGCTTTCAATCGCGGTGATATTGGCCGGTGTGATTGCTGGAATGAGCACGCCTGCTAAGTCATAGACGCCGGCAACTTGCCCCAGCAGCAAAATACGCTGCACCGGCAAATGCTGCGCCAGATAAAAAAAGATGGTTTCAGTGGAAATGATTGTGCCGCCGCGCATCGTATCGACGGCCACATCTCCATACACCAGCGGCACAAGACCGTGTTCCAGGGCGTGCTGTACGGATGCAATACTCATGTGCCCAATACGCCCATTTACGGCGATGGCCGACGCCGACGGTTGAATACGCCACACCGGGATTCCGGCGGCCCTCAACGTTTTTGCTATCAGATAATTGAGTTCGGCTGCGGTGGTGGCGACTTCGGCGAATCCGCGCCATTCTTCAGGGGTATGCACGCCTTCGATCGTGCGATATTTTTTGGCGGCGACATGGCCGAACGAGCCGCTGCCATGTCCTAACAGGATGCGCAAGTTAGGGTCTTCGCGTAATGCCGCCGCAATTTCTGCCGCTGTCCGCTCGGCAACATCCTGGCGAAAGCGCGCTTCTACCTGCTTATCGGTGATCAGCGAACCGCCGAGTTTGACAAAAGTAATCATAAATTCAGCTACCACAAGCACGATTTCAATGATGCCAGTTTAGCTCACGAGTGTCGAAAAAGCACGGACAGCGCCTGCGCGCAGCAGCGCTTTTTCGACGCGGGTCTGTGTTTCCGGCGTGACCAGGGCGATCATGTTGCCGCCGCGCCCGCCGCCAGAAAGTTTCGCGCCCAGCGCGCCGGCCTGCATCGCCGCGTCTACCAGCGTATCGAGTTCCGGCGATGATACCGTAAGCTGCTTAAGATAGGCATGGTTGCGCAGCATCAGCGGCCCCAGCGCGTTTGTATCGCCGCTTTCCAGCGCGCCGCGCGCGTCTTTGACCAGCGCCCCGATCGAATCGAGGACCGGCTGAATACGCGCGGGCTGCGCATCATACAACTGACGCACGTCACCGACAGCCACGTGCGTCAACGCGCTTTTGCCCGTATCGGCGACCACCAGCGTAAACGGCTGGCGGATGATGAGGCGCTCCGGCGGCTGCCCGCGCACGAAATAGACAGGCTGTTCGTACACAATCACCGTATTATCGATGCCGCTGGGAGTGCCATGATGCGTTTTTTCGACTTCGTAGATCAAGGAATTCAGGGTATTGTTATCAAGAGGTTGGCCAAGCGCGCCGCTCAGAGCACGAGCAAGCGCGGCTGCCACTGCTGCGCCGCTGCCCAACCCGCTAGCCATCGGGATTTGTGAGGCCAGCGTAATTGTCAGATCGGGCAGGGGGCGTTTCAAGGTTTGCAGCACCAGTTTGACGATCAGCGCCAGCGAATCGTCTACAACCTCCTTGCTGATGTCGATCGGCAGCGTTTTGCCCAAATCCTGCGCGACAATATGCAGTCCGCTGCCAGGTTGTGTACTGGCGACAGCCCGCAGCGCAGAAACGGGCACCGCGATCGCCGGTTGACCATAGACGACGGCATGTTCGCCGAATAGAATCACTTTAGCGGGAGCACTGTACATAGCTAACCTGTGATCAGCGGCACAACATAAAGAATGCCGACAAAGGTGAGTCCCCACAGCAGCATGGTGACTTGCAGGGGACGATCACGCAGCAGCACTTCGTCGGGGGCGCTGCCTTCGCCCCGCACGTAGATCAGGTACAGATAGCGAAACAGTCCATACATGACAAAGGGCACAGTAATCAGGGCGATATTTTGATCGGCGAAGCGGCGTGTAGGCGCTTCGATTGTGTACAGCAGATAGGCGATCAGGGCGCTAGTCGTCACCATGCGCAGCAGATCATCCAGCAGCGGCAGGTTATAATCCTTGTAGATCGGGCGTGTGTTGGCGGCGTTTTCGCCCAGCGTGATAAGTTCCTGGCGGCGCTTGCCGATCGCCAGAAACAGCGCCAGCAGCGCCCCACAGGCATACAACCACGGCGAGAAATTGTTGACCTGAATGACGACGACGCCGGCAGCAATCCGCAGCACAAAACCCGCTGTGATGGTCATCACATCAATCAGCACGATATGCTTGAGGATGAAGGAATACAGAATTTGCAGCAGCAGATACGCCAGCAGCACGATCGCCAGACGCAGGCTGAAGGTTGCCGCCAGCCCCAGGGAAAACAGCGGGATGAGCACCGCCGCTGCAACGGCCACATTGCGCGGAAGCTGGCCGGAGGGCAGGGGGCGGTGACGTTTGCGTGGGTGCTGGCGATCACGTTCGATATCCACCAGATCGTTGATGATGTAGACCGTTCCGGCGACCAGGCATAACAGGACAGAGGCGGCGGCAACGCGAATAAAGGGATCGAAAAGAAATAACTTGCCGTCGAAGACAATACCGGGAAAAATAAAGAGGATGTTTTTCGTCCACTGTTTGGGACGCATGGTGCGTACTAGACCGATCAGTGTCTGCAAAACAATGCTCCTGATGTGCGTGTTGACCGGGCAGATTATAAAACCCGGCGCACACACTTAACAGACCCAGACTCTTAATGACATACGAGGAAATGATGGCTCACACCGCAACCGCGCGCGCGCATCCGAATATCGCCTTTATCAAATATTGGGGCAATGCCGACGAAAAGCTGCGGCTGCCCGCCAATCCATCTATCAGTATGAATCTCGATGGGCTGCATACAGAAACCCGCGTAAGCTGGGACGATTCGCTTGCAAGCGACATGCTGCTGCTGAACGGCGTCGAAGAAAGCGGGCGGGCGCTGCATCGCGTGTCGCTGCATCTGGATGTAATGCGCCGCTGGCTTGGTCTCACGGCAAAAGCGCGTGTCGAATCGGTGAACAATTTTCCGATGGGCACGGGGATCGCCTCGTCGGCTTCGTCTTTCGCCGCGCTCACGCTGGCTGCGGCGGCGGCTTCGGGCAAGCCGATCAGCGAACGCGAACTAACGACTCTGGCGCGGCTGGGATCGGGGTCGGCAGCACGCTCGATTCCGGCGGGATTTGTCGAATGGCATACAGGCAAGGCGCATGAAGAGTCGTATGCCGAAAGTGTGGCTGGCCCTGAACACTGGGCACTGATGGACGTGGTCGCGATTTTGAGCGCTGCCCACAAAGAAGTTGGCTCACGCGAAGGGCATACTTCGGCCAACAGCAGCGATTTGCAGGGCGCGCGCGTGGCCGGCGCGGCGCGGCGGCTTGCCCTGTGCAAACAGGCGATTCTGGAGCGGAACTTTGCGGCACTGGCCGACGTCGTGGAGTTAGACAGTAATCTGATGCACGCGGTGATGATGACCAGCCAACCGCCGCTGTTCTACTGGCTGCCGGGCACGTTAACCATTATGGATAAGGTGCGGCGCTGGCGCGCGGCGGGCTTGCGCGTGTGTTATACATTGGATGCCGGGCCGAATGTGCATTGTATTTGTGTTAGAGAAGATGCCGAAACTGTAAGGAAGGAATTGTCCGGCCTGTCTGAGGTGGTGGACGTGCGTCTGGCCGCGCCCGGCGGCGCTGCGCAGATCGTCGCAAGCTGAACGGATACTGAGCGTCTATTGATAACCCACCAAAACCCCCTCTATAATGTGATTTACAAATCCATCAAGACGGCGCAAAACCTTTGCGTCTAAGGTAGGCACAGCATGTTTGAAGCTCTGGTTGGCAATTCGTTTTTCATGACGGTGATCGCTTTCGCCATCGTGTTGATCCCGGCGGTCATCATTCATGAACTGGGACACCTGCTGGCCGCAAAAGCGGTGGGCATCACGATACTGGAATTTGGCATTGGCTTCCCGCCGCGCGCTACGAAACTCTTTCGCTGGGGTGAAACAGAATTTACCCTGAACTGGCTGCCGTTGGGTGGTTTTGTCATCCCATTGGGCGAGGATTTCATCAAGCCTGTCGGCGAGGCGCAGGTGCAGCGCGATAAAGAAATGCTGGAAGCGCGGTTGGAAGAAAAGCCGAAACGTATGTCTGTCGAAGAAGAGGAACGCGAGCGTATCAAAAGCATTGCCAACCCCAAATCGGTGAACGATGCAAAACCTGCCGGGCGCATTCTGTTCATGGCGGGCGGCGCGCTGGCGAATTTTGTGTCAGCGGTTGTGCTGTTCATCATCATCGCCCTGATTGGTCTGCCGCAGTCAGCGGGGGCGCGGGTTGTGGTGGCTTATGTCACGCCCGATTCGCCGGCTGCCGCCGCCGGACTGCAAAGCACCGATGTGATTGAGCGTCTGAACGGGCAAACTTTTGAATCGCCCGAAGCCTTCTTTGTACAGCTCGATCGCTTGCAGGGGCAGGAAGCGCGACTGACCGTGCGGCGCGGCACAGAGGGCGCTTTTGTCGATGTTGTGATGACGCCGGAAGCAGTGGAGAATACGCTGCAAGGCGGGTATGTGCGTGTGATGGTGGTGGTTGATGATGCCCCGGCAGGGCGCGCCGGGCTGCAACCGGGCGATTTTATCGTTGCTTTCAACGGCGAACCGATAACGACTAACGAGCAGTTGATCGCTCTGACCGATGCGAATCTAGGTCAGGAAGTCGTGTTGGATGTGCTGCGACCTGATGGAACGCTCGACACGCTGATGCTGACGCCCCGCGCGCAGCCGCCGGCAGGGCAGGGGCCGATGGGCATCGCCATCAACAGCGCCGCCACAGATACGGCAAGCGGTATCATTTACCAGCGCGGGCAAGATCAACAGATATTGGTCTCGCAGTCGCTGCCCGATGCTATTCGTTTTGGCTTCGAGCGCACGGGCGAAGCCATGCTGCTGGTGGCGCGAATGCCAATTGACTTAATCAGCGGCGCGCTTTCAGCCGAAGAAGCGCGTCCGGTGAGCATCGTGGGCATTAGTTCGATTGGCGGCCAGTTCTTGCAGGAGAGCATTCAGGAAAATCAGCCGACGCTCATTCTGAACTACATCGCGCTGATCAGTATCGCGCTGGGCGTGACCAACCTGCTGCCGCTGCCGGCGCTCGATGGCGGACGTATCGTGTTCGTGCTGTTGGAAATTGTGCGCGGACGCCCGATCAAACCGGAATTTGAAGGTGTGGTGCATTTAGTCGGGTTAGTGCTCTTGTTGTCGGTCGCGGTGATTTTCGTCGTGAATGACATCGTCAATCCTATTGTATTGCCCTAGGGGGTAGGTGTGGCAAAAGTGAGACGTGCCAGCGAGGCCAAACGGCGGCCTGCGACGATCGATGAAACCCTGCGTGCGCTGAGCGCGGGCGAACAGGGAACGCTGAACGCCAAAGTATTTTATGGCCTATCCGACTTGAGCGAAGCCGACGTAGAAAAACTCAAAACGGCATGGCTGGAATTAGGCACAGAGTATCGGCGGAAGCTCTTACTCCGTCTGGAAGATGTTAGCGAGACGAACTTTGATCTCGATTTCCGCGCGTTTGGTTTGTTCGCGCTGGAAGACGAGGACGCTGAGGTGCGCAAATCTGCCATCGGCGTGCTGTGGAGCGACGAATCACTGGCCTACATGCGCCGCCTGATGGAACTGGCGCAGTGGGACGAAAGCACTGACGTGCGCGCGGCGGCGGCCAGTGAACTGGGGCGCTTTATCCTGATGGCTGAACTGGGTGATCTGCCGGAAGACGACATCATCCCAGCGCAAGACCTGGTCATCGCTTTGATGACGGACGAAAGCGAAGAGCTGGATGTGCGCCGGCGCGCGTTGGAGGCTATCTCGAATTCCAGCCACGAGGTGGTCGAAGAGGCCATTCGCGAAGCCTATGAACATTCGGAGCTGTTGATGCGTGTCAGTGCGGTGTTCGCGATGGGACGAAGCTGTGACGAACAGTGGGGGCCGCTGGTGCTGCGCGAAATGCACAGCGTTGAGCCGGAAATGCGCTACGAGGCCGCTCGCGCCGCTGGCGAACTCATGCTGGCGGAGGCTGTGCCGCATCTGGCGAAGGTTGCGCAGGGTAACGACCGGGAAATCAAAGAGGTTGCGATCTGGTCATTGGGCGAGATCGGCGGCAGAGAAGCCCTGCGCGTGCTGACCGCGCTGGCGCAGGACGCGGATGTGCAGGACGACAAAGACCTGTTGGAAGTGGTGGAGGATGCTATCGGCATGGCGACGCTGGCTGGCGGCGATCTGCCGTTTTTCCTCGACACGGATGCGCGCCGCGAGCGTGAAAACTAAAACGGGATACCGCTCGGCTGGCCTGGTCGGGCGGTTTGTTGCTTGGCTGGGTTATGCTGCTGGAACTGCTGGACATCTTTATCAACAATATTGCGCCGATTCTGGTGATTGCCGGAATCGGCTTTATTATTGGCAAACGCTTCGAACTTGACCCGCGCTCATTGGGTAAATTGACGTTCAACGTGTTTTCGCCCGCGTTGGTCTTCAGCGCGTTGTCGCACAGCGCGCTCAGGCCGCTGGAATTGGGGCAAATTGCGCTGGCGGTGGGGATGTACACGGCGTTACTAGCAGTCATGTCCTACAGCGTTATTCGCTGGCGTGTGCAGGGGCAGTTGCAACGTGTCAGCGTGCTATTGTGCGCGCTGACGGGCAATAACGGTAATTATGGCTTGCCCCTGATCACGCTGGCCTTTGGCGATGAGGTGCTGGCGCGCGCGGTGATGGTCTTTGTGGCGATGATCTTTGTCACTTATACCTTTGGCGTGTTTGTCGCGTCCAGTGGGCGCAGAAGTACACGTGAAGCGCTGACCAGCATCATGCGCGTGCCGTTGATTTATGCGGCGCTGGCCGGTTTGGTCGTTAATCAACTGCATATCCCCATTCCGCTGGCGTTGGATCGCTCGCTGACATTAATGGCGGATGGCGCTTTTCCCACTATGCTCATTCTGCTTGGCATTCAGCTTTCGCGTGTGCGGCTGACAAACTACGGGACAGTTGCCCTGGGGGTAGGGTTGCGGATGCTGGCGGCGCCGCTGGCTGCGCTGGCGGTGGCGCTGATCCTGGGACTGCCGGAATTCATTCTCATTGCGGTGATAGTGCAGGCCAGTATGCCCGTTGCTGTGAATACCACCGTCCTGGCAATGGAATTTGAACTGGACAGTGAGCAGATTTCCGGCGCGGTGCTGGTTTCGACACTTTTGAGTCCGGTGACTTTATCGTTTATTATTCTGGCGCTGCGGCAGTGGAGTGCGGGAGGATAATCTATGCGACAGGAAGCTTTGCGCGTGATGGGCACGCGCCCCAAACCGTATGTCATGGCGCATCGCGGTAACAGCGCCCACTGCCCGGAAAATACATTAGCTGCTTTTCGGCGCGCGATCGACGACGGCACAGACGCCATCGAAACGGATCTACATGTTTCGGCAGACGGCGAATTCATGTGCATCCACGATGGCACAGTGGAGCGCACAACCAACGGCCGTGGCGCTGTCAAAAGCATGAGCTGCGAACAATTGCAAAGTCTAAGTGCCAGTTATGGGCGCGCAGAATTTGCCAGCGAACGTATCCCGATGCTGCACGAACTATTAGCGATTCTGCCAAAGAACACAGCGTTGGCGCTGGAACTAAAATGCGACGATTTTCTGGAAGAAGCTGTTTGTTTGCGCCTATGGCGGCTGTTGCAGGAAACGCAGACCGATGATCGTACAGTGGTGCTGTCGTTCAGCCGCGAACGGCTGCGCGCTGTACGGCGTTACACTCCGCAGATTCCAGTAGGCTTGATTACGCTGTTTGATTGGCTGCCGGGTGAAATTGGCGAACTCGCTGGCCCCTGGTGGCCGTTCACCTTTTTGAACCCACTTTACGTGTGGATGGCACATCGCAGGGGACAGTTGACCTGTCCGCTCGATCCGACACCAGAGCCGCGTCTATGGTACTACCGGCTGCTGGGTTATGACACAGTGCTGACCAATGATCCGGCGCTGACACTGCGGGCGCTGGGGAGACCGGGCAAAAAATAACCCCTCCCACGAAGCAGATGTGCGGATAACGACGCAGAGGAGGGGTGGAGCAGAACTTAGTTGGCGAACATCGCCATGAACTTCATGGCCAGACCCATATCGCCCTGAATCTTGAGCTTGCCGCCCATATAGGCCTGCATGGGATTCATGGCGCCGGTGGCGACAGCATAATAATCATCAGCATTAGCCTTGATGGTCAGCTTGGGTGCTTCAGCCGCGCCGTCGCCGTGTTCGCACACGCCGTTGGCGATGCGCAGCCACCACTGGCCGCCGTTATCGCCTGCCAGGTCGAACTGCACAATCGCATCCACCCCATCGGCTTTTTCCGGCAGGAAGCGCGCGACCATCGAGGGGAAAATTCCCGCCACCTGTTCTTTCGTGTAAGGCATTTTGGACACTCCTAACTTAGTTGAACCGACACGCAACATTGTATATGATCGGTTGTGAATGATGGTAGTATAGCTTTAGACCGGGCGGGGCGGAAAGTGATGTTTGGAGAGTCTTTGATGAGAAAAGTGCTGCTGCTGACTATGGTTTTCATTCTGCTGCAAGGGGTGTCATCTGTCTCGGCGCAGGATGATCTGCCGGGAAGCATCGCCTATATCGGTACAGACTACAACGTATACACTTTTGCAGGCGGCGAAAGTGTGGCGCTGACCGATGATGCGAATGTGGAAAATCGCTATGTCTACCAACTGCCGACCTGGGCGCCCGGAGGCCGGTTGGCTTATTTCAGCCGCGGACGCAGCGCTGATGAGCCGCAGTTGGGTGTCTATGTGTCGCCGGATGGCGTGCGCGGCGGCGAGCGTGTGTACGAGACCAATGGCAACGTGTTGAATTATGCTTATTGGTCGCCAGAGGACTGCGGCGAAAACTGCCGCGATCTGGCGCTGTTGTTGAGTGATGAGACCGGCTTGTTTGTCGAACTGCTGCGCACGGGTGAGGGCGAAGTAGAGGCAGAAATGATCGGGCGCGGCGGCCCATTTTACTATAGTTGGAGTCCCGACGGCGCACAGATGCTGTGGCAGCGCAACATGCAGCGCCTGGATGTTTACGATGTGGCTGAGGCCGGTGTCGTGCGCACGCTCACACAGCAGCCGGGCATTTTTCAGGCGCCGATGTGGTCGCCCATAGATGACCGTTTGCTGGTGGGCGCGCTGAACGCTAATCAAACCGATTTAGTTGTGGTCGATGGCGAGCAAACGCTGACGCTGGCGGCGGAACTGCGCGGGTTGGTCGCCTTTGCCTGGTCGCCCGATGGCCGCTACGTGGCTTACACCGACAACTATGGCGTGCTGAATGTTGTGGACGCGCGCAGCGGCGCATTGGTGGCGCGCACATTGGACGTAGGCGTTTTTGCGTTTTTCTGGTCGCCGGATAGCAGCACGCTGGCCTATGTGACGCTGGCGAGGGAGCGTGACACTTTCAGCGCCAAACGGCTGCAGCAGGATGCTAACCCACATAATCTGTTGTGGTCAGTGCTGAATGTACAGAACGGGCAGTTGCGCGCTTATGCGCAGTTTTTCCCCACCAGCGAACTGCTGTATCTGCTGTCCTATTTTGACCAGTTCGCGCAGAGTCATCGCCTCTGGTCGCCGGACAGCCGTTATCTGCTGTACAGCGAAGAAACCGCAGAAGGTGTTACACTGATAACGGTGCTTGACACGCAGTTGGGGGAAGCGCAAACAATCGCCGAGGGGGTTATCGGCATATGGAGTTTTGAGTGAAGCGATGCGCAAAGGGATCATGTTTTTGGCGGTGCTGCTTATCCTGAGTGCCTGCTCGCGCAGCCAGCCGCAAGTGATTGTCATCACCGCGACGTTCCCCTCCGCGCCCCTGCCGGGGGTTACTTCGGAGGTGATCCAGCAGAATCCCGGCTTTGTGCCCATGCCAACGGCGAGTCTTCCGCCGTTGAATCTGTCGCCTGTGCCAGAGGTGGTGGCCTTTGCGCCGACGCCTGACCCGACACGCCCGGTGACCGATGCCAGCGTCGCGCGTCAGTATGTGGTGCAGCCAGGCGATACACTGACAGGCATCGCAGCGGCTTATGGTGTCTCCATGAGCGAACTGCTATCGTTCAACCAACTGGTAGACCCCAATGTGCTCGAAGTTGGGCAGATCATTATTCTGCCGGAGCCGCCGGAGCAGCAAACCAGCGCTTTCAAGATTCTTCCTGATGGGCGTTTGGTGCGCGGGCCGGGCAGCGCGCAGTTTGATGTGCTGGCGTATGTGGCACAGATGCCGGGTTACATCCGCACGGCTTTCGATACCATGGATGATGAACTGGTGAGCGCTGGCGAAATTGTGCGCCGTGTGTCGTTGTATTTCAGCGTTGATGCGCGTGTACTGCTGGCGCTGCTGGAATTCCGCGCCGGTTGGCTGAGCAACCCGGCGCCGCGCGAGGATTTACGGCAGTATCCGCTGGGTGTCGCCGAGTATCCGCCGGGCACAGAACGCACAGGATTGTATCGTCAGCTTTCGTGGGCGGCCAATGAACTCAATAGGGGTTATTACGGCTGGAAAATCGGCAGTTTGACCACTGTCGAATTTGGCGAAGGCCTGCGCTTTTTGTACGCGCCCACGTTGAACGCGGGCACGGTGGCCGTGCAGCGTTTTTTCAGCCTGACCGATGATTTAAACGCCTGGATGCAAAATGTTGGACAAAACGGCTTTTATCGCACCTATTATGCTTATTTTGGCGACCCATTTGCTGGCGCTTTTGAACCCTTAGTGCCATTCGATCTGCAACAGCCGCTCCTGACACTGCCGTTTCCATCGGGGCAGACCTGGTTTTACACAGGCGGGCCGCATGGGGGATGGGGCGCGGGCAGCGCGTGGGCAGCTATCGATTTTGCGCCGCCTGATGAGCCGCGCGGTGCATGTTACGTCTCGGACAATTACGCAACCGCCGTCGCGCCGGGTGTCATCGCGCGCAGTGACGATGGGGCAGTGCTCCTCGACTTAGATGGCGATGGCGACGAATCGACGGGATGGACAATACTGTATCTGCATATGGCTAGAGAGGGACGTGTGGCGCAGGGGACGCTTGTGCAGACCGGCGACCCGATTGGGCGGCCGTCGTGTGAGGGCGGTTTTTCCAACGCAACGCACATGCATATCGCCCGGCGTTATAACGGCGAGTGGATTCCGGCTTACTGTAACGATTGCAATCCGTCCAATCCTCGCCCGCAGTTTGTGATGAGCGGCTGGGCGGTTGTCGGTTTTGCTAATCAGGAGTATCAGGGCTACATGACACGCAATGGCGAACGTCGTGATGCGCTGCAAGGGCGTTTATCGACGGACAATAATGTGTCGTGGTGAGGTGAGGAATGCGGATGAAGAACTTACTGCGGTTGGCCGCTGTGCCAGTACTGCTGATCGTGCTTTGGGTGCTGAGTGGGGCGGGGGGCTTTTCGCGCGCGCAGGTGTTGGTGACTGCAACCCCGGCGCGCGTGACTCTGCCTGATGTGACCGATGCGGCGCAAATTGTCGATCCGGGGCTGGCAAGCGCGACGCCTACACGCACTGCGACGCCGCAGGCGGGCGTGTTCCTGGAGGCAGCAGGCGGCGAGGTCAATGTGCGCGCCGAACCCAGCACCGAAGCCGAGCGTTACGGCACGATTCGTCCTGGTGATCGCTATTTGATTCGTGGGCGTTACTTTCGCTGGCTGCAATTTGAATATCCCAATTCACCTACTGGCCTAGGTTGGGTTTTTGATGAACTGGTGACCATTATCGGCGATGCAGCGCTCATCGCTGACCTGAGCACCCAGGTCACGCCGACGGCGGATCCGCTGCTGGCTGCCGTTAGTTCCGGGACGCCGGGCGCAGTCGTGATTCAATCTGTGGATCAATTGGCCGGGAGCGGAAATGTTGTGGTTGACGCCGGCGCGGCGACAGCAACACCGCCGCCGACGTATACCTACCCGCCCAACATCGTCGCGCAAGCACCGACGCAGGGGATGGCGGTGAGCGCCACCACTGCGCCGCCGGGGTTGACAGAAATATCGGTGGAGGATGGCGTCGCGCCGATCGTGCCGATTGCGATTTTGGGCGGGCTGGGGCTGCTGGGGTTGGCGTTTAGCGCACTGCGCCGCCGCTGAGACCTGCCGTAAGAGAACGAAAACAGCCTGCGCAGGGGCAGGCTGTTGTTTTGGGGTCGTAAATCAGTGCCAGCCAGTTCTTGCAGAAAACCGGCGGCGAACTTGTCCTAATGACTGCCGCAGGTGCCGCAGCCGCCGCTAGAAGCCGCGCCGCCGCTGTCCTTGGTCTTGAATGAATGACCACAGCCACACGCCGATACTGCGTTCGGGTTGTCGATGCGGAAACCGCCGCCCATCAGGCTGTCCACAAAGTCAATAACAGCACCCTGAAGGTACATGAGGCTGGTCGAATCGACCACCAGGCGCACGCCGTCTGTTTCGACCACCTGATCGAATTCCTGGGGCTGCGCTTCGAAAGCCATGCCATATTGCAGGCCAGAGCAGCCGCCGCCCGATACGAACACACGCAAGACGTGGTTGGGGATGTTGCGCTGCTGCAAGAGCGTCTTGATCACACCCACTGCCTGCGGCGTGACCGTCAACACGGTGTCATCTACAGGCGCGGTCACTTTGAGGTCAAGCTGTTCGCCGAGCGTCATGAATCATCGTCTCCTGAAATAAATTCTTAGCCGTCTAAGCCAGTGTAACACGAACCTGCCAAAACGTCAATTAAAAAGACATTTATCTTAAAAATTAGTGTCGTTTATCAGGGATGAGATAGGCACATGTGGCATCGCCATTGATCACATGGCCGACCCGGCGGGGGACGACACCCATCAAGGCCGCAATCAAACGCATGTCCATATCGCACAGCGTATGATTCTCTCGGGCGATTTCATGGTAGGGGCAGTTGCTCGTGTGGAGAATGAAACCCTCGTCGTTTCTTTCCCAGAAAGCCTCATAGCCGCGACTGCTGAGATACTCCACGGCCACATCCATTTTTTGGGGTAGGGGGAGATTCGGCATTCGGGCTTCCTGCGCCATGCTGTCAGCCACGCCTTCCAGAATGACGTTGATATTCTGCGGCGGCATATGCTGACGCAACTGCTCCAACAGCGACAGCGCCAGGTGTTGATAGTTATTGGGGAAATGGGCGTTGGCTTTTTCGGTCAGCGCGTAGACATGCTGTGGACGGCCCGGTGTGCTGCGATGCCGCAACTGCGGTTCTGTGATGAGGTTCTCTTGTTGTAAACGCAGCAGGTGATGGCGCACAGTGACGGGAGTGATTTTGCCGCGCCGCCGCTGCAAATACGCGACAATATCATCGACGGTGGCTTCCCCGTGTTCGCGCAGAATTTCGAGGATATACTGCCGCGTCTCTTGCATAGATTCTCTTACTCAGTGACTACACCATAACGATAATGTAGAAGTTTATCATTTTTATTCTGTAATTGTCAACTTGGGAGGCTTATGCTACGATGTTGCGGGTTTTGTGGTAGAGGAGAAGAAGACTTTGCGTCCGCTGGTAGCATTTCAGGGCGTGCATGGCGCGTATTCAGAGCAGGCAATTCGTCAGCATTTCGGCGATTCGGTGGATGTGTATCCCTGCCCCTCGTTTGGTGAGATGTTCGAAGCCATCACGACTCGGCGTGTGACTTATGGAATGCAGCCGGTGGAAAACGCGCTGGCCGGCGCGGTCAGCCAGGCGTATGAACTCTTGATGGAATCTGATCTGCGCATACAGGCGGAGGTGGTGCTGCATGTCCATCATGCGCTGCTGGTGCCGACCGGTGTCAGGATGGAAGACATCAAATACGTCTGCTCGCATCCGCAGGCGCTGGCGCAGTGCGAAAAATTCCTCAAACGGCAGCGTTTCGAAGCGGTGCCCTGGTACGACACGGCGGGGTCGGCGCGCGATCTGGCGAGCGGCAAGATGCTGCAAAGTATGAATGGCGCGGTGAAGGAAGGCGCTGTGGCTGCCATCGCCAGCGAAATGGCTGGGGAACTTTATTCGCTGGATGTGCTGGCGCGCGAGATCGAAGATGTGCCGTTTAACTTCACGCGCTTTTTTGTGCTGGGGCATGATGACCCGGAAAAAGGCGAATATAACAAGACTTCGCTGGTCTTTGCGGTGCGTCACCAACCGGCGGCGCTTTATGAATGCCTGGGGGAATTCGCCAAGCGCAGCCTGAATCTGACAAAAATCGAATCGCGCCCACGTCGCAACCGCCCGTGGGAGCCGATCTTCTTCGTGGATGTGGAAGCACACTGGCAGGATGAGCCGCTGCAAGAGGCGCTGGCGCGTCTGGTGCAGCGCGCGTCGTTTGTCAAAATGTTGGGTTCGTATCCGGCGGTCAAGGCCAATTGGGTAGGCATTTAAGGGAGACTGACCATGCAGAAATTGAGTGTTGCTATCCTCGGTGCGACAGGCGCGGTCGGTCAGCGCTTTATTGAACTGCTCGAAAATCATCCCTGGTTCGAGGTGAAAGAAGTCGTCGGGTCGAGCCGCAGCGCCGGACGGCCTTACGGTGAGATGGTGAACTGGGTTTTGGATGGCAGCGTGCCCGATTCAGTCGCGGGCTTAACCGTTAAGAGCAGCGACGCAGCGCTCGATTCGCCGCTGGTGTTTTCTGCGCTGCCTAAAGACGCCGCGCAGGTGGAATTTGAACTTGCTGCGGCGGGACATATGGTCTGCACCAATGCCTCGCTTAATCGGATGGCCGAAGATGTACCGCTTCTGCTGCCCGAAGTCAACGCCGACCATATTGCGCTCATTGATGCACAGCGGCGCAAGCGCGGCTTTACAACGGGCGCGGTGGTCGCAAACTCCAACTGCACTGCTATGCCGGTAGTGATGGCGTTGGCGCCGCTGCGCAAATTCGGCGTTAGTAAGTATCTCGTGGTGAGCGCGCAAGCGACCAGCGGCGCAGGTTATCCGGGTGTCGCGTCGCTCGATATTCTCGACAACATTATTCCCTATGTCAGCGGCGACGAGGACAAACTGGAAACCGAACCGCTCAAAATGCTGGGACGTTTGAACGGTGAGCGAGTGGACATGCTCAACGCGGTTGCGAGCGCCTCTTGCAACCGCGTACCCGTGATTGATGGACATTTAGTGGTCGTGTCGGTATCGCTTGATACTGCTCCAGACCTTGACGAAATCATAACGGCTTGGGACAGCTTCCGCGGGCCACACCCGGTGCCCAGTTTGCCCAGCGCGCCAGAACAGCCTGTGCGCTATCTGCCACAGATAGACCGCCCACAGCCGCGTCGTGACCGCAGCACGGGCAGAGGCATGACGACGACGATTGGTCGTCTGCGGCGCTGCCCACTGCTCGGTTACAAATTTGCCGCGCTTTCGCACAACACGATTCGCGGCGCTGCTGGGTGCAGCATTCTGAACGCCGAACTGTTAGCGGCACAGGGCTATCTGGGCGATTTCCGGCCTGTGTCCGCGCAGATGGCCTTCGGTGATTGAGCATTCCAGCATGTCTTGTGCTAAATCCTCTTAACATAGCGTA
This sequence comes from Chloroflexota bacterium, assembly GCA_013388745.1. Taxonomy (GTDB): domain Bacteria; phylum Chloroflexota; class Anaerolineae; order Aggregatilineales; family Phototrophicaceae; genus JACAER01. Next base: position 104,235 of record JACAER010000060.1, read on the forward strand.
ACTTTGTGACGCCGTATGGGTTGTAAGCAACGGTCATGGTATATACAGCGGGAGCTGGTGAATGAAGGTCTTTATTGCCGGGATTGACGGATATTTGGGGTGGCCGCTGGCGCAGTATTTGACGGCGCGCGGGCATGAAGTAGTGGGGGCCGACCTGCTGCTGCGCCGCGAATGGGTGGCCGAAGTGGGCAGTGACAGCGCGATTCCGGTCTACAGCATGGATGAGCGTCTGCAAGCATTTCGCCAGCGCTATGGCAAGGAACTCGTTTTTCGCAAAGGCGACTTCCTCGATTATGCCTTTGTGCGGGATTTTTTCGCTGATTTCCAGCCGGATGCGATTGTCAATCTGGGGCAGATGCCCTCTGCGCCCTATTCGATGATTGACCAGCAGCACGCCGTTTTCACACAGCACAACAACGTGATCGGCAACCTCAATATCCTCTGGGCGATGAAAGAAGTGTGCCCAGAAGCGCATCTGGTGAAGCTGGGCACGATGGGCGAATACGGTACGCCCAATATCGACATTCCCGAAGGCTTTTTTGAGATTGAATATCGCGGGCGCAAGGATGTGCTGCCGTTTCCGCGTCAGGCAGGCAGTTTTTACCACTGGAGCAAAGTCCACGACTCGAATAACACCATGTTTGCCTGCCGTATCTGGGGGCTGCGCGCTACCGACATCATGCAGGGCGTGGTCTTCGGCACGCGCGTGGATGACGAGAGCGACGACCCGCGTTTGCACACGCGCCTCGATTTTGACCAGTGTTTCGGCACGGCGATCAATCGCTTTTGCTGTCAGGCAGTGATCGATCACCCGCTCACGGTATACGGGACGGGCGGCCAGACACGCGGCTTTTTACCTCTGCGCGACTCGATGCAGTGTCTGACGCTGGCGGTGGAAAATCCGCCCAAACACGGTGAATACCGCGTGTTTAATCAGTTCGAAGAATGTTATTCGGTGCGTGAGCTGGCGCAGGTTGTGTATGAGGTCTGCCGCGAAATGGGTATACACGCCGACGTGCTGCACTATGACAACCCGCGCATGGAAAAGCAGGAACACTACTACAATCCTGACCGCAAACACCTGATTGATCTGGGCTACCAGCCCACGCACGATGTCCGTGCCGAACTGCGTATCATGCTGCGCGATCTGCTCCCGCACAAAACCCGTATTGCGCAATTCCGCGAGATTCTGGTGCCCGATATTCGCTGGGACGGCACGCAGCGCCGCTCGCAGGTGATCGAAGCCGAAGTCGCAAAATAGCGCTGAGTTCATGATTGAGCGTTGGCTGCATAGTCTCGCAGGGCAAACTGCGGGGCTTTTTGATTTGCCGGGTGGTTGCTGAGTGTTTGACGTTTGTGATAGACTTCACACGTTTTTTACCGTAAGGGTGTTTAAGGAGCGCAGCGTGGTGATTCAGTTTTTTGAATTGGGTAAGATCGAAAAGCAGCAAATGGCGCGGCTGCTGCGGCGTGCGGAAAAAGACATCCGCGACCTGCTGCCGCTGGCGCAGGAAGTGATTGACCGCGTGCGTGAGGCAGGCGACACAGGGGTAGTCGAGTATGCGCGGCGTTTTGATGCGAAAAACTTTGCGGCTTCGATGCTGCGCGCGACACCCGAAGACTTCGCAGTGGCGCGCAAAACGCTTGAACCCGATGTGATCGAAGCTATCCGGCAGGCGCACGAGAACATCCACAGCTTTCACAGCGAACAAATGCCCGAACCGATGTGGTTCAAAGAGGTCAAGCCAGGCATTATGGCGGGCGAAAAAGTATCGCCTGTCGCCAGCGTGGGGCTGTATGTGCCGCGTGGTAAGGGGGCGTTTCCCTCGGTTATGCTGATGCTGGCAACTCCGGCGAAAGTTGCCAATGTGCCGCGTATTGTCGTCGTGACGCCGCCTACGCCCGATGGCAAAGCAGATGCCGCATCATTGGTTGCGGCGGAAATTTGCGGCGTGGACGAAGTATATGTTGTCGGTGGGATGCAGGCTGTGGCGGCGCTAGCCTATGGTACAGAGACGATCCCGCGCGTCGACAAGATTATCGGCCCAGGCAGCAGTTATGTCTCGGCGGCCAAACGCCTGCTCTATGGTGTGGTCGATGTTGGGCTGCCGGCGGGGCCAAGCGAGTCGATTATTCTTTGCGACGAACATGTTGACCCGCGCCTTGCCGCGCTCGATTTGCTGGTCGAAGCCGAACACGGGCCAGATTCAGCGGCGCTGCTGGTGACGCACAGCCGCGAAGTTGCGCAGCGTGCGCTGGAGATGCTGCCGCAGTATATCGCCGAACTCCCGGAATGGCGGCGCAAATTTGTAGAAACAGTGCTGGCGAATTATGGCGGTGTGCTGCTGACCAACAGTCTGGAGGAGTCGATTCAATTTGTGAACGACTATGCGCCGGAGCACCTTGAAGTATTGACTGCTGAGCCGTTTATCACGCTCAACAAAATTCGTAACGCCGGCGAAATCCTGCTCGGACATCTGACGCCGATTCCAACGGCCAATTACTGTCTCGGATTAAACGCGATTCTGCCGACAGGCGGGTTTGCGCGCAGTTTTTCATCGGTGAGCGTTTGGGAGTTCCTCAAGCGCAGCGGCGTAGGCTATCTTTCGCGCGAGGGCTACGAGCAGCTTCAGGGCATCACCGCGCGCCTGGCGGATTACGAAGATTTCCCGGCGCACGCTATGGCGATCCGCAAGCGCAGCGAGATTTTGGGCATCGGCTGAGCGCGCAGCATGGATATATTGCAGCGCATCAAAGACACGCAGTTAACGGAAAAAGCGCAGGCCGAAGCGCTGCTGCTGTCGTTTTTGCGTGCTACTTTTCCGCTTGACATCCAGTTTGTCGAACTGCGCCCGCTGGCTGTGTCGTTGAATTCCTTCAACGGCTTTATGACGCTGGCGGACGGCAAACGGCTGTTTTTTAAGACGCATACCGAAGCCGATAATGTCATCGGCGAGTACTACAACGCAGCGATGCTGGCGCAGGCCGGCTATCCGGTGATTCAGCCTTTATACAGTTCCACCGAAGCCGGCAAGCAGCTTCTGATTTACGAAGTGATCGAAGCGCCGTCGGTCTTCGATCTGGCGTGGGAGATCGAAACGGGGAGGAGTGAGGCGCTGCCGGCCTTGACTGGGGCGCAGCACGCAGCGGATGCGCAACTACTGCAAATTTATCTCGACACATTAGCGCTTCAAGAATCAATACAAGCGCCTGTGCATCAGTTGTTTTATCACCGTCTGGCCGGTGGCCGCTTCGAACGATTCTACGGCGCTTTGCCCGGAAAAACCGAGGCGGATACGATGGCGCTGCTGCCCGACGGCGAAACGCCGATGAACGAGGTTCGCCGTGCGCGCTGGCAGATCAACGGCAGCCGCTATGATGAACCGCTCGATGCCATGATCGCGCGCGCTGCGGCTGCTGCATCCCACGCAAAGCGGGCCAACGGTGATCGGGCATGGCGACGCCCATAACGGCAATGTGTTCTTTCAGCAGGGGAGTCTGCTGTACTTTGACCCGGCCTTCGCCGGGCGGCATCATCCGCTGCTCGATGTGGTGAAGCCGTTGTTTCACAATGTCTTCGCCATGTGGATGTATTTCCCGCACGACAAGAGCGCAAAAACTACGATCACGTTTAAGCGGCAGGGCGATCTCTGGTCGGTTGAGCATGACTACGCACTGCACGCTGTGCGCAGCATGTTCTTGCGCAGCAAGGTCGAGCATGTGCTGACGCCGATCGTTTTGGCGCTGAAAAGGCGCGGCTGGCTGAGCGCCGATTGGCGTGCTTTTCTCAAGGCCGCGCTGTTGTGCTGCCCGCTGTTGACTATGAATTTGCTCGCCAGCGAGAAATTCCCGCCGTCTATCACACTGCTGGGACTGACGATGGCGGTCGAAATGGGCGGCGAAAGTCAGGGCCAACGCAGCTTGATTGACCGCACGCTGGACGATATTGAAAAGAGTCTGTGACTCTTTTTGCAACTTATCCCAAATATATCGCAAAAAGACGCCCTCAAGCGGCGTCTCATAGGCATCAAGATAAGGAATAGGCGAGACCCAAAAGCTGAAAAGTGGCGGGTCTCGCTTTTCGTTTCTGGATTTTGCAGCGGGCAAGTTGAGGAAGAATAGCCGAAAGGGTGCGGA
>JACAER010000058.1 GCA_013388745.1 Chloroflexota bacterium
GGGCAGCACGCTGCGCTACGGCGATTTTGTCATCAACACCATCAGCGATACCGAACCACAGGTCTATTACCTGTTCGCGGCGCAGCGCGGCGACATCGTCAATATCAGCATGGATCGCATCTCCGGCAACCTTGACCCCTACCTGCAAGTGGTCGATAGCAGCGCCAATGTGCTGGCCGCCAACGACGAAGCGCCCGGCTCACTCTCGCTGGATGCCGAAATCAGCGCGCTGGTCATTCAGGCCGACGGCGTATACGTCATCATCGCCTCGCGCTATGGCCAGGCAGCCGGCAGCAGCACCGGCACCTTCGTGCTCACGCTGGAAACCGCTGCCAACAGCGGCCTGGGCAACACGCCGCAGACCGCACAGCCGCTGCTCTACGGCGCTGTCGTGGAAAGCGAAATCACGGCCACGCGCAGCGTGCGTTATTATTACTTCGACGCCGCTGAAAACGACATCATCACCATTCGCATGACACGCCTCGGCAGCGGCCTCGACCCGCTGCTGGCGCTGGCCGACGCCAGCCTGAATCCGCTGATCGAAAATGACGACACCAGCGACGGCGAGAACACCTCGCAGAATGCCGCCATCAGCAATTACCGCATCCCCGCCACCGGACGCTACTATATTCTCGCCACGCGCTTCGAGCGTGAACAGGGCGTGACCGTCGGCCGCTTCCGCCTGGAATTACAGAGTCTCGGCAATGCTTTCGACGGCGTGCCGGGCGATGTCGGGCGCATCTCCTACGGCACGACCGTCACGGGCTATATCGACGATCTCACGCCCGAACTGCTGTGGGCTTTCTGGGGCGCCGCGGGGGACATCATCACCGTATCGATGATACGCGGCGACGGCAACTTAGACCCGGTGGTAGCGCTGCTCAACGACACGCGCCAGCCGTTGATCAGCGATGACGACAGCGGCAGCGAGCAGAACGCGCGCATCGAACGCTTTGTGCTGCCGCGCACCGGCATTTATTATGTCCTGGCGACGCGCTACAGCGGCGCAACCGGCGACGCCAACACGCGCGGCAGCTTCACGCTGGTGCTGGCGCGGCGCTTCAGTTAGGGTTACAACTCAGCCTCATCCAGCAGCGGCAGCACGTAAATTACCGGCTCTTCGTAAGGGTGCGCGGCGCGCATGGCCTGCACAACGGCTTTGGCCTGCGTCCGCGCGCAAAAAGTTTCGATGCGCACTTCCGGCTCGGCGTTGATCGTGCCAATCGTGCCGACATGGGGGTTGGCCGCTGCGCTCGGTTTAAAGCGCCCGCTGCCGCCGCTGGTAAAGGCGCAGTGTGTGTATTCGCCGATCTGGCCGCCGCCCGCCCCTGCGATGGCGTCCAGCACTTTTTCCACATCTTTTTCCGGCAGGGTCGTCACAATCATCACCCGCGACATCCGTTATGATCCTTTCATCGGCTTCTTGTGGGCAGCCTCATATCTGCGCAAGACTGCCGGGACACCTTAGCAACCATCGGCGCGCGCCTGATTTTGTGTTATGCTCCCGCAACTTGCAAGTGCCTCTTCATAAAGGACATTCGCTATGGAATATCGCAGATTGGGCAGTTCGGGTTTGAAGGTCAGCGCGATTTCGATCGGCGCGTGGCTGACCTATGGCAGCAACCGCATCGATTTCGATGCCTCGGCGCAATGCCTGCGCGCCGCCGTGGAACAGGGTATCAACTTTATCGACGTAGCCGATATTTATGCCTATGGTCGCGCCGAAGAAGTCGTCGGCAAGGTGCTCAAAGATTTTAAGCGCAGCGATCTTGTCATCAGCACCAAAGCCTTCTGGCCGATGAGCGACAACATCAACGACAAGGGACTGTCGCGCAAGCACCTGTTCGAATCGGTGCATAAGTCGCTGCGACGCTTCGAGGTCGACTATATCGACCTCTTTTTCTGCCACCGCTTCGACGACGAAACGCCGGTAGAAGAAACCGTGCGCGCATTGGATGACCTCGTGCGCCAGGGCAAAATCCTCTACTGGGGGACGAGCATGTGGGAGGCGCCCCACATCCGCAGCGCGGTGCAGAGCGCCCAACGGGTCAACGCTTATCGCCCCGTCACCGAGCAGCCGCTCTATAATATGCTCGATCGGCAGGTGGTCGAAGGCGATCTGGAAAAAACCTGTCTGGAACTGGGCATCGGCCTGGTAGTGTGGAGTCCGCTGGCGCAGGGCGTGCTGACGGGCAAATACAACAACGGCGTGCCAGAAGATAGCCGGGCGAAAAATGTCGATCTCAACTGGTTCAGCACGCAGATCAGCGAGGAACGGCTGCAAAAAGTGCGCGGCATCACCGCCCTGGCCGAAGAAATGGGGACAACGACGGCCTCGCTGGCGCTGGCGTGGGCCATGAAAAACCAGGCCGTGAGCAGCGTCATCACCGGCGCGACCAAACCGGCGCACGTGGCCGAAAACCTGAAAGCGCTGGATGTGAAAATCACGCCGGAAATCGACGCCCGCATCGAAGCGATTTTACAGAACAAACCGCCAGCGGTAGGATAAGCCTCAGCCCCTCAGCGCCTGCCGCTGCGCCAGCGCTTCGGCCAGCGGCAGGCAGTCTGCCGGCTGCTGCGGGTGTTCGCGATCGGCGCCGTCGCTCACCATGTCACAGCACATCCTGAATGGTCTGCAAGAGTTCGCCCTGATCAAACTGCGATTTGACGAGATAGGCGTTGGCGCCGGCGCGCAGCCCGGCCTCGCGCTGTTCTGGCTTAGAAAGCGAAGTGAGCAGGATGACAGGAATATCGCGCAGCGAAGGACTGTCCTTGATGCGCTGCGTCAGCTCCAGCCCGTTCATGTTGGGCATTTCGACATCGCACACGATCACATCCAGGTCGATTTCGTTGACCATGCGCCAGCCTTCGAAGCCGTCGATGGCGACATGCACTTCGAAGCCCGCTGTTTCCAGAATGTTCTTTTCCAGCGTGCGCGTGGTGATCGAATCGTCCACGACCAGCACGCGCAGGCGTTGATGCTGCGCGCTGGGGGCTTCCAGCAGCCGCCGCCGTTTGGGCAGCGCGATCCCGCTGGCGCCGCGCACCAGATCGTTGGCGTCCAGCACGATGATGACATCGCCAGAACCGAGCAGCGCCGCCCCCGCCACATAACGCGCGCGCGCGATTTCTGGCCCCAGCGCCTTGAGCACCAGTTCTTGCTCGCTGTAGAGGTCATCGACCTCAAAGGCGATCTGGCGGTCTGCCGCGCGCAGCACCAGCACCGAGAGTTTGTCCTGATCGGCGTCGCTGTGCAGCAGCGGCGTATCCAGCAGGCTGCCGAGCGCGGTCAAGGGCAGGGGATGCTCGTTAATCAGCACCACATCGCGCCCTTCGGCAGTAAACACATTAGTGCGCGCCATTTTTTCCATCCGCACGACCATATTGGAGGGCACGGCGTATTCTTCGCTGCCCACACGCAGCAGAATGCAGCGGATGCGCGTGAGCGACACCGGCACACTGAGCGTAATCGTCGTGCCGCGCCCCAGAATGCTCTGCACGCTGACACGCCCGCGCATGTTTTCCACACGATCGCGCACGATATCCATGCCCAACCCGCGCCCGCTGACCGCCGTCACGCTGGCGCTGGTCGTCAGGCCCGGCTGAAAAATCAGCAGGCGCGCTTCTTCGTCGCTCAGGCCTGCCGCATCGACTTCGCTGATGATGCCGCTGCGCACGGCGGAAGCGCGCACCCGCGCCGGGTCAATGCCGCGCCCATCGTCGGCCACGCGCACGAGAATCTCGCTGCCGCGCTGTTCCACCGCCAGCACAATCCGCCCGGCGATCGGCTTTTTGGCGGCGTCGCGGTCGCCCGGCGCTTCGATGCCGTGATCGATGGCGTTGCGCAGCAGGTGCATGATCGGGTCTTTGAGCGCGTCGAGCACGGTCTTATCGAGTTCCACCGCCGTCGAGGTGACATCCAACTGCACCTGTTTGCCCATGTCGCGCGCCAGATCGCGCACCATGCGCTGAAAACCGCCGACAATCGACTCGAAGGGAATCATGCGCATGGCGCTGATGTCGTCTTGCAGTTGCTCGGCCAGCGCGCTGAGGTGCATGTTGTCCTGCACGACATTTTGCGCCAACTGCCCCAAAAAGCGCATGGTTTCCGAAAGATTGCGCTGGTTCAGCTCCAAAAAAGTGAACATTTCCGCCAGTTCGGCGGCCATCTCGTCGTCTTTGTCTTGCAGGCGGCGCACCAGGCGAATATACGCGGCGCGCACGCTGCGCCATTCTTTTTGCCAGCGGGCGTGCATCCGCCGCAGATGATTAAGCTGGCGCTGGCGCTCTTCGCCGTGCATCCGCGCCACCAGCAGCTCGCTGGCTTCGGCCATCAGGCGGTCGAGCTTGTTAACGGCGACACGAATGGTGTCTTCTGACGGGCGCAGCATCATCGTCTGCGCTTCGCCTTTTTCCAGCGGCGCGCTGTTGGGAATCGCGTGATTATGGGACGCGCTGACAACGCGCATTTCATGCGTTGCCGTGTGCAGGGGGGTGGCGGACGGCGGCGCCGGGGCGGACACCTGGGGCACGGTCTGCGAGGATTTTTTGTGGCCGTCAGGCGCGACGGCCGACGTCGTTTGCGAAGCCGTTTTTTGATCGCCAACTTTGGTGATGGCGATAATCTGTTCCAGATGCGCCAACACCTGCGCCAGCATCTCTTTGTCGCTTTCGCCGCCCTTCGCGCTGTTCTGGATCACGTCCAACCCATCGTAGAGCGTGTCGCAGATGTCGGGCGTCAGTTGCAGGTGATTTTCCAGCCCGGCGTTGAACACCTCTTCCATATAATGCGCGACGGTTTCGATCACGCCGATGCCCACGGCGCGCGCCGCGCCCTTCATGCTGTGCGCCACACGGTTCATCTCGCGCAGCAGGCCGTGCCGGTTCCCGTCCGGGATCGTTTCGATCTGGAGCAGCATGTTGTTCAGCGCTTCCAGATATTCGGCCACTTCGACCCAGAAAATGTTGAGCAGTTCGCGGTCAGACATAGCTTAAGTCTTCAGCCCACTCAGAACTTCGTTCACGCGATCGGCGGCTTCGCGCAGGCGCTGCACGCTGGCTTCGACCTGCATCGTGCTGCTGACCGTCTCGGTGGTGGCGTGTTTGATCGTGCGCATGGCCTGCGTCAGTTGATCCATGCCGATAGTTTGCTGGCGCGTACTGGCCGCGATCTGTAAAGCCGCCATCGCCGCTTCTTCGATGGCTTTCGCCAGATCGCGGATCGAATCGCCGGCGCGATTCACCAGTTTTTGCCCGGTATCGACGCCTTTGCTGCCTTCTTCCGTCACCATCACGGCGGTGTTGGTCGCGCGCTGAATCTCGCCCAGAATCTCGCGCACCTGTATGGTGGCGTCGCGGTTCTGGTCGGCCAGATTGCGCACTTCCATCGCCACGACAGCGAAGCCCTTGCCTTCTTCGCCGGCGCGCGCCGCCTCGACCGAAGCATTCAGCGCCAGCATCCGCGATTGGTCGGCCAGATTGTTGACAGTGGCGATGATTTCGCCGATCTGCTGCGTATGCTCGGAAAGCACAAGAATATTGTCGGCGATGTCTTCGACCTTGCGGCGAATCAGTTCCATGCCAGAAACCGTCTCGTTGACGGCGTTGGTGCCATCGCGCGAAATATCGACGGAAACCTGCGCGGTTTCGGCCACGCTTTGCGCGCGTTCGGCGGTTTCGGTGACAGTCGCGCGCACCTCGTTAACGGTGGCGGTGGTTTCGGTGACGACCGCATCCTGTTCGTTGGCCATTGTGATCTGGCGCGAGGTAGCGTTGAGAATTTCCTGCGTATCCGTTTCCAGCCGGCGCAGCGCCAGGTTGATCTCCTGCACCAGATTTTGCAGGCGTTCCAGCGTGCGGTTCAGCACCACCCCCAGGCGCGTCAACATGCGGCCTTCGGTGCTGCCCGGATTGGTGGGCAGTGTCAGCCGTTCGCGCAGATCGCCTTCGGCCACGCGCTCCAGCACGCCAACATAGTAGTTGAGCGTGTTGTCGATGAAGCGGTAGCTGGCGGTATAGGCCAGCGCCCCGACCAGCACGCCGAACACCAGCGCCAGCAGCACCCACACGCCCCAGGCGATGTTCTGCTCAAAGCCGTTGGGGCGCACAACAAGTTCCAGGAAAGCGACCGGCAGCGCCGCCGCCAGCCCTGTCGCCAGCACGACACCGTGACTCAACAGGCTGGCGATCCGCGCGAAAATATGGGTGTTCTGGGTGCTCATTCGTCTCCACCGCCGATAACAAGTCGTTCTGATTCAAAAATTTGCCCGACATTCAGCAGCACCATACGTTCCGCCGTGACGCCGCGCGCGAAACGGGTTTCGCCCGGCATCTGGATGGCGGCGCGTGGAATGCTGACAACGCCGCTGACCTCGTGCGCCAGAAAGCCAATCTCCAGCCCCACGGCCCGCATCACCACCAGTTCCAGCGGCGGCTGCGTTTCGTTGACCGGCAGATCGAAAAACAGGCGCAGGTCCATCACTGTCGTGATCTGGCCGCGGATGTTCATGACGCCGCGATAAAAGGGCGGCGTGCCCGGCACGCGCGTGATTTTGCTCACCGGACGCACAGCGCGCACCAGCATCACATCCACGCCGTACACCTCTTCACCCAAATGAAACACCAGCGCCGTTTCGACTTCATCGCTTTCGACGCGCTGTTTGGGCGGGGCGGCGTACTGCTGCGCGCGCTGGCGCAGCCGCTTCTGGATGGCGACCAACTGCGAATCGTCCTGCCAATCCAGGCTGTGCCAGATCGCCTCAAAATTGATGGATTTGCTGCTCTCGTTTGCCATAATTGATCGCTGTTTTGAACTGTGTTTCAGTATACAACAACTCTGCGCGCGCGCATGTTGAGGTTCTGCCGCTGGCCGCGGCCTTCCGCGCGCGGTCGCTGTCAAGAGCCTTCCGCCGCCAATGGTCTACAATGGACATATAATCGCCCTACACACGCCGCTAGGCTAGAATCATACACAACATCCCATGAGGCTCAACGGCTGTGAGCCTGGTTTCTATGGAGTAAAAAAGCAATGACGAGCAACGGCAATCACGCTGACGGCGCCCAGACCGGCAGCGAAAAAGTCAAACGCGGCCTGGCGCAGATGCTCAAGGGCGGCGTCATTATGGATGTGGTCACGCCCGAACACGCGCGCATCGCCGAAGACGCCGGCGCCTGCGCCGTGATGGCGCTGGAACGAGTGCCCGCCGATATTCGCGCGCAGGGCGGCGTCGCGCGCATGAGCGACCCCGACATGATCGAGCAGATCATGCAGGCAGTGACCATCCCGGTCATGGCCAAATGCCGTATCGGGCATTTTGTCGAAGCGCAGATTTTGCAGGCGCTGGGCATTGATTACATCGACGAAAGCGAAGTGCTGACGCCCGCCGACGAAGAACATCACATCAACAAGCACCAATTCGCCGTGCCCTTTGTCTGCGGCTGCCGCAATCTGGGCGAAGCGCTGCGCCGCATCGGCGAAGGCGCCGCCATGATCCGCACCAAAGGCGAAGCCGGCACCGGCGATGTGGTCGAAGCCGTGCGCCACGCGCGCGCGGTGCTGGGCGAAATCCGCCGCTTAAAAGCGATGGACGAGGACGAACTGTTCACCTACGCCAAAAATATCCAGGCGCCCTATGCGCTGGTCAAAGAAACCGCGGAACTGGGGCGCCTGCCCGTCGTGAACTTCGCGGCCGGCGGCGTGGCGACACCCGCGGACGCCGCGCTGATGATGCAGTTGGGCATGGACGGCGTCTTCGTCGGGTCGGGCATTTTTAAAAGCGGCGACCCGGCCAAGCGCGCCAAAGCGATTGTCGAAGCCGTCACCTACTATCAGAACCCGGAGATTCTGCTGAACGTCAGCCGCAATCTGGGCGAAGCAATGGTCGGCATCAACGTCAGCGCCATGGCGGAGGGCGACAAGATCGCCACGCGCGGCTGGTAGAACACGGCCAAGACCACCCCTGATCGCTGATTGCGCGCGCATCGCGCAGCAGCAAAAAAGAGCTGTCCGCACACGGGATGGCTCTTTTTGATTGCATGTCCTGCGCCGCCCTTTCAATTCCCCGAAGGGATGGAGCGCCCCTTATAGACTCATATGTTCGCGTTCTTTGCGAGCGCGATAAGTTTCAATTCCCCGAAGGGATGGAGCGCCCCTTATAGTGGGTGGAGTGCGTATCAGTTCAATGGCAACGTTAGTTTCAATTCCCCGAAGGGATGGAGCGCCCCTTATAGTTATGAAAAATATCGGCCGAATCAATTACCGCCCCGTTTCAATTCCCCGAAGGGATGGAGCGCCCCTTATAGTACGGATGTTCGTTACAACCCACCAGTTCTGCACGCGTTTCAATTCCCCGAAGGGATGGAGCGCCCCTTATAGGCGCTGGAAGCGCTGTTTGCTGCCGCGCGCGAAAAGGTTTCAATTCCCCGAAGGGATGGAGCGCCCCTTATAGGGCAAATCACCCTACACCGATGGCATACCGTAAAACGCCGTAAAATGTCAAATTTGATATGGCTTTTTTGATTTCGCGGGCTGTGTCGTTTTACATGCCAAAACGGTGTGCTTTAGACGATTGTTGCACGCTTTCAGCCACATTTTTACCCCCTGTAGCGCCCTGGAACGGCGCTGAGCGGTCTGAAAGCGGCGTTTGCGGGCAGGATACGATTTTCCCGCAGGAAACAAAAACGGGGAGCGCCCGCCCCCCGTTGAGTCGTGCGCCCCTGTCGCAGCTACGGGATGATGATGCACTGCCCGACAAAAATACGCGCCGGGTTGGCGATGCCGTTGTAGGCCGCGATGATGCGGTAATCCACGCCGTAGCGCAGCCCGATGCGGAACAGGTTTTCGCCACTGCGCACGATATGCGCCGCGCGCGCCCCCGCCGGCGCCACGCACGCCCCGCCCGTGACCGGCGGATTCACCACCGGCACTGTCACCGGGCCAAACACCGGGCCAGCGGGCGCCAGCGGCGTAGCCGTCACCGTGATCACGGTCGCGCTGAAGGTGATGTTGCAGCGCAGCGGCGCGAAGATGAAATCGTAATTGCTGCTGCCCCGGAACACCGCTTGCAGTTCGTTAGAGGTCAGCGCCCACAAACTGGTCGCGCCCGAAGCGACGATCTGCACGTTGACGCCCCCGGCAGCCGCCTGCGCCAGCCCGTTGGCGATCTGCTGGCCGCTGGCGCGCACGCCCAGACTGGTGCGCCCGCGCGAATCAATGTTCAGGATTTCGATGCCCGTCCCGGAGCAAAAAACGGCAATCGGCGCCGCCACATCAAAAGAATTCAGGCGGCCATCGCTCAACCCCACCGCGCCGAACGGCCCGGCGCAGGCCACCGACTGTGAATCGGCAAAGGTGCCAAACGTCACACTGTAATTGAGCGTCGTGCCCTGCGGCTGCGTGGCGAAGGGCACGTTGACGCTGATATCCTGGCCGTTGACGATGCTGGTGATCGAGGTCGATACCAAAAACACCGTCCCATTATCGACATTGATAAACAGTGAACCGCTGACGCCCGCGACGCCGCTCACGCTGATATTGGCGCAGGAAATGGTGACGAGCGGATTGCTGATCTGCGCGCTGGCAGGCATCAGCGCCAGCCCCAACAGCAGCGCGAAGGCCAGCGAAAGCATAAGTCTGCGAAGCATAATGAGACTCCTTTATTCCCTATAAACTTATTCTAACGCTATCGCGAGTGCGGGGTGTGCGCTTCGCGTTAGGTTTGCTGACGAAGTTGGTTAGAATTTGGCTTATTTCGCCGCGCGTTCAGCGCAATCGCCGCCCAAGCGCGCACCGCGCCGTACCGCACCGCGCCGTACCGCGCCGCGCCGTACCGCGCCGCGCCGTACCGCGCCGCGCCGTACCGCGCCGCGCCGTAC
>JACAER010000057.1 GCA_013388745.1 Chloroflexota bacterium
CCGCCTTATTAAAGGACAGGTAGATGATGGCTTTGGCGATGTAATCGACAGGCGTCATGTCCATCGCAGTGTGAATATCGGGGGCATCACCCGCTTCGATGCAGCCGAGAATGATGCGCGAGACGAAATCATCGAAGTTGGAAAGGCCGCTGCGGCTGTCGCCCACGATCAGGCCGATACGGTGAATAGTCACGGGGATGCCGCGATCACGGGCGAGGCGCGTGAGGCCTTCGGCGACGTATTTGGTCTGGAAGTAGCCGACCTCTGGGCACTTGTTGCAATCCAGCGGCGCGTCTTCCTGGCCGCCGACGAGCGCTTTGTAATTGAGCAGAATGCCGAGCGAGGAAATGAAGTGGAAAGGCTTGGCGCGGCCTGTGGTGGCTAGGCGCAGCGCTTCTTCCGTGCCGCCGACGTTGGCGGCTTTCAAGAAACCGTAGGGCGCGATATAGCTGAGCTTGCTGCCGGAATGGTAAATGGCTTCGACGGTTTCGGCGAGATACTGGAAATACTGCGGCTCCAGGCCGAGCAGGGGTTTTTTCAGGTCGCCCGGAACAGGGATAATGCGTTGCTGATATTCGGGACGCCAAAGGGCGTAACGCTCCATGTTTTCGCGGATGCGCGCCATCCCATGATCGACATCGTTGGCGCGCACAAAGCCGTAAATCTGCGCCGGCGTGGTTTCTAACAGTTCGGCGATCAAAAAAGCGGCGATGAAGCCCGTGACGCCTGTGACCAGCACGGCCTGCGGCTGCGGATTGAGATTAAGTTCGCCGGGCAGGGGCTGGATGGCGGGATCGAGCACGATTTCTTTGTCGAGTTCGGAGGAGGCAATGTAAGACATATCATCCCTTCGCACAAACAGCGTTACTGCTTTTATTATGGCGAGAAGCAAAATGGGTGCATCGTGTCAACTATCCGTTATCTACATGACATTCGTTCATAAACGAAAGCTGACGAGCAAGTTACAATACAATCAGGTGATTTGTCTGCTGTGTTTCTGACGCAAAATGATGAAAGCAGGCCAAAAGTATGCGTCGTCGTCAACTCCCGCAACTACACAAAAAACCCGGAACAGCGCTTGTTTTGAGCGGTGGAGCGACCAAAGCGTTCTATTTTCATCTCGGCGTGCTGAAAGTGCTGCAACCGCACAATATCTCGTCAATTATCGGCACGAGCGCCGGTTCCGTGATCGGGGCGTTTATTGCGTCGGGCGCCAATGTCGATAACCTGATTACGTCGCTGTATCAAAAGGAGGTGTACGTCCCGAAATTTGATGCCTGGGTGAAAACCTTCACTTCGACCATGCTGTTCCGCCCCAAGTTCCGTAACCTGACGCAGCAGAGCGTGCAGAGCGGGATAGCGACCCTGCGCTTGTTGATGTCGCTGCCGGCGATTTATAATCGCGATCTGGTGGCCGAAGTGCTGGACAGGCTGATCGACAGCCAGATGTATGTGTCGGGATTCTTCGACGCGAATGTGCTGGAAGACCTGTTTAAGTCGCTGCTGCCGTCCAACGATTTTCGCGATACCGACATTGACCTGTATGTGACGGCGACGAGCCTGGACAATCATGAGCGGGCGGTGTTCAACGGCAATTACGATTTTATCGATCACGACAGCCATTTCATGAACGATGTGCCGATTCACAAGGCGGTGCGCGCCTCGACCAGCCTGCCGGGCATGTTCGAGCCGGTGAAGGTCAAGGGCAAGTATTATATCGACGGCGAGATCAAGCAAACGCTGTCGGTGGATATTGGGCTGGCGGTGGCGGACAAAATCATCATCTCGCACACCTATCAGCCGGTGTATCTGCCGAATCCGCAAAGTGTGCGCGATCTGGGATGGTTAAGTATACTTAAACAATCGCTGTCGATTGTGCTGCAAGAGCGCATCAATACCTGGCGCGATTTGTATGAAGCGGAGTATCCAGAAAAAGAGATGATCTGGATACAACCTGACCCCGAAGATCTGGAATTTTTCTTGGCGCCGGAATTCTCGTTCCGGCCAGAGGCACAGAAGAAAATGATACGCAGCGGCGAAGTGGCCGCGCTGAAAGCACTCGGCTTGCCCGTGACGACGTAAGCAGTGAGGGGGGATGACCATGCATGAGTATTCATCGATACTGGGACCGGTAGACAGCGCATTTTATTACGTAGACCAGCCGGAAACGCCCATGAATATCGGGGCGCTGGCGATTTTTGATGGGTACATTGATTTTGATCAGTTCAGCCATTTGATCGACGCGCGCATTCACCAGTCGCCGCGCTATCGCCAGCGCTTGGTGCAGGCGGCGCTGAATCTGGGCCAGCCGACATGGGTGAATGACCCGGATTTTCACATCGGCAATCATGTGATGCGCGCGAGCGTAGACGCGCCGGGCACAGAAGAACAACTGCGCGAACTGGTGGGGCATCTGCTTTCCAGCCGGCTTGACCGTGACAAGCCGCTGTGGGAAGTATACCTGATCGACGGGCTGGAAGGGAAAACCGCCTCGTTTTTTAAAGTGCATCACTGTATGGTCGATGGCATGTCGGCCATCGAGTTGTTCACCCTGCTGATGGATTTGTCGCCGGAGTATTCGCCGCCGGGACGCAAGCCCTTCTTCGACCCGCCGGAACTGCCGAAACCGCATGAACTGCTGGTCGATTCGATCATCCGCGACGTGCCGCACAAATTCAGCGTGCTGCGCAAACTGGGCGAGGGGCTGCTGCAATTTGGCGGAGTGATGACCGATCCCGACAAACGGCTGAAAGCGCTCATCGGCGTGGCGCACCTGATAAACAGCAACTTGCAGCCAATCAAACGCCTGGCGATCAACGGACGCAACACCGGGCGGCAGTCGTTGTACTGGGCAGAGTTTTCGCTGGCCGAAGTGCGCGCCATACGCTCCGGCAGCCGCGCATCGGTCAATGATGTGATGCTCACCGTGCTGGCGAGCGCCATCGAAAGCTACTGCAAGAAGCGCGGCACCAACGATCAGAATTATGTGCGCGTGCTGATGCCGGTCAATATGCGCATGGACAACGAAAAAGGGCAGTACGGCAACCGCATTTCGGTGCTGCCGGTCGATTGTCCGTTCAACATTGTCGATCCGCTGGAACGGCTGAACACGATCGCCAACTACAGCCGGGTGATGAAAGAATCTTCGCTTTCGAACACCATGGATACGGTGCTGACCTTGCCTTCGCTGATGCCGGCGCCAACCCAGTCGTTGATCTGGGGATTGGCGCCGACGGCCTTTTCGCTGATCGCGCATACCTGGTGTACGAATGTGGCTGGCGCGCAAATTCCGGTGTATCTGCTGGGTCACCAGATGGAACACTGCTATGGTTACTTCCCGCTGAATCCGACCTTCGGCATGGCGTGTGTCGTGATGAGCTACAACCAGCGCATTACGATGACGTTGGTGGTGGACAACGGCATTATCGATGACCCAGAAGAACTGCTGCAAAACCTGAAGTCGGCTTACAACGTGCTGCGGCGCGCGGCGAAAGTGCCGGAAATGCAGCCGGTGAACGTCGAGCGCGTGGACTCGGGCAGCAGCGAACCTGCCAGCAGCCCGCCGGCGGTGCAGGCGACAGTGAACGGCACGTCGCCCAGCGCAGACGCTGTGCCTGTCGCCGTGGCGATCAGCGCGCTGGGCAGCGGCGGCGAAGCGGCGCAGACCCAGACACAGACCGAAGCGCCGGCACCCACATCGGCGCCCAGCACCCCAACACCGGAGGTGCGCACCGCGTATCGTTTGTTTTCTGACGAGTGGGCCAAAGCGCTGGCGGTCGAAGTCAATAACAGCCGCGCCTACCGTCGGGTATCGCAGAATTGGACGTATGGCTCGCTGGCGTTCGTCATGAAGGCCTCGCCGCGCAACGGCTTTTCGGCGCCGGCGGCGGTGCTGCTGGATTTGCATCGTGGGGAATGCCGCGGGGCGCGCGCGCTTTCGCAAAACGAGGCGATGCAGTTGGCGACGTTCGTGATCGAGGGCGATTATCCGTCGTGGATGGAAGTGTTGGGGGGCAAGAGTTCGCCGCTGGTGATGCTGACACGCGGCCAGCTCAAGCTGAAAAAAGGCTCGCTGACACGCCTACTGCCCAATACCCAGTCGGCGCAAGAACTGGTACGCTGCGCGCAGCGTGTGCCGTATCTGTGAAAATCGCTTGGAAAATGAGTCGTCGCGTATGGGGCGATCCATAGATCGTCCCTACAACCAGACAGGGCATCTTTGGGCGCAGCAGGCTGTGTCCCGACAAGAAGATGGTTGAGATGAGCAGAGTGGCGCGCAGGGGTGAACTCTGCGCCCCAAGATAGGCAAAAAGGAAGTTTGCATGGCTAAGAAGCAAGCAGCACCCCCGAAAAAAATGTCGCTGAACGGGAGCAACCTGACGTTTCGCCCGATGGATGCGAGCGATCGCAACACGATCCTGAGCATGGCGCAGCATATGACGGAGACCGACCTGGCGTTTATGCGGCGCGACATCACGCAGCCGGACGTGATCGACGCCTGGGTGCAGGAAATCCAGAATCACCGCGCCTATACCCTGCTGGTGGAAGACGACGATCAGGTGGTGGCGTATGGCACGCTGTATTTCAGCCAGTTTTACTGGAATCGGCATATCGCGGAAGTGCGTGTGCTGGTCACCTCGCCCTATCGCAATCGCGGGATCGGGGCGAAACTGGTGCGTGAACTGATGCAGAAGGCGCACGACTTTAAGCTGGATAAGCTGATCTGCTATCTTTCGGCGGATGACAAGAGCGCGCGCAAAATGGTGGAATCGCTCGGTTTCCGCCCGGAAGCGGTGCTGGCTGATTGGGTCAAAATGCGTGACGAACGCACCAAAGACCTGCTGATTATGGCAACAGCCTTAGGGGAACTGCATTGATAAGTGATGTTTATCACGAGCTTTCCCTGACATCTGTACTTGGACCGCAGGCCGATGGGGACTAAGCTAGAGTTAAATGTCGTGATTGCAATCACAAAGGAGGGGCTATGCCCAAAAAAGTCGCTAACGTGAAGGAAGAACCTGTTGTCACGAAAGCCGCTGTGGAAGCGGAAATGATGGAAGAAAAAGAACCCACCACCTTCGGGCTGTTCGTCGACCATCAGAAAAAAGCCATTGAAGAGGCCGGCAAAGCCGTCAGCGCGCTGATCCCGGAGAGCGCAAAAGAACATGGCGAGAAAGCACTGAAGGAAATGATGGAAGGCTATCGCAAGCTGATCAACAATGCGTTGGACGAAGTGATCAAGGCCGTCGAAAAGGCGAAAGTCGAAGAGAAGGTCGTGGAAGTCGTCGAGCGCGTGAAGATCGGTGGCAGCGAGCCAAACTAACCGAATCGTTCTTTCTCACGAGGAAAAACTCACCCATAGGCGGTGGGTTTTTCTTTTTTTGGGGGGGAGCTTGCTTGCCTTTAAGCTTCTGTGCGACTCGCTGCTGCGGCTCAGAGGGTGGTTTGGGGCTTGTATGGCAGTCCATGACATTCAGTATAGTCAGTACATTATCTTCGTTACTCTCCGCCTGTAGCTCTGTACACTACAATTCGGATTAATGATCGGGGGATAAACGATATACTGGGAGGCCATTGTGCTCGACACTGAAACACGCGATATGATTCTCGACACCCTGAAGAAGTACGCTAGTCAGCGGTTGACGCCGGAGTACCTGCTTGAGCTGGATCATAAAGACCAATTTCCCCACGAAGTGCTGCAAGAATTGTATGACCCCGCGCAGTTGGGGCTGCACCTGATTTTCATCCCGGAAGAATTTGACGGCCTGGGCGGCGGCGCCTATGACATTTACCGCGTCTCTGAACTGATGGCGACAATTGATCTGGGCGTGGCAACGGGCGTGCTGGCGACCTTTTTAGGCACCGATCCGATCACAGTAGGCGGGACACCAGAGCAGAAAAAACACTGGATGAGCCGGATTGCCAACGAGTCGCTGCTGGTAGCGTATGGGGCGACTGAGCCGCAAGCAGGCAGCGATCTGGCGGCGCTGAGCACAAAAGCCGTGCCTGTCGAAGAAAACGGCAAAGTGGTCGGTTACAAAATCAGCGGGCGCAAGCAGTGGATCAGCAACGGCGGCGTGGCCGACATTTACACGATACTGGCGAACGCGCCAGGCGGCCCGACCTGGTACGTGGTCGAAAAAGACACGGCGGGCTTCACCAAAGGCAAGCCAGAAGATAAACACGGCATCCGCGCGAGCAACACAGCGGCGCTGTTCCTGGAAGATGTCTATGTACCGATTGAAAACATGGTAGGCGGCGTGGAAGGCGCGGGGCTGGTGCAGGCGCAGGCCGTGTTCGGCTACACACGCCTGATGGTGGGCGCGTTTGGGCTGGGCGCGGGTTGGGAAGCGCTGCGGCGGTCGATTCGCTATTCGCAGGAGCGCATTCAGGGCGGCGCGCCGCTGAGCCAGAAGCAGGCCTACACACACAAGCTGATTGTGCCGAATGCCGCGCGTCTGGAAGCAGCGCGTACCTATATCGAATGGGTGGCGGAACGGCTGGACAGCGGCGAAGAAGGGCTGGCGACCGAAGGCGCTGTAGCCAAATACATGGCGACAGAAAGCGGCAACAAAGCTGCCGAAGA
The DNA here is from genome assembly GCA_013388745.1 of Chloroflexota bacterium. Lineage (GTDB taxonomy): Bacteria > Chloroflexota > Anaerolineae > Aggregatilineales > Phototrophicaceae > JACAER01. The sequence continues at coordinate 6,587 of JACAER010000057.1, forward strand.
CGCGATACAGGCGCATGGTGGCTACGGCTATACCAAGGAATATTTTGTCGAGAAGATCAAACGCGACGTGCGCATCACCTGCATCTATGAAGGCACGTCGGAGATTATGGAATGGACAATCGCGCGCGACCGCTGGCAGTTCCATCTGAAGACCCGCGGCGCGTATTATCACGATTGGGCGGCAAAACTGGAAGCGCTGCATCGCCAGCAGCCAGAGAACGGCGCGAGCATAGCGGCGCTGACCATGCACACGCTGGCGAGCATTTTGGAACGCTGCCGGCTGGACAAACTGACACGGCATCAGCATGTGCTGTTCCGGTTGGGCGAATTGATTGCCTATGCGGAATGCGCGGCTGTGTTCGCAGAGCGGGTATGTGACAAAGCGACGACGGCGATCGCGCTGGATGTGCCCACACGTCAGGCGTTGGCGCGGATTTTCGCGCGGGACGCAGCGGCGAAGGTGGCCGAAGGCGTGCGCTGGGTGATTGGGGCGGGCGCTACAGACAACGATTTGCTATCGCAGTTGCCAAATTTGTATAATGCGCAGTCTGGGCAAATCGCCGATATGGATTTCGCCGCCGCTCAATTGAATCAGGCTTTTGCCAAGTAACGACAAGATAAGCTGTTCAATACGGGGGTTCGCGATCATGGAAGCGACGGCTGAACGCGCCATCGCCATAGTGGGGTTGGGCTGTATCCTGCCCGAAGCCCCCAATGTGGCGGCGTTCTGGAACAACATCATCAACAAACGTTATAGCATCAAACAAGTCCCCGCCAACCGCTGGAACGCGGGCGACTACTATCACCCGGACATCAGCGTGCCTGATAAGACCTACAGCACACTGGGTGGCTGGGTAGAAGGCTTTCAGTTCGACTGGAAAAAATTCCATATCCCGCCGAAAGTAGCGGGTGCGATGGATCAGGGGCAGCAGTGGGCGCTGACGATCGCAGAGGCCGCGCTGGCTGATTATGGGTATCCGCAGCGCGCGCTGAACACGGAGCGCACGGCGGTGATTCTGGGCACGGCGATGGGCGGGGAACTGCATTATCTGACGCATCTGCGCTTGGCCTTCCCGGAATATATGCGCCGGTTGGAGCAGGTGGGCGATTTTCGCAATCTGCCTGCCGATATGCGCGAGCGCATTATGCAGCAGTGGCACGCGATCATTGCCCATGATCTGCCGCCGATCACCGAAGATTCGATGCCGGGCGAACTACCCAACATCGTGTCCGGGCGTATTGCCAATGTGCTGAACCTGCAAGGGCCGAATTTCATCACCGATGCGGCGTGCGCGGCGAGTTTCGCGGCGGTCAACGCGGCGGTGGAACTGCTGACCGAACATCAGGTGGACGCGGTGGTGACGGGCGGCGTTGACCGCAATATGGGCGTCAGCACGTTCATCAAGTTCTGCAAGATCGGCGCGCTGAGCGCCACCGGCAGCCGGCCTTTCGGCGACGGTGCGGATGGCTTCGTCATGGGCGAAGGCTCGGCGGCGTTTGTGCTGAAGCGGCTGGATGATGCAGAACGCGCGGGCGACAAAATCTACGCGGTGATTCGCGGGGTAGGCGGCAGTAGCGACGGCAAAGGCAAGGGCATTACCGCGCCCAACCCGCTAGGGCAGCAGTTGGCGGTGACGCGCGCGTGGGAAAACGCGGGGCTGGAACCGGAGACGGCGAACCTGGTAGAAGCGCACGGCACATCAACGAAAGTCGGCGATGTCGTCGAGGTAGAAAGCCTGAGCAAGATTTACGGCGGCGCCCGCCGCAGCATCGGGCTAGGCTCGGTTAAAAGCAATATCGGCCACCTGAAAGCAGGCGCGGGCGCTGCGGGGCTGTTGAAGGCCACGCTGGCGGTGCATCATAAGGTGCTGCCGCCGACGCTGAATTCTGAGAAACCGAATCCCAACATTGATTTCAGCAAGACGCCGTTTTACCTGGTGCACGAGCCGCGCGAGTGGAAGTCGAACAATGGCACGCCGCGCCGCGCGGGGGTCAGCGCCTATGGTTTCGGCGGCACAAATTTCCATGTGGTGTTAGAGGAACACATTCCAGGTCGGCTGACGCAGGGCAAACGGGTATTCGCCGCGGCGGCGATGCAGGATAAGGTAACGGCTGAAGTGTCTGCTGCGCGTTCTATGACACCCAGCGGGGTAGCCGGAGCAGGACAGAGCGCCGCGCCGGTGGCCTTTGCGCCCGCCGCGCGCGTCAACGCGCCGCTGCGCGGGATTCTGGCGATTGGTGCTAGCACGCCGCAGGAATTGAAGGAAAAAATCGACGCGACACTCAAGCGCGTGGAGACCGGCTGGACGCCGCCGCTGGCGCTGCCTTCGGCGCTGGAACTGAACGCGCGCGAACGGCTGGTGATCGACTTTGGCGATCATGACGAACTGCTGCACCGGCTGCATATCGCGCAGAAAGCGGCAGGTTTTGATTCGGCACAGGCATGGAAGCCGTTTCAGGCGCAGGGAATTTTCCGCGGCAGCGGGGCCAAGCCGGGCAAGCTGGCGTTTTTGTTCCCCGGCCAGGGCAGCCAGTATGTAAACATGGGGCGCGAACTGGCGGGGCTATCGACAGCAGTAGCCGAAGTGTTCGCCGAAGCTGACCGGGTGATGACGCCCATTCTGGGCAAGCCGCTGACCGCCTATATCTTCGCGGATGGCAAGGAGAATATCGCCGAAGCGGAAGTGAACCTGATGCAGACGGCGATCACCCAGCCGGCCATGCTGACGCTGGATATCGCGATTTTGCGGCTGCTGGAATCGTATGGGTTTAAGCCCGATATGGTGATGGGGCACTCGCTGGGCGAATATGCGGCGCTGATCGCGGCGGGCATTATGCCGTTCGCCGATGCGCTGGAAGCGGCGGCGGCGCGCGGCAGCGAGATGAGCAAAGTCAGCGTAGACGACAACGGCTGGATGGCGGCGGTGCTGGCGCCCTATGACGTGGTAGAAGCCACATTGAAGCAGGTCGATGGCTATGTCGTGCCGGCCAATATCAACAGCGCTAGCCAGTGCGTGATCGGCGGTAACAGTAAGGCTGTCGAAAAGGCGATCGCGCTGTTCGCCGAAAAAGGTTACAAGGCGATGCAGCTCCCGGTGAGCCACGCTTTCCATACACGCATTGTGGCGCCGGCCAGCGGGCCGTTGCGCAAGGTGCTGGATCGGCTGCATATTGCGCCGCCAACGCTGCCGCTGGTGGCGAACGTCACCGGGGACTTTTACCCGACGACGGTGGAAGAAATCAAGGACATTTTGCAGCTACAGATCGCTTCGCCTGTGCAGTGGGTGAAGGGGCTGCAAACCCTGTACGACGCGGGCGTGCGCACCTTCACCGAAGTGGGGCCGAAGCGCGCGCTGAAGGGCTTTGTCGATGATGTGTTCGGCGATAAGCATGATGTTCTGTCGCTGATGACCAATCATCCGAAAAACGGCGAACTGCCGAGCTTTAATCAAGCGCTGTGCGGGCTGTTCGCGGTGGGTTATTTTATGCAGGCCGAGGCGCTGCCAGTCGCGCCTGCCCAGGTCAGTGCTGTACCTTCGTCCGTAGCAACGCAGCCGAGCGCTGCCCAACAAGATGACATGAACAATATCACGCAGCTTTTAGCACAGGCTATTCAGAATGCGGTGACGCAGGCGGTGGCGCAGAACGTCACGCCCGGCGCGGCGCCCCAGCGCGTCTTTGACCGTGACGACGTGCCCCAGGGGTCGATCATTATCAGCGGCACGGGGTTGGGGCTGCCCGGCGCGGAAAAACCGGTGATGGACGTGGACAACGCCATGCGCATTTTGCACGGCGAACAGTTTGTTGACCTGATCCCGGAACGTTTTCGCAAGAAGATGCTGGCCAAGCGCATCACGCGCTTGGTGAAGGATGAATCGGGCAATAACCGCTTCGAGACGATCACCGATCCTGACGAAGTGATTAAGCTGGCGGGGCGGCCTGGCCCGTTTGATCTGGAAGAAGAATACGGCGTGCCCGGCAAGCTGATCGAAGCGCTGGACGTGACGACGCAGCTGGCGATGGCGGCGGGGTTGGACGCCCTGCGCGAAGCCGGTATCCCGCTGGTGATGACCTACCGCGCGACGACCACCGGCAAACATCTGCCGGATCGCTGGATGCTGCCGGAAGCGCTGCGCGACGAGACCGGCGTGATTTTTGCCAGCGCGTTCCCCGGCGGCGATCGCTTCGCCGACGAATTCACGCGCTACTACACGTATCAGAGCCGGCTTGACCAACTGCAAATGCTGGAAGATCTGCGGCTGTACGCCAGTGATGGGCGCACGTTGAGCGAAATCAACCGCCGCATTAACGATCTGCGCGAAGTGCTGGAACGCGAGCCATATGAGTTTGACCGGCGTTTTATCTTCCGCATTCTGGCGATGGGGCACAGCCAGTTTGCCGAATATGTTGGCGCGCGCGGGCCCAACACGCACGTCAACGCGGCCTGCGCCAGCACGACACAGGGTATCGCCATTGCCGAAGACTGGATTCGCAGCGGGCGCTGCCGGCGCGTGATCGTGCTGGGGGCGGACGATGTAACGGGCGATCACCTGTTGGAATGGGTGGGGGCGGGCTTTTTGGCGACGGGCGCGGCGGCCACCGATGACCGGGTGGAAGAAGCGGCGCTGCCGTTTGACCGCCGCCGTCACGGCACGATTCTGGGTATGGGGGCGTGCGCGCTGGTGGTGGAAAGCGAAGACGCGGTGCGTGAACGCGGGATGCGCGGGATTGTGGAAGTGCTGAGCACAGAAACCCGCAACAGCGCGTTTCACGGCACGCGGCTGGACGTGAATCATATCGCGCAGATCATGGATGCGCTGGTGACGAGTGCCGAACGGCGCTTCGGGCTGCACCGGCAGGCGATGGCGCCGCAGACGGTGTTTATGTCGCACGAGACCTTCACCCCCGCGCGCGGCGGCAGCGCTTCGGCGGAAGTGGTGGCGCTGCGGCACACGTTCGGCGAAGCGGCTAAAGAAATCGTGGTCGCCAACACTAAGGGCTTCACCGGACATCCGATGGGTGTCGGCGTGGAAGATGTGATCGCGCTGAAAATTCTGGAATACGGCATTGTGCCGCCCGTGCCGAACTTCAGGGAAGTTGATACAGAACTGGGTGAACTGAACCTGAGCCGCGGCGGGCGCTATCCCGTGCAGTATGTGCTGCATCTGTCGGCGGGCTTTGGCTCGCAGATCGCCATGGCGCTGACGCGCCGTATCCCCGGCGCGTTAGACCGTTACGACAATAAACCACAGTATCAACGCTGGCTGGACGGCGTCAGCGGCTATGACCGGGCAGAAGTCGAGGTCGAAAAGCGTGTGCTGCGCGTGAAGACGATGGGTGTGCCGCTGCGCGCCCCCGCGCCGAACACCTGGCAGTATGGCACGGGGCCGACACAACGCGCGCGCGTGGCCGATGGGCAGGCGGTGATCGATTATCCGGCGCATATGGTAGTGCCGCCGACACCGGTCGCTAAGCCCGCGCCGGCGCCTGCTCCCGTAACGCCGGCGAAGCCCGTAGTAGCCAGTCCGGTTGAAACCAAACCGGCTGCTCCTGCGCCGCAAACACCCGCGCCTGTTTCTGCGCCCGCGCTGACGCCGGTTGAAGCCAAACCGGCTGCTCCTGCGGCGCCCGCTCCTGCGCCCGCTCCTGCGCTCGCTCCGGCGGTAGACCCGGTGGTGGCGCGCGTGCTGCAAATCGTGGCCCTGCAAACAGGCTATCCGCCGGATATGCTGGAACTCGATCTGGATATGGAAGCCGATCTGGGCATCGACACGGTGAAACAGGCAGAAAC
>JACAER010000061.1 GCA_013388745.1 Chloroflexota bacterium
ATCCAGTGATTGCTGAAATAACCTTCGACGCGATCATAGAGTTGTTTCGAGAACATCGTGCTTCCGATCCAACCGATTGTTGCAAGGATGGGAAACCTATCGATGAGAACCTCTTTGCCACGATAATGCTGAACCAATGGTCGTTGCTTTCCATCCCCGTGCGGCTCGACATGCAAATGTTCGATACGGGTGTCGTCGAGTGTTTGACGTGAGAGCGATTTCCCCTGTTGGTCAACGACGAGGAAATCGGAAGTCACCACAGCATTCTCAGCGGCTGTCGCGTTCTCGCGGACAATCTGGACAAATCGTTCAATTGCATTTGGCAGAAGAAAATCGTCAGCCGCGTGAACAAGAATGAAATCCCCTTTCGCGAGAGATGTGCTTTTCTGCAGATTACCGGAGAAACCGATATTCCAGTTGTTTGGGTAGAAACGAACACGTTTGTCCTTTGCCTGAAATTCTCTCGCGATCGCGGGCGAAGTATCCGTTGAGCAGTTGTCGCAAATAACGACTTCAATATTCTCATACGTTTGCGACAATATGCTCTCGATAGCTTGCCCCAAGTACGGCGCAGCGTTGTACACAGGCATCGCGAGAGAAATCAGTGGGGAGTAGGCTTCGCTCATCTCGTCAGTTCAGAAACTGCGCTTGAACCCATTACTGTTCTGATCTCGTCATTCTCAATTCTACAAGTTCGTTCTTTCTTCTTAAGGCCCTCGTAGATACGAAGCACTCTCTCCGAGTTGATCGCAGGGTTGAATTCCTTCTGAACATACTCATATCCTTCTTCGGCAAGACGCTCACGCAACGACGGATCGTCAATCAACCGGCTGACGGCGTCAGTAAGTGCCTTTACGTCTTTCATCGGGACGACAATGCCTGTTTTCTCATGCAGGACAACTGTACTCTTACCGCTATGCCCTGCCGTAACAACGACCGGCGTTCTTACCGCCATAGCCTCGAACGGTTGGCGGCCGAGGACTCCCAACCTGGTGCAGACCACAAGAACATCAAGCGCGGCAATGATTTCGAGATTGTCTTTTCTGAATCCGAACACATTCACCTTGCCTTGTAATTCTCGATCGGAGAGATACTCCTCCAATCGTTTTTGAGGCACCTGGGTTTTTCTCAATCCTAACTTTGCAAGCTTCCCTTCTCCTCCCGTTGCGCTTGCCTCTCCGGCGAGAAGGAATCGCACTTTGGTTTTCGTGCCGCGCGCTAGAATCTCTCTCGCCATCTCGAGAAAATCCCACGCCCCTTTTCGTCCACTGATCGCGGACACGTAACCTATGGCAACCACGTCAGGTGCAATCCCCAGCTCTTCTCGTTTACTTTCCCGGGCAGCAATTGCTTGTTCAGCTCGGTGCAAGTCAACACTATTAAAAACAATGGAGGTGTTCTCCTCTCCTTCAAATCCATCAAGCTCGTCTTCGCTGATTGCAATAATATAGTTTGCGTACTTCCTCATAGCAGTTATTGAAAGCAATTTCAGGATTCGCGAGTACGTTGGAAAATACGAACTGCGCAAGTGCTGAACGATCGGAACGTCAGCACCGACAAGCGATATGCCTGCATGCAAGCAAGCTTTGTCGTTCAGATGAATAACATCAGGCTGCAACTCTAGTACATGATTGCGAAAACTTTTCGATGGTCGCAGTGCCGCTAACTGCTGCCAATGGGCTTTTTGATGCAATCGTGGACCTGGGAATGTCCAGAATCGAACAAACGGATGGATGCTGTAGGCAATTCCGTTTTTCTGCAGGTGCCCTTCCAGAACTCCATGCTCAGGCATTACATCATGAGCAATGACTCGATTCTGAAATCCGTTGATCAGATTGATCATACTTATCGCCGATCCTGTCAACGCCGCGTCCTGATGGACAAAGACGACTCTCACGCCGCGATGCACATCTTGTTCCACTGTTCCAACACAGCGATTGTCCAAAGCCTGACCCATTTGCCCGTGCCGTTTTTCCATTCAGCCCATTCCGATTGGAGCGCCTTCGAACTCAGAAAGGTGTTCGATGAGTGGAATAGCGCACGTAATTCACTTTCCCAGCCTTCCTTTAGCCACTTCTCTATTGGCAACCTGAACCCTCTCTTCGGACGTCTGCCGAAACCAGGGGGCAAGTCCCGTACGAAGGCAGAGTAAAGCAAGTGCTTAATGTTATGCCCCTCGTAGCTGTTCATCTTCTCGTAGTGGGTGAGCTTCGCTGATTTTCGCAATGACTTGATGTGCCACGCCTGAGGAAAATTGTATGTGAGCGCGACAAGCCGATGATCAATAAGAGGAAATCGTACTTCCATCGAGTTTGACATTGCCACCGCGTCTGAGTCTCGGAGAATGCGGCTGCTCATGAATGTATGAATGTGCATCGCTGTGATCCGCTGCATGAGTTGTCTCTCGTCCGATCGGTCGAACGATTTGAAGAGATCATAGACTGCGTCATGTTGTAGAGTCGGTTCGGTGCCAGTCAACGCAGCTGCCGCTTGTGGCGACGCTACCCTCGCCCATTCCAAATAGCTTCCGACAAAATCATTATAGAGTTCACGGGAATTGAGACGCGAACGTATTGCGATAGGAACAGGAGCGAGATTCCAGAAGGGTTTCGTGATACGCAATGCGTGCAGTAGCCCGGCACGATGTTGTTGCCAATACAGGATACTCCGGTCAATGCTATACCCGGAAAAAAGTTCATCGCCGCCCAAGCCTGAGAGCGCAACGGTTACATGAGGCGCTGTTGCTTTGCTCACCAACCAAGTGTTCAGTCCGTCCACACTCGGCTGGTCAAGTGCGTGAACGAAGTCATCG
>JACAER010000059.1 GCA_013388745.1 Chloroflexota bacterium
GACGCGCTGTCGAGGTTGACCAGCAGCAGCACACGGGCGCCGTTGGTGATAGCCTGTTCAGCCTGGGTAAGCTGGACACGGGCATCGCCTTCGGCATTGACGATGCTGTAGCTGACGCCGGCGGCGTCAAAGGCTGCCGCGAAGAAACGACGGTCATCGGCTTCCCAACGGGCCGAGGAGGCGCTGTCGGGCAGCAGCACGGCGATTTCTGCTGTGGTCTGCGCGCTGGCAACACCAGCAAAGCCGACGATGAGCATTAGTAGGGCAAGAAACATCACAGCAATACGGTGGATCGACTTAAACATAAGGCTCCTCTAGGGTTTCTATATTGTGAACTTCGTTGTGTGAACCGCAAACCACACAAGCTATAAATTGTAACGCAGAAATTTCTGTTGGCAAAAAATTCTTAACGCGGCGGTACCAGTCGTCCAATTGGGTTGGCGCTGGCGGGTTTGCGCCTGAGAACAGCCGGGTATACGCTAGGCAGCTTCGCTGCGGCGGCACAAATAGGCGTCGAGTTGGCTGCGGTGCGCCACTTTGGCCGGATCTAAAGAGGCCGCGGCCGCCCGATGAATGCGCCAAAAATGGCGGCTGTCAAAAAGTGCATTGTTCCGACTCGGAACATTGTTGAGTCGGTATATCCCAAACGGCGATTTTGGATTCGAGTCCTGACAGCGGTTTGGGATATTGTTGTTATCCCAATCCCCCTCCCCTATCGGCAGTTGGCACGGGCTTTTGGGCGTGTTATACTGGAAATTCACTGGTGAATTGTTGGAGAAAGTGCCGTATGCCGTATGCCTATCGCAGCTCGCAAGAGACCAAAGAAGCGGTCTTAAAAGTGCTTGTGGAAAGCGATCGCCCGCTGACGCGCAAGGAAATTTCTGACGCGCTGGATCGCGTCAAAGGCAAACAAATTGTCAGAGTGATCGAAGACTGTGTGGCGCAGGGGTTGGTGCAGCGCACGGTGGTGAAGCTGTATAACCATCTGGATGCTTATGCTTATTTTGTGGCGAAAGGGCAGGGGGTGCGCAAGTGATTACGTTTAGCCTGATTAATGAAAAGGGCGGGATTGGCAAAACGACGCTGGCGACGCATATCGCCGCCGGGCTGGCGATTCGCGGCTACCGTGTGCTGTTGATCGACGCCGATCCGCAGGGGCACGCGACATTTTCGTTTGGGCTGGAAAAACGCGGCGGCTTGTTTGATCTGCTGGTGCGCGACGCGGCGTTTAAGGATGTGCTGCTGGCGCCGCCGCTGACGGCTTTCGCCCCTGACCCGATACGCGGGCGGTTGTTTTTGCTGCCGTCGAATGTCGAAACGCGGGCGATACCCAATCTGATTGACGATGTGACGCTGCTGGCCAAACGGTTGCAGTAATTGAGCACGGTGATCGACGCGGTGATTTTCGATACGCCGCCGACGCCGTCGCTGCTGCATTCGTCGATCTATCTGGCGACGGACATGATTTTATACCCGACGACGTGCGAAACGCTGTCGTTCGATGGTCTGGCGGCCAGCATGGGCCGCCGCCAGCAGTTCCAGCCGCTGCGCCAGCAGTTGAGCCGCCGGCAGATCGAGGTGCTGGGGATTGTGCCGACGATGTATCAGAACAGCACGGCGCTGCATAATCATAACCTCAAGCTGCTGCAAGAGCAGTTCGGCAGCGCGGTGTTCGCGCCGATCACGCTGCGGACGCTGTGGCGCGAGGCGTCGTATAACCGCTGTATGGTGTACGCTATCGCGCCGCAGAGCAAAGCGGCGGAAGAAGCGTGGAAACTGGTGGAGCGGGTGGAGCAGGGGATGCGCGTGTATGGCTAAAAAACGCTTTGGCGAATCGAATGTGTTCAGCGGGGAAGCGGCGGACGCGGCGGTGGATACGTCGTTCGAGGCGGCGGACGCGCTGCTCTACGGCGAGATCGCCAAAATTGACGAAGGCCGGCAGATCGCCAAGCCGATCAATATCTTCGATATCCAGCCGGATTTCGCGCAGCCGCGCCGGGCGATGCCTTCGGCGGTGCGCGAACAGTGGGACGGCAGCCCGCGCAGCCTGAGCGCGCTGTTGGGGGTGTGGCTGGATATGGCGCAGGTGGAAAAAGGCGCGCCGCTGGACATCGGTCGCTGGCTGGAAGGCGGCGGTGAAGAGGACGAGGACGACGAAAACGCGAGCGGCGACGAAACGCCGGGGCCGCTGGAAGCCAGTTTGATGACGATCGTGGAACTGGCGGCGAGCATCAAGCGCGATGGGCTGACGAATCCGATTACCGTGGTGAGCGAGGGGCCGCGTTTCCGGCTGGAAACGGGCGAACGGCGCTGGCTGGCGTATCATCTGCTGTACGCCAGCGCGCGCGATACGGCCTGGAGCAAAATTCCGGCGCGCGTGGTGGAGCACTTTAATGTGTGGCGGCAGGCGACGGAAAACACGGCGCGGGCGGATTTAAACGCGATTGGCAAGGCGCGGCAGTTTGCGATTCTGATGATGGATTTGTGGCAGCGCGAAGAAAACGGGCTGGTGCAGTTCCGCCCGCTGAGTGATTTTCCGTCTGAGCGGGCGTATTATGCGCAGGTGATCGATCTGCGCCCGCCGTATGGCAAAAGCGGGCTGCTGCTGGGGGCGCTGGGGGCCAAAACGCGCACGGCGTTCGCGCGGCGGCGGCTGCTGCTGGGGCTGCCAGATGAGGCCTGGAAGCTGGCCGACGATTACAGCGTGAGCGAGGATAGTCTGATAGAATGCGCTAAACTGCCGCCGGATGCGGCGGTGGCGGCGCTGCGTGCGTTGATCGACAATGTTCCGAGTCGGAACATTGCTAAAACGGCGCACGAAAAAAGCGCGGCGGCGGCAGAGACAAACGAGCTGGTCAGCCCGCATAACAGGCGGGTCTTCGGTAAGGTGTGGAAGCTGGCGAACAAGGTGTCGGCGGGGCAGACGCGCTTCAGCGATAAAGAGCTGGCGGCCATCGCCCATTTGCGGGCGTGGCTGGATGAGGTGGAAAACAGCATCCGCGAGCGTCAGAAAAGCGGGCGGCGGCTGTAACCAACCCCGCCAGACGCGAATGCCGGTTAACTGTTATAAAAGTTATGCCGTTGCGTTCACGAACAAGGGGTTTGTGCAGATTAACAAAATAAACGGGAAACGAGTTTGCCGGTTTTTGTCGCCACAGACTGAAGTCTGCGGCTGCCGAAGTGCCAAGTCTCTGCGAGACTTGAAGGCAAGCCAGCTTGCTCGGCTGCCGGGCGCTTGAGTGCCTGGCGGCAAAACGCGCCATGACCCCTCAAACTGGGAAGAACCGTTATTTTGTTAATCTGCATCATGTCATAGATTTCGAGCAGGCGCGGCGTGGGGATGGGTGTGAGGCGAAAATGTTCCGAGTCGGAACAATGGGGCGATACGCGGTCATTCAGCGCACAGGCGGCACGCTAAAGATCAGCGTCAGGCTGGCCCACAGCAGCAGGCTGAGCATCAGCCACTCGAACAGGCGCGGGTTAATCCATTGCAGGGCTTTGCGCCCCAACCACACGCCGAAAGGGATGATGGGCAGTGTCCAGGCGACGCCGATAAGCTGATGCACGTCAATCGTGCCGGCCAACAAAAAACCGGGCAGCTTAAGCGCGTTGACGACGGCGAAAAACAGAGTGGTCGTGCCGATAAAGGGGGTGGGGTCAATTTTTTGCAGCAGCATATAGGCGGTGAAGGGCGGCGCGCCCACGTTGGCGACAGCCGAGCCGAAGCCCGAGGCCCAACCGGCGACATAGGCGTGCCAGTCGCGCGGGGAATAGGCCAGCGCTTTGAGCGAACCGCTGGCGATTTTGTAAAGTACGGCGCTGAGCGTGAACACACCCAAGACGCGCCGCAGCGCCAAATCCGGCAGGGTGGCCAGCACCCAGGTGCCCATGACGACGCCCAGTACGGCGATGGGCAGCATCAGGCGGATGTAGCGCTTGTCCCATGTGCCCCAATAAGTGCGCAGCGCGAAAATATCGGCGAACAGCAGCAGCGGCAGGGTGATGCCCACGGCCTGCGGCACGGGCATGATCTGGCTGAGGAGCGGAGCGATGAGCGAAATGGGCACCGGCCCGCCGAGTCCGCCTTTGGAAAGGCCGATCATCAGCGTCGCCAGCGCCATGATGAAGATAGCGTCCAGGGACATAGAGCACCAGCGGGGCAAAAAGCAAACGAAAACGCTGGCACAACGCTACAGCCAAAGGCGCGCGCTGTCAAAGGATTGGACTTATCGGCGGCGCGCGCGGTACAATCAGCGTTTCCGGGCAACTGAAAAGAGCGTATGGATGGACGATGGACTGCTGCGCTGGCGCGGGGAATTCCCGATTCTGGCAACCTGTACCTATCTCATCAGTAATTCGCTGGGGGCTATGCCGCGCGCGGTGTATGACCGTCTGCGCGCCTATGCCGACACGTGGGCGACGCTCGGTGTGCGCGCGTGGGGCACGCCTTTGGCAGACGCGCCGACCTGGTGGGAACTGAAAGGCGCAGTGGGCGACAAAATCGCGCCGCTGCTGGGGGCGCCCGCGGGCAGTGTGCTGCTGCACGAAAACGCCAGCATCGCTAACAGCATTCTGTTCAGCGCGCTGGATTGCGGCGATAGGCGCCGCAATAAAGTCATCATCAGTGATCAGGATTTTCCGTCGGATGTGTATGCGCTGCGCGCCATGCTGCCGCGGCATATGGAAATCGTGATGCTGCGCAGCCGCGACGGCATCACGCTCGACACCGATGAACTGCTGGAGGCGATTGACGCACGCACGCGGCTGGTGTCGCTGAGTCATGTGCTGTTCCGCAGCGCTTATATTCTGCCCGCGCAGGAGATCGTCGCCAAAGCGCAGCAGGTCGGCGCGCAAGTGCTGCTCAACGGCTATCACAGCGTGGGCGTGATGCCCGTGGATGTGCAGGCTATGCAGGTTGATTTTTATGTTGGCGGCACGCTGAAATGGCTGTGCGGCGGGCCGGGTGGGGTCTTCATGTATGTGCGCCCAGATTTACTGCCGACGCTGCGCCCGAAAATCACGGGCTGGTTCGCGCAGCAGCAGCCCTTTGCCTTCGACGTGGAAAGCGCGGCGCTGCGCGAGGATCGCTACCGGCTGGCCAACGGCACGCCGGCTATCGCCGCGCTGTACGCCATACAACCCGGCGTGGAGATCATCAGCGCGGTGGGCGTAGAAGCGATTCGCGCCAAATCGCTGCGCCAGACAGGGTTGATTCTGGCGCTGGCGGACAAAGCCGGCTATGAGGTGCGTTCCCCGCGCGCCGCGCAGGAACGCGGCGGCACAGTGACGGTGCGCCCGCCGCAGGCTTACGAAGTCTCGCGCGAATTATTGGCGCGCGGCTTCGTCATCGACTACCGCGAAGGGGCAGGCATTCGTATCGCGCCGCATTTTTACAATCACGACGGCGAAATCGAACAGGTTATGGCGGCTGTTGAGGCGATTCTGGCGGACGGCAGTTGGCAAAAGCACGCGCAGACGCGCAGCTTTGTGACGTAGCCAGAACCCCGGAGATAGCACGCGCCGCGTGGGGGAAGGGGGTTGGCGTTGCCTGCCGCCGCCGCGCGCCGCTCTGGACAGCGCTCCCCATGCTGGTTTATACTCCCGGCCATGTATAAGCGATTCAAACATACCCTCAAACAAATCTTCACCCTGCCGCAGCGTATGGCGCGCTTTGAAGAACACATGTCTACGGTGGATTGGCGGCTGGGGCAGCTCGAAGGCAAGCAGCGCATGAACGGCGTCTACGCGCTGCGCCGCACACAGGACACGGAGGCGCCCAGTGTGCTGAATCGCTATGAATTGAGCATTCTTTCACAAAACGGCGAAGACGGGATGGTGTTTTATCTGTTTTCGCTGCTGGGCACGACCAACCGCTGGTTTGTGGAGTTCGGCATCGAAGACGGACGCGAATGCAACACGGGCAATTTGTCGCTGAACTTTGGCTGGCAGGGGCTGCTGATCGAAGGCAGCGCGGACTATGTGCAGCGCGCGCGGCAGTATTACAGCGACCGGCTGGGGGCGCGGCGCGATGCGGTGCGCGTGGTTAACGCTTTTGTCCAGCCGGATAACATCAACCCCCTTTTTCAACAAAACAATGTGCCCGCCGAAATCGACCTGCTCTCGATTGATATCGACGGTAACGATTATTGGGTGTGGCAGGCGCTCGACGCCACGTCACCGCGCGTTGTTGTGATCGAGTACAACGCTTCGTTGGGCGCAGAGCGTTCGCTTTCGACCTGCTATGACGCGCGTTTTGACCGCTGGCAGAAAGACCCAAGCGGCTATTATCACGGCGCATCGCTGGCCGCGCTGCACAAACTGGGCGCGCAAAAAGGTTACGCTCTGGTCGGCTGCGACAGCCGCGGCGTCAGTGCCTTTTTTGTGCGTCAGGACGTGGCGGCCGGCAAAGTGCCCGCGCTGACTCCGCAGCAGGCCTTTTTTTCGCATTTTCAACGGCTGGAGAGTCTGGAGGCGCAGTTCGCGCGCATAGAGCATTTGCCGTTTGAGTCTGTTTAGACCCGCGGCATGTTAGTTTTTAACAAAAAATCTACAAATCCCTCGAATATTGGGCCAAAGATCAAGTAACTTTCCGCGCAAAATCACGGTAATCTAGAAGAGATTCACAAAGTCAATTTACACAGCGAGCGCTGTGTTTGATTCCGTTGACCTAGCGGAGGCATCATGAGTCGCAATTTTAAGAAGGGTTTTTGGACTAGCCTGGTGTGGTACATCACCGTAGCTGCGCTGGTGTTGAACATGGCCGCGCCGGTCTTCGATGTGCTGCGGCAGGCGCGCGCTCAGGAAGTGACGCCAGAGCCGACTCCTGAAGTGAGCGCGGAGCCGACACAGGAAACGACCCCTGAGGCGACGCCGGAAGCGACGGTCGAAGCGACGCTGGAGGGGCCGGCGGAAAGCACCCCGCTGCCCACTGACGCGCCGACGCCGGAAGCGACGGCAGAAGCGACGGCAGAAGCGACGGCGGTAGAAACAGCCACCGAAGCGCCGAGCCTGCCGACCCTGCCCGCGCCTACGGCTGAAGTCTCCCTTTTTATGGACGATTTTCAGGATGCGGGCGCAGCGCTGGTGAGCAAAGGCTGGTCGTTCGGGAGCGCCTGGACGATCGGGGCTGAAGCCAACAGCGACGGCACGACCAATTACTTTTTTAGCGCGGCCGCGACAGGCGTCAATGAAACGGCGGCGCTGCCGCAGCTTAACTGGGATAATCTGACACTGGCCGTGCGCGTGCGCGTGGCCGGCACAGACAGCGCCGGCATCACCGTGCGCGCGGGACTGGAAGGCTACACGGTCGTCGTCACCGGTTACGGCGCGGTGCAGTTGTATCGCGGCACGACGCTGGTGGCCGAAGGGCCGGCGGTCGCGACTCCCGAACCGCTTGTGCCGGGCACAGACACGCCGCCCGGCGAAGCCCCTGCTGGCGTCTGGCGCACGGTCAACATACAGGTCGATGGTGGCACAATCACCGTGCTGCTCGAAGGCCAGCCGCAAATCGTCTATGAAGACCCGCAGCCGTTGGGCGCGGGCGCGGTGGCTTTCAGCGCGGGCGTTTTGAATGTCGGCGCCGCCGATTTTGACGACGTATATATTAACCGCCTGCTGCCGCCTGTGCAGCCAACGGAAGTTCCTACGACTGAAGCTACTGTCGAAGCCACCAGCGAAGCCACGCCCGAAGCGCTGCCCGCTGGCGTGCTGGTGCTGGAAGACTTCGAAGGCGATTTGAGCGCCTGGACGGTCATGGCCAGCAGCGAAACCGCCACAGCGGGCATTGTCGCCGCGGGCGAAGCCAACAACGCGCTGCTCATGTCCTCCGGCAGCGGGCTGGCGCCAGCCGAAACGCTGGTACTGGCCGATTTTACGCTGGCGCTGCGCTATAACGTGCTGAGCAGCGAAGAAGGCGGCCTGACGATCACGCTGCGCGATGGTTACAGCGTGCAGCTCGACCCGGCGCAAATCAGCCTCCTGCGCGGCGAAACCCTGCTGGGCAGCAGCGCCACGCCGCACGACGCCGGCGCCTGGCATAGGCTGCATGTGACGCTGCAAGGCTCACGCATCACGGTCAGCGTGGACGAGATGGCGCAGATTGACGTGAACGATGGCGAAGCCCTGCTGGCCGGCGGTTTCAGTTTTGCCGCGGTGGGCGCGGCCATGCTGGATGACATCACCGTCAGCGATCTGACGCCCAGCGAAGTGCTGGCCGAAGTCACGCCTTCGCCCACGCCGCTGGCGATCGCGGAAGAAGCGCAGGCCAAGTTCGACGGGCTGCTGCTGGCGGTGGTGCAGGCTTCGCTTTCCGGCGACAGCGCCGCGCTCGACACCCTGCTGACCAGCTACGGTCTGGCCTTTGGCGATCAGGGCCGTCTGCGCGTCGTGATTCGCGCCGCCAATTACGCCAGCGGCGAAACGCTGCGCCCCTTCATCGAAGGCACGGGCGGCGTTGTCGAACTGGTTGTCGAAAATGAAGTGACCGCGCTGCTGGCGCCGCTGGGCATCGTGGCGCTGGCCAGCACCCCCGAAGTCGAAATGATCGGCTGGCCGGAAGTGGCTGTTTCGACCGATTACACGGCTTCCGACACGCAGTCGATCATGGCGGCGATGGGCACGGTTGTCCCGCAGTCGCTCGACATCATCAGCGTGAACCCCTGGGATCAGGCCTTGATTCGGGGCGCCAACATCGACATCGCCGTGATCGACAGCGGCGTCACCGGCGGCTTTACCGGCGGCGGCAACCCGGCGGAACGCGCCTGTCTGGTGCAGAATCCCGGCGGCCCCGGCTCGCACGGGCTGAACGTGGCCGAAATCATCTGCGACATCGCGCCGAGCGCGCGCGTGTACGGCTATCTGGCGAACAACGCGGCCGGCCTGACCTCCACGATCAACGCGGTGCGCACCGCGACTAACGTGGCGGGCGTAGCGGGCAATACCTTCGACATTATTCTCATCACGCTCGATCTGGGCGCGCATACCAGCCCCGGCGACGGCACGGGCACGGGGCTCAGCCCCGCCGAGGACTTCTACGCGGCCATTGCAAACGCGCGCGGGGCGGGCATCCTGGTCATCGCCAGCGCCGGCAACAACCGCGGGCGCTACCGCAGCTTCGTCTACAGCGGCGGCAATGTCAGCGTGAACATCACCGGCGTGGCGGGCGGTCAGGTGAACGTCAGTTGGA
The DNA here is from genome assembly GCA_013388745.1 of Chloroflexota bacterium. Taxonomy (GTDB): domain Bacteria; phylum Chloroflexota; class Anaerolineae; order Aggregatilineales; family Phototrophicaceae; genus JACAER01. The sequence goes on from JACAER010000059.1 coordinate 9,185, forward strand.
GCGCGTGGGGCGCGGCCACGACCGACATCACCATGAATCTGAACGGGCTGCCGAAGCCCGCGCGCGGCAGCGGCAATCCTGGCCATCAGTTCGCGACTGTCGCCGGCGCTAACACGCTGAACCTGACAGGCATCAGCGGCGCGCCGGGCACCGTCGTGGTGCAGGTGCAGGTCACCGGCGCCAATACGTCGATTGCCCCGATTGGCGGCGAGCTGACGACAACCGGCACGCTGGCGCGCCCGGCAGATTCGCCGGATGTGCTGGCGGTGGGCGCGGTCTGCGCCTCGCAGGCTGACCGTTATCCGCTGATGAGCGACAGCTCAGGCGGCCCGGCCTTTGCCGCTGGCGGCACAGACCCCGGCGCCGGAGCGCTGCCCGGCAGCAGCATCAAGCCCGATGTGGTCGCGCCGTCGCATGTCAGCACCTCGCTGCTGACCGCCAGCGGGTGTAATGTCGTGAGCGGCATCGCCAGCCCGACCAGCGGCTTTAATGGCACGTCGGCGGCGGCGGCGCATGTCGCCGGGATGGCCGCCGTGCTGCGTTCCCACGTCACCAACAGCAGCATGAACGGGCGCTTCGGCATCGGCCTGGTGAATGCCCCGGCCGAACTCGAACGCTACCTGCAAACACACAGCGTCGATATTTACCCCTCGGCCGGCAGCCCTGATGGCTGGGATCGCACCTTTGGCGCTGGCCTCACCATGCTCGGCAGCCCGACCTACGATCTGGGCAACGTGCAGAATTTCGGCAACGCCAGCACGCACGACGCGAACACCGTCTATGTCGGCCAGGCCAACATGAGCAGCACGCAGTTGGGCACCTCCGACAATCCGTATCTGAGCATCGCCCACGCCATCCAGGCCAACCCCGGCAAGCGTATCGTCGTCATGCCCGGCGAATATGTCTCCGGCTTCCGCGTCACGCAGGCCGGGACGACGCTGATTTCTTACGATCAGGCCGACATCGTGAACCGCCCCGATACATCGATCTGGGTCAACGATGTCTTTGACAGCAATCAGGGGGCGGCGGGCGGCATCACGATCGTCAATCTCGCCAACATCACCATCAACGGCTTCATCTTCAACGGCGCGCGCCCGCTGTATCTGGCCGGCCCGGCCGCCAATATGCTGCGCCCGACGCCCATCGAAGTGGAAGCCGGCAGCAACCTGAACATCCTTAACAACACCTTCAACGATTTCCAGAACCCGATTCGGATCACCGTCACCGGCACGACCACGATTCAGGGCAACACCTTCACGAATTTTGTCATCCCCAATCAGGGGGGCGTGCCGCAGGGCAACGTCGCCGCGCTGTGGGTCAGCAACGAAAACACCACCCCCAGCCCGGAACCGGCGGCGGTCACCGTGAACGTGCGGCGCAACGTGTTCGCCAACAACAGCATTGGCGCCAAGGCTTCTGACGACAACACCGTGCCGCAGCAGTCGATCATCCTGTCGCAGCGGGTGGCGCTGAACTTCTACAGCAACCGCATGTACAGCAACAGCGCGGAGGCCATGATCAGCATCAACCAGTGGGTGAGCGAAGCCAGCGGGGTGCGCCGCACCTACGAAGTGCGCATTTTTAGCTCGGCCTTCCGCAACAACACGCTGGTCGGCCTGAACTTCCGCTCGCTGGTCAACGTCTATCACGGGCAGGCCTTCCGCTTTGTCAACAACACCGTCGCCAACATGGGCTTCGGCGCTAATTCGCCCACCGACAACTACCAGGCGGCGGGCATGATCGTCTCGCTGGGCGGCACCACCACCACAGGCGATCAACTCAACGGCAACTTCGTCACGCCGGGCGGCGCGCACGCCTGGGAAATCCACAACAACCTGTTCTACAACCTGACGTTCACCGACCGGCTGGGGCAGCTCCCGCAGCGCAACGGCAACCTGATCGAAACGGCGAACTCCGGGATCGTCGTGGTGCCGACCTGCGGTAATCTGGCGGGCACGCCAGAGCAGGGCGCGCGCAACAACTGGTTCATCTACCCCGATTTCGGCAATAACAATTTCAATCTGGCGAATCGCGGCCAGTGCGCCGCTGCCATTGGCGCGGCGGGCGCCCCGCAGAACGCCAACCTCTTCACGCGGCTGGCGAACGCCACCGAACAGACCAGCTTCGAGCAGACCAACTTCTTCGGGACGGCCACCGACCCGATTGACCCCTTCCGTCTGCGCCCGACTTCGACCATCGGCGTGGACGGCGGTAACGACAGCCTGGCCAGCGTTTTCGCCGGCGAACTCGACGCGCTCGGCTTGCAGCGTATCGTCGTGCGCATCGGCGGCGCGCCGGATATTGATCTGGGCGCCTATGAGCTTTCGGATCCGCAGCCGTTAGTCGTCTCTGGGCCACAAAACGTCAACGGCACCGAAGACTCGTCGTTCATCAACTTCGTGCTGGGGCAGGGCGTCGTCACGGGCGGTATTTTGCCGCTGCGCTACACCATCACCTCGCAGCCCACCAACTTCAACGCCAGCGCGACCAGCCCATGCAGCGGCGCCGGCATCCAGTATGATATCGAAAGCAATCAGGCCGCCTACTGTCCGCCGCCCGATTTCTACAGCTACCCGGCAGGCGGGGGCGTGGTCACGTTCACGTACACCGTCAGCGACGCGCTGGGCGAAGCCAGCGCCAGCGGCACGGTCAACATCAACATTAGCGCGGTGGCCGACGGCGACGACGGCTCGACCTTTGGCACGGTTGGCAGCCCGCAGACCGTCTTTACCGACATCCTGACGCCGACGAACTACCGCCTGCGTCCGTATTTCGATTTCAACAACTTCCGCCTCTCGGATCCGACGAGCCAGCGCGGGCGCGATTACCCCTTCACCTTCTCCAACGCCCAGTTTATCTCTGGCAGCCAAACGCTGCTGGGCCCCGACCAGACGGCCACCATAGCGGCGCTCAACGCGGCGCTCAGCGCGGCCAACAGCAACGGCGGTTACCTGATTATCAACCCGATTCCCGGCAACACCGGCGAACTGGTTTTCTCCTACAGCGTGGGCGACAGCAGCAGCCAAACCTTTAACGCCGCTGGCGTTGTGCGCCTGATCGTCACGCAGCGCCTGGCTGGCATTGGTCTGCATGACGACGTCAGCCTGGACTTTGTCTACAGCAGCGGCTGGACGCCCCTGTACCTCGAAACGGCCTTCAACAACACACTGCACTACACCAACGTCGTCGATCAGCAGGTCGATTTCTACTTCAGCGGCGATACGTTTATCGTCAACCTGTACGGCGCGGCCAACAGCGGCAATGTCGAAGTGACGATTGACCCCGACGGCGACGGCGGCGCCGCTTTCCAAACGCCCGGCGCTCTGGGACTCACATGCAGCCCAGAGGTTAATCCCACCAACGGCTTTATCGTCACCACACGCCCGGTTGCCACGTTCTTCGGGGCAGGCTGTCGTGGCCTGGACACCAGCTTCTCCAGCGGGATTCATATCCTGCGCATCAAGCACAAGAGCGCCGGTCTGTTTACCTTCCTGGATGCTGTGGAAGTGCGCGGGGCTGCCCTGCCCGGCGGCTACTATGAAGAACGCGATTTCGCGCTTACCTACACCGGCACATGGCTGGATTCAGTCGCTCTCGGCCCGAAAGGCGGCAGCCAGCGCTATACCACCACGCTGGGCAGCACCGTCTCCTTCCAGTACAACGCCGCCATCGCGGATGCCATCGTCGTCTACTACACCGCCGCCCCTGGCTGGGGCACGATGCGCCTGTGCGCCAGCGGCGGCGGCTGCGTCAATATCAACCAGAATGCGCCGGCTTTACGCTGGGGCAACCGCGCCTGGATCAGTGATGTCGCGCTGGGTATCGGCGGCTCGACAGGCTCGCACACCATCACCCTGACTCCCTCTGTGCCGGGCTTGTTTGTCGGTCTGGAGGCGCTGTATATCCATACCAACGCCAGCATCGGCACGCCCTTCTCAGCCAATCCGACGCCCTACGAAGACAACAATGCCGGCTTCCGCTATATCGGCACCTGGAGTTTCTGGCCGCTTGCCCAGACCTTCGGCGGCTCGGCACAGCTTACGACCGACCCCAGCGCCAGCATGATGTTCAACATTGACAGCAGCGCTTACGGCGTGGCTGTCTACCGCACTAACGCCGTTGGCTGGTCGAATATGGAAATCTGCATCGACGACATCTGCCAGACGTACCTCGGCGGCGGCTCGACCATCTTCCAGGACACGGCAGTGCTGCGGGTCGGCACGCCAGGGCCGCATGTCGTCGAAATCCGCAACACCTCCGCCATGTTCCTGAATGTCGAAGCGGTGCGGGTGCTGGGCCCGGCGGGTGCGCTTGGCATCGGCTTCTATGAAGAATCCGAAGCCGCCAGCGACTTTAACCTGACGTACTCTGGGGCGTGGTCGAACTGGGCCGTGGCAGGCACTGTCGGCGGCACCGCGCGCATCACTTATTCCAACACTGCGCGCGTCACCTTCCAGATCGACACCAACAGCGTGAAACGCATCGGTATCTATCGCACGGTGGCTAACGGCTGGAGCGACCTACGGGTGTGCGCTCTCGGCGGAAACTGTGTCATTCTCACGGGCACTGGCCCCACCATCTTCGGACGCGGCAGTGTGGTGAGCATCGCCGATCTGGGGATCGCCTCGCCGCTGGGGGTACGCACCATCACCATTCAATCTGTGACTAACGGCCTGCCGGCCAACATCGAAGCCCTTGAACTGCGCGGGGATTCGACCTCGCTGGCGCCCGGCTACTATGAAGAGACCGAGCTGGGGACAAACCTGGAACTAAATTACAGCGGCGTCTGGAATGCGCTCACCCTCAGCGGGCCGCGCGGCGGATCGCTGCGTTTCGCCACCAGCACCAGCAGCAGCGTCAGCTTCAACTACAACGCCACTACCTCAGATGGCTTCGTTCTGTACTATCTCGTCGCCTCCGGTTGGGGCGCCTTCCGTGTCTGCAACGGCGCCAACTGCATCAATACCAGCACCGGCACGATCACGGCTTGGGGACAGCGGCGCTGGATTACCGAGAGCGAGCTGAGCATTCCGGCAAGCGGCATCTTCCTCATCACCATCACGCCGCTGACGACTGCCCCCACCGGCATTGAAGCCCTGTATGTCCACTCTGCCAGCAACGGGCTGGGCACCCTGGCGGCTAACGTGACGCCATATGATGACACTAATCCCGCCTTCCGCTATATCGGCAGTTGGGGCACTGTGACCACGACCAGCGCCTTCGGCGGCTCAGCGCGCAACAGCGTTGATCCCAGCGCAGCAGTGATGTTCAACATCGACAGCTCGGCCTTTGGCATCGCCCTGTATCGCACCACCGGACCCGGCTTCAGCTCTGCCGAAATCTGTATTGACGCCGTTTGCCAGACCTTTGGCGCGCGCGGCGCGGCGGTCATATACAGCGATATTGTCGCTTCGCGCAGCACCGTCGGTCCACATGTGGTCGAAATCCGCAACACCGGCGGCACCGCCTTCTGGATCGAGGGGATTCGGGTGTTGGGGGCGGCTGTGCCGATGGGTGTCGGCTTCTATGAAGACAGTGACCTGGCCTCCAGTTTCAATTTCTCCTATAACGGCAATTGGAACTTCCTCGATGTGAGCGGCATGATCGGCAACAACTCGCACTACACGACATCCAACCTGCCCTCGCTCACCTTCCAGATCGACGCCAACGTTGTCAAGCGCATCGTGTTGTTCCGCACCACCGCGCCATCCGGCTGGGGCAACATGCAGGTCTGCGCCAGCGGGGGAAGCTGCTTCCCGGTCAATAACACCGCGCCCGCCGCGGCCTTTGGCGTGGCGCAGATCGTGACGCTGGCTAACATGGGCATCGGCGGTTCCACCAGCATTCATACCATCACCATTCAGGGCGTCACCAACGGCCTGAGCATCAACATCGAAGCCATCCAACTGCTGGCCGCGGCGGGCGCCCTGCGACCGGGCTACTATGAAGAAACCGAGATTTCCACCAGCTTCGACCTGAGCTACAGCGCCCCATGGATACCGATTGTCGCCGCTGGCCCGCGTGGTGGCTCTGCGCGTTACACCACTAACCCCGCCAACACCGTCACCTTCACCTATGACTCTACCCTTTCTGATGGTCTGGCGATCTACTACCCACAGGTCTCCGGCTGGGGCACGCTCAATGTCTGCAATGGCGCGACCTGCGTTTCTATCAACCAGAACGCCGCCGCCAGCCGCTGGGGGCTGCGCCGCTGGATCACCGAAGCAGAGCTGAACATTCCCGGCAGCGGCACGGTGGTTATCACCCTTCGTTCCGTGAACACACTGCCCACTGGCTTCGACGCGCTCTACATCCACGGCGACAACTCTATCGGCACGCCCTTAGCCCCCAATGTGACCCCCTATCAAGAGAACGATCCCGCCATCCGCTATACTGGGGTCTGGACGTCATCTGTCTCCGCACTCTTCAACGGGGGCAGCGCTGCCTTGACGACGGACGGCTCGGCCAGCATCCTTTTCAATATCGATGCCAGCGCCAAGGGCATTGTCCTCTATCGCACCACCGCCGCCGGGCTGGGAGATGTCGAAATCTGCATCGATAACGTCTGCCAGGTTTTCCCGAATAACCCAGTCACGATTTATGGGGATACCTCAGCGGTGCTTCGTATCGGCACAGCCGGCCAGCATGTCGTCGAAATTCGCGCACTCTCCACAGCCAGCCTCGTCGTCGAAGCTGTGCGTGTGCTGCCCGCCGTGGCGCCGCTGGCGCTCGGTTACTACGAAGAAACCGAGTTAGCCACCGGCTTCAACCTGAGCTATAACGGCGCCTGGTCGGTCTGGAACGTGGCGGCCACGCTCGGCGGCACGGCGCGCCTGACCAGTTCAAGCACTGCCAGCGCCACCTTCCGCATCGACGCCAGCGTGGTAGACCGCATCGCGATTTTCCGCACCACCGCCCCCTCCAGTTGGAGTGACTTCGAAGTGTGCTCGGAAAATGTCGGCGGCTTCGGCGGCGTCTGCGCCGGCCCGATCAGCAACGTCAGCGCCGCGACAACTTATGGCGTGCCCGCGCTGCTGACTGACGCCGATCTGGGCTTAACCGGTTCCACCAATACCCATACCATCACCGTCCGGCCGCTGCAAAACGGCGCCTTCTTCAACATCGAAGCGCTGCAAATTCTGGGGCCTGTTGCGCCGTTAGCGCTCGGCTACTACGAAGAAACCGAGATCGCCACGGGCTTTAATCTGGAATACAGCGCTGGCTGGTCGAATTGGGTTGTGCCGCAGGCCTTGGGCGGCGCCGGACGACTGACGACCTCGAACACCGCTACCGCCACCTTCCGTGTGGATGCGGCGGTGGTAAAGCGCGTCGCCATCTTCCGCACCACCGCCGCCGGCTGGAGCAATCAGCAGTTGTGCGTGGTCGAAACCGCGCAGTGCTCCACGCTGCTCAACAACACCGCCACGACCGTCTTTGGCGCGGCGCACGTGGTCACGCTCGCTTCGCTGGGCGTAGGCTCTTCAGGCATCTTTACTCTGCGGCTCCAATCCGTCACCAACGGCGCGTTTGCCAACATCGAAGCGCTGCAACTGCTGGCGGATATTGGCAGCCTGGCCCCCGGCTACTATGAGGAGACCGAGACCTCCACCAGTTTCAACGTGCAGTACACCGGCAGTTGGATCAACATCGTGGGCAGCGGCCCGCGCGCCGGGTCGATGCGCTACGCCACCAGTCCCACCAGTTCGATCAGCTTCAGCTATGACTCCAGCGCCGCCAGTGGTTTCGCGCTGTACTATATCGCCGCGCCTGGCTGGGGCACGTTCAACGTCTGCAACGGGGCGACCTGTCTGCCGCTAAACCAGGCCGCTGCAACCACGCGCTGGGGGGCACGCCGCTGGTTCACCGAGTCAGAACTCGGCATCCCCGCCAGCGGTGTCGTCACCATTACCCTGACGCCGCTCAATACACTGCCGACGGGTCTGGATGCCATCTATATCCATGCGGCCAGCAACGGGTTGGGCACACTCTCTGCCAGCGTCACCCCCTACGAGGAAACCAATAACGCCTTACGCTATATTGGCACCTGGACTAACTGGCCTGTTGCCCAGACGTATGGCGGCACGGCGCGCCTGACCAGCGACCCCAGCGGCAGCATGATGTTCAACATCGACAGCAGCGCGTCGGGTGTCGCCGTCATTCGCACTTCCGCAGCGAGCTGGAGCGCGATGGAAATCTGTATTGACGAAATCTGCCAGACGTTCGCCGCTACGGCTGTTACGGTCTATAGCGATATCGTCTTCCTGCGCACCACGCCGGGGCCGCACGTCGTAGAAATCCGCGGTTTTGGTGGCTTCATGAATATCGAAGCTGTGCGTGTGCTGGGGAGCAGCACGCCGCTGCCGCCCGGCTTCTACCAGGAAAGCGACCCGGATATGACTTACAGCGGCCCATGGCTGGTCAACGGCAGTGCGGCCTTTAACGGCGGGGCAGCACGCTACACCACGACTCCCAACAGCACCCTGTCCTTCTCGATCGGCGGCGGCACAACCGGGTTCATCATCTTTGGCACGCGCCTGGCGGGCGGCGCGCCGATGGAAATCTGCTACACACCGCAGCTACCCGCGCCGGGCACCCAGGTGTGCGCCACTGAATCGACCAACAGTGCAGCCACCCTCTTCACCATCGGCGCGGCTTACTTCGGCCTCAACAATAAGCAGCTCGCGCCCAACCAGGCACTGGATCAGGTCTATAACGTGACCGTGCGCCACGCCGGCAGCGCTGGCCAGATTCTGTATGTCGAAGCCATCGCTGTGCTGGGCGTGCCCACCAGCGCCTTGACGGTTGGCACCTATGACAACACCAACGCGGCCATCCTCTATGCGCCCAATGCGCTCTGGACATCCGGTTTATCGACCGCCTACCTCAATGGCACCTACATTTTCACCACAGCACAGGGCAGCCTAGCCCAGATGCGCATCACCGGCAATTCCGTCACCCTTTTCCAACCGGCCTACAGCGGTGGTTCCAGCCGTGTGAACGCCTGTCTGGTGATCCCCGTCACCACCGGCAACCAGACCCAATGTGTCAACTTCAGCCAGAACACGGCGGTCACCACCTTCGGCACGCCTATCACGCTCTACGGCTTCGGCTTCGGCACGCACGACATCGTCTTTGAAAACGACGCGCCCAACCAGGCCTTCTTCGTCGATCAGGTGCAGGTGCGCTAGACTCTGCACCTGAGCTGCGCGTTTAAAGGGTTAGCCCACATCAGACGATGTGGGCTAACTTTGTGCAATGGGAGTTATCCATGAGTGAACGCTCACCACGAGCGATGAAAATGTCACGGTGCTGGGCGGCCTTTGGATCTGCGCGATGGCGCTGGCATTTTGCTAATAGCTAAGCGCTAAAAGCTATTTTCAGGAGAGTCATGTATGCGCATACGCACCATCCAACGCCTGGGTCTGCTTTGGCTGCTCATGGCGGCGGCCTGTCAGCCCAGCGCCAGCGGCGAACTGCCGACAGTCGCCGTGCTGCCCACGCTCGCCGGCAGCCCGCCGCCCGCCACGGCTACACTGCGCGCCAGCGCCGCGCCCACGCGCACCTCGATCTTTGAGCTGCCGCCCACCACGGCGGCCGAAGCCGCCACCGCCCTGGCTTCGCTTTTTCCCGGCGCTTCGGCTGCGCCCACGCTTTCCAGCGCCGATCTGCTGGTCACCACCAGCGATTTTTCGCAGTTAGCCGCCGGTGACACGGTATCCATCGTCGGCACACTGGCGCTTGACGGCACAACCGTTATGCTCACCGACCAGCAGGGCAGCCGCATCGCCATCAATTTCTCGCCCGAACTGGCGCAAATGATGGTCGGCCAGCAGGTCTTTATCAGCGGCAGGGTGACCACAAGTGATGGCGGGCTGCTCATCGAACCCAGCGCCATCCAGCAGATCGCCGCGCTGCCCACCCCTGATGCCGCACTGGCCACGCCGACTTCCGCCGCCGCCGCGCCACCAGCCACCCCCGAACTTACGGTAGAGGCCGGCGAAGCCCTTGCGCTGGCCGCCAACCTGAGCGCGCTGGCCGCTTACGATCAACTGCGGCCCGCGCTTACCGAAGACATCGGCAGCCGCCTGTGGATTTCTGCCACCGGCACGCCGGGCGTCAGTTGGTCATTCAACTTCTACGACCCCGAAAGCGAACTCGTCAGCCAATACACCGTCACGCTCGAAGGCGCGGTGGTGCCCATGCGCGATATTCCGCTGCTCGTCACGCAGACGGTTGTGGCGCTTGAGCGCGATGACATCACTATCGACAGCCCACAGGTGCTCGACCTGTACACGGCCAGCGGCGGCGGCGACGATCCGCTCAGCCTGGTGTTCATCTTGCAGGGGGGCGAAGCAGGCGCGCCGCAGTGGCTCGTCTACGACGCGGAAGGGCAGGTCGTGCTGACGGTGGACGCCGTTTCTGGCAGCGTCTTGCCCTAAAGCAGGTTCTCGATACAAATCAGTGGCGGCTCACCCCGCTAATGCAGTTTAACGATGTGATGGTCTTAAGCTGCTTTTTCCTGCCCGCTGCGCCACAAACGCACTCTCCGCGCTGTTCCATGGCGCAGCAGCGGGCTGCGCCCAGAACCACGCTGGAACAATTCCCCGTTGCCCGATACAATGCCCATCGTCTGAATTGCCAACAGCAGGCGAGGTCAAGGCCCGATGAACTTGAACGATCAGGTACGCCAATTTTGGGAAGCCGAAGTCTGCGGCACGAGCGCCGATCTCATCGGCCAGTTTGAGCCTTACAGCCGTGCCTGGTACGAAGCGATCGAAGCCCATCGGTATGCCGCCGAACCTTTCATCCATGCCGTCGCCCAGTTTACGCGCTATCGCGGCCTGCGTGTGCTCGAAATCGGCGTTGGCGCAGGCAGCGACCATCTGCAATGGGCGCGCGCCGGCGCTGATTGTTACGGCATCGATCTGACCGACGCCGCCATTGAAACCACACGCCAACGGCTGGCGCTTTACGGCTTTTCCTCGCAGCTTCAACGTCATGACGCCGAAACGCTGCCTTTCGCAGACGGTTTTTTTGACATTGTTTATTCCTGGGGCGTGATTCACCACAGCCAACGCCCCGAAGCGATCATCGCCGAAATCCAGCGCGTGCTCAAGGCGGTCGGCATGTTCATCGGCATGCTTTACCAGCGCCCCTCGCTGGTGGCGTGGGAATTGTGGGTGCGGCACGGCCTGCTGCGCGGCAAGCCCCTGCGCAGCCTGCATGATATTCTCTGGCATCATATGGAAAGCATTGGCACGAAGGGTTACACTGTCGCCGAACTGCGCAGCATGTTCGCCGCCTTCAAAGCCTGCCAGATCGACCCCTACCTCACCGAACAAGACCTGCGCCGCTTTCCCAAATGGCTGCGTGCCTATGTGCCGCGTGCCTGGGGCATTTTTCTGGCGCTGCGGGTGGTGAAGTGAAGGCTGTGCCCCTGCTGCCGCTGCTTGCGAGCGGCGCGGCGCGGGCGCTGCGCAGTCTGCCGCTGGCGCTGTGGGCTGCCGCCCGCTGCTGCTCGTCGCCCTTTTCACTGCTGATACGCTGGCCGCGCCCTTCGCCCCGTCCGGCCTGGTCTACCCCCGGCACACGCCCATCCACCGCGACAGGGCCGCGTTTCAGGTCAGCAACAGCACCGACCCTTGCGGCTGCCGCGACGACGATACGACACTGGTTTTTGACGGCGACGGGTGGTTTCTGGCCGAACTGGCGCTGCCGACGCTCGCGCGCCTGTGGGCACAAGCGGGCGCTTAACACAAGGACACAGGGACGATGAAAATTTTGATGGGCGATCCGCTGATTTACGAAGGGGTCATCACGGTAGGATCGCATCACTACGCCAACTTATTTTTGGAGCACCAGCACGATGTCTTCTGGCTGGGGGGCGCGCTGCACCCGCTGAATCTGCTGCGGGCGGCGCTCGGCAACCCGCATCACCGCGAACTGGCGCAGCTCTGGCGGCGCGGCGTCCAAACCGTGCGCCCGCGCCTGATGACCTATCACCCGCTCACGCTGCTGCCTTACCGCAAATTCCCGCTGCTCGATACGCTGTGGGTGCTGCGCCACAGCCTCGATTTCAGCGTGCCTTCGGTCAGGCGCGTGCTGGCGCAGCACGGCTTCGAGCAACCCGACGCGCTGTGGCTCACGCACTCGCATTACGGCTTATCGCTGCTGGCGCAGGTGCGCTATGGCAAGCTGCTCTATCGGATTGCCGATCGATTCACGGAATTTGCGGGAGTGCCCAAAAGTATGGACGCGGGCGATGACGAAATCATCGCCCGCGCCGACACCGTGTTTGTCACGGCGCGCCAACTGTACGACGAAGTGCGCCAAAAAGGCGGCGATAAAGTTGTCTATCTGCCTAACGGCGTCAATTTCCCACACTTTCACATTGCCAACCCGGTAGAACCCGCCGACATCGCCGCGATCCCGCGCCCCCGCATTCTCTATGTGGGCATGATCGCTGAGTGGTTCGATACCGAGCTGCTGCTGCGGGCGGCGGCGGCGCTGCCCACATACAGCTTTATCCTCGTCGGTCCGTCGCGCATTCCCCTCGACGCGCTCAAAGCTGCGCCCAACATACATGTGATGGGCGGGCGGCCTTTCGCCGCTATGCCGCACTATATGCACGCCTGCGACGTGGGCATCATGCCCTTCAAGAAGACAGCCCTCACACAGACTATCAGCCCGATCAAGATTTTTGAATACCTGGCGTCGGGGCTGGCGACGGTCAGTGTGCGCCTGCACGAACTGGAAAGCCTGGCTTCGCCGACGCTGCTCACCGATACCGCCGACGACTTTATCGACGCCATCCGCCAGGCCGTGCAGGGCGGGCGCGGGCACAAAGCCTTTATCGACTTTGCCGAAGCCAACAGTTGGGAACAACGTTACCGGCTGATCGCGAGCCGCCTATGACGATCCGCAGCGCGCAAATCGTGGCTACCGCCGGGCGCAGCGGCGTCGAAAGTGTGCTGCGCACCCTGTGTTTGGGCTTGCCGGGCTGCACCCTCATCAGCTTCGAAAACGGGCCGCTGGTTGCTGAACTGCGCGCGGCAGGTGTGGACTGTCATGTGCTGCCCGTGCGCAGCAAATTCGATCTCGGCGCTGTCCGGCGTCTGCGCGACCTACTGCGCGCCGAACGCTTTGATGTGGTGCATACGCACGGCGCGCGCGCCATGTTCATCGGCAACCTGGCCGCGCAGGCCGCCCGGCGGCATCCGATCGTCACGACGCTGCACGAGTTCAGCGACACCCGCGCTTATCAGACGCGCCTCTATTGGCTCTACGACCGCATCGAACGGCTGCTGGCGCGCACTTCTACCGACGCGCTGGTGGCGATCTCCGACGCGGTGCTGGCTGATGCGGTTGAGGTGCGCGCGGTGCCGCCAGGAAAAATCGCGCGTATTTACAGCGGGATCGCGCTGGATCGCTTTTTCCGGCTGACCGAACGGGCGTCTGTTGCTGACTTTCGCGGCGCCTTGGGCATCCAGCCGGGAGCGCCTGTGGTCGGCGTCGTGGGACGGTTGGCGCCTATCAAGGGACAAGCTTATGTGATCGAAGCCTTCCCGGCGGTGCAGCAGGTCTATCCCGGCGCGTGTCTGGTTGTGGTGGGCAGCGGCCCGGATGAGCCGGCGCTGCGTGCGCTGGCCGCTAGCTTAAAGGTACCTGTCGTGTTCGCCGGCGCGCAAAGCGAAATCAATCTGGTGTATAACGCGCTGGATGTGCTGGTGGTGCCCTCGCTGAGCGAAACCTTAGGGCTGGTCGCGCTGGAAGCGCTCCTGAGCGGCACACCGCTGGTCGCCTCCAACGTCGGCGGCCTGCCGGAAATCGCGCGTCATTGTCCGACCAGCACGCGGCTCGTGCCCCCCGCAGACCCGCCCGCGCTGGCGCAGGCCATCATTGCCCTGCTGCGCGCCCGCCCACAGGCTGCCGCGGCAGAAATCGAAGCTCTGCGCCAGACATTTTCCGCCGAAAACTTTGTCGCCGCCACGCGCAACCTGTATCAACGCCTGCTGGACGCGCGCCGCTGAGCGCGTGTTTTTCGCGCCGTCTGGCGCTACGCTGCCTGCGGCTTCTGCGCGGCGAAGACGGCGCGCGCCGCTTGCAGCGTGCGCACCACCTTGAACTGCATCCCGCGTTTGGCGTACAGTTTGGCGATCACGTTTGTCAGCGCCGCCACAAACGTGGAGGTCGAAACGATCACCGCGATCTCGAAGTTTTTGGGGTTTTTGTCGATCGATGAGCCGAAATGCGACAGCATGTTGCTGGGGAACAAACTGCTGGCGCTGATGTCTACAATCACGTTGACGACGTGGGACACGGTGTCCGACATGGCGATGCCCTGCGCGCGCGCCGCGAAGTATTCTTCCCCTGTCCACTTGCCCACAAATTCAAACAACACCCGATCGCGCTCTGGGCTGTCCCACGAGATGTAGACTGGCATGGCTGCGTTTCCCTTTTCTATGTTGAGATAGCATAAATCTATCGTAAAGTTAATTACCTTTCGCAAGCATTAAGCTTATTTTCTGAAGCCCGCGCTGGAATCAAAAAAGGACAGGCCGCAGCCTGTCCGTTGTGTGTCATTCTGCCCGTTCACGACGGGCGCAGCGGGCGCAGCCCTCAGGCGCCACCCGGCGCGCAGGCTGCGGCGCTGGTGTGCGCCGCAGGGGCCGACGAAGCGCCGCGCACGGCGAAGGTCGATAATTTTTTGCGCACGTGTGTGCCCCCACATTCCGGGCAGGTCACGCTGGCCGCATCGTCGGCGCTGCGCACGCGTTTTTCAAAATCCTGCCCACAGTCACCGCAGGCAAAGTCATAAATCGGCATCGGTTCCTCACTCCTGCAAACGCTGCGCCACGCGCTCCAAACGCGCGCGCGCCTCCTGTGCCACCTCTTCCAGCGCGCTGGCTTCCAGCGCGCCGCCTTGCATCATGCCCATCATCGCCAGCGGATCGGCCAGCCCGACTTCCACCGTTGTCTCGTCCACCTGCGACAGGGTGACGTTGCACGGCAGCAGCAGCCCGACTTCTGGCGCGCTTTGCAGCGCGCGGTAGGCCAGCGGCGGATTGCACGCACCCAGAATCGTATAGGGGCGAAAATCGACATTGAGTTTCTTCTTGAGCGTCGCCTGCACGTCGATTTCTGTCAGCACGCCGAAGCCTTCGGCCTGCAGCGCTTCGGTCACTCTGGCGCGCGCGCGGGCGTAATCGCTGTGCATCTGCACCCGAAAACCCAACTGTGTTTGCTGCATAACCATCACCACACCTTTGGCACATTATCAACCAACAAAAACACGGCCAGCGCCATCACGAACAGGCCGAACAGCCGCCGCAGGTCTTGCGGGCGCAGGCGCTGCGCCAGGGGCACCCCGGCCAGCGTGCCCCCCAGCCCGGCCACGATAAACGCTGCGATCACGCCCATATCCAGCGGCGTGCCGTCCAGATGACCGATAAAGCCCGCCGCGCTGTTCATGGCGATCACCAGCAGCGACGTGCCCACCGCCTGCGTCATCGGCAGCCCGACCAGCATCACCAGCGCGGGCACGATCAAAAAGCCGCCGCCCACGCCCAACACACCCGTCACCACGCCCACCAGCAGCCCGCTCGTCACGATTTTCCACAGCGCCGCTGGCTCATGTTTCTGCGTTTCCAGGGGGCGCGCCAGCATCAGCGTGCCGATGAGCAGCATGAGCAGCGCGAAAGCCGCCATCAACAGCGCCGGCGCGACACTTTTTGAAAAGCCCGCCGCGCCGTAGGAAGCGATCATGCCCGCCCCGCCAAACAGCAGCGCTACCCGCCAGTTCAACGTGCCGCGCGCGCGCTGCATGGCCGCGCCGATTATACTGTTGACGCCGACGATCGCCAGCGAAGCCGTGACCGCCATCTGCGGCGGCTGTCCCACGAGATACACCAGCGCCGGCACCGTCAGAATCGAGCCGCCGCCGCCTAACAGGCCCAGCGTCAGGCCAATCGCGAAACCCGACAGCAGGCTCAGTGCCAGCATATTCAGCGCCCCTTGCCCTTTTTCACCGGCAGCCCTGCCATGCCCCAGGCGATCATGCCGCCCTGCAAATTGCTGGCGTCATAGCCCGCCCGCACCAACTGGCTGGTCGCCATACCGCTGCGCGACCCGCTGCGGCAGACGCAGATAATGGCCCGTTCGCGCGGCACTTCGGCCAGCCGGTCTTCCAATTCATCCAGCGGAATCAGCACCGCGCCCTGAATATGCGCGTCGCGGAATTCTGCCGCAGTGCGCACATCCAGCAAAAACGGCGGTTGTGCCTGTTTCAGCCGCGCCTGCGCTTCCATGGCGGAAAGCGAAGGTGTCGGCGTACCCATCAGCGCTCGCAAAAACTGCATGCACTCCCCCTTATTCCAGCGGATAACCCTGCGCCGTCCAAGCGATAATGCCGCCCAGATCGTAAATCTGGCTGTAGCCCGCTTCGACCAGCAGCCGCGCGGCCTGCGCGCTGCGGTTGCCGCTGCGGCAGTAAATCACCACCGGCACATCGCGCGGGATTTCGCTCAGGCGCGTTTGCAATTCCTGGAGCGCGATATTGACCGAGTCGGCGATATGCCCGCTGGCGTATTCTTCTGCCGTGCGCACGTCGAGCAGATAATGGGCCGCGCCCGTGCTCATAAACTGGTTGTCATACTGCGCCGGCGTCATTAGCTGCGCCCCCGCCGTGCCTGGCGGGCGCATGAACAGGAAGGCGCTGGCCGCGAGCACCATGACC
>JACAER010000012.1 GCA_013388745.1 Chloroflexota bacterium
CCCAGCCCGCCGCCGCGCCGACTGTGCCCACAGCCACCGCCATCGCCAAAACAGGCGCCAACGTGCGCGCCGCCCCGGTCTCCGGGAATATCGTCCAGCGCGTCGAGTTTGGCACACAGATGACCGTGATCGGCGGACAGGCCCAGGGCAGCGGCACGAATTACGTGTGGGCGCAGGTGCGTTTGCCCGGCGGCGCCACAGGCTTTATTCGCCACAGTTTTGTCAAAATCACCGGCAGCGCCGCCCAATGGGGGTTGAGCGCTGGCGATGAATATCCCGCGCCCATGCGCAATTACTGGTGGGTGCGCGGTTTTGGCATCGGCTTCCCCGCCAACGACGCCAACGAAGTGCAGCATAACGGCTGGGATCTGGGCGCCAACACCGGCGAGCCCATGCTGGCCGGTCCCAACGGCGGCGTTGTCACACAGACCATGCTCTGCACCAAATGCACCCCCGACAGACCGAGCACACTCATGCAAGGGCTCTCGCTGGGCGATCAAAGTGTGTTTAACGATCCCGGCTGGGGGTTCGGCTACGGCAATTTTGTCGTCATCCGCTACGACCACACCCTGCTGCCCGCCTCCACACAGCAGCGCCTCGCGCAGCGCAGCCTGCCCGGCGCGCACATTTTTGTGCTCTACGGCCATCTCGCCAGCTTTAACGTCGGCGTCGGCCAGCCCTTGAGCGCCCACCAGCAGTTCGCGCAGTGCGGCAACACCGGCAATTCTGAAGCCGCCCACCTGCACTTAGAAGTGCGCGCCGGCGCCAACCCCAACGCACAGTGGGCGCAGCTTCGCTCCGGCCTGCTGGATCCCGGTGTCTTGTTCTCGCGCTAAGACGGCAGACTATCACGCCGCTTCGTCCAATAAATTGTGCGCGTCTTTTTCACCCGGCGAGTGCTTTATGAGCCAACAACCCAATACCCCCGCTTCCGAATCAGTCTGGAAAAATCCGCAGACAATTGTTGCTATCATCACAGGCATTGTGACCGTGCTGGTGGCGCTTATCGGCATTTTGCCCAACATTTTGCCCCGTAATGAACCCGAACCCACGCCGGTTGTCGTCGTGGTGGCTGCTACCGCCGCGCCCCCCACCAGCACGTCGGGCGCAGCCGCGCCGACACATACCTCCCTCCCCGCGCAGCCCTCAACGGATATGCCAGCCACAGCCCCGACCGATGTCCCCGCCGCGACAGCGCCGCCAGCCAATGTGCTGCTGCTGTACGATGAGGTGTCCTTCACGCTGCTCAACCAGAGCGGCCGCGCGCTCTCGCTCCAAGGCGTCATCTTCCGCAGCAGCGCTGGCCAATGGGACGCCTTGCGCTGGGGCGACACCATCTACGACCGCCTGCCCAACGCAAGCTGTCTGCGTATTCGCGACAATGCTTCCGGTACACGCCAGCCGCCGCGCCAATGCGCCGACCCCATTTATGGGCTGATGCTGGTCCAGGGCAGCGACCTGTTCTGGCTCGGCGTCAGCAGTTTTGACGTGCTGCAAAACGGCGCGCCGCTGGCGACCTGCCAGACCGCCGCTGAGACCTGCGCCCTCTTTATTCCCTGAAGCACTGCCACACCTGCCGCAGATACGCGACTTCGGCGGCGCGCGCGGCGGGTGGATACCGGATATGCGCGGGGAAAGTTGGGTCTTGCGCGTCGTCCGGGTGAACGACGATTTCCACGCTGCCGCCTGCCGCCGCGATACACTGCGCCAGCGCTTGTGGCGGCGTTTTCACCCAGTACATGACTGGCGCCAGATACTCCAGCAGACCATCTTCATAGCGGTTGGGCAGCCGCGCCAACCAATTGCGCGGCATGAGCGTATGGCGCACACGGTACGCCCGCACCCACTGCGCGCGGTAGCGCCGCGCAGTGCGCAGCACCACATCGCGCAGCGCCGGCACGACATGAAAATGCATGTGCGTCGTCACATGCTCCGGCTGCACCCCCGCCCCCAAAAACACCGCCATCTGCGCGTCAAATTCCGCTTCGGCAGCGCTCAGAAAATCGGCAGACGTATGCAGCAGGCGGCGGATATGGTCAATCCGCAAAAAACGCCCTTCCGCGTCCGTCAGCGCCGAAACACCGGTCAGCGCTGCCCCTTCCGTCAGGTTCAGGTGCGCGCCGATATTAAACGCCGGAAACGGACGATACAGCGCCAGCGCATGAGCGGCGGCGGGCATATTGCTCATCACGCTGGCCGAATGCGCCAGCCCTTCATGAAACAAACGCAGCGCCGCCTCATTAATCCCTTCGCACAGGCCGCAGTCATCACACGTGATAAGCAGGCGAGACGCCATACAGTCGGTCACTGCCCTTTCTGGCTTTGCTTCAACACCCGTTCATAAGCCGCCAGCGTTTCCTGTGCTGTTTTGCGCCAGCTAAAGCGCGTGGCCTGCGCCAACCCTAGATTCGTCAGCGACTCGCGCAGCGGCTTTTGCCCCAGCAGCGCCAGCAGTGCCCCCGCCATCTTGCGCGCATCCCCCACTTCCACCAGAAACGCCCCATCGCCCACGATTTCCGTCAGCGCGGGTATCTCGTTGGCCACCACCGGCGTGCCGCTCGCCATCGCCTCCAGCACCGGCAGCCCGAAGCCCTCATAAATGCTCGGATAGGCGAAAACCTTCGCCAGTCGGAACAGTGACGGCTTATCCGCCTCGTCTACGAAGCCAATCCAGCGAATGTGTTCCGTCAGCCCAAGTTCGGCGGCGTAGCGCCGCATATCGGGGAACATCAGCGTGCCCCACTGCGGTTCACGCCCGGCGATCACCAGCGGATAAGCGTCGCCTTCCGCCTGCGCCACATAGGTATAGGCCAGCAAAAGCTGGTTAAGCTGTTTGCGCACATCAAAGCCGCCGATATACAGCACAAAATCGTCCGGCAGCGCATATTTCGCCCGCACCGCCGCGTCACGTTCTGCCCCCAGACGCGGGTGATAAGCCTCATCCGCCGCCAGATACGTCGTCGTGATCTTTTCCGCCGCAATCCCCAGCCGCTGCACAATATCGGCTTTGCTGGCTTCGGTCAGCGTCAGCACCTGCGCCGCGCCCTGTGCCGCCGCGCTCACCAGCGCCGTATACAGCCGCGCGCGCCAGCCATAGGCATAATCCGGGATCATCAGTGGAATCACGTCCAGAATGCTCACCACCAGCGGCGCGGCCACCGCCAGCGGCGGCCCCCAGTACGGCACATGCGCGATCTCCGCCCGCAGCCGCGCCACACACGCCGGAAAAGTGTACTGCTCGAACCACACCTTCCCCAGATTGCCGCCCAAGCCTTTGGTGAACACTGTCTCCACGCCGTCGGGCGCATCTTCCACGCTGCGCACATGCGGCGGCAGCACCAGCGTGAAGCGCGCTCCCGCAGACACGCGCCGCAGCGCAGCCAGCAGCCGGCGCAAATACTGCCCGCTGCCAACCTGTGGCTGATCCCAGAACCAGCCGTTGAGTGCAATATGCATACGCTTCCTCGAATTCGCTCCGCACGCCGCCCGATTATAATCGGTCGCCGCGCAAAGCACGCTAATCTGCGATAAACTGATGCGCAGACTTGGCGCGCAAAACACACTCGCGCTGTCTATCGAAAAACGGTTGACGGTGAACCTGCCCTATGCATCTCCTGATCGACGGACAAACACGCGCCCTCACGCCCCTGAAGGATTTTCGCGCCCAGCACGCCCTGCCGCCAGAATTTCAGGTCGCGCTGTTCGAGCCGAAAGATTACACCGGGCTGGGCAGCATCGAACGCGCCGGCGCCCAACTCAACAGCCTGCGCCAGACTGTGCTGGAAGCCATCGCCCCGCGCCTGACGCCCGATATGCTCTTTCATGTCGTTCTGCCGCGTCTGGAACACCTTTTTGAGCAAAAACTGTACGCCATCAATCCTGTTGTCGGCCTCAACGACGCCGAAATCGGTTTCGCCGTCTCCGGCTTTTCCGATGTGCTGCGCCATTGGGGCTACGCGCTGGTGCGCGCCCGGCTGGAAAAACAGCCGCACCCCGAATTTGCCCGCGTGTATGGCGCCTGGCTCAACAACAGCATTCGGATTTCGCAAACCCTGCACCCCTACACGCATGGCGCGCAAACCTGGCGTATTCAGGTGTTGACGCACGCTTACGGGCGCTTCGGCCTCGCCGTTCACACCGCGGAAACCACGTATTATGTCTACGACGCGGCCCTGGGCTGTCCCGCCGAGGGCTTCATGCAAACGCTGCTGGCCGATGTCGTGCGCGCCATCGAAGCGCGCCTCTAATCTAATCCCACGCCCTTTCACCCATTTTCGCGCCCTTCCGGCGGTGTCCAGCCGAAGGGCGTTTCTTCCTCGGGCAGATCAATGCGCCGCGCCGTGCGGCTGTCGCGCGCTGGCGGGCGGGCCTGGGCGCGCCGTTCCGCGCGGGTGTTGCGCTTGCGCAAATCCGGCGCGTGATAAATGATCTTGCTGCGCTTGCGTTCCAGCGTCAGCCGCGCCACCCCACGCGCGAATAAATCCACCGGCATCGGCGCGATCCGCCCGAACAGCAGCCACGACAGCGGCGGCACACTCCCCAGCAGCGTCATCAACCGGAAAAAGAACGGGCGCGGGCGCCCGCGCACATACGTCAGCGGCGCGCGCACGATGCTCGCCTGCAAACCCACCCGCCCGATATACACCTCCGCCTCGCGTTTCGCGCGGATATACGCCCGGCTCGTCCAGGGCGCCGCCACGCCGCTGATGAACACCATATGCGGCACGCCGTCGCTGATGCACATATTAGCCACATTGCGCGCCGAGACAAAGTTCAAATAGTGATGGTTCAATCCCTGTGTCGTGTCTTCGATCAGGCTGCCGACGGTATGAATCACGCTGCTGTGGCCGCGCGCCCGCCCGCGCAGGCTCGCCGGATTCCACACATCCGCCGTTGCCCAGCGCACATGCTGCGCCAGCCCCCCCAGCTTGTCTTCCGCGCCCGGACGCACCAACAGCGTCACCTCTGCGCCTTCGGCCAGCAGCGCCGCCGCGATATTGTCGCCCAAAAACGTGCCGCCGCCCGTAACCAATACCCTCCGGTTCGTGGTGGTCATTCGCTTCCCCTGCTAGCTTCGATAATGCCAATCGTACACTTAATTCAAAAAGTATTAGACAGAAAACCGCTTTTGTGTTATGGTAATTCTACAAACTATAAAGAGTTTGTGTAACTCTTAAAATCAGGTCCTTTTGTGCCTGTGTTGACGATACCAGCCTGTCGCCATTTGCGATCGGTGTGTAGAGACCAGCCGCCCGCGCTTGTGGGCGGATAACTGTGAACAATCGTTGTGCTGAGCAGCGTGCTTGGGGGCAGCGCTGAGATGCCGTTGAGAACCTGCTCATTGATTCGAGGCCAATACGAGACAAAACCGTCTTTTTCCCAAGACGGCGCTTGCTATTTCAGCGAATAAACCCCACAACGCGCGTCTCCTGGATCTACCGCACCGACTCGCCGAGTCGTGGTATCGTCGCGGACGATCACGGCTTTTTCGATTCGCCGAGGGGACGTGGGCAAAATTACGGCGCTGGAAGTGCAAAAACGCAGCAAAGAGCGCGTCAATGTCTATATCGACGGCGAGTTTGCCTTCGCGCTTACGCTCATCGAAGCCGCGCGCCTCAAAAAAGGGCAAAGCCTCAGCCCAGAAGAAATCGCCGCCCTGCGCGCGCAGGATGACCTGGCGAAAGCGCTCGACAGCGCGCTGCGTTTTATCGCTTATCGCCCACGCAGTGTGCAGGAAGTGCGCCGCCATCTGGCCGCAAAACAGCAGCCGCCCGACGTGATCGCCGCCGCTGTCGAACGACTCAGCGCGCAGGGCTACCTCGATGATCTGGCCTTCGCCCGTTTCTGGGTCGAAAACCGCGATTCCTTCAAGCCCCTCAGCCCGCAGGCGCTGCGCCAGGAACTGCTGCAAAAAGGCGTCCCCCGCGCCCTGATCGACGAAGCGCTGGCCGACATCGACCCCGAAGACGCCGCATATCGGGCTGCCCTGACACAGGCGCCGCGGCTGCGCACCACAAATCGCCGTGATTTTCAGCATAAACTCGCCGCTTTTTTACAGCGGCGCGGCTTTTCGTTCGCCCTGGCCCGTACCGTCATCCGCCGTGTGCTGGACACAATCGACCAGCAGCAGCCCGACCGTTTCGCCGCCAGCGCCGAGCCAGAAGACGAAGAGACCTCAGGTGGAAGTGATCAAGAGTAGGATAACAGGAAGGAGGAGGACAGCGTTCGTTTGAACGCGCTGTCATTGGGAGCCATGGAAGTTCAACCTATCATCGCCGTGTTAACGCTGGTCATTGATCTGGTCTTAGGGCTGGTGTTGGGGGCTTTTTTATACGGCTATTTCCAGAATCGGCAGGCGCGCGGCATTATCCGCAAGGCCGAAGAAGAAGCCAAAGTCGTCATCGAGCAGGCTAAATCGGCGGTGGCCCGCGCTGTCGAGCAGTCTAGCCAGATGGTGAAAGAGGCCGAGGACAAAGCCAAAGAAATCACCGCCGAAAACGACCAGCTCTTCCTGCGCCGCCGCCGCGAGCTGGACAAAGAAGACGAACGCCTGCAAAAACGCCGCGAAGAACTCGATAAACGTGTCGAGCGTATCGAACAGCGCGAGCAAAACCTCAACAAACGCCAGAGCAAACTCGACAAACAGCAAAACGATCTCGCCAAGCTTCAGGAAGAACACATGGCGGAATTGCAGCGTGTCGCCGAAATGACCGCCGACGAAGCCCGCGCGCAGCTCCTGGTCACTGTCGAAGAAGACGCCCGCAAAGACATGGCGCGTGTTGTGCGCCAGGTCGAAGCCCAGGTGCGCGAAGAAGCCGATGCGCGCGCGCGCGACGTGATCGCCCTCGCCGTGCAGCGCCTGGCTTCCGAACATGTCTCAGAAATCTCGGTCAGCGTCGTCTCGCTGCCCAGCGACGAAATGAAAGGCCGTATCATCGGCCGTAATGGCCGCAACATACGCGCTTTCGAGTTAGCCACTGGCGTCGATGTCATCGTGGACGATACCCCCGAAGCCATCACCATCAGCAGCTTCGACCCCGTGCGCCGCGAAGTCGCCAAACGCACCATGGCCAAGCTCGTCACCGATGGCCGCATTCACCCCGCCCGCATCGAAAAATTGGTGGAAGACGCGCGCGTCGAAGTCGAAAATACTATCCGCGAAGAAGGCGAACGCGCCGCTTATGAAACCGGCGTGCCCGGTCTGCATCCAGAAATCATCAAGCTGCTCGGCCGCCTCAAATTCCGCACCAGCTACGGCCAGAATCAGCATTCGCACGCTATCGAAACCGCCCATATCGCCGGCATGATCGCCGCCGAATTGGGCGCCAACGTCGATCTGGCCAAGGCCGGCGGTCTGCTGCACGACATTGGTAAGGCCATCGACCACGAAATCGAAGGCACGCACGCGATGATCGGCGCCGATTTTGCGCGGCGTTACGGTGTCAACGCCAAAATCGTCAACTGCATCGCTAGCCATCACCACGAAGTCGAACAGGAGTGCGTCGAAGCCTATATTGTCGAAGCCGCCGACGCCATTTCCGGCGCGCGTCCTGGCGCCCGCCGCGAAAGCCTCGAATCGTATATCAAACGGGTGAAAATGCTGGAAGAAATCGCTACCGGCTTCGAAGGAGTCGAGCAGAGTTACGCGCTGCAAGCCGGGCGCGAAGTGCGCATCATCGTGCGCCCCGATGCAATCGACGATTTCGCCGCTATCAAGCTGGCGCGCGACATCGCCCGCAAAATCGAGGAATCGATGCAGTATCCCGGCCAGATCAAAGTCCATGTCATCCGCGAAACGCGCGCAGTGGACTTTGCCAAATAACCACCGCACTCGCCACGAAAAAACAAAGACGGCTGCCCACAGGCAGTCGTCTTTTTGTTTCTGTTTGACACGAAATCGGTCTATCTTGCGGGGTTCACCACCCCTTTGCCTCACCCACGACCCCCTATTGCAGAGGGCTGCAAAACCCCCGTTTAGGCCCCTCTCCACATGGAGAGGGGATTTAGCAGTGAGGTGAAATTACGGGGTTGCGGTAGCCTCAGCCGTGGCCTCAGCGGTAGCCGCTTCGGTCGCTTCCGCCGCCGCTTCCAGCAGCGCGCCCGACACCGGATCCACGCCGGTTTCCAGTTCGCCGCTGCGCAGCATCTCCTGGATTTCGGTCACACGGTCGGTGACTTCCTGCGGCACTGC
>JACAER010000068.1 GCA_013388745.1 Chloroflexota bacterium
GAGCAACCCCGTGCCGATACGACGCTCGAAAAGCTTTCCGCACTCTCTCCTGTTTTCAGAAAAGGGGGAACCGTCACGGAGGGAAATTCTTCTTCGCTCAACGACGGCGCAGCAGGTGTAGTGATGACAAGCGAAGCGAAAGCAAAGCAGTTTGGATTGAAACCATTGGCGCGCGTTCTCTCCACGGGTATTGCTGGCGTCGACCCGCGCTTCATGGGAATCGGTCCCGTCCCCGCAACCCAGATGGCATTGAAGAAAGCCGGACTTACGATGCGCGACATTGAAGTTGTCGAATTGAACGAAGCCTTCGCAGCACAGAGCATCGCCGTGATGCGCGATTTACACATCCCTCTTGAGAAGCTCAATCCCAACGGCGGAGCCATTGCACTCGGACATCCACTCGGCTGCAGCGGCGCGCGCATCATGACGACGCTACTGCACGAGATGACGCGACGCGGCGCACGCTACGGTTTGGCAACGATGTGCATCGGGGTTGGACAGGGTGTGGCGGTTGTGGTGGAGAACGCCTGAGTCCTTCTTGCCAACCGCCCGTCCATCCACTTGAGAACAGAGCGGTTTGTTCCTCGCATTTGCAACTCAACCTTGAATATTGCAACATGACCTTGCAATATTCAAGGAACTCAATGCTCATCAAAAGAGCGGAGACTCTCGCCCGAATACGGCGGGGACTTAAGAGCTGACGTTACGCAAGGCGAGCACAACGACCCTGAGCGAAAACATCATTGAGCTCTTTCAGGGTTCACACCAAACGTTTACTTCCAACACCGAGGGCGTTGCCCTCGGGTATACACCTTCGTCCCTTTCAGGGACAGCTCTATGTTGGTACCATTGCGTATAACGACTGGACGAATTCGAGGGTGCCGACGCCGAAGGCGTCTAATATGAATAGGTCGGGGCGAAGCCCCGACAAAGAATCGAAATGTAAATGTGAACCCTCTCCCGAAGGGATGCCCTTGGCAAAAGGGTTCAATAACATGGTTGCCTAACATCAGTTAAGAACTATCCTGTCACCGCGATTCGATACGCACACGATTTCTCATCCTCGGCCGCGCATCGGCGGAACTTGCCATGCCCTCTTGGTTGAATGTTATCTTCGAACACAAGCCGAGCTGCCATTTGTGGTGCAACAGTGCACTTCAACAACAGTTTTTGTAACATACTCCTGTCGCCTCTGAGTCAACGCAGCAAGCGAAGTCCCAGCGCAGGAACGCACGTTCAATAGCCAACCATGCCATGACCAACGACGTCTTTATCAGCTACAGCCACGAGGATAAGACGTGGCTCGAGCGATTGCAGAAGATGCTCAAGCCGCTTCTCAAGAACAACCCCATCTCGGTGTGGGACGATACGCAGATTCGCGCCGGCGCGAAGTGGAAGGATGAAATCGAGAAGGCGCTGAACAATGCGAGGGTCGCCGTGCTGCTTGTGAGCGACAATTTTCTCGCGTCCGATTTCATCGGCGATAAGGAAGTGCCGCATTTGTTGGAGGCGGCGCAGAAGAAAGGGCTGGCGATCTTGTGGGTGCTCATCAGCGATTGCTTATGGAGAGAAACGGAGATCGCCAACTATCAGGCAGTGCAAAGGCCGCCTGTTCCACTCGACAGCCTTGAAGAGTCCGAAGTGAAGACCGCACTCCGAACTGTGTGTGAAGAGATCAAACGAGCGCTGAGTCCCGCGCCGCCGCCGGTTCAACCGCCTCTGCCACAGGTCAACATTTCACCACAAGCGAACATTGGCACACAACCGCCGCCGGTTCCGCCACCGGTCCAGCCGCTACCCGCAAATTTCGCCGGCACGTGGGTAAGCCCTGATGGTTCGTGGTCGGTGGTAACGCAAAACGGAAACGCGATTCTCGCTCAAATGTACATGAACCTGTTCGGCATTCCGACGAATGTTGGATCGGGACAGGGAATGGTCGTTGGCAACCAGGCGGTGTTGGATTTCATGGATATGTACGGCATCGGCGGGCGCTCCGAGATCATACTCTCTCCCGACGGTAACACCATCACCGGCACTGCGCGATACAACAACGGCATCGTATCGAATGTCTACGCAACGCGATCAATGACCTGAACACCATGAGCCAAACCATCACCTGTCCGAAATGCGGCAACACCTTTGAAGTGACCGAGGCGTTTTCGCATCACGTCGAAGAGAAACTCCGCAGCGAATTTGAGAAGAGACTTTTCGCCGAGCGCACCGCGGCGGCGAACAAGGCGAAGCAGGAAGCGGAGCAGCGCGCCGCGCTCGAGTTGAAAGACCTGCGCATGCAAAACGAAGAAAAGGACAAGAAACTGCGCGAAGCGCAGAGCAACGAATTGGAGCTTCGCAAACGCCAGCGGGAGATCGAAGAGCGCGAGAAGAATCTGCAGTTGGAAGTGCAACGCAGATTGGAACAGGAGCGAAAGGTCGTTGAAACCAACGCGCGGCAGGAAGTTGAACAGCGCGTCGCACTGGAGCTAAAAGATCTCCGCATGCAAAACGAAGAGAAGGACAAGAAACTGCGCGAAGCGCAGAGCAACGAATTGGAGCTTCGTAAACGCCAGCGGGAGATCGAAGAGCGCGAACGAAATCTGCAACTCGAAATGCAACGCAAATTGGACGCAGAGCGCGCGGCGCTGCGGCGCGAAACCGAGCAGAAACTCGCCGATGAGCATCGGCTGAAAGACGCGGAGAAAGACCGGAAGATCGCCGAGATGCTGCGCCAGATCGAAGAAATGAAGCGCAAGATAGAACAAGGCTCGCAGCAAGCGCAAGGGGAGGTGCTGGAAGTCGAGTTAGAGAATCTGTTGCGTGCAACGTTTCGTACCGACGACATTCTTCCCGTCCCCAAAGGCATTCGCGGCGCGGATGTCGTGCAGCGAGTGAAAACGCCGTTGGGGAATTTCTGCGGCGTCATTCTGTGGGAGTCGAAGCGTACCAAGAACTGGAACGACGGCTGGATACAAAAACTCAAAGAAGACCAGCGTGACGTGAAAGCCAACGTGGCAGCAATCGTCTCCACCGCAATGCCCGAGGGGATCAAACATGTCGGCAACCTTGACGGCGTGTGGATATGCGATTTTGCCGCAGTGGAGGGACTTGCGCTTGCACTGCGCAGCGGGATGGTGGAGGTTGCCCGCGCACGCGCATCTGCTGCGGCGAAGGTGGAAAAATCAGAACATGTGTACACCTATC
>JACAER010000008.1 GCA_013388745.1 Chloroflexota bacterium
CCCTCGCCGCTCGCAAGTTGGCTGAATGGAATGATGCCGGTTGTCGGGGCATCACGCAGGACGAGCTGCCGCACGTTGGAAACCAGGATGAAGTCGCCTGCCGCGAGCGCCGCAGTCAGGTCATGTTCGGGGAGATACAGCCAGCCGCTGCCACGTTCGACCATGTGGAACTGTGCCATATCCTCAGGAGGGGTGTCCAGCAATCCCCAGGGTGATGTAAGCTCCATGCGGCAAAACAGCCGCCCCTTAAAGCGCAGCATGCGCAGGACATCGCTCAGAACATCCATTTTCACTCTCTTCTGGACGATTGGATAAATTCTGTGGATCGTAGCACATTGAGGCATCCGATCACAAGCCGTATCCTTGTTCTGTAGCACACCCTCTTTCACTACATCGGTCAGAAGTGTAGAGATGAACAGATGAGGCAAAAACGTTATTATACGGAGCGATGAACATGATGCAGCTAACCGGACAAACCGCTGTCATCGTGGGCGGCGGGAGTGGCGTCGGCGCAGCCTGCGCGGCGGCGCTGGCGGAACTCGGCGCGGCAGTAGTGCTGGTGGGACGGCGCGCAGAACGGCTGAAAGAAGTGTCCGCATCCATCGGTTCACTGGCACGCTGGTTCGCCGCGGATGGACACAGCGAGGAACAGATGCGGGCTGTCTTCGAGCAGGTCGGCGTGTTTGACCACCTGCTGATTCCAGCAGCCAAGACGGATCGCGTCGGGAACTTCGTCGAAGCGCTGACTCAGGACAAATTCCGAGAAACCTTTGAAGGCAAGTTCTGGACACAGGTGAACACAGCCCATGCAGGCGCGCCATTCGTCCGCAAGGGCGGATCCATCACCTTCTTCTCTGGCGCGGCTTCCCGCAAGGCAATGCGCGGCATGATCAATATCGCCGCAGTCAACGGCGCCTTAGAAGCGCTCGTGCCTGGTCTGGCGTTAGAATTGGCGCCGACACGGGTGAACATCATCATCCCTGGCACACTCGATACGCCGTATTACGAGGGACTGGACGAAGCAGCAAAGCAGGCCGTCTTCGAGCGCACTGCTGGCCTTCTGCCGGTCGGGCGTGTTGGCACCGCTGCGGATATCGCCAACGCGGCGGTCTTTCTGGTGACGACCGGTTATGTGACCGGCATCGCACTGGAAGTGGATGGCGGGCTTCGATTGACATAACGAGTATACTGGAGCATGGCACATGAGAATCGCAGTGATTGGTGCAGGAAACATCGGCGGTACGTTGGGGAAGCGCTGGGCGCAAAAGGGTCACGATGTGCGCTTTGGTCTGCGCGAGGGCAGCAGGCGCGACGACGCCGCGCTGCGTGCCAGCGGGGCGGGGGTCGCCACGATCGCGGAGGCGCTTGCCGATGCAGATGTTGTGCTGCTGGCGCTGCCCGGCGCGGCGGTGCCTGAGTTTCTCGCGTCATATGGCGCGGCGCTGAATGGCAAGCTGGTCTTCGACGCCACCAACCAGCGCGGCAGCGCAGTCATGCATCAGGTGGAGCAGATACGCCGGGCTGCGCCCCAAGCGCGCGTATACCGGGCCTTCAACTCGCTCGGATGGGAAGTCTTTGAGAATCCTCAGATCGACGGGCAGCAGGCGGACATGTTCTTCTGTGGCGCGGAAAACGGGCAAGATGAAGCCGCCCGTCTCATCGCCGATATCGGGGTACGCCCGCGTTATCTGGGCAGTGATGAGCAGCTTCCCCTGCTGGATGCGCTGACGCAGGTGTGGTTTATCCTGGCCTTCCAGCGCGGGCATGGACGCCATACCGCGCTGCGCGTGCTGAGCGACTCATAGCCGCAACGCACCCATCACGCCCATCGCTCTCTGAATCGCGACGATGCATGTGCAATCAGCGGCGCACCGTGCCCGAAGCAGGCTGTTGCAAACGTCAGGCCGCACAACCGCCGGATGCTCTGCTGAAGCAGCGAGAAGTCCTCGACAACGGGACCGTAACGCAGCTTGCCGAAGAGATGAGCGACTGCATCCGCCGCGAACAGCACACGCTGCTCTTCCCACAGATACGCCACCTGCCCGGCACTGTGGCCCGGAACATGAATCACCCGGATTCCCCCGGCAATCGGGAGATGTTCATAATCATCAACCACCGTCCGTCCACCTCTTTCCGCTATTGTAGGAAGCGGTTTTCAATCAACGAGCGGTTCTTATCACTGATGAACGCAATGACGGACAGGTTATCAGACGTGCGGTGCAGCCCTATGGATTAGTGGCCAAGGGCGATCAGCGGCTAGTATTGTCGTTTCGCAGACGTTTAACCTTCCTGTTCACGAATCTTGGGATACCCTTATGCGTCTACTCACTTAACAGATTGAAGTGATCAAGCACAGGCAGGAAAGCCTCGCCGTATACCAGTTCATAGTTTTCAGTCGGTGTTTGAAGGGTGACGAAAAACACCAGATCGTCAGCTTCCGCCACGGCAGCAAGCGCGACAAATGAATCGGCTTCAAACTCAACCTGGTACAGAGACCAGGTGAGATTGTCAGTCTGGTATTCCTGAGTAAACACCAGTTCACCCCCTACATTTTCGCCAAACGCCGCCACAAAATCTTCCGGAGACAGGCTGGCGCTGCCGATACCCAGATAGATGCTGTCATCCGGTGTGAAATTGCCATCGGCTTCGACATCCAGCCACCCCGAAGGGATAACGGATGTAAATCTTCCAAGCGGATCAGCATAGGATTCAAGCGTAATACGCAGAGTTGTATCGAGTTCAAGCGCCACCGGATTGAGCGCATCCGGATTCCCGCCAACCGCGCTGAAAGCCGCTTCCAGCAGTTCATCATGTCCATTCACAATACCCGCAACTGTGCGTTCGACTGGCAGGTCAGGGGTGATACCGAACGTAAATAACGGCGAACCATCCGCATTAGTTGCCAGCAGACTCGACCAGCTCACCCGATAACCACCCGGAAGCGGTAGAATTGCTCGCTCACCATTTGCGCCGGCTGTAGGGGAACCCACCAGGATGCCGAGGTCGTGCTTCTCGACCATGCTCAGGAGTGTTTCCGCATAGCTGACCGTGCCGTTCCCGTTGATGATGAAGGCGACATTGGCTGAAAAATGCGGGGTTTCAGGATCGCCCCAGCGATAACTGAGATCAACAAAATTGATCTGCTGATGATCCGGGGCGGTAATCACTGGCATCAGAAAGGGTGCTGTTGTCAAGGCATCTTCGCTCAGGTGACGCAGAAAGGCATCAGGACCGAGGGGGTCTGGACCGCCACGCGCATCAACGACAATCGCCTCAGCCTGCGCCAGAACCGGGACTGCCGCATTCAATAATGGCAGCGTCAAGCGCGTAAAATCCACATAGATGACTCCAGGCGCGAGTTCCGCCACTACCGATGGACGCACCTCGCGGTGTTGAGAAAAGACGACAATATCAGGTATGTTGTCCAGTGGAATGCGCGGCACAGCCACATCACGCACTGTGCCACCGTCAAACGGCTGTATCGTAAGCATGACGGGTGTTTCATCAGTCCCCCAGCTCAACTCGCGCAGAATACGGAATGTGCCATACTGCCCTGTGGGCGATGTGAGTGCATCGTATTCCGCAAGCAGCGGCTCTACAGGGCGACCATCAATGGCAAGGACCCGATCCCCGATCTGAAGGTCGAGCATGGCATCCGGCAGTGTGGAGATGATCATCAACTGGTTTTCAACCACATCCCAGGTCAGCGGTAGGATGTGACTGCTGCCCAGACCCAGTTCGGACGGCGGAGTAACGAACGTATGCCCATCGTTGAGCAGCCCGCTCATGCGGCGCAGCGTAAAATAGAAATCCAGTTCGGTTGCACCGCTGCTGGCTGACGAAAGCGCATCGCGGAGCGCCTGATTCCAATCCACGTTCTGCGCTTCAAGCACATCCCAGTAAACATACAGATGTTGAAAGTGTGCCCAGGTAATACCAATGGATGCCAGATGAACTGACCGGGTATCAGGCACATAATCATCCGCCAGCCATGGCGCGTCAGGATGCTCGAAGCGCGGCAGGGTCCCTTCTGAGTCGGCAAAAACGGCAAAGGGTACAGCGGCAGAAACACCCCCGCCCAGATCAACAATCACGGGCAATCCCGGTTGATGCAAATCAAGTGTCACGCTTTGTCCGTCGGTATACTCAACCACCGGAGTAAACTCTAAGGTTTGCGGCACAACACCCTCAACCACTTCAGCACGAATGCGCTCAGAAGGGATCACCTGACCCGCTCCATCGGGATCACGCCAGGGGATGTGTACCCACTGCGTGACATACAGCGACGAACTGACCTCTGGAAGCGTTGATGCGTATTCAACCGAGGGTGTCGCATCGCTCGTGAAGATCTGGACTTCCGGCGCATAGGGGGTAAAAATCGCTTGCAGTTCCTCCGCCAGTTCTTGCCCGGATGCTGCATCCTCTATGGTTGTCATATAGTAGGTCGAAAACTGATCCCAGTCGGTAGCTGCCGCGACATCTGCCGGATAAAAGTAGCGCACGTAGCCAACCAGCCGCGTAAACGCCACCAGATTATCGAGAGTACGTTCGCTCAGTGACTCGGATGCACGGGTGATTTGAGGGATGCTAATGCCCGATAAAAGAGCGAGTACCAACCATGCCAATACTCTGCGCCGAAATCTCATGAATCCTCCCTGATTGTGTGATCAGCATCGCAAATGCGCCCTGATATTGCTCAATCTGTACTATAGGGATGATCGGGAGAAGTCTTCAAGCAAAACGATGCGGAAAAGTTGCGGTGTCGTAGCGGTATTGACTCGTAACACAGCGTTTCATCAACGGCGGATAGCAGGGTTAACGCTGTGCCTGCCTGCCATGCGGCTTCAAATTCTGCCGGGCTGGTTTGCATGCGTGCCGCTTGTAGTTCGGGCTTAAAACGATTTTCATCGGTGGGTAAAAGCTGCGTCTCGCTGCGCGTCCAGACGGCGTAAGCCGCCCCCCACAACCGGGCTGCCTGTAATGGATGCCCTTGCACCGTTAGCACGGCGGCGATGCAGGCAAGGCTGGATGCCATACCGTACTCATCGCCGCTGTCCAGCGCCAGCTTTAAGGCTTCCTGATGTTTATTAAGCGCAGCAGCCGCATTCCCCTGGCGTAAGCTGACCATGCCCTGATACTCCAACACCACACCGATTTTATTGGTGTCGTTGAGTGGACGCAGAATCGCCAGCGCCTGACTGAGGAGTTCAGCGGCTTCGGCGTACCGTCCCTGAAAAAACAGCGCGCTTCCCAGATTACACAGGGCGCTGCCAGTACCCCACGCATAGTTGACCTCCCGCTGGAGTTCCAGCGCCTGCCGGAAATAATCTTCTGCGCCGGTATAATCCGCTTGGTGCAGCAGCACCACGCCAATATTGCTGAGGGTGGAGGCGATTCCCTGCTGATTGCCCAAGGTACGATGAAGGGTAAGGCTCTCACGATAGAGTTTTTCGGCGGGTTCGTATTCCCTGCGCTTCAGCACAACATTTGCCAGATTCGAGAGCGTTTGTGCTGCGCCCGCCTGATTGCCAAGCTGCTGCCACAAACTGAGCGCCGCCTGTAAATATTCCGCCGCCTGCGTTAAGTCGTCGCGCTGCCAGTAGAGTCCGCCGAGATTGTTCAGGGCACGCGCCTGAATCAGCCGATTCCCGCAGGCTGCTGCCAGTTCTAACGCCTGCTGATAATGCTGCACGGCTGTATCCAGTTGGCTGCGATCCCAGGCAAGGTTGCCCAGGATGACCAGCGTAGACGCAATGCTTAACTCATCTTCAAGCTGCTGTTGAGCTTTCAGCGCAGCGTTGAGCCGCTGGTAGGCAGTTTCATGATCGCCGGCTAAATAAGCGAACGTTCCATCGGCATAGAGCAGTTCGCCATAATGAGCATAATCGGTTTTTGATGCCTGATTACGCAGCCCCGGTAACAATGCCTGGTCGAGCCAGTAGCGTGCCTCGCGGATATACCCCCGCAGGTGCCAGAATTTCCAGATAAACACACACAAACGTCGCAGCAGCGCGGGTTGTTCAGCGCTGCTCCATTTCAGCAGCACGCGCAGTGTATCCTGCTCGGACTCCAGATAATCCAGCGCTTCAACCTGTTTTTCGCCGTCAAGCTGTGGGTGCATCTGCTCAAGGCGGTTGAGATAATAATGATACTGTGCCTGGCGAAAATGATGTAGGGCTTCAACGTCTGAAAAGCGCTCGAAGGCGTACTCGCGCAGTGTTTCCAGCATGGTGAAGCGCAGGTGTCCATCTTTGCCAGTACGCTGAACAAGCAGGCTTTTGTCCAGCAGCGACCCCATCTGCTCCAGGATGGTAGATGTGTCCGTCTCAGCCAGCGCTTCAGCGGCTTCCTGCGTGCAGCCACCAGGAAACAGGCTGATCCAGCGAAACAAATGCTGTTCGGCTGGTTCAAGCAGTTGATAGCTCCAATCAATCGTGGCGCGCAGACTGCGGTGGCGTGCATCGACATCGCGTGCCTGGGTGGATAACAGCGTCAGCCGTTGATCGAGACGCGCCAGCAGCGCTTCAGGCGAGAGCAGCCGTATGCGTGCGGCAGCCAGTTCCAGCGCCAGCGGCAGCCCTTCCAGACGAGAGCAAATCGCGGCAATCATCGGCGCGTTGTCTTCGGTCAGCTTAAATTCGCGCTGTACGGCGCGAGCGCGTGCCACAAACAGCGCCACAGCGGGTTGTTGGGCAAGCTGCTTTAAAGGGATAGAGTCTTCAGGCGGCGCTGGCGTTTCCAGCGGGGGGACAGAGAATTGGTGTTCGCCATACAGATTCAGCACCACCCTGCTCGTTACCAGTATTTTGAGCAGCGGCGCGGCAGACAACAGCTCCCTGAGCTGCGCCGCTGCTTCAAGCAGGTGTTCAAAATTGTCCAGCACCAGCAGCAGTTGACGAGAAGATAAATGCTCAATCAAGGTCTGAAGCGCTGTTGTTTTGCCCGAAGATTCGACATTAAAAGAACGCGCAAGGTGCTCCAACACGGGTTCGCTGATTTCACCCAGCGGGACATACATCACCCCATGTTGAAATGACCCTGCCAGCTTTCGTGCGACTTCAATCGCCAGCCGCGTTTTGCCAATGCCGCCCATACCCGTCAGCGTGAGCAGGCGCACATCAGGACTCATCAATCGACCGCACAGGTCGTTCATCACAGCGTCCCGCCCAAAGAGCTGCGTCGTAGGCGCGGGCAGATTGTGTTTCGATAATGTGGCAGCCGTACTGCTGGAAGTTGACTGCCCGGACGAGTCGGCAGTCATGACTTCTAAAATACCTAATGGATAAACAGCCCACTCCTCATCGGTAAAGATGTTTGGTCTTAGCTCCGCCAGTCGCAGCAAGTCCTCAGCCTCGCCGCGCGTGGTAATGGCCTGCCACTGCGCTAACAGCCGGACGATGCCTTTAATTTCGGGATGGGTCAACCGCATTTGATCGGTTTCATTAAGTTTATGGCTGAGTACCGTCGCGTTTAACACCAGTTCACGTGCAAGCTGTTTCTGGGTCAGGCCAGCGGCGCGCAGATACTGCTGAGTTTTGGCTCGGAATTCATCTCTCGGCATAGGTCAAGTCCAGAAATTCCTGTAAAAGCAGCGGCATGAGCCAGGCCGACATCGCCTGAGCTTGACCTTGTTCGTCAATACCAAGCTGCTGATGCAGCCGGTCAAGCTGGACGCGACCCAGATCGGAAATCCGAATGCGCTGCCCTTTGTCGCTGACCTCCATCAGGGTGGCAAAGATCAGCTTGAGGCAGCCCCGTTCATCACAGAAACGCGGCGTGGCGCGGGTGCGCCGCACCTCCAGAAAGGCCCGTTCCAGCAGGTTGGTGGTACCAATACGTTTGCGGTGACTGGCCGGACAGCGCAGGTGGCTCAGACAGGCATCTAAATCATCCTGAAACCACTGCACCGCCGAGGGATACACAGACCTGTAGCGCTGGATGAAGTTGTGGGCCAGCAGACCAGCCGCCTCCCGCACTGGCGCATCGTACACGCTCCACAAGGCTTGTTTGACCTCCTCTTTGGCCCCCGCTGGCAAAAAGCCAGATAGTCCTGCCACAGGCGCTCCGTAAGAGCGCTGGCGGCGCTCTTGCTCAATAACGTCTCCCCACTCACCGGGTCGCGCAGCGCCTCCTCAATGTCACGCGTGGACAAGCCGCGTGTGTACATCTGCACCACCAGATATTCCAGCCCAGCGCTGTTCCCCCGCACAAACTCCATCAGTCGAGAGCGGTAGGCTTGTGCACTGTCGCGTACCTGAGGCACTTGCACCCGCACTTCTCCCTCGGCAGTGCGCATCCGACCAGGCTCGCAGCCGCTGCGGTCTCCTCGCTGCTTATGCTCGCGCTGTTCGTAGCGCTCCCGCCCCAGAAAATCGCTCACTTCCTGCTCCAACATCTCCCAGACGACCCTTGCACCGCCAGGCGAACAAACTGCCTCAACGGCGCTTCACTCGTGCTGCTGCCCAATACATCCCGCAGTTGTTGCCGTACCTGTTCGCCTCGTGCTGCCTTCGGCATGGTGTGGGTTGCCTTTCAGTGCTTTTGCTTTGGCTGCTGAACGTGTAACCCATGCCACCCTTTTCACAGGATTATACGGACATCACCCTCGGTCTGGTTTTCTCGACATAGAATTGGGCTTCAATATGCGTGTTTTACCGCAACTTTACCGCAACTTCGCCGCACCAAACTGCTTGAAGCACAGGCGTCGCTTCTCGTAGAGTGTTCAGTGATGGCTGTCATCACAGGCAGCAGCCTGCCTGAGCAGACGCAGCCAGCAAGAGGCATACGTCAAACATTAGCGATCTCACAAAGGAGCAATCTCGTGCAAGGTATTTCAAGACGTTCGTTGTTAAAGGGCGGCGCGATTCTGGGTGGCAGTGCGCTGCTGGGGTTCAATCAGATTTTTGGCTTCAGCCGTGTGCTGGGTCAGGATATGCAGGATGACGATCTGCAAACCATCATCAACCTGGCGGCAACTGCTGAACTGTTCGCCACGACGCATTATCTGGCGGCGATTAACGGCGCTGGCGATCTGGGGCTGAACGATGCGCAGGTTGCCTACATGAAAGCGGGCTTCCTCGCCGAACAGGATCATCTGGAACTGCTCCAATCGCTGGGCGCAGAACCCGTTGTGCGCGAATTTTATGTGCCGGAAACTCTGTTCAGTGACCTCGCTGTGTTTAGCGCCACGACCGAAGTGGCTGAAACCACGTTTGTAGGGGCCTATCTGGCTGCGGTTCGCATTTTCGGTAAATCCGAAGAAACCATGCCGTTCGCCGTCACCTGCGCCCAGATTGCAGCGGTGGAAGAAACCCACCGCGCCCTCGTCCGCCAGATTGGGATGCGGCTGGCAAATCACACCTCGTATGCCCAGTACACCCTGCGCAACGTGTCGAGCGCAGTGCCGGTTTTGCAGCCATTCCTCGATGGTTCCGGCGAAGGCTTTGTGGGACCGGTGATGCCGCCTGCCCAGGCAGATATTGACCGGATTCGCGGCGAGGCGGAAATGCTGGGCTATGACAATCCCGGCACACCTTTTGCTGCCATGACTGAAATGCCTGCTTAACAATCCCTGGCTGTAGGGCAGCGGTGCAATCCTCAAAACGGTCACCGCTGCCCCTGCCAATTGACACATCACACCATTTCCTCAGAAGAAAGGGATCATCTGTGGAAACCGCAACGCTCATCCCATTTGAGCGCCGCGCCAGCGTGGAAAACAGCGTCTGGCAAATGGGCAATCTGTTCTCGTTCCTGGCAAATGCCCAGGATACCCATAATCAGTTCGCCTTGATGGAAGTGCGGGCACGCCGCGGCTTTGAACCGCCACCCCATACTCATTCACGCGATGATGAAGCCTTTTACGTGCTGGAAGGCGCGATTGAGTTTCATATCGGCGATCAACGCATCCATGCTCAATCTGGCAGTTTTGTGTTTGCGCCGCTATTCCCAACAGCACAGCGAGACATGTTCAATGAGTGCCACAACGAGTGCCACAACCGGTATTGATTTAACCATCCCCTTCACCAACCCAATCACCAGAGAGACGTTTCGCTGCGTCCAGTCCGCGCCGGACAGCTTCTCTGTCGAATGGCAGGTGCCGCCGCAGGCAGGTGTTTATCTGGAGCATGTTCATGCGCTTCAGGATGAAATCATCCATGTCAAACAGGGTGAGGTGGTCATCATTATGAACGGACAGTCTCGCAGCGCGGCGGCAGGCGAGGTGGTTCGTGTACCCAAAGGGATACGCCATTATAACTACAATGCCAGAACAGACATGCTGGTGTGTGTGCTGGAATATCAACCCGCGCTGGATCAACATCGCTTTTTCCAGTGTCTTGCCGGGCTGATGCAGGATGGCGAAC
The DNA here is from genome assembly GCA_013388745.1 of Chloroflexota bacterium. Taxonomy (GTDB): domain Bacteria; phylum Chloroflexota; class Anaerolineae; order Aggregatilineales; family Phototrophicaceae; genus JACAER01. The sequence continues at coordinate 10,362 of JACAER010000008.1, forward strand.
TGGATGCGAAGGGGCAGGTCAGTATCCCTAAAATGCTGTACTTTGCCCGTCGGATGCGTTCCCGCGACCCGCTGCGCCCGGCAGGCATTCCCGAACCGATCTTCAAACTGCTGCTGCGGATCTTTTTCATCTTTGGCGCTATCGCCGGATGGGAGCATCAGTATCGGCAATATACAGGAGAAACAAACGTATGAAAGCGCTGCTGCTGCGCCCGGTTTTTCACCTGGTCTGGATGGTGCTGTTCCTGATTCTGATGGATCAACCTAAAAGCCACCACTCAGACCGGGGCGAGTTTTCACGCCCGGCGTCACCCACGCCAACGTATGACAGCGCAAAGGATGCAGCATGACTCATTATGCCAACAAGGTTTGCGTGGTCACAGGCGCGGCATCGGGTATCGGTAAAGCAGTGTCTCTGGCGTTAGGCAGACAGGGCGCACAGGTCATTGCAGCAGATGTCGATCTGGCAGGCGCGGAAGCCACCCGAAACGCTGTTCAGCAGGCCGGGGGGCAGGCTGAAGCCCATTCCGTCGATATTGCGGTGGCAGAGCAGGTCAATACGCTGTTCGAGATGGCTTATCAGGCATATGGCAGGATTGACTTTGCCTTCAATATCGCGGGCGTTGGGTTATTGGGCGAAGTACGCGACCTCAGCCTGGAACACTGGCAGCGGTTAGTAAATGTCAACATCATGGGCACGGTGCATTGTGTCCATGCGGCTTATCAGCTCATGCTGCGCCAGAAACACGGGCATATCGTCAATATGGCATCGCTGGCAGGGCTGGTCGGCTACCCGACCATGACCCCCTATGCCATGACCAAAAGCGCCATTGTCGGGATGTCTCAATCGCTGCGGCATGAAGCGGCCGCCGCTGGCATTAAGGTTAGCGTTGTCTGTCCGGGCTTCATTCAATCGGCGATTTATACCGCTTCGCCGGCTGTCAACGTTGATGGAGCCGCCGTCTGGAAGCGCCTACCCTTCAAACTGATGAACGCTGATCACGCGGCGGAACAGATTTTGCGAGGCGTTGAGCGCAATCGAGGCATGATGGTCTTTCCAGCGTATGGGCGGCTGTTATGGGGGTTGTACCGTTTGAGTCCGGCGCTGATGCGGTTGACCGCCAGCAAGACTCTCCACGATTTTCGTCAGTTACGTTCACGATGAACCTGAGTTTGTCATTCCATATCTAGGAAAGGAAAAATCCATGAAAGCGTTTCTTCGTATTCAAACCATGGCGCTGCTTCTCTGCGCTGTTCTGCTTGCCGCGCCAACGCTGGCACAGGACATGCCGCCGCTGCCGGGAGAACTGGTCATCGGCGATTTAGCAGCGCCACGCGGGATCGCCTTTGATGCTGACGGCAATCTGATTGTGACTGTTGCTGGCAGCGGTGGTGAACAAGAACTTATGGCGATTGGTCCTGAAGGCGAGCAGACCTTTCGGGTAGGGTTATCGGGACAGGTCATTTCGGTTAGCCCTGATGGCGTAAGCCAACCGCTTTTGAACGCGCTGCCCAGCTATGCTGGCGCGACGGAAACGACAGGGGCGTACCGGGCCATTCCGCATGAAGGCGCGCTGTGGGTGCTGAACAGCATGAGCGGTCCGTTCTCGCCATTCGGCAGCACCATTATCGAGATGGATCTGACCACCGGGTTTCCCCGCCGTATCATCAATCCCAGCCAGTTTGAGGCGCTCAATAACCCGGATGGCAACGAGATTGAAAGCAATGTCGCGGATATTGCCTGGCTGGCAGATGGCACACTGGTGATTGTCGATGCAGGGGCGAACGCGCTGCTGCGCTGGACGGAAGCAGAAGGGCTGTCCGTCATCACCGCCTGGCCGGAGAACCCCGTTCCCACCTCGATAGAGATTGCCGAAAATGGCGACTTCTACATCGGCTTTCTGGGCGCGGGGATTGCGCCGGGCGCAGGCAAAATTGAACACTGGTCAAATGGCGAACTGGTCGAGACGTTCGGCGGCTTAACCGCTGTGACCGACATTCTGCTGGATGGCGAGATATTATATGCTGTGCAGTTGTTCCTGTTTACGGAACAGGGTCCCGGACCGGGCAGCGTGGTGATGGTCAATGCCGATGGCATTACGCCCGTCGCTGAAGGCCTGGTGACACCCTTTGGCCTGGCAAAAGGTCCCGATGGTGCGCTGTATGTCAGTTTTGGCACCATTGCCTTTGCTCCCGGCATGACCGGCGGCGTTGTCAGATTAGCCAGCTAAGGCTGTGAGTCATCAATGGGTTGAGGATGGACGCTGAATGTGTCCATCCTGCCAACTCTTGGAGGTCAGATGCGAAACCTTGCAACGTGGCTCATAGTGGGAGTCTTTTTGGTCGGGTGTACATCTCAGATGAGTGTCCCGGCGCTGTCGGCTGTTGCATCAGGTCAGGAAACCGCCAGCGGAGACCCGGAACGCGGTAGGCAGCTATTCCGTGAAGGCATCAATGGGGCTCCTCCCTGCGCCTCATGTCATCAAACGGTTGAGGGCAGTGGGTTTAGCCTTGGGCCGAATCTGGCGGGAATAGCCAGCCGCGCATCAACCCGCATTCCTGAGATTATAGCTGAGGACTATCTGCGTGCCAGCATTCTTGAACCCGGCGCCTATGTCGTGTCCGGTTATCGCAACATCATGTATCCTAACTACGCGGCTCACCTGTCCTCACAGGATGTCGCCGACCTGATCGCTTTTCTATTAACGCTGGAATCATAAACCAGCCCTGCAAGCAACAGAGTGGGAATGTTGGGGCATGAGTGTTGTGCGAATGCCCCAGCTATGCGAGCATCTAGGGGGATTTATGGCAAGCAACGAGTATCATTTCATCACCTATTGGCGTATGCGGGCATCCGCGCAGGAAGTGATCGATATTCTCAGTGATGTTGAGAATCTACCGCGCTGGTGGCCTTCCGTCTATCTCAAGGTGACACAGATTGAACCCGGCGATAAGGATGGTATAGGCAAGAAGGTCGATCTGTATACCAAAGGTTGGTTGCCGTATACGCTGCGCTGGGAATTTTCTATCACTGAATCCAACACACCGCGCAGTTTTGCCCTGCAAGCAAAAGGCGATTTTGTTGGACGTGGTATCTGGACTTTTCAACAGGATGGCGAGTGGGTAAATATTGCTTACGACTGGAAGATACGCGCCGAAAAACCCCTGCTCAAAAGTTTTTCATTTGTGCTGAAACCCATTTTTTCCATGAATCATCACTGGGCAATGGCAAAAGGTGAAGAAAGCCTCCGGCTTGAACTTCTGAGAAAGCGTGCGGTGAGTCTCAACCAACGCAGCTTAATTCCTGATCCACCCGTGCCTACCCCAACCCATCCTTTGCGCTGGGTATGGTATGTTATTCGTCATCGTCAAAATAAAATCTGAGCAAACGGGGTGGAAACACTAGAGTGAACCGCAACGATGATAACAGCGTTGTACAGGTTCACAGGTTTCACAATCTACACAACCCATTTGTGATCGTCGCGTAAGGGCAGTGCTGCCCTCCGCAGCTTGGACACAGGGCTAAATGAAGTATCCTATGTTCAAGAAGGCGTTGACAGGCGCGAACAAGACGAAAGTTCACAAGCACGTTCAAGAGCCGGGTGGTGCTGGAACTGCTGAGCGGGCTGCGAAATGCGGCCTTCGGTCTTTGCGCTCACCCGAATTTCGCTACCGCATGGCATACACTGGCTGGCTGTTCGCTGTGAGCAGCACGATCTCGCTTTCGACGGAAAAAGATCGCTTCTAAGCCTATTCCCCATCCATGTCGAGCGGGTTAGTGGGTCCGAAATCACCGCAGGCTGGTACCTGTCGAACCACTTCCGGTCGGCGGTGCAGGCTCTCGACAGGTAGGGAAACCCACTTCAGGTCGTCGTTCTGGCCGTTCGGGCTGGCAAAATTCACCATACAAGTAAGACAATTAGCCCTTGCTTACTAGCACACTTTTTGGGTTCAATAAAGGCTGGAAAAGCGTTGAGGATTTTTTGACACCCTCCAGTGCTTGTGATATATTGTACAGACTGAAATTCTGGACAATAATGCAACGGCCTGTCACAGGCCGGAACTATTTGTTATGCTCGATGCGTTTCATCACTCGTTCAGTCCCGTTTCGGGGGGTTGTATAAAAGATGGCAACAGCAAGTCCCGCAAAAACGACGACACCGGCTGCCCCGGCCAAAGGCGCAGCGCCAGCAGTCGATGTCAGCTTACCCAGCCGTCGCGAATTCCTCTATTACATCTGGGGCGCGTCGATTGTCCTGCTGTTAGGGCAGGCGACGGCGGGCATTGTGTGGTTCGCGCTGCCGCGTTTCAAAGAAGGCACTTTCGGCGGCGTCTTCAAGTTCGACCCCACACGCATCCCCGAAACGCCGGGTGCGGCGCCCATCAGCGAGCCGATTGGCCGCTTCTGGGTTTCGCACACTGATGAGGGGGTGCTGGCGCTGTACGCCGTTTGCACGCATCTCGGCTGCCTGCCCAAGTGGGTCGATACCAACGGACGCTTCGAATGCCCGTGCCACGGCTCGAAGTACCGCCTGGACGGCTCGTGGATTGAAGGGCCGGCGCCGCGCGGGATGGATCGCTTTAGCACGACGCTGGTCTTCAGCGACGGCAGCACCGCCTCCACCAATGAGGCCGGCGCTGCTATTCCGCTGAATGGCCGCACAACCGCCGATATTGTCGAAGTCCAAATTAACACCGGCAACCGCATTCTGCTGCCGCCGCACGCTTAAGGCAACATTCGTCCGGGGTGTGCTGTCCCGGCGCATCATGAAATTATTGCTGTTCGAGGAGATAACGTAATGTCGGTACTCCCGTTCCCGTCGTTTCTGGATGACATCAAAGAAAAGGGCTTGCGCAAAGCCGTTTTCGAAGGTGTGGACGAGGTGGTGGAACGCCTGACCGCGGGCATGAACATCCAGGATGTGCGTGAAGCCCTGCGCGGCGAAGCCCCCTCGCGCAAGCCCAACCCACGCCTGACACCGCACGCTGATGGCTTCTGGCTGCATATGCGCCCCAGTTATTTCCACAAGGACATGACCGGGCTGTATCCCACCTTCCGCCTGGGCTGGCTTTCGACCTATTTTGTGTTCTTCGAAACCATCACCGGCATCTTCCTGATGATCTGGTACACGCCCTCGCCCGAAATCGCTTACGGCAACATGCTCAACATCCTGAGCAACGTGCCGCTGGGGCAGTTGATGCGCGACCTGCACCGTCTGGGCGCAGAGGGGATGGTGTTGATCGTCTGGTTGCACATGCTGCGCACGTTTTTAACCGGCAGTTACAAAAAGCCGCGCCAGTTCACCTGGTTCACGGGCGTCGTACTGCTGATCGCCACCATGTTCCTCTCGTTCACCGGCTACCTGCTGCCCTGGGATCAGTTGGCGCTGTGGGCGGTGACCATCGGCGCGTCGATGGTCGAAGCCGCGCCGCCGCCGATTGTCGGACAAACCTTGAACCTCTTGTTCCGCGGCGGGCCGGAACTGGGCGCTAACGGGCTGCTGCGCTTTTACCTGCTGCATGTGCTGCTCGTGCCCGCCGTGCTCTTCGTCTTTACGGGCGTTCACTACTACAAAGTGATCGTGCATGGCCACAGCCTGCCGCCGCAGAAAGAAAATATCGGCGAAGACACCGCCAAGCGCGTGCCGCTCGATAAGCGTGTCTACTTTATCCCCGACGTGCTCACCAGCGAAATGATGTGGATCGCCGTCACGACTTTTGTGCTGGTGGTGCTGTGCGTCTGGTTCTTCCACGCGCCGCTGGAAAACCACGCCGACCCGCAGGTGACGCCGCTGGGCACTACCGCCCCCTGGTACTTCCTGTGGATTCAGGGCGCGCTCAAGCTGGGCGATAAGGTCTTCTGGGGCATCATTTTCCCGACGCTGGTCATTATTCTGCTGATGGTCTGGCCGTATGTCGATACGCAGCCCAGCCGTCGCTACGCGCACCGCCGCTTCGCCATTACGGTGTGCGCGCTGTTTGTCTCCATCATGACGATCCTGAGCTACATGGGGCTGCCGGAATACGGTGTGACGACTTCCGCCGACAGCGAGATCCGCCACGAATTGACGATGGAGCCGGCGCACAGCCATATTGGCATCATCCGCCCTGTGCCCTTCGAACAATTGGTGCCCGGCATCTATACCACGGAACAAATTCGCATCGAGCGCGAAGTCAACCCCGCCGATCTGCGCGATGATCTGGAGGTTTTTAACCAGCGCGTGGTTGATCTGGGGCATGCCGATGCCATCACAAGCGAAATGGGCACCCAGCAGCTTCCGCTGCAAGCTGGCTGGAGCTTCGATGTTGTCCCGGCAGACGCGCCGCTGCTGCATGAAGTGCTGGTCGAATTCTATGAGATGATGGAAGAAGAACGCCAGGAACTGCGCAACGGTTACGGCATCATCATCATCACCGAATCGCAGCCCAATCTGCGCCGCGTGGACGTGCTCATTCACTGGGAAGAAGTGCTGATTGATCGCGGGCATGTTGCGCTCGACGCCAACGGCAATTCCATCCCCTTGTTCTATCAGTTAGATGATCAGGGCGCGCGGGTGCTGGACGACAATGGCCGCCCGGTGATTACTTCGACGCCGACACTCGACCCGAATGGCACACCGCTCAACGTCGAACCGATCGAGCGCATCACCAGCTCGCACATTTTCCTGCACCGCAGCGCCGAATACTTCCACAGACCGGGAGGTAACTAGATGGGTTTCTTTTCCCGTTTCCTGAACGGACAAATGCTCTTCGAGCGCATAGAGACGCGCATTCTGGTGGGTGTTGTCATGTTCGTAGGCACGCTGATCCTCGTAGGCTGGGTAGCGATCAACGAAACCGCACGTATGGCGGCCTTCGAGCAGCAGTTTAATGCGCGCGCGGTTGAACGCGGCGCCGCGCTGTATGTCTCCAACTGCGCAAGCTGCCACAACCCCGATGGCTACGGCCAGGCTAACCGCGCGCCGGCGCTCAACAACCCGCAGTTGTTCGGCTACGATTACTTCGCCAGCATCCGCAGCGAACGCCAAGACCTGCAAAACGAACTGAACAACACCGAAACGCCGCCCACCGCCGAACGCACCGAAGCGCTTCAACTGCGGCTGGGCGAGCTGGACGCGCAGGAATTGCAGCTCCGCCAACAGATGCAGCAGGCCACGCAGCGCGGCTATGACCCGGATCGCCCGGATCGGCTGCTCAATCTCGGTTGGGCGGGCAGCCGTCAGGCCTTCATCTTCACCACGCTGGTGCATGGTCGCCCGGTCAGCATCAACTACTGGGGCGGCAATGTCATGGTGGCCTGGTCACAGCAGGCCGGCGGCCCGCTGCGCAACGACCAACTGCAAGACCTGACCAGCTTCATCATGAACTGGAATCGCGACTTTACGGTGGAAGACCTGCTCTCGGTGAACCAGTTCGCCATCGAACCGGTGGACCCGCGCTTCGCCACCGGCGGCGGCGCAGCGGGCGTCGGGCGTGACGGCGCTGCTGCTTATGCTGCTATCGGCGAACTGACCGGCGACCCGAATCGCGGCCAGTCGATCTACAACGGCCAGGAACCGACTGCGCTGGGCTTCTACATGGCGTGCGCTACCTGCCACGCGGGCGGCAATGTCGGTCCGCTCACGACGGGCACCTGGACGCGCGTGCTCAACGAACGGCTGCCGGCGCTGCCGCAGTACACCAGCGGCGAAGAATACCTGGTGCACAGCATCGTCGCCCCCAACGAATACGTGGTGACGGGCTACGCCGGGATGCCGGATAACCTGGGCGACCAGATGGACGCGCAGGATTTGGTCGATCTGGTGGCCTTCCTGATGACCCAGGACCAGTAGCGCTTAGTTCAACTGAAGCAGTCGCAGCAACAGGGGGCGGTGTCCCCCTGTTTTTTTGCGCACACATGGGATTCGCGCCTGGCTTGCGGTACAATGGGCATCTCTGGAGCAAGATACGCACTCAAGGAGAAGCGCTATCATGAAAACGCGCGCCGTGTTTTTCCGTATTATGCTGCTGGCGCTGCTGTGCGCGGCACTCCTGGGCGGCACGCTGGCCTACGCTCAGGAAGAGGGCGTGCCGCCTGGCGTGGAGCAGCCGGCTTTCCCTGGTTTATCGGTGCTGGTGCTTTTGTTGGGCGGCGGCGCGGTCACGCTCGTCGGGTTGAGCATGATCGCGCGCGAATACTACCGCCAGAACGACTGATTTTTAGAATTAGCCTGTTTTGTGGGGGGAAGATATGCCGGACGACGACATCATCCGCGAACTCAACCGGCGTGTTTCGGCCTTGACTGACGAAAACGCTGAACTCAAAGTAGCCTTGCTCGATGCTTTTGTGGCCCTGGCCAACAGCAGCGCGCGCGCCGGAGCCGAGCAGCTTTACGATCAGGTTTTGAATCGTATCATTGGCATTCTGGGGCTGACCGATGACGACATCAACGCCCTGCTGCGCGGGTAGCGGGGGTGACCGTCCTTAAGCCGCCGGCGCGGCGCTCTCTCTGGGCGGAATTTACTTTTTAGACAAAATTTGCGTGGGGCGCGCGCGCCGCCGCTGCTATGATAGGGCATGATGTCCGTGTAGTGTAGAACGAGGGACAACCATGCTGCTGCATATAGGTTATATTGTCGTTGGCCTGTTCGGGCTGTATTTTGGCGGCGAATGGCTGATTAAAAGCGCGGCGCGGCTGGCGACGGCATTGGGCGTGCCGCTGCTGATCGTCGGACTGACGGTGGTCGCGCTGGGCACGTCTGCGCCCGAACTGGTGGTGAGCGTGAGCGCGGCGCTGCAAGGCTTCAGCGATATTGCGCTCGGCAACGTGATCGGCTCGAATATCGCCAACCTCAGCCTGATTATCGGGCTGGCGGGGCTGGTCAGGCCGCTGCAAATCCGCATCAGCCTGATTAAGCGCGAGATTCCGGTGATGATCGGCATTTCGCTGGTGATGTTCGTCATGGCGCTGGATGGACAGATCAGCCAGGGCGAAGGGCTGGCGCTGGCATTGGGTTACATAGCGTTTTCCTATCTGCTCTACAAACTGCCCGCCGCGCCAGAACCCAACGAAGCGCTGTATGAAAGCGAAGTCGAAGCCGTCGAAGGCGCCCCGCCGCAGATCAGCCGCGCGCGCGAAACGCTGCGCCTGCTGGCCGGGCTGGCGCTGCTGGTGGGCGGCGCGCAGGCGATGGTCACCGGCGCGGTGGCGATTGCCCGCGATTTCGGCATCAGCGAACTGGTGATCGGGCTGACGCTGGTGGCTGCCGGCACCTCACTGCCGGAGATCGCCACCTGTGTGTTGGCGGCGCTGCGCGGCCACAGCGACATCGCTGTCGGCAACGCCATCGGCTCCAACATCGTCAATATCCTGGTGATCCTCGGCGTGACAGCGCTGGTGCGTCCGGTTCCTGTTGACCCGGCGCTGTTGGGCTTTGAACTGCCGCTGATGCTGTTTTTTGCGGTGCTGCCGATCGCCTTTATTCTCGATCTGAAGTTAGCCCGCTGGCAGGCGGGGATGCTGCTGCTGGGCTATGGGCTGTTCGTGGCGGCCACATTAGAGCGTGCAGCCGAGTGGTAAGGGCGAGTCCTGCCTGGCCTCTACGAATAACGCCCCTCGTTCTCATATTGTTGAAGTACTGGCGCGCGCGGCGTTATACTGATGAAACAAACAGACGCAGGCCGGTCGGGGGTTCAGCGCGGTGCCTAAGCTCTAAGGGCGCCGCGCGTCCCCGCTCTAATCATCCCCGACGGCCAGAGTGAGGAGCAAAGGTCTTGGATAAGCTGCTGCGCACGCTGATCTTGTTGTTTGTGCTGGTGATGGCCGCTTGTCGCCAGCCAGAAGCTACGCCCACGCCGTCGGTCAACCTCACGCTGGACATCGCCTATGAGCCGGCGCCGCCTGTCGTTGGGGCGGTGACGCTTGTCGTTACGGTGCTGGACGCCGCCGGGACGGCCGTGGACGGCGCGACAGTGGCCGTGCGCGGCGATATGGCGCACGCCGGCATGACGTCGATGGACGGCCAGACGGACGAGAGCGAAAACGGCGTGTACCGCATTCCTTTCGAATGGACGATGGGCGGCGATTGGATTCTGACCGTCACCGTCACGCTGCCAGATGGCACATCGGTTGTACAGGCCTTTAACGCCACGATCGGCAGTTGACGATGAACGCTCAGGTCTCGCCCGCCGCGCGCCGTGATGTGCTGCGGCTGCCGCTGTTGGGGCGCGCGCTGAAGTGGCGCTGGGGGCGGCTGCTGCTGCAAGTGCCGCTGCTGGCGCTGGCGCTGCTGCTGGTGTATGACGGCTTCACCGGCTCGGCGCTGGCCGCGCAAAATCTGGCGACGGTGCTGCCGTGGGTGCATTATCGCGGTGTGATCGTGCTGGCGCTGCTGCTGGCGGGCAACCTGTTCTGCATGGGCTGCCCGTTTACGCTGCCGCGCACGCTCGCCAAACGCCTGAGCAGCCGCGGCCCGCGCTTCCCGCGTTTGCTGCGCAATAAGTGGCTGGCGCTGGCGAATCTGCTGCTGCTGTTTTTCGTTTACGAATGGCTGGACTTATGGGCCAGCCCGCTGCTGACGGCCTGGTTGATCGTCACTTATTTTGTGGCGGCCTTCGCGCTCGAAGCGCTGTTCAGCGAATCGCCGTTTTGCAAGTATGTGTGCCCGCTGGGGACGTTCAATTTCGTCTATTCGGCGCTGTCACCGCTGCAAATCACCACGCGCAGTCACGATGTCTGCCGGACGTGCGTCGGCAAAGAGTGTCTGAACGGCAGTTACAGCGCCGCGCCGCTCATCGTGATTGACCAGATCGGCGGCGACGGCCAGCCGACAGCCACGCACACGAACGGCCCGCGCGGCACGCTCGGCTGCGGCACACAGTTGTTCGTGCCGCAGATCAAAAGCAATATGGACTGCATTTTTTGCCTGGACTGTGTGCGCGCCTGCCCGCATGATAACGTGGCGCTGGCTGGGCGCGCGCCCGGCGCGGAACTGACGCGCGCCGATGCGCTGCCCAAACGTTGGGATATGACGCTGCTGCTGGTGGCGCTGGCGTTTCTGGGCGTGGTCAACGCTTTCGGCATGGTGCCGCCAGTCTATGATCTACTGCAAAGCATCGGTCAGCCGCTTGTCGCGCTTGGCTGGAACGCGGCAGCGGCAGAAGCGTTGGGACTGCTGCTTGTGCTGCTGGGCGGCGGGGTGGCGCTGCCTGCCCTGCTGACGCTGGCGGCGGCTTCTCTCAGCCGCGCTTTGGGCCAAAACGCGCTGGCGCTGCGCGAGACGGCGGCGGCCTTCGCGCCGGCCTTTGTGCCGGTGGGTCTCGGCATCTGGGCGGCGCACTACAGCTTCCACTTCCTGGTCGGCTTCTGGACAGTTATTCCGGTGTTTCAGAAGTTTCTGGCCGATCACGGCGCAACCATCACGCCCGATTGGTCGTGGGGCGGCGTGACGGATATGGCGCTGGTGGGGCTGGTACAGGGCGCGGCGCTGCTGGCAGGATTTGCGGCCAGCGGCTATCTGGCGCAGCGCACGGCCATGCGGCTCTACCGCCGCCGCGCCCCGCTGGCGATGCTGCCCTGGCTGGCGCTGATTTTGCTGCTGGCGCTGGCTGCGCTGTGGATTTTCAGCCTGCCGATGGAAATGCGGGGGAACGTCTTGTTCGGCTAAAAAACGGGGGCAGGTTTTTGGCCTGCCCCGCGCGTTATTTCTTCAGCCGCTCAAGGTATTGCTTGCGGAATTTGGCGACTTTGGGGGCGATCACCACGCGGCAGTAGCCCTGATACGGGTTATGGGCGAAATATTCCTGGTGATAGTCTTCGGCGCGCGTGTAGCTGTTGATGGCCGTCACTTCCGTCACCAGCTTATCTTTCCACAGGCCGGAGGCGTTGACTTCGGCAATCGTTTCTTCGGCGATCCGCTTCTGTTCCGGTGTGTGGTAGAAGATGACCGAACGATACTGCGGCCCGACATCCGCGCCCTGCCGGTTGAGCGTCGTCGGGTCATGGATAGTGAAGAACACGTCCAGCAGGTCCTTGAAGCTGACGACACTGGGATCGTACTCGATCCGCACGACTTCGGCGTGGCCTGTGCGGCCCGTGCAGACCTGTTCGTAGCTGGGGTTGACGACATGCCCGCCGGCATAGCCCGATTCGACTTCCAGCACGCCTTTCAGATCATCGTACACCGCTTCCAGACACCAGAAGCAGCCGCCGCCCAGCGTGGCGATTTCCGTTTTGCTCATTGCGCTTCTCCCATAACGATAACGCTATGCTCTATAGTCGCCATGAGGCGGGCGAACATTACATCAACCGCGCTTGCGTTTAATGGCGCCCTTATGTTCGTTGACAATCGCTTCGGGCGCCATCGCTTCAAACAGGCGCATGGCGGCGAAAACAATCGTCAGGTCGTCGATCTGGCCGAGAATCGGGATGACGTCGGGCAGAATATCGAGCGGCGAGAGCACATACAGCAGCGCGCCCACCGGAATCGCCTTGTAGGTCAGCGGCACGCGCTCATCGCGCAGCAGCCGCCATGTCAGTTGAATCTGGTCAAAGATGCTCTGAATCATCGTTTTTCGCTTTCAGCACAACACGGATAGCTACGCTATTTAATACGCCGCTGGGCGCGTTTGGGTTGCAAAAAGTCAGGCGCGGCGCTGCGCCAGCCGTTGATAGTGCTCGATGACGGTATCCATCATCGCCGGCCAGGTCTGCGTTTCGGCGAAAGCGCGCGCATCCTGCCCCATCTGCGCCAGCACGGCGCGATCCGCCGCGATGCGCGCCACGCCGTCGATCAGCGCGGGGACATCGTTGACGGCGAAGGTGTAGCCTGTGCGCCCTTCCTGCACGACATCGGTCACACCGCCCACGCGTGAGGCGACCACCGGCAGCCCGGCAGCCATCGCTTCGGTCACCACCAACCCGAAGGTTTCCAGCGCGGAGGGGAAGACGAAGACATCGGCGCTGGCATAGGCCTGCGCCAGCCGTTCGCCGCGCAGATAGCCCATAAACGTCGTGGGGGTATTGGCGAAATGCGTTTGCAGATCGCGGCGTGCCGGGCCATCGCCCACCAGCGCCAGCCGCGTGCCCGGCACATTTTCCAGCACTGGGCGCAGTTGTTCGATCTGTTTTTCGGTCGAAAGCCGCCCGACATACAGCAGAATCACGTCGTCGGGATTCCCGCCCGAAAGCTCTGCGCGCATACTGAGGCTGCGATGGCGTGGGTGGAATTTGTCGGCATCGACGCCGCGCCCCCACAGACCGACCCGCCGCACGCCGAGCGCCTGCATCTCACGCAGCACCAGCCGCGAGGGCGCCAGCGCGAAATCGGCGGCGTTAAACACGGTGCGCGTCAGCCAGCGCGTCAGCGGCTCTAAAAAGCCGACGCGGTAATGACGCGCCATACGCGCCACATCCAGATGAAACGAGGCCAGCGTGGGAATGCGCAGGCGCTTGGCCATCCACATACCGCTGATTCCGGTCATCAGCGGGTGAATAAAGTGCGTGACATCGGGCTGATACGCTTTGAGCGTCTGGTAGACGGTGAGATTCGAAGGGCCGAGCTTGAGTTCGGGATACAGCGGAAAAGTGACGGCGGGCACGGTGAGCACGCGCGTGCGGCCATAAGCGTCGATCGCGCCCAAACGCGGCGCGATAATGAGCGTTTCGATACCGCGCTGCGCCAGATGATCGAGCAGCAGACAAGTGACGGTGACAATGCCATCGACTTTGGGCAAAAAGGTTTCGGTAAACAGGGCAACGCGCATCATTCGCTCCGCAGGGGTTTTCACACTTATGTTAAGAACACCGGACGCTTGCAGAGGATACACACTGTGCCCTTAAAGAATCAGGGGCAGTTGCATGAACAATCGATTAAACATGGGGACGCCCCACAGCGCGTCCCCCGCGCTTACCTCAGCGGGTGCTGAAGAAGCCGTTGGTAATGGTCTGATTGCCGCTTTCTTCGATGGCCAGCACTTCCAGTTCATAAGTCGTGCCCGGCTGGAGAAATTCGACAGGCACGCTCAGGCGGCGGCGGTCTGCCGCCACATGGATGTCCAGAAGCGGCTGCGAAAAGCCGTGCGGGCACGGCACAGTGCGGCCAACGCCAGATCGAATTATCCGCCAAAGACTACGCACTGCTGGAATTTTTGATGCGCCACGCTAACCAGTCTTGACACGCAGCTTCATCGCAGAACAACAACAGCCTGGCGCTTACCGCCACCCAGACCGCGGCCTTCTGGTACGACGCCCAAGACCCACTCCTGCCGCTGGATATGACCGACATACGGTTACAACTGGCGGAAAATGATGGCGCCAGCCTGAAATCAACGGGCGTTAATCCGGCTTAGCGCTATCACGCTTACGCCGTTCCAGCAGCTTGCCGGCGACATTGCCGCGCGGCTGGCCTGCTGTGCTGCTCGGCGCGGGCGGTTTTTCCAACGGGTGCGGCGCGGTTTTGGGCGGCACGGGTGACGGCGGCGTGCGCCCGCTGCTGGGCGCTGGACTGGTGGTGGGTGGCGCGGCGCTGGCGGCGTCTTTTTCCTTGCGGCTCAGCAGTGTGCCCAGGGTGGCGCGGGGGTTGGCGGCGGGCGGCGTGGTGCGCACGCCTTCGGCCTGTTCCTCGACTCGCTGCTGCGCGCGCGCTTTGGCGCTCATCAGCGGGTTAAAGCGTTCGCCGGCAGCGCCCGCCGCGCGCGCGGGGAAAGCCCAGGCGCGCAAACGGCGCAAATCGCTCTGCGTCACGACCAGACGGCGCACGGCAATATCCAGCGGCAGCAGCAGCAGCGCCAGCAGCAGCAGCCAGGGCCACAGGGGGGTTGCGCCGCTGGCGACACGCAAATCATGCCTGAACACCGCCGCCGGATCATCGGCCAGCGAACGCCCGCCTGTCAGAGTCGCAATATCGCCCAGCAGCAGTTGGCCATCGCGCGCATTCGTCGCCACATCATATTCTGCCGAATAATTGAGCACCCACCCGGCGCGCTGATTCACGGTGATGTCCTGCCCATTGAGCACGCCCACACCGTTGATGAGCATAAAATACGCGCCTTCGCTGCCAGGCGTGAACACCGCTTCATAACGACCCGGCGCGACCTGCTGCAACATCACGAGCGCGCTTTCGCTGCTGCCGTCCGGGCTGACCACAGAGGCTTGCAGCGTCAGGCCGTTCAAAAACGCGCCCTGATCGTCGCGCGCGTCCACGATAATGCGCGCCTGCTCGTTTTCCATCACTACGCGCGTTTCCAGGTTGCCTGTCGCGCCTTCGGTGATCGTCCAGCGCACAGCCTGACTCCAAAACAGCGCGTAATCTGACCAATCCACCCAGTTTTGTCCCCAGCGCGCCGTCGCATCGCTGGTGAAGGCCACCGAACGCCCTAAGCCATACTGCCAGGCCGCCAGCAGCGGGTCCGCGTTTTCATCGGGCGTGCGCAAAATCACCTGCGCCGTATCGCGCGGGCTGGTGGCGACATAACCAAGCAGTTCCGGCACGGATGTAATACCGTTGAGAATCGGGCTGCGGTTGACCTGCACCGGGAAAAACGGGGTTTCGATGATATACGAACGCTGCGCCAGCACCGTTTCCTGGGCGAAAATCGTCGGAATCGCTTCGACGGTTTCGACAGCGTGGAAATTGCCGCCGCCTGCTGTCGCCATCTCCTGCAAAAAGGTCGGGATGCCCATGCCGATAGCGATCACCGAAGTCGTCACGCCGTCTTCCTGATACAGCGCGTCGGAGAGTTCAACCAGGCCGCTGGGGTCGGCGCCGCCGTCGGTCAGCATGATGATGTGGCGGAACTGCGACGGCTCGTTGACGATTTCGCGCGCGACCAGGCTCATGCCCGCCAGAATATCGGTGCCGCCGCTGGCGCGCAGCGTGCCCACGAGGCGCTGAAGCTGCACGCGGTCATCGACGTTCTGGAAGGGCGCAATCCACGCCGCCAGCGAATCGAACGACGCCACACCGGCGCGGTCAATCGGTTGCAGCAGTTCAATCGAGCGGATAATGGCCTCTTTGGCAAGTTCGATGTTTTCCACGCCGCTGGGACCGATCGCGCTCATGCTGCCGGAACGGTCGATCACATAGGCAATCGTTAACTGGGGAAGGCGCTGCTGGTCACGAATCTGCATTTCGACCGGCAGCGCATCTTCCAGCGGCGTCTGGAAGTAGCCGCCGGGGCCATAAGCCTGCGGCCCGCCGATCACCACCAGCCCGCCGCCCAGATCCTTGACATAACTTTCGATCAACTGCATGCGGCGGTTGGAAAGCTGCGTCGCTGGCACATTCACCAGAATCACGCTGTCATACTGCGCCAGCGCGCCGATGCCCACCGGCAGGCTGTTGGGGGTGGCCGTATCCACCACCAGCCCGCTTTGTTCCAGCGCCGGGATCAAATACTGCGTTTCTGCGTCATCGACGCTCACGACCAGCACACGCGGCGGCCCCACCACGCGGCTGAAGGTCGCCATCTGGTTGTTCTGGAAAAAAGCGTCGTTGCCCACTGGATCGACCTGCACGACAAAATCGCGGAAGCCCGTGCCACCGCTTTGCAGGCGCAGCGAATAATTGTTCGTGCCCGCGCGCAGATTAACGACTTCCTGATGGATGATTTCGCCCGCGCCGAGAATCGTCACGGTGGCCGCCGTCGCGGCCTGCGCTTCGATCGTCACGCTGAGATCGAACTGCTGGCCTTCGTTGACGGTATCGGGGACGACGACGTTAGTGACCTGCACTTCGGGTCCCGGTTGGCGCGAAAAATTGACATAGCTGATCTCGACGCCTGCCGCCGCCGCCAACTGCGCCGCCGCCTGCGTATCGCCGACCGTGGCATGGCCGTCGCTCAGCAGCACGATACGCCGCGCGGCATCCGCCGGGAACAGCGCCAGCCCCAAACGAATGGCCTCGGCGATGTCGGTGTTACCGGTAATGGGCGTCGAGCGCACCGGCGCCAGTTCGCGCACTGCCGCCAGCGGGCGCTCGACCAGCGCATTCGCGCCGAACAGCACCACGCCGACTTCATCGTCGGGCGGCAGGGTGGCCAGCGCGGCGCGGATGTACTCCAGCGCGGCGTTTTGCGCTTCTGCCCCCATGCTGTCGGACACATCCAGTAAAAAAACCACCGCCAGCCGGTCTGCCGACTGCACCACTTGAATGCCCGCCAGCGAAAACACCAGCAGCAGCACGATCAGGGTGCGCAGCGCCAGGCTGACGCTGTCGCGCACGCGGCGAAAACGCTGGCGCGGCCAGCCGATATACAGCACAAAAGGCACGGTCAGCAGCAGAACAAGCGCAAGAGGCGTGGAAAAAGACATAAGGCCACACTTAAGCTACAGGCGTTCATCCAACCACATTATACAGGCGATGCGCGCCGATACCTAATTACGGCCTGTTCATATCCCCGCCTGCCCACCGCTCACCGCTCGATCACGCCTTCCAGCACGTCACCGCTCTGCGCATCGACATAAATGGTGAAACTGCCGCCGAGCGTATTGGGCGGCGGGGGCAAAAGCGACGATACAAACCTTGTGTTCTTTCGCGGTTGCGGCCGTATTCGTAATCAGTCACCGACAATGCCGGGATTATTCTGGCCATTGGCAAAATTGGCGTCGGCGGTACGGGGCCGACAAGGAATGTCCCTGGCGGAGCGCAGGGGCTTTTTGTCCCTGCGCTAATTTGAAAGATGCGCCAAATGGAACGGGTGCTTTACAGCACCCAAAAATCGGCATATAATCAGGATAGTTTTGTTAGTGAATTTTGGAACATTCAGAACGTACTGAAAGTTCGCAATGGAGTGTAATACTTATGACCAGTTGGGCAGCCCTTCGTGAACAAGTAGACGCCGGTGAACGCCTCAGCTATGACGATGGGCTGTGGCTGTTTGCGCAGCGCGATATTATCAAACTGGGCCAGTTGGCGAAAAGCGCGCGGCGGCGCTTGCACGGCAGCAAAGTGTACTTCAACAAGAACCGCCATATCAACCCGACCAATGTCTGCGCCTTCCACTGCAACTTCTGCTCTTTCGCGCGCACCAGCGACGACGAGGAAGGCGCGTATACTTTTATGCCAGAACAGCTTCCGGCGCGCGTGCGCCCGGCGGTACAGGCCGGCGTGCGCGAATTCCATATCGTCGGCGGGCTGCATCCCAAACTCGGCTTTGAATACTATGAAGACGTGATCCGCGTGCTCAAGCGCGAGTTCCCGCACATCCATTTGAAGGCCTTCACCGCCGTCGAGATCGACTTTTTCAGCCAGCTCACTGGGCTGGATCACGAGGCAGTGCTGCGCCGTTTGATGGCGGCGGGGCTGGATAGTATGCCGGGCGGCGGCGCGGAGATTTTCCATTGGGACGTGCGCAAAAAAATCTGCCCGGAAAAAGCGGATATGGAAACCTGGCTGCATGTGCATGATACCGCGCACAGGCTGGGGCTGAAAACCAACTGCACCATGCTCTACGGCCACATCGAACAGCCGGAACACCGCGTACATCATATGGTCGCGCTGCGCGAACAGCAGGACAAGACCGGCGGTTTTCAGGTGTTCATCCCGCTGGCTTTCCACCCCGAAGAAAATAATCTCGGACGCCGCCTCAAGCGCCAGTGGACTACCGGCGTGGACGACATCAAGACGCTGGCTATCAGCCGCCTGATGCTCGATAACATCCCCAACATCAAAGCCTACTGGGTGATGCTGACGCCGGAACTGGCGCAGGTGGCGCTGTCTTTCGGCGCCAACGACATGGACGGCACGATCATCGAGGAAAAGATTTATCACGAAGCCGGCGCGCGCACCGATCAGGAAATGACGGTCGAAGGGCTGAAAAGCTTCATCCGCGCGGCGGGCTATACGCCGGTGGAACGCGACACGGTATATAACGAACTGGCCGTGTACGCTTAGGCCACTGATTAGTCGGCAGCGATCGGCTTTCATTTTCAGTCAGAGTCGTATGTGCATCACCAACCCGACCGCAGACTCGCCGCTGATTGTCGAGGCGCACAGCCAGGAGGCGGCGCAGCGCCTTTTCGACGCCGATCTCTGGGCCACACACAGCATTTTGAGCGCGGGCACGGTCAAGCCCTGGCTGATTTTTCTGGATACGCAGCGTCGAGGCCTATAAAGACGCAATCGCTTGGTTCTGGTATCTGCTTTTTGAGTAACAAAGCGCGCGGAAACGCGCCGAAAGCTGTGAACCTATGTTGACGATTGGACTGATCGACTACCTGAACACCATGCCCTTTCATTATGATCTGGCGGAACGCTTGCATGGCGCAGATGTGCAGTTTGAACGCGGCGTGCCTTCGCGCATGAACAGCGCCTTGATGGCCGGCGAAATTGACCTGGCGCCGATTTCGGCCATCGAAGCCGCGCGCCACGCCGACGAATTGTATGTGCTGCCGGATCTATGCATTGCGTCGCTGGGGGCGGTGCGGACGGTGCTGCTCTTTTCGTGGGCGGCGGACATCGGCGATCTGGACGCGCAGAGCATCGCGCTGACCGACCATTCGGCGACAAGTGTGGCGCTGCTCAGGCTGCTCTGCCGCCAGCGCTACGCCATCGCCCCGCAGTTCAGTGTGACGCGCCAGCATTTGCCCAGCATGTTGGCGGCGCACGCCGGCGCGCTGGTGATCGGCGATGATGCGCTGGTAGAAGGCGCGCTGCACCGTGCGTTGAGCGGCGCGCAGGGTTGGGGACTGCCGTATATTTACGATCTGGGCGATGAATGGCTGAAAATGACCGGCCTGCCTTTCGTCTTCGCGCTGTGGGCGGCGCGCCGTGATCGCGCCGAAGCCTTGCAGGCGGCGGGCGTGTTCGACGCGCTCTACGCTTCGACGGCGGCGGGGTTGCAGCCGCAAGCGCGTGACGGGCTGGCGACGGCTTACGCGGCGCGGCTGGGGCTGCCGGCGGGCGTCTGCCGCCGCTACCTGCGCGATCTGCGTTATTTTCTCGGCGACGACGAAAAAGCCGGACTCAAGCGTTTTCTGCAAGACGCCGTAGACGATTTCCACTGGGAACGACTGGCGTTCTGGCAGCCGGAAGCGGCGGCGATGCTGTGAGCGAGAGACATCATGCGCATCTCTGAGGCAGAATTCAAACGTAAACGGCTGTTTGTGCATCAACTGCTGGCCGATGTGCCGCTGCACGATGTATGGGCCGTGCGTTTGAAGGGCGGCGGCACAGGACGCACGCTGGCCGATCTTCAGCGTCAGCTTGGCTCGTCCAGAGCACTCGAAAGCGCGAATCCCGCGGTCATGGCTTTGTTTAGGCTGCGCGCGCTGTTAGGGCAAATCTTCCGCTGGGATGTAAAGCCGCAGGGTATCCACCCCAACTCTTATCTCTATCGCCTGCCGGCAGACATGCGCGCGCAGTCACAGATCACGCCCGGCAGCAAAGACGCCTTCAACCGCATTTATGCCTTTGAAAACGAATCGCTCAGCGAAGTCATCAACCGCACGGTTCACGCCTTTTTGCACATGTCGCTGCAAGCCGATGGCGATGATTATGTGTTGTTTCTGGCGGTGTATGTCAAAGCTGTCAACGCGCTGACACCGTTTTACATGGCGCTGATCGACCCGTTCCGCCACTGGATCGTCTATCCGGCGGCGCTGCGCCAGATCGCGCAAAAATGGGCGGCGGCCTATGCTTGAGGCGCACGCTGAACATGATAAAATCATTGTGGAGTTCAAAATAAGGAATGACAATGAGCGAAATTCAACAGCAAATTGACCGCATTCTGGCGCGGGTTCACGACGGCGGGCGCATCACCTACGACGAAGGCACACTGCTCTATAAACACGCCGATCTGCTCGATCTGGCCGAAGCCGCTAACGCGCGCCGCTTCCAGTTGAACCCGCAGCCGTTCGTGACCTATCTGGTGGATCGCAACATCAATTACACCAACTACTGCATCACCGACTGCCAGTTCTGCAACTTTTACGCCTTGCCCGGCGATAACAAAAAGGGCTATGTCAACAGCAAGGAAACGCTCGGCAAAAAGATCGAAGAAGCCCTCGCGCTCGGCGCGACACGCATCCTGATGCAAGGCGGGCATCACCCCGATCTGCCGCTGGAATACTATACCGATCTGGTGGGCTGGATTCACCAGACCTACCCGACGATTGAGATCAACGCTTTTTCGCCCAGCGAGATTCAGCACATCAGCAATGTCAGCGGGCAAAGCTGGCACAGCGTGCTCAGCGCCCTCAAGGCCGTCGGCTTGCAGGGCTTGCCGGGTGGCGGCGGCGAAATCCTCGACGACGAGGTGCGCAAGCGCGTCAGCCCCAAGAAGATCATGACGAATGACTGGTTTGGCGTGATGAAGGTGGCCCACGAACTCGGCCTGACGACGACGGCCACGATGGTGATCGGCTTCCGCGAAGAACTGCGCCACCGTATGAATCATTTGCAGCGCCTGCGCGACGAGCAGGACGACAGCCTGGCGCGCTTCGGCAGCGGCTTCAACGCCTTCATCTCGTGGACAGTGCAGATCGAAAACACGCCGCTGGCGCGCAGCCGCTTCGCGCAGGAATACGGCGCGACCAGCACGGAATATCTGCGCCATACGGCGATCGCGCGCATTTTCCTCGACAACCTGCCGCATATCAGCGCCAGTTGGCCGACGCAGGGCGCGAAAGTCGGGCAGGTGGCGCTGCATTTCGGCTGTGACGACTTTGGCAGCACAATGATCGAAGAAAATGTGGTTTCGGCGGCGGGCGCCATCACCGGCGCGATGCCGGCCATGGAACCGCGCGAAATTCACCGCCAGATTCGGGCGGCGGGCTTTATCCCGGTGCAGCGCAACACCGATTACCAGCACCTGTGCGTCTACGAAGACCCGGCGGCGGACGAGGCGCTGCCCAGCCTGGCGGACATCCGCGAACGGGCGGCGGCGCAGGCCAAAGCGCTGGCGGCGGCGCAAAAAATCGCCAACGTCACACTGTTGAATTAGGGGATGCAGAGGGCGAGGCACACGCTTCGCCCTTTTGATTTCCCCTGCACCGCGTGGGCGTTTTTCCCCAAAAAACAGGCGTATAATGGGAGAAGTAGTGTTTGTGAAAGGAAGAACAAATGCTCAGGCTCTTGTTATGTGCCTTGTGGGCTGCGCTCTTGCTGGCGCAGCCGCCCGCCGAAGACTGTCCGGCGTTGGTCGATGCGGCGCTCGCCGCGGTCAGCGCTGCCTGCGATCAACCCGAAGCGAACGAGGCGTGTTATGGCCATATCGCTGTCCAGGCCTTCGATCAAGAGGCGCGCGCGCTGGCGGAGTTCGCTGCACCGGGTGATCGTGTCGGCATCGCTGAAATAACCACGCTGGAAACCGCCGCGCTTAACCCGCAAGCGCAGCAATGGGGGATCGCGCTGCTGGCGCTGCAAGCCAACGTGCCGGAAACGATGCCGGGGCAGTTCGTGACATTTGTTGTTTTTGGCGAAGCCAATCTGGAGATCGCGCCGGCGGAAGACGCGCCGATGCAGGCTTTCCGCTTTACGACAGGCATCGGCGAATCGCGCTGTCAGGAAGCGCCGCGCGCCGGGCTGCTGCTGCGCGCGCCCCAGAACATCACCGTCACCTTTACCATCAACGGCATTCAGGTCAGTGTCAGCAGCACGGTGCTGCTGCGCGCTGCCGCGACCAACGCACTCGAAGCCAGCACGCTGGAAGGCCGCGCCGCCATCACATCCGGCGATGTCACCGAAATTGCCGAAGCGGGATTTGCGGTGAGCGCTGTCGAAGGCGCGCCGCCGCAGCCGCCGCAGGCGTTCGCTGTCAGCGAAGAACCGCTGCCGCTCGATCTGCTGCCTGTAGCCGCCGTGGCTGCGGGCACATCGGCGCTGGAAGTGATTCCGGCGGCAGCCGACAGCGTTAGCGTCAGCGGCGGCGCGATAATGGATGTGCCCGCCAACGCGCCGGATTGGGTGCGCTCACAAGTGACGCTGGCGTCAGGACAGACGTTTAGCGTGACGGCCAGAGGCCAGATTTCGGTGTTCAGCAACTGCCCGGAAATCTGCACCGAAGGGCCGGTTTGCGCCACCCTGTGCGCGGCTGTCGTTACCGGACCATCGGGCAGCGTGCCTGTAGGCAGCTTTCTGACGCTTGACCCGACGTGGGATTTTCCGATTCTGGAAGCGCCGCTGGGCGCGCTGATCGGGCGCATCAGCGATGGTGAGCCGTTCCTGGTGGGCGCGGTGGGCACCTTTGCGGCGCAGCGCGACGGCACGCTCCAGTTCCGTGTGAACGAAAATTCGGGCGCGCTCGGCGACGAAACCGGCGCCTTCAGCGTCGAAATTGTGGTTTATGAACAGTGAAACCCGCCCCTGCAACCTGCGTTGCAGGGGGCCAGGCACCATGCGTCTCTTACCCGCTGGCGGCGCGCATGGCCTGCGCCTGTACCCAGCCGCCGGCGCTGCTCTGCACGATTTCGGCCAGTGTATCCAGAAACAGTTCATCGGCATTCAGGCAGGGCGCGAGCGTATAGTGTGCGCCGTGCCCGCCGCCCTGTTCGAACTGCTCGCGGCCTTCGTTACCCAATTCATCCAGCGTTTCCAGGCAGTCGGTGACAAAGCCCGGCGAAAACACCAGCGGGCGCATCACACCCTGCTGGTGCAGCCCGGTCAGCACATCCTGCGTATACGGCTCCAGCCATTTTTCCGGGCCGAAGCGCGATTGAAAACACAGCAGCCACTGCTCGTCTGACCAGCCCATGGCACGCGCCAAAAGCTGCGCCGTGCGTTCGCACTGCTGGCGATATGGGTCGCCGCCTGCGACATAACGGCGCGGGATGCCGTGAAATGTAATCACAAATTTGTCCGGCGGCTGCGGCAGATTTTGCGCCTGGGCCGTCAGATGCGCGCGCAGAGCGTCGATATAGCCGGGATGATCGTAGTACGGTTCGATAAAACGCAGTGTCGGCACGAAGCGCTTGCGTTCGTGGAACAGCGGGCAGCGCCGCCCCGCCGCCGCGCGGTAGACCGCATCATAAATCGACGCCGTCGTCGTGGACGAAAACTGCGGGAACATCGGCAGCACTATGATGCGGTCGATGCCTTCCTGTTCCAGCGTATCGAGCGCCGCAGCGATGCTGGGATTGCCATACGTCATGCCGAGAATCACGCGGAAGCGCGCGCCCAGCCGCGCTTGCAGCCCTGCGGCCTGCGCCTGTGAATAGACCAACAGCGGCGAGCCTTCCTTCAGCCAGATGCGCGCGTACAATCTGGCCGAACGGCGCGGGCGTGTGAGCAGAATCACGCCGCGCAGCAGCGGCTGCCACAAAAAGGGCGAATAGTCGATCACACGCATATCGGATAAAAACTGTTTGAGGTACGGGCGCAGGGCTTTTGCGGTCGGCGCGTCGGGCGTGCCAAGCTGCGCGACAAGCAGGCCGATGCGCGGGTCAGAGACGTTCACAGCGATGATGCTCCCCAGCGTGAGAACGGTTCAATTGTGCAAATTCTAACAAAATCTCCACAAAGCTACAAAAATCTGCGCCGCTTCAGCGCGGCCCCAAAAAAATCTCCGGGAACATGAAACGGAAGGCGATAAACAGCAGAAAAACTCCGTACAGGCGCTTGACGGTCACTGATGGCAAGCCAAGCGCGATACGCGCCCCCGCCAGCGCGCCGAACAACAGCCCAGCGGCCACCAGCGCCGCTACGCCGATGTCCAGATCGCCCGCGTGGTAATAATTGACGACCGCCGGCAGGCCCGAAGGCAGCAGCAGCGCCGCCAGCGACGTGCCTACCGCGTATTTCTGGTCAAAACGCAAAATGCTCACCAGCGCCGGCACGATCACCACCCCGCCGCCGATACCGAACATCCCCGCCAGCACGCCCGCGCCCAACCCCACCAGCAGAATCCAGTACCAGCCGATCTGGGGTTCGGGCGCGGCGCTTTTGGGCGTATCGGCTGTGTTTGGGGCTGCCGACTGCCGGGTGCGCCATTCTCGATACCATTTCAGAGGTTCGGCAAAACGCCAGAAGATGAACAGCAAAAACAACCCGTACAGCCGTTGCAGCGTAATCAGATCCAGGCTCAGCGCGAATGCCGAGCCAAAATACGAGCCGACAAAAATGCCCACCGCCACCAGCGCCGCCAGCCGGATGCGCAAAAAACCTTTGCGGTGATATTCCAGCACAGCGAAAATGCCCACCGGCAGCAGCAGCGCCGCCAGTGACGTGCCCGACGCCTGATACAGCGTAAAACCCAAAAAGCCCATCAGCGCCGGCACGATCACCACCCCGCCGCCGATGCCAAACATCCCGGCAAGAATGCCTGCCAGAAAACCGATGATAATCAGGACGAGTTGTGGGGGCATAGCCGTCTTTCATGGGTGTGTATGCGGATAAAGCAGAGCCAATTGTGCCGCAGCCGCGTGTGCATTTCAATGACCACCCACGTTATAATGGAGCGCATGGTACAGAACACGTTCATCCTGCCGGATTTTCATTTTTTGTTGATCGCGCCCAATCTGGGCGGGGAATGGCTGTTCGCCGCCGCGCGCCGCTATTGGGAAGTCTTTCGCCCCACCGTCATCAGCGACTACGAACTGCTGCGCATCGTGCCGCTGCGCTACAGCATCGCCGTGACGCTGGTGGCGCGCCGTGATGTGGTCGATTATTATCGCGACGGCCTGGCGCAGCTCGCGCCGCGCGCGTTGTTCGACCCCGTGGTGTACGATTATGTCGAGGACATGCAGTTGACGCTGGATGGCCGCGCCGCGTTGTTTCAACCCTTCGGCGTGCCCGTGCCCAACACGCCCACGCCGACACTGACGCCGACACCGACGCTGACGCCCGGCCCCGCGCCCACCGCCGCCCCGCCCGTCACGCGCGCGCCAGGGGGCTTCATCACGCAGACCCCGCCGCCCAGTGAGAGCAGTCCGCCGTAGTAGATTTAATGTGAGGATTTGCGCTTGCGTCTTGACGAATACCAGTGGTCGCGCAACCCGCGCGGCCTGCATAACATCGGCGCTTTCATGCGCCCGCTCGATATTACGCGCTACAGCCGGCCACAGTTCGGCTGGGCCAAGTTGGTTTCCGAAAATGTCGAATTTGTCGAGGACGCGGCCACGCTGCTGGCGCAAAACATCACGCCGGTCGTGCGCGTTTACCTGACGCCGGAACAAAACGCGCAGCCGCTTGCGCAGCAGGCCTACAGCCTCGTTGCGGCCTATGCCGCCGTCGGCGTCAAATGGTTCGAACTGTATAACGAGCCGAATCTGCCGGTTGAATGGCCGGGCGGCACGCAGGTCGATTACCGCAACACGGGCATGATCGCCTCGCTGGTCGATCGCTGGATGACCTGGGCGGAATACGTCGCCAGTCTCGGCTGTTATCCCGGCTTCATTTCGCTGGCAGAAACCGATGTGCCCGCGCTGGCAACCGTGCGCTGGGTGGATGCGCTTTTCGGCTATGTCGCCCAGGCCTACTATCAGCGTTTTGTGGCGCTGCTCAACAACGGCCTGTGGTACGCCACGCATCCCTATGTGCTCAACCATTTTTATCAGGAAGTGCCGGGCGGCGGCCCGACCAGCGCGCGCCCGGCGGAGGGTCTCAACAACCGCGAACCCGGTTGGCATTTTGAATATCCCTATGACCCGATTTGTCAGGCCAGCGATCCCGGACGCACGGTCTACGGCGGCACGCCGCAAACCCCCAACGGCGATCCTGTCGGCCTGATCGCGACGGGCATGTTCATGAACGAACGCTCGTCGGCGCTGTTCGGCTCGCAGGCCGTGCCGGTGCTGGGCACGGAAGGCGGCATCGACCTGCCGGATGTGTTCGGCGGAGAAATTCAGCGCGATATTCGCTACCCGCCGGCCACGCAGTTCAGCAACGGGCAGGGCACGGTCGCGATGTTCGAATGGAGCGCGCTCAATGCGCCAGCCTGGTTTTTTGGCTCGTGTATCTGGAAAGAGGATTTATATTACCGGCACGGCGGCTACGCGCTGGAACAGCTCGAACGTATCGCGCCGATTTACAAAAATGTGCCGGCAGTGGAGGTTATGGGCGGCGGCGGCCAGTTCGTCAGCGCGCCCACGCTGCCGCCGCCGGGACCTGGGCCGATTCACGGCGCGCCCAATTTTCATATGGTGCTTCTCGCGCCGGGACTCGAAGCGCGCTGGTTCTTCGATACAGCTTTCGCCTATTGGAGCGTGTTCCGCCCGATTGTAACGACGTTTGCCGATTGGCCGAATTATTTCAACTATACGCGCAGCCTGGCGATCACCGTCATCGCCACGCCCGAAAGCGCCGACCTGATGCGCGAGAGCATCAGCGCTGCGTATCCCAATATTCTGTTCGACCTGATCGTGGTCGAAGATAATCTGGACAGCGTGGCGCAGCTCTTGAATGCGCGTGCGCAGCGTAATGCGCGTTTTGGCTGAGCGCGCCTACACGCCGGAACGCCCATAGCGTTTGACGGCCTCCAGCGCATCGCTCGTGCCGATGCTCTGGAGGGCTTGCAGCGCCGAGACGAACAACCCGCGATCATGCGCCCGCGTGCGCTCATAATGCGCGCCGCCGGCCTGCCCGCGCAGCACATCGCGCAGCGGCGGCACCGCCGAACGATGGCCGATGGCCCCCAGCGCATCGGCTGCCGCGCACGAAACAATCGAATCGTCGTCGCTCAACAGCACCGCCAGCGCTGGTACCGCCGCCGGGTCGCCCAGCCGCCCCAGCGCGCGCGCCGCCGCCGCGCGAATCTCTGAGGGGCGGTTGTTCAGCGCGCGAATCAAATCCGGCACTACACTTTGATCGCCGGTCTGCCCCAGTTTTTCGGCGGCAATCCGACTCATCTCCCGATCAACATTGTGGAGATGATTGACCCATTTGCGAATGTATTCGACACTCATGAGGTTGCCCGATGAAGATGATAAAAGCGCTCACAATGATATCTTAATATTACGCTCGTTCAAGGCGCTTTGCAAGAGACGGGCGTCAAGCGCTCATGAAAAATGTCCGAAAATGCTTCCATTGATCGGGATGTGGTTCACAGGCGCACGATGATTTTGCCGGCGTTTTTGCCCGCCAGCAGGTGTTCCAGCGCATCCGGCACGCTCGCCAGCCCCATAAATACGCGTGTGTCGATCACGACTTTCAGTTTATCTGCATAATACAATTCCAGCAGGTGATCGAACTGTGTGCGCACAAACTGGGCGTAATCCGTCAGCGCGAAGCCGTAGAGCGTGGCCGATTTGCGCACCAGATGTTCGTACAGCAGCAGGTGGTGCGGCGTATCGGCGGCGAACTGGTCGGAGGTGGTGGCGACACTGACAATACGCCCGCGCACCGTCAAATGGCGCAGGCAGATGTCGAAAACACTGCCGCCCATCGATTCGTAGACGACATGCACGCCGTTGGGATATTCGCGGCGCAGCGCCACGTCCAGGTCTTCGCGGCTCAGGTCGATCACGCGCTCGCAGCAGTTGAGCGCGCGCACCATCCCGGCCTGCGTTTCGCCCTGCACCACGCCGATCACGCGGTTGCCCGCCAGCCGCGCAAGCTGCACGGCGAAATGCCCGGTGCTGCCGCCGGCATTCGTGACAAGCACAATCTGCCCGCTGTGAAGTTTCAGCACGACATCCAGCGCAATTGAGGCCGTAGTGCCGCTCATCGCCAGCGCCAGCAGTTCGGGCGTCGCGCGCGAAACCAGCAGCGCCAGATTGGTGTCGATGTTGGAATATTGGCGGAAGCCGTTGCCATAAATCGCCGTGATGACCTGATCGCCGGGTTTAAACTGGCGCACGTCGCTGCCCACTTCGACGACTTCGCCCGCCGCTTCGACACCCAGATCAAACGGCGGCGTGACATTGACCACCGAACGCCCGGCTACCAGCAGCAGATCGGTGACACTGACCCCCGCGTACAGGTTGCGCACGCGGATTTCGTTGGCGGCTGGGGCTTCATAGGGCACTTCCACGACTTCCAGCGCTTCACGGATGTTACGATCAAATTTGTTGACGATCACCTTGTGGTCAACGGCGGTCATAAGCTTGCTCCTGATGCTTGCCCAGACAAATGAGTCGCGATCTGCTCTATCAGGTCGTCGTAGGGCCTGTGGCTGCGGTTGGTGATGGCGATCATCGGCGTGCAGCCCGCGCCCGCCAGCCAACCACCGAAACGATAATACCAGGGCAGCGCCGGGATCAGCAGCATTTTGCCGCGCGCTGGCGTGTAGTTCTTGCGCCCGACCAGCGCCCGCCGCCCAAACTCCAAATCCGGTGGGGGCAGCAGCGGATAATCGACAAAGGCGCGTACCTGATCCCAGTACACAAACTGCGCGCGCCAGAAACGCGGCTGCACGCGCAGCCCCGCAGCGCTGAGCGTGAGCGCGGGCGTGCTCAGAGTCGGCAGCAGCGCGAACGGCACAAAAGCGAGCGTTAGCAGCGCCGCCAGCAAAAACGCCCCTGCCGCGGTGCTCAGAGCCACCAGCGCCAGCGTCGCCAGCAGCAGCAGCGTCGCTAATACAAGCGCGCTGTACTGTGCCAGTGTGTCCAGATGCGGATGCGGATGTGTCGAGTGCATAACGGGAGATTATAACGCAAGGCACGAGGAGGGCGAAAACAAAGAGAGGCGCAACGGATATGCGCCTCTTATGTTTCAGCATCAGTAAGCCGCCTTAGCGCGGCGTGGCGGGCTGGGGCTGCGTTTCCTGTTCCAGCAGCGCGCCGTAGCGCTCTTGCAGCTCGTGGCCGAGATTCACCAGCGTGCTGCCCAACTGGGCCAGCGCCGGGCCATAGAACGGAGTCGGTTTCAGGCTCTCAGCCTGCGCGGCCAGGTGCTGCTGTGCGGCGCTGCGCAGCGTGTCCTGCTGTTGAAGCTGCACCAGGGTGTGATTCTGATAATTGTTAAACATGAGCTTGCTCCTTAGGCGGTTAACAGCGAATCTGAAGACTGGCCTGATGCGATTCAGGTACGGATAGGGTGAAAACGCTTAACCGAATTTAGAACGCGCCGACTGTTTTGTGAATGCGCACGAAGCGGCGCACGGCGCGCAGCGTATCGTCGAAGCGCTCGCGGTTCAGGCTGTAGCACTTCGACACCTCGCGGCGTCTTTCGACCAGGTAGCCCGTGGCGGTGAGCTGGCGCAGATGGCGCGAGGCCGCCGATTGACTCAGGTCGAGCAGGGTGATGATGTCCTGCGCGCACAATTCTTCGTGCTGTGTCAGCAGTTCGATGATGCGCAGGCGGGTATCGTCCGCCAGCGCGTTCAGTCGGACCACCAGTTCCGAGCGGCTGAGCGCGGGCGATTTGATTTTCGTGCCTTCGGGCAGGCGCGCGCCGTACATAATCCACACCAGGTCGAGTTCCTTGATCTCGTAGCGCCCGACGTAGGGGCCGATATACGGCTGCGGGATGAATACGATCAGCGACGGCCACTCCGGCCACACAGCGCCTAAATCGCGTCCGGTGACGCTGCGGACGGCTTCCAGGGCGGTGCTGCCGCTGAAATCAAGCTGCTGGAAGGCTTCGATCGATTCTTCGAGCATGGGGCGCACACGCCGCCATTCCGCGGCCAGCACTGTCTCCCACATGAAGCGCAGATGCTCGACAATCAACTGTTTGAGCGCTTGCGGGCTGCGCAGGTAGCGATGCACTTCGGCGTAGAACTCGCGATCAAAGCGGTAGCCTTTTTCGGCTTTCCACTTGAGGTAGTACTGTTCCACACGCGCCAGATAGATGTCCTCGTTGAGGGCCTCTTCTGGCGTCAGCGGGCCGAATTCTTCCTTTTCTTCGCCGCACATCGGTTCCAGCGCTTTATCGCGCAGCAGCACCGCATCGGCGGCGGCCACCGCATCGACAAAGCTGGGAAAATCGGCAAACAGCATACCGCGCCGCGCCGCGTCTTTCAGGATGTTAAAGTGCGCGTCGTACAATCCGCTGAAGACCAGTTTGTTGATCTGGCGGCGTTCGGGCGTCAGGCTGTCGTTGATCTCTTGCAGACGCGGGTTCATGCCCGACGTCGTTTCCAGGTTCGCCAGATCGCCCAGAATGTCCAGATTCACCAGCACCGGTTCGAGCTTGAACTGTACTTCGACGGTTTCCGGGGCGAGGATATAAGCTTTGTCGGACATGGGCGCTTCCTTTCTGGCACTTTTCGCGTTTATCGCGCTTTAGTTACTCTACCCGCTAAAGCGGTTAATCTGATTACACTATAGCATGAGTCGCGGTTTGCTGTCAAGCACCTATTTGAAAAAAGTTTGATGAATCTGCCGCCGCGCCACAGATTCCAAGCAAGAAACGGCAAGCCTCGCCCCCCGCCGCCGCCCCCGCAATTGACTCGCCTTCCGTCTTTCCCGTATAATCCCGGCGCGCTTGAACAACATGCAAGCGCGCCATGTGGCCATTTTGCGGAGTTAACAATGATACAGCCAAAGATGCTGTGGCTCGTCTTTTTTGTGCTGGCGCTGCTCATTGTGGGCGCCCCGACCAGCGCGCAGACCAACCTGCTCACCAACGGCAGCTTTGAAAGCGAATCCTATACCCTGTATATCGCCGCGCCGGATGACAGCGCGCGTTTTAATGTGCCGCAGAGCTGGAACGGCTGGCTGATTCAGGGCAACGATCCCAACCGCACCTGGTTTAACGTCATCCCCAACGGCTATCCGCAGGTCGCTTGGCCGCGCCGGGG
Organism: Chloroflexota bacterium; assembly: GCA_013388745.1. Taxonomy (GTDB): domain Bacteria; phylum Chloroflexota; class Anaerolineae; order Aggregatilineales; family Phototrophicaceae; genus JACAER01. The sequence goes on from JACAER010000008.1 coordinate 41,958, forward strand.
CAACACAGGCCGCGCCTACAATATCGGACGCGGCGATGCCACCTTCACCGCCGCCATTTACCAGCGCGTGGCCGTCGCGCCGGGCACAGCCGTGCAGGGCAGCGCGTGGGTCTACAACGAAAACAACACCGGCACCTCACGCATCGGCATCGACCCCAACGGCGGCACCAACCCCTTTGACTCCGATATTCTGTGGGGCAATTGGGTGGCCGGCCCGAACAGCGACTTTTTCCAGACGACGGTCAACGCCACCTCGACCGGCGATGCCGTCACGGTCTGGCTGTATTCCACACAGTCGAATCCTGCTACACAGAACGGCGTCTATTGGGATGATGCCGAACTGATACAGGGCGGCCCCGGCGGCGCGGCCCCCGGCAGCACGCCGGTCAGCGGCGTGGCTGTCGTGCCGACGACACCGCCTATCGCCAGCTTCGTCCAACCGCAGGCGCCGCAGCCCGACGGCTCGATCGTCCATACTGTGCAGCCCGGCGATACGCTCAGTTCCATCGCTTTCGCCTATGGCGTCACCATTCAGGAAATCCAGACACTCAACAACATCAGCAACCCGCGCCTGATCTCTGTCGGCCAGCAGTTATTGATTCGCCCCGCGCCCGATTCAGGCAGCGCGCCCGCCCCATCCGGCAGTCCGGCGGTCGGCAGCGCGGCCAATCCGCCCGCCGCCACCCCCGGCGCGCCGTCCATCGGCACTCCCGCCGAACCCACCGCGCGCCCGACCAACACGCCCGTTCCGCCGACATCGACCCCTGCGCCGCCCGCCCCCGTGCGCCAAGTGACGCAGGAAGGACTCGACCCGGCGCAGACCAGCGCCACGCTCTGCGTCCAGTTTTTTGAAGATGCTAACCAAAATCGGCTGCAAGACGCCGACGAAGCGCTACTGTCCGGCGGCGAAATCGCGCTCTCCGGCCAGAGCAGCGCCAGCGGCCAAACCGCCGCCGCCGAAGCGCTGTGCTTCGCCAATCTGGCGGCGGGTCATTATGTCGCGGCGGCCAGCGCGCCCGCCGGTTATGGCCTGACTACGCCCGACCAGTTGCGAGTGCAGTTGTTCCCCGGTGAAACGCTGTTTGTCGCTTTTGGCGCCGCATCAGGCGTCGAAGTCGCCGCTGTGCCCACCGCCGACGCCCAAACCGCGCCCGTGCAGGAAGCAAATCCGCCGCTGGCCGAAGAAACACGCGCCCCCTCTGCGCTCGATACCCTGTTGGAAAACAGCGGCCTGATCGTGCTGGGGCTGGCGGGGATGGTCATGCTCGCCGGGCTGGGGTTAACGCTGTTCGGTTTGCTGCGCCGCAGATAAAAGGGAGAAACCGATGCGAAACCTGATCCTGAAACTCGCGGCCTGCGCCGTGCTCCTTATCCTCGTGCCCACGACTGCCGCGCAGAACAGCGGCGGCCAATTCTGCGTCCGCGCCTATGAAGACCGCAACGCCAATGGCATACGCGACGCGGGCGAACCCTTCCTGACGCGCGGCATCACCGCCGAACTCGCCAACGCGCAGGGCATCATCCTTGCCAGCGCGCTGCTGGAAGAATCGCCGACCGCCGCGCAGGGCGTGATCTGCTTCCCTATGCTGGCCGCCGGGCAGTACACGCTGACGGTGCGCAGTGCCGATTTCCGCGCCAGCGCGGGCGAAACGCTTACGGCGCAAGTCAGCGCGGGCGGCCTGCCTATCGTGCTGGAATACGGCGGCACGTCGCTAGCGGCTGCCGCCCTGCCCACGCCCGCGTCAGGCTTTGCGCTCAGCGGCGTCCAGGGACGCGCGCTCATCGAGCGTGTCGTCGCAGCGGCGCTGGGGGCCTTGATTGTGGTAGCCTTGATGACGCTTTTCGGCGCGTTCGTCTGGCTGGCGATTCTGCGCCCGCGCGCGCGCCGTTTGGCCGCCCGCCGCGCCACCAGCACGGGACACTACCGCGCCGTGACGCGCGACGAGATGCTGGCGATGTACGGCCCGCCGCCCACCAGCGTGATCGAAGACGAGCCGAATATCCCGCGCTAAGCGCACACGCGCCGTTGACAACACCCGGCCTCTCGTCTAGAATGCCCTTACCGTGCGGGGGCACAAAAACACCTTGAAGCCCGCGCGCGCGGCGTGCTATAATGCACATGCTGCACCTTAAAATGTCACCACAACACAGGCTGTGTCATCAACGCATCTCAGGATGAGTATGCGCGTGATCCGAAGTACTGTCTGTACTGCGGACAGGCGCTTCCTTACGAGAAACCAGTTAACAAGTTTTGCGATCGGTCGTGTACCGCGTCGTATAACAACGCTGGCAAAAATCGGCACGCCAATCGTCCGCACGCGCGTTCGAATGTCTGTCGTTGTGGCAAGCCCAAGTTGCCGCAAAATAAATACATAACACTGACAACAATCTGCAATGGTTGTGCCCAAATTGTCACGCGATCACTGCAACACACAAAAGACGCAATCAAGACGGCAAACGCCAACCACAGCGCCGACAAAAGATATGCTGATGGCAAGACTTGGTAAGCTATAAACGCCACCGTAGCTCAATTGGCAGAGCACCATACTTGTAATATGGATGTTAACGGTTCAATTCCGTTCGGTGGCTCTGGTTCTCACACTTTCATGGGTCGATGTCCCGAGCGGCAAAGGGGACGGACTGTAAATCCGTTGGCAGACGCCTTCGCAGGTTCGAGTCCTGCTCGGCCCACTTGAGTTCTAATCCACTCAATTCCATTTTTGCCCCAGTAACTCAGTGGTAGAGTACTTTCTTGGTAAGAAAGAAGTCATGGGTTCAAGTCCCATCTGGGGCTAATACTTTCACAAAGAGGGATGAGGAAAGATCATGGCAAAAAAAGGCGTTCGCACCTGGATTAAGCTGCGCAGCACCGAAAGCGGGCACATGTACATCACCTACAAGAACAAGCGCAACGACCCCAACCGCTTGGAATTGAAGAAGTACGACCCGATCCTGCGCAAGCATGTGCTCTATAAGGAAACCAAATAAGCTTTCGATTGACGCCAGGCCTCGCGTCTTATAGAATGAGGCTGTGTTTAGGGGTGTGGTGTAGTGGTAACGCGTCTGTCTCCAAAACAGAAGACTAGGGTTCGATTCCTTGCACCCCTGTAATTTAGGAAGACACCGCCCCTCACGGCGGTGTCTTGTATAATGCCTCCCGCAAGTCCTAAGGAGTAATCAGGCATGTCTGCCGAACAACCGAGCAATGAAAAACAGAGCCGCCGCCGCCAGCGGCGCGAGGCCGAAGAAAAACAGCAAGCTGCCCAGGTGCAGGCTGCCGACGAGGAAACCGAGGAAGAACGCGACGAGGGCGAAGACGAGTCCGATTCACGCGGCATCACCGCCAAAAAAGGCCGTCCCACGCCGGGCCGCCGCAACCGCGCCATCGAAACCGCGCAGGAAGAAGGCGGCGGCAATATCTTCACACGCACGCTCTTCCGCATCCGCACCTATATCGCCGACACACGCTCGGAAATCCTCAAAGTCAGTTGGCCAACGCGCGACGAAGTCATCAGCCTGACGCGCATCGTGCTCATCGTCACCATCATCGCCTCACTGGCGTTGGGGGCCATCAGCCTGGCCTTCACAGAATTGGTGCGCATCGGTCTCGACCTGCCGCTGGTGTTCGTCGGCTTCTTCATCATAGTCGCCGCCGCGCTGGTCGTTTTCCTGGTCAATCAGAATCGCCGCAGCGGCGGTAGTGAATAGCGCGAGGCACCTATGGCGCGCCCCAAGAAAAACAAGAAAGAACGCGGCGAGATAAAGCAATCGGGCGATTACGATCCCGAACCTGTCTATCTCGATACAGAGCCGGCAGCCGAAAACAAGGCTCCCGATATGTTTGCCATCGGCAGTGACGACGACGATGTGCCCAAGCTGCACCCGCGCAGCCACGAAAAACTGTGGTACGTCGTTCACTGCTATTCTGGCTACGAAAACAAGGTGCGCCACGCTATCGAACAGCGCATCGAAAGCATGGGGATGCGCGACAAAATCTTTGATGTCATCGTGCCGACGCAGGAAGAAATCGAAGTCAAAGAAGGCAAACGCCGCACGGTAGAACGCCGTGTGTTTCCCGGTTATATCCTGGTCGAAATGAAAATGGACGAAGACTCGTGGTACGTCGTGCGCAATACGCCCGGCGTCACCGGCTTTGTCGGCATGGGCAACGACCCCACGCCGCTGCGCCCGGAAGAAGTCGCGCAGATTTTGCGGCGCATGTCCGACCAAAATCCCGTCGTCAAGCTCACCTTCAAGATCGGCCAGAAAGTGCGCATCATCGACGGCCCGTTCAACGATTTTATCGGCACTGTGGCCGCCATTGACCCCGACAAGCAAAAAGTGCGCGTCATGGTCAACTTTTTTGGCCGCGATACGCCCGTGGAACTCGACTTTTTAGAGGTGGAAAAAAGCTAAAGACGCGGCGCGCACCCGCCGCCACTATCGCGAAATGTGAGAGGGACTGATGGCAAAGAAAGTCAAAGCAATCGTTACGCTGCAAATCAACGCCGGCAAAGCCAATCCCGCCCCGCCGATCGGCCCGGCGCTGGCGCAGCACGGCATTAACCTGATGGGCTTCTGCAAGGAATACAACGCCCGCACCGCCAACCGTGTCGGCGAAATCGTGCCCGCGCAGATCACCATCTTCACCGATGGCTCGTTTAAGTTCGAACTGAAAAGTCCGCCGACTTCCTTCCTCATCAAGAAGGCCGCCGGTGTCGATAAAGGCTCGGCCAACGCCAAGCTGCAAAAAGTCGGCAAGCTGACGCGCAAGCAGGTACGCGAAATCGCCGAACTGAAAAAGCCCGATCTGGGCGCGCTGAGCACCGAAGCCGCCATGAAGGCCATCGAAGGCACTGCCCGGCAGATGGGCATCGAAGTCGTCGATTAGGCGCTGTAGGCCCTGGCGTGTCCGCCGCGCGCGAAATATCGTCTGTTTTATCGTGGGAGGGCATATCCTGCCCCGTGACCACAGGAGTTACTCGACATGGCAAAGCACAGCAAACGTTTTAACGAAATCCTCAAGCAGGTTACCCCTGACCATTATTACCCGCTGACCGAAGCCGTCACGCTCTCCAAAAAGCTGGCGACGGCCAAGTTCGACGAAACGCTGGAAATGCACTTCCGCCTGGGCATCGACCCGCGCCACAGCGACCAGCAGGTACGCAGCACGGTGCTGCTGCCTTTCGGGCTGGGCAAGACGGTGCGCATCGTGGTCTTCGCGGAAGGCGAAGAAGCGCGCGCCGCCGAAGCCGCCGGCGCCGATATTGTCGGCGGCGACGAAATCCTCGATCGTATCCAGAAAGAAAACTGGATGGACTTCGACGCAGCGCTCGCTACGCCTACCATGATGAAAAAGGTCGGGCGTGTGGCGCGTATTCTCGGCCCGCGCGGCCTGATGCCGAACCCGAAAGCCGGCACGGTGGTGCAGCCCGATGACCTGGAACGCGCGGTGAACGAACTGAAGGCCGGGCGTGTCGAATTCCGCAACGATAAGACCGGCAACCTGCATGTGCCGATCGGCAAAGCCAGCTTCGACGCCGAAAAACTGCTGGGCAATGCGCAGGCCGTGCTCGAAGCCGTGACGCGCGCCAAACCTGCCGGCGTCAAGGGGATTTATGTGCGCCGGCTGACGCTGACCTCCACCATGGGGCCAGCGGTGCATGTGGAACACACCAGCGTCTAACTACCGCCAAACGACAATCTGGGGCGCTGCGCTCCTGCAAGCACAAGCGCATAGTCGCGCAGCGGCGTTGTCCTCGTATGGGCAGCGCCGCCTTTTTGTTCACAGTAAATTGTGGCGGTCGAGCGCCGCGCGCATCCGTTCCAGCGCTTCCAGCAGCGTCGCGCGCGTACAGCCGAAGTTCAGGCGCACGAACGGTTCGCCGCCCTGCCCGAAAATGCGCCCCTCCTGCACCGCCACGCGCGCCTCGTTCCAGAAGAAGGTCTGCGACGATCCCGGCATCATCTGCGCGCTGCTGGGAATGCCAGATTCGCTCAAGTCCAGCCACGCCAGATAGGTGGCTTCCGGGCAGGTGAGGGCGACGCGCGGCATGTGCTGGTGGACGTATGCCACGAGCGTATCGCGGTTGGCGCGCAGGTAAGGCAGCAGTGCGTCCAGCCAGGCTTGCCCCTCGCGGTAAGCGGCCAGCGCCGCGCTGTAGGCCAGCGTGTTGACCGGGGGGAACAAATGCTGCGTGAACAACAGGCCTTGCAGCTTTTTCATGAGTTCGGCATCCTGGATAATGGCGAAGCCCAGCCCTAATCCCGGCAGATTGAAAGTTTTGCTGGGCGCCATCAGCGTGATCGTGCGCGCAGCCACTTCGGGCGACAGGCTGGCGATCGGGATATGCGCCTGTTCGTCCAGCAGCAGGTCGCAGTGAATCTCGTCGGAGCAGATGTAGAGGTTATGGCGCAGGCAGATTTCCGCCAGCCGTTCGAGTTCGGCGCGCGTCCAACTGCGTCCTACCGGGTTATGCGGATTGCAGAGCAAAAACAGGCGTGTCTGCGGGGTGATAGCGCCTTCGAAGGCATCGAAGTCGATTGTATAGTGGATGCTGCCGTTGGCGCGGCGGCGCAGCAGTTCGCTGCTGATGACGGTCTGACCGTTGTTGAGCGGCGCGCCGAGAAAAGGATGGTAGACGGGGGTATGCATGATCACGCTGCTGCCCGGTTCGCCCGTCAGCCTGCATACCACGTTGAGCGCCACAACCAGGCCGGGCATAAAGAACACGTCGCCGGGCACGATCTGCCAGCCGTAGCGCGTTTGCATCCGTTCGGCCAGCGTTTCGCGCAGCGGCAGCGAATCGAAGTGATAGCCGAAAGTGCCCTGAGCCACGCGGTCACGCAGCGCGCGGATCACCGGTTCGGGCGAGCGAAAGTCCATATCGGCGACCCACAGCGGCAGGACATCGGGGGGCACTAAGTCCCATTTGATGCTGTAGCCGCGCCGGTCAACCGGGGTATCGAAAAGCTGTGTCATGGGGAACTCCTGAGGGCGGAAACAACGCACAGAGTTTAATACGCGGCGGCGAAAAAACAAGTGTTCGGCAGTCATAAAGCAGAACCTGCGGCGCAAGTTTGATACGATTGCGCTGAGCGGCGGGTTTGCCGCCTCAAAATCGCGCGGCGGCGTGGTATGATTCTGTCACGGGGCAAGTTGCCTGTATCGAACAAAAATGCTAGAGTCAATAGAGCGCAGTATACGGGGAGAAAACAGTTTTGCCAGAACAAGCGCTGTATCTGAAATGGCGTCCCAGCGATTTTGACGAACTGGTGGGGCAGGAGCATATTGTGCGCACGCTGCGCAACGCGCTGAAAAGCGGACGCATCCGCCATGCCTATCTGTTCAGCGGGCCGCGCGGCACCGGCAAAACCACCACCGCGCGCCTGCTGGCCAAAGCCGTCAACTGCCACGAGGCCGACATGGACAAGCGCCCGTGCAACCAGTGTCCGGCGTGTGTGGCGGTCAACGAAGGCCGCTACCTGGATTTGATCGAAATCGACGCGGCGACGCATACCGGCGTGGACGATGTGCGCGAGCTGCGCGAGCGCATCGCCTTCGCGCCGGGCGAAGGCCGCTACAAGATTTACATCATCGACGAAGTGCATCGTTTCAGCGGCAGCGCCTTCGACGCGCTGCTGAAAACGCTGGAAGAACCGCCTGACCATGCCATCTTCGTGCTGGCGACGACGGAGATCGACAAAGTGCCGCAGACGATC
>JACAER010000016.1 GCA_013388745.1 Chloroflexota bacterium
GGTCGTTAAGCTCACGAGCGCTGAGGGTACTGCGCTGGTAACGGCGTGGGAGCGTAAGCCGCTGCCAACCACCTCCTCCCTTGTGCCTTCTCCCCGCCACCCCGCTCCCCACTCTCGTCCTCCCCCTTTTTTTTTGAGTCTTGCTGTCTGCGGAGTCGTTGAAATTGCACCGCGAGTCAGCTAAACTCCTTTTCTATGACAAATAAACCAATCCCTTCTCAACACGCTCCGCATTGGGTCGTTGTGTATGTGGCGCTCGGTATTTCCGAAGCCTATTTGATCGCGAATCGCCTTAAGAGCGAAGGCATTGTCGCCTTTGTGGATCAGGAGCCGGCAGCCGGGGCCTTGGGAATCAATATCGGCCTGGGTGAAATTCGCGTTCTCGTCCATGAGTCCGATTACGATGCTGCTCTTTTAATCCTAGAGCCTGATGAACCTGACCAATTGCCCTCAGAACGAGACTATATCATCCTCGATGATGACGAAGAAATAGAGTGATATGCCTAAACCAGAGTCACGCCCTAAAATCTGCGATTACGAAGGCTCGAATTACCGCACGGACTTTTGGGAAGGGCGCGGACGGCAGTATGAAGACCGCACCGAGCGCTCGGTCTTGCGCCGCATTTTGCCTGCTGCCGGAAAACGCCTGCTGGAAATCGGCGCCGGCTTCGGGCGTTTGACGCAGGAATACCATATGTACGAGCAGGTCGTGCTGGTGGATTATTCACTTTCACAGTTGCAGTACGCTCAACAACAGCTTGGACGTTCGCCGCGTTTTGTGTATGTAGCGGCGGATGTGTACCGGCTGCCGTTCCGCAGCGGTGTTTTTGATGCTGCGACCATGATTCGTGTTATTCATCACATGGCGGATGTGCCTGCCGTGCTTAAAGCCATACACCGCACGCTCGCGCCCAATGCTTTGTTCGTCCTTGAGCACGCCAATAAACGCAACCTGAAGGCTATGCTGCGCTATGCGCTCAAATACCAGCAGTGGAATCCGTATGATTTGTCTCCGGTGGAGTTTGTGGAGCTGAACTTCGATTTTCACCCGGAGTACATTCGCAGGGAACTGGAAAAGGCGCAGTTCGAGGTTCAAAAACAGGTGCCGGTGTCTTTTTTCCGGCTGGGAGCGCTGAAGAACCGAGTGCCGACGGATGTGTTGGTCGCGATGGATAACGTGATGCAGCGCAGCGGGCTATTGTACGCGCCGAGTGTGTTTGTCGCAGCGCGGGCGGTGGGAGAAACCCCTGACCATACGGGGCAGAATGGGTTGTTTGTGTGCCCGGAGACAGGAGCAGAACTGCGACTTGAAGGAGATACGCTGATTTCTGCGGCGAATGGGCAGCGCTGGGCGATCCGTGACGGCATTTATGATTTTAAAGCGCCGCTGGATTAAGATGAATCGATGTTGCGAAATGGTTTGAAGACGACGAAAAATGGGTGCTGCGCGAACGCGATGCGTAGAGCGCCGACTCACAGGTCTTCAAGATGCATTTGCACCCAATGATTATAGGCCTGGCTGATCGCCAGCGTTTTTACGCCGGGCGTGCCCGCGCCGATCTGCTGCCCGTCGATTTCGACTACTGCCAGCACGCCGCGGCTGGAACTGGTGATAAAGGCTTCATCCAAACGGGGCAGATCACGCACATTTACAGCCACTTTACGCAGCGGCAAGATGTGCGGTGCCACTGTGTAGACCACCTGTTGGGCGATACCCGGCAGCACCCCCGCGCCGGCAGAGCGCAGTTCGCCCTCTAAAATCGCGTAAAAATTTGAACTCAGGCCTTCCAGAATATGGCCTTCGGGAGAGAGCAGCAGCGCGGTATAGATGCCGGGCGATAGGCTTTGTTCGATCTGCTTGCGATCATGCAGCCAATTAATCGTTTTGGCTTCGGGATGATGGCGCGCGGCGCTGCCCGCCGTGATACAGCGCACCCCGCGCGCTCTGATCTCCGCCGCCAGCGGTGCAAAAGGTTCGAGCGAGAGAATCAACGCCTGCGGATTCTGGCGTTCGATGGTGATACGAAAACGCACGTCGCCATAACCCGCCTCAGCGATCATCTGGCGCAGCGCCGCCCGCAGCCCCACGCGATCCAGCCGCAGTTGTATTTGCTCGCGGCGCGCAGAATCTTCAAGACGATCGAGGTGTGCATCGAACTTGAGCACCTGAAAAGTGTTGTAGGTATTCGTGATCGTGTACACGCCGTCATGCGCTTCAAAGGCAGCGGCGGCGGCCAGCGAATCGGCGCTGTAGGACACGGGTTGCAGTCCCTGCGCTGTCAGCAGGCGGATCATACAGGGCATAGGTATCGTCCCATTCTCAGCATTAAAGCGCATCATAACGTCAGTCACCCTGGCCTGCAATGGCGATTTGCCCCCGCCGGACAGATTCGCTAGAGTCATGCCCATCTGTTGACCGATCACAGACGAGGTAAACACATGACCACAAAAGTTGTACTGCTGCGTCACGGCGAAAGCGTCTGGAACAAGGAAAACCGCTTCACCGGCTGGACGGATGTTGACCTGAGCGAAAAAGGGCTGGAAGAAGCGAAACGCGCCGGGCGCACGCTGAAACAGGAGGGTTACGTCTTCGACATCGCCTTTACGTCGGTGCTGAAGCGCGCGATTCGCACATTGTGGCTGGCGCTGGACGAAATGGATCAGATGTGGCTGCCGATACACAATTCGTGGCGGCTGAACGAACGGCACTACGGGGCGCTGCAAGGGCTAAACAAAGCGGAAATGGCGGCCAAATTCGGCGACGAACAAGTACTGGTGTGGCGCCGCAGCTATGCCACGCCACCGCCCGCGCTGGAAAAAAGCGATGAGCGGTATCCCGGCAACGACCCGCGTTATGGCAATCTGGATGAAAAAGACATCCCGCTGACCGAATGCCTGAAAGACACGGTAGCGCGCTTCCTGCCGTACTGGCATGAAACCATCGCGCCGACAATTCGTTCGGGGAAGCGTGTGATTATCGCGGCGCACGGCAACAGCCTGCGCGCGCTGGTGAAGTATCTCGACAATATCGCTGATGACGAGATCGTGGAACTGAATATCCCGACGGGGGTGCCGCTGGTGTATGAACTGGATGCGGATCTGAAGCCGATCACGCATTATTATCTGGGCGACCCGGAAGAGGTGAAAAAGGCCGCCGCTGCTGTCGCCGCCCAGGGCAAGGCGAAGTAAATCGGGCGTCACTGCGCTTAGCCTACTGCCCCCTCAACATGTGTCAGCATGGAGGGGCAGTTTGTTTAGCGTTTGCGGACGGACGATTCGAGGCTTTTGAGCACTGTCTCGTCCAGAATGTCTGTGCTGTAAGCGGCGCTATCGACTGCACGCGCGAGTTCGGCCATTTCGGGAAACGCGGCGGCGTGTTCCTGCACGGTTTGGGTCGGCGCGCGATACGAACGCAGGCGACGCTGCGCACGGTGATAGAGCGAAAAAACACGGCGGCGCAGTGGATCGCGCTGCCGCATTCGCCGCCAGCGCCCAAACCGCAGTTTGCCCCAACGCTGCCACAGCCACCACGCAGCGACGATGATCAGACTCGCAGCGAACATGAAAACAAACGACGCGGCGATAGCGCCCAAAAACGACAGGCCGGCCTGTGTCATTTCGCCCAGAGGCAGCGACGGCAGTTCGACGCCTTCGAACAGGCTGGAGAACACCCAGCGCTCGACGGGACCAGTTTCCGGGCTGCCGTTCCAGCCAGGGGTCGGGTCGAACGATACCCAGCCGTGATCGGGAAAATAGACCTCAACCCAGGCGTGCGCATCATTGGCGCGCACTTCGTAGAAACCTGTGAATGGGTTGTAATCGCCTGTGCCATAACCGGCCACCAGACGCGCCGGAATGCCCAATGCGCGCAGCATCACAATCATCGCGCTGACATACTGTTCGCAGACCCCGCGCTGATCCACGAACAAAAACTGGTCTACCGAATCGCTATTAGGCGCTTGCGGCGGCGGGAAGAAGTCGTAAGCATAAGTCGCACGCAGATAGTCGCGGATGGCGATGATTTGATCGTAGGGGTTAGCGATACCGACTGTGATTTCACGCGCCAGATCGCGCGTGCGCTGCGTGATGCTTTCCGGCAGTTGTAGGTAGTTGGCGAATTCGCTGTTGGCAAAGCGCTGCCAGCTATCGGACGCATAGACGGCGGCGGCGGCGCGCAGTTCGTCGGGTTCGAAGTCCTGGCGCAGCGAGACAACGCTGTAGGTCGTCCCCGCGCTGAGCGGGTCGCCCACACGCAGGCCGTCGTAGGCGTCGAAGGCGATTTCGGTAGCGGCGAAAAACAGCTTCACCGGCTCGCCGCCGACGAACAGCAGATTCGGCAGCGGATAGACGATGTAAAAGGACTGCACAAAGGTGTCGCCGGGCGGATAGTCAATCAGACGCGGGTAGGCGGGATCGAGCGCAAAATAGTAGCCATTGCCGCGTAGGTAGCGCAGCTCGTCGTTGGATTTTGACCAGGTACGTCCGTTATAGGTGTCGTAGGCGTGGCTGCGCCAATAGCTGGCCGCTGAACTGCGCACGTACATGACGAGGGTGTCGGTCAGGCCGCCGCGATAGCTCAAATCAAGCTGTGTGTCAAAACCGTAGTAGTATTCGCTGCTTCCCGTGGACATGCCTTCGATCTGCACCAGCGGCACGGCGGGATTAATCACCTGCGCGGCGGGGCGATTAGTGATTGGCAAACGCAGCGAAATCGGCATGATGAGCGGTGTGGCGGCGAAACGCGGCGTAAAAAGGAAGACCAGCGGCGCGGCGAACGAGAGCAGCAGAGAGAAACGCAGCAGCCAGCGTACACGCCCGCCGCGCGTGGTTTTTTCGCGCGTGGGGCGCACGACGACGGGATTATCGCGCACGCCGTCTTCGCTTTCTGCCAGCCACAGGAACGCCAGCAGGCAGAGCAGATAGACGATGAGCAGGCCGCCGAAAACCAGCGTGCGGCTGAGCGTGGCCGCCACATAAAAGTTAATCAGTCCCAGCCCTATGCCGGAATACAGATTCAGGCGGCTGATGAGTTCAAAGCTGACGACGATCATGGTGATCAGCGCGAATTGAATCTGCGGATAGGGCATTCCCCATATCAGTCCGCCGAACATCCAGCAGATGCCAAGATGAATGCCGACAAAGACGATCAAACGGACGAAACGGCTGGGCTTGACACAAGCGCGATACGAGTAGAGATGCCCCAGTGCCAGCAGCGGCAGCAGCGGCAGAATCAACAGCCAGAGCTGCGTGACTTCGCCGAGCGCGAACATGCTGATAAGCTGCGCGCCGAAGGCCAGCCGCCGCAGTGTAAGCGATGTCTCAGGCTTTGAGGGCTTCTTCTGGCGCAGAAAGTTGGGTCGTCCAATCATGGCTTGTCTCTGTATTGAACTGGATCAGGCGGGTATCAATCTGGGCGGCGCTGAGCGCTTCGACCAATGGCTGCGCCGAAAGGCCGCCCGCCGGGAACGACTGTGGATTCATCAGCACGGCCAGCAGGCTGCATCCGCGATAGCGCAGAGCAATCAGGGCAGCGCGCGCGTCATCGTCGGGATACGGCAGCACCGCGGCGACCAGCGAATATACGGCGGCGCGTTCCAGGACTGCGTTGAAACGCTGCTTGCCCACTGGCTGAACGCGCGCCAGATATTGCAGCAGCGCGTGCCAGGCCACCGCGCCGCCGGGCGCGGGATAGGTTTCATCGTCGGCGATGATGTACAGCGGATAATTACGCAGGCGGGCATAGTCGGCAACACTCACAGCGACTTTCACCGCCCATTCGAAGGGCGTATGTTTGCTGTCGGTCGCAGCATAGGGGTGGGCAAACAGATCGAGCGCCAGCGCCAGCCCCGGCTGCGCTTCGTCGGCGAATTCTTTGCTCATCAACTGGCCGGTGCGCGCCAGCGAACGCCAGTGAATATGGCGCGGCGAATCGCCGCTGCGGAACGGGCGCACACCGATCACTTCGGAGCCAAGACCACTTTTGGGGCGGGCGCTTTGCTGGGCGCGCGTGTAATCCAGCAGGCTGAGGTGGCGCAGCGGGCGTACTTCCGGGTACACCAGCACGCGCGTCGGCATGTCCAGCTTGCGCTGACGGCGGAAAAGGCCGAAGGGCGCGCGGGTGCGCAGCAGCAGCGGCGGAAATGTGTGCAACCCGCGACGATCTACATCTACCGTATAGCTGAATTTGACTGAATCGCCGGGTGTGATTTCCGGCAGAAAGACCTTCATCTCGCGCTGGGGGCTGTCGGGCGCGGCCAGCGGGCAGGCTTCGGCGGTGCGAATCTGGTAGACACCGGCTTTGCCCACATTGTTCAGCGTAAGTTCGACGCCGAGACTGTCGCCTTCGTAGACTTCGCCATCTCCAGCGTCCAGTGTGCGTATGCCTGTCAGACGGCGCAGCGCACGCAGACCGAAAAGCCACGCGGCGATAAGCGTGCCGAGCAGCAGCGCGCTCATGATGTACAGCCAGCCGACCTGCGTCTGGTTGGCGAAAAAGTACAGCAGCAGCGCGGCAGTCGTTAGCCACAGGGTGCGTTTGGTCGGCATGATATGCTTTCTCGCGGCGGGTTATTCCACAGGGACAGCGACACGCCGCAAAATGCTGGCGACGATTTCGCGCGCGCTTTCTGGGCGGCGGTCGCGCGTCAGCAGACGGTGAGCGACAACGGCGGGCGCGGCCTGTTTGATGTCGTCAGGCGTGACGAACTGGCGTCCGCGCACCAGCGCTAAGGCCTGCGCGCAGCGCTGCAAGGCGACGCCGCCGCGCGGGCTGAGTCCCACGATCACATCGTTGTGGGTGCGTGTCTCGCTGGCAAGCTGCACAATATACTCTTTGAGGACCCGCGCCACAGTCACCGCCCGCGCCGATTCCTGCAGTGCCGCGATGTCGTCGAGTTCCAGCACTGGCTCAAGCTGCGCCAGCGGATCATCGTGTTCTTCGCGCTCCAGAATCGTCACTTCGTCGTCGTATTCGGGATAACCGAGACTCAAAGCGACCAGAAAGCGGTCTAGCTGTGCTTCTGGCAGTGGGAAGGTGCCGGCCATTTCGATGGGATTCTGCGTGGCGATCAGGAAAAAGGGCAGCGGCAGCGCATAGGTAAAGCCGTCGCTGGTCACCTGGCCTTCGGCCATGCTTTCGAGCAGGCTGGACTGTGTGCGCGGCGAAGCGCGGTTAATCTCGTCCACCAGCACGATGTTAGCGAAAATCGGGCCTTTGATGAACTCAAAACGCTGTTCGCGCTGGTTATAGATGGCGCTGCCCGTGATGTCACCCGGCAGCAGATCGGGCGTGCACTGCACACGCTTGAAACTGGCGTGCAGCGAACGCGCCAATGCTTTGGCGACGAGCGTTTTGCCGATGCCCGGCACATCTTCCAGCAGGACATGTCCCTGGGCGATAAACGCCGCGATAATCAACTCCAGCCGCCCCACGTCGATCACCACCGCCTGACGGATGCTGTGCATCAGCCGCTGGATGTTGTCGCGGTGGCGGGTGCCGGCGGAAGTATGATTTACATAAAGCTTCTGCATGAATTCCCCATCCTTCGTCAGGATACGCTGTTTTCACTCTACAACATAACCTAACACACAAACAATCCACCAAACGGGGGAAAATATGAGCAGGCGTTTAACATTGCTTGAGGGCGCGCTGGCAAAGCAGGCGGGCGTGTTTGGTTTACGACACTGTAATTTGCATTTTTAGATTGAACTTGCCAAACTATGCCGCGCACGGTTCTTTTGTGTGTTCCGAACATGTTTAGGAAGGTCAGCTAGATTATGAGAATCAAATATCGCGTGTTGTTACTGCTCGTGTTGTTATTGGCGAGCGCGCTTTCGGCTGTCCGCGCGCAGGACGAAATGCCGATGGCCGAGTTTGTCAACGACGAAGGTGGGGTACTCCAGGTTGCGGGCACCATGCCCGTCAACAACCCCAATTTGCGCACCTTTACCGCGCTGCCGCTGATTCTGCTGGAAGATCAGGGCGGCATGGTGCAGCGTGATCGCCTTTTTGTCCCGTCGGCGGAATCACAGGTTTTAGGTCAGTTCATCGACAATTTCTACGATGAAAGCGATAACTCCATCGACTTCCGCCTGAGCCTGCCGGCGAAGCCGCAGGGCGCAAGCACCGATGTCGATAACGACGGTGAAGAAGACGCCGGCGTGCAGGTGTATCAGGTGGCCTTCTGGGTCAGTCGTTACAATGACACCTTCATTGACCGTTACGACTTCGGCGGCTACGGCGGCTGGAGCACCTCCGATTCGAGCGCACGCTTCAGCACTAACCCGGAAACACTGTACGAAGTCACCGGCGGGCGGCTGTTGGTCTACGCGCCCGATGACCAGCAGGGCTTCCCCGCGGGCTTCGGCGATGACGGGCTGCTGTTCACCGAAGACGATCCGGTTGTCGGGCTGCCCGCGGGCTTCACGATGGTCGATCTGGACAGCGATCCTTTCACGTTTGATCGCTCCAGTACGGTGACGATGAACACCTACGAAGCGGAAGAGGTCGTCCCAGATGATTTCTCTGATATGACGTACACCGAAGCGTTCGCGGCGCTGCTGGAAATCGGGCGCAACGAATACGCCTACAACGTCGATAAGAACATCGATTGGGACGCGCTGGAAGAAGAATTCATGCCGCGCTTTGAAGAAGCCGAAGCCAACGAAGACGCGGAGGCCTATCTGTTCGCGATGTATGATTTCGCCTTACGCATCCCCGACGGCCATGTGAGCTTCTTCACCAACAGCAGCACAGTGCTGGAAGACGCGGAGCAGGAACGTATCGGCGGCGGGCTGGGCATTGCACTGCGCGAACTGACCGATGGCCGCCTGCTGGTCAATTTCCTGCTGGAAGACAGCCCTGCGGCGGCGGCGGGCATTGAATACGGCGCTGAAATCACCGCTATTGACGGTGTGCCGATCGACGAGGCGATTAACGCGGTGCAGAGTGTGAACGCGCCCTACAGCCTGCCTTCGGTCGAACGGCTGGACCAGATTCGCTTTGTCGTGCGCTTCCCGGTTGATATCGAAGTGGAAGTCAGCTTTATCAATCCCGGTGGAGAAGAAGAAACCGTGACGATGACGACAGTGCCCGAACGTGCCAGTCTGGGCTTCAGCCGTCAATTCGTTTATGGGCCGCGCCAGACCGTGCCACGCGGCCCGATTGAATACAACTTCATCGCCACCGACGCCGGTTTCTACGGCTATGTCGCTGTATACGATTTCTTCGTTAACGAGCGTGTGCTGATCGAAAACTGGGAAACGTTCTTGCGAACCGCTAATCAGTTCGGCGCGGCGGGCATCATTATCGACCTGCGCGCTAACAGTGGCGGGTTCGGCGCGTTCTCCAACCGCATGGCCCCCTACCTGTACGAAGAAGAAATCCAGATCGGCTTCGACGACGCCTTTAACCGCGACATCGGCGACTTCTTCTACGATGATACGGCGCCCGAACTGCTGCTGCCCCCGCGCGATCCGTCGCTGATCTACACCGGCCCAGTGGCGATTCTGGTCAGCCCGGCCTGCGCTAGCGCGTGCGAATTTTTCGCCTACTATATGACGCGCGAAGATCGTGCCGCCGTGGTCGGCCAGTACGGCACCAACGGCATCGCCGGTGGCCGCTACTTCGATATTGCGCTGCCTGAAGACAGCTTTATGTCGCTGCCCACCATCCGCTCCATCGACATGGATGGCAACAGCATCATCGAAAGTCAGGGCATCCAGCCGACCGTGCTTGTGCCGATTACTGAAGAAAATATGGCGGTCACTGCTGCCGAGCAAGACCTGGTGTATGACGCGGCGGTGGCCTATCTCGACGACGTGAACACGCCTGACATCACCATCACCGACGGCGGCAGCATTGCGGTCGGCGATGAGGTCACGGGCGACATCGCCGTCGGCGAGCGCGTGCAGTATGTGCTGGAGATCACCGAAGATGTGACCGTAGACATCACGCTCGGCGATGAAAGCGGCCAGTTCGACACCTATCTGCGTTTGTATGACACCGATGGCAACCTGCTGGCCGAAAACGACGACGCCGAACCCGGCAGAATCTTTAACTCAGCGCTGCTCGGCCTGGAAATTCCGGCAGGCTTCACGCTGATTATCGAGGTCGGCACCTTTGATGACGCCGGCGAGGGCACATACAACCTGGCTGTCACTGTATCGGGCGGCTAACTCCGCAGCGCTTGCATAACTGCTTGTGGCGGCTGATGAGGCCGCCACTTTTTTGCGCCCATCTCTTGACAGCGCTGGCAATTATCGCTACCATCTTCAACAACAATCACATAGAAAAAGCGTCGATCCAGAAGAGTACACGGCGAAACGATGTTCAGAGAGCCTCCGGCTGCTGCGAAGGGGGCACAAACGCCGACGTGGAATGGACTGGGGAGCTGCACGCCGAACGGCACACACCGTGCTTAGTAGTACGTGCCGGAACGCCTCCGTAATCACAGGCGAACAGTATCGGCCTTGCGCGCCTGTACTGTGCAGAGCGGTCTGCCCCTGTGGGCAGGCAAACAAGGTGGCACCGCGGGAACCTTTCTCGTCCTTGTCCGGCATTTTTGCTGTGGAGGACAGAAGGGTTTTTTATTTTTCGGTCAGAAGCGTTCGAGAGGGGTGAGCCTATGTTCATTACACCGGAGCGGGTGCATATCGAAACCCGTCCCACGCGCGCAGAAACGCATACATTGTTCGAAAGTGGCGATCTTGTCCCTGTGTACTGCCGCCTGCTGGCCGATCTGGAAACGCCGGTGTCGATCTTCCTCAAGCTGGCGCAAATGGGGCAGGTCGCCTTTTTGCTGGAAAGCGTCGAAGGCGGCGAACATGTCGGGCGGTATTCGTTTTTGGGCGTCAATCCCAAAGGCGTTATCACCGTGCGCGATAACATCCTCACACGCACGCTGCACGGCCAGAGCGAATCGCGTCCGCTGGCGCTTGGCGAAGACCCGCTGAGTGTGATCAAAGCCGAGTTCAACCGCGTCACGCCGGTACATGTGCCGGGTTTGCCGCGTTTTGTGGGCGGCGCGGTGGGCTACATCAGCTACGATGTGGTGCGCTATTTTGAACGGCTGCCGCATACGGCACGGCAGGAATTGGACGTGCCCGACGCGGCTTTTCTGCTGCCAGACACGCTGGTGATCTTCGACCACGCCAAACATCAGATGATCGTGCTGGCAAACGCGCACAACATAGGCGACAAAGACGCGGCCTACGATGATGCCCTGCGCCGTATCGAAAACATCGTCGAAGCGCTCAAACAGCCGCTGCCGGCACTGCCCCCTGTGAGCGAACCGCTGCATGACACGCTGCGCTCGAACCTCACGCGCGAACACTTCGAAGAAAATGTGCGCCGCGCCAAAGAATACATCGCGGCGGGCGACGCTTTTCAGATCGTGCTTTCGCAGCGTTTTAGCTGCCAGACGAGCGCGCATCCCTTCACGATATACCGCGCGCTGCGGGCGCTGAACCCATCGCCGTATATGTTCTTCCTGCGCTTCGGCGAGGACTTCACGCTGATGGGCGCATCGCCGGAAATGATGGTGCGCTTCGAGGACGGCATCGCCACCAACCGCCCGATCGCCGGCACGCGCCCGCGCGGGAACAGCGAACAGGAAGACCTGGAACTGGAAAAAGACCTGCTGGCCGACCCCAAAGAGCGCGCGGAACACGTGATGCTGGTCGATCTGGGACGCAATGATCTGGGGCGTGTCTCGGAATATGGCAGCGTCAAAGTGTCCAAAATGATGTACATCGAGCGTTATTCGCATGTCATGCATATTGTCAGTCAGGTACAGGGCCGCGTGCGCAAAGAGATGGACGCCTTCGACCTGCTGCGGGCGACGTTCCCGGCGGGTACGTTGAGCGGCGCGCCCAAAGTGCGCGCCATGCAGATTATCGAAGAACTGGAAGACACACGGCGCGGCCCTTATGGCGGCGCGGTGGGCTATTTCAGCTTCGACGGTTCGATGGACACCTGTATTACGATTCGAGCACTGTTGATGCGCGGCAATACGCTGTATATTCAAAGCGGCGCAGGGATTGTCGCGGACAGCGACCCGGCGCGGGAATACGACGAAACCATCAACAAAGCGCGCGCGATGTCCAACGCGATCCGTTACGCCGAAAATGGCATCTAACGAACGCGAGGTAAAAATGACTGTTAAAAGAGTGATTTTAGTACGTCCAGGCGAAACCGATTGGAATATGCGGGGGCGCTGGCAGGGGTGGGTCGCCGTCCCATTGAATGAGCATGGCAGGAAACAGGCGCAGCATCTGGCGCGTTTTTTGCGCAACGCAGGCATCAAAGTGCTGTATAGCAGCGATTTACGGCGCGCGCGCGAAACCGCCGCCATCCTGGCGGAAAAGCTCGGTTTTGCGCCAGAGTTCGACGAACGGCTGCGCGAACGCCATATCGGCACCTGGCAGGGGCTGACACCCGACGAAATGCGCGCCTGGTATCCCGACGAGTATCGCCAGCTGGTGGAAGATCGCGCAGGGTATATCGTACCCAACGGCGAGTCGCGTAACCAGGTGAAGCAGCGCATGATCTCGGCGTTCAATGATTATCTGCGGCGTGACGAAGGCGAAACCATCGCCATACTCTCGCACTCGTCGGCTATTCGCACCCTGCTTTCGCAGTGGGTCGATGAAGCAAAGCTCGTCAGCACTGACGTAGACAACACCTCCGTGACGACGATTGTGCGGGACGAAAACGACGATACGCTTTGGCATATTGTCGCCATGAATGATGTCACGCATCTGGAAGAACTCGAATCGCGCTCGATAGGAGAATTTGATGATCCTCGTCATCGATAACTACGACAGTTTTACCTATAACCTTGTGCAGCAGCTTGGCGAAATGGGCGCGGATTTGTGTGTCGTGCGCAACGACCAGATCACGCTGCCGGAAATCCGCGCTATGCAGCCTTCACATATCGTCATCTCGCCGGGGCCCGGCAACCCCGACGACGGCGGCATTTCGCTCGACGTAATTCAGGAGTTGGGCGCGCACACGCCGATTCTGGGCGTATGTCTTGGCCACCAGTGCATCGGGCAGGCGTATGGCGGAGTCGTGACACGCGCGCCGCGCCTGATGCATGGCAAAACCAGCATGATCTATCACAAAGGGGATGCCTTATTCACGGGCATCCCCAGCCCCTTCGAGGCCACACGTTATCACAGCTTGATCGTCAAAGAGCCGCTAGCAGAGGGCTTGATCGTGACGGCGTTTACCGAAGCGGGCGAGGTGATGGCGCTGCGCCACCGCGAGCATCCGGTGATGGGTGTGCAGTTCCATCCAGAAAGTATCTTGACCACCTTTGGGCCGCGTATCCTCAAGAATTTTCTTGAGAACCAGTTTGCGAGGGCGATGTAGAGCATGGATATCCAACGCGCGATTGACATCCTGAGCCGCTTTGGGCATTTACAGGTGGAAGAAGCCGAAGCTGTCATGCAGCAAATCATGAGCGGCGGCAGCAGCGAAGCGCAGATCGCAGCTTATTTAATGGCGCTGCGCATGAAAGGCGAGACGCAGGATGAAATCACGGGGAGCGCGCGCGCTATGCGTGCCAATGCCCACCGTGTCCCTGTGAGCGCGTCCGGCGATTTGCTCGATACCTGCGGCACGGGCGGCGACAAATCCGGCACATTCAATATCAGCACGACGGTGGCCTTTGTGGTCGCCGGGGCGGGCGTGCGCGTCGCCAAACACGGCAACCGCGCGGCTTCCAGCAAATGTGGCAGCGCCGATGTGCTGGCGGCGCTGGGCGTAAATCTTGATTTGACGCCCGAACAGATCGGTGAATGCGTGGATCGGGTGGGTATCGGCTTCTTGTTCGCGGCCAAGCTGCATCCCGCCATGAAATACGCCGCCGTGCCGCGCCGCGAGCTGGGCATTCGCACGATTTTTAACATCCTCGGACCACTGACCAACCCCGCCGGCGCCAACCGCCAGTTGATGGGCGTGTTTACCGCCGACCTGACCGATATGCTGGCGCATGTGTTAAATCAGTTGGGCACAAAAGAGGCGCTGGTGGTCAGCGGCTATGGCAATTTGGACGAATTGACCACCACCGGCCCGAATCATGTCAGCCACCTGAAAGACGGCAGTGTGCATACCTACGAGTTCAACCCGAAAGAACTGGGTTTTCGCGGTGCGCATATCTCCGAGCTGCTCGGTGATGTGCCAGAGGTCAACGCCGGCATTCTGCGCGGTATTCTGCGCGGCGAAATCAAAGACGCGCGCCGCGACGTAGTAGTGCTGAACGCGGCGGCGGCGCTCATGGCGGCGGGGCTGGCGCAGGATTTCCCAGAGGGCATCAAACTTGCGCAGCAAACGCTGGACAGTGGCGCAGCACAGGACAAACTCGACGCGCTGATCGCCTATTCGCAGCGTTTCAAGCAATAATACGGAGCAAGCATGGCGCGCGCCTACGTCGAAACCGGCACCATACTGGACAAAATCCTGGAACGCAAACTCCAGGATTTGCGCGCGGTGGATGCGGCAGCGCAGGCGCGGATGCGCGAGGCAGCGGCCAGCGCGCTGCCGTCGCGTGATTTCGCTGCCGCGCTGCACCGCGATACAGTCGCCCTGATCGCCGAAATCAAGAAAGCCTCGCCGAGCAAAGGCGTTCTGATCGAAAACTTCGATCCGCTGGCGCTGGCTGCACTTTACACAGAGAACGGCGCTGCGGCGATCTCTGTGCTGATCGATCAGCCGTTTTTTCAGGGCCACGTGGACTATCTGCGCAGTGTGCGCGCGGCGGTTGAACTACCCGTGCTGTATAAGGAATTTGTCATCAGCGCGCACCAGGTATATGAAGCGCGCGCGAATCATGCCGATGCTGTGCTGTTGATCGTGATGGCGCTGGAAGACGGCGTACTACATGATCTACACGCGCTGATCACTGATCTCGGCATGGCTGCGCTGGTGGAGGTGCATAACGAGGCTGACCTGGAACGCGCTCTGCGTATGGGCGCACGACTCATCGGCGTCAATAATCGCGATTTGCGCACATTTCATGAAGACCTGGAGACGACAGCGCGCCTCGCCAGACTGCTATCGCCCGATGTGACCCTGGTAGCGGAAAGCGCGCTTCGCAGCGACGACGATGTACGGCGCATGGGACAGCTTGGGGCACATGCCGTGCTGGTCGGCGAGGGGCTGGTCAAATCCGACGACATGGCTGCTGCTGTGCGCCGCTTCAGCAGCCAACCGCGTCTGCCACAGTCTCGTGCTATCATGGAACAAAATGCGGATTTGCCAGCGGAGACATAGATCATGATTCAGCCCGAATTGTTGATTTATCTATTCAGCATCAATCTGGATGTCCTTAAACGCCAGACAGAAGGTATTACGCATGATGAAAGCCTGATGCAGCTTCCGTTTCGTGGCAACTGCCTGAACTGGACACTGGGGCATATACTCGTCAGCCGCGATCGCATCCTGCAAATCCTCGGCGAAGAGATGGTGCTCAGGCCGGAAGAAGCGGAACTGTACGCCAGCGGCTCGGATCCTATCAACGAAAGTAACGCGCACAAAGCGCTGCGGCTGGAACAACTGCTGGCGGGGTTGGAAGTCTCGCAGGAGCGGCTGACGGCTGCGCTGAAGGGGATGACCTATCAGGATATGCAGCAGATCAGCAATGAACGTCCGCTGGGGCAGCGCCTGGCCTTTTTCTTTTTTCACGATACATATCACACCGGACAAACCGAAATCTTGCGTCAATTAACGGGGAAAAACGATAAGGTGATCTGATGGTCAAGGTGAAAATCTGTGGCTTGACGATGTATGAGGATGTGTGGGCGGCAGTCGAGGCAGGGGCTGATCTGCTGGGCTTCAACTTCTATAAAAAAGGGGCGCGTTATATCGCGCCCGAAGCCGCGCAGCCGCTGTGTGATCGCCTGCGCGCCGAGCTGGGGGCCGCTTGTCCGCTGTTGGTCGGCATTTTTGTCAACGATGTCGTCGGCACCGTCTCAGCGGTCATGAACAAGGTCGGCCTGAATTTTGCGCAGTTGGCGGGCGATGAATCCGATGATTTGCTTAAGGAACTGCGCGGACTGGCGTTTAAGGCGATCCGCCCGATGAATGAAGCGCAGGCGCTGGACGATGTCAATTACTTCAGCGCGCAGTTTCCGCAGGACGAACGGATGCCCTCGCTGCTGCTGGATGCGCATCATCCCAAACTGTACGGCGGCACGGGCGAACAGGCCAGCGTGCAGGTGGCATTGGCAGTCAAAGCGCGCGTGCCGCGTTTGATGCTGGCAGGCGGTCTGACGCCGGAAAACGTCGCAGAAAAAGTGCGTGCGGTACAGCCGTGGGGCGTAGATGTCGCCAGCGGCGTGGAGATCGCCGAGCAGCCGGGCAAAAAAGATCACGGCAAGATCAAAGCCTTCGTGCAAGACGCCAAAAATCCCTGACCGCTGAGGATAAGAAGTGCGAGGCCTATCGCCATGACATACATCATCGAACCCTTGAACGCCGCCGATTGGCCTGCTGTGCGCGCTATCTATGAGGAGGGCATCGCGACAGGCAGCGCCACTTTTGAAACCGATGCGCCAGAATGGGCGGATTGGGATAAGAGTCACCGAAAACAGCGCCAGCATTGCGCTGCACGAAGCCTGCGGCTTTCGCGTGATCGGCTACCGCGAAAAAATCGGCGTTATGAACGGTGTGTGGCGCGATATCCTGCTGCTGGAACGGCGCAGCGCAGTGGTTGGCACATAACAGCAAATTGATCGCAGTCTGTTTTCGATTATTGGCATGTGAAGAACCAGGATAACCCGAATGTATATTCCTACCCAGATAACGACTGTTCCCGATGCGCGCGGCTATTTCGGCGAATTCGGCGGACGCTTTGTGCCGGAAACGCTGATGCCAGCGCTGGATGAGCTGACAGCAGCCTACCGCGAAGCGATGGCCGATGCCGCTTTTCAGGCGCGCTTGCAGGAATTACAGCAGACGTATGTAGGGCGGCCGACGCCGATCACCTACGCGCGGCGGCTTTCCGAGCATCTGGGCGGGGCGCAGATTTACCTGAAGCGCGAGGATTTGGCGCACACCGGCGCGCACAAAATCAACAACGCGCTGGGACAAGCGCTGTTGGCGCAGCGTATGGGCAAAAAGCGCGTGATAGCCGAAACCGGCGCGGGACAGCATGGCGTCGCCAGCGCCACCGCCGCCGCGCTGTTGGGGCTGGAATGCCACGTCTATATGGGCAGCGTGGATATCGCGCGCCAGCAGCCCAATGTGTTCCGCATGAAACTGCTCGGCTCGAACGTGATTCCGGTGGAAAGCGGCAGCAAAACGCTGAAAGACGCGATCAACGAAGCTATCCGCGATTGGGTGACGAACGTGCGCACGACGTTCTATCTGCTCGGCTCGGCGCTGGGGCCGCATCCCTACCCGATGATGGTGCGCGATTTTCAGAGCGTAATCGGCATGGAAGCGCGCCAGCAAATCCAGGAGCTCGCCGGGCGTTTGCCGGATGTGTGCGTGGCGTGTGTGGGCGGTGGCAGCAATGCCATCGGGCTGTTTCACGCTTTCCGTGACGATGAACAGGTCGAACTGGTCGGCGTCGAAGCGGGCGGGCATGGGCTGGATTCGGGCGAGCACGCGGCGCGCTTCGCCGACCCCAACATCGGACGTCCTGGTGTGCTGCACGGCACACGCTCGTTTGTCATGCAGAACGAAGACGGGCAGATTATGAATACCCACAGTGTATCCGCCGGGTTAGATTACCCATCTGTTGGACCGGAACACGCTTATCTGCGCCAGAACGAGCGCGCCTTTTATGTTGCCGCGACAGACGTCGAAGCGCTGGCGGCGTTTCAGACCTTGTGCAAGCTGGAAGGCATCATCCCGGCGCTGGAGAGCGCGCACGCTGTGGCCGAAGCGCTGAAGCGCGCGCCGCAGATGCCCAAAAACAGCATCATGCTGGTGAATCTCTCCGGGCGCGGCGACAAAGACCTGGACACGGTGATTCGCGAATTGGGCGCAAGAAATGACTCGAAATAGGCGAACCTTATCCTTTAGCGAAAGAGTGATATGACAGACATTGTACTGAGCAGCACATGGCTGCCGCGCGGGGAACTGCCGCGCTTCGAGCGTTTGCACGTGCGCCTCGCCGGTTTGTACGCACATATGATCCTGGTCGTGCCCATCGACACCGAAGACGCGATTGTCGATACGGTATACAAATTCGCAGACGTGTCGGTCATCCGCTATGGCGCGCCCAACGACGCCGGGCGGCACTGCGCACTGCAAATGGCGCTGGAAACCGGCCTGCCACATATCCATTACTGCGATTTTGATCGCCTGCTCCGCTGGGTGGAATTGTACGAAGACGAACTGCGGCAGACGGTAGAAGCGCTGCGCGCGGCGGAGGCGCTGATGATCGGGCGCACACCGTATGCCTTCGGTACGCATCCCAAATGTATGCAGCACAGCGAAGCGCTGGTGAACGATGTATTTTCGCATTTGCTGGGCACAAAGCTCGATTTGACTTCCGGCTCGAAGGCCTTCAGCCGGCGCGCTGTTGAGGTGCTGGTGAACCAGACGAGTCCCGGCAACGGCATGGCTACCGACACCGAATGGCCAGTCGTGCTGCAACGCGCGGGTTTCCGCCTGAGCGCTCTGCTGGTCGATGGGCTGGATTGGGAGACGGCGGATCGGTATCTGCCGCAGGCCGCCGACCCGGAAACGCAGCGCCGTGCCGCCGAAGCGTATGACGCGAATGTCGAAAACTGGCATTTCCGCGTTAGGCTCGCGCAGGACATCATTCATCTTGGCCTGGAGACACTCAGACGATGAGCGCGCGCGAAGTGGTGAGCGCGGTTCTGTATAACGCGCGTGGCGAAGTGCTGCTGCAACTGCGCGACGACAAGCCCCATCTGCCGTTCGCCAATCATTGGACGCTGTTTGGCGGCCATGTCGAAGCCGGCGAGACGCCAGACGAGGCGATCGCGCGCGAATTGTGGGAAGAATTGACATTGAAGTTGCCTCTGACGCGCTGGCGTTCCTACGTATGCCCGGTGCGCAGCGTGGATGGAGTGAGCAGGACGACGAATCATGTGTATCGCGGCGAACTCCGGCACGACCACGCGGCGCTGACTCTGCGCGAGGGGCAGGCGATGCGCTATTTCACACCGCGCGAGGCGGCGAACATCACGCTGGCTTTCGGGCAAATATTTTTGCTGCATGAGTTTTTCGGGACAAAGCTTGATGAGTGAACGCACTGTACAAGGGTTGGCGGCGATTGCGGCGATGTTCGCGCGCGCCAGAAACGAACAGCGCGCGGCCTTTCTACCGTTTTTCACTGTCGGTTTTCCGACCTATGAAACGTCGCTGGATGTGCTGACGGCGCTGGCAGAACTGGATGTGGACGGCTTCGAGATTGGGATACCGTTCAGTGATCCATTAGCCGACGGCGCGGTGATTCAAGAAGCGACACAGGTCGCGCTGAACAACGGCACGACGGTGAAAAAGTGCTTGCAGGCGGTGCGCGAATTACGGGCGCGCGGCGTGCGGCAGCCGATTCTGCTGTTCAGCTACCTGAATCCGATACTGGCTTACGGCCTGGAACGCATGGTAGAGGACGCCCATGCGGCGGGGGCTGATGGCTTTATCATCCCCGATTTGCCGCCGGAAGAAGGCAGCGCTTTAGACGCGGCCTGCGCGCGCGCGCAGATGGCGCTGGTCTATTTTGTGGCGCCGACCAGCAGCCCGGAACGTATCGCGCTGGCATCGCAGCACGCTACGGGCTTCATTTACGTCGTTTCGATCACCGGAGTCACTGGCGCACGCACAGAACTGCCGCCGGATTTGCTGGCCTTCATCCAGCGCGTGCGCAGCGGTACGTCCAAGCCACTGGTGTTGGGTTTCGGCATCAGCACGCCGGAACACGCGCGCCAGATGAACGGTCTGGTGGACGGTTTTATCGTCGCCAGCGCCTTGATTCGGTTGGGCAAAGAAGGTGTCGAACCGGTGCGGGCGTTGGCCGCGAGTCTGCGGGCAGCGCTCGCAAGCCAGGAGAAGAATGAGCAGGGCGGCGGTTGACCGCCCTGTTTGCTGTTACACAACCTGCCTTTGATACCAGGCTGTCGTGCGCCGCAGCCCTTCTTCGAAGTTCACCACAGGCGCAAAATCCAGCAATTCACGCGCTTTGCTCACGTCGGCCTGCGAGTGTTTGATGTCGCCGGGACGCGGGTCGGCGTGAATGGGCTGAATATTCGTCCCCAAAATCTGGTTGATGCCGGCGATCAGTTGCAGCAAGCTGACGCTGCCGCCTGTCGCCAGGTTAATGACATGGCCGCTGGCTTCGGGCGCGCTGGCCGCCAGAATATTGCCGTGTACTACGTTGTCGATATAGGTAAAGTCGCGCGACTGCTGGCCGTCGCCAAAAATCGTCGGGCGAATATCTTTGAGCATAGCGGTAATGAACAGCGGAATCACCGCTGCATACTGCGAGGTCGGATCCTGGCGCGGGCCAAACACATTGAAATAGCGCAGACACACGGTCTGCAAGCCATACACGGCGGTAAACGTCTGGCAGTAGAATTCACCCGCGAGTTTGGCCACACCGTAAGGCGAAATCGGCTGCGGCGACATGCTTTCGCTCTTGGAATCGCCAGGAGCATCCCCATAGGCCGAAGACGAAGCAGCGTACACCACGCGGCGTACACCGGCATCACGCGCCGCCAGCAGCACATTCAAGGTCCCTGTAACACAGTGTTCGTGCGTGCGCATCGGGTCTTCGACGCTGAGCGGCACGGAGGGCAGCGCTGCCTGATGAAAGACGACCTCCGCGCCTTTAAAAATCGGGTCGAGCGCTTTTTTGTCGGTAATGCTCACTTCATGAAAGGCAAAGTCGCCCAGTCCCTTGAGCACTTCCAGATTTTCGCGCTTGCCTGTGAGCAGGTTATCGACCACACGCACCTGATGGCCTTCACGCAGCAAACGCTGTGCGATATGCGAACCAATGAAGCCCGCGCCACCTGTTACTACATAGGTTGTCATAATCAGTTTTTCGCTTTCGTGATTCGCCGCATCATCGTATACATCGTCATGCCGTTACCGCTGTGGGAAATCCCCGCGACTTCCCAACTGCGTTCATCCAGCAGATTGATTAACGCGATCATCTTCAGAAAAGATTCGTTGAGCGAAGAATCGCTCAAGAGAATGTAATTCTGCCCGATGTCATAGATCGCGTCCAGGTCATTCAGCAGGTCAGCGGCTTTTATCGGTTTTGAGGGATCAATCATAATTTGGGCCTCAATTGATAACGCTTGCGGATATAGAACATCAACACGAACAGCAGCGCCAGCAGCAGCATGGCCGCCAGGCCGACAAGCATCGCAATCTGGGGCGCGGCGGCGCTGACGAGCAGGCCAATCGTGCCGAAAAAGGCGCACGCGCCGTACAGCAAAAACAGGGTCTTGCGCTGATTCAGGCCAAGACTCATCAGGCGATGTGAAGTGTGATCTTTGCCGGCTTCGGTGGGGGAACGGCCTTCGGCAATGCGCGTGCTGACGACCAGATTGATGTCGAAGATCGGCACCGCCAGCACCAGCAGCGGCACCATCCAGGTCACGTCCAGCGGTTGGCTGCCGAATTCCAGCTTGATACCCAGCACGGCCAGGGTAAAACCGAGTACCAGCGCGCCCATATCGCCCATAAAAGTGCTGGCCGGGTTAAAGTTATAAGTGAGAAAGCCGATGGCGCTGCCCATCAATGCCGCCGCCAGGCAGCTCACCAGCACCAACCCCTGCGACAGCGCGATCAGCATAAAGAACAGGGCACAGATGGCTGTCAGACCGGCGCACAGACCGTCCATGTTGTCGAGGAAGTTGAGCGCGTTGGTGATGGCGACCACCCATAGAATTGTCAGCGGTATATCGAGCAGGGGGTTGTTAAAGAGGTGAATTTGAATGCCGGCGGAAATCAGAAAAATTGCGGCGGCAGTCATGGCGATGAGGCGCACACCTATTCCCAGACTGAAGCGATCATCGAGCAGGCCGACGAGTGCCAGCAGTGCCGCGCCGAGCACTACCGCGCCGAGTTCGGTCATAAACTGTTCGGGGCTGAACAGCAGCAGCGACAGCGCAAAGCCGATAAAAATTGCCAACCCGCCCATCAGGGGTTTTTGATCGGTGTGAATTTTACGCTGGTTGGGCTTATCGACCACGCCTAAAAGCATGGCGATCTGGCGCGATACGGGTGTCAACCCCAGCGCAGTGGCAAAACCGACCACCAGGATCGGCACAAACTGCAACGAATCCATCTTATGTCCTCACGTGTTTCACAGTTCAGCAGTATACCTTAAAACACTGAACGCGATAAGGCGGTTTCAAAACTGTACCAGCAGCATTGGGATACACGGCATATAATGAATTTTACCTTCTTGGAAATTGGGCTGGAGGGATATGTTACAGAACGCGCTCACAGTCATCACCAAAATCAAGCCCGGTGAACTCGAAACGCTGCGCGCTTTCCTGCTGGTCGTCGGGCGCGATATCAAAGGCAAACGCGATAACAGCCACGTGCATTTCGCCAACATGCATACCACGCACTTCGCACGTTGGGTCATTATCAACGAGTACGGCGCGCCGCATCTCTTGTTTTCCAGCAACCACGATGGCAGCGATGTTGAATATATCGCCCTGCTGATCGAAATCATTGCAGAAGCGCTCGACCACATCTGGGGGCACTGCGAAGGGTATCCCAGCGGAATGGATGTCAGATCGCCGCAGTTCAAAGCGGCTTTTACCCAATACCTGCTGAAGCACGCGATCGAACCCGACACGTTTTACATCGGCTATCGCGGCGTGCGTGTCAATGAGATGCAGGGCTTTCTTAAGCTGCGGCTGCGGCTGGAGCAAACCTTCGATCTACCGGCGGTGCGGGCGGCAGTGAGCGAGGCGCTGCCACACTTTCCGCTGCTGTCCCAGACCACGCCCGCCTTCGTCGCGCTGCGCCAGAATATGCGCAGCGCCCTGATACTCGCGCGCGTGCTGTGGGATACGATCGTCCAGTTCCTCTATCTGGTGTTCATCAAGCCGCAGATACTGCGCGCGCGCGGCCTACCGCGCATCGATTACGTCGTGCCACCGCCAGAAGCCGCCGCGCTGTATAAGGCGGAAATCGAGGATGTTGTGGCACAGAATCAGATGACGGTCATCACGCGTATCAAGCCGGGACGTTCTATCCCGCTCAAGCTGGTGCTGTGCTTCGTCAACGCCGCCGCCAAACACATCTTCAACGAAGGCTCGCTCGCCAACATTGCCACCATCCATTTCGCGCGCTGGATCATCATCGACGACGGCAAACACCTGCTGTTCGAAAGCAACTACGACAGCACGTTTGAAAGTTATATCGGCGATTTTGTCGATAAAGTGAGTCACGGCATGAACGCTATCTGGCGGCATTCCGAAGGTTTTCCAGAAACCACAGGATTTATCCTGACACAGGGCGGATGCAACCATATCGAAGCCTTCAAAACCTATATCCGCCAGAATCAGATCGAAGCGCAGGTTTTTTACAGCGCGTATCCACAGCATACCGTGCGCAATCTTATCAGCGCGCTGCGTATCGGCCAGACCGCCGACCGCGGTGCGCTCGAAGCCTGGCTCAGCCGCTTCTAGAGCGAAGGAGTGTACATGACGACGCCGCTTCAATTGGACGACATTCAGGGTTTTGTAGTGCGCGGCTACACGTTTTTGTACGCGCGCTACCTGTTTCTGCAATTCGATACACAGGCGCATGGGCAGCAGTGGTTGGCCAAAATCGTTGATTGGACAACGCCGGCCACAACATGGACACAAAAGCCCAAAGTGTGCCAGAATATCGCGTTTACCGTCGATGGATTAAAAGCGCTGGGGCTGGCCGACAGCAGTTTGCAAACCTTCTCCAAAGAATTTGTTGCCGGGATGCACACGCGCGAACGTGTGCTGGGAGATACCGAGGGCAACCGCGCAGACCTGTGGGAAATCGGCAATCCCACCAGACCTGACCTACAAATTCATGCGCTGCTGCTGCTGTTTGGCCTTACCAGCGATGATCTGAAACAGTTCAGCGAGCAGCACGCGCAGATTCGCGCACAAATCGGCGGAATTACGCTTTTGCACAGCATCGATGGTGTGCGCCGGCTGGACAAAAAAGAGCATTTCGGCTATCTGGACGGCGCAGGCCAACCGCAGATCGAAGGCATGGACGCGCGCAGCGCGGCGCATTCCGCTGACCCCACGCGCCCCCTGAAGGCCGGTGAATTTGTGCTGGGGTATCAAAACGAGTATGGCATTCTACCCTCCTCGCCTACCGTGCCTTCCGACGCCCGCGCGCAAAGGCTGGCCGCTGTCGAAAAGCAGCCGGCGCTGCGCGATTTTGGCTGCAACGGAACCTATCTCGTGCTGCGCAAGCTGTATCAGGATGTGGCGGCTTTTCGCAAGTTCTTGCAGGATAATGCCCCGGACTTCCACAGTGAATCGCGTAAAGCCGCCGATAGGCACGAGGTCGAATGGTTGGCGGCCAAACTGGTTGGGCGCTGGCGCAGCGGCACACCGCTGGCGCTTTCCCCAGAACAGGATTCGCCGCTTCCCGGCAAGCACGAAAACAACACCTTCAAATTTGGCGATGACACGGCAGGGCTGACGACGCCGCGCGGTTCGCACATCCGGCGCGCGAACCCACGCGACACTTTCGGGCTGCCCGGCGCCTATGGGACAGAGTCATTCAAAGCTGTGAACCGCCACCGCATTATCCGGCGCGGAATGCCCTATGGCCCGCCGCTGCAATCGACACAGGATGACGGCGCTGATCGTGGGCTGGTCTTTATTTGCATCAACGCCAATATCGCCGTGCAGTACGAATTTGTCCAGAAGTGGATGAACGACCCGAATTTTAACGGACTGTATCAGAATCAGGATGTCTTCGCACATAACCATCACATCACCGACACCTTCGCCGTGATTGAGCAGCCGCCGCTGCGTCAGCGCATCCCCTATCCGCAAAGCTTCGTGAAGGTACGCGGCGGAGCCTACTTCTTTATGCCAGGTATAGCAGCCCTGCGTTATTTATCTGCCAGTGAGTAAAAAGTACTAATGACCGACGGTTGACTATTGCAAACTGAATTCCTATGGCATAATGGGGATTTAATGCAAGATGAAATGATTGCCAGCGGAGACCGTGCGCCAATGTCCAGTGACGCGCTGCCTATCATCAACCGCCGTTATCAACTGCTAGACAAAATCGGCTTTGGCGATATGGGCGTGGTTTATCGCGCTTATGATCGCCTAAATCAACAAGTGATAGCGCTCAAACAGGTGAACTTGAGCGCTGTATCGGACGCCGATTCGCCCTTCATGCTGGCGCAGGAATTCCGAACGCTGGCCTCCCTGCGCCATCCGAACATCATCAGCGTGTTGGATTATGGTTTTACCCGTTCCGACGCTGCCGCGCCCCCGCAGCCCTACTTTACGATGGATTGGCTGGCGGAGGCGGAAGTTATTATCAGCGCCGGGCAGGGCTTGCCGCCGCATATGCAGGTTGACCTGCTCATCCAAATGTTCTACGCGCTGGCATATTTGCATCGGCGCGGCATCCTGCACCGCGATCTTAAACCCGCCAATGTCGTCGTGGTGGATGGTACAGTCAAAGTGCTGGATTTTGGTCTTTCGCTGATGCGCGGGCAGGCCACAAGCAGCCACAACGCTGGCACGCTGGCCTACATGGCTCCCGAACTGCTGCAAGGCGCAGCGGCCAGTATCGCCTCCGATCTCTATGCCGCCGGCTTGATCGCCTACGAAATGTTCGCGGGTCAGCATCCGTTTGATCTGCATAATGTGCCCCAGTTGATGCAGCAGATTGTGTCCGCGCCTGTGGATACCTTATCGCTGGATATCGACAGCGGTGTCGCGCGGGTAATAGAGCGACTGCTGGCAAAAACCCCGGAAGCCCGCTACACCAACGCGCACGATGTCGTGGTTGCTATGGCTGTGGCCGTCGATAAAACCTTGCCGCGCGAAACATCCATGATCCGCGAGAGCTTCTTGCAGGTGGCGAAATTTGTCGGGCGCGCGCAGGAAATGGCGACGCTGAAGAACGCTCTGGAAAACGCGGTCGAACAGCGTAAGGGTAGCGCGTGGCTGATCGGCGGAGAAAGCGGTGTCGGCAAGTCGCGTTTGATCGCGGAGCTGCACCCGCACGCGCTTGTCACCGGTGCGCTTGTCCTGCGCGGACAAGGCATGGACAAGAACCATGTTCCCCACGAAATCTGGCGCGACGTGCTGCGCCAATTGACGCTCTACACAGAACTCAGCGATCTTGAAGCCAGCGTGCTCAAAGGGTTCGTGCCTGACATTACCCATCTGCTCCAGCGTCCCATCGCCACTGCGCCCGCGCTCGATCCGCAAGCTGCGCATGAGCGTCTGCTGCGTGTGGTGCGCGATGTGCTGCATCGCTGCTGCCAGAAGCAGGCGTGTGTGATTATCCTGGAAGATGCGCATTATGCCGACAGCGAAGGCCTGCTGCTGCTGCAACATCTGCTGGACAGCGTGCATGAGCTGCCGCTGCTGCTGATCGCCAGCTATCGCGATGACCAGGCTCCCGATTTGCCGCAAACGCTGGCGGCCATGCGGTTGCTTACGCTGGAGCGTTTGCAGCCCAATGATATTGCCACGCTGAGTGAGTCGCTGCTGGGAGAAGCCGGGCGACAGGAGCAGATCGTGAGCCTGCTGCGGCGCGAAACCGCCGGCAACGTGTTTTTCATGGTCGAAGTCGTGCGCGCCCTGGCCGAAGACGCGGGCACGCTGACGAACATCGGCGTCAAGACACTGCCGGAAAAGGTCTTCGCCGGGGGCGTTTCGCTGGTGGTGCGCCGCCGTTTGGAGCGGCTGCCGCTGTGGGCGCAGGGGCTGCTGCAAGTGGCCGCCGCTGCCGGACGCCAGATTGATCCGCGTATTCTCCAGCGGCTCGACCCCAAAATTGACATTGAGCGCTGGCTGACCACCTGCGCCGAAAGCGCCGTGCTGGATGTGCAGGACAATCGCTGGCGCTTCGCTCACGAAAAACTGCGTGAAGGCGTCCTGGACGATCTCTCTGAGCAGCGGCGTAAGCATCTGCACGGCCAGGTTGCCTGGGCGATAGAGCATGTGTACCCCGATGACCCGGCGCAGGCGGCACTTCTCGCTTATCATTGGTCGGTGTTGGGCGATCTTGAAAAGATCGCCCGCTACGCGCAAATCGCCGGAGAACATGCCCTGCGCAGCGGCGCCAATTATGCCGCCAGCCGTTTTTTTGAGCAGGCCTTGGACGCTATCAACCAGCTAACCTTCCATCCCGAATTGCAGCGGCGTTATATCGACATCGCCCTGGCTTATGGGCGCGCGGCAGCGGCGTTTCCCAGCGCAAAAGTG
Organism: Chloroflexota bacterium; assembly: GCA_013388745.1. Lineage (GTDB taxonomy): Bacteria > Chloroflexota > Anaerolineae > Aggregatilineales > Phototrophicaceae > JACAER01. The sequence goes on from JACAER010000016.1 coordinate 27,409, forward strand.
ATCGAGGCGCTGCAACAAGCCCTGCAATGGACGCATGACTTGCATGATGAGGAACGCCAGGCCAGCATACTGAGTTCGATGGGTGCGTTCTATTATGTTTCCGGGCGCATTGACGAGGCGATGGCGCATTTCAAGCGTGCTATCGCGCTGGCCGAACAGCGCAATCAGGATGAGCTGCTGCTCATGCCTTATGCGATGAACGCACGCGCCGCGCTGATCGCTGCCGACTTTCCCTATGGCGCGCAGTTACTCACCAAAGCGCTGGCACTGGCCGAAAAACAGCAGGATGCCTATTGGTTATCCGGGACGTTAGCCTGGCAGGGTATGGTGTTGTTGCAGCAGAGCCGTTCGTCGGAAGCCATCCAGCATCTTGGGCGCAGTATCATGCTGGCGGAAGGGATGCATAACCCGGCACGGCTGGCGACCGTACTGCTCTTTGTCGGCGCTGCTTACTTCTATGGCGGTTACTACAATGAGGCTGTAGAAATCTTGAGTCGCAGCCTCACGCTGGCGCAGCAGGTACAAAGCCGGGTGATTATCTGCAACGCCGCCGGCAATCTGGGCTGCGCCTGGGTAGAACTGGGCAATCCCGAATTGGCCCGACATTATCTGGAACTGGCTTTAAGCTTAGTGCCGCCTACGAATGCGCTGGTCGCCGCGCCGTTGTTTCTGGCCTATCGTGCCGAGCTTGATCTGCGCATAGGAGATGAACAAGCAGTCGCCCGTGCCGAAAACGCGCTGCAACTCGCGGAGGCCACGCATCAGGTTAGCATCAAAGTGCTGGTAGCGCGTATCTTGGGCCGCTTGTGTATGCGCTTGGCGCAGCCTGTCTGGGAAAAAGCCGAAGCCTATTTGCAGCAAAGCCTGGCGATTGCCCGCAGCAGCGAAATGCATCCGGCCATCGTCGGCGCGCTGCTGGAACTGGGTAAGCTGTATGCCGCGCAGGGCAAGACGCAGGCCGCCCAGACTGTGCTGCAAGAGGCGCTGTCCCTGTGTGAACGCGCCGGCCCGCGCCATCACCTGCGCGCGCTGCAAGAAGCGCTCTACGTCTCAAGGCAGGGGCAGGCGCAGTAAAAAGCTCGCTCCCCGTGCGACCGGGCGTATGCTGATCTGTCCGCCGTGCGAATCGGCAATCCCCTTGACGATTGCCAGCCCCAGACCGCTGCCCGGATAATTGGCGGCGTTACGGCAGCGATGAAAGCGGCTGAAAATCAGGGCGGCTTCGTCTTCGGGAATCCCGATTCCTGTATCACGCACTTCCACTTCTACGAAGTGTTTTTGCTCGCACAACTTCAGGCTGACGGTTTCGCCGGCAGGCGTAAACTTAATCGCGTTATCCAGTAGATTGCTGATCGCACAGCGCAACTGTGCCGGGCTGCCGACAACGCGCACCGCTTCTTGTGGTAGTGCCAGCTCAAAGTTGACCCCCACTTGTTCTGACCGCGATGCATAAGGCTCGCTCAACTCTTGCAGCAAGACAGTCAGGGAAAGCTCCTTGTGTGCCGTTTTGGCCTCGCCCGCTTCGATGCGTGACAGATTCAGCAGCCCGTCAGTTAATGACTCCAGACGTTGAAGCTGTGTTGCCGCACGTTCCAGATACGTCAGGCGTGTGCGGGCGTCACCCTCGTCGGCTGCTAATTCCAGATTGGTGCGCGCCGCTGTGAGCGGGGTGTGCAGTTCATGCGCTGCGTCGGCGACAAAACGCCGCAGCGCTTTGATGGTTTCCTCCACTTGGCGCGCCATATGATTGAAGGATGTCGAAAGCAGCCCCAGTTCATCCTGGCGTTGAATATTGGCGCGCGCGGAGAGATCGCCCGCTGCCATCTGTTTGGTTACGGTCGTTAAGGCCAGCAGCGGCACGCTGATACGCCGGCTGATACGCCAGCCGACCAGCGCCGCCAATCCTACCGCTAATGCACCGGCAATCGCCAGGCCGCGCGCAACGTGGCTGATAATTTTGCCTCCATACGCCGGTCCCTGCGAAAGTTCCAGGTAACCGATGGTGTTTCCGGCACTGTCGAGGACGGTTTCGGTAAACAGTTGATCGGAGCGCTGACCATCTGTCGTGCGATCCGCGCTGAGATCGAAGCCGTACAATGTACCTGTGGCAGGCAGCACCGAAGCGAAACCCGCCTCCGCATAATTATCGGCAGCAGAACGGTCCGCGTTTGTCTGCTGGTTGTCGCTGTCAACCCGAATAAAATTGAGGCTGATGACCGGCGTATAGTATTCGACATTGGGCTGGGTGGAATCGGGCGGAAGTTCGATGGGGATCGATAAATCTGCGGAAAACGTGGGATAGTTACGGTATTCGATCGCTTCTTCGGCGGCACCGAAATCGTCGTAGGTGTTGGAGGCGCTTTCTTGCCCCAGGATGCCGGGATTATAGCTGGCCGCGTAATGGGTGGTCTCTCCCTGATCATAGTCGGCAAGAGCGGACGGGGTGGCGCGTGCGGGAGTCTGGGGCGCGCTTTCGCCAGGGCGGGCGGAGATCGTCAGCAGATTGCGCATGGCAGGAATGCCGGAATCCGCCAGGACATTGCCCGCCGCATCAAGATAGCGCACACGTGCCTGTGCCAGGAACGAATAGGTGTCCAGATGCGCTTGGATCGCCGCCAGCGGCATCTGGTTTTCGACCATTTGCATGACGACGGAATTGATGGCGTTGGCGTTGCCCTGTAAGTACTCGTACTCGCGCTGCACGTAATAGCTGCGCAGCACCAAAAACAGCACACTGCCGAGCGCCAGCGCCGAAAGCAGGGCTATTGCCGCATAGCTGATCGGAAGCTGCCAGCGAATGGATTGGCGTTTCATGGCACTTCCTCAGCTCACCAGGCGGTAGCCGATACCCGGCACCGTCAAAATCATGGTGGGTTCGCTGGGGTTGAATTCCACTTTTTCGCGCAGCCGCCGCACATGTACATTGACGATGCGCTCGTTTTCGACATCGGCGTTATACCCCCAGACAGCGTCGAGAATCTGTGCGCGGCTGAGCACCTGACCATTGTGGCGCGCCAGATAAATCAGCAGGCGAAATTCAATAGGCGTCAGGTTCAGCAAATGATTACCGCGCCGCACCTGCCCGCGACTGCGATCAATCACCAGATCACCCACATACAACAGTTCTGCATCACTCATCGACAACTCGCCATAGGCGCGGCGCAGCAGCGCCCGGATGCGCGACAGCAGTTCACGCAAGCTGAAGGGCTTGGTGACGTAATCGTCTGCGCCCATCTCCAGCCCCAGCACTTTATCCATTTCGTCGCGCCGCACGGTTAGCATCAGCACCGGTTGGCGCAGCCCCGATTGGCGTAACTGTCGGCAAAAATCAAAACCCGACCCATCAGGCAAACGGATGTCGAGAATAATCAAATGGGGGCTGTGCTCACGTGCATACTGCACACCCTCGCCACCAGTGTTTTTCCAGACAACCTGATAGCCATCGCGCTGAAGGCCATCCTGTAACCCATTGGCAACCGCTGGGTCATCCTCAATAATTAGAACATGCGTAGCCTGATGCATACTGCCTCCCTAAGTTCCTGTACTCAGTGTATTAAATTTTCTTAAAAGCTCCAACTGTTCATCAGTTGTAGCGCACGCGCGGGTCGAGTCAGGCGTAGGTGATGTCCGTAAGCAGTTGGCAGACCACCACCGCAATCGCCGTCATCATGACGAACAGAATCAACACCGGGTAATCGAGCGCCGCCAGGCTGCGCGTGAACAGCAAGCCCATGCCGTCCCACGAGAAAATCTGCTCAGTCACCACCGCGCCGCCCAGCACAAAAGGCACATTCAGGCCGATCAACGTCACCAGCGGTAAAGAGGCGTTCTTTAACGCATGGAGATAGATGATACGCTTGTTGAGCAGGCCTTTGGATTTCGCCGTGCGCACATATTCCGAGTCCAGCACTTCAATCATACTTGCACGGATAAAGCGGCTGTAGCCGGCAATGCTGACGGCGGAAAGGCAAAACACAGGCAAAATCATGTGCCAGGCCAGTTCTGCCAGCGAGCCGGTGCTGCCGCGCGTCAGATACATGCCCTGCACCGGCAGATACGGCAGCCCCGCCAGCCGGAATTGCACAGCGAAAATGTAAATGCTGATGAGCGCCACCAGATAAATCGGCATGGAAAACAACACGAAGGTGATAATGGACAGCACGTTATCGGTCAGTGTGTAGCGTCGCAGCGCCGCGTAAATCCCGACCAACAGCGAAATCACAATCGTCACGATATACGAGACAACACCCAGCAGCAGTGTATTGGGTAGTTTTTGGGCAATTGCTTCAGTGGCTGGAATGCGCAGGCGGATCGATTCGCCAAAATCGCCGCGCAGCACGCCGCGCTGTTCGCCGTATACATCTGGTTCGGCGTCGCCGTCAATATCGCGCATCCGCCAATCGTCGCCGATCAGCCAGGTCAAAAATTGCAGCGCCAGCGGCTCGTTGAGCCCCATCAGCGCTCGCAGGCGGAAGCGTTCGGCTTCGGTCACGCGCGGGTCTTCGGTCAGATATTGCAGTGGGTCGCCCGCCGTTTTCAGCAGCAAAAAGGTCAGCACTGCAATAATCAACAGCAGTGGAAGCGACTCCAGGCAGCGGCGCAAAATGAATTTCAGCATACCCCCCCAAAAAAAACACATACAAGGGCAACTAGTTGCCCCTATAAACCTCATGACTCTGGATAGAGGGGCAAGGCTGACCCTGCCCCTCTAAAAGGTGTCTTTAGCTGGCGGGCTGCCAGTATTCGACCTGACGGAAGTAATTGCTGGTCAGTGTGCCCATCGCGCGCATGGAGTCCACATTCCAGCGATCGCTGCGCACGGCATAGTACTGCGGACGCACATACAGACCGTGCCACATCGCCGCATTATAGAACAGCGTCTCGGCCTCATAATGCAGTTCAAGCCGTTCCTCCGGGTCGAGCGTGCTGGCGACCAGCGTGTCCAGCCGGTCAAATTCGGGATCGCAGAACCAGGAGCTGTTCTGGCCGGTTGTGTTGCTGGGGCTGGGGATGCCGGAGCAGTACCAACTGTTGGGGGCGTTGGTGGCTGGAGAGAGCGGCGTGTTGCTGCGCGCGAAGATCGCCAGATCGTAAGCGCCGGTGTTGAGAACGCCGCGATCATTGAACGAAGCGAACAGCACTGTCGGCCCATTGACCACGAACAACTGTGTGCGGATACCCACCGCCGCTAACTGCGCCTGAATCAACGTCTGGTAATCGGGGCGCGGCGCGCGCGGTGTCGTGTGGAAGCGCAGAATTAGCGGCGTACCATCGGCCACATTCGCCACGCCCTGCGAAACGCGCAGCGATGGCGCGGTGTTGTCCGGGCCTTCGTCGCCATCGTCATCCACCCAACCGGCTTCGGTCAGCAGTTGCCGCGCCAGATCGACATCATATTCACGGAACGGCAGATCCGCTTGCACGAACTGTTCCGGGAACCACGAACGCGGGATCAAGGCACCTGTGCCTGCACCCAGCACGTTTTCGGCCATGCTGCGACGATCAAGCGCGTGGACAATCGCTTCGCGCACGCGCACGTCCTGCATCGCCGGGAACGCAAACTCACCCATATTCATCCACAGCGCGTCATTAAAAACGCCCACTGTGAAAAATTCGGTGACATTCGCCATACTTTCATAGTCGGAAACCGAGCCGTCGTAGTTGAAGGCCATGTCGATGTCGCCGACTTCCAGCGCGTTTTCCATTTGTTCTGACTCAAGAATGAATTGCAGAATCAGCGTGTCAATCGTTCCACTTTGCTCGAATTCGTTGATGCCCCAGTTGGGATTGCGCACCAGCGTCATGCTCGTGCCGGCCTGATAGTCGCTGATGACATACGGGCCATAGCCGACCACCGCCAGCCAGTCGTTGAAGAAGGGCGCATCGTCGATATTGTTATCAAACACGCCGTCGCCGTCCGTGTCCATCGTGAAGCCGTCTACATTGTCGCCCAGGAAGGAATGCGCCGGGATACCGCACAGCACGCTGGTAATCAGATAATCCGGGAAGGGACGGTTGTACGTCATGCGGAAAGTCAGCTCATCCGGCGTTTCGGCGCTGGCGACCACTTGGGGATACAGGCCGCGATTCACGCTGTCCACCGGGTCAGGCTGCATCATCAGATCGTGATAGAACATGCAGTCCGCCGAGGTAATCGGCGTGCCATCTGACCACAACATGCCGGGACGCAGACGCCAGGTGACAATGGGCGCCTGGGTAGCATCCAGCGTGCCGTCGCCATCCACGTCAAACTGCACGTCGTACAGCTCGATCCCGCCGTTTTCCACTGTTGGGATTTCTTCGGCCATCACTGGGTAGACCTGACGGTTCTCGTCAAAGTCGAACAGGTCGCGCTGGTTGAACTCGGCGATGTAGGCCGAGAACGCCGACTGCGAAACCAGGAATGACCGGTCCGGTTCCTGTTCCCAACCGATGACAAACAACAGCCCCTGATCCTGCGCCAGCGCACTGCCGCCGACACTCAGAAGCAGCAGGGCGGCTAAAACAAGGCCGCACCAACGATACACTCGTTTACTCATGCCAAACTCCTTGATCCGAAACAAATTTTGCGAAAAGAGGCAGCCCAGCGTGCGTATTGATCACGCAGCCTGCTCCTCTTAAAGTTGCTTTTGGGGGTTACGGCAAGGTTGCGGGCTGGTTACAGCTTTGCATATCGAAATTACGCTAAACATTCAAATAAACTTAAAAAGCAAAAAGCGAGTTTTGAACCGTTTGCCCTTCGACCGCTAAGTAGCCTATAGAACGAGAGAGGCAGGCATTGGGCTCCAAGACCCTGAACTGCTGGCACCGGTGCAATCGGGCGAGGCCGACGCTTTTCAACGCCTACAAGCCGAACTGGAGCCGCAGATCAGGCGTTTTGTCCGGCGCATTCTGGGCGACAGCCGCGCCGAAGACGATGTGCTGCAAGATATGTTTGTCGCGCTGTACAACAATCTGGATCGCATTCAGCCAATTGAGAATCTGCGCCCCTACCTCTATGGCATCGCGCGCAACCGCTGCTACAGCGAACTGCGGCGCGAACGGCGTTACGAACGGGTCTCGTTGGATGACGAGCCAGACTTTGAATTTGATGAGTCTGCCGTCTACCTGGCTGATGACGCCGGCAGCTTTATCGTTGTGTGGGAAAACGAACCTGCCGGAAGCGGCGACCCGATGATCGACGCGCAGCACTACAGCGCGGATGGCACGCCGCTGGTCAATCAGTTTCAGGTCAACACGTTAAGTGGCCGCAACGGCGGCACTACACGCCTGGACATGAACGCCGCTGGCGCATTCGTGGCGGTCTGGACAAGCACGCTTTTCGACATTCGAGCACAGCGCTATGATAGTAATGGTATGCCCCATAGGCACTGAAATGATTGTCGCCAACAGTTTCACCTGGCACGATTACCCCAGCGTATTGATCGATAACAACGGTTACTTTCTCACCGTCTATATGGTGTATGTAAATGTATTCAACGATCCTATTAACAACGAACCGGCCTCAGACAGCTTTGTCAGCATCATCAACTGCGATCTGCTGCCACTGATCGTCGCTGCGCTGGATAGCCTACTGGCAGTGCAGTACGGCACTGGGTCGTATGATGTGGTGTCGATCACAGTGGACGCGGCCACGATGACGGTAGCAGTGTATGATGAGTAAGCTGCTTATACGGGCGGCTCCTGGAACGCAAAGTCGATATATGGCTCGCCGGTTTCGTTCAGCTTGCCGCTGTTGAGGAACACAATACTGGCCGCTGCATCGCGTAATTTGTCCATGCGTTCGTCCAGCGTCACCAGCGGCAGTTTGGGGAACACCGCCGTAAACACGTACCCTTTATCGCTGTAAAGATTGCTGACTTTCATCCCCAGCTTTTCGAGGAAGTCGGAAACCTCCTTGCGCGTCACCGGCGCAAACACCTGCGGCAGTTTGCCGGGCGGCGGTTTGCCCTGCCCGGTGGTTTCCAGAATCGAACGCAGTTCGGCGGCGGCGCTGGCGTAGGCCTTGCTCATGCCGCGGTTAAAATAGGCCGTCTGACGATCCACGGTCGGCTTTGCGCCCCGTGTTTCGGCTTCGCGCGCCGCGTTTTCCCACTTTTGCGCCAGCGACACAAGATCAGCATTCAGCGCTTGTACCAGCCCCACCAGCGGATGTTCCTCGGTATCGCTGGCCGTCGTTGCCGTCTGCGTCGATGTCACGGTCGCCAGCACAGATTCTGTGCCCTGCGTGATCGCTTGCAGCTCCGCGCCCACTAAGCGCGCGCTGGCAACGCGCCGTTCGGGGTCTTTTTCCAGCATCCGCTGAATCAAGTTGACCAACGGTAGCGGCACATCGATGCGCAGATTCTCCAGCGCTATGATCGGCTTCTGCATGATCGAGACCATCAGCAGGCTGGGGGTGCTTTCGTCGAAAGGCAGTTTGCCCGTCAGCATTTCGTAGAGGATCACGCCGAACGACCAGATATCGGCACGCTCGTCCATCGGTCTGCCGTCCAGCGCTTCGGGGCTGAGGTAGGCCAGCGTGCCCATCACCGTCTGTGCCATTGTCAGGCGCGAGCGATACGCCAGATAAGCGATACCGAAATCGGTCAGGCGCGGCGTGCCGTCGCTGGCGATCAGCACGTTGCCTGGCTTCAGGTCACGATGCACGATCTTTAGGTGATGCGCGCGCGCCAGCGCGTCGGAGAGTTCCAGCGCAATCGACAGCACGCGCTTGAGCGTGAGTTGCCCCGACTTGCGCATCAGTTCCGCCAGCGAGCCGCCGCCGACATATTCCAGCACCAGATAATAACTGTCTTCTTCCTTCGACATCGCCAGCACTTTGACGATGTTGGGGTGGTTCAAACGGCGCAGCGCTTCTCCCTCGCGCCGAAAACGCTCGACGATGCCCGGCTCCTGAGCGATGACCTCCGGCTTGAGATACTTAATAGCAACGGGTTGTTTGGTGCGTGTGTCCAGGCCTTTGTAGACTGTGCCCATCCCACCGTCGCCAATCACTTCGCCGATTTCATAGCGCCCAGAAATCAATTTACCTGCGCTCATGGACAAAAGCTTCCTCTTGTGATCGCGATACGTTGATTGTAACACCAATTGTGAACAAAAAACGCATTCCTGACAAATATCTCTTCTAGAACGCTGCGCGCCTTTTTAATTTTTTTAACAAGTTGCTGGACAAAGTAGGCGAACCCTAGTAGACTTTAAAGAACCCTCCATATTATGCACTTTTGCCTGACAGAGGACAAATCCCCATGAGTAGTTCAACTCCCGTTATTCGCCTTCGCGACTTGCGCAAAACCTACATTGTCTCTGAGCGCGAGGCCGGAATGCGCGCGGCGCTGCGCAACCTGGTCAAACGTAAAACCCGCGAAGTCAGGGCCGTCGATCAAATCTCGTTTGCGGTCGCACTTGGCGAAGTGGTGGGTTTCCTTGGCCCTAACGGCGCCGGCAAAACCACCACACTGAAAATGCTTTCCGGGCTGCTGCATCCCACCAGCGGCGAAGTCAATGTGCTTGGCTTCACCCCCTATCGGCGCGAGCGCAGTTTCCTCTCGCAGATTACGCTCGTCATGGGGCAGCGTAACCAACTGGTGTGGGACATCCCGGCTGCCGATTCGTATGAACTCAACCGCGCCATTTACCGCATTCCGCGCGACCAGTTCAAAAAGACACTCGATGAGCTGGTCGAATTGCTGGAACTCGCGTCGCTGATAAGCAAGCCTGTGCGCAATCTATCGCTGGGTGAACGCATGAAATGCGAGATCGCCGGTGCGCTTTTGCACCGCCCGCAAGTGCTGTTTCTGGATGAACCGACGATCGGCCTGGATGTCACAGCGCAGCGCCGCATCCGCAACTTCATCAAAGAGTACAACACACGCCATAACGCAACGGTGCTGCTCACCAGCCACTATATGGCCGATGTCGAGGCCCTGTGCAAGCGCGTGATCGTCATTCATCACGGCAAGCTGTTGTTCGACGGCGAACTGGCCGGGCTGGTGCAGCGTTTGAACCCGACCAAAACGATCATTGTGGAGATGGCCGAAGAGGAGATCGAAGTACGCCGCTTGAGCGCTTACGGCGAAATCATCAACCGTGAAAACGGTCACGTCAGCCTGCGCGTGCCCAAGAACGACACCGCGCGCGTGGCGGCCCAGTTGCTTTCCGAACTGCCGATCACCGACGTCAGCATCGAAGACCCGCCGATTGAAGACGCCATTGAGCAGATTTTCTCCACGCCCGATGACAGCAACGTGATGAAAGCGATGGCGGGTGATTGAAATTTACCGCCAGATCATCCGCACCGCTCTGGCCGTGAAGACGCAGTAGCGCGCCAATGCCGTGATCTGGTTGGTCGGCTTGCTCAACCTGATGCAGCGCTTCAGTGTACGTCATTATGCCGCCGTAGGGGGATGAATGGTCGGGATCTACAACACGCAGTTCAAAATCACGCTGCTGGAATTTCTGCAATACCGCGCGGCGATGGTCATCTGGATGATCGATCTGGTGTTGGAACCGCTGATTTTGCTGTCAGTGTGGTCAAGCGTCGCGCGCTCGCAGGGCGGCATGGTCGAAGGTTACGCCGTCCAGGATTTTGCTGCCTACTATCTGGCGTTGATGGTCACGCTGCACTTTACCGAGGATTGGCATTTGTGGGATTTTGACTGGTACATCCGCCAGGGCGAAATGTCGCAGCACCTGATTCGTCCCTTTCATCCTGTGCATCGCCATCTGGTCGAAAGCGCGGTCTATAAGTATCTGATGCTGTTGGTGATTGTGCCTGTCGTAATCGTCCTGGCGCTGCTGTTTCAGCCTGCTTTCCATATCACGCTGGCAAATTTGCTGCTGTACATCCCGGCGCTGCTGTTGGGCGCGCTGCTCTCGTTTTTCGCGGGCTATGTCGTGGGCATGACCGCCTTTTGGACAGCGCGTGTGAATGCGCTGGTGCAAATGTATTTTGTGGCGATGACCTTTTTCTCCGGGCAGCTTGCGCCGCTGGAACTTATGCCGCCGTTCTGGCGCTTTCTCGCGGATTTGCTGCCTTTCCGCTGGATCAACGCGCATCCCACCCAACTGCTGCTGGGGCGCCTGAGCGCTAACGAAGTCATCGTGGGCTTCGCGGCACAAGTCTTTTGGATTGTCCTGCTGATCGCCGTCTTCAAGGTGCTCTGGCGTTTGGGCCTGCGGCGCTACGGCGCGGTGGGAGGATAAGAAATTATGTCAAGTTTGGTGAAATTCTACAACGCGCAGCTGAGAGTTGAAGTCGCGCTCAAGATGCAGTATCGCGTGGCGACCCTGCTCAACATGCTGCAAATGGCGGTTGAGCCGGTCATCTATATGGTCGTCTGGCGCACCGTCGCGCTGGCGCAGGGTGGCGCCGTGGGCGACTTCACGCCGAGCGCTTTGGCCACCTACTACATCATCTTTACCTTCATGCGTCAGTTTGTCGCGGCCACAGGGCTGTGGCTGTTCGAGTGGCGCATCCGCGAAGGCCATATGTCTACCCTGCTGCTGCGCCCGCTGCATCCGATTCACGCCGACATCGCCGAAAACATCAGCTACAAGCTGTTTTCTTCGCTGGCGCTGGTGCCAGTGCTGCTGGTGATGGCGCTGGCCTTTGAAGCGCAGTTTACCGCGCCCTGGTGGCTCTGGCTGTTGTTCGCGCTGGCGGCCTGCCTTGGCGCGGCCATTCGCTTTATTGCCCAATATGCGCTGGCCATGATTGGCTTCTGGACGACGCGGCTGGACGCCATCTGGCAGATGTATAGCATCGCACAGACGTTTTTCGGCGGGACGCTGGCGCCGCTGGCGCTGCTGCCCGCGCCGCTGCTGTTTATTGCCTCGCTGCTCCCGTTCCGCTGGATTCTGGCTTTTCCCATCGAACTGGCAATGGGGCGGCTGTCGTCAGAAGTGATTCTCGGCGGCTTTGTGGCCCAAATGCTATGGATTATCGGCCTGACGCTCTTGATGATTGTCGGCTGGCGCGTGGCCGTCGAGCGCTACGGCGCGGTAGGGGGATGAATATGCAGAAGCTCGCGGCGATCTATCATCAGCAGTTTACGACCGAAATGGCGGTGGTAACGCAGTATCGGATTTCTATTGCCATCTGGATTCTCAGCCTGGTTACTGAACCGATCGTCTACATGACGGTGTGGACGACGATTACCCTGCAACAGGGCGCTGTCGGCGGCTATACGACAGGCGACTTTGCCGCGTATTACATCACCTGGATGCTGGTGCGCCATTTCGCCGTGACGCTCTCGCCCGACGCGCTGGAATGGCGTGTGCGCCAGGGTGAATTTTCGCAGCTTTTGCTCAAGCCCATCCACCCGATTCACACGGATATTGCCAGCAACATCGCTTATAAGCTGATCGCCCTGCCCATCATTTTGGGGATGATGCTCGCGCTGGCGACTCTGTTCCCGCCCACGTATAACCTGCAACTGTGGTCAATCCTGGCTTTCATCCCGGTCATGCTGATGGCCTACCTGATTCGCTTTCTCTCACACTGGATTTTGGGGCTGCTGGCGTTCTGGATGACACGCGCACGCTCGTTCTTCGAAATCTTCTTCGTGGCAGAAATTTTCCTCACCGGGCGTCTGGCGCCGCTGGCGCTGCTGCCGCTGCCGATTATGGTTGCCGCTAGTGTGCTGCCCTTCCGCTGGATGATCGCCTTCCCGGTGGAACTGCTGCTGGGCAAGGTTTCGCCCATCGATGCGCTCATCGGCTTTGGGATGCAGGTCATCTGGCTGGGGCTGGAAATCATTTTGCTGATGATCGTCTGGCGCGCGGGTGTTCGGCGTTATGGCGCTGTCGGCGCATAAGTAAGGAGCGATAACCATGAACCAGCTCAAACTTGTCGGTCTGTACTTCAAAATCGGCGTCCTCAACGAGCTTGAATACCGCGTGAACTTTTTCGTGCAAATCTTTCAATCCGGGCTGTCGCTGCTGGTGGCGCTCGGCGGGTTGGCCGTCGTCTTTGATCACACCAACCAGCTTAACGGCTGGACATCGCCCGAACTGCTCACCGTGGTGGGCGTTTACTTTTTGATCGGCGGCTTGATTAACCTCATCATCCAGCCAAGTATGCAGCGCTTCATGGAAGATGTACGGCAGGGCACGCTCGATTTCACGCTCGTCAAGCCCGAAGATGCGCAGTTTTTGATCAGCATCCGCCAGATTCAAATCTGGAAGTTGGTCGATGTCTTGATCGGGATTGTTATCATGAGTGTTGGCCTGACACAGCTCGGCGCGATCATCGGCGTGGAACAGGGGGCGGCATTCGGCATTACGCTGCTGGCGGGCGTCGCCATTGTCTACAGCTTCTGGCTGATTCTCGCGACCTGTGCCTTCTGGTTTGTACGCATCGACAACATTCTGGTGATCTTCGAAAGTATGTACGAAGCGGGACGCTGGCCGGTGCGCATCTACCCCGGTTGGCTGCAATTCACGCTGACGTTTCTTGTGCCCATTGCGTTCGCCGTCACGGTGCCCGCCGAAGCGCTCACCGGGCGGCTCGGCGTAGAAACACTGCTGGGGGCGCTGGCGCTGGCCGCTGGCATGTTCCTCGTCGCGCGCCTGTTCTGGCGTTTTGGCCTGCGGCATTACGGCGGCGCCTCGGCCTGAAGTTTGCAAAGCCCCTCGTTGGGCGAGGGGCTTTTGTCGAAATTGTCTGCGCATTTCGAGCAGAATTTAACATAAAATTAAAGGTATATATTGGTTGCAGACCGGACGAACAAGCGCAGGAGGGCTTTATGGAACCGGATCATGCTGAATATGAGGTGCAGCCTGAATTAGACGGCAAAACGAAGAAGAAAAAAGATAAGAAAGAGAAGAAAAAGCTGGAAGCGCAGGCCAATGGCGAGGTCAAACGGCGCGAAATCAGCACGAAGTTTTATGAAAAAGAACTGGTGCGCCTGCAATTTGAACTCGTCAAGCTGCAATACTGGGTGCAGCACAAAGGCTTGAAGCTGCTCATTATTTTTGAAGGCCGCGACGCCGCCGGCAAGGGCGGCATCATTCAGCGCATCATCGAGCCGCTCAATCCACGCGGTGTGCGGCTGGTGGCGCTGGGCAAGCCCTCGGATGTCGAGCGCACGCAGTGGTATTTTCAGCGCTATGTCGCACATTTACCAGCCGGGGGAGAAATCGTCATTTTTGACCGCAGTTGGTACAACCGCGCCGGGGTTGAGCGTGTGATGGGCTTCTGTACCGATGAAGAATATTGGGAATTTCTGCACGCTTGCCCGGAATTCGAGCGGTTGCTCGTGCGCGCCGGCATCATCCTTGTCAAGTTTTATCTTTCGGTGAGCGACGCCGAACAGGAACGGCGCTTCCAGAGCCGCGCCAAAGACCCCACCCGCCGCTGGAAACTCAGCCCCATCGACATCGAAACCCGCAATCGCTGGGTCGAGTATTCCAAAGTCAAAGATATTATGCTGGAACACACCGACATCCCAGAAGCGCGTTGGTATCAGCTCGAAGCGAACGACAAATCGCGCGCGCGTCTGAACTGCATCCGCCATCTGTTGAGCATGATTCCCTATGAAGATGTCGTGCCCAAGAAGATCGAACTGCCGCCGCGCCCGCCCGCCGACCAGCACTATACCCGCCCGCCGCGTGATCGCCACATCGTCATCCCGGACTACTACAGCGATCACTGATGATAAAAATGCTCCCTCTACCTTGTCTGATAGGGGGAGCAGCTTTTTGAGCAGACAATTATCTGATTTGTGCTTCGACCTCCGGCAGTTTGACACCCGTGCGCGCGTAAATCATGTCGAGTGCTTTGTGCGCCGCATCGCTCACCAGCGCACGAAAGCCGGCGCGCGCGCCGTTGCGCAGATGCGCGCCCGATTTTAGCGAATTGAGCACTTGCAGCAGCCAGTGCGCGCTCGCCAGCACCTCGAAGTACGCCAGATGTTCGATCTTGTGGCCGACGATGCGCTCATATTCGTCCAGCGCCGCCGCGCGGAAGTCATCGTGCCCGGCGCGTTCCATCAGGCTCAGCGTCCAGCCGAGATCAAAGCGTGGGTCGGAAATCTGCCAGCCCCAATCGATGATGATGCCTTCGTACATCCCCTGTTCGGTGATGATAATGTTCCAGGGATGGTAGTCGCGGTGGGTCACCACTGGGCGCTTGCAGGGCACAAGTTCGCGCCGCGCTTGCAGCCATTCCACCAGCGGCAAAAACTCTGTCCCGCCCTGTTTCAGGTTGTGAATCTCGCGCTTAATGAGTGTGTATTCATCGCGAATCAGCAGATTGGGCACCAACACCGCGTAAGACAGCGAGTGCAGGTCGGCCAGCAGCCCGCTGAACAGGCGAATCAGGTCACGGCGGCGTTCGGGCGAAGCGGTTTCCAGTGCCTGCCACATGGTTTGCCCTTCTACCTGTTCCATAATGACAAACGGGCGACCCAGATGCCCCTCATCGACCTCGACCAACGTACTGCCGGGCACGGGAAAACCTTCTTCGTGCAGGCTGCGCAGCGCGTGCCGCTCTTTGAGAGCGCGGTCTGCGCCGCCGACACCCGCGCTGTACAGCTTGAGCACACGCGGCTCGTGGTAAACGGTCGCGCCCATGCGGTAAGTCAGCGTATAGGCGTAAACATCGCTGGCGAAACCATTGGTCAGCGCGCGAAAATCCGCCAGCGTCTGCTGTTCACGCGCGGCAAATTTGAGCTGATAGTAGATCAGCAGTTTGGCTTGCAATTCCTGAGTATTCACAGTGTCCTCACAACAAAAAGGGGCGGTTTGCCCGCCCCAAGCTTACAATACACAGCATCGAAAATACAGACGCGCTTGCCCTAGCGAATCACACCAAGTTCCTTGCCCACCGCTTCAAACGCTGTTAGCGCCTGCTCCAGATCATTCTGTGAGTGCGCGGCGGTGTTCATAACACGGATGCGCGCCTTGCCTTTGGCAACTGTTGGATAGCCAATGGCCATGGCGAACACGCCGTTTTCAAACAACTTGCGGCTGAACTGCTGCGCCAGCGGCGCTTCGCCCAGCATGAGCGGGATGATCGGTGTGGTGCTGCTGCCAATATCGAAGCCCAGCGTTTTCAGTTCGTGCTTCATAAATTCGGCGTTGCTCCACAAGCGCTGTACCAGTTCTTCCGAGCTTTCCAGCATATCCACAGCTTCCAGACACGCCGCCACATCCGGCACAGTCATGGCGCTGCTGAACAAAAACGGGCGCGCGCGCTGCCGCAGCCAGTCGATGATCACGCGCCGCCCGGCGACAATGCCGCCGACCACGCCAAATGCTTTGCTCATCGTGCCAACTTCAATATCGACTTTGCCGTGCAGATGGAAGTGATCGACAATGCCGCGCCCGCCGCGCCCCAGTACCCCTTCGCCGTGCGCATCGTCCATCATCAGCAGGATGTCGTGTTCCTGCGCCACCGTGTAGAGTTCCGGCAGCGGGGCAATATCGCCGTCCATACTGAACACACCATCGCTGACGATCAGATAGCGGCGGTTGGGGTTATCGCCGAGCGTCTCGCCGCTCCTGGTCACATAGCCGCCCGCCTGGACTTCGCTGATTTTGGTGCGCAGATCGTTCACGTCGTTATGCGTATAGCTCACGATCGTCGCGCCGCTCAGTCGGCAGCCGTCGATAATGCTGGCGTGGTTGAGCGCGTCGGAGAAAATCACATCGCCTTTGCCCACCAGCGCCGGAATCGTCGCCAGATTCGCCGTGAACCCGCTTTGCAGCGTAATCACGGCTTCGGCCCCTTTAAAGGCTGCCAGTCGTTTTTCAAGCTCGACGTGCAGGCTCATCGTCCCGGCGATAGTACGTACCGCGCCAGGGCCGATGCCATACTGGTCAATCGCGCGTTTGGCGGCTTCGCGCAGGCGTGGGTGATTGGCGAGTCCAAGATAATTGTTGGCGCAAAAATTCAGCGCCGGACGGCCATCGACTACGATATGCCCATCCATCGGGCTGTCAATAGTGCGGATCGTGTTAAATAAGCCCTGCGCCTTTAAATCGTCTATTTGCGCAGCCAAATAATCTGTTTTATTGTCGGTCATGTACGGAAAACCTCCTAATTTGGTAACGCGCCTGCCGGCACATTACTGCGCCCTGTCCACCATAACACCGCGCGCGGCTTTTGTCTACGAACCATTTTTGTCCGTGCGCCATCTTGTGTTATGCTATATACGCTTCTCTTATTTGATCGCTCACAGGAACGCTAAGGTGTTCGCGTCGCCGTTCGTCAGCCTACCTTTTTCGCCGCAGGTTGCAGCCAGGATAGAAGCACACTGATGCCGATAACGGTGCGCTGGGTCGATCACACACACCATCCTGATCTACGAACTTGCCTTCGCGTTCATCCCATTTTTAGCAAGCGCATTGTCGTGGTGACCAGCGAAGACCAGACGCTCGCTTACTTGGCAGCTTGTAAGGCCGAAAAATGGTCTGGCGCGCCTTCCGCCGAATCGTCGTCACTCTAGCGCTGGTGGCCGCGCTGGGGCTGCTGCTGTGGAACGTGTACCTGCACGATCTTCAACCAGATAAACGCGGCATTCATCTGCTGCTGGATGATGGGCGCAATGCGTGGCCTGTTGCGCGCTGGTACGATCATTTGTGGTATGCGCGCCAGCTTGTCGGCGAGTGGGGCTATGTCGTCGAACTGATCCGCGCCGACGATCTGGACGTAGCGCGCTGGCAGTACTTCATGAACATCTGCGCCGACCTGCATCTGAGACCGATTCTCCGCCTTGCTACAAGCTATGATCGCGAAAACGGCTGGTGGCGCGCGCCTGATGCCGATGCCGACGGCAGTTATAGCACACTGGCCGCGCAGTATGCCGCGTTTGTCGCTGCTTTACAGTGGCCGATTGATCGTCATTATGTCATTGTTGGCAACGAACCCAATCACGGCGGCGAATGGAGTGGGCGCCCAGATGCAGCGGCTTACGCGCGCTTTTTGATCGACACTGCCAGCGCGCTGCATTCTGCCGACCCTTACGCATTGGTTTTGAACGCCGGCTTCGACCCCTATACGCCACACACAGGCAGCCAGCCGTTCGCCGACGGCATGTACTATATGGATGAAGAAAGCTTCCTCGACGGCATGATCGCCGCTTATCCCGCTGTTTTTGCCTCTATCGACCTTTGGGCCAGCCATGTGTACCCGCAGGGGCTGTTTACCGCGCCGCCCTGGGTGCAAAGTTATGGCCGCGACCTGCTCAACGACGCCACTAATCCCGCGCATGTCGCGCCGCCGCCGGGAATTGTGAATCGCGGCATCAACGGCTATGTATGGGAGTTGTGGAAGCTCGGTACATATGGCATAGTCGATCTTCCGGTGATGATTACCGAAACCGGCTGGCGGCATACGGAATCCACCGACGTCAACGCGCTGGACGACGCACCGCTGCCCCTGCCGGATGCCGTCACCGTCGCCGATTACATTGATCTGGCGTTTTATGGCAATGCAGGCCGCTATCCACAGTATCCCGAAAGCGGCTGGACGCCCTGGTCAGCCGATGCGCGCGTCATCGCAGTCACGCCGTTCGCGCTCAACGGCCTGCCTGCTGAATGGGGGCACGGCAATTGGCTGGCACTTGACGCGCATGGGGCTGTGCTGGACACTTACGCTGTCTTTGACCGACTGGCGCAGTCTGCGCCATAAATAATAAGGGGATCGTTTATGCGAACTAAGGTCATTCTGATTACCGGTGCGAATGGTGAGGTCGGGCACGGCCTGATCGAGCAGCTTTCCTCGATGAAAAATATGCCCGCCGTGCTGGTGCTGGACATTCGCGGGCTGGAGCCAGCCATGAAATCCAAAGTAGGCGAGGTGCTGGTCGGCGACATCCTCGATACACGCCTGCTCGGCACACTCATCAGCGAATACGAAATCGACACCATTTATCACCTGGCCGCGCTGCTTTCGACACACTCCGAATTCCGCCCAGAAGCCGCTCACCGCGTCAACGTGCAGGGGACGGTCAATCTGCTGGAAGTCGCTATCGAACAGGCGCGCATCAGCGGTCGCCCGGTCAAATTCATCTTCCCGTCGTCGGTCGCCGCCTATGGAATGCCCGATCTGGAGACCAAAAAGAAGGCGCCGCCGGTCAGTGAAGATCAGTTCACTATGCCCACCACCATGTACGGCTGCAACAAACTCTACTGCGAGCATTTGGGCCGCTACTATACGCATTACTATCGCCAACTGGCCGATGCGCCGCAGCGCTCCGGCATCGACTTTCGCAGCCTGCGGTTTCCCGGTCTGATCAGCGCTACCACACTGCCCACCGGCGGCACCAGCGACTATGGGCCGGAAATGCTGCATGCCGCCGCGAAGGGGGCGCCCTATGCGTGTTTTGTGCGCCCGGATACCGAAATCCCCTTCATGGCGATGCCCGACGCCATCCGCGCGCTGCTGGAACTGGCCGCCGCCCCGCGCGAAACACTGTCGCGCACAGTCTACAACGTCACCAGTTTCAGTTTGCCGGCGGGCGAAATCGCTGATCTGGTGCGCGCGGCTTTTCCTTCTGCCGAAATCACCTTTGACCCGCATCCGCAGCGGCAGGGTATTGTCGATACCTGGCCCGCGCAGATGGATGACAGCGCCGCCCGCCGCGATTGGGGCTGGCAGCCGCACTATGATCTCCAGCGCGCGTTTCATGAGTATCTGATTCCAACCATTCGCCAGCGCTATGCTTAAGCGCCGGTTTCCGGCTTGTAATCTGGCGGCGTCAGGCAGGCGTTGAGCAGTCCGCGCTGTCTTCGGGTACAATATGGGTGACAGAAAATGTTCCGGCAGAGGTTTTGCGGCATGGCAGCACAATCTGTTCCTGATAACAGCATGATAGCCCTCACACGGCAGGTGCGCGCGTGGGAACGGCGGCTGCGGCTGCTGCACTCGCTGACTTGGCTGCCGCGCAGCCTGATGCCGGGACTGCTGCTGGGCATTGCTGTCGCCGCTTACACCCGTTTCGCGCGCGCGGCCTTTAGCGACGTAGAAGTACTGTTGATCGGGCTGTCGGTGACTGGGCTCGGTGCGCTCTTTATGCTGTTGATTGTTTGGCTGCGCCCACGCCGCCCCCTGGAATCTGCGCGCCGCTTCGATCTGCTTTTTGGTCTGCGCGAACGGGTTTCTACCGCGCTGGAACTGCTCGAAGGCCGTATCCGCGCCAACGAAGAATTGATCGCCCGCCAGATTGACGATGCGCTCGCCAGTATGCGCCTCGTGCGCGCCGGCGATCACCTGCCGCTCAAAGCCAACCGCCGCGATTGGCTGGTCGCCGCTTTGCTGGCCCTCATCTTTTTGGGTCTGTTGGCCTTTTTGCCGCCTGCCGCCAGAGCCAGCGATAACCAGGCGCAGCAGGCCGCCATTACCGACGCCGCCGAAGACCTGCGCCAGATTACCGAAGACGTGGCCTCCGACCCCTCGCTGACGGAAGAACAGCGCGAGGAACTGCTGCAAACGCTGGAAACCGCCCAGGAACGACTGCAAGACCCGGAAATCTCGCCAGAAGAAGCCTTCGCTACGCTGAACGATGTCCAGACGGCGCTCAACGAACAGGCGCAGGAATTGCAGCAGCAAACGGAAGAACAACAGCAGGGGTTAGAACAGGCGGCGCAGGCGCTCAACCAACAAACCGAAAATCCCACAGAAGAAACTACCGACACGCAGGAACAGCAGCCCTCGCTGCAAGAACAACTTCAGGAAATGTCGGAAAATCTCGACAACATGAGCGAGGCCGAACAGCAGCAGGCGGCGCAGGATTTGCAGGAGGCTGCCGACGCGCTCGAACCCACCGATCCACAAACCGCCGAATCACTCTCCGCCGCATCCGAAGCCTTGCAGAACGGCGATACACAGGCCGCGCAGGAAAACATTCAGGAAGCGCTCGAAAATCTGGAACAAAACGCGCAGCAGCAGGCGCAGCAGTCTGAAAGCGCGCAGCAGTTGCGGGACGCTGCCGAAGCCGCCGCTAGCGCCGCCAGCGAGATCGCCCAGAGCCAGGAAGGTGAAAGCGGCGAATCCGGCCAGCAGGGTGAGCAAGGCCAACAGGGTGAGCAGGGACAAGAAGGCCAGCAGGGCGAAGGCGACCAATCCGGGCAGTCCGGCCAGCAGGGTGAGCAGGGACAAGAAGGCCAGCAGGGGCAGGGCAATCAGGGAGAGAGCCAGTCTGGTGACGGCAGCGGCGAACAGGGACAGCCAGGCGAAAGCGGCGTGCAGGCCTTGCAGCCCGGCGGCGACCAATCTGGCAGCAGCAGCAGTGCCGGCGGCGGCGCCGGTGATGAACCCGGCGGCACTGGCAGCGACAACGGCGGCCAGCAGAACGCCGAACCTCCAGGCCAGAACAACAACCCCGATGGCACCGGCGAAACCACCTTCGACCCTGTCGCGCCTGCGCGCAACATCGGCGGCGAACCCGGCGAAAGCGAAGTTGAGCTTCAGGCTAATCCAGAAGGCGCGCCCGTGTCTGAAGGCGACATCTCGCAGAACCCCAGCGGCGAAAGCACCGTGCCCTATAATCAGGTCTTCCAGGATTACAACGAAGCCGTCAACCGGGCGCTGGATGGGGGCTATATCCCGATTGGCCTGAGCGCGCTGATCCGCGATTACTTCACATCGCTAGAACCCGGCGCGAACGAAAACGATACATCGCCCTAGCCCATGTTTATGCCGTTTTCGCATTTCAGCAGCGATCCAGAGGTTATTCGCCGGCGACTGCGCGCGCGCCTGACGCTGGCAGAATTTGCGGCGCTGTGTTTTCAGGTGGCGCTGCTGCTGGTGTTTGTCAGCTTCCACGCGCAAAACTTGTACCCGCCGCACGACTACGACAATTATACCAACACGCTTTACGGCAATTTCTCGCTCTATTATTATGCCTACTGGTTTTTACCGATTTTTGGCTTTCTGGAACGATTGCCCGGCGAGGCCGGCTACATTCTCTGGAGTCTCGCCAATATCGCAGCGATCTTTTTCGCGGCGCGGGTTTTTGGTGGCACTGGCGCGCTGGCGCTGTTCAGCTACCAGATGATCTACACGTTGTTTTACGGCCAGATCACCGGTATCCTCGTGGGCGGGCTGGCGCTGTGCTGGTGGGGCATGGCGAACCGTCGCTATCACCTCGCGGGGTTGGGGCTGCTGATCGCCTGCACCAAATATCAACTGGGACTGCCGCTCGGTCTGGCGCTGTGGCTGCTCTCGGATTTGTCGTGGCGTGAGCGCGCGCGCGTGCTTATTGTGCCCGCCGTGATCGCACTAATGTCGCTGGTGATATATCCGCTGTGGCCGCTAGCTGTGCTGAACACTGTGCGCAGCAACCCACCCAACAATGATGGTAGTCTCTCTGTCTGGCGCTGGCTGGGCGCTGCTGCCCTGGTCTTCTGGCTGCCGCCGCTGCTGCTGCGCCTGCCGCGCGAACGGCGTTTTGTGGCGCTGGCCGCCGCTGCTGCCCTGGCGCTGCCCTATTACCAGCAAGCCGATCTGTTGGCGCTGTATGTGCTGCCGGTGGGCTGGCTGCCGCTGCTCGGTAATCTCGGCTATCTGTATCCTGTGTTCGGTTGGGGCGCGCTGCAAGGCTTATGGATTATCCCAGCCATTGCCTATCTCATGGCACTCGGACTGCCGCTGTTGCGACGTTTCGTTGCGCCTGTTACGCCGCCCCCAGTGTCTTAAACGCCGCCTCACGCTGCTTCTGCCGTCGCTGCTGATATAGGTGCCAGCCGATCACGGTCAGCGGCAGCGCGATACACGCCACAAAATTGCCTGTCGTCAGCGAAATACCCACCGTCATCAGATTCACCGGCACCAACAGCCAGGCGGGCGCTGTGCCCAGCAGCGCCAACTGTGTGTACAGCAGTCCCAGAGGACTGCCGATCAGCGCGCACGCCTTGCCGATCTCTTTCGACGCCTGGAACTGCCCACCCACATACACCAGCGCAGCGATGCAGCCCAGCACGACCAGCCAGACAATTAGTGTCGGGCTGAAGGGCACGGCGAGGCGTTCTGCGCTCAAACGCAAAAAGCTGAAGATACCCGTTGTTACGCTTGCTGAATACACAAAATTTGCGTCGCCGCCGCGCAGCACCAGCCAGGTGTACAGCCAATCGCTGCGCCACAGCAGCGGCACGCCCCACAGCAGCCCTGTACACAGCGCCCAGCGCGCCAGCGTTTTACGATCATGGCGCAGCCAATCGACCAGATGCCAGGGCAGCAGAATCAGCGCGGTCTGGGGCTTCATGGTGATGAGCGCGCCCAGAATCGCGCCGCGCCAGTTACGCCCTATCAGCCGCTCCATACTCCAGAACATCATTTCCACCTGCCCCGCGCTCAGTTCATGAAAAAACGGGAAAAAGAACACCCACTGCCAGAAGGCTTTGCGGAAAGCGTAGATCAACAGCCCGACGTTCACTACACCCCACACGATGAACAGCAGCGGCATGGCATCGTAGCCTGGCAGTGCCAGCAGCGCCCAAAAATATGTAAACGGAAAGGGATAACGGTACAGTGGATTTGAGTACGGGTCTTGCCCGTTGAGCAGCATTAATCCCGCCAGGTAATTAATCGAAAAATCGTAAGCGTTCATCATCCCCCTTATGATTCCACTGTCGTAATCGCTCGTGCCGGATTCGCGCCGCCTTGTGTTATAGTATAGCGGAGACGAACCGCCCTGAAGGATTAACTATGACCAACGCGCCTGTAATGGACATCAAACTGGAAGAATTCAGCCAGATCGCCCGCGCTATCGAAGCCGAAGTCGCGCGCGTGATTGTCGGACAGACCGAAGTCGTGCGCAGCGTGATTATCTGCATTCTCGCCGGACGCCATGCCTTGCTCGAAGGCGTGCCCGGTCTCGGCAAAACGCAGCTTATCCGTACACTGGCCGACGTGCTCGACCTGAAATTCTCACGCATTCAGTTCACACCCGATCTCATGCCCTCCGACATCGTGGGCACAGATATTCTGGAAGATACGGAAGAGGGCAAGCGTGCTTTCACGTTCCGACCTGGCCCGGTGTTTGCCAACCTGCTGCTGGCGGACGAAATCAACCGTGCCACGCCCAAAACGCAGTCCGCGCTGCTGGAAGCCATGCAAGAGCAAACGGTGACTGTTGCCAACCGCAGCTACAAACTGGAACCGCCCTTTTTTGTGCTGGCGACGCAAAACCCGCTCGAAATGGAAGGCACATATCCGCTGCCCGAGGCGCAGCTTGACCGTTTTATGTTTAAGGTCAATGTCGAATTTCCATCTGTGCGCGATCTGGTGACGATCATCGAGCGCACCACCGCTACCGATGTGCCGCACGCCGGGCGCGTCGCCGATGGCAAGCAGGTCATTGGCATGGGCAAGCTGGCGCTCAATACCCCTATCGCCAGCCATGTCAGCGAATACGTCGCACGCCTGATCGTCGCCAGCCACCCGGAAGACGCCAGCGCGCCGGAAAAAGTGCGCCAATTCGTGCGCTATGGCGCCAGCCCGCGCGGCGCGCAGGCGCTTATCATCGGCGCCAAGATTCACGCGCTGCTCGAAGGCCGCTTCAATGTCTCTTTTGAGGATATTCAGTCTGTCGCGCCGGCAGCGCTGCGCCATCGCCTGCTGCTCAACTTCGAGGGCCTGGCCGAAGGCATTCGCCCCGACAGTATCGTGGCCGATCTCATCCGCAGCATACCCAAAAACTAGCCAGTGAAATAAACTATGCCTGAAACCGATCTTCTGCTCGACGAATCGACGCGGCGCAAGCTCGAACAGATTTCGCTGGTCGCCACGCGCGTGCGCGCCGGCGCGATGAAAGGCGAACGCCGTTCTAACAAACGCGGCACCAGCATCGAATTCGCCGATTATCGCAACTATGCGCCCGGCGACGATCTGCGCCGTCTCGATTGGAACATCTACGCGCGCCTCGAACGCCCGTATATCAAACTGCTGGAAGACGAAGAAGACCTCGCGGTACACCTGCTGCTGGACACGTCCGCCAGCATGGATTGGCCGCAAGAAGGCGAACGGGAACTGAACAAACTGCTGTTCGCCAAGCGGTTGTTCGCTTCCTTGGCCTACGTTTCCCTGCACACCAATGACCGCTTGCTGATGACGGCCCTCACCGACAAAGGACTCGACCATTTTGGCCCCACCCGCGGACGCGCTCAGAGCGTCGCTATGCTGCGCTTTGTCCACGCGCTCAAACCCGCCGGTTCGACTGATCTGAACGTCATGCTGCGCGACTATGCGCTGCGCGGCGGGATGCCAGGGCTGTGTTTCATCATCAGCGATATGTTTTCGCCCTCAGGATACCTTGAGGGCATCAATCAACTACTCGGCAAAGGTTACGAGGTCGCCCTGCTGCATCTGCTCTCGCCTGACGAAATCACGCCGCCGCTGACCGGCGATCTACGCCTGATTGACGTGGAAACCGGCACGCCGCAGGAAGTGAGCGTTGATCCCGGCCTGCGCGAACTGTATATCAAGCGTGTCGAAGCCTGGCGCGACTCGATTCGCGCTGAGTGTGTGCGGCGCGGCATTCACTACTTCGCGCTTGACACAACGATGCTGTGGGAAAAAGTTATCCTGTTCGAAATGCGCCGCGCCGGTTTGGTCAAATAGCGCCGCGCCATGTCCTGAAAATGAAAGCCCCGGTTGCGCCTAAGGGCTTGGCTCCAGACAGCTCGGCAGTTCCGATACATTGCGCGGCCACTCCTGCCCATAAAACGCCAGGTATTCGGAGACATGCGCCGACCAGTAATCGGCGTTATGTCCGCCCACCGGGTTAATGATGTACGTATGACGGATGCCGCGCGCGCTCAGGCGGCTGGAGAACAACTGCTGGCTCTGCCCCGCCAAATCCTCTGCCGCGTTGTCCATATAAATGCGTAAATCGGCTTCCGGCAGCAGCGCCGAATTCAGCGCCATATCCAGCGGACTGAAGGCCGGCGGCACAACCTGCGGATCATCGGGGAAGACCGCGCCATGCCCGCCGATGATGCCAAAAATATCCGGGTGGCGCAGCCCGATGCTAAAGGCCCAGAAGCCCCCGCGCGAAATCCCGGCGATCGCCCGCTGTTCGCGATCATTCCATGTACAAAAATCGCGCTCTATGGCCGGAATCAATTCGTCCAAAATCACCGTTTCATACGACGGATCAGGCGGAAACGCATTGGTATTGCCCACCACACCCCAGAACGGCATCACGAGAATCATCGGCGGCAGCGCCCCCAACTGAATGCCCTGATCGAGCACGCTCACCGCGCCCAAATCTTCCCACTGCGATTCTGTCGCGGCCTGGCCGTGCAGCAGCAGCGCATAGGGGTAGCGCCGCTGCGTTTCGACATAACATGGGGGGATATACACCCGGTAGCGGAGATTCTCATCCACGACCTGACTTGGATTGCGATCAAAGCGGATCACCTGCCCGCCCTCTGCCGCGCATGGGAACGGCGTGGGCGTCGCAGTTTGCACCGGCGCGCGTGTCGGCGCGATCGTGCGTGTCGGCGCGGCCGTGGTAGGCGTGGGCACAGGCGTCCGGCTGGGCACGTCGGTGATGATAATCACGGCGGCGGTGGGCTGCGGCGCCATCGGGTCGCAGCTCACCAGCGGCAGACACGTAAAGACGAAAACTATAACGATGAACAGTTTTTGCACAGGCATAAATGAAGCCATCGGCCTAACATTCGCTCGTTCGATCTCAGAATTATAGCCGCAAGCGCACGCGGCGAAAGTGAGAGCTTGCACTTTTTTGACAATTTCACCCTTGTCAATGCCGCTGTTTTCGGCTATATTTTCTTTTACAAATACTTGCGGGCGTAATTCAGCGGTAGAATGCTTCCTTGCCAAGGAAGATGTCACGGGTTCGAATCTCGTCGCCCGCTCAAGCCAGTCATAACGACTGGCTTTTTTATTCCCCGTCCTCGTCGTTTCTCCCAACTCTGGGTATCAGCTTGTGGTCGCTGCCGCGAATCGCCTGCTCCCAGGGTTTTTTGGCCTGCCCGCTGTAGCCGATCTCCCGCATCCGCGCTTCTTCCAGTCGTTCCAGCGTATCCGCGACCTTGCCGTAATCACTTTCGGGAATGGGGCGGTCAATCCCGTTCTCGCGGTAAACGTAGCCCGTGCCTTTGCACCAGTCACAGTCGCCGGTTTCGCCCGTGAATTCATCTTCAACCCAGCCGTAGCCGTTGCACGACTCGCAGCGCGCAATCTCCATGATGTCCTCTACCCCCCCGTGCTGCCTTCGGGCAGATCCAGTAGATTGTATTCGTTTTCGAACCACCATTCAGGGTAGGGTTCGATCGGCGCGCCAAAATAGATGTCGAGCACGCGCCGCACAATCGGCGCGGCCACCTCTGAGCCTTCGCGCGAATTCGGCACAACCACGACCACAGCGATCTGCGGGTTTTCGGCGGGTGCGTAAGCCACAAACCAGGCGTTGGGGTACTGAATGCCGGTCTGCGCCGTGCCCGTCTTGCCGCATACGGTATACGAGGCATTTTCAAACAAACTGTAGGCCGTGCCCAGACGCTCGTCGGTTGTCACCAGACACATGCCCGTGCGCACCACGTCGAGCGCTGCGGCGCTCAGCCCCATATCACCCAACGGCGTCGGCGCTGCCGTAAACGTGACCGGCTGCTCGTCCACGCCGCCCACCTGCTGCACCACATAGGGGCGGTACAGCGTGCCGCCGTTGGCGATTCCGGCCACCATGCGCGTCATCTGAATGGCGGTCACCTGAATGTCGAACTGTCCCACGGCGCTCATAATAGCTTCTTCGGCGCTGTCAATCGTCGGCAGTTCAGCCGCCGCCTCTGCCATCACCGGTTCGAGTCCCGTCGGCGCGCCTAATCCCATGCGCCGCGCATAATCCACCAGCGTTTGCGGCCCGACATCGCGATACAACAGCGCGCCGTACTGGTAGAAAAACGGGTTGCACGAAGCGGCCAATGCCTGCGCAATCGTGATTTCACCCGCCGCGTCCAGCCCGTCGGTATTGCGCCAATCGACACGAAACTCGCGCGTGTCGCCATAGGGGCGGCCATCCCAGCGCAGTTGACAATCGAAAAATTCTGTCGGGCTGATGAGATTTTCGTTGACGGCGGCAGCCGTAGTGATGATTTTGAAGGTTGAACCGGGGAAATATTGATCCTGCGTCGCATGATTACGCAGCGGCTGCCGAAACTGACTGCTGGTAATGGCAGTGATCGCCTGTGTGCGGAAATCTCCCGGATAGGCGCTGTTAGGGTCGAACAGCGCTGGATCGAAGCCCGGATAACTGGCGAGCGCCAGCAGCGCCCCGCTGTTGACATCCATCACGATCACTGCGCCGCCTGGCGAAAACTGCGCCCAGTTATTCTGCGCATAATTGAACGCATCCGCCAGCGCTTGCGCCGCTGCGCGCTGCAAGCCGCGATCAATCGTCAACGTTATCGATGTCGATGCGCTGCCTTCGCTGCTGGCCAGCTCGCGCAGCACCGCGCCGCCCGGTTCAATAATACGCACCACGCGCGACGGGGTCCCGCCCAGTTCGCGCTCATAGGCCTGCTCTGCCCCCATCTGGCCGACCAGATCGCCCTCGGCGGCGCCGCCTGCGAGGTCACTGGCCTGTGCCTGACCTAAATAGCCGGTGATATGCAGCGCCGCGCCGTTCCAGTCGTAGCGCCGCCGTGTATACGGGAAAAAGAGGTTCGTGCCCGGCGCAACCCCACACACCGATTGCAGTTCGCCGCTGCTCTGCGCATATAAATCGTTGTCCATTTCCCCCAGAAAAAACACGGTTTCCGGCGCATAGGCCGCGAAATACTGCACCAGCGTCGGCCGCCATGTACGCAGCAGCCGCGCCAGCAGATCAATGCAGCCTTCGACATCCGCCATGTTCTGCTGCGCCGACCACATCGCTACTACCGAGCCGCCTTCTTCGACCAGTAGTTGCCCATTGCGGTCATAAATGTTACCGCGCGCGGGACGGCGTGCCTGCACATCGACGCGCGCCCCTTCGGCCAGCCCGGACAGAATATCCATGCTCGACCAGGCGATGCGCCAGGCGCTGCCTTCGTCGATCAGGCGCATCACACGCCCTGTATCATTGATCATCGCGAAGCCTTCAGATTCGAGACTCACATCGTAACGTACCGCTGCGGTTGTGCCTTGCAGCGTGGTTTCGTAGATCGTGAACAGCAGATTGCTGATCCCAATAGCCTGTGTGACCTGCTCATAGCGCGCTTGAAACACCGACTGTGGATAGCGTTCACGGCTTGGGGTGCTCACCAGCGCGTACATGGCGGCGTAATTGCTCGTGTTCCACGCCTCTAGGAATGTCTGCACGACTTCCTGTGGGGTTTGCCGCGTCAACACCGGTAGAATCGGCGCCCCGCCGTCCTCACTGCCTGTGCCGCCACATGCCGCCAGGGTCAACGCCAGCCCCACTATCACAACGCTCAGCATCAATTTCATCATCGACAGCATCCAACTTGACCATCAGCACCCTACTATAACGGCTGGCCTGGAGCGCGTCTAGACTTAACCCTGACTGGCAGCCTATGCCTTTTGTGCCTACAATTGGCGCAGATCGAGAATCGCGTTTGTGTTTGAGGCGCTTATGCTGGCGATTGCCCGTGCCTGTGCTCTGGTCGGTCTGGAAGGCAGTATTGTTGAAGTCGAAACCGACTTCAATCCGCGCGCCGGCATTCCCGCTTTTACCATCGTCGGCCTGCCCGACAGTGCCGTGCGCGAAAGCCGCGAGCGTGTGCGCGCGGCTATCAAAAACAGCGGCCTGCAATTCCCCCCGAAAATTTATGTCGTCAATCTCTCGCCGGCAGACCTGCCCAAGCATGGCCCGGCTTATGATCTGGCGATCGCCGTCGGCGTGCTGGCTGCCACCGATCAAATGCCGCTGGGCGCGCTCGATCAGGCTATGTTCATCGGCGAGTTGTCGCTGGATGGCAGCATTCGCCATGTCAACGGCGTGATGGCCATGACGCATACAGCGCAGCAGGCTGGCCTGCAAACCGTTTATGTGGCCGCAGACGACGCGCCGGAAGCCAGTCTGGTTCAGGGTATCGAAGTGATCCCGCTGCAATCGCTCGGCCAACTGGTCGAACATCTGTATGGCCTGAGCCGCATCCCGCCCTATCAGCCGCCGCCCCTGGCGCTGGATGAAGCCCCCATTCTGGATGGACTCACGGACTTCGCCGATGTACGCGGACAGGAACACGTCAAGCGCGCGCTGGAAATCGCCGCGGGCGGCAGCCACAACGTGCTGATGAAAGGCCCGCCCGGTGTCGGCAAAAGCCTGCTGGCGCGTGCCCTGCCCGGTATTCTGCCTTCCCTCACCATGAACGAAGCGCTGGAAGTCACGCGCATTTATTCGGTGGCCGATCTGTTGCAGGGACAGCCCCTGCTGCGTGCCCGCCCCTTTCGCGCGCCGCATCATACCATCTCACAGGCCGGCCTGGTCGGCGGGGGCGCGGTGCCGCGTCCCGGCGAAATCAGCCTCGCGCATCGCGGCGTGCTGTTCCTCGACGAACTGGTGGAATTCAGCCCCAAAACGCTGGAGGTGCTGCGCCAGCCGATTGAAGACAAGATCGTGACCATCAGCCGCGCCAAAGGCACACTCACTTTTCCCGCCAACTTCCTGCTGTTGGGCGCGATGAATCCCTGCCCCTGTGGCTATTTCATGGATGCGGTCAAACCCTGCACCTGCACCCCGACCATGATTACGCGCTATCAGGGACGCATCTCCGGCCCGCTGCTCGATCGCATCGATATTCACGTCGATGTGCCGCGTGTGGACTACGAAAAACTGATGGGGTCGCCGCAGGGCGAGACGTCGCTCCAGATACGCGCGCGCGTAGAACGCGCCCGCCAGCGCCAGCGCGAACGCTTCAAAGATACGCCCGGTCTGTTCGCCAACTCCGATATGGGCGCCGGGCAGGTGCAAAAATTCTGTGCCCTGACCGACCCCGCGCGCCAACTGCTTGAAGTGTCTGTCAAGCGAATGCAGTTGAGCGCCCGTGCCTATCACCGCACACTCAAACTCAGCCGCACACTCGCCGATCTCGAAGATCACGACATTATCCAACCGCATCATGTCGCCGAAGCGCTGCAATATCGCCCGCGCCCACAGTCATTCTGACACATAACGCAGTAGGGGGCTTTAACTTAGCCCCCTGTTCTCATCTCACGGTCTTGAAAACTCGAACGCCAATCACTCTACTGTGGCGCGCCGTCTGTAATCCAGCGGATGAGCAGTTCAAGCTGATGTTCGGTCAACTGCGCGCAGTGCCCGCTGGTCAGCACCTCGATCATCCGGCTTTCATCCGGGCTGCCCGGTACAACCACCGCGCCGTTCGTGCTGCCGACTATCGTGCTGGCGTAGTCCGTCAGCCGCAGCCCCGCCGAAGGCATCGGCCCATGACAGCCGCCGCATTCCTGCGTGAACAGCGGTTGCAGAATAGCATAGGTCGGGTCGCCTTCGAAGTCTTCCGGCCTGATAAATACCCATGATCGTCGCCAGTCCGGGCGCGTCAAAGCCCGCGTAGCGCCATTCAACGCCGTGACACACGCTGTTCGAGCCAGAAGAACACGACCAGATCGGCAACGAAGCAGTCTGTTTTGATTGCCACGGCGTTCACAGCATCCGCGCCATAGACGATGCCGGTGTCTCTGCCATACGCCAGAATCTCTTGAGTACCTGCCAGCAGTATCATCCCAACGCCAGTGACAATTTTTCCGATGCCTGGCTCGGTCATTACCCGCCGACGATGGAATCGCACCCGGCCTTTTTCCTTGCCAGCCGTTTCTATGATGTCGCCAGTCCGCTGGTGGTCGTGCTCGTAGGGCTTCTGCTGGTTTCGGATGTCTTCCGTCGTCTGCGTCAGCGTTTTTCCGGTAACACGGGGGCTTGAGGTCATGGCTGACCAGACTCAATCCAAAACCACACGTGGGCTTTCTGCCACGCAGCAGATCGAGCGCTTAGTATTGACCATCGCGCTGCTTGGGCTGGCGCTCAGCGGCCTGCCGCAGCGTTTCGCTGATCAACCCCTCTGGGCGCATACGCTGATCGCGCTGCTGGGCGGTGTCGAAAGCGCGCGTATTCTGCACCGCTTTTTTGCGGTGCTGCTCATGACCGCTATAATCTATCATTTGCTGGCTGTCGGCTACGGCTGGTTCGTATTGGGCAAACGCCCGCTGCGCTGGCCCGACGCTGCCGATTACACTTTTGTGCTGAAACTGGAATATCTTTTTCTGGCGCTCGCCTGCCTGATTCTCCTCATTACCGGTTTGATGCTCTGGAATCCTATCGCCGTCTTAAGTGTGCTTCCGGGCGAAACCATCCCCACCGCGCGCAGTATTCACGCCGCGCAGGTGCTCCTGCTGGTGCTCGTGCTGATCTTGGGCATTGGCGGCATTAATGGTGAACCCTCGCTGCGTTCCAGCACACTGACGTTCGAGACCTTCTGTGGGCGGGTGCGGTTGGGCGAAAACGATATGCCGGCCTTTAGCGCCGAAGAACTGCCCGACGGTTATGTGCTGCATTTGTGGACATGGCTCAGGCAGCCTGCCCCGACCCCCACACCTTAAGTCGATAATCAATCGGAGGGGCGAGTCAGGACTCGTCCCCCCTTCGACCCCGCCTCAAAACTTGCCCTTTTGAACCAGACCTCACAAATGTCCATCTTCTGAAAACGCGCGCCATTGCGCTATCCCCTGCGCCGGTTCTCATGCCGCGTGCCGGCATCACAGTTGCCGCCTGTGGAATCAAAAATCGGTCGGGCACTTGCGTACCCAACCGATTCTCATGGCTTTACGCAGCGTGTTTATTCGCCGCTGACCACAGGCGGACGTGTGTACGCAGACACATCGCCACCAATCGCCTCGATCGCATCGTACAGAATTTGCAGGATATAATCGGGGTTGTGGGCGAAGTCGCCGGGGTCTTTCTGCGCATACTGGTAGTTATAGGCCGCGCGCAGCAGCGTCGGTGTCCACGTCACGTAACGGTTATCGAAGTTGACTTCTTCCGCATCCGCCACGCCGCTGCCGTTGGTGTCGATGAACCAATACGGATAGGCATTCGGGTTGTATGCGATCGACGTGCCGACCACTTCGCTGGCATACGTTTGGATCGCCGCATACAGCGCATCTTCCAGCGTCATGATTTCTTCACGGATCGGCTCGGTTGCGTTGCCGTCACCGTCGTAGTCAATCGGATCCATCCCTTCAGGTTCCGTGCGGATCAGCAGCACCGCTTCGAGCGAGTCAACACCGTCGTGGCAGTCCTCGCAGCGGTTGATGCGCACCGTGCCCTCGTGTGTGCGGTGGCAGCCCGTGCAGGTGTTTGGCGCGTCTTCCGCGTGCAGGTTGCGGCCATTGTATTCGCGTCCCTCATATTGGTACGCGCCGCGCGCTTCACTGCCGAAGATTGATGCGCCTGCCGCGAAGTAATGGATATTGCGGAAGCTCAGCGCGTCGGCGACTTCATCGTCGCCCACGCCTGCGCGCGCAATCGCCGCGTTCACACTCACCGTCGATTCACGGCCCTGACGGCAGGCCAGACACAGGTTGCTTTCATCTTCCTCACCAAAGCTCAGCCGCGCTCCACTGGGGAAGGTCACTTCGCTGAACTGATAGATGGTGAATTCGGTCAGGCTGGTATGGCAGGTATTGCAGGCCAGCGAGTTGGCGATCGGTTCCGCGATGTTCGAGCCATTGGCGAAGAACACCGGCAGACCTTCGGCGCTGTGGCAGCGCGCGCAGTTGCCCGGTACTTGTCCTTCTTCGTCCCAATGCCGGAAGGCTTCCGCCGTCACATCGTAGTGCCCCGGATCGGTGCGCGCTGCAAACGCCAGATCAACCGGCGTGCTTATGTTGCCATTCAGCATTGCGATGGCATCATACAGCAGTTGGATCATGTACAGCGGGTTATGCGCAAAGCCACCGGGATCCTTCTGCGTGACCTGATAGTTGTAGGCTGCCGTCAGCAGGTTGCCGGTAAAGGCGTTGTAGCGATTGGGGAAGGCCGCTTCGCCTTCATCCACCGCGCCGTTGTCATTCGTGTCGATAAAGAAATACGGATAGGCGTCTGCGCTGTAGATGATGGGTGTGCCCGCCACTTCGCGCGCATAGGTCTGCAGCGCGCCGTACAGCATTTCTTGCAAGCCGACGATTTCATAGTAGATACCTTCGTCGGTATCACCGTCACCATCATAGTCGTTGCCAGAGCTTTGCGCACGGATGTCGCGCAGATCATCGTGGCTTTCGACATCTTCGTGACAGGTCGCGCACTGGTCCAGCTGCAGTTCGGTGGTATGCGGGTCGTGGCAGTCCGCGCAGGTCTGGTAGCCCGGTACGTGGTAATTGCGTCCCTGATAGATGACACCCTCGAACTGGTAACCGCTGCGCACCGTGCCGCCGTACAGCGTCGCTGCCGCCGCATAATAATGAATGTTGATGAAGCCCAGTTCCGGGTCCACCCGATTCAAATCTTCCGTCAGGCCGCGCTCTGCGAGCACTGCGTTGACGCCGTCACCCGAAGCGCGCCCCTGATGGCATTCCATACAGCGAGCCGAGCGCACTCCCTGTTCAACGCCGACTTCCACACCCGACGGGAACATCACGCTGGTCAGATCACGCGCCTGGCTTGCATGGCAAGCGTCGCATGTGACCACCGTACCCAAGGGGGCGGGTGCATCGACGACACGATATTCGCTTCCGTCCGCCCCAAGATAATCGAGGTAGCCCGGCGTCGAATGGCACTTAGCGCATTCCGGCGGGATTTCTCCCTCATCATTCCAATGGGTGAACGCCGCTGCCTCTGCATTTGCGTGAGGCGACTCGACCCAGGCGTTATAGTACTCGGCCAGATACGGCGGTTCGCCGCCTTCTTGCGCCAGTACATTCGGCTGGGCCATTAGCACGAACCCTGCTGCCACGAACAGGATACCTGCTAAGGCAATCAAATGGTATTTTCGCATAAGCTTTTCTCCTACTGACAGAGGACCAGTCCAGTTTCTTATGTGGCTGCCGACGTTTCGCTTGCGCTCGTCAAAGGCCACTTTTACTGTTAGGGCGTAAGGTTGTGTGGCAGATTACCCCCTAATGCTGATTTTCACGC
Organism: Chloroflexota bacterium; assembly: GCA_013388745.1. Lineage (GTDB taxonomy): Bacteria > Chloroflexota > Anaerolineae > Aggregatilineales > Phototrophicaceae > JACAER01. The sequence continues at coordinate 62,472 of JACAER010000016.1, forward strand.
AGAAAGCCGATCATTCCATCAATCGTAAGAATGATTTCCTCTCATCCTGCGGGATGAACCTGTCGCAACTCTTAAAACTGGGGTTTTGTGCCTGTCAGCAGAAAAGAACAGCGGGGCAGAGCGCACCCGCTCTACCCCGCCGCCGCATTCATTTTGTGGGTGTGCGCTTGGCCGTCACAACCCCGATGTGCGCGCGTCCTGTTCTGTCCAGCCGCGCTCTACCTTCTGCGCCAGCGCCGCGCGGCGCGGTCCGTGCTCGAACACCGCGAACAGCATCAGCAGCGCGATCGTCACGAAAAGCAGACTGAGCGCCATTCCCAGACTAAAGAGCAGCCCGTCTTGCAAAATCACGGCCACGATCACGCTCGGCACGACTGCGACCATCGTACTGCACGCCAGATAGTTCACGAAGCGCGGCAGCAGGCCACCGTGAATCTTCTCGCGCGCTTCCGAACGCCGCGCGAGAAAAAAACCGGCGATTAAGCCAAAAACCACGCTGAACAGCAGAGTGATTTGCTGGTTTTCTGTAAACATGCTTTCCCTTAATCCCGTCAGCGCCCCGCTCACTCCGGGACGCCAGACAGCTTGATGCTGCGCAGCCCGCAGCGCTCTAGAACAGTGTATAGATGAACGGCGCGACCCCCGGCGTATTGCCCAGGATAATCAGAATGGCGAAGATGAAAAGCGTGATAATCATCGGAATCAGCCAGTACAGCTTGCGCGACCACAGAAATTGCAGCAGTTCGCCCAGAATGCCCATCCGTGCAACAAAATCACTCATGGTATTTCCCCTCTACTTACTCAGGCTTTTTGACAAGAAACGTGTTTAGCACCAGCATATCAATGTGGCTGTTGGTGTAGGTGTTGAAGGCGTCGCGTGGTGAAGTCACCATGGGTTCTCCGCGCAGATTAAACGAAGTGTTCAGCACCACCGGCACCCCGGTGAGCTGCCCGAAGCGCTCAATCACGCCATAATAGCGCGAATTCGTCTCACGTTCAATCGTCTGCAAGCGCCCTGTGCCCATATGGCACACGGCCTGAAGCTGATCCTGCTTCTCCGCTTTGATCGGGCTGACCATCAGCATATAACGCGGCGCTTCGTGTTCTGCCACCTGTGGATAATCGAAGTATTCCGGCGCGCGGTCGCGCAGAATCACCGGCGCGAAGGGGCGGAACGGCTCGCGATACTTGATCTTGGTGTTGACGACCTCTTTCATGTCCTCGGTGCGCGGGTCGGCCAGAATGCTGCGGTTGCCCAGCGCGCGCGGCCCCCACTCAAAGCGCCCCTGGAAAAAGCCGATCACCTTTTTCCTGGTCAGCGATTCGGCCACGAAATCCAGCATTTCGTCCTCACGGTCGCTGTAATCCGTGTAGGTCAGTCCTTTGCTATCCAGGAATTCCTTGCATTCCGCATCCGTGTAGCCCTGTCCCCAGTAAGCGTGCGGCATGACCCAGTTGCGCGGCTTGCCCATCACAATATGATAGGCCCACAGCGCCGCGCCCAACGAACCACCGTCGTCGCCCGCCGCCGGCTGAATATAGATTTCCTCGAAGGGCGTTTCGGCCAGCAAGCGATAGTTGGCCTTCGTGTTGAGCGCTACACCGCCGGCCATCACCAGTTTCTTCATACCGGTTTTTTCGTGCAGGTAGCGCACAATCGCGATTAACGTGTCTTCCGTCACGCGCTGAATGCTGGCGGCCACATCGGCATAATGCTGATTCTGCGCCATCGCCTCTTTTTCGCCCGCGCGTTCGGGGTTCGTCGCCATCGTGAAGAATTCAGCTTCTGCCGGGCGCGGTTCGCCGAACAGATCGACAAAGCGCTGATTAAAGCTCAATTCGGTCGAGCGGTGGAAGGCAAAATAGTCGAGATTCAGGTGAAAACTGCCATCCTGCGCATTGAGTCGGAAGATTTTCTCGACCTTATCCACGTAGCGCGGCGTGCCATACGGCGCCATGCCCATGACCTTGTATTCGCCATTATTCACGCGGAAGCCCAACCAGGCGGTAAAGGTCGAATACAGCAGACCAATCGAATGCGGGAATTTGGCTTCGCTGAAGAGCGTGATTTCGTTTTTGCCCTCTTGGTCGCCGTTCCATACGCTTCTGGCCGTACCCAGAGTCGTCGTCGTCCATTAGCCCACCCCATCAGTGGTCAGCACTGCCGCCTCGCGGAACGGGCTGCAAAAGAAAGCGCTGGCCGCGTGACTCATGTGGTGATCGCAGAACAGCACCTTGTCGTAGCTGACGCCCACCTCTTTTTGGATCAGCGTCTTGATCCACAGCTTGTCCTTCAGCCAGCTAATCATCGAATCTTGCCAGACGCCAGAGGACTGTGGGAAGGTGTTGAGCGTCGTCAGCAGAATGCGTTCGAACTTGACCAGTGGCTTCTCGTAGAACACCACATAATCGAGGTCTTTGCCGCTGATGCCCCCCTGCCGCAGACAGAATTCGATGGCCTGCTTAGGGAAGCTGTTATCGTGCTTCTTGCGCGAAAAACGCTCCTCCATCGCTGCGGCGACGATCTCCCCGTCCTTAATCAGAGTGGCCGAAGCGTCATGAAAATAGCACGCAATGCCCAGAATATACATGGCTTTACTTTACTCTACTTAGCCTTGCCGTTTGGCAGAATCTAAATCGGTGGGAATGGGGTGGCGTTCCACCCAGAAGCTTTTGTTGTCTGTGTTGTCCGATGGAAGACGCTGGCGCAGCGGATCGCTAAACAGCCGCGAGCCAATTCCAAATGGCATCAGTATCGTGAAGTAGAACACTAGAGCGATCACACGCCCCTGAACATCGCCCAAAATTGCCGTGACCAGATTGAATCGATCCCAGCCCAAACGCCAGATTTCTCGCAACGGGCACTCTCCTTGAACCCAACCGCCAAAATCATAGCATAGAATGTAAGCCTGTCAATGCAGCGGCTTAGGGGAGGAAACGCTGGATTTCGATCAGATAGCCGTCGGGATCGCGCAAAAAGCAGTGGTAAATGTGATATTTAGGGTTCACGGCGGGCGCTTTTTCAAAATGCACACCGCGCGTCACTAACGCCCTGTACCAACCGTCCACGTCCTCTGTCACCAGCGTGAAGATAATCTGCTGTTCTGCGCCTGGTTTCGTCTCGTCGCGCTGGCAGAAGCCCACGTATGCGCTGCCCGCCACCTGATAGATGCGGCAGGTGCCCTGATCGCGCCACAGCGTCAGCCCGATGATATCCTCGTAAAAACGCGCGCAGCGTTGCAGGTCGCGTGTGTACAAAAAGGTGATCTGCGAATCGATGGCCGGGGTCATTTTCTGCCTATGTGTGTGAGCGCGAACACCAGCAGGAAAATCACAGTGCTGGTCAGCACGATCACCGCGCCTGTCGAGATGTTGATGTTGTAGAAGATGCCGAGATAGTAAGACAAAAACAAGCCGAAGACACCGCTGAACATCGCCAAAGCCGATGCCAGCGCCATCATGTGGTGCAGGCGTTTGGCCAGCAACTGCGCTGTCGCCGCTGGCGTAACCAGCAGCGCCACCATCAGCGCCACCCCCACTGTTTGCAAGCTGGCGACGATCGTCACCGCGATCAACACCAGCAGCAGCAAACGCAGCGCTTCGGTGGGCAGCTTTAAGGTTGTTGCCAGTCCGGGATCAAAATTCAACACCAGCAGTTCTTTGTAGAGCAGCATCACTGTGCCGATGACGAACAGCCCGCACCCCAACATAATGACCAGATCGCTGTCAGACACGCCCAGAACATTGCCGAACATGATATGCGTGAGTTCTACGCTGTAGCTGCGCGCTGTGCTGATAATCGCGATCCCCAGCGCCAACATACCCGCGAAAACAATGCCAATCGCCGTATCTTCCTTCACACGCCGGTTGCGCGTCAGCCAGCCGATTCCCAGCGCAGTCAGCACCCCCGCCGCCAAGCCGCCTGTGAACAGTGTCGTTCCCGCCAGGCTGCCGGTTGCCACAAACGCTACGGCCACGCCCGGCAGAATCGCGTGCGCCAGCGCGTCCCCAAAAAACGACATGCCGCGCACGACGACGTAGCTGCCGACCACACCGCTGATCGCGCCCACCAGCAGCACGGCGAAAAACGCCCGCTGCATAAACATATAGGCCGCCAAGACTTCGATCGGATTAGTCACCATGGCCGTGCTCGTCCGCCAGAATAATGACCTCGTCGCCCTGATGAAACACGCCGATACGCCCGCCATAAGCTGCGCGCAAATTCTGCGGTGTGAAGACCTCTTCCGGCTGTCCGTAGGCGATGATCGTGCGCTTGAGCAGCATCAGCTTATCGAACTGCGAAGTCGCCATGCCCAGATCGTGCGTCGCCAGCAGCACCGTTACGCCCGCCGCGCGCAGCACATCCAGCGTCGCCAGAATCTCCTGTTCGGCGCTGGCGTCCACCCCGCTGAACGGCTCATCCAGCAGCAAAACGTCCGTCTCCTGCGCCAACGCCCGCGCGATAAACACGCGCCGTTTCTGCCCGCCGCTCAACTCCCCGATCTGCCGCTGGCGAAACTGCGCCATGCCGACTTGCTCCAGACGGCGCTCGACCTCTTGATAATCGCGGCGCACCGGCCAGCGGAACATGCCAATTTTACGCACACGCCCCATCATCACTACATCGTTGACCGTCACCGGAAAATGCCAGTCGATGTCCTCGTACTGCGGTACATAACCGACCATCGAATGGCTGGAACGGCAGTCGTAGCCGTGTATCGAGATTTCGCCCGTATGATGCGCAACTAGCCCGGCGATGGCCTTGAACAGGGTGCTTTTGCCCGCCCCGTTCGGGCCGATGATGCTCACACGCTCACCGGGATGCACCACAAAGTTGATGTCATGAATCGCGTCACGATCGCTGGGATAGCCCGCGCCGAGTCGCTGCACGATCACTGCCGGGCAGCGTTCTACATTCACATTTGCCGTAGGGGCTGAATTCGGTCTGGTGAACATAATGGAAACCGGAGGCCATTCGCTTGCCCCCGGTTGGGATGGCCTTTCTAATTGGCAGGGGTTAACGCGCTGACAATAGTCTGCACATTGTAACGCATATAGTCAAGATACGTTGGGGCGGGTTCGTCTGCCGCGCTCAACGTGTCGCTGTACAGTGTCGCCACGATGACGCCTGTTTCTTCTGCGACACGCTGAATCAGCAGGTCGCCCACCGTTGTTTCGGCAAAAATCGCTGCCACGCCCGTGCTGCGAATCGTATCCACCAGCGCCGCCACCTCTGCTGCGCCCGGTTCGCCCGTCGTGCCGCCGCCTTCATACACCACGCCCACCAGTTCAAAATCATAGTGCGCGGCAAAATAGCCCAGCGTCTCATGATTGGTGATGAGCACGCGGTTTGCTTCCGGCAGTGTCGCCACCAGCGGCATCAATTCTTCATTGTCCAGCGCGCGCAGCGCCGCGATATAGGCCGCGGCGTTGGCGGCATAGGCCGCGGCGTTGGCTGGGTCAGCCGCGCTCAACGCATCGCGAATAGTTAACGTCCACAGCATCACGTTTTCGGGATTCGTCCACAGATGCGGGTCGCAGCTTCCATGCGCGTGTTCGTCGCCCGATCCGCCTTCTTCGCCTTCGTGCCCGCCGCAGTCCAGCGCATACAGCGGACCCAAAGGCTCGCTTCTGTGTTCGGCGTCTTCCTGTTCAGATTCTTCATGCATTTCCATGCCCAGTTCGGCATACGCCGCTGTGCAGCGTGCGGACGCCGCTGCAACATCTTCGCTCAGAGCGCCCTCATCGCCCTGGGCTTCTTCACCTTCTTCGTGTTCTTCTTCTTCATCGTCGTGGCCGCCTACCGGCAAAATCATCACGCACTCCGAAGCGACGATCAGCGGCATGTCCGCGCCGGCGTTAACGATGGCCTCCAGCAGTCCCTCTTCAAAATTTACCCCGCTCACCAACACCAGATCGGCCTGCGCCAGCGCCACCAAATCCTGCGGCGTCGGCGTGAACGTATGTGGATCAGCGCCCACCGGAATCAACGAACGCACATCAGCGGCCGCGCCCGCTACCTGCTGGGTCACATCCGCCAGAATACTGAAGCTGGCGACAACCTGCAAGCGCTCCTGCGCCTGTAAAACATTGACGAATAAGAGCAAACAAATCAGCGTCAACATTAAAGTGCGCGTTTTCAACACAATACCCTTTCAATACCTAAAGGACGATACTGATACTGTGTATCAATTATAAAACGCGCGCGGCGCTTGTCAAATCTGAATGATGGGAATTTATCGCTGGAAACGCTGTGCCAGCTCGGTGAGCTGCTGGTAGCTGACAGGCTTAATCAGCACCACATCGGCCATCTCGACCATGCTTTCGCCCATGCGCGCGTCTGCGGTCGTCACGATCACCGGGATATGCGCCAGGCGGCCATCGGAGCGGATATGACTGAGGATTTGCGCGCCGTTGAAATGAGGTAGATGCATATCAAGGACGATCAGATCGGGCGTTGTTTCTCCCAAACGCTGCAAGGCGATCTTGCCGTTCTTGGCGATCTCAACACTGAAGCCCGAATTTTCCAGCGCTGCGGAAAAAATGGTCGCCAGATCAACATCATCTTCGATCATCAACACATGCTGACTCATAGTTTTCACCCGTCTGCGCCTGTGTGTTCAAGCATTACATCTTGTTATACGCTATAATCTGTACGATGGCAAACGGCAACAGCAGAGGAATTTGTAAGAAACGAGTTATAATTAATAGCGTTTTTTACAAACAGCACATTGGAGTAAAATCGTGTCCAAAATTATCTCTATCCATTCCTATCGCGGCGGCACCGGCAAATCTAATACCAGCGCGAATATCGCCACACTCCTGGCGATGGAAGGACGGCGCTGCGGCGTCGTCGATACCGACATTATGTCGCCCGGTATTCATGTCCTCTTCGGTTTGGAAGAAGGGGCGATGCAGTTCTCGCTCAACGACTATCTCTGGGGCAAATGCGACATCAAGCAGTGTGCCCATGATGTTACCCCGCCGGGACTCAGCGGCAAGATTTTCCTTATCCCTTCCAGTATCAAGGTCGGCGAAATCACGCGCATCCTGCGCGAGGGCTACGATCCCGGCCTGCTCACCGACGGCTTCCACACCCTGATGGAAAAAATGAACCTCGATGTGCTGGTGATCGACACGCATCCCGGTCTGAACGAAGAAACCATTCTCTCGATTGCCATCTCCGATGCGCTCGCCATTATTCTGCGCCCCGACCAGCAGGACTTTCAGGGCACGGCCATCACCGTCGAAGTGGCGCGCAAGCTCGATATTCCGCGTATGTGCCTGATCGTCAACAAGGCGCCCACCGCGCTGGATTTTGACGCTCTGCAAAAACAGGTCGAACGCACCTATAACACCGAAGTCGCCGCCATTTTGCCGCATTCCGACGAGATGATGATTCTGGGCAGCGCCGGTGTTTTCGTCACCCGCTATCCCGATCATCCCATCACGCAAAAACTGAAGAAAGCGGCGGCCTATCTTGTCTCGTGAGGCTTGCCTCCTATGCGGTGAAGGCGTCTCTAGCTGAGAGGGAATGTATGTCGGACGATCCATTGGGCGATCTGATTAGTGCGGCGCGCCGGCGTAAAACGCCACAGGCCGATTCTTCGCCCGACAATGAACCGAAAGGGCTGAACCCGCTCGATCTGCTGGATATGCCGCTGGAACAACGCGATGTCATTAACTGGCTGTCGCGCCGTCCAGAGGCGCGCCTGTCCGAAATTCAGGCCGGTGTCCAACAGGAACCGCAGCAGGTGCAGGCCATCGTCGAGACGCTCAAAAAAGCCGGCTATATCCACGAAGCGCTGATCAACGGCGAAATCCTGTATCGCGTGGTCTTCAAAGCCAAACTCGGACGCCTCTCGCGTGGGCTGCCGCAGGACATCTGGTCGCGTTTCGACGTGGATAACGCCGCCTTTTTGCGCCAGGTCAGCCTGTTTCGCGGCATGACCGAGGAAGAGATCAGTGCCATCGCCACCAAAATGGAGACGCGCACCTATCAGCGCAATGAAGTACTGCTCTGGCAGGGTGAAATCGGCGAACGACTGCTGCTGATTAAAAGCGGCATTGTCGGCATCAGCCGCATTTCCCCCAAAACGCATGAACAAGAAACGCTGGCTTATCTGCGCGAAGGCGAAATGCTCGGCGAATACAGCCTGCTGGCCGAACAGAATCGCACTATCGCCGCCACAGCCACCGCCCTGAGCGAAGTCACGGTGCTGGCCATGAATCGCCAGGAATTTATCGACTTGCTGGAAAATCATCGTTCGGCGGCCATTCAGCTCTCCAAAATCCTTGTCGAGCGGCTGCTCAACGCCAGCGTGCGCCTTGCCAGCAGCCAGGATACCAAAATCGCGCTGGTCTTCGGTGTGCAGAGCGGGGTCGGCGAAACCACCATCGGTAGTGCGCTCGCCATGACGCTGGCCGACACCACGCAGCGCCTTTCGGTCTACACCGAATACATTGACGCCCGCAATCTGTCTGCGCTTTTCGGCTTCCCCGCCGATCAGGAGACGTATCGACATCCGGGTGGTTTTGACCTGTGGGTGTACCGCGAAATGCTGTCTATGCCGCCCAATGTCCGCGTGACCCTCTTCATGGATCAATTGCTCACCAACTATGCCAACATCGTCATCGGCATGCCCTGGCAGATCGACCCGGCGACGCACTACATCCTCGAACGCGCCGATCAGATCGTCATCGTCGTCAACCCGACTTCGACCTCCTGGCGTGAGCTTGACCGGTTGCTCGATCAACTGCGCAAGGCCATGCACCCGGAAAAAACCACGCTGTTCATCGTCGGCAACTGCCCCCACGCCGAACATGCCGCGCTGCCGATGCCCGGTCATATCGACTTCATCATCCCCCATCTTCCCGATCTTCCGCCCGCTGCGCTGCGCACCCCTGACAACCTGCCCGAACCACTGGCAAAAGTCGCCGCTGTGCTGTCCGATCGTTTGGGTCGCAATAACCAGATCAGCGTTTACATCCCTACGACAGTGGATGTCGATCAGGTCATCGACACCAGCCGCTATGTTCAGCAAACGATGGCTTTTTTAGGCGAGCGCTTCGGCGGCGCAACCAGCAGTCAGGCGCAGGGTGTCTGGAACAGCGAAGAATCAGGGCTGGTGAGCGAAACCGTCTACATCGTTCGCAGCTATACCACGCAGACCGATCTGGACAAATTTCTGCCCGATGTCATGGAATACATGGCCGAGTTAAAGCAGGCGCTCAAACAGGAAGCGATGGCCGTCGAAGTCAATCAGAAATTGATTCTCGTCTAGAATCGCCGCTTTCTTAATACAGCCATAAACAAAATCGCCTATAGTCTCTTTTTCGCTCTGATCGTCAAAAGGATTTGCACTTATGTCCACTGCTGCCGCCAGCGCGCCCCTTGATGACCGCACCTATCGCCGCCGCGTTTTCTCCTGGACGATGTATGATTGGGCCAATTCGGCCTTCGCGACCACCATCCTCGCCGCTGTCCTGCCCATCTATTTCAGCACCGTCGCCGGCTCCACGCTCCCCAGCGAAGCCGCTGCCACCGGCTGGTGGAGCTTTTCGCTCAGTGTCTCGCTGTTCATCGCCGCCATTATGTCACCTATTCTGGGCACAGTCTCCGATGTCGTGCGCGGCAAAAAGCGCTTCCTGACTATTTTTGCGCTTGTCGGCATTCTGGGCACGGCGGCCCTGGTTTTCGTCGGCACGGGCGATTGGATGTTGGCCGCTATTCTGGCGATCATTGGGCGCATCGGCTTCAGCGGCTCGATCTCATTTTATGACGCGCTGCTGCCGCATGTCGCAAAGGAACAAGATCAGGATCGTGTCTCGGCGCAGGGCTACGCCATGGGCTACCTCGGCGGCGGCATTCTGTTGGCGATCAACATTGCCATTATCTTCCTTTTGGACGATTTCGCGCTCGGATCACGTATCGCTTTCCTCAGTGTCGCTATCTGGTGGGCCGTCTTCTCGCTGCCGCTGCTGACACAAGTTCCCGAACCTCCGGCGGCGGTAGCAAAGCGTGACGGCCAGAATGTCATCAGCGCCAGTTTCAAGCGCATCTGGGATACGCTCAAGGACATCGCCAAATATCGCGAACTGCTCAAATTCCTGATCGCCTTCCTCATTTACAATGACGCCATCGGCACGATTATCGGCGTGGCCGCGATTTACGGCGCGGAACTCGGCTTCGGCAGTATCGAATTGATTCTCGCGCTGCTGTTGGTGCAGTTTGTCGGCATTCCCTTCAGCCTGATTTTCGGCAGCCTCCCCAACCCCAATAATAAACGCCGCGCTTTCCTGTTGGTGTTCATTCTGTTCAACCTTGTCGCGCTGCCCTCAGCGGGCATCATCGGCGCGCGTGTACTGCCGCAGGATATGACCGGCGTGCTGCTGCCGCCTTACGAGAGCACCGCTAACGGCGTCGGCACAGGCACATACGGGCTGGAGGCGCTTGACCTTAGCGACGACTGGATGAATCAAACCATCAGCGCCGCCGTTTTGAGCACAGACGCCGATGTGGTGTATGCCAGCAGCAGCGCGCCCGCTGCCCGCGTCGATTTCGCCTTTAACGGCCAGAACATTGTACTGACTTACGGCATCGGCCCGGATCATGGCATCTGGGCTGTGCTGCTGGACGGCCAACCGCTGCTGGAAGAAGGCGACAACGACCAGATGGTGCCCGTCGTCATTGACGCCTATCACATCACGCCGCGTTATAACGAGCGTGTGACACTCACCGCCCCCGAATCCGGCGAACACGTCCTCAGCCTGGTCAACACTGGCACGCGCAGCGACGCCAGCACAGGCAATGTTTTTTCAATTGCGCAGGTCGAAGTGCTGTCCCCTGTCAGCCGCAGCAGTCTGCCCGTTATTCTGGGCTGCATCATCGTTGTGCAAGCCATCGGCCTGCTGGTGGCTTTCCTGCTGCGCGGCGCCTTCGCCGGCCTCGCCGCGCGTCTTGATACCAAGCGCACCGTCTTTCTGGCGCTCATCGTCTATTCGGCAATTGCTGTCTGGGGCTTTTTTCTCGGTTCAACCATCGAATTTTGGTTCCTGGCGTGGATGGTGGCGATCGTGCAAGGCGGCAGCCAGGCGTTGAGCCGCAGCCTGTTTTCGATCATGTCGCCCGCCAGCAAGAGCGGCGAGTTCTTCGGACTGTTCGGTGTGATGGAAAAATTCGCCTCGTTCATCGGCCCGCTGATTTTCGCGGCTGCTGCTCTCACGCTTGGCAGCAGCCGTCCCGCCATTCTCAGCCTGATCGCCTTCTTCATCATCGGCGGCTTTTTGCTGCTGCGCGTAGATGTCGAAGCCGGACGCACAGTCGCGCAGGAAGAAGACCGCGAAGCCTTGAGCGGCACGGCCAGCTAAATCACGACTCATGGGGGCAGGCTTTGCCGCTTGCCCCTACGAGTTTTTCACCTTGTAGTAGTATTTCGTGCCCTTCAGTTTTTCCGGCAGCAGGTCTTCGCTGGCGTACATCTCATAACCCTTGCCGTAGCCCAATTCCTTCATCAGCCGGGTCGGGGCGTTGCGCAGTTGCAGCGGAATCGCCAGATTGCCATGCTTTTGCACATCTTCCAGCGCGCGGAAAAACGCATCATACGACGAGCGATCTTTCGGCGCCAGCGCCAGATAGACAGCGCCATGCGCCAGATTGATCTGGCATTCGGGATAACCGATGCTTTCCACCGCGCGGAACACTTCGTTGGCCACGACCAGCGCCGTCGGGTTCGCCATACCGATGTCCTCGCTGGCGAAAATCACCATGCGCCGCGCGATAAACAGCGGGTCTTCGCCCGCGTCCACCATCCGCGCCAGATAATACAGCGCCGCGTCCGCCTGACTCGCGCGCATACTCTTGATGAAGGCGCTGATCGTGTTGTAATGCTCCTCTGCCGCTTTGTCATAGCGCAGATGCCTGGATTGCAGCGTGTTTTTGAAGTGTTCGCCGTTGATTTCGCCGCCGTTCAGCTTGTGCAGCGTCGCCGTGTTTTCCAGCAGATTGAACGCCTGCCGCGCGTCGCCGTTGGCGAATTCCACCAGGAACGCCTGCGCCTCCACGCTGATCGACACCCCCAGCGCCTGTGTGCCGCGCGCGATCACTTCCGCCATCTCCGCTTCGTTCAGCGGTGTCAGCACCAATACCTGACAGCGTGACAGCAGCGCCGGAATCACCTCGAACGAGGGGTTTTCCGTCGTCGCGCCGATCAGCACCACCGTCCCATTTTCCACATACGGCAGCAAAAAATCCTGCTGCGCCTTGTTGAAGCGGTGGATTTCGTCCAGAAACAGCACGGCACCCTGTGCGTCGTCCGCGATCACCGCGTCGATGATCGCGCGCACATCACTTTTGCCCGCTGCCACCGCCGATAGCTGGAAAAAACGCCGTCCGGTTTGGGCCGCTATAATCCGCGCCAGCGTCGTCTTGCCTACGCCCGGCGGCCCCCAGAACACCAGCGAGCGTATCGTCTGATTCTGTACTGCCAGCCACAGCGGCTTGCCTTCGCCCACCAGATGTGTCTGGCCAATCACCTCCGCGAGCGTGCGCGGACGCAAACGGTCTGCCAGCGGCTGTGTTTCCGTGTCCATAAATTGCGTCTTTCGTTCAAAGCCGTTTCGATCATCTCGCCAGTATCGCAGACATCCGTTGTGGGGTCAACGCCGCGCCGACGCGATGCACACCAACGTCGCAAAAGCGCCTTAAATGAGCAGGCAAAAGGAAAAACGCACGGAAGTATGAGCCTGAAAAATGATATTTGCCCGGCGGAATAGAATCGGCAGTTTGCTTTTTAATGAGTCGCAGAGGGACTTTGGTGGCAAACTTGTTTGCCCGGCAGCTATGCACTTGAGTGTCTGACGGCACACAACTTGCCAAACTCAGAAGAACACTGATCAGCTTATTTTCTTCATCCGCATGTTGTGCTGGCGCCACTACCCCTGTCCGTTCAGCCCCAGTTCTTCGCGGCGGCGGCGCGCGGCAGCTTTCCCGGCGGCGATACTATCTGCCAGCGGATCCGCTTCCAGTTTGCCGCGCACACTCTGCCCGACGCTGCTTAAATGCTGGCGCATGGTCTTGCCGCTCTGGGGTGAGGCGAACAGCGCCACCAGCGCCCCGGCCAGCAAACCGAGCAGGAATCCCGACAGCACTGCGCTGTCGTTCAGGCCATCACGATGCGCTGTCATTGGCTGTCCCTTTCTTCGCCGTTGGGCGTATCGCCTTGCGGATATTGGCGAGTTCGCGGAAGAAGGTTGCCAATCCGGCGAAAAAAGCGCTGATGCGCATCAGCGGCTTGATGGTGTTGGCGCTGACGAATTCGACGGTCGTCTGCGCTTCTTTCACCGTCGCCTGCATTTGCTCCAGAATTGGGCGAAATTCGCTGGTCAGCAGGTTAATAAAACGCGCGACCTGTACCACGAACACCACAAACGCCATGCTCACGGCAATGCCTTGCAGCGCCAGCACGATCAAAAACACATCGCGGAAGATCGCGATAATGGTCGAGGCGCGTTCGTTCGTCAGCGCCAGCACCAGCGCGACGACAAAAATCAGCACGAACACGCCAACCAACACGCCGCCCGCGATCATCATCACGCGGTTGATATCCCATCCGCTGGTTTCGTCTTTCACCGGGGGCACATTTTGCGCCATAAGCGTCCTCTAACGGGCAGAAGGCCTGCGCGCACGGTTAGCCGTCAGCACGTTGGCGACCAGCAGGGCAACCAGCGCGCCAATCGACGCCGCCACCACACGCAGCGGGCCAATATTTAAAATATTGATCTCAAAGGTCTCGCCGAGCACATGCCCCAGCCCAAAGCCCACCCAACCGGCGAGCAGATACAGCGCCAGCCGCCGCGCGTCGCCACCGAAAAAAAGGTGAAACAGGGCGCCGTAGAGTGTCGCCAGAATAAACCCCAGTGTCAGCATCGGCCCAGGCAAGCAGCATCCTCTGCGTGTCTAATGTTGCGTGTACGCTAATGAATGGTACAATCCTCGCTAGTGTGACGCTCCCCACATCTCATGCACTTTAACTTTTAAATCAGATAACGTCTCCCAAACGAGAATGCTCAACGAGTCCCGGAGAGACTTAAAGGCAAACTTGTTTGCCCGGCAGCCGCAGACTTCAGTCTGTGGCGTAAAACCCGCCAAACCCGAAAGAACCGTTATCTGTTTAATTTCTTAAACTGCATAAGGCGGGGGCTTCTGTTGCACGCTTGCCGCATTGGGCTGCGTTACGCAACACGGATGCGTCCCATCCGGTACTATCGATGTCGTTGAGCCTATTGTGCTTCTGTACGACATTGCGCATTGTACCACAAAGAGTGGCAGCATGGCGCATTTTCGGTAACATAATTTCGTTTGACACAACACGGCAATGACAACCCTCGACGAACGCATTCTGATCCCCGCGCCCCAAACTGCGGTCTGGGCATATCTCAGCGATCTGGCGAAGAATCCATCCTGGCAGGCCGACTGCGTGAGCGTGTCGTTTTTGACGACCTCCCAAAGTGGGCCGGGGGTGCGCTGGCGTTCCAGCGGCAAGCGCCGCCGCGACTACGTGCTGCAAATCACGGCCTGGTACGATGGCTTGGGATATGAGTACACCTATGTCGATGGCGCGTCCTTCAGCCAGAGCAAAGGGCGCATCCGTCTGCAAGAAATCCCCGAAGGCACGATTGTCCAGTGGTCGTTTACCTATGAGCTGGGCGGGCTGCTGGGCGCAATGCGCGATTCGCTCGGCATACGGCGTGCCTACAACACCATGATGATTGACAGCCTGAAAAAGCTGTGGCTTGTCATGAAACACGTCAACAGCGGCTCCGTAGCGCGCGAGACCAAATCGCTCATGCGCGACGCCCCCGATGTGGAAGCGCGCGCGCAGTATAAACCCCGTCATCCCTCTGCTGTGGAAGGGGGAGCGCCATCGAGTGTCCGCCTGATTGCTGAGCCGCCGCTTTCCGACGAAGACACACGCCCACGTCCGGCGGTCAAGGCCGCCGATCTTCCGCCCGCTGCCTCTGTTGCGCCCGCCGCGCCGCCCGGCGACCCCTTCGCCCGTCCGGCTTCCCCGGTGGAAATGCCGCCGGTGAGCGTGCCCCCGCCTGTGATGCCTATCGCGCCCGCCCCGCCCGCGTCTTCCGCTGCCAGCGCCGAGCCGGATTTTCTCGCGCAGGTGCGCGCCACCAAAGACCTGCCGGCTGTCCCACCGAGCGAGTCTACCCCTGATACGCCCGCTGCGACCCAGAGCGCGATGCCGATGCCTGCGCTCACCGAAAAACCCGCCGAAAGCCTAAAAGTCGAACCGCCCGCCGCAGCGGCCGCGCAGACATCTGACGCCGTCGGCGTCGATACGTCCAAAATGAGTGTGTTTGAACTCTTCGGGCTGCCAAAGCCGAGCGAAACGCAGGAACTCAGCACGGTGGCAGCACGCGCACCACAGCCAATTGCGCCGCAGTCCGCTGCGCTGCCGCAGGAACGGCGCGCGGGCCGGCGCGGGCTGCGCATTCTGCTCCGGCTCAGGCGCCTCAAAATACGCCGTCCGTAGCCATAAAAAAACGCCCGAACAAGGGCGTTTTTAGTTGGGTGGCTGATGGGGCTCGAACCCACGACAACCACATCCACAGTGTGGCGCTCTGCCAGCTGAGCTACAGCCACCGTAAGGTGTACTACTTTCAGAGTATAGCAGGGTTTTTGCAGAAATCTAGGGGAAAACTGTCGCGATTCGGCGGCAAACCTTATTCGCTCTTGCGCCGTTTTTCCTGCAAAAAGGCTTCCAATCGCTGGCGCACCGCGTCAGGCTGTGCGCCATATTTGACCAGCATTTTGACGCCCTCATCAGAAGCGACGATCGTCAGCAGCAGATGTTCAGTGCCGGTGTAATGGCTTCCCAGACTTTCAGCTTTTTCCAGCGCATGATTGAGCGCTTCTTCCACGCTGATCAGCAGCGCCGCGTCACGTTTTTTCAGCCCCGTCCGCAGCCGCTTCTCGCTTAGGCCGCTTTCGTGCAGCAGCGCCGAAATCGGGCTGCGCGTTTCCAGCAGCATCACCAGCAGCAGATGTCCCAGCCCGACAATCGGGTGATCGTAGGTGATCGATGTTTGCTCGGCGGCGTTGATCACCCGGCGCGAAAGTTCGCTCAGCCGGGCTTCGCGCCGGGCAGCCTGCAAGCTGTATTCCGTCAGCCCATTGTTGAGTGCGCGGCGCACATGACGGCGCACTTGTTCGGGGTCGATCTTCAGGCGCTTCAGCAGGTTGTCGGCGTTGCCGGCGTTCGTGCGCGAAATGCCCAGCAGCAAATGCTCCGTGCCAATATAATGATTGCCCAGCCAGGCGGCTTCGTCGGTGGCCAGCGCCAGCGTGTTTTCCAGCGCTGCGTTGTTGCTGATTTCGTCCGGCAGCGGCTTGACAGGCGTATACAGCGTGCGTAAGTGCGGCTCAGCACGGGTAAAAGTCAGGTTCAGTTCTTGCAAAACCTGATAGGCGATGCTGCCCTCGGTGAGCATCAGACCGCCCAACAAATGCCCGGTGTCCACTGCCGCATGACGGTAGCGGCTTACCAACTGGTTGGCATGGTACAGGGCACGCCGGGCATGATGACTGTAGCGACTATAGCTGGTCATCGAGACTCGCAACAAACGATTGTAGCGCGACACTACTATCCGTATTATATTGCGCGATAGAAGCTTGTGGCAACCAGGCGCGCGCTAAAAACCTGTGAAGAAGTATGGAGAGATCGAGGCGTTTATGCAGCGCATTTTCCGGGCCGGTCTGCTGGTTTTGCTGCTCTGGGGCGTGAGCGCGCGCGCGCAGGAAGCCGCGCCGCGTATCATTTTTGTTTCCGAGCGCGATGGTCAGCGCGAGATTTACGCCGTGAACGCCGACGGCACCGATTTGCAGAACTTAACCCGCGACCCCGCCGCCGATGTCTATCCCCAGTGGCGTTCTGGCGGCGCGGAAATCCTTTTTTACAGCAATCGCAGCGGGGTATGGGCCAGCTACCTCATGGACGCCGACGGCGCCAACGTGCGTTTTATCGCCGCGACAGACACGCCGCTGCGGGCCGTGCCTGTGCCGGCCCCCGATGGCCGCAGCAGCGCTTATCGCGCGCGTGTCGGCACATTCTGGCGGCTGCACGTGACCAACGGCGATACCACCCGTCTGCTGACGTCGCCCGGCGCCGACGATGGCCCGTTTTCGTGGTCACCGGATTCGCGCGCCCTCGCTTTTGAGCGCAGCGGCGAAATTTACGTCACCCGCCTCGATGGTACTTTGCCGCCGGTCAATCTGACGCTCAGCGCCGCCTATGACTCGCAGCCCGCATGGTCGCCCGCCGGCACGCAGATCGCCTATGTCTCGAATTGGGAAATCTTCCTGATGGACGCCGCTGATGGACGCGCCCCCTACAACCTGACGCAAAACGCCGCCTACGATGTCGCGCCTGCCTGGTCGCCCGACGCGCAGCAGATCGCTTTCGCCTCGTTCCGCGATGGCAACTGGGAAATTTACGCCATGCAAAGCGATGGCTGCGCTGTGCGCCGCCTGACCAACGACAACGGCTGGGATGGTCTGCCGCAGTGGCAGCCACAGCCCGCCGCCGCTTTCAGTCCGGTCGAACGCCCCGCGACGGCGGTTGTCACCACTGCCAGTGCCAATTTGCGCAGCGGGCCGGGCGAAAATCACCCCGTTGTCGCCAGTGCTGCCCAGCGCGCCTGTTTGACCATTCTCGCCCCCAGCAGCGACGGCGCATGGCTGCAAGTCCAATACGAAAATATGACAGTCTGGATTTCTGTCAGTGTCGTTGAAATTGTCGGCCATCTGCCGCCACCAAGATGAGAACTGCCTCAAGACGATAAAAATTACGCGCGACTTACGGTTCAACTTAATGTGGATGTCTTGACAAACGAGTCGTTTTTGTCATATTCTCCGTATATGAAACCGTTTTTATGCCTTTACCAGGACTAAAGTCCTACTAACCTATTCGCAAGAGTCTAACCATGCTAAGCCTGCAAATCCCCAAACACATCTGGATAGAGATGTATGACAGTGAGCGTGATGCCTGTGATGTGATCGTGCAGATGGAAGAAGGCACGATCTACACGGCGGTTTTTGTCACGCTTCCCTTTCTGCGCCGCCAGATGGAACTCAGCTTCGAAGTCTGCAAGCAGCTCCCTGATGCCCAGCCTGTGCGCTTCGCCGCGCTCGAAACGCCGCATCTGGTCGTCGATAATCTTGACCGCGACACGATCGAAGACACGATCGACAATCTGCTCACACTAGAAAACTTCGAGGCCATGTTCACCCAGGTGACCGAAGCGCCCCCTACCACTGATACCCAGCAAACCCCGATTGCCAGCCTTGAAAAGACCGCGCTTCCCGCCAGCAATGGCACGCGCGCCACCCAGGAAATCGCGGCAGTCGTCATCTCGGATGTTCTCGTGGTCGAAGGAGATTAGGCCTCTCGACAGCCTTTCGTCTCTCACACACGACACGAGGACGCGCTATAATCGGGTTCTCGTGTTTTTATTTTCAGCGCCATACCAACGGCTGGCGCTGCGGGCTTGGCTCGCCAACCGCCGCCAGGACCTATCAGGAGTAAGTCATGTCTCGTTACGAAGAGAGTCTGCTGTATCGTATTCGCCACAGTTCGGCGCACATTCTGGCCGAAGCCATGCTCGAACGTTTCCCCGAAGCGCACATCGCCATCGGCCCGCCGATTGAAGAAGGCTTCTACTACGATTTCGCGCTGCCACGCCCGGCAACAGAAGAAGACCTTCAGTGGGTGGAAGCGCGTATGAAGGAAATCATCCGCGAAGGCCATGCTTTCGCCGGACGCGAAGTGACGCCGGACGAAGCGCGGGCTTACTTCAAGAACCAGCCCTTCAAGCTCGAACTCATCAACGATCTGGTGGCTGGGCGCGTGGACGACAACGGCAACAAAGTCGCTGCCCCCGCCGACAAACTGACGTTCTGGACGCAGGACACGTTCACGGATTTGTGCCGTGGCCCGCACGTTGCCAACACAAAACAGATCAACCCCGATGCCATCAGTATCACCTTTAAATCGCCGGCGGGGGCCTATTGGCGCGGCGACGAAAACCGCCCACAGCTTACGCGCATTTATGGCACGGCCTGGGAAACGCCAGAAGAACTTCAGGATTACCTGCACCGGCTGGAAGAAGCCAAAAAGCGTGATCATCGTGTGATCGGCGAGAAGTTGGGCCTGTTCACGTTCAGCGCGCTGGTTGGCAAAGGGCTGCCGCTGTGGAAGCCGCACGGCGCGATTGTGCGCGATACGCTCGAACGCTGGCTGCGGCAGGTGCAGATCGACAACGGCTATCTGCCTGTCGTCACGCCGCATATCGGCAAGCTCGACTTGTACAAAACGTCCGGGCATTATCCCTACTACAAGGACAGCCAGTACGCGCCGATTCAGGTCGATGACGAAGAATTTCTGCTGAAGCCGATGAACTGCCCGCATCACATTATGATCTACAAGAGCTAGATGCGCTCGTATCGCGATCTGCCGCAGCGCTATGCCGAATTCGGCACGGTCTACCGCTACGAGCAGTCGGGCGAACTGACGGGCTTAACGCGCGTGCGCGGCTTCACGGTGGATGACGCGCACCTCTTCGTTACACCGGAGCAGCTTCTGGCCGAATTTGAGGCCGTCGTTAAGCTGATTCAGAACGTCTTCGGCACGCTCGGTCTGTTCGATTTCCGCGCGCGCGTCGGCATTCGCGATCCCAAGAGCGATAAATACGTCGGCGAGGATGCGCTGTGGGAATCGGCCACGAGCGCTATCATTCAGGCTTGCGAGGAACTGAACCTGCCGCATACGGTAGAAGAAGGCGAGGCGGCCTTTTATGGCCCCAAACTGGATTTCATTTTCCGCGATGTCCTCAAACGTGATTGGCAGCTTGGCACGGTACAGGTCGATTACAATCTACCTGCGCGCTTCGAACTCGAATATGTCGCGGAGGACAACAGCCGCCGCCGCCCGGTGATGATTCATCGCGCGCCTTTCGGCAGTCTGGAGCGCTTCATCGGCATCCTGATTGAGCACTTCAACGGCATTTTCCCCGCCTGGCTCGCGCCTGTGCAGGCGGTGGTTATTCCAATCGCCGATCGTCATCTGGACTATGGGCAGGCGGTAGCGCAAAAGCTGCGCGTAGCGGGGCTGCGCGTCGAAGTTGATGACAGCCGCTCCCGTATGCAGGCCAAAATCGCCGCCAACCGCGAACGCCACATCCCTTATCTGTTGATCGTTGGCGATCGTGACCGCGACAACGGTACGGTGAGTGTGCGCCTGCGCACGGACGAAGACTTGGGCGCGCTGCCGCTGGCGGATTTCACGGCATTAGCGCAGCGCGTGGTGCAGGAACGCGCCCTGGAACTGCGCTAACCACCGACTTTTGACCCACAAAGGCACAGCCTGGCGCTGTGCTTTTGTTTTGAAATCAGACAGATTTTTATCGATTTTAATTGCATCGTTGCAGTAATCTTCGTAATATGGTGGAAGCGAGATCAACATCTGTTGATACGCCAATATTCAACTACCTCGGTGGACATTGTTCAGGGAGGCATAATGAGAGCTTACAGGCCGAGTGGCAAGGTGCCCTTTTTCGGGCTGCTTCTGTTGTTCGTGGCGGGCGTAGTTGCCGCCGTGCTGACCGGTGGTCTGGCGTTTTTTATCTCCTATCAATTCAATATTTTCCTGGTTTGCATTTTCCCCATCTTCATGGGTTTCATCGGCGGCCTGTTCTTGTCAGGCGCTGTTAAGCTCGGCAAGGTGCGCAATCCGCTGGTGGCGACGATCTTCGGTCTGTTAACCGGCATCCTGATGGTTCTGGTGTTTCGCGGCGCGGAATACTATTTCTACTGGGTATGGTCGGATTCGCAGCGTATCGTCGAACGACGCAACGATAATTTGACGCAGGAAGAACTCAACGCGGCGGCCTTCCAGATTTCGCTGGAGCGTATTAGTTTGGAAGAGTTCATCGAGTTTAATCAGGAATTAGCCGCCGCCGGCACCACCATCACGCGCAGCGCATCCACCAGCAGCAGCAGCGGCATTGAACTCGACGCCAATATGACCTGGATTCTCTGGACTATCGAGGCGCTGGCGATCATTCTCATCTGTATTGTCCTGCCCAACGGGACGGCCTCCGAACCTTTTAACGAGGTAGCGAACCGCTGGTTTGGCGGCTGGACATGGCTGGGCAGCGTGCCCATAGACCGCCGCACAGAATTCCTCGATTTGCTGCAACGCGGCGACTTCAAGAGCGCACGACAGTTCATCACCACGGCAGCGCTGCCCCTGCCGCGCGTCGATCTGGAGGTGGCCGATGGCGACAGCACGCCCGGTATCGACATGCTCCTCCGTGTGCAAGACAGCAAGGCCGGGCGCAGCGGCACAGAAAACAGCACCATCCTACAAAGTTGGATTGCGCCGCAGGACTTCGCCGCGCTCACCAGCAAATAAGCGCGCGCCGAATCAGGGGCAAAGCGCGCGCTTCGCCCCTGCGCCAATTTCCGCCGCCGGAACGCAAGTTCCCTGCTTTTTCTGCTCTGCCCAACACACGCGCAGGACAAGGATCGATTCCATGCCTGCGCGCGTGCTGTTTATGGGCGCTTTTCCAGCTCGCCTTCCAGCAACCCGGCTGTGAGCGACTGAATATACAGGCACATCTCCCACGAGATCGCTACATCCGCCGCGCTAAGTTCGATATCCAGCAGCGGGACGCCGCTGTTACGGATAATGGCGAAGGGCGTGGCCTCGTCGCGTTCGCCCATGACCATCTGCGCGCAAATACACAGGGTGTCGGCGATTCCGCGCTGGGTCACCTGCATGGGGTTGCCGAACAGGTCGGTTTTACCACGCTCGTCCTGTACCGGCTTGAAACCCGCCATCGCCAGCGCCACACCCGTCGTTCCCCAGCGTCCGGGCATCAGCCAGCTATCGGTGAGGATGATGCCCACATCCACACCGCGTTTCGCCCGCAGCGTTCGCCGCAAGGCCGCCGCCGATCCGTAGGGGTCTTCGGGAAAGAGTACGGCGAATCCGTTAGGGATGTTGGAACGATCAATGCCCGCGTTGGGCGAAACAATACCCTGTTTGACGGTCAGCAAGAAACCTTCGATCCCGCCAAAGATGTGATCCGCTTCCTGCAAAACCAACTGCGCCATACGCGGGTTCATGTGGTAACGTTCGGCCAATGCCTGCGCCGCCGCGCTGATGTGAATATCTGCCAGCGCGATCACGCGCCCTTCGCTGATCGCCATATACTTGCTGGACACGGCCAGGATATCGCCATCAGCCAGGGTTTCCTGGGTGGCCTCCAGCGCCGCTGTTAAGGTTGCATAGAGGTCAAAAGCCTGCTGCTGTACCGGGGCCTCCACCGGGATAACCATGAGTGCTTTTCTCGCCATTTTGCTTCCAGTCCAGAGGAGGGCCTATCCCTCCTCAGTTAGACCGCCGATTTATCGCGGTTTCCGTTCCTCTTCAACTGCCGGGACTTCCTGGGTGTTCAGTCCCGCTTTTTTGCGTGCTAACATCGCCTGAATCTCCGCGCGCGAAATGCTCACCGAATCGTCATCTTCGTCCCGCAGGTCTTCGGGCACCGGCTTTTTATGTTCTTCGAGCAAGGCGGCCAGCGCGTCACTGAACGAGCGTTCTTGGGCATCTTCGCCCATTTCGGCCTTCACTTCGCTCAAGTGATCGACCATCCACAGGTACATATCTCCCTCGGTGCGTCCTTTGATCTGATCGAGGATTTTGTACTTGCGAATCAGCGTGACCGCAGGCCGGAAGACGTTATCGTACCAGTCTGCTGCTGCATCTTCCATGCTCAAATCTCTGCCGGTGCTGCGTGCCAGCACCTTGCGGTGTAAATAGATGTGCCCCATCAGGTCGCTGTAACGTGAAGGTTCGCTCAGATTAATCGCCTGATGGTGCGGACGCACGCGGTTCAGGCCGGATTCATAGAGAAACGTCGCGTAGGCGCCGGCGGCCTCCAGTTCTGTGCGGCTCATGCCCGGCTCCAGGTCAATACTGGTCGGCAGTTCGGTGACATGCGCCTGAATCGTACCGTTGCCCATTTCCCGCGCCACAGAAACGCGGTGGTTGCCGTCGCGCACAAAATACACATCATCCACTTTGTACAATTCGATGGGCGGCAGTCCCTCCATACTGTTGGCTTGGGCGTAAACCCGACTCCAGCGCTCAATCATTTCGTTGGTGCGCGGGAGAAAATTGTTGGTGAAATCGCGATAGCGCCCAACACTGCCTACAATGCGATCCAGCGGGACATCTTGCAGCCCCTTGTAGCTCTCGTCTTTGAGGCGCAGGCGCATACGAATATCTTCGAAAGACAGCAGTTCGGCGGATTTACCGCGCAGGTGACCAATCATCTCCTGCCAGAAGGCGCGCATCCGCGCGTTGGCGAACTTGCTCTTGCCTTCGAGCATGTTCTGCTGGAAAAGTTCATCGTCGGCCATTACCTACCGCTCCTGTGCATGATATTGCTAAGTGTATATTGGCCTTCTCCACAGAACAATAGTATATTGACCGCGCACAAAGCTTATGGTACTAAGATTATGCAATTATGGCTTGCAGACATTATCTACGAATTAAGGCTCACTGAATCTTGCTGCTGAAGATAACCCTTTCACAGCCATTTCGTTATCCGACTCGGCTAAGCTGCACAACGGAGCAAACATGACGCATATATTGGTGACGAACGACGACGGCGTGAACGCGCCCGGCATTCTGGCTTTGGCGCAGGCGCTGCGCGCGCTGGGCACTGTTTCGGTTATGGCCCCCAAGTTCAATCAGAGCGCCAGCGGCCACAAAAAAACCCTCTTCCAGGACATCCCTGTCGAGGAAACAACGCTGGCCGATGGCACGCCCGCCCTGGCGATCAGTGGGTCGCCGGCAGACTGCATCGCGCTGGCAGCATTGGGCGTGGCGAAGTATTGGCCGCCGGATATTGTCGTCTCTGGCATCAATCGCGGCGCGAATATGGGCCAGGACATCACTTACAGCGGCACGGTGACGGCGGCCCTGGAAGCGGCCATTCAAGGCGTGCGCGCGGTTGCCGTGTCCATGGCGCACCGCAGCGCTGATACTGTCGCCGAATACCAAACGGCGGCGCAGGTAGCTGTCACGGTGGTACGGCACGCGCTGGCAAAAACCATGCCCCCCCTGACGATCTTGAACCTCAACGTCCCTTATGGGCCGCACATTAAGGGCTTGCGCTTGACGCGGCAGGGGGTGCGCAATTATCGCGACGAACTGTCGCAAAAAGGCCATATCTGGCAGATCGTCGGGCCGGAACCCGGCGGCAATACCGAAGAAGAAGGCACTGATTTATGGGCCGTCCACAACGGTTACGCCAGCCTGACCCCGCTGCATCTTGATCTCACCGCCCATCGCTTTCTGGCCGATCTGGCGGCCTGGGACGTCAAACTCGCGCCTGATACTACTTCGGCGCAAACAGTTCCCACAGGCGATTAAGCAGCACGCGGAAGCGCAGCCCGACGCTGCAAATGATAGCCGCAAGCATAAACAGCGCCAGAATCAGCGCTGTCACCGGCAGATCCGGTGGGACAAAGCGGAAGGCATTGCCCACATGTAGGAGCGCATATGGCACCAGAAGCGTCACGATCAGGAAAAAGACACCCAGATAGGCCACCCCGCGCCGCCCTTTGAGCGTCGAAGGCCGCAGCGGGTCGAAGCCATGTATCAGCCAGAAGATGAGAATGCCGAACAGCGCGACAAACACGGTGATCGCGCTGCGTGCCATTTCCTTTTCCTGCCCATCGATCAGATAGACCAGCGCATAGAGTACCGCCATCGCCACCCCGCCGATCAGGCCGATCGTGACGACGAAATCGAGCACGTCCTGCCGGAAACGCTTCATGGGGCTGGGCCGCAGTACTTGGAAGGCGATCAGTGTCGCCGGGATATTGACCGTGCCGAACGTCACCCAACTGATCTGCACAGGGGTGATAGGAAACGGCATCGCCATAAAGCCCACAAACGTAAACAGCAGCAGCCCGTAGAAGTTTTTGACCAGAAACATCTTCATCGTGCCGAAAATCGTCTGCGTGATGGCTTTGCCTTCTTTGAACGCCAGCGGTAGCGTTGACACGGCGTTGTTCAGCAGCACGATGTCGCCGATGTCCTTGCTGATCTGCGCGCCGTCGTTCATCACAATCGCCAGGTTGGCCTCTTTGAGCGCCGGCACATCGTTCACCCCATCGCCTACCATCGCCACATAATGCCCGCGCGCTTTCAACGCCGCGATCAGACGCTTTTTGGTGTCGGGAGAAATCCGCGCGAAAAGGTCGGCGCGCTCTACGGCATTTTGCAGATCGGCGTCACTCATCGCGTCGAGTTGGTCGCCGGTATAGGCCTGTTCGACCGGGATGCCCGCTTCGTGGGCAATAGCGCGCACCGTTTCCAAATTATCGCCAGAAATCACCTTGATCTGCACATCCTGCGCGCGGAAGGCCGCCAGCGTGTCGCGAATATCGTCGCGTACCAGATCGCTCATCACCACCAGCGCCAGCGGTTCGCACTGCACCTCAAGCTGTGTAGCATCGGGCGCGGTTGCCGCACGCGCAAAAGCCAGCACACGCTTGCCCTGTGTGGCCAGCCCGTGCGCTTTTTCACTGGCGGATTGCACCCAATCAGGCACTCGACCGTTCGCGCAAAGCAGCCGTTCGGGCGCGCCCATCACCAGTGTTTCGTCGGGCAGCACAATGGCGCCCCATTTACGCGCCGATGAAAACGGAATTTCGCGCACTTTGACGACATCCGGCGCGCCGGTGCCGCCCATGTATTGCGCCACTGCCGCCGCAGTGCGATTCTGGAAGGCGAGATTACTGGTATAGCGCCGCAGCAGACCGCTAACCTCTTCTGCCGGCAAGCCGTTCAGCGGGATGATTTCGCTCACACTGAGTTGGTTGCGCGTGATCGTGCCGGTTTTATCCAGGCACAACACCGTGACGTAGGCCATGCTTTCGACGGCGTTGACGCGCTGAATCAGTGTTTGATGGCGGCTGATGCTCAGCGCCCCCAGCGTCAGCGAGAGAATCGCTACCAACACCAGCCCCTGCGGCACGATACTTGTGACAAACACTACCGAATTCTGCAAAATTCCAAGAAATTCGACATTGTTGAGGAAGCCAGCCAGAAAGATCATCGGCCCCATCACGGCCATCACCAACACCGTCACTTGCACGATCGACTCGATTTTTTCCTGTGTCGGCGTGAGCTGGCGTTTATAGGTTTTGGCGACAGCGGATAACTGGTTGATGGTGCTGTCTTTGCCGATGCGCGTGGCGACCATCAGGCCGGTACCTGCGATACAAAACGAGCCGGAATACAGGGTGTCGCCAGTGTTTTTCAAAATCGCGTCCGATTCGCCTGTAAGCTGCGATTCGTCTATTTCCAGTGCATCGCTGTGCAGCACACGGCCATCCACCACCAGACGGTCGCCGGGTTCGACGACCAGCACATCGTCCTTGACAATTTCTGAGCTGTGAATGCTGACCAGTTGGCCGTCGCGCCATACTTTGACATCGCGCGCCGCCAGCGCCGCCAATTGGTCCAGCTTGCGTTTGGCGTTCATTTCCTGCACCATGCCCAGCAGCGAATTCCACACGACGCTGAACCCGGCAAAAAAAACCGTAGCGTAGTCCCGGAAGAACAGCACGATGATCAGCAGCGTAAACAGCACAATGTTGAACAGGTTGAGCACATTGTCGCGGAAAATATCCCAATAACTGCGACCAACGCGGGCCTTAAAACTGTTGACTTCGCCGTGTGCCAGGCGTTCTTTCACCTGCTGCGTGGTCAGACCGGGATGAGAGGAAGCATTCTGTATCAAGAAGACCTCGCCTATAGCCAACACTCGCGCCGATTATAGCACGTGCCGCACGTCGCCGCGCGAAATGACAAAGTAAATATCCTGGACGTGTAAAAGAACACAAGACACCGCCGCCCACCGCGGTTACAATGAAGAGAGGAGGTGTGTTTCGTAAGGAGGAATTTACGATGTCAGGCAAGATTCCGAATGCGCAGCCTCTTTGGGCTCTGCCCGGTCTCAACTCCCGCCTGGAAGTGTATACAGATCGAGTAGTGATCCGCCATACCGACATGTTCTCCCGCTATTTACCACAGATTTTCGGCGGCGATGAA
Source organism: Chloroflexota bacterium (assembly GCA_013388745.1). GTDB lineage: Bacteria > Chloroflexota > Anaerolineae > Aggregatilineales > Phototrophicaceae > JACAER01. The sequence goes on from JACAER010000016.1 coordinate 89,678, forward strand.
ATGCTGCCGCTTGCAGAAATCAGCGGCGCGCACTGCTGCGAGTCGCGCGGTCACGATAGCCCGTGGGTGCTCTTTGTCATTACCATGCGCAGCGAACACAAACATAGCATGGCTTTTCAGCGGCGCGATTACAAGTTGGCTCAGAACATCAAAACCTGGCTCGACACCCACATCACCAAAACAGAACTTTCACCGATACCGGGCGAAACCACCCCGGCCTGAGACCCCAATGCAACACGGTGGGATCAACGCCCCACCGTGTTTCTTTAGCGTCCAGCATCTCCCACTGCGATCACACGCGCCAGCGCCGCCAGCAGCGTTTGCTGCGCTAATGGCTTGAGCAGGAATGCTGCCGCCCCCATCTCCATGACTCGCGCTTCTTCTTCGGCCACAGAAACAATGATGACAGGGATGCCGGCAGTATTTGTGTTCTGTTTGAGCGCAGACAGGACATCCCAGCCGTTTTTCCCTGGAATGTAAAGGTCGCTGATAAAGACCGCCGGTTGCAGGCGTTCCGCCAGTTCCAGCGCTTCGTCGGGGTTCTGCGTGCCGATCACCTGATACGTTTTATCGCCCAGATAATCGCTGAGGAGTTGCAGCGTGGCCGCATCGTCGTCCAGCGCCACAATTGTCGGGCGGCCATCGTTTTTGATGCGTGCGGGCCGTGGCGTCACAATGGGGTGTTCATGCGCGGGCAGCAGGATATGGAAAGTGCTGCCCGCGCCGATCTTACTATCCACCCAGATTATGCCGCTATGCAGCGCGATCAGCTTTTGAGAGATCGCCAGTCCTAGTCCCGTGCCTTCGTATTCGCGGACACTGGAGCCGTCTACCTGCCGGAAAGCCTCAAAAATCAGGCGTTGATTCTCCGGGCTGATGCCGATGCCGGTATCGCGCACGCTGATCGCTAACCAATGGCCGTCGGCAACGCCAAGATAAGGCGGGACAGGCACTGTACCCTGAGAAACACGTCCGTTGGCAAGCGTTAGCATCTCGGCGGACAGCCTCACGCTGCCTTGCTGTGTGAACTTGATGGCGTTCCCCAGCAGATTGATAAGCACCTGGCGGATACGCTGCTGGTCGGCGTTCACCTGCGCCAGATCAGCCGCCAGGTTGAGCGTGAAGGCGAGATGCTTGCGTTCGGCCTGGGGCGCCACATCGTTGAACGCGGCCTCAATCACCCCCGACAAATCCAGCGGTGCCAGCGTAAGCTGCATTTGCCCGGCTTCGATTTTCGACAGATCAAGCACGTCGTTGATGAGTTCGAGCAGATGCTTGCCGCTGTGATGCACACGGCTCAGGCGGTCAAACTGCTTTTCGTTCAGTGCGCCATACATATTGCTCAGCAGCAGTTCGCTGTAACCGATGATCGCGTTCAGCGGGGTGCGCAGTTCATGGCTGATATTGGCGAGAAATTCGCTTTTGAGTTGATTAGCGACAACCGCTTGCTGGTAAAGCGCCGCATTGTTGACAGCCAGCGCCACTTGCGCCGCTACAGTGATGAGCGCTTCGCGATCGCCGCCGCTGAACGCCCGCCGTGTGCGTGTCGTATCCAGCCCAATGCTGCCGATCACCCGATCCTGCGCGAGCATCGGCGCGATCAGCACCGAGCGCACGCCCACTTGCGCCCAGGCCGCGCGGGCGCTTTCATCGATTTCTTCCGTGGGATTTTGCACATCTTCGATGGCGATTGTCGTGTTGCCGCGCATCAGCTTTTCGAAGATGCTGTTTCCCTGCACCGTGAGCCGCGAGCCGATGACCCCGGTATCCGGGTATTCGGCCACCACAGTCGCGTCGCCGCTGTCGGTTTTTTGCAGCACGTTATCCAGCAGCACGATGCCGCAGTGATCGACCTCAAACATTTCGGTGAGCATGTGCGCGGCGGTGTTCAGCACCGTCGCGCGATCAAGCGTCGCGCTGATAATGATTGAGAGGCGATGGATGGCCGCCAGGCGGCGGGCGCGTTTTTTCATCACACGCAGATTATCTTCCACCTGGGCATAGAGCCGCGCGTTTTCAACCGCAATCGCTGCCTGCCGCGCCACAGCAAACGCGGTCTTAGCATCCTGCTCATGGTAAAAATCGACTTCGAATTTATCCAGCGTGATTAAGCCAATAAAACGCTCGTGGAACAGCATCGGCACCCCAATCCATGAGCGGGTATGGCGGGTCAGCGAGGTTGTCATCGCCACCCGCCAACCGGGATGTTTGCGCACATCGCCCACAATTACCGGCTGATGTGTACGATACACTTCCGTCGGCAGGCTGTCGGCGCCGAAGCTCAATTCACTGCGCACAAAATCGGCAGGGAATCCGTGCGTGGCCTGCACCACCAGACTCAGGGTTTCTGCGTCTTCGTGCAGCGGCAGCATGATCGTCGCGCAGTCAAAGCTGACCACGCGCTGCAACTGTTGCAGAATACTTTCCAGCACTTCCTGTGGGTGCAGCGAAGAATTGACCACCTGCCCCACTTCCATCAGCGTATCGGCGATGCTGCGCCGCTGCTGTTCGGAAATCAGCAGGCGCGCATTGTCCAGCGCGACAGCGGCGCTGTTGGCGAAGGCCAGCATGACCTGGAGATCGTTTTCGTCGAAAGCGTTGGGGCGATTGGCATGAGATGTGAGCGCGCCCACAACTTTTTCTTTGGTAATCATCGGAATGCCCAAAAACGAGAGCGGCATTCCCGGCGGCAGTCGGAAATAATCGCGCGTGGCGTCGCGTTCCTGCGCGTTGCGCCAGAAAATCGGTGTGGACTGGGCAATCATCTGTGCCAGCAAATCATGCTGCGGGTCAAATTTCTTGACCGTGTGTTGAGGCGCTTCGCCTCTGGCGAACGTGTGGACTTCGAGCGTGCTGCGCTGTGGATCATACAGCGCGAATTCGAAGATTTCCGGCTTTTGCACCCGCTGGAAGGCCTCATACACGCGCATCGCCAGGTCTTCGATATCCAGCGTTGCGTTGACCAGCAGGCTGACTTCGGTCAGCGCGGCCAGGTCTTGCGCGCGGGCACGCGCTTCGCTGAACAGGCGCGCGTTATAGATCGCGACAGCCAGTTGATCGGCGATGGTCTGCATCAGTTCCACATCTTGATCGCTGAAAGCCGCGCGCTGTGCGCTCTCGATCCACAGGACGCCCAGCACATGTCCTGCGGCTTGCAGAGGCACGACCAACTCCGAGCCGACCAGCTTATGCAGCGCACCTGCTCGGAAACGGCTGTCCTGCACGATGTCATTGACCACAGCCGGCTGCTTATGCTGAATCACCCACGTGCTCAGACTACTTTCGCTCAGCGGCAGCCAGGCTTTTTCGCTTTCGATATCCACCGGGCCTTCGGCGCTGTGCGCGGCGGCGCAGCGCAGCAGCGATTGATCTTCGCTGAGCAGCAGCACTTGCACAAGCTGATGTTGAAACTGCTGCGCAATCTGCCTCGTGACCAGCGTCAGCACTTGCTTGAGATCGGTGCTCGCGATGATGGCCTGCGATACAGCGGCGGCAGCGCTCAGGCGGGCGTTTTGCTGCGCCAGCGATTCCAGCGCATCGGCGCTGTGATACAGAAAATGCAGGCGTTCGGTGAGCAGCGCGGCCAGCAGATGAGCCTCACTGGTGTTAGGCGCTGTGCTGTCCAGCCACAGCGCGCCGTAGTTGTGCGTCCCGTGCCGCAGCGGATACACCCAGCCAGCGGGGAAACCATCCCCGGCAGAAACTAACTCTGGCGTTTCCAGGCTGCGCCAGGTGGCAGATTCCAGCCAGCCGATCACCCCAGACAATGCCGCCGGCACACTGTGACACACAGCAATCTTGCCATCAGGCGTGAACAGCGCCAGTGCCGCCGGTATCAGGCTTTCGACAATCACTTGCGCTGCCGCCCCAGGCGAGGCCGCGTTTTGCAGGCGTTGGATGATTTCGCGATGGGATAGAGTTGGCATAGCACATATGGAAAAACAACGACGAACACGTTTTATTATTACACAGATTGCCCAATCCAGCGGCGGTTAATTTTGTCATTTTGCGTTAAAGTCGGGTCCCGACGCGCAACGCCAGGCCGCGCTGTACGTATAGAGGATATAGTGTGACCCTATCAGGTGAGGATGCATGAGTTAACGCTCATCATACAGGGTGAAAGCATTTTGCTAACAGCTAATTGCTGTTTTAAGTGAGGCTATATGAACGAGGTAAGCAAACGCTCCAACGAGATTTCGACTGGGACATTCCTGATCGGGTTGGCGATTCTGTTCATCACCGGCTACTGGTGGCCGGGCATCATGTTTGTCATCGGCATTTCCTCGATCGCCCAGGCGTTGGGCGAAGGCAAAGCCTGGTACGCGGCGCAGGGCGGTCTGTGGGCCATCGGCATCGGGCTGGTGTTCGCGCTCGGTTTCAACCTGCCGCTGCTGCTGATCATCATCGGCGTGAGTATGCTGATCGGCTACCGCTTCCGCCCGCCGATATTCGATGAAGAAAAACGCAAGAACGAAGAAGTATAATCACGGGCGGCCTATCGCCTGTCTGTGGATCAGGGAAAGCAATGCGCGCGTATAGGGCGCACGACTGCTGCTGTGCAGGAGGCGTCCAGCACCGCCCTATCGTGCGCAACGCCCGCACCCCACGCGCATTGAGCCTCTTGTCCAATCCCAGGGGGCACTTCGGCTGCCGCACACTTCAGCCTGTGGCGCACAACCCGCAAACTCGTAAGAACCGTAATCTTCTGAAACAGACTGGCCAGTGCTGTCTTAGCTAACCGCTAATCGCGCTTAAAGTCTGTCAGCCCAGCATCCCCAGCGCCTCCGGCAGCGCATCCAGCACATCGCCCGCCAGTACCCCGCGCCTACTGCCCAGCCACTCCGCCGCCAACTGCCCGGCCAGCCCATGCAGGTAAGCCGCCAGCGCCGCCGCCTCAAACGCCGCCACGCCCTGCGCCAGCAGCCCCACAATCGCCCCCGCCAGCACATCCCCTGTGCCGGCCTTTGCCAGCGCATCGTTCTTAAACGGCAGCAGCGCCGCCCGCCCGTCCGCCGCGGCCACTACTGTGTGCGCCCCTTTCAACAGCACTACCGCCTGCCATTCCGCTGCTTTGCTACGCGCCAGTTCCAGCCGCTGCGCCTGCACTTCCTCCGTGCTCAGCCCCGCCAAACGCGCCATCTCGCCCGGATGCGGCGTCAGAATCGTGTTGGCCGGCAGCAGCTTCCACCACTCCTCAATCTCGCTCAACAGGTTCAGTCCATCGGCGTCAATCACCAGCGGCGGCAGGCTGCTGAGCGCGCTTTCCTCCTCGCCCTGTTCGGCCTTGGCTGCCAGAAAGCCGATCGAACGTTTGCCACGCTTGGCCGGTGCTTCCGCCGGCTTATCCAGCAGCGTCTTGAGCATCGTCCGCGTCGTTTCCTCGCGCCCCCAGCCCGGTCCCAGCAGCAGCGCTTGATACGCCCCTAACTCCTCGCGGATCATTTCCGCGGCCTTTTCCGAAAGCACGCCCATATCCTGCGGCAGCAGCAGCCACGTCGGCTCCTGAAGTTGTGTAGCCAGCGCCATCACCACCGGCTGCGGCGCGCCTACGGTCACCAGCCCCGCGCCGCTGCGGTAAGCTGCGCACGCCGCCAATGCCGCCGCCCCCGTATAGTTGACCGAACCGGCCACCAGCAGTGCTTTGCCGAACATCCCCTTATGACTGTTCAGCGGACGCTCCGGCAGCAGCGCTCTGGCGAACGCACCATCAACAAGAACAGTCGTAATGGCCTTCAGCGGTGGCAGATCATCGGGGATGCCGCAGGGAGCGACGTTCAGCGTGCCCACGTGCCCCGCGCCAGGAAAGACCAGCAAACCCGTTTTGGCGGCAATAAACGTGATGGTTTCATCGGCCTTGATAGCCTGTTTATCGAGTTGGCCCGAATCGCAGTCCAGCCCACTGGGACAGTCAACGGCGAGCACGTAAGGGGCCTTAGCCGCGTGCGCTGGCGGATCAGTGGGATCAATGTTGATGTATTCCGGTTTTTCGCTGCGGCGTTCATTGAGCGCCTGATTGACGTTGCGCAGCACTTTAGCGGCTTCGTCCTTGATCGGCAGTTTGATGCCGATGCCGAACAGCGCGTCAATCACCAGATCGGCGCTGGCGACCATGTTGCGCAGCACGCGATACTGCTGGTCATCCTCGGCATAGGCAGCCAACAAACCCGCCTCGGCCACTGCTCTAAAATGCGCGTCATCTTCTGCGCGGTGCTTGAGCAGGTAAAAGCGCACCAGTGCCTTGCTCTCTTGCGCAATAATGCGGCCAGCGACCAGGCCATCGCCCCCGTTGTTGCCTGGCCCAATCAGCACCGTAACGCGGGCATTTGGCAGTTGTTGGATGATTTTGAGCGCGCGGATCGCGGCTGCGCGCCCGGCATTTTCCATCATATCCGCGTAGCTGATTCCCGAAGCATCGGCAGCCGCCTCGATTTCGCGCATCTCTGCGCTAGAAACAACCTTAATCAATGTCTTGTCCCCCATGCCTACTAGTGCAAAGGGCACAGCCTGCGCTATGCCCTTCCGAATTTGCTAATCAATTTACCGCATTTTGTGCCTTTTATTCACCCTGCCGCACAGGATTCAGACGCACACGATCGGCGATGTACTCGCCAACACAGCGCCCCTGAATCACGCCATTCTCGATCGCCGCGCGATAGTGAATACCTCCGTAGAGGCGCGAGATAGCGGATTCGCTGGTTGCCGCCCAGAATGACGTAAATGAGCGTGTAATCGTACCCAGTGTAATTGTTTCGTTGGTGCTGCTGAAAGCGCGCGCGCCTTCAAAATAACTGGTGAGCAGCGCCGCTGCCGCGCCAGAAACCACCGAGTGCCCCGAAGGATATTCCGGGAAACCGGGCGATTCGATATAGGGACGCCAGCGCGGGTTAATGTAGGCGTTGATATAGGTCACTGGGCGCAGCAGCGGATACTGGTACTTGAGCGACCACGAGGAGATGAAAGCATCCATCACGCCCAGGCCAATCATGGCATATAGCTCGGTGGCACGGTTGAGCATGAATCCTTCCTGGCGGATCATAACGCTGGCAATCCGCATCCAATGGCCGGCGGGCGTGCCGGTAATGCCAGGAGTATCGACCCAAAATTCAGCGATTTCGATCTGTTCATCGCTCAAGTTCTGGCCGACGGTCATGACTTCCACCGCCTGCGCGTAGAAAGTCGAGTTTTCGTCGGTGCTGAAGGGTACGTCGTTCAGATTAGCGCAGACATCAGCGTTTTCGAGGATCAACGGGCGGATCGCACCCCAACCCGGCTCAACCGCGACCATATCTTCTTCGGTCGGCACCCAGGTTGAAGGGTCATTGGGAACAGGCGTATACGCGGTAACGCGCTCAGCATAGCCGTCGCCGCTGATCCATTCCAGCAGCGCTTGTCCCATGATCTCGCCGAAGGCTGTTGAGCGATCAATGACTTCCTGTGAAACTTCGCTGGCGCGCTCCGCCAGACTCTGATCGCGCAGATCGGCGAATGCCTGCTGCGAGTCCGGCGAGTCCGGGAACAAACCGGCAAGCACCGTCGCCATGGTAGCGTCAATGACGGCAGGCCAATCGTGAATCGCATCTTCAGTCGGCCAGGGCAGATCGGTCAAATGTTCGATCTGGCCGATGAGCGTATTATTGTCAGCCATGCCGGGCAGCGTAGCTTCGTACATCGCCACTGCTGCGTAACCATAGAGGCGCGCTGCCGCCGGGGCGTTCACCGCATCAGCCTGAATACGGCTGTACAGGGTGTCAATCCACTCAATCGCAATGTCGGGCGGAATGTCTTCGGCTTGCACTGAGTCGTACAATCCCCCCTCCTGGGCATGGGCGGCGCCAACCAGCAGAAATATAGAGACCAGCAGCAGGAAAATCTGATTGTATTTTGCAAGACGCATGTAGTGATCTCCTCACGCAAACGCTAATCAAGGGGCTACCGTGCAGTGTGTAAGCGGGCTAAATGCACCATGAGTCTATGTGATGTTCTGCTGCCGCGCAAGCGGCGCAGCTTCTACAGCACGTTTCACCTACGCTTCGAGGATAGCTGATTTACGGTCCGGTGTCCAATCTTCATGAAAATTGGTGCAAACGAAAAATCCGGCACGCCGCCGCGCCGGATTGACTGAAGGTGCCCACTGGCAGTGGAGCGGTTAGAAATCGCGCTCGACCACCAAACGCGCCATCTCGCGCAGTTCTTCGCGCGCGTCCGAGGGATGCAGCACATCGAGACTGCTGGTGGCGAGCCACATCAACTGCTGCGCCTGCTCACGCGCTGTTTGCAGGGTGTCGCCTTCCATCAGCTTTTGCTTGAAGATGTCCATCGGATTCTTGGCAGGTGCGGCTTCGGCCAGCGCAACAGCGCCGCCGGCGCTGGCATAAGCCGCTGCGAAGCCCTTGCCCTGCCCCAGATCAATGCCGGCGGTTTTGCCCAATTTGGCCTCATCGCCGACCAGATCGAGAATATCATCGACGATTTGGAACGAGAGGCCGATGTTGAAACCATACTGTCCCATCGCTTCGACCTGTTCCGCCGCGGCGCCCGCCAGCAGTGCACCCATTTGGGCGGCAGATTTAAAGAGCGCGGCGGTCTTGCGGGCGATGATGTCGTAGTACACCTGTCGGGAAAGGGTATTCTCTTTGACTGCCGCCGCCTGCAAAGTTTCGCCTTCGACCAGGGCCACGGTCGCTTCGGCCAGCACCACGTTCAAATCCTTGTGCGGCGCCATCAGCTCGTACACTTTGGTGAACAGAAAGTCGCCCGTCAGCAAAGCAAAAGTGCGCCCCCACCTGGCGTTGATCGAAGGACGCCCACGCCGGACAACCCCGTGGTCGTTGATGTCGTCATGCACGACGCTGGCCGTATGCACCAGTTCGACCGCCGCGGCGATCGGCAAAACCGACTCGATCTGTGTGCCGCCGCACGCCAGATAACTCAGAATGAGCATTCGCGGGCGAATCCGTTTGCCGCCCGCTTCCAGAATATGGCGACTGGCATCGCGCAGCACCGTCACCTGACTATCCACCGCCTGAAACATCAAATGTTCAAGGGCTTGTAGTGCCTGTTCAAGGGTGGTGCTGGTTTCAACCGCTGCGTTTACACTGGTCATGAGCTTATCCTCTAATTGGAGGAGAACGTTCGATTTTGTTTGTGACGTTCAGAACTATCTAAATTTATTTTACATAAAAAGACCGCGCTGTCAACGCACGCGGCCTGATATTCATCCAACTCTGAGCCGTCCTTTTAACGCGCTTTGCGCGTCCGGCGGCGGATTTGGGCAACAGGCAGCGCAAAGGTGAAGGTGCTGCCGGCGCCGGGGGTGCTTTCGACGCTGATCTTGACATCATGGCGCTCCAATATCAAGCGCACAATCGCCAACCCAACGCCGATCCCGCCGTACTTACGTGTTGAGGAGCTATCAACCTGATAAAAGGACTCAAAAATCTGTTCCAGCTTATCGTTGGCGATGCCGATACCATCATCGCGCACAGAAATCACCACGCCGTCTTCAGCACGGCACGCACGCACCTGGACTTCGCCATCGCTGAACTTAAGGGCATTATCTAACAAAAGCTGCATGACGATGCCAAGATTGAGCTTGTTGCCCTGCACAGTGGGCAGGTTTGTTTCAAGGTCTATGCGGATGCGCGGGATGTCGTCTTTGCGCTCCCAACTGCGGCGCAGGTTGCGGATGGCATAATCGACAATTTCGCGCACCAGAACCGGTCCCGTGCTCATCTCCAGATCGAGGCTGTCGGCCAACTGCGAGATATTCTTGACAATGCCTTCCAGTCGCGCGGTGGCGTTGGTGGCGTATTCGGCCAGGCGGTTGTCTTTCGCGTCTTCTGCCAGCAGGGCGACGGCGGATTTCACTTGCAGCAGTGGTGTTTTGAGTTCGTGTGAGACAGTGCGCACAATGGCGTTTTTGAGCAGGTTGATTTCGTCAACAGAGCGGCTGGCGATCTGCGCTTCTTTTTTCAGGCGTTTGTTTTCGTCCAGCAGCGCTTGTTTTTCTTTCTGCGCGCGCTGCTGTTCAGTCTGGACGTGCCAGAAAGCCGATAACAGCGCGTCAAAATAGCGCGGTATCGGCGGCAGCAGCAAGTCGGCGACTCTGGGGTCGGGCACATCGCTCACGTTAGCGACGATGAGCGCTAAGAGTGGCCGCTTGTGAGGCAGTTGATGCAGACGTTCAAAAAAAGACAGGTTGGCGCTGCTCGGTGTAGCCAGCACGGCGTCGGGATGCTCGGATTGATAGCGATTCCAGGCATCAGCGGGCGCAGCCGAGGCCAGATGATAATGCGCCAGCAGGGTGCTGGCTTCCTGAAACCAGGCAGGATTTTCTTCACTCAACAAAAATAGAAGTCGCTGTGAATGTCCATTTACTGCCGACATGGCTTCCTGATCCCCACAACACCGATCACGCATTATAGTACTGCATTTATGCGCCCAAGTCACAAATGTTAGATGATTAGTACCTCTTACTCTACACAGTCTGAATCTGGTTTACTCGCATTTTCCGAGTGTTCGGCAGAGTTGCTTGAGATGTAAGCGGTCATGCTGCGCGGTGAAATGCGCCATTTCGAGCAGTGTGGTCGGGCCGAAAATACTGTGGCGCGCGGGCCGCATCCAGTCTTCGTGCTGTAAGGCGCGTAAGAACTGCATAGTGGTTTGCCGCTCGGCCACAAACGCACGCGCCACCTGGTAACCCTCATCCGCGCAGGGTACAGCGTCCGCGCCGGCTGGGCGCCGCGGCGCGGTCAAAAATGGATTGTCCTCCTGCAAAATGCGCTGCAAACGAGGCCGCTGCACCGTTTGTTCGCTTTCCAGCAGATGACAGATAATTTGCATGATTGACCACTCATCGCGATCCGGGTGCTGATGCCAGTAATGATCTTTCACCTGTGACAGCATACCGAACAGAGCGCCCAGATTGCCGCGCATTTCCGGCTCGATCATGGCGGGCATGAGGCGGCGGGCGGGGAAATGATTCGTCCAGTTGTCTTCGATGCTCAGGGCATAGAAGTCGGCTAGCGTCCCCGCGCCTTCACCATCGGCTGACGTTTTGAGGTGATAGGTGTGCAGCCCGACCAGCGCCGCCGGCTCGATATCACTCTCCAGACTGTCGCCAACCATCAGGGCTTCGTCAGGTTCCACGCCCACACGCGCCAGAATCTCGGCGTAGTAGGCCGGATCTGGTTTGGCGAAGTGCATGTTGTCGCCGTGCGTCACAAGGGCATAGTATTCCAGCGTATCGGGAAGGCCGGCCCACGCCAACCGCTGGCGAATAGCCTCAGCAGGATATAGGGGATTGGTGGCGATGACGACAGCGAAATACTCTTCGCGCAGGTGTTGGATAAGTTCCGCTGCCCAGGCGACCGGGCGTGAATGCTGCTGCAACGCCGGGTAGCTCTCCTGATAAAAGCCCTCAAACAGTTCCATGATCGTTTTCGGCGGGCGCTGGAGTTCTTTTGCCAGCACATCCACGACCACTGACGTATTGGTCTGTTGCGCATCGCGCGCAGCCAGCACAATGCGCGTAGACTTGACCAGCGCCCCAGAGACAGACATCTGCCAGTGTTCGGCGAAATACTGATCGACGGCGCGCAAATATTCGACGACGAACACATCCTGTGGGTTATCCAGCAGGGTATTGTCCAGATCGAGCAAAACGGCTTTTATCATTGGTCATCTTGTCCCAGTGCTTTACGAAACAGATCCAGACCGGGGCGCTCGGCGGCGCACTGCGGGCAGCCGGTGTAGGGGTCTTCGATAGGCACACGATGCTTGAGGCAGGAGGCGCTGATGCCCACGCGGCGCACGAAGCCGAGCATGGTTTTGACGATAGTTAACTTCAGTTCCAGGTCACGGCTGGAATTGGCGGCGCGGATTTCCGGCACGGGGCAGCGTTTACAATCACCCGGCTGCCAGCGTTCTGACTGCGGGTTTTCCTTCACAAGACGGCATTCCTGTACCGCGCGCCCGCGATAGTAGTCTTCGTAGTAGTGGGGGCATTCTTTACCTGCCGGGGTACGCATTCTTCGGGCCTCCTTGATCAGGTTGACGGTTTTTGCAGCCAATGCTGCGCGGCCTGTGGCAGCTTCGCCAACGGCGCGTATTGTACGGTGCAGTCCGGCAGCGCTTCGATGAACTTTGCGCCGTAGCCCTTAGTCAGCACGCGACTGTCAAAAATCACAACCACGCCGCGATCGCTGCGGCTGCGGATCAATCGCCCGAAGCCCTGCCGAAAACGCAGAATGGCGTCGGGCAGCGCATACTGGTTGAACGAATCGGTGTAGGTTTCTGAACGCGCTGCAAAAATCGGGTCGGTGGGCACAGCGAACGGCAGCCGGACGATCACGAGCGCGCTGAGCGCATCGCCGGGAATATCGACGCCCTCCCAAAAGCTGCGTGTCCCCAGCAGCACGGCACGTTCGTTGGCTTTGAAGCCTTCGAGCAGCGCCTGCCGGCTGCTGCCATCACCCTGCCCATAGACTGTAATGTTGCCCAGCGCCAGGCGCGGCGTAATGGCCTGCGCTGTCTGCCGAAGCTGTGTGTGGCTGGTGAATAACGCCATCACGCGGCCTTCCAGCGCCGCGGCTAACTGGATCAAGCCGCTTTCGACCGCATGTTGGTAGCCGTGTTTGTCGGTTGGCTCTGGGATATCATCCGGCACATAAACTAGCGCCGCTGCGCGATATGCGAAAGGCGATCCCAGCTCAAGAGATTTGATGTCGGGAGCCTGCAAACGATCACGAATGTAGTCGAACGTGTCGTTGGTGCGCAGCGTGGCGCTGGTCAGCACAATGGATTCCATACGCTGCCAGAGATAATTTTCCATCAGCCGGCCAATATGCAGCGGCGCGCTCTGCACAGACAGTTCGTTGCCGTTTTGCCCGCCGGAGAGCCAGTGAATCATATGCGTGTCGGGCGGTGCCGCAAAATCCTTTAGCTGCTGGCGCAGTTCTTCGAGATGGCGGGCGGCGCTGGCGCTGCTGCTCAACAAATCGTCATAAGCGGGGATGTTGTAGGGACGCATCTTGCCTAGGGCAGAGGACAAGCGCGCCATCGCGTCGGCAAGCACGGCGAAAAATTCATCGAGCGTCGCCGCAATATCCTGTACCTTCGCAAAATCGGGCGTGGCGCGCAGTTGGGCGGTCATGCGCAGCGGGGTATTGGTGTCCTGTGTGCGCCGATCAACAGCCTGCGCGACGAAATCTCCCAATGCTGTGAACAGACGCTCAATATGTACGCTCATCAGGCCAGCGGCTTCCTGAATACCTGCGATAAACATTTGTACGCGCTGTGTTTCTTTGGCTGGGGCGTGGTCATGTACACTGCTCAACAGTTCACCCAACAGCCCCTTGCTGGTGGTGCCCAGATCGGCCAGACGGCGCAGCAGACGCGCTTCATCGAGCCGCGTGCTGAGGCCGTTGGTCACCGCGTCTTCCAGTTGATGCGCCTCGTCGATCACCAGATAGTGATAGTCGGGCAGCACGCGGTTATCCGTCATGGCGTCGGCGATTAACAGCGCATGATTGACGATCAACAGATGCGCCGCTTCCGCCTCCTTGCGAGCTTTGTAAAACGGGCAGACACCGCCCATCTGCGCTTCGCAGCGTTCCAGCGCGCAGCCCTCATCTTCGGCGCTCAAACGCTGCCAGGTGTTGTGCTCGATGGGGCCGCGCAGACTGATTTCGCTTTTATCACCCGTATTGCTGTCCAGTGACCAGACAAGGATTTTCGCCAGTGTGCGCAGCTCGTCTACGCTGGTGGGGCGGCGGCGGCGTACCGCCGCTAGGCGGCGCGGACACAAATAATTGCCACGCCCTTTCATGACGCAAGCCCGGAACGGCGCATCCACCGCCTTTGCCAGCAGCGGCACATCTTTGGTCAGCAGTTGATCCTGTAAGTTGAGCGTGTTGGTGGAAATGACGACGCGCTCCTGATTGTTCAGCGCCCAGAGCAGCGCGGGCACAAGGTAAGCCAGCGATTTGCCCACGCCTGTGCCGGCTTCGACCAACAAATGCTGCCCGCTGTTAAACGCTTCAATGACGGCCTGCGCCATTTCGACCTGTTGGGGACGCTGTTCGTACCCTGGCAGCATGCGCGCCAGAGCGCTGTTTTCTGCCAGCAGTGCTGCTGCTTTTTGCGGCTCAAGCGGCGCGATGGGTGTATTGGGGCGCAGCGGCGGATGGACTTGTTCCAGCGGTTTAAGCAGTATTGCCGGCGGCGCAGCGTGCTGATCGCCGCCATATTCGGCCAGCGCGGCGGTGAACACGGCTTTAGAGTCCCAGGCATCAAAGTCGCGCGCCAGATCGCAGATTTCGCGCAGTGTGCCATAGGGCAGCGAGACGGCGCGCTGCCATAGGCGTTCATAGAGCAAGGCCGCCGCCCGCGCATCATCCAGCGCCCGATGCGCTTGTTCCAGGACAATACCTAATTCGGCGGCCAGCGCCGCCAGCGTATAGCGGTCGGCGCGCGGCAGCAGCACGGATGCCAGGTCATAGGTGTCGATGCGCTGGTTGCGTTTCAAAATCCCATAGCGGTAGAAAAAGCCGGTATCCAGGCTGATGTTGTGGGCAACCAGCGGCGCATCGCCCACGAATTCAACGATTTGCGGCAGCACTTTTTCGATCGTGGGCGCTTTTTGCACGTCCTCGTTGCCAATGTGCGTCAACTGTGTGATGAAATCAGGAATGGGGATGCCCGGATTCACTAAGGTGCCGAATTCGGCGATAATTTTGCCTTCGCGGAAACGCACGGCACCGACCTCGATAATAGCATCCTGTGCGGTGTCTAATCCGGTTGTTTCGAGGTCAATGGCGACCAACTCTCCGCGCATATTTGCTCCATTTGCGGTTGGTAGAAATGTGCGCTTATGATACAACGCCGCGCGAGAATTCGGAAATGCCCACGCCAGCCAATATCAAAACTGGATTCCGCAGCAGCAGGGAACAAAAAACACCCTCAGCCCTGCCTAGCGAGGGTGTTTCTACACAAACTCGGCGCGATGATTACGGCGCGGGTGTGCCTGTCACGGCGGCTGTGGCCTCGGCAGTGGCTTCGGCAGTGACTTCCGGTGTGGCCGCCGCTGCTGCTTCCTGTGCCTGCGTAAAGGCCTGTTCAAGACCCAGACGCAGATCCGGCAGTTGTTCTTCGGTCACGCCGACAAAGGCGCCATTGGTCGCCAACAGCGCGAAATTCTCGTCCGCCAGCATGTACCACAGGAAGGACTGCACCGCGATATTGGTCAGCGCTGTTGTCCTGACCAGCAGGCGACCGTCGCGAGTCAGCGGATAGGTGTTGTCGGAGATAGTTTGATCGCTGGGGGCGATGCAGCCCGTGCCGGCATTGACCGAGACAAGCTGCATGTTGGCTTGCCCGCTGGCAAGCACTTCCTGGTACTCTTCCCAGCTCATATAGGTCAGGCCGCCTTCGACATTGGCAACCGCGGCGGCGCGATAGCGTGCGTCACGATTGCTTTCGGCCACATCCTGGCGCACCGGCGTGTTGGCGCCAGCGGCGCGCAAAATGAGCAGATCGCTGTAAGGATTCCCCGTATCCGGGCTGACAAGAATCATGTTTTGCGCGGGGAACGATGCATCGACCTGATTCCAGGTGGTGACTGTATCCGTCGAGCCAACGCCCCATATCGTGGTAATCTGCTGGTTTGTCAGGCAGGCCAGATAGGGACTGTTCGCATTGGCAACCAACACGACCACCTGGCGTCCCAGATAGAGGTTATAGGTCGCAATGTTGTTGTTGGCGCAGGTGGTCGCGATATCTGCCGGCAGTTCTTGCGTCGAGAGCGCGATGTCGATTTCGCCATTGCACAGGCGTCGGAAACCGTCGGCCTGCCCGTTGGCATTGACCGTGAAGGTCACGCCGGGATAAGTGGCGGTAAACGCGGTTTGAAGTGTATTGACGAAGCCAAAGAGGTTCGTCGAACCGGCGATAGTGACCGCCCCGCTCACGCCTGCCGGAATCTGGAAGGTTGTCAGGTCGTCGGTGAATTGACGGCCATCGCCTTCACCCGTCAGCGCAGCGCGATTCGTCTCATACACGGAGGTGGTGGGAGCGACAAAACCCGCGCTGGCAATAATCGTGGCAGAAACTTCGCTGGTCGCGAAAGTCACCAGTTCCGTCAATCCCGCTTTGCTCAGGCTGGCGCGGTTGACATACAGCAGCAGGCGTTCGTTGGCGCTGTAGGTCAGGTTGACTACGTTGTCGGCGGTGGCATCGACGCAGGCATTGCCCGTGCTGTTAAGCTGCAAAATGCGCACAGAAGCACCGGCGGCCTGCGCTGTCGGCAGCGTCACAACGCCGATCGCGCCGGGAGTCGCGCCGACCTGCGCGATGATCTCGGCCTCTGTAGGTAAGCTCGTGGCATCCGAACGAATTCCATCGCCAATGACGACACGATCTAGCAGACGATAGGTGGCAGAGTCGGGTGCGGTGACCAACACGCTCAGCGGCAGATCGGGGTTGGCAGTATTGACCTGATTCCAGTTGGTGATTAAGCCGCTGGCGCTGGGAGCAAAGACAGAGGCCAATGCATCCGTCGTGAGGCACTGGTTATAAGCGGCCTGTGGATTGCCGATAAAGGCCAGCACATTGTATGCCAACAGCAGTTCGAGATAGTTCACCCCGGCGGTCTGGCAGGCCGTATCTTCATCGAGGGTAATTGAACGGCTGGCAAGCGCAATATCGGCCTGACCGCTGCACAGGCGCGCGAAGCCTTGTGTTGAACCAACCGGGTCAGCAGCAACGGTTTCGGCGATCCCGCTGGCGGCAGCGAGCGCGTCAAACAACGGCGCAAGCAGAGCCGAACCGGATACCGTAATGGGGCCAGTAGGGACAGCAGCGGTGGGAGCGGGAGCTGCTGTTGGAGCGGGAGTTCCCGTTGGCGTTGGGGTGACCTCCTGGGCTGCCGCTGCGCTCACAGTCAACAAAAGCGCGAGCAGGGCGAGAAGCGCTGCCCGACGCTGAAATATTCTCATAGGGATGCTCCTTAGCACGGTGTATAATAAGGAATTGCCGGGGCAATTGTACCGTCCTGTGCTTAATTGTCCAGTCAAACTTTTAACGTGAAGCAGCGCATGGCCGAAGCAAGCTCTGTTTATGAACTGGTGGGTGGCGATCCGACCTTCGAGCGATTGGTCGAAGAATTTTATGCGCGCGTGGAAGCCGATCCCGTGTTGCGCCCTTTGTTTCCCGACGATCTTGAGCCAGGCAAGCGCTGGCAGTTTTTGTTTTTGACCCAGTTTTTCGGCGGGCCGCAGCGTTATGCGCTAGAACGCGGGCATCCGCGCCTGCGAATGCGGCATGGCCCATTCCCGATCAGCCAGCAAGCGCGCGATCACTGGCTGGCGCACATGCTGGCGGCGATTGACGAAGTCGGTATCGCTGAACCGGCGCGCGGCATCCTGCGTGAGTACTTTGAGCGCGGCTCGACCTTCATGATTAACCACTATCAGGCTGAGGAATAATGCCTACGCCATCGCCCAGGAAGCTCAAAACCAGCCCGCCGCCCCCACCCGCTGCTCTGCCGGAACGCGATCTTTCGTGGTTAGTGCGCTCGCTGCTCAGGATACCCCGTTTGCTGCGTATCCTGATCTGCGCAGTTTTCGGCTTTGCGGTGACGCTGGGCACTACCCCCATAATTGATTACCTCTACCTGAGATTCATTTACAACGACAGCACTGAACTGACGCGTTCTATCCACGCCGCTGTGCCTGCGCTCATCGAGATCAGTTTAGGGCTTGCCATGTACATGGTAGGATGGTTATGCTTTGTGGGCACGCGCGCCGAGACGCCTACAGCGCGGCCTGCCGTGCTGTGGTATTTCGGGGCGGGGAGTCTGGCGGTTTTTCTCGTGCTGTTGTGGATTATACAGGGGGCGATTTCGCTCACCCTGTCATGAGTCGCTGCTGATTGCTTTTGCATTGATCGTAGAGGCCAAAAAATCGGGAGTAACAATGCTCGCGTCGCCAGTTGTTTTGGGATATTTGGGATAGCTTGGGATAAGGGGATGCTATGTTAAGGAATGGACTGCTGATCGCGCTTGTCGGGCTGCTGCTGGCGGCGTGCAATGCACAGCCGACACCTGTGCTGCCTACGCTTGTACCCTCAAACACCCCTTTGCCGACGCAAGCCGAAACCCCGACACCACAACCGCAGCCCACTGAAATTGTCGCGACGTTTGCCCTGCCGCCCACATGGACTCCTACCGCGATCTCCAGCCCCACGCCCGCCCCGGCTACACCAACACTCGAACCCACCATTCCGCAGGTGACGGCCTTGGATGTGTGCGGCACGTTCGGTGTCGATTATTCACGCACGACGCGCCAGTTCCCGCTCAACACAGAGCCAACCCTCGCCTGGACAGCAGTCGCGGGAGCATCGATCTACCGGATTTCGCTGTTTGCCGCGGATGCCAATGGGATTCTGACGACGCTTTTTGATGATGTCTACGTCGCTGAGACAAGCTATACCATCACTAGCGGCATTTTCCAGTTTCAGGTCGGCACGGTCTACGGTTGGGAAGTGTATCCCATTGATAATTTGAACCGCCAGATGTGCCTCTCGCGCGGGGCGGAACTGATACCGTTCCAGCCTTAGCGATCAGCGTGCACGATATACTGTTCAAAGGCCTCGGCTGTCCACGGCAGGGCGGGCTTGAAAAAATGCTCGTAGATGGCCTGCGCGTAGACGCGGATTTCGTACTGCGCGTCCTGTGCCATGCGCAGCTTGAGCAGATGCATCAGATTATGCGCATCGGCTTTGATGACGCCGGTATAGTACACGGCGAAACCAGGCAAAAACAGCCGTGCCAGCTCTTTTGAGACGCCGGCATCCAGCGCTTCCCGATACAACTTATAACTCTGCTCATAATGCTGCACAAGCCTGGCCTTAAGCTGCGCGGCGGCCTGTGCATCCACCTCCCCCTCGCTGGCCTGTTTGTTACTGGCGGACTGCTTGCGCCAGACATCGGGCGCGTAATAGTCGTTTTCTTCGAAAGGGGTATAGCGCCCGCTCTGTAGATTCAAATTCAGCGTGCGATGCCGCACCAACTGCCACCAGGTCACCAGCGGCGCGCGCAGGCGAAATTTGAACTCCACCATTTCAAACGGACTGGTGTGTTTATGCTTGAGCAGGTAATGCAGCAGCTTTTTGTCTTTGTCTGCCCCTTTGCTTTCGCCCATAAAACTGACGCGCGCCGCGTTGACAATTGCCAGATCACCGGATACGCCGGTGCTGGGATGCGGCAGCATATCCACCAGTTCGATCCATCCTTGATCGAGTACGTCAATTTTTTTGCCGATGAGGGGGTCTTGCATCCCGCTTTTCCTTGCTAGAAAAATTGCAGCGCCAGGCGAATACGCGCTTCGATGTCTTTGGGCGCGTCTTTGGGCAGGGCTTGCACAGCGCTTTGGGCTTCGACAATGCTGTAACCCAGGGCGACAAGCGCATCGACAACATCGGTATTGAGATCGTCGAAAATATCGCCCGGCGCAATATCCAGTCCGCTGGGGATTTTGTCTTTCAGTTCCAGCGCGATCTTCTGTGCGGTCTTTTTGCCGATTCCCGGCACGCGCGTGAGGATTTCGTGACGTTCGCTCAACACCGCGCTGCGCAGATTATCGAGACTCAGGGTGCTGAGAATCGCCAGGGCGATTTTGGGGCCGACACCGTTGATATTGATGAGCAAGTTAAAAAAATCACGTTCAGCCGTCGTAGCGAAGCCGTAGAGGGTGAGCGAGTCTTCGCGCACGATAAGCTGGGTGTGCAAAAAGCCCTGATCGTCCGTCAGGCGTTCGAGCGTCGAAAAGGGCGCAAAGACCTTGAAGCCGACGCCACCCACGACGATGATAGCATGATCAGCGTGTTTGGAGACAATGCGTCCCTGAATGCTGGCGATCACGGCTGCCCCCCTCTATCCCAGACCGTTGTAACGAAAGCTGTGCACTTCGGTGATGGCGATGGCCAGCGCGTCCGCGGCGTCATCAGGTTTGGGGATGTCTTGCAGCCCCAGCAGAATGCGCACCATTTCCTGCATCTGTGGCTTTTTGGCGTTGCCATAGCCGGAAATCGCCTGCTTGATGACATGCGGCTTGTGCTCGCTGATAGGCAAGCCGGCCTGCGCCAGCGCCAGCAGAATCACGCCCCGCCCCTGGGCCACGGTCATGGCTGTCGTGACATTTTTGGCGAAAAACAGTTCTTCTACCGCCGCGCGATCTGGTGTATGTTGATCGGCAAGCTGCTTGATGCCGCTGTATATCATCTCGAGGCGCTGCCACATGGGAAGTGAAGGCGGCGTCGTAATGACGCCATAATGAACGGCCTGGAGCGTGCCGTCGGGCAGCTCGCGCACCAGGCCGTATCCGACTGTGGCTGTACCGGGATCGATACCCAGAACGAGCATCAGGCGGTCTCTAGGGCAGCAAGGACTTGGTCGGTGATGAGCATATTGGAAGCGACTGTCTGCACGTCGTCCAATTCTTCAAGCTGCTCCATCAGGCGCATGTTCTGAAGCGATTTTTCCAGCGAGACTTCGGTTTCGTTTTTGGCTTCCCAACGCAGTTCGGCTTCGGCAATGGCATAGCCTGCGTCGATGAGCACTTGTTCGACATGGCCGAACCGGTCACGTGGCGTGATGATCAGAATCGCGCCATCCTCGTTCTGTACATCGTCCGCGCCAGCTTCGGCGGCCAGCATGAAGATTTCGTCAAAATCCAGTTTTTGACCTTCGAGCGTGATGAAGCCCTTGCGCTCAAACTGCCAGGCCACCGACCCTGCCGAGGCCAGGCTGCCGCCTGCGCGGTTAAACACACGCTTGATGTCGGCCAGCGTGCGGTTTTTGTTATCGGTCAGGACATCCATCAGAAAAGCGACGCCTTCGAGTCCATAACCCTCGTAGGTTAACTCCTCGACCTCATCCGCGCCGCCCGTGCCTGTACCGCGCGAAATGGCACGCTCGATGTTTTCCTTCGGCATGTTGGACGCTTTGGCTTTCTGGATGGCGAGCTTCAGTCTGGCATTGGCGTTTTCATCGCCGCCGCCTTCGCGCGCCGCCAGCATAATATCGCGCGCTAGGCGCGTAAAAATCTTGCCACGTTTAGCGTCTTCAGCGCCTTTTTTGCGCTTGATGGTTGACCACTTGCTATGCCCGGACATGCAACAGCTCCATGAATATCTAAAAGTTGCTTCGACAGGTTTATAATGATAATTATACTGCACACGTAAAGCAGCGTCGAGACAGGGCAGTATCGGCAGGCGCGGCGATTTCTGAGTATACTTGGAGTTGGGCACACAGGAGGCGCTTTCGCGTGGACTTTAAATTCGACGTCATGATTATGAGCGGGGTCGAAGATGGCTCGGTGCTCAAATATAATTCGGGCAGCGGCGATGGCCAGACTAGCGCGCATAAATGGACACTGACCATTGGCCGCCGTGATGACAATGATGTGTGCCTGCGCAACGACACCTATATTTCGCGCCAGCACGCCAAACTGCACTACGAAAATGCTGTATGGCAGCTCGAAGACTGCAACAGCACCAATGGCACGTTTATCGAAAACCCGGCCAATTCGTTTGAGGACACGCGCGTCAACGGCACTATTCCCCTGCAAATCGGGCAACTGTTTCGCGTCGGGCGCACCTGGCTGCGCATCCAAATTTCGGAGTGAACCATGTCCACCATCCCACTGCGTGATATTTTGATCAGCGCGCGCCAGGAAGCCTACCGGATGCGGCATTTTTATCTGGGAGTCGAACACCTGTTTATCGCCCTGCTGGAGATCAAAGGCGGTCTGGCCAGCAGCATTATGGAAGGGCATGGGCTGGCGACAGAATATGTCATTGACGCGATTCGGCGTAAGGTGGGCAAAGGCAGCCGCCACCGGCTCTGGGCCGGTATCCCCAACACACCGCGCACCGAAGTGGTGCTGGCAATCGCCAACGAACTGGCCGTCGAAACTTCGCGCAAGGAGATCAGTGAGCAGGATTTACTGATCGCGATTCTGGAGGAAAACGAGAATATCCCGGTGCGCGTGCTGCGAATCCTGAATCAGGACATCGCCGAGCTGACGAAAGAAGCGCGCACGAAAGTGAATACCAACAACGCGCAGCAAGCCTTCGTGAAAATCGATTATGGGCCGCATTTCAATCGCAACGAGGCGCTCTCTGAGCAGCATTTGTTAGTGCTGCGGCGTATGTTTTACGGTTACGACGAGATTCGGGTTGAACGGCGTTTGACCGGTGGGTATACCAAGGCGCTGGTGCTGGTCGTGACGCCTATCAACAGCGACCAGCGCGAAGATGCTGCGGTGGTCGTCAAGATTGATCAGGCCGACATCATTCTGGACGAAGCGCAGCGCTACGATACGAACGTCAAGGCCTCGCTGCCGCCCTTCAGCGCGCGCTTGGTAGACCGGCCCACCGCGCCGGAAAAATCCGATTTCGCCGGCATCAAATATACCTTTGTGGGCAACGACACCGCCTCATCGAAAGATATGCGCTTTGTGGCGGCTGCGCTGGGCGCGCCGAAGCTGGCGGATTGGCTGAAAAACGGCTTGTTCCCGCTGTTCGGCAAGACCTGGTGGCAGCAGCGCCGCCCGTATCGTTTTCAGGCCTGGCGCGAATACGATGGCATCTTGCCGCCCATCCTGACGCTGGAACTGGTTGATGAAAAGGAAGTGCCGGCCAACGCGCATTTGCTTAAGATGCCAATCAAGCGTTCGCGCCTCAAACAGCTTGAATATGGCGACATCGTGCTCATCGAAAACTTCACGGTTTCCAAAGTCTATCGTGACCGTAAGGCGATACAACTGGCGGCGGCGCAGGGCAGCGACGCGGCCACGGCCTATAAAATCGAGATGCGCGGCATTGATCTGGACAAAGACGCTTATTATCGCGGTGAGGTGGTTGAGCGTATCGCCGGCAAGGTGTGGAAGACGCGCCATGAGCATCTCATCACAGCGGCGCGCACGTTGGAACCGGATTTTGACATTAACGCCGAATTTATTCCGTCGGGCTTAGACTCCCCCGCCAGACTGCAAAATCCGCTGAACTTTTATGACACGCTGCTGGAAACGTCTGTCAACGGTTCGCTGAGCAAAATCCACGGCGATTTGCATCTGGGGAATCTGCTGCTGGGGCCGGGCGATAACCCGTCGCTCATCGACTTCGCGCAGACACGCGATGGGCATACGGTCTTTGATTGGATTACGCTGGAAATCAGCCTGCTGAGCGATCTGATTATGCCGGCAGTGGGCAGCGAATGGCAGGACGCGCGCAAGCTGCTCAAGTATCTGCAAGCGCTGAACAAACGCGAAGCGCTGCCGCCGGGTGATAGTAAACTGGCAGAACTGTTCAGCGTCATCCAAGCGGTGCGGGACATCGCGCAAGAATGCCTGACCGATGCGGAAGACTGGTCGGAATACTTCGTGGGTATGACACTGTGCGGGCTGCGCGCGCTGACGTGGGATACGATGAGCATCGGCACACGGCGGCTGATGTTTATGCTCGCGGCGCTGTCACTGGCGTATTCGCAGCCCTCGCAAAAAGCAGCTGCGCCCTCGCCAGATGCTACCGAAATTGGCGATAACACCGCGGGACAGGGATAGATAAAAAGGGCACAGCCAAAGTGCCGTGCCCTTGCGCTTCCTGCGGGCTAAATCTGGCCCACCACGGCCTGTCCAAATTCCTCTGTGCTGACATAAGACGAGCCCTGTCCGGCGATGTCGGCGGTGCGCGCGCCGCTGGCGAGCACCATATCGACGGCGTCCTCAACCGCCTGTGCTTCTTTTTCCAGCCCAAAACTGTGACGCAGCATCATCGCAACGCTGAGAATCGTGCCGATGGGGTTGGCTTTGCCCTGTCCGGCAATATCGGGCGCAGAGCCATGCACCGGCTCGTACAGACCGAATGTGCCTGCCCCCAGCGACGCCGACGGCAGCATTCCCAAGGAGCCGGCCAGCACAGAGGCCTCATCGCTCAAAATGTCGCCGAACATGTTGCTTGCCAGAATCACGTCGAAGCTGCGCGGGCGTGTCATCAGATACATGGTGCAGGAATCGACCAGAAGGTGTTCGAGATCAATATCGACATACTTTTCGGCATGAAGTTGGGTGACGGTACGCCGCCACAAACGCATTGACGCCAGCACGTTGGCCTTGTCGATGGATGAGACTTTTTTACGCCGCCCCTGCGCCGCGCGGAAGGCGACTTCGGCCACACGCCGGACTTCATCGACGCTGTAGAGTTCGGTATCATAAGCGCTGTCGCCGTCGCCCTGTTCTTGGCGCGGGCCAAAGTAGATGCCGCCGGTCAGTTCACGCACGAAGAGCAGATCAACGCCTGCCAGCAGGTCGTCGCGCAGCGGCGTGAAATGTGCCAGCGCCTGATAAGCCTTGACCGGACGCAAATTGGCGAACAACTCAAAATGGCGGCGGATGCCCAACAGTCCTTGTTCGGGGCGTACAGGCGCCGTCGGGTTGTCCCATTTGGGGCCGCCGACCGCCGCCAACAGAATCGCGTCGCACTGTTCCGCCGTGCGCAGCGTTTCGGCAGGCAGCGCGCTGCCTGTTTTGTCGATGGCGCTGCCGCCGATCAAGGCTTCGTGAAAAACAAACTCATGATGATATTTGCTGGCGACACGCGCCAAGACTGCGATGGCCTGTTCCAGCACTTCCGGGCCAATCCCGTCCCCCGGAAGTGTTGTGATCTTCGCTTTCATAGTGTCCTCTTTTGCGCAAAACGAGCCGGGGAAGCCTCCCCAGCCCGTGTCCTACCCCAATGGCCGCAAAACGGCCTCAAAGCTCTTGCAAATCGGCGACGGTTCGCGCGTTTTGCACATTGCCGGTGTTGAGCGTGCCCGTCGGTTCAAAAAGCATGACCTGTACTTCTTGCTCGGCAATAGGAAGATGTTCGACCCCCTTCGGTATGATGAGAAACTCGCCCGCTTCCAGCCAGATATCGCCGTCATGGAATTTGATGAGCAGCCGCCCTGCGACCACGAAGAACATTTCGTCCTCGTGCTCGTGATGATGCCACACAAATTCGCCCTGAAGCTTGACCAGCTTGACATGCATATCCTGCACCTGGCCGACGATTTTGGGACTCCAGTGTTCGCTGAACAGGCTGAATTTTTGCGCGAGGTTCACTTTTTCCATCGGGTATCCTTATGTTGCGGTTTCTGGACTTGGCTCGTGCGCCAGCAGCAGCCCGTATTCTACGCTGTCTACCAGCGCCATCCAACTGGCTTTGATGATATTAGTCCCCGCGCCCACCGTACTCCAGCGCCCGTGCGCGTTTTGGGTGTCGATCAGCACGCGCGTGGTCGCGCCTGTGCCGTTCTGGCTTTCTAGGATACGGACTTTGTAATCGGCCAACTGGAAATCCGCCATCTGCGGATAACGCGGCACAAGCGCCTTTCTGAGCGCCAGGTCGAGCGCGTTCACCGGGCCATTGCCCTCGGCAGCGGTATGAACGATATCGCCGTCAATATCAACCTTGACCATGGCTTCGGCCAGATGGCCGCGCCCGCGCCGCTCCTCGACAATCACTGTAAAATCGATAAGCGTGAAAACCGGCTTGTAATCGGGGCGAGCGCGGTGCAGGCGAATGGCAACCGACGCTTCTGCGCCCTCGAAGACATAGCCTTCGTTTTCCAGCCGCTTGATCTCGTTGAGCACATGCAGTGCTTCTTCTTTGGAGACATCGAGGCCGAATTCTTCAGCTTTGCTGAGCAGATTGCCCTGTCCCGAAAGATCAGAAACCAGCACGCGCATTTCGTTGCCGACCAGTGTCGGGTTGATATGCTGATAGCTGTCAACGTGGCGGCGCATGGCGGCAACGTGGATGCCGCCCTTGTGCGCAAACGCGCTTTTGCCGACATACGCCAGATGGTTATCGGGGGCGAGATTGGCGATTTCGGCCACCGTGCGCGCCAGATGCGTCAGCCGTTTGAGCGCGCCTTCGGGGATACAGCGATAGCCCATTTTGAGTTCGAGATCCGGCACGATGCTGCACAAATTGGCGTTGCCGCAGCGTTCGCCATAGCCGTTAATCGTCCCCTGCACCTGCACAACACCTGCCTGCACAGCGACCAGCGTATTGGCAACCGCCAGCTCGCCGTCGTTGTGGGTGTGGATGCCAAGCGGCACACCGGGCAGGGCGCTGCGTACCATCTCCACGTAGCGCGCGACTTCCCAGGGCATGGTGCCGCCGTTGGTATCGCACAGCACGAGCATATCCGCGCCGCCTTCTACTGCCGCGCGCAGTGTGTCCAGCGCGTATTCCATATCGAGCTTTGTGCCATCGAAGAAATGTTCCGCGTCGTAGATGATTTCCTTGCCGAGGCTTTTCAGGTAGCGCAGGCTCTCGCGGATCATGCGCAGATTTTCTTCCGGCGTCGTTTGCAGCACTTCGGTCACATGCAGCATCGAAGTCTTGCCGACGACAGTGACCACCGGGGTGCGGGCTTCGACCAGCGCGACGATATTGGGATCATCCACCGGATCACTGTTCTTGCGGCAGGTAGAGCCAAAGGCGGCGATTTTGGCGTGTTTCAGAGACAGCCCCTGCACCGCTTCAAAGTAGGCCGCGTCTTTGGGATTCGAACCCGGCCAACCGCCTTCGATATAGGCGACGCCAAATTCGTCCAGCATCTCGGTGATGCGCAGTTTATCGGCCACAGAAAGGGCAATGCCCTCGCGCTGCGTGCCATCGCGCAGCGTCGTGTCGTAGATGGCGATGTGCTTGCGCCCGTTCGTCATGCGTTCCCCCTTGTTTAGACGCGCGTCGTAACACGCGGCGTATGGTTTGTTTCATACGCGGCGATCTGCGCGTCAAGATTCATCAGATAACCGAGTTGGTCAACACCTTGCAGCAGGCATTCTTTGGAAAAGCCGTCGATAGGGAAATTGACCGCGCGGCCATCGGGTAGTACCAGCGTTTGTGTTTCCAGATCGACCCTGACCTGCGACTGCGGGTCTTCCTGCGCCAAACTGATGAGCTGGCGGTGGGTTTCTTCGTCCACGATGATCGGCAGCAGGCCATTTTTGAGCGCATTGTTCTTGAAGATGTCAGCAAAATAGGTGCTGATGACTGCTTTGAAGCCCGCGCCCAGCAGCGCCCACGGGGCGTGCTCGCGCGAACTACCGCAGCCAAAATTATGGCCGCCGATCAAGACCTGCGCGTGCTGATACTGCGGGTCATTCAACACAAAATCGGCTTTGGGCGAGCCGTCAGCGTTGTAGCGCCAATCGGCAAAACAGGCGGCCCCCAGACCGAGTTTATCGGTTACTTTGAGGTAGCGCGCGGGGATGATCTGGTCGGTGTCGATGTCGTTGATGGGGACAGCGACCATGCTGCCTGCGAAAGGCTTAAAAGCTTCCATGATGTGCTAGACCTTCTCCATATACAGTTCGCGTGGGTCAGTGATGCAGCCATTGAGCGCAGTGGCGGCAGCGGTGAGCGGACTGGCCAAAAAGGTGCGCCCGCCTTTGCCCTGGCGACCTTCGAAATTACGGTTGCTGGTGCTGACAGCATATTGGCCGGGACGTAGTTCGTCGCCGTTCATGGCGATACACATCGAGCAGCCGGCTTCGCGCCATTCTGCGCCCGCCGCTTTGAAGATTTCGTGCAAGCCTTCGGCTTCGGCCTGCGCTTTGACACGCTGCGAGCCGGGCACAACCAGCATCCGCAGATTATCGGCGATTTTGCGCCCGTTAATGAGGCGGGCAACGTCGCGCAGATCAGAAATGCGCGAGTTAGTGCAGCTTCCCACGAAGACGACATCGACTTTTTTACCGAGCAGCGATTGGTTGGGCTGCAAATCCATATAACGCAGCGCTTTATCCAGCGCCATTTTCTGGCTGACATCGCCTAACCCATCCGGGTCGGGCACACGCCCGGTAATCGGAATGCCCATGCCGGGATTCGTGCCGTAAGTAATCATTGGCACCAGTTCATCGGCGTTGAGGATGACTTCGGCGTCAAAGACGGCGCCGTCGTCACTGGGGAGCGCGCGCCAGTTTGCCAGCGCCGCCTCCCAGTCCGCCCCGTGCGGGGCGTGTGGACGCCCGGCGATGTAGTTGAAGGTCGTCTCGTCGGGAGCAATCATGCCGGCGCGCGCGCCGCCTTCGATCGACATGTTACAGATGGTCATGCGCCCTTCCATTGTCAGGCCGCGAATCGCCGACCCCATGTATTCAAAGACGTAGCCCGTGCCACCGCCGACACCGATTTTGGCGATGATCGCCAGGATGATGTCTTTGGCAGCAACGCCGGGGGCAAGCCCTCCGTCTACACGCACAGCCATAGTCTGCGGTTTGTTTTGCAGCAGGCATTGCGTCGCCAGCACATGCGCGACTTCGCTGGTGCCGATGCCGAAGGCCAGCGCGCCAAACGCGCCATGCGTGCTGGTGTGGCTGTCGCCGCAGACAATCGTCATGCCAGGCTGGGTTAAGCCCTGCTCTGGGCCGATGACATGGACAATGCCCTGATTCTCTGTGCCCAGCGCGAACATGCGAATGCCAAAATCGTCGCAGTTGCGCGTGAAGACCTCCAACTGCTTGAGCGCCATTTCATCGACCACCGGGATAACGCCGTCGGCGCCGCGCGGCGTGGTGGGCGTGCTGTGATCCATCGTTGCCAGTGTTTGCGTGGGCCGGCGCACTTTGAGACCGCGCTCGCGCAGCAGCGAAAAAGCCTGCGGCGAAGTCACTTCATGCACCAGATGCAGATCAATGTACAGCACCGCCGGCAAGTCCGCCGACTGCGGACGCACCAGATGGCTGTTCCAGACTTTCTCGAACAAGGTTTGGGGAGCAGATGTCATGCGTTTTCCTCTGTAAGCTGCAATCAATTAGGTTCCGATGAATCTCACCGCCGGTAAAGCGGTGCGGAAACAGGTTAATCCGTGCCGCTGGCGACATTGACCGTCGCCGCTTCGCCTTCGGGCGCGCGGCCAATGCCCATCGCGGCGACCATGCGGTTGACCGCCGCCAGATATGCCTTGACGCTGGCGACAATCACGTCGGCGTCCGCGCCGTAGCCGCCGAAAGTGCGCTGGCCATCAGGCGATTCAATGCGCACCGTGACTTCGCCCAGGGCGGAAATGCCTTCGGTGACACTGTGAACGCTGTATTCGATCAGCGTGTTCGGCGCTTTGATGATCGCGTCGATGGCACGATACGAAGCGTCTACCGGACCCACCCCAACCGCCGCGTGAACAAAGGTCTCGCCATCGACATGCTGGACTTTGACCGTCGCGGTGGGCATTCCCATCGTGCCGCAGGTAACCTGAATGTCGGCAAGGGAATAAATTTCGTCTGGACCATGAAATTCGTCGGCGATCAAGGCTTGCAGATCGGCGTCGGTGACCGTCTTTTTGGCGTCGGCCAGTTCCTTGAAGCGCGCGAATACCTGATTCAGGGCGTCACCGTCGATGCTATAGCCCAACTCCTGCAAACGTACCTTGAGCGCATGGCGTCCGCTGTGCTTCCCCAACACCAGCTTGCTCTGCGTCAGGCCGACGGTTTCGGGCGTCATGATTTCATACGTAGCCGCGTTTTTCAACATGCCGTCCTGATGAATGCCGGCCTCATGGGCAAAAGCGTTGGCGCCGACGATGGCTTTGTTGGGCTGCACATGCATCCCGGTGTAGTTGCTGACCATGCGGCTGGTCTTCATGATTTCGCGCGTGTTAATGTTGGTGTGGAGATTGTAATACTGTGGGCGCGTCTGGATCGCCATAACGACCTCTTCCAGACTGGTGTTGCCCGCGCGTTCGCCGATGCCGTTGATGGTGACTTCGACCTGCCGCGCGCCCGCCAGCACCCCCGCCAGCGTATTGGCGGTCGCCAGCCCCAGATCGTTGTGGCAGTGTACCGACCAGATGACGCCGCTGCCGACGCCCGCGCCGGGCGTTTCGGCCACCAGCGTCGCCACGAGTTCGTACCATTCCTGCGGCATGACGTAACCGACAGTGTCGGGGATATTGAGCGTGGTCGCGCCGCATTCGACCGCCAGCGCGCAGACTTCGATCAGGAATTTGGGGTCAGTGCGTCCGGCGTCCATCGGGCTGAATTCGACATCAGCGCACAGGCTGCGCGCCAGTGTCACCGACTGGCGAATGACTTCCAGCGCCTTCTGGCGCGTGATACCTGTCTGGTATTTCAGATGAATATCAGATGTGCCCAGAAAGGTGTGGATGCGCGGCTTTTGCGCCAGCTTGACGCCTTCCCAACAGGTGACAATGTCTTTTTCGACGGCGCGCGCCAACCCGGCAATGATCGGGCCATCGGCGCTGCCGACTTCGCGGGCGATGCGCTGCACCGCCGCCAGATCATCGGGGGAGGCCGCGGGAAAACCGGCTTCGATGATGTCTACGCCCAGATGTGCCAGTTGACGGGCGATCTCCAGCTTTTCGGCGCTGTTCATGGTGCAGCCAGGGCTTTGTTCCCCGTCGCGCAGTGTGGTATCGAAAATTCTGACCAGATTGTTGTCTACGGTTGCCATTTGGGGGTGATCCTTTCTTGATAACTTTTAGCGCGATTCGGTCTGAGGTGGCTAAGGCCATCATCTGCCAAAAGAATCACCCCCTTTTACAACTACGTTGTCGTCATCCATGATGTGTCAACCTCAGGATCATCCATTCGATATCAAAGTACTGATCGCCCACCCGGATATAGCGCGGGTCGATATCATCGGCACTCAGAACGCGCACTGCGACCATCCTCGGCTTCCTAGTCCTGCTGCTTGATGCGCTTGGCCTTCAGGAAAGGCATCATATCGCGGAGCTGCGCGCCAACTTCTTCAATCAGCAGACTGTGTTCGGCCTTGCGGCGCGGCAGGAAGTTCGGGCGGCCATTTTTGTTTTCGTCCACCCATTCATGGGCAAAAGAGCCGTCCTGAATGCTGCGCAGCACGCCCATCATATCTTCTTTGACCATGCCCTCGAAATGATCGCCGACTTTGTAGCCGCCGTACTCCGCTGTATCGCTGACGCTGTACCACATATAGCTGAGACCGCCTTCGTAGAGCAGATCGACGATCAGCTTCAGTTCGTGCATACACTCGAAATAGGCGACTTCGGGCTGGTAGCCGGCTTTGACCAGCGTCTCAAAGGCCGCGCGGATGAGCGCCGTCACACCGCCGCACAAAATCACCTGCTCGCCGAACAAGTCAGTCTCGGTTTCTTCCTTAAACGACGTTTCGATCACACCGGCGCGCGTGCAGCCGATGGCCTTGGCATAGGCCAGAGTTAGCGCTTTGGCGTGCCCGCTGGCGTCCTGCTGTACAGCCAGCAGGCCGGGCGTGCCGCCGCCATCTTTAAAAACTTCGCGCACGCGATGACCGGGCGCTTTGGGCGCGACCATAGTCACATCAACATTGGCCGGCGGCTTGATCTGCCCGAAGTGGATATTGAAGCCGTGCGCGAACATCAACATGCTGCCCGGTTTGAGGTAAGGCGCCACATCTTTTTCGTAGACCTCGGCCTGTTTGGTATCGGGAATCAAGATCATCACGACATCAGCCTGCTTGACCGCATCGGCGACGTTCAGCACTTTCAACCCGTCTCCCTCAGCTTTGGCTTTGCTCTTGCTGCCTTCGTGCAAGCCGACCACCACATGCACGCCGCTCTCTTTCATATTGAGTGCATGGGCGTGCCCCTGACTGCCATAGCCCACAACGGCCACTGTCTTGCCGTTCAGCAGCGACAGATCCGCGTCTTTGTCATAATACATGACTGCCATTGAATAACTACTCCTGAGTTGATGAAAATCGTTAGTTATAGTGACCGGCTGAGCTTTGCGCTCAGCCGATCACTCCGCACACTAGTAGACTTGATGCGCGCTGCCGTTAGCGGCAACGGGAATCGCTGGCTCATATTCGGTGTCGAGGATGCGCGTGCCGCGTCCCATCGCCACGACGCCGGTACGCACAAGTTCGACAATACCGATCTTGGCGACTTCTTCGATAAAGCCCTCGACAACGTCTTCCTGCGCTGTGATTTCTGCGATCGCATAATGCGGGCCGATGTCCACGATACGCGCCGGAAACCGTTCGCAGAGCAACGTCAGGCCGTTGCGCGAATCCGCGTCGTCGGAACGCACTTTCACCAGCGCCAGGTCGCGGCTGACATGCGGTTCTGAGGATACGAGCTTCACGTCGATGACGTTGATCAGCTTGAACAAATTGGAAATCATCTTGCGGGCGTCGGTGCGTTTGGCGTCCACCACCAGCGTCATGCGCGAAATGTGTGACTTATACGTGCGCCCGACGGTTAAGCTGTCCACGTTGAAGTTGCGGCGGCGGAACAGGCTGGCGACGCGGTTCAGCACGCCCGGCTTATTTTCTACCAGGGCGGCAATGGTGTGTTTGCTCGACTGCTGATCCATACGATTACTTCCTCTCGTTCGGTTTCGGGCGGCGGATCATGGCGTGCAGGTCAGCGCCTGCCGGCACCATCGGATAGACCATTTCTTCTTTTTCGACCACGAATTCCAGCAGCACGGCTGTCGGCTGGCTGCGCGCGAATTTCACCGCGTCTTCGATCTGCTCGCGGCGGGTAACACGCATATTGGGCATCCCGAAGGCATCTGCCAGCTTGCAGAAATCCGGGCTGAACATCGGCGTCGAATTGTAGCGGCTTTCGTGGAACAGTTCCTGCCACTGGCGCACCATGCCGAGAAAACCGTTGTTAATCACGGCGATATTGATCTTGATGTTTTCCTGCATGGCCGTCGCCAGTTCGCACATCGTCATCTGGAAACCGCCGTCGCCCACAATGGCCCAGATTTCTTCGTCTGGTCTGCCGAACTTCGCGCCGATGGCCGCCGGCACACCGAAGCCCATCGTGCCCAGCCCACCGCTGGTAATCATCGTCGCTGGGCGCTGGTGCGGGTAGTACTGCGCTTCGAGCATCTGGTGCTGGCCGACATCCGTCACCGTCACGGCATTGCCACCGGTGTATTTCCACAGATCATTCATCACCTGCGCGCCTAGCAGCTTATCACCTTCGTAGGTTTTGAGGATATCGCGTTCGTCGGAGTCCTCGTCCCAATCGCGGATGCGGTTCAGCCACTCGGCGTGCTGCACAGACTTGACGCCGGGGAGAATCTGCCGCAGCACAGTCTTCAGATCGCCGGCGATGCCGACATCGACTTTCACGTTTTTGTTGATCTCTGAAGGATCAATATCAACGTGAATCTTGCGCGAATTGGGCGAATAGGTCTTCAGGTTGCCCGTCACGCGATCGTCGAAGCGCATCCCCAGCGCGATGAGCAGGTCTGCTTCCTGAATGGCATTGTTAGAAGCCGCCTCGCCGTGCATGCCCATCATGCCGATGACCAGCGGATGGCTTTCGGGCATTGCGCCCTTGCCCAGCAGCGTCAGTGCAACCGGCACCTGCGCGCGTTCCGCCAGTTCCTGCAATTCCTGCGTCGCGCCGGACATCACGACACCGTGCCCGGCCAGAATCACCGGGCGCTGCGCCTGTTGGATGAGTTCGAGCACCGCTTCGACCTGGGCTTCAGTGGCGCTGCTTGGCGGGCGATACCCCGGCAGGCGGATTTCGCCTTCGGGATACACAAATTCGATCTTCTGATTCTGAACGTCTTTGGGAATATCGACCAACACCGGGCCGGGACGGCCTGTGCGCGCGATATAGAAGGCCTCGCGAATAGTGTAGGCCAATTCTTCGATGCTGCCCACCAGATAATTGTGCTTGGTGATCGGCAGCGTGATGCCAGTTACGTCGGTTTCCTGAAAAGCGTCTGTGCCGATGACCGGGCGCGGCACTTGCCCCGTTATGCACACAACTGGCGTCGAATCCATCATCGCGGTCGCGATACCCGTGACCAGATTGGTCGCGCCGGGGCCGCTGGTCGCGATCGCCACGCCGACTTTGCCTGTCGCGCGGGCGTAACCGTCGGCCATGTGGCACGCGCCCTGCTCATGGCGCACCAGCACGTGATGCAGTTGTGGGTATTTGCTCATCGCGTCATAGGTCGGCAGAATCGCGCCGCCCGGATAGCCGAACATGACCTCGACGCCTTCGCGCAGCAGGCATTCCAGAATAATTTCAGCGCCACTCAATAACATACTGTATGCTCCTCGCCTCTAATCCGCAGCTTCGGGTTGTCTCACCAGAGTCAGCCAGCCATAGGGATCGGCTTTCTGTCCTGAGGTAATGGCAAAAAACGCTTCTTGCACCGCTTTGGTAATGGTGCCGGGTTTCCCCGCCCCAACCGGCTGGCGGTCAACCGACCGAATCGGCGTAATTTCCGCGGCTGTACCCGTGAAAAACATTTCGTCCGCGATGTACAGCATCTCGCGCGCGATCGGTTCGTAGCGGATGCTGTAGCCCAGATCGCGCAGGATGGTCAGCGCGCTGTCGCGAGTGACGCCGCTCAAAATTGACTGCCAGACACCCGGTGTGTACACCACCTCATCAATAATAACGAACAGATTTTCGCCCGCGCCTTCGCTTACATAACCGTTGATGTCCAGCGCGATGCCTTCGGCAAAGCCATTGTCATGCGCTTCCATGCTGACAAATTGGCTGTTGATATACTGCCCGCCGATTTTTGCCAGCGAAGCAAAGGTATCGGGCGCCATACGCCGCCACGAACTGACCTGCACATCAACACCGTTGTCGATGGCTTCGCTGCCGAGATACCGTCCCCACTCCATGGTAAAGATCACCATCTCTACAGGGTTTTTGCGCCCTTCCAGCCCGATAGCGCCCGCACCGCGATACACCAGAGGACGCACATAACAGGCTTCGTGCTTGTTGCGCCGGATCGTCTCGACAATCGCGCTGTTGATATCGTTCTCGCTGTAGGGCAGTTCAAGGCGCGCGATCTTGCAGGAATTGATGAGGCGGCGGGTGTGCGGCTGCATACGGAACACTGCCGGTCCCTGTGGCGTCGCGTAGGCACGGATGCCTTCAAAGACGCTGGAGCCATAGTGCAGCGCGTGCGTGGTCACATGCACGGTTGCCTCTTCCCACTTAATGAACTGCCCGTTTCTCCAAATAAACTCAGATGGCATGGATGTTGTCTCCGTCAGGTAATGAAAAACAAAACGCGCCTGGCCTAATCTTCGGGATTGTAGATATCGGCAAGCGCGTCGTGTGTCGGCGAAAGGGTCTCGCTGTCATAAAAGCGCGGCAGGGGCTGCTCATCCTGCGGCGCTGCCACAGCCTCAGCCGCCTGTTGATAAGGTTCCGTCCAGGGGCTGGTGCTGTATTCGGCATAAACGTAGCCATTATTTTTCTGCGGTGCCATGGTATTTTGCTCCTGCTCTCCAAACGAAAACAGCCCCCGGCTTGGGGGCTGTTTTGTTGCAACCGTGACTGTGATTTACGTCCGCGCGCCACCCAAGCCGTTATAACCCGCCGCTAAGGACGAGTACAATAACGCTAATAAGGATGAGGCCGAACGACAACTTTTTCATGATGATCTGTCCACATCTCTGAACTGCTGCATAGCGTAACGTGCTTTAAAAAGTCTGTCAATGTTTGGCTGTGAAATTGATTACATTGCGCCGAATTTTATATATTTTTACACCTTGCTATTGTGCATGGCACACAATCGACACTCATCAGATGCTCAGAGACGACCAAAACAGCACATCACCCTAAACTGCCTATCTGGAGAGCAGCGCTTTTGCCGCTTCGATCTGCTGCGCGACCGCAGAAGGCGCGGTGCCGCCCGCAGCGCTGCGGCGGGCTACTGCGGCGTCAAAATCAAACACTTCCCGCACATCTTCGGCGAACAACGGCGAAAGCTGGCGCAGCGAATCCAGCGGCAGTTGTGAAAGGCGCGCCGCAGCCGCCTGCGCCGCGCGGACAGCCTGCCCGACCACATGATGCGCTTGGCGGAAGGGCAGCCCGTTTTTCACCAGATAATCGGCCAGATCCGTCGCCAGAAGATCATCGCCCAGGGCCGCGCGCATTTTTTCGGCGTCGAGCTTCAGCGTGCGGATCACAGCGGTCAAAACGGGCAGCAGCAGCTTCACCGTATCCACCGCGTCGAAGAGCGCTTCTTTGTCTTCCTGCAAATCTTTGTTGTAGCCGCTGGGCAAGCCTTTAAGCGTGGTCATCAGCCCCGACAAATGACCGATTAAACGCCCGCTTTTGCCCCGCGCCAATTCCAGCGGATCGGGGTTGCGCTTCTGCGGCATCAGGCTGGAACCGGTGCTGTAGCGATCATCCAGGGCAATAAAGCCGAACAACGGATTGCTGTAGATGATGACATCCTCCGCCAGACGGCTGAGATGTGTGCCGGCCAGCGCCAGCGCAAATAAGGTCTCCGCCGCGAAATCGCGATCACTCACAGCGTCCAGACTGTTCGACGAGCACGTGTCAAAGCCAAGCGTTTTTGCCAGTTGGTCGCGATCGATGGCGAAGGGCGTCCCGGCCAGCGCGCCCGAACCGAGCGGAGAAACTGCCGTGCGGCGGCGGGCGTCGCGCAAGCGCTCGCGATCACGCGCCAGCATCCAGAAAAAACTCAGCAACCAATGCGCGACGCTGATCGGCTGCGCGGGCTGCAAATGCGTATAGCCAGGCAAAAGCGTTTCGGTATGTGCCTGCGCTTTTTCCAGCAGCGCGGCTTGCAGGCTGTGCAACAGACCATCGATTTCGTCGATCGCATCCATGACCCACAGACGAAAATCCGTCGCCACCTGATCGTTGCGGCTGCGCCCGGTGTGCAGTTTGCCGCCGACTGCGCCGATGAGTTCTGTCAGCCGCCGTTCAACCGCCGTGTGGATGTCCTCATCGCCTGCTTGAAACACAAACGCGCCACTTTCAAATTCACCGCGCACCACTTCCAGTCCAGCGAGGATGCTTTCGGCTTCTTCGCGAGTGATGATACCTGCCGCTGCAATGGCGCGCGCGTAAGCCATGCTGCCGGCGATGTCCTGTCGCCACATGCGGCGATCAAAGCCAATGCTGTCGTTCAGCGCGCGCAAGTCGTGATCGCTGGGTTCCGCGAAACGTCCGCCCCAAAGTGCCATACTCGCCTGCTCCAGGAATTCGTTATAGAGTTATCTTATCGTCCTACGCTGCGGAGAAATGTCATGACTGCTGTGATTCGCGAGAAATATACAGTACAACTGGATGAAGCGCGTATTCTTTTTCTGGTCGGCGGGCACGCCAACAATGTTTTCGCTTTCTGGGACTGGTTCTGGGTGGCGCGCGCCTTTCTCAATCTCATTCGCTACCTGCGTAAACACCCGGATACAGGTTTTTTGTCGGGACATCTTTATCTGCGTGTGTTTCCGTTCGGCATGATGCTGCAATCATACTGGCGTTCCTTTGATGATCTGGAGCACTTCGCGCGCGCTAAAAACCAACCGCATCTGCAAGCCTGGACGCGCTATATGCAGCACACCATGAAACACGGGCACATGGCAATCTGGCACGAAACCTACCACATCGAGCCGGGCAAATTCGAAGCGGTGTACGGTAACAGCGCGCCCTATGGATTGGCCAAAAACGCGACGGTTGTCCTGACGCATGGCCGCCAGCACAACGCGCGTGGACGTATGAATCCACAGGATCAGCAGGTTGCCGAAGAACCGCTGATCCCTATCGCTCAATGACAGACTGTCGCGCGCCCGCCGCATGATCTTTAATCGCGCAGAATCTTGGTGATGTCGGGCTTTGGCGTTTGCTCCTGCGATTTCATCAGCGATTCGACCTTCATGGGGAGACCAAACAGCTTAATAAAGCCCTCGGCATCCTTCTGATTGTAGACCGTTTCTTCGCCAAAGGTGGCGTAGTCCTCGCGGTATAGGCTGTAGGGACTTTTGCGCCCGGCAGCGATGATGTTTCCCTTGTACAACTTCAGCCGCACAACACCTGTGACAGTCTGCTGCGTCACATTGACGAAGGCATCCAGCGCGCTGCGCAGCTTGGTGTACCACTGGCCGTTGTAGACCAGTTCGGCATATTTCAGCGCCAGCAGGTCTTTGTAGTGCATTGTCTGTTTGTCGAGGCAGATGCTTTCCAGCAGTTGGTGCGCGCGGCGCAGCACTGTGCCGGCGGGTGTTTCGTAGGCACCGCGGCTTTTCATGCCGACGAGCCGGTTTTCCACCATGTCGATGCGTCCAACGCCGTTTTTAGCGGCGATAGCATTCAGGCGTGTGAACAATTCCAGCACAGGGAGTGTTTCGCCATCCAGACTGACAGGTGTGCCCTGCTCAAAACCGATTTCGACATACTGCGGCTCATCGGGCGCGGCCAGCGGGCTGACGCTGATCTGGTACATCGGTTCTTCTGGCTCGCTCCATGGGTCTTCCAGAATGCCGCCTTCATGACTCAGGTGAAACAGGTTGCGGTCGCGGCTGTAGATCGACTTTTCGGTGGCGGTCACAGGTACATTGAACTCGGCGGCATAGGCCAGCGCATCTTCGCGGCTGCGGATTTCCCACTCGCGCCAGGGTGCGATCACGTGCAGTTTGGGGTTGAGCGCCATGACGGTAAGTTCAAAACGTACCTGATCATTGCCCTTGCCCGTGCAGCCGTGCGCCACTGCATCGGCATGTTCCTGTTCGGCGACAGCCACTAGATGGCGGGCGATCAGCGGGCGCGCGAACGATGTGCCCAGCAGGTACTCGCGCTCGTAGACCGCGCCGGCGCGCAGCGTGGGAAAGACAAAATCCGTCAGAAATTCTTCGCGCAGGTCTTTGATATACAGCTTGCTTGCGCCGGATTTGATCGCTTTTTCTTCCAGCCCGGTCAGTTCTTCTTCCTGCCCCAGATCGGCGCAGAAGCAGATCACTTCGCAGCCATAATTATTGCGCAGCCAGGGGACAATTACAGAGGTATCCAGGCCGCCGCTGTAGGCCAGGACTACTTTTTTGACATCTTTGCGCGTCATGAGAACAACCTTACGTCACGTGTTAAATGAGGATAGGCGAAATGGTATTGCATTTGTTAAAGCTTGTCCAGTGGACTAGAAGTAAGAATTTGACTGTGCAGAACATCCAAACAGGGGAGCATGACGAAAACTCTACAACATTCAGATTTTATCTAATCTCCTATTCACATTTTCTTTCCCACTTGCGCCTACAATTAGTGTGTGACACATACGGAATGGCGGACACACTCGTGAACCTCACTGCTTATACTGAGCCTGAAGTCTTTGACCTGCTGAAGGGCGAATGGAATGAACTGCTAGAGCGCAGCGCCTCGAATCGCATCTTTTCCACCTGGGAATGGGAGCATCTGTGGTGGCAGGCCTACTGTCCCGGCCAATTGTGGGTCATCACCTGTCGCGACGATAACGGGCGATTGCTGGGCATTGCCCCCTGGTTTATCGAGAATCGGCCCCACAAAACTGAGCCGCGCCGCATCAACATCGTGCGCAGCATCGGCTGTGTGGATGTCACAGATTATCTGGACATCATTGTTGACCGCGATCATATTGACGTGGTAGTGGATGCGTTGGCCGCCTATGTTGATCAGCAGTGTGCGCGTTATGATGTGATTGACCTGTGCAACATCCCGGAAACCTCGCTCACGCGCGATAAGTTCGTGACGGCCCTGCAAGCGCGCGGCTATCAAGTCACGGTTAAACAGCAAGAAGTCTGCCCACGCATCGACCTACCCGACGACTTTGAGACCTATCTGGACTCGCTGGACAAAAAAGACCGCCATGAACTGCGGCGTAAACTGCGGCGCGCAGAAGGCGAGGCCAACGCCGTAAGCTGGTATATCGTGGGCAGCGAACACGATCTGCACCGCGAGTTCGAATCATTCCTGACATTGATGGCAGCCAGTTCGCCAGAGAAGGCCGAGTTCCTGCAAGACCCGCGCAACGCGATGTTTTTCAAAAACATCGTCTACGAAGCATTCAATAAGGGCTGGTTGCAGCTCAATTTCCTCACGGTGGGCGGGCAGCCCGCCGCCGCGTACCTGAATTTCGACTATGCGGGGCAAATTATGGTGTACAATTCTGGCCTCATACCGCAAACATTCGGTCACCTGAGTCCCGGAATTGTGCTTTTGTGCCATAATATCCGCCACGCGATCGAAAACGGACGCACCATTTTCGATTTCTTGCGCGGCAATGAGCGTTATAAGTATCGCATGGGAGGCAAAGATCTCCCGGTTTACATGATGATTGCTGAGAAATAGAGGGAAACCTATGCAGCGCATCGCTATGTTAAGCGTACATACCAGTCCGCTGGCAGCGTTGGGCGGCAAAAAGACCGGCGGCATGAATGTCTATGTGCGTGAATTGGCGCGCGAACTAGGCAGTCGCGGCTTGCTGGTGGATATTTTCACGCGGCGCAGCACGCCTGACGCCCCAGAAGTTGACCTTTCGATCGGCGACAATGTGCGTGTGATTCACGTGTTGGCCGGCCCGCCGATTACGCTCGACCCCGACGCAGTGTACCCATATCTCCAGCAGTTCGCTGCTGGCGTGATTGCCTTCACCACACGCGAGCAAAGCGGCTACGATATTGTCTACAGTCACTACTGGCTCAGCGGCTTAGTGGCGCAGACCTTGCATGAAGTCTGGCAGACGCCGTTCGTGCAGATGTTCCACACGCTTGGCCACATGAAAAACCGCATCGCTTCCGCGCCGATCTCGTTGGGTGATGCCCGTACCATGAACGAAACGCGCATCACGCAGTGGGCAGCGCGCATCATCGCAGCGACGCCTGCCGAACAGCAGCAGTTGGTTTGGCTGTATCGCGCAGACCGGCGCAAGATCGCTGTTATCCCGCCCGGCGTCAACACACAGCGTTTTCATCCGCTGGCGCAGGCCAAAGCCAAAGCACAGCTTGGGCTGCCGCCGCAAACTAGGCCGCTGCTGTTTGTTGGGCGTATCGAGCCGCTGAAGGGTATCGACACCATCTTTCAAGCGCTGCAACATTTACGCGGCGCTTCCCCCCACCTGCTGGAAAACGTCGTGCTGGGCATTGTAGGCGGCGATCCCGATAACCCCAATGACAGCGAAATCTCGCGACTGCGCCAGTTGAGCGAGAATCTTGATCTCGGTACGATGGTGCATTTCCTGGGGGCAAAAGAGCAGGCGCTGCTGCCAACCTTTTATGCTGCCGCCGAAGCGCTCATCATGCCTTCCGATTACGAATCCTTTGGCATGGTCGCCCTGGAAGCAATGGCCTCTGGCACTCCCGTGATCGCCACAGAAGTCGGCGGGCTGGCCTTTTTGGTGCGCGACGGCGAAAGCGGGCTGCTGGTGCCCGTGCGCGACCCGGCAGCGCTGGCCGCGAAAATTGGCACCCTCTTGAGCGATGCAACACTGCGCGCCCGGCTTGGGCAGCAGGCAGCAGAACTGGCCCAGCAGTATGACTGGGCCAGGATTGCCGATCAGATTCTTCAGGTGTTTGAGACCGCGCGGCGCGGGGAGGCGATCAGCCGCCGTAGGAATTAGGAATGTCGGCCACTGCCGTGACGATATACGGCTCTTTTTCCTGCACGACTTCCGCATTGCCCGTAAACATCGTCTGCCCTTTGTGGTACAGCACATCGTTAAAACCGTCGTAACGATAGCGGCGATTGACCCAACCATAGAGGTGATGCTGAAAGACAACGTTGAACTGCACGGCGTCTTCGTCTTCCATCACCTTCTGTTCCACAATCCATACCGGAGCATATTGTTCAAGATGCGGTAACGTTTTGGCATCGCGTTTCTTCAATAGTTGTTCGGCTTTCATCATCCACACCTTATTTGCGCAAAACAGAACAAGACCTATTGTAACCACAGCGCGCGTTAATCGCCAGCCGCGTATTCCTCCCTAAGCCTGTTCGACCGCGTCTATATGCCTGAATCGTCGATTTTGCCCGCATATTTCACTGAGAACCGACAATTGGCACCTGTGAACTTGTACTAATCATCTAACCCGATGACTTTGATCTCCTCGTCGCTGCGCGGCGGGTTATAGCGTCCGATCAGCAGCCAGAAAAGGGCATTCAGCACGCCGGCGACGCCCAATGCCAGCCAGTATTCGCCTTCGCTGCGGTGACCCAACGCATACTGATAGACCATGAACAGGCCGAGCACTACGCTCAGGCCGACGATGCGGCGGTGTTTCGCTTCGACACGAAACACCGTGAACAGCAGCCCGCCGTTCAAAATCGTTAATATCCCAAAAGCGCCGAGATTCATAAGTTGGTAAACTCACCCTGCCATCTACCGAGTTTTGCTATATTATTAGGCACAGCAGTCGAATTGCAATACAATTTCCCTCATACAGCAGATTGGCTATAATTAAACTATTGCGATTATTAAATAGGCGTTTGCAAGCGATGAGAAACAGCCTGCGGTTCGTAGGAGTGAGAACATGATTGATATCAATGTATCCGGCCAAGAACACGTCACCCTGGTCGAAGTCAGCGGGCGCGTGGACAGTATGAATGCGAGCGAACTGGGGGGGGCGCTGGCAAAGGCCATTGACAATGGGCGCATTCTGCTGGTGCTGGATCTGGCGGGGGTCGATTATATGAGCAGCGCCGGGCTGCGCGAACTGGTGAACTCCTTGAAGAAAGCGCAGAAGGCCACCGGCGACCTGCGCCTGGCGCAGCCTTCCGAGCGGGTGCGCGAGGTCCTGGAAATGGCCGGGCTGGATACGATTTTCCAGATTTTCGATAATCCCAACGATGCACTCGGCAGTTTCTAGACGCGGCTAAAGTATAGCGAGGGCGTCATGGCAGACGAGCGCTGGCTGAGAATACCGGGGGTATTGGTCAACGTGGCCACAGCCTGCGATTTTGTGGTCGAAGTGGCGCAAAACGCAGGCATGAATGAGCGGGCCATCTATCACTGTCGCCTGGCGGTAGAAGAGGCCTGCACCAATGTGATCGAACACGGCTATCAGTTTAATGGCGCGGATAAGGTCATTGATGTTGTCTGCCAGACCTTCGCCGATGAGGTCATCATCACTATCATGGATGACGGCCCCCCATACAACCCACTTACTAAGTCTGAACCAGACCCCAAAACGCCGCTGTGGGAACGTAATGAGGGCGGGTGGGGTGTGGCTTTCATCAAAAAAGTCATGGACAGGGTGGATTACCGCCACGAAGGTAACCGCAACCACCTGATTTTAAGTAAACGCATCCATTAAGGCAGCGTGAGATCGCCTATCGTATTCAAGTCGGTTTGCTGCGCGCTGGCCGGCAGGAAGTTGGGCACGCACTCCTGCGCGCTGGGTGGCAGATCGGTACGCGCCGTCAGCAGGGACTCCTCGCCGCCGCTGAAGTAATTCCAGGCCGCGCGTGAAATCCCCTCGATCAGCGGCCACGCCCGCTCAAAACTGAAAAAGTCGGTATCTTCCCACACAAAGACGGCAATCACATAGTTGCGGCCATTCGGCGGAAAGACAATGCCCGCGTCGCCATGCACATTTTCCAGCCAGCCGTTTTTGTGCGCGATCGGCGCATTTTCTGGGATGCCCCCTTGCAGCAGCCGTTCCAGATTGTTGGCGCTCATCAGATTGAGCATCTGCCGGCATTCGTTTTGCGTAAATTCGCCGTTCGGATACGCGGCCATCAACCCGGAGCCATAATAGGCGCAGTCGTAGATCAGCGAAAACAGAGTCCCCAGGTCTTCTGTCGTGGTTTGGTTGAACGCGTCTGGATCGGTGTCGAAATTGGGATTGGGCGTCGTGCTGGGAATCGGGATAGAAAGCGGCTGCTGATCGGCGGCGAAAACCAGCGGCGCGGCGATATAGGTATTGCGCGCGCCCAGATAACGTGCCGTGTTGTTGACATCTTGCAGCCCGTTGAGGATATTATCACCGCCGATGATCTGCATGATAAGGTTGGATGAGTAGTTGTTGCTGCACAAAAGCGAATTCGCCAGCAGCCACGCTTCGTCGCTGCTGGGCGAAAAAGCCAGCGTGCGATAGTAATCGATCATGATCGGCACTTTGATTGTGCTGGCGGCGGAAAACGCCACATCGCCCAGCAAATTCACCTCTTCGCCTGTCTGCAAGTCCATGATGAACACCGACGCAACAGTCGTCTGGCCGTCATACACAAAGCCCTGCGAATCCAGATAACCGATAATCAAATCGCGCAGCGTGTTGATATTGGCCTGCGATTCGCTTTGCCCACCGATCGGTAAAACCACTGTGCGCTGATTCGGGTTGCGGAGCGCCGTATCCACGCTTTCCAGCGCGCGCGCAATATCCAGCGCATAACCGGGCGTACCGGCGAAGGTCGTCAGCGTTTGCACATCATAGCCTGCTG
The DNA here is from genome assembly GCA_013388745.1 of Chloroflexota bacterium. Taxonomy (GTDB): domain Bacteria; phylum Chloroflexota; class Anaerolineae; order Aggregatilineales; family Phototrophicaceae; genus JACAER01. Next base: position 133,920 of record JACAER010000016.1, read on the forward strand.
CGCCTGCAGGACGGTCATAACGCCGTGCGATGTCATCCAGAAATTGTTGCAGCAAACCGCGCTGGTAATCGGCGGCGAGCGGCACATCCACCGTGGTGTTTTCGAGCTGCTGGCGGGTCAGGTAGTTGAAATAACGCGCCCAGAAACCAAGCTGTGTGTCGCCCACGGCGCTGGCCTGTGCCAGCATAGTGTCTTCGCTCAGGCGAAAACCGACCGTGCTCGGTTCTAGCAGAATTGGGCTGTCGTTATAGTACAGCACCAGGGGCTGCGCATAGACGGCCTGCAAATCCACTGCCGCCTGTTGCAGCGGCAGCCCGCCCACCGGCACGCTGGCGATCGAAACCCCGGCAGCCAGTCGATCCTGCTGTTGGCTGAAGTTCACCAGTTCAAAGAGAAATAAACCGATAGCCGCGAACAGCATGACTGCCGAAAGCAGCGGGATCAGCGGCAGACGACGGCGGCTGCGGCTTCCACGACCGGATAACGTAGTCATTTGGTCTCCCTGGAAACGACTTCGAGCGCGTGTTGGATAGCGTGATAATGGAATTTTTGCACGCGGGGCAGTTGGTCGGCTTCGACCCACCGATAGGCGAGCAGTTCGGCGCTTAACCTGCCGATCGCGTTAGACGGATAACACAAATAGGCCAGATCAATGTGATCGCCGTAACCCAGTTCAGACAGCAGCAGCGCTGCGATACGCACTTCGAGGCCGAGTTCCTCGCGCAGTTCGCGGCGCAGCGCCTCGACTGGCTCTTCGCGGCGTTCGATCCAGCCGCCGGGCAATCCCCAGGGCGTATGGGGATGAAAGACATGCTCGACCAGCAGCACCGCGCCCTGATCGTTGATAATCACAGCGACGACCCCGGCGGTGAAGCGGGCGCGGCTGAGTCCCCACAGAAGGCGCGCGAGAGTGACGAGCCAGGGCACACGTTTCAGGGCGTTGGCGAGCGTGCGCAGAGTTGATTTATCGGCCATCAGGTCTGAAGCCAGCGCTCAGCGTGCTCCTTACGGTTATTCTTGGTTGTGTTTCAGTCTAATCAAGGTGGCGGCAGCCGTCAACGGTCAGCAACCTTTCTCTAATGGCGCGATAACCTGCCAGCAACTCGCACGTTTGTTTGCGTGTGATATACTTGCAAGGATTGAAATAATCACAGTTCAGGAAAAGCGGCCTTGTCTCCTGTGCCATTTGACTTCGTCAACCTGTTCGTGCGTTCGCCCGGCGATCTGCTGTATTTCCTTATCATTATCGCTGTCAGCCTGTCGGGGGTATTTATGGCGCTGGGGCAGCGTGTGCGCCATCCCGGCCAGCGCGCCGCGGAACGCTACCTGCTGGCGTCCAGCGGTGTGGTTGTGGCGTGGGTGATGCTGCTGCTCGGCGCGCTGTATACGCTGCTCACGCGGCAGAATGCGGCGGCCATTTTGCCCCCGCTGGAACGGGCGGCCAGTGTCGTGACCATTTTGCTGCTGGGCTGGGCCTTCCTGACCGCCGATCATGAACGCTGGGGGCGTGTGCCCAATTTCCTCGTGCTCATTTTGCTGGTGATCGTCGTGGTGGGCTATGCCATCACGGGCTTTAACTGGCCGTTGATTGCCGCGACGCGCGATTTTAACCTGAGTGCCTTTGGCATTACCTGGACATTCGTGCCGGCGGTTCTTGCTACCCTGGGACTGGTTCTGGCGATCATTTACTTCCGTCTGGTGGTCGATGCGCCGCTTAAACTGCTGTTTTTCCTGCTCCTGGCTGTGGGCTTTGGAATCACATTATTTCAGGTGACACAGGGCATGATCATCGGCAATTATGCGGGCCTGGCGCGGCTGACGTTCATGGCGGCGCTGGCTGTGCTGCCTGCTGTGATCTATCGCGCCATCATAGCGGAACTGGAGCAAAAGGTCAGCGAAGCCAAAAAGGCGGCAGAAAAAGCGCCCCCCGCCGCGACTATCGCGCCTGCTGTCGCCCGCCCGCGCCCGCCCGAAGCCACACCAGTTGAGCGCGAATCGGCGCTGCTGATGCGCGCATTGGGGCAAATTCTGGATAACGCGACGCCAGAAAACATCCCGCGCCGGATTGTGGATGCGGCGCTGGACATCATCAAAGCCGATGTGGGCGCGCTGCTGCGCCTGCACGACGCCAACTACGCCGACATCACTGCGGCCTATGACCGCATCATCAAGCGCGAAATCACGGGGCTGGCGCTGAGCCTCGACCAGCAGCCGACGCTGGTCAACGCCATCGAACGGCAGACGCAGCGGCCATTGTACCCCGATCGCAATGTACAAGAACTGGATGATCTGTTTTCGCGCCTCGATATCAACCAGCGCGGACCGGTGTATTTTCAACCCCTGATTCACGACAAACACATTGTGGCCATGCTGATGGTCGGTTTGCCGTATTCCGGGCGCGAACTGCGCGAAGTGGAACAGGAATTGCTCAAAGGGTTGGGCGTTATCTCGGCCAGTCTGCTCTCGCTGAGCTATACGGCCAACGATGCCCAGCGCCGGGCGGAAGAGCGCGTGATTCAGGCGATGGTCGCGGGCGTGTCGCCTGACGAAGTGAACGACGCCGACGTGGTCGCCGCGCGCAAAGAGATCGACAGCGCCCTGAGTCAGGCGCGCGATCAGATCGCCGAACTCACCCGGCAGGTGATGGAGCTAAAGGTCGCGCTAGATTACGAGCGTAGCCGCGTCAGCGATGAACTGGAAGAAAGCCAGGAGGGCGCGTCGATCTCCCAGCAAATGCTGGCGCTCACCGAAGAACAGAGTAAACTGCGCGAAGAACGCGATCGCCTGGCCGCGCGTTTGCAAGAGGCCGAAGCCGCGCTGGCTGGAGCCACTTCAACCGACAATCAGGCGTTGATCAACAGTATGACGGAAACGCTGCGGCGCGAAAAAGACGATCTTGTGGCGCAGCGCGCGCATTTGCAGGCCGAACTGGACGATCTGCGCGCCAAAGATAAGATGCTGCTGCCCAACATGCAGCAGGTCGTGCAGCGCATGATGCAGGAACGCAACCGGCTGGAAAACCAGCGTAACGAACTGCAAGCGCGTCTGGATGACATCGAAAATCAGCTTAAGACGCTTGGCATTGAAGGTGGCAGCGGCAGTCTTGGGCAGTTGTTGGCGCAGTTTGCCGAACAGCGCAATGGGCTGCAAACCAAAAATGACTCGCTCAAACGCGAACGCGATATGCTGCTGGCAGAGCGCGCGCGGCTAGAAGAAAGTATTTTGCAAGCGCGCGAACGCGATACGCGCATCGAAACGCTGCAAAATGAGATCAAGAATCTGGCGTCTGATCGCGAAGCGCTCATCAAACAGCGCGACCAACTGCGTTCCGAACGCGACGAACTGGCGTCTGACCGCGAGCGCAGCAAAGAACAGCGCCAGCGCATGGTTTCGCAGGCGGCAGGCTACGAGGTCGAATTGAGCGCATCGCACGCCGAGCAGGCGCAACTACGGATGCAGTTGCAGCGGCTCGCAGACGAACGCAGCGGAATGATCGCCGAACGCGACCGGCTGCTGGCGCAAAAACAGGCGCTGGAAAGCGAACGCGACCAACTCCTGGCGCGGCTGGAAGGCGATCGCGAGCGCTTACAACAGCTTGGCAGCGATGGTATCGGCAGCTTCAGGAAAATGGTCGAGGATCTGACGTCTCAGCGCGACCAATTGGAACGCGAACTGAACGAAGCGCGGCGGCAGCTTGCCCTGGTCGAAAATCAACTGGAACGCATGGAACTGGCGAACAAAGCCCAGCCCAAATATCAGATGGAGCAGCCAGAACTGGTGCTGGGTATGGCGCAAGAACTGCGCACACCCATGACTTCAGTGATCGGTTACATGCACCTGCTTCTGAACGAATCGGCGGGCATTCTGGGCGAAATGCAGCGCAAATATCTGCAACGCATATTGAGCAATTTCTCGCGCCTGGCCACGATGGTCGAAGACCTGGTGCGCATCGCCGCGCTCGACGCCGGGAAATTCACCCTCTCGCCCCAGAGTGTGAACGTCGTGGCAGTGATCGAGAGCGCGATCACCGAAGCGACAACCCAGTTTCGTGAAAAAGGGTTGAGCGTGCATCTGGATTTGGACGATCAACTGCCGGCGCTGCAACTGGATCGCACTGCTGTGAGCCAGATTGTCGGCCAACTGCTGACCAACGCTTATCTGGTATCGCCGGCCGACAGCGATCTGTATATCAGCGCCCATAAGCAGGTTGTCGAGTTGAAACCCGGCGTGGCCACCGATTGTCTGGTGGTTGCGGTGGAGGATCGCGGCGGAGGAATCGCGCCAGAGGATGCGGAGCGCGTGTTTGCGCGCCGCTATAGGGCCGAAAATCCGCTGATTCAAGGTCTGGGCGATACAGGCGTTGGCCTCTCGCTGGCGAAAGCGCTGGCGGAGGCGCACGGCGGTAAATTGTGGGTGGAATCACAGCCAGGCTTAGGGTCGATATTTGCGGCAGCGCTGCCTTTTGAACCGGCGCTAGAACCCGAAGGGTAGGCGATGCAGCAGCGAGATATTGGCAACGAAATCGTCGTAGCAATTGCCGCCGTCGCCGTGCTGGCGTTTGCCGTCGCTTTTGGCATCATCCTCTCACTGACTACCGCCGATCAGACAGCGGCCACCGCGACGCCAACCACCGAACAGATCGCCGCCCCGATGATTACGCCGGCGACAGAGACGCCAGCACCCCCGCAATCTACGGCAGTCGAGAGTTCGCCAACGGTGGATATAACGGCCACAGCGCAGCCAACCGAAACGGCCACTCTATCGCTGACTATTGCCGCGCTGCCGCCTAACTGCCTGTTGTACACGGTGGAAGCCGGCGACACACTGCAAAGTCTGGCGCGTATCTTAGGAGTCACTGTAGAGGACATTGCGTGGTTGAACGCAATCAGCGCCGCAGCCACGCTGCAAACCGGGCAAACACTGATTATTCCCCTGCAAGGCTGTGCGCTGCTGCCGACCGTGACAAACACGGCCGTGCGGCGCGCATCGGCTGCCCCTACGACCCCTGCGCCGACAAACACCGCTCTGCCCAGCATGACAAACACAGCGCGTCCCAGAGCAACCACTATGCCGCCGACAGCCACAAATTCGGCGACACCAACTATCACGGCAACGAGCACACCGTCGGCCACACCCACCGCTACAGCCACCGCGACGGCTACTGTGCCGAGCGCCACGCCTACCGCGACCGCCAGCAGGACGGCAGTGGTCGTGACGGCCACAAATACACACACCAACACACCAAGTGTTACGCCGACGCCCACCGCAACCCCCACGCCCACCGCGACACGCACCCAGACCCCGACGCCTTCGGCCACACCCACAGCGACTCCCGTGCGCGACAGCGGTTTCTTGCCGACGCCGACGCTGAATCTGCCCGGTCTGCTGCCCACGCCCACCCCCACGCAGACCAGCGAACCGACTCTCGCGCCTGCGCGCGGCGTATGTGGCGCTGTCCCGCGCGGTTGGCTGATTTACACAGTACAGGCGGGCGATACCCTGTTTGCTATCGCGCGGGCAGTCAACACTACGGTGCTCGATCTGCTGCGCGCCAACTGTCTCTCCGACGCTGACAGTATTACGCCGCGTTCGCAAATTTATGTGCCCGGTCTGCCGCAGAATCCGCTGGCGACAGGACTGCCGCCGGAAATCAGCGGCGAAGCATGTTTTGACACGCAGCGTGCCGCCATCATCGGGCCGAGCGCCGGTCAGCCGGTCAGCGGTTTGCTGACGATCGTCGGCACAGCGACCCTGCCAGATTTTGGCTACTATCGCCTTGATATGCGCGCCTTTGACGCTGCGGGCTACACCTTCGTCTCGCGTTTCGCCGCGCCAGTCAGTGAAGGCATTCTGGGACAAATCGACACATCCCAGTATGCCAACGGGCTGTACTGGCTGCGGCTTTCGGTGGTCAATGCGCAGGGCAGCATCCCGTTTGGGGCCTTATGCAGCGTGCTGGTGTATTTTGACAATTGAGCCAGACGCCGTTTCTCCGCTACAATGGCGCCGATTTTTAGCGAGGAAGTCATAATGCGACGTCTGCGCCGATTCTTGCGCTTTTTCTTCGTCGGGTTGATCCCGGCTTTGCTCATTCTTGGCCTGGCCGTAGGGGTGCTGTGGTCGGGCTTTCGTGTTGCGGCGGCGATGACCGATCGCTTGAGCGCCATGAGTCGCCTGAACGAGCGTGCGGCGGCCTATGTGCAAACAGCCACCGCCATCGCGCCAACCATCATGACACACACGGCGACGAGCACGCAAACGCCGAACGCGACAGCAACGCCGCCGCCCACAAGCACGTCTACGGCCACAGCTACCCCACAGCCCACCCTCACACCGACGCCGCTGCCGCCGAGCGCCACGCCCACACCGCAGGTTATTGTGCAGTTTACCACTAACACGCCGCTGCCGCCCACGCTGGCGCTGCCCCCCACCAACACGCCCGCCGCGCTTATTAGCGTAACCCCCGCACCCACTTTCACCCCAACGGCAACATTAGCGCCTTCGGCGACTCCTACGACCGCCGCGACGGCCCGTGCGCTGCCCACCCTGCTGATCCCCGAAAACCCCGATCCAGCACAGGTTGATGTGACGGCTATTCCGACGGCGGTGGAATTTATCCCGCGCGAATATGCGCTGGTCAACATCATTCTGCTGGGCACAGACGCCGAAATCACCAATGACGGCAGCCTGCGCACCGATACGATGATTATCGTGTCGATCAATCTGGATACGGGCACGGTGGCGATGCTCAGCTTGCCCCGTGATCTGTTCGTCTATATCCCCGCATTGGGGATGCAGCGCTTGAACGTAGCTTACGGCTACGGCGAAGCTGTCGGTTGGACAGACGGCGGCTTCGGCCTGCTGCGGCAGACGATTCTTTATAACTTCGGCATCAACGTGCATTATTATGCGCTGGTAAACCTCAGCGGTTTCGAGACGATTATTGACGCGGTGGGCGGCGTGGATCTGGCGGTAGACTGCGCGATTCAGGACTATCAGTTGATCGGCGCGCAGATGCCGGCCGGCGCGGTGCAGGCCAACGACGAAGGCCTGTGGACGCTGCCAGTGGGTTACTACCGCATGAGCGGCGCAGAAGCTCTGTGGTATGCGCGCTCGCGCCACAACAGCCTGGAATTTGATCGGGGCCGCCGCCAGCAGCAGCTCTTACGCGCGATTCTGCGTTCGGCCCGCGATCAAGGCTTACTCACACAGGTGCCCACGCTGTGGAATGAGACGATGAGCGTTGTCGAGACCAATTTGCAGCTTGACGACATCATCGGTCTGCTGCCTATCGCCGTCAATCTCGAAAGCAGCGCGATCGAAAACTTCCGCTTCATCCGCCTGTATCATACAACCCCCTGGACAACCCCTGACGGCTCGAACGTGCAGCTTCCGATATTCGACACGGTACGCGAACTAATGATCGACTTCTACACGCCGCCCACACAAAGTCAGGTGTCGGTTGAGCGCGCTACCATCGCCGTATACAACGGCACGACCAACACCGACTGGGATCGCGTCGCAGCGGAACGCCTGAACTGGGAAGGCTTTAGCGCGGTGGCAATGGGCGCGGCACAAACCAGCAGCTACACCGACACCGTGCTGATCGATTACACAGGGCAGGAAAAAGGCAGCAGCCTTGAGGCCATCGCGCTGCTGCTGAATATCCGCCCGGAAAACGTGCTGATCGAACCTGACCCGAATCGCAGCAGTGATTTTGCCGTGATCGTCGGCAGCAGCTATAATTCCTGCACCGAGCAGGGGGTGCTGGCGGTGGACGAAGGCACGCCCGCGCCATAAGAGCGTATACAGACACAAAGAGCGCACACCCAACACCAGAGTGTGCGCTCTTTGTGCTGCGGTACTGCCGACTACAGCTCGCCGGATTCGCCGACGATGTGGATTTTCAGGAAGTTGGTTTGTCCGCCGACGCCGAAGGGCACACCCGCGATGATGATGATCACGTCGCCGCGCTGCACCAACTGTTGGTGATGCGCGGCTTTGACGACGATGTCGATCATGTCATCAATCGTGTTGAACTGCTCGATCAGAATCGGCACGACCCCCCAGACAAGCGCCATGCGACGATAGGTGATTTCGTTGGGCGTCACGCAGAGTATCGTCTTCTTTGGGCGTTCGCGGGCGACACGCCGCGCGGTATAACCGGTGAGCGTAGAGGTGATGATCGCGCTCGGCTCCAAGAGGCGCGAGATGTCGGAGGTTGCCTGGCTGATGGCGTCGGCCACCGCTTCCTGCCCCTGCGCCTTTTCACGCTGCATCGCCACCTGCTGCGGACGATTTTCCCAGATATGCTGTTCGGCAATCACGGCGATACGCGCCATCGTCTCGACAGCCTCTATGGGAAAGTCACCCGACGCCGTTTCGTTGCTCAGCATGACCGCGTCGGTGCCATCGACAATCGCGTTGTACACATCGCTGGCTTCGGCGCGTGTCGGGCGTGGGCTTTCGACCATCGAATTGAGCATCTGCGTGGCGGTGATAACCGGTTTGCCCGCCATGTTGCAAAGCTGAATGATGCGTTTTTGATGAAAGGGCACTTCTTCGGCGGGGGTTTCGATACCCAGATCGCCGCGCGCTACCATAATGCCGTCGGCGGCATCCACTATCCCTTCGATATTCACGAGTGCCTCGTGTTTTTCGATCTTGGCGATGATGGCTACATGATCGCCGCTCAGGTGGCGAATCAGCCAGCGCATTTCGCGAATATCTTCTGTCGAGCGCACGAACGACATCGCGATATAGTCGGTCTTTTTGCTCAGCGCGAACTTGATATCTTCGCGATCTTTGTCGGTGATGGCGGAAAGGGTGAGCGTGGCTTTGGGGGCGGTCACACCCTTGCGCGAACTCAACATACCTTCAAACAGGTTCTCACAGATCAGGCTGCGCGGCGTGGTTTCTTTCACAAGAAACTCGACCTTGCCGTCATCGAGCAGCAGATGCGTGCCCGATTTGATGTCGCGCAGAAATTCGGGGTGCGGAAGCTGGAACGTGTTGTTGTCACCCGGCACATCGTCCAGCGTCAGAACCACGCGATCGCCTTTTTGCAGCGTGATCGGTTCATGCGCCACCTTGCCAATACGGATTTTCGGGCCTTGAATATCGCACATTATGGCGATGACATGGCCTTCTTCGGCGGCAATGCGGCGCACCAGATCGATGCTGCGGCTGTGTGTTTCGTGGTCGCCATGCGAAAAATTGATGCGCGCGACATCGACTCCGGCGCGAATAATGCGGCGCAGAGTGTCTTCGTTCCACGAGGAGGGGCCAATTGTGGCAACAATTTTGGTGCGCTTGTGGTTTATCTTAGCCAATGCCGGTAGTCCCTTCTATGCCTGCTGATAAGCCGCCACACAGCTCTTGCGTGTTGTAGAAATAGTCACGATCACGTCGCATGCTGTTTAACCAGGCAAGGGGTTTTGGCCCCTTGCCTATCCAAGCGCTAAATATCCGCGTTGAGGTTCGTAAAGGCGTGCATCCCGGCGTATCTGGCGGCGCTGCCCAACTGCTCTTCGATACGCAGCAGTTGGTTGTATTTGGCCACGCGATCAGTGCGGGCGGGTGCGCCAGTCTTGATTTGTCCGGCGTTCATGGCCACAGCCACATCGGCGATCGTCGTGTCTTCGGTTTCGCCGCTGCGGTGGCTGGTGACAACCGTCCAGCCGTGCCGCTGGCTGAGCTGCGCGGCGGCCAGCGCCTCGGTCAGCGAGCCGATCTGATTGAGCTTGAAGAGCAGCGCGTTGGCGGCCTTCTGCTTGATGCCACGCGTCACCCGTTCGACATTGGTGACCAGTAGGTCATCGCCCACGACTTGCACGCGACTGCCGATCGCCGCCACCAGCCGCGACCAGTTGTCCCAATCGTTTTCCGCCAGACCATCTTCCAGCGAGATAATCGGATAGCGCGAAGTCCAATCGACCCAGAATTCGACCATTTCTTCGCCCGAAAGCACGCGCTTTTCGATTTCGAGATGGTATTTGCCGTCCTTGTAGATTTCCGACGTGGCGGGGTCGAGCGCGATGCGGATTTGTTCGCCGGGCTTAAAACCGGCCTGCGTAATGGCCTCCATGATGACATCCAGCGCTGCCTGATTCGAGCCGAGACTGGGGGCGAAGCCGCCTTCATCGCCCACAGAAGTGTTGTGGCCTTTTTTGTGCAGCACGCTCTTGAGCTTCTGATAGATTTCTACGCCCCATTGCAGCGCTTCGCGGAAGGATTTAGCGCCAACGGGCATCACCATGAATTCCTGAAAATCGGTGCTGTTGGCCGCGTGCTTGCCACCGTTCATGATATTCATCATGGGCACAGGCAGCACATGGGCGTGAACGCCGCCGAGATAAGCGTAGAGCGGCAGATCGACGCTGTTCGCCGCGGCTTTGGCGACGGCCAGCGAAACGCCCAGAACAGCGTTCGCGCCGAGTTTTTCTTTGGTGGGCGTGCCGTCGAGTTCGATCATCGTCTGGTCTACGACGATCTGGTTCAGCGCATACATACCGGTCAGCGCTTCGGCAATCGGGCCGTTAACCGCTTCGACCGCCTTCAGAACGCCCTTGCCTCCATAGCGGTTCTTGTCGCCGTCGCGCAGTTCCAGCGCTTCATGTTCGCCGGTAGATGCGCCGCTGGGCACAATCGCCCGCCCGGCGGCGCCATCGACCAGCTCGACCTCGACCTCGACGGTGGGATTGCCACGCGAGTCTAAGACCTCACGGCCATGTATGCTTTGAATCACAGGCATATTGAGTTCTCCTCTCAATGAGAGATTGATTTTTCTGAATAGAAATGCAGCCATCAAAGTGCTGATTATAGCTACGAACAGCGCTTTCTTCCAAACTCCACCGCTGAAAAATGATGAACTGCGGGTAAAATAGATGGTGTTCTACAAAATTCGTGTTCACCAAGGACTATTCGCTATGCCTGCCCGCCGGAATGTGTATCTGGATCATTCGGCTTCTACGCCTGTGGATGCGCGCGTCGTTGAGACAATGCTGCCGTATTTCAGCGAAGTCTACGGTAACCCATCGTCGATGCATAGTCAGGGTCGCCGGGCAGAACAGGCGATTGAAGATGCGCGCGAAAGCGTGGCGCGCGTGCTCAACTGTACGCCAGAGGAGATCATTTTCACCAGCGGCGGCTCAGAGAGTGATAATCTGGCGCTGCGCGGCGCGGCGTGGGCCAAACGCCACACGGGAAGACACCTGCTGAGCACGCCGATTGAACACAGCGCCATCAGCCGCACGCTGGAGCAGTTAACGCACATTATGGGCTTCGCGCAAACGCTGCTGCCCGTTGACCGCGACGCCATGATTAACACGACCGATTTTGAACGTGCGCTGCGGCCAGATACCACTGTTGCCAGCGTCATGTACGCCAACAACGAAGTCGGCACGGTGCAGCCGATCGCGCAGTTAGCAGCGCTGGCGCGCGCCAACGGCACCTTGTTCCATACCGATGCGGTACAGGCGGCGGGCCAGCTTCCACTGGATGTGCAGGCACTCGGTGTGGATATGCTCAGTCTGTCGGCGCACAAGTTTTACGGGCCGAAGGGTGTGGGACTGCTATATGTGCGCACGGGCGTGGAACTGCTGCCGGCGCAGACGGGTGGCAGCCATGAGCGCAGCCGCCGCGCGGGCACCCACAATACGCCGCTCATCGTCGGCTTGGCGAAGGCCCTGGAACTGGCGTATGTGGAAATGGCCGCGCGCACAACCCATTACCGGCAGATGCGTAACTTATTGGTGGAGGGCATTATGCAGCGCGTGCCCGGCGCGCAACTGACAGGACATCCCATCCAGCGTATTGCTTCGCACGCCAGTTTTGTGTTCGAGGGTATCGACAGCAGCACGCTGCTGATGCATCTGGATATGAAGGGCGTGGCGGCCAGCGGTGGTTCTGCCTGCAAAACAGGCAACCCCGAACCGTCGGGCGTGCTGCTGGCGATGGGTTATACGCCCCAGCAGGCGATCGGCACGCTGCGTCTGACGGTGGGCTTGCAAACGACAGCGGACGATGTGGACTATGCTGTCAATGCCATAGCCGCCAGCGTTCAGAAGTTGAGTCAATTGAAGCGCGAGATGATATTGTGAGCAACGCAGATACTCGTGTGGTCGTCGCCATGAGCGGCGGCGTGGATAGTTCTGTAGCGGCGGCGCTGCTGGTTGAGCAGGGCTATGATGTCGTCGGCATGATGATGCGCCTGTGGTCAGACGAGTCGTTCGGCGGGGCGGCGTACAACCGCTGCTGCACGCCCGACCAGATGAACGACGCGCGCCGCATCGCCGATAAATTGGGCATCCCTTTTTATGTGCTGGACACCAAAGAGGTGTTCCGCGATACGATTGTCGAGTTTTTCATTGACCAGCACCGCGATGGTGTGACGCCTAACCCCTGTATGGAGTGCAACCGGCACATTCGCTTTACCTGGCTGCTGAATCATGCGTTGGCGCTCGACGCAGACTATCTGGCGACGGGGCATTATGTGCGCCGGCAGCAGGATGCCGATGGCAGAATTCGCATCCGTAAAGGTGTAGACGATCATAAAGATCAGAGCTATGTACTGAGCGTGCTGACACAGCAGCAGCTTCGGCACGCGCTGTTCCCCGTGGGCGATTACGCCAAGAGTGACGTGCGCCAGATCGCCGAGCGCTTCGGGCTGCCCACGGCCAGCAAAAAGGACAGCCAGGATTTGTGCTTTTTAGGGAACGGTAATTACCGCGATTTCCTCATCAAACACGCGCCAGACACCATGATCCCCGGCCCCATTGTGCTGAAAAACGGCGAGGTCATCGGTGAGCATAACGGTCTGGTCAATTACACAATCGGCCAGCGCAAGGGACTGGGCATCGCCTACAGCGAATCGCTGTATGTGATCGCCATGAATCCTTACCGTAACGCGCTGGTTGTCGGCACACAGGCCGATCTGGGCAGCAGCGTGCTGACGGCGCGGCGCGTCAACTGGGTGGCGGGCGCGGCGCCGGCCTCCGTTTTCCGCGCAGAAGTGAAAATTCGCTACAAAGCCGCGCCTATGCCGGCCCTGGTCGAAACGCTCGACAGCGAGCGAATGCGTGTGACGTTCGACAAGCCGCTGCGCGACATCACGCCTGGTCAGGGCGCCGTGGTCTACGACGACGATGTGTGTCTGGGCGGTGGCATCATCGAAAAGCAGGCCATCTGAGACTCAGCCATATGCCGCGCGCAGCAAAAATTGGCTGAACTCCGAACTGAACAGCAGCATAATGAGCGTGCCGGCGACGATGTACGGTCCATAGGGGATAAATGTCAGGGGCGTGTATTCTTTGCCCTGCCTCAGCCGCCCGACCAGCAGAAAGAAGAACGCGCCCACCGCGCCCAGGAACACGGCCAGAAACAACGCGAAAATCAGCGGACGCCAGCCCAACACCAGCCCGCAAAACGTCGTCAGCGTGACATCGCCGAAACCGAAAGCGACCTCATCGGTTTCCTGGTTGCCAAAACGCAGATACATATACACGAAACCGCCGATATACATGATGAACGTCACGATCAGTCCCAGCCCGCCTCCCAGCAGCGCATCCTGTAAATTGGGGTTGGGGCCGTTGGCAGTCGCGGTTGTGATAGCGGCATCCACCAGCGCTAGCAGACACGCGGGAATGATGACGACGAACAGAATCAGCCGGTGTTCAATGTCGATCACGGTCACCAGCGCGAATATCGCGACATAAATCAGCCAGAACGCCAGTTGTAAAGTGTCGCGGTTCGCTATATCGGCGGTGCTCAGCAGCGCGACCAGCATGCCCAGCGCGGTCAGCCCTTCACTGAGCGGATGACGCCACGACAGGCGCGCGCCCTGCGGCGATGTGTGCTTACCCAACAGGAACGCCGTGATACCCAACCACGCCAGCGCAGGACGCAGGGTGCCGTCGGGATAGCGCGGAAGACGCGGCGCACGCCGCTGCGGCAAATCGTCCGCCAGAATATTAACCAGACCGCCTGCGAGCACGCCCAACAGGCCAACCACAAAAACTACCATGATGTCGGGCATAAGGCCTCTTTGTCAGCGAACCGGAATCACGGGGGCTGGGGGCAGCAGCGACAACGCCAGCAGCAGCAAAAAGAGCAGCGCCAACACAGCGCTGAGAATAATAGCGAATCTCTGCGCGCGCGATAAAGTTACATTTTCGTCAATTCCTGTTGGTGTTCCCATACACAGCTCAACCGCTGTCACCTGCCCATAGACTATACGCCATCCCGCAAGCTGCGCTTTTGCGCCGGCCAGCCCGATGATGACGTAAACCGCGTCGGGATACGCCGCGTCTTGGATGTCTTTGGAAGAGGGCAGTGCTTCGCCCTTCGGGTGCGAATGATAGATGCCGAGCAGGTCTAGCCCCTCTTTTTCCAGCGCTGCCCATGCGCGCACAAAGTCTGCTCCATCCAACACATAATGTGTTTGCGGGTTCGCGGCGACATTGTCCAGCGCCAAAACCCGCTGCACCACGCTGCCCTTGCCGCCGATCACGCCGCAGGCTTCTCGTGGTGCGGCACGCTGCGCGGCAGCGACAAGCGCTTGCGCCTGCGCCGGCGTCAGCCACAATTTAGTGTTCATTGCTCTCGGAGGCTTCGGGGATCAAGAACGCTTCGATACGTTGATCCTGCGGCGGATTTTTGCTCTCGTAGAACAGCATTGCCGTCAGCGTATATGCGCCCGCCGGCTCCTGCACGCCGCGGATGTGCAGCGTGAACTCCATGTCGGTGTGCATCGTCTCGATGATGTTGAGTTCGCTGACAACCCTGTCCTGCGCGTTATGCGCCACCAGAATCAGATTCGGGCGTTCGAGGAATGGCGTCACTTTGATGTGTACATGCACGCGGAAACGATCTGGATACGGGATGATGTCCAGCGCCTCGATACGCACCTTGTCTTTGGGCTGCGGGATATAGTTGGGATCGTCGAAGAAGTGTATGTTCATGTGGTGAATAGTCTGTGCGCTATTTGGGTGGCTTTTCCCCCGACGTTTTTTCTTCCAGCAGGCGCTTATAGCTGCCCAGCCACAGGCCTTCTTTGCTGGTGATTTTGGTGATTTTGATGTCCGCGAAATGCGGGAGTAGCTTGACCATGATCTGCGGCAGCGCCTCCCATTTGTCTTCCACCAGCACCGAGCTAAGCTGGCCCGCCATGTAACCCGGCCACGTCCAGCGCCGCCGTAGTTCTTCGGCTTTCATCCAGTAATCGCGTTTTTCCCACGCTTCCGCCGATTGTTCGATACCGGCATCGATTTCGCGCAAATTATAGACCAGCGCTGCCAGCATGTCCTTGCTTTCGTCGTCAATGCTGGTTTTTTGTGTCAGCATCCGCAGCATTTCGGCCGAACTGCGCATCAGTTGGTTGCGGCGCTTGCCGGTGGTATCGGGGTTAATTACACGTCCCATAAGTCAGGTGTGGCTCCTTTTATACACTATACGGGCGAATGCCCTTGTAAACCCGCGCGCCGCTGAGCGTCTTGAGAATCAGTGACGCCTGCCGCCCGGTTTGTTCCGCCAGTTCGCGTGGCGATAAAGGGGTGTTGTTGTTCGCCAGGAACACACGGAAAATGCTGTCCACCAACGAAATGTAGGGATTGATGAAACTGCTGTCTTTGGCGGCAGTCTGAATCGCCAGCCCTAACTCATCCAGTTGGAAAACTTCGCCGGTGTCGGGATGGACAAAATCGACGACGCGCTCCTCTTTGATCTGCGTCAGCCGATCGCGCTGCTCTGGCAGCAAATGGCTGATGAGGTAAGTGCGCAAATCTTCGCCCGAACGCTCCCACCAGCTATAGTCGATATGATATTTGGTGTCGAGCGTCGGTTTGACGATCGGACTCGGTTTTGGGGCCACCATAAGCCTATTCCTCGACTAATTTCCAATAATGGCCGCCAACGTTCTGGAAATCGGGGTTGGCCGCCAGCGTGGCAAAGAGTGGCCCCGGCGGGCAGCGGCGGAAAACATTCAGAACGCTGTAAAGCGTTTTGGCGTGTGTCGCGCCCTGCGGAGTCAGGCGCGCTAATCCGGGCATAATCGATTTGAGAATCGCGCTGATGCTTTTGCGCTGCTGCTGCGCCGCCTGGAACAGGGTGTCTACGGCTTTCAGATCATCAATGCCCAGAATCATCAGATCGTCGTATTCCGCGCCAATCGAGCGTTTGTGATTCTCGAAAGTGATCTGATCGTTCTTAGGGACGATCAGGCGCACATATTCGGTGCGCGGGCGGTGAGCGTTAAAATCGACGACGATTTTGCCGGGATCATCGCTGCGCTTGACGGTGACATACGCCCCGACCGGCAGCAGATGTTTACGGTAAAACGGCCCCAGACCAAAGACGTAGCCCTCGTTGCGGACAACCCAGCCGGTGGTCTCTTC
This sequence comes from Chloroflexota bacterium, assembly GCA_013388745.1. GTDB lineage: Bacteria > Chloroflexota > Anaerolineae > Aggregatilineales > Phototrophicaceae > JACAER01. Next base: position 150,311 of record JACAER010000016.1, read on the forward strand.
GCCATCCTGACCATCGACCAGCGTCATCCATACGCGCGAAGTTTTGAGCGCGGTAGGCATGATCTGACGGATGCGCGGCGTCAGCGGCAGTGTGCCCACGCGCCGGTGTGGGTACGTGAGCGTGATGGTAACCGAATCGCCCACCTCTGGCACACCTATCCCTGGTGTAAGTTCATCATCCAGTTCAGTTTCGAGAGTCAGCATATCAGCGGTGAGCAGACTGCGATCAAAGTCGATCGGGGTGTAACGCAAATTGGCTGGAAGCTGCAAAACCTCTGGGGGTTCAAGGCGCGCCAGATACCACAAGACCTGCCCGGTCGAACCCACTTCATCGAAGCGCGGGTCATCGCGCAGACTGTAATTGAGCGTGAATTTTTGTAATTCCAGCGGCGCTTTGCCCAGCCCGCCCATCTGCTCCAGAATGTCTTCAGTCGTGAGTGGGCCGCCGCCCGCGATGTCCAGCACGGCTTCCGCCAGGTTCAAATGTCCGGCGTTGACTTCGATCAGCAGATCACGCGGGAACCACTTGCCGGCCAGCGTTACCAGCTCGCCCGAACCGCTCAACGCCTGTTCCAGCGCGGCCAGAATTTCGGCGCGCGAGCCTGTCAGGATTTCATCGACGGTGGGAACATTCGACAGCAGCATCGGATTTCCGCCATTGCTGTGTTCGCCGCTCAACTTGTGCGGCACTTTGAATTCGGCTGCGAACTCGCGCGGCTTTTCGTCGGGGGCGAACTGCACGGAGATGACGCTAAAAGCGCCGTAATCATCGTTCTGGCCGGGACGAATTTTGACCACCGTGCCCGCGGCATAGCCGAAGGTTGCGAAGAGCAGTTTTTGACCGACTTGATATGAATGCGCGGGGTTGTAGAGCTGCGTGTCTTTGAAACGTTCTTTGAGGGCGGCGGCTTCGCGCTTGAGGCGCTGTTCGAGCACGGCGCGCGCCAGCGCTTCAGTGCTCAACGGCATCTCTTTTTCGAGCAGCAAATTGGTAAGCTGTTCGACTTCACTTTTGCTGACAGCAAAATCGCGTGCCCAGGGATGACTTGGCATTAGGTACACGCCTCCATGCGGCAAATAGAAAAAACGCGCCACCTGTGCAGCGGCGTCGTCTGAGTGCGTATAGGTCGTGGGTTTGGCCGACTCAAAGTATACCGATGATAACAATCTCTCAAATTATCTAACAATTATAATTTAAGCGCCTGGTCTATTCAAGGCTACGGGAGAAAAAGACAGGGATAGCTGCCTATCCCCGTCGCCGCCCCTACATTTCCAGATAGTCCCGCAGTTGGCGGCTGCGCGTCGGATGCCGCAGCTTGCGCAGCGCTTTGGCTTCGATCTGGCGGATGCGCTCGCGCGTCACCCCGAAATGTCGCCCGACTTCTTCCAGCGTATGATCCTGTCCATCCAGCAGTCCGAAGCGCATCTCCAATACTTCGCGCTCGCGGTCGCTGAGCACGCCGAGCGCCGAGCGAATTTGCTCTTTCAGCAGTTGGCGGCTGGCGGCGTCCACCGGCCCCATCACTTTGTCATCTTCGATAAAGTCGCCCAGCAGACTGCTGTCCTCCTGGCCGATTGGCATTTCCAGGCTCATGGGCTCCTGGCTGATACGCATGATCTTGCGCACTTTTTGCGCCGCGCGCCGCAGCTTGCGCGTCAGGCCCGGATCCAGGCGCATCCCTTTGCGCCGCAGCAGTTTGATCGCTTCGGTTTCTTCGGGCGTGAGGAAATCCATCTCCAGCGCGATCTGTTCTGCCGTGGGTTCGGCGCCCAATTCTTGAATCAGTTGGCGCTGCACACGCATCAGGCGGTTGATTGTCTCCACCATATGCACCGGAATACGAATCGTGCGCGCCTGATCGGCGATAGCGCGGCTGATGGCCTGGCGAATCCACCAGGTGGCGTAGGTACTGAATTTGAAACCTTTAGTGTGATCGAATTTGGCGACAGCGCGCAGCAGGCCGATGTTGCCTTCCTGAATCAGATCCAGAAAATTGATGCCACGCCCCATGTAGCGCTTGGCAACGCTGACGACGAGACGCAGGTTGGCGCGGGTGAGGGCTTCGGCGGCCAGTTCGGAGCGTTCTTCGATCAGGCTGTACATGTCCTGCAATTCTTCGCTGATCAGCGGATTCATGGCGAGCCATTTACGGAACTGTTCTTTTGAGGGGAACTCGCCTTTTTCCTGATAGTAGCGCGTGAGCTGCAACTGTTCCTTACGGGGGATCAGATAGAGGGCCTGGAAGACATCGAACAGCCGGCGCGCCATCTCTGTCCAGCGTTCGTCACGCCCCCAATCGCGTTGGCGCAGGTATTCGCGCATGTAGGAGTTAACGCTGTTGTCCCAGGTATCGCCGATAAGCTGTACTTCGTTGGCGATGGCGACGAGTTCTGGGCGCGGGAGTTTGAACGTTTCGGCGCTCGTGAGCACGGCCTGCCAGTTTTCCGCCAGGTGTTCAAATGCCAGCACGACGATGTCTGTGGACAGCGGCAGCCCGCCCTCGCGGCCTTCGCGCAGGCTGGAAAGGCGGTCAATAAAGGTTTGCAACAGATTTTCCGAAGCGATCTGGATGCTGAGCCACATTTCGCGATTGGTATCGAGCAGCGGCACCTGGCCGATTTCTTTGAGATACATGCGGACGGGATCATCGGCCAGCGGCAGGCTGTCGAGCTTGCTGTTCTCGCTAAAGCCCTCGTCCAGATCGCCGAGTTCGTCCTCGTCGGGTTCGTCGCTCAACATCAAATCAGCCGAGTCGTCGTCATCCTTGAAGCTCAAGGCTTCAAAGAGGCCGTCATCGTCTTCGATTTCATCGTCGAAATCGAATTCTGGGGTCAGTTCTTCCATTTCCTCCATCGAGCTGTCGGGCAGTTTTTCAGAAGTCTGTGGTTTCTCTTTGCGTTTCTTAGCCATCGGTTTGCACTCTGAATTGGGAAAAACGTGCTTGGCACGCTGCCATGATGACAGCATAAGGCGGAAACTACGATAATCAGCGGTTCATCGTTGCGTGTTGCAATTCTACCTCAATTAGCCCACGCGCTTTAAGGTACAACATCAGCATTTCCTGCTGCTGCGGCGCATCGCCGCCTTCCAACTTCAAAAAGAAGATGTCGTCAATCTGGCGCGCGAGCCGTTCTTTGCGCAGCCGCAGCGCTTTTTCGACCGCCTCATCATAGGCGCTGATTTCCGCGCGCTTAAGCTGGGCAGCCAGATCCAGCAGCAGCCCGTGACGCAGGCGCGGGCGCAGTCCATCGATTTCGTCCACCAGCAGCGTTTCGACCTCCGGCCAGAGCACATCCTCCATATGTACTTCGACATAATGCAGCGGTTCGAGGTCATGCTGCTGAAAGGCGTCGGTCAGCAGGCGCATCAACACACGATAGGCGCTGTGGCTGAAGTCTTCCATGTTCAGGTCGCACAGCGGCCCGGCCAGCAGCCTTGCCTGGTTGCCGGCCAGTTCGCGAAATTTGCGGTTTACCTGATAGAGCAAATCCGGGTCGCGCAGCAGCATCCGCAGACACGACGCTTCCAACGCCACCTCGCGCCGCGCGGCAGCCGGGCGCACAGGCGCGGCAGCACGTCCGGGCGCGGCGGGCGCAATCTTGAGCGGCGCCAGATCATCATCGGTCGGCGGCGGTGCATCCAGCGCGTCATAATTCAGCGGCGGGAAATCCGGGCCAGAGTCGGCGGCGGGCGCAGCGCGCGGCGCTTTGACAGCGCTGATTTTTTCTTGTTCCTGCGCCCACGCCAGCAGATCACGCTCGGTGATCCGCAGCTTGACCGACAGCTTTTGCAGGTTTTCTTTGGTATAGAGATTATTCTCCGAAGCCAGCAGCAGCGGCAGCAGCCGGCGCGCAACGCCTTCGCGTTCCTGCACGGTCGCCTGCGGGGGCAGCGCAGCAGTTTCCTGTTCGATCACGTAATCGGTGATCGGCAGCGCGGCGGCGACTAACCCCTGCCAGCGTTCCGGCGTTTCGCGCAGCAGATCGTCGGGGTCTTTGGCGTCGGGAATTTGCAAAACACGCATATCCACCGACAGGCGTCCACTGTACCCTTCGCGCAGGGTTTGCCGCGCCACTTCCAGACTGCGGCGGGTGGCGTTCTGCCCGGCGGCGTCGGCATCCAGCGCCAGAATGATCTTTTCTGCCAGCGCGGGCACCAACAGCTTGAGCTGTGTTTCGGTCAGTGCCGTACCCATCTGCGCGACGACATTGGTATAGCCGGCCTGATGCGCCTGAATGGCATCCATATAGCCTTCGACGATGACCGCCGTTTTGCTGTCGCGAATGCTGCGGCGCGCCGCATCCAGCCCGAACAGCAGGCGGCTTTTGTCGAACAGCGGCGTCTGCGGCGAGTTGAGGTACTTGGGGGTGTCGTCCGCGTCAAGCGCGCGCGCGCCAAAGCCCACCACCCGCCCGCGATCATCGCGTATCGGAATCATCAAGCGATGGCGGAAACGGTCATACACACGCCCCTGCTCATTGCGCGTAGCAATGCCGCTCTCGATAATATCATCTTCGCGGTAGCCCAACTGCTTGAGCAGATTGAGCGCGTTTTGCCAGCCGGGTGGCGCATAGCCGATTTTGAAGCCGCGCACGGTGTCGTCGCTGAAGCCGCGTTTTTCGCGCGTGTATTTCAGCGCTGCCGCTGCGTCCGGGTCTTTCGCTTCGATCAAAAAACGGTGATATTCTTCGGCCAGCGTGTTCAAAATGCCGCGCAGCGTGTCCAGGCGTTCGCTGCGCTGCTGCTGCTGCGGGGTCTGCCGCTCGACTTCCACGCCTACAGATTTGCCGAGTTCGCGCAGCGCTTCGCCGAACGACCAACCGTGAAATTTCATGGCAAAGCCGAAGACATCGCCGCCTTCCGCGCACGCGCCGAAGCAGCGCCAGCTTTGCGTATCCGGGTTGACAACAAACGAGGGGGTGCGTTCTGCGTGAAAGGGGCAGCACGCCTTGTAGTGCCGTCCGGCCTTCTTGAGCGGCACAAACTGCTGGATATAAGTGATGATATCCAGCTTGCTTTTCACCTCATCAATGACCGACATTTTCCCCCCGCAGACTATAGAGGCCATTATACGTTTGGCACAAAAGTCGCGCAACGCCAAAAAACACCGCGGCCATACGCCCCTGCCGCACATAAGTGCCCGGAAATTTCGTGCGGATTTTAGGATTAAGGCGTGTATTAGGGACAGAGGCCTGCTAAAATGAGAAGGTGCCGGGCGTTTAATCTGTGGACTTCTACATGACCCGAAACCAACGGCTGCTGGTGATCGTCGGGATGGTCATCAGTGCCATTTTTTTGTGGATCGCGTTCCGCAACCTCAATCCTGAAGCGGTCTGGGAACATCTGCGCGAGATTAACCCACTGTGGCTGCTGCTGGCTGTCGCTGTCTGGTTCCTGGCGCTGACGCTGATCGCGCTGCGCTGGCAGTACTTGCTGCGTTCGATCAAACCGGTGCGGCTGCATCATCTGCTCCCGCTGACCGCCATCGGCTATATGGGCAACAATGTCTATCCCTTCCGCAGCGGCGAAGTGCTGCGCCTGCTGTTATTACAGCGCGATCATGGCATTCCCTTCGCCAAAGCCGCCACTGTCGTTGTCATCGAGCGGGTGTTTGATGGGCTGGTGATGCTGACATTCATCATTCTGCCGCTGCTGTTCATCGAGCTGTCCTCGCCCATCGTGCGCCAGGTGGCGCTGATTACGGCGCCGCTGTTCCTGGCGCTGCTGGCGCTGTTTTTTGTGCTGGCGGCGCGCCCCAACATTCTAAGGCGTGTGGTGACGTTTTTTTGCCGCTTTTTGCCCGGACGCTTGCGCGACCTGGCGCTGCGACTGAGCGAAGATGTGCTTCACGGCCTGGAAGGGCTGCGCACCCCGGCTGATCTGGCGGGCGCTGTCGTGAGTTCCTATACGTCGTGGATGGTCGAGGCCGCGACTTACTGGCTGGTGTCGCTGGCCTTTAACCTCGGCGTCAGCTATGCGGAGATTCTGCTGGTTGTGGGTGTAGTCAATCTCGCGGGGCTGATCCCAGCCACGCCGGGACAGATCGGCGTATACGAGTACGCGGTCACGACCGTCTTGGCTGGGTTAGGCGTAGCGCAGGCCCCCGCGCTGGCGTATGCGTTGGTCGTGCATATCGTTATCTGGCTGCCGGTGACGCTGGTCGGCTTCTTCTTATTAGCGCGGCGCGGGTTGGGCTGGCGCGCCATCAGCCACGCGCGCGAACTCGAACACGCGGCGTCTTCGAGTTAACGAGTTTTACTAAGGGCATACGGCTTAATGGGCAATCGTTTGAACATTGGCATTATCGGCGCGGGCGCGGCAGGCATGGCCGCCGCGTGGGATTTAGTGCGCGCCGGGCATCAGGTTACGCTGTTTGAGGCCGGCGCGGAAGTCGGCGGACTGGCGGCAGGCTTCCGCGACGAACAATGGGACTGGTCGCTGGAAAAGTTCTATCACCACTGGTTCGAGGGCGATCAAGAGGTGCTTGATCTGATCGCGGAAATCGGCCACAGCGACAAACTGGTGTTCCCGCGTCCCAAAACCAGCTATTGGCTCGACGGCAAAATCTATCGCTCAGAAATCAGCCTCTCGGCGCTGCAACTGCCGCTGTCACCGCTGGCAAAAATCCGTTTGGGATTGTTCGGCGCATATCTCAAGCTCACGCCCTACTGGAAGCCGCTGGAGCAGATCACCGCGCACGAATGGTTGCAGCGCTATATGGGGCGCGAAGTCTACGAAAAACTGTGGAAGCCGCTCTTTATCGGCAAATTCAGCGATTATTACGACAAAATCAACATGGCCTGGTTCTGGGCGCGCATCCATAAGCGCAGCCTGCGTCTGGGCAATTTTCAAGGCGGTTTTCAGGCCTTCTTAGAGGCGCTGGCGCAGGCCATCACCGCAAAAGGCGCAGTGATTCAGCTTAACACCCCTGTAGAGCAGATCAGCAGCGAAAACGGCACACCCGTGCTGACCGTCAAGGGCGAGCGCTGCGAATTTGATCGCGTTATCAGTACGCTGTCGCCGGCTCTGATGCTGCGGCTGACAAGCGGCCTGGCCGCTACGCCTTATGGTCGGCAACTGGCCGATCTGCGCAGCATTGGCGCCGTGTGTGTTGTCCTGGCGCTCAAGCACTCGCTGCTGACCGACGGCACCTACTGGCTGAACCTGCCCGCCACGTCGCCGGATAAGCGCGCCACTCGTTTTCCCTTCCTGGCGCTGGTCGAACACACGAATTTCATCGACAAAGCGCATTATGGCGGTGACACGCTGGTGTACTGCGGCGATTATGTGCCTGTCGATCACGAATATTTCAAGATGAGCGACGACGAACTGGTGCAGCGCTTCAGCAGCGTGCTGCCGGAGTTCAATCCGCAGTTTGCGCCCCAATGGATTCGCAAAGCGTGGGTGTTCCGCGCGCCCTATGCCCAGCCTGTGCCGGGTGTGAATCACAGCGAAAAGATTGTGCCGCTGCAAACGCCGCTCCCCAATCTGTACTGGGCCAGCATGAGCCAGGTCTATCCCTGGGATCGCGGCACAAACTATGCCGTCGAAATCGGGCGGCGTGTGGCGAAATTAGTGCTAAGCTAAGGCGTTATTATCGGCGTTTAACAACCATTTAGGAGATACGCATGAAAAACATCTGTGTGGTCGGCGTCGGCTACGTCGGTCTGGTGACAGGCACCTGTTTCGCCGATCTCGGTAACAATGTCGTCGGCATCGACGTCAATGAAGACAAGATCAACGACCTGAACCGCGGTGTGATGCCGATCTATGAACCCGGTCTGGGGGAGATGGTCGAGCGGAATGTCAAGGCCGGACGCCTGCGCTTTACCACCTCCTATCCCGAAGCTCTGCAAGACGCGGAGTATGTCTTTATCTGCGTGGGCACGCCCGAAGGCGTCGATGGCGAGGCCGATTTGCGTTATGTGCGCGCCGCTGCCGAAGCCGTCGCCCAGCACGTTGATCACCCGGTCGTCATTGTCAACAAATCCACTGTGCCCGTGGGAACGGGCGACTGGGTGGCCGACATTGTGCGCAGCAAACAGACGAAGCCGATTCATTTTTCGGTTGTCAGTTGCCCGGAATTCCTGCGTGAAGGCGTCGCTATCGCCGACTTCATGAACCCGGATCGCACGGTATTGGGATCGGTCGATCAGAAGGGCGCGGAGGCCGTCGCCCAGTTGTTCCTGCCGCTGCGCCGCCCCATCGTGATGACCGATCTGCGCACGGCGGAAATGATTAAGTACGCTTCGAACGCTTTCCTCGCCACGCGCATCAGCTTCATCAACGAGATCAGCATCATCTGCGAACGTTTGGGCGCAGATGTGATGGAAGTCGCCCAGGGCATGGGCTTCGACAAGCGCATCGGCCACCACTTCCTGCAAGCCGGCGTGGGTTACGGCGGAAGTTGTTTCCCCAAAGACGTTAAGGCACTTGCTTATATGGCCCAAACGCACGGCATGCACCCGCAGTTGCTCAACGCCGTCATGGAGATCAACGACTTCATGCGCAAGCACGTGATCTTTAAACTGCAAGACATGATTGGCGAAGTCAAGGACAAGAAAATCGGCATCCTCGGCCTGGCGTTTAAAGAAAACACCGATGACATCCGCGAATCACCGGCCATCACTATCGCCCAGGTTTTGCTGGAACGCGGCGCCCACGTGCGCGCCTTTGACCCGGTAGCGATGGACAACTCGGCGCGCGTCCTGCCGCAGGTCAAGATGTGCCAGAATTCGTATGAAGTGGCCGACGGCGTTGATGCGCTGGTCGTGGTCACGCCCTGGAATGAATTCAAGCAGCTTGATATGGCGAAAATCCGCCAGAGCATGAAAACGCCGCTGCTGATCGACGGGCGCAACATCTACGAGCCGAGCTTGATGCACGAGTTGGGCTTCAACTACAGCGGCGTCGGGCGCGGTTATAACGGCACTGGCAATCGCTAACCGCTGTCTGCACCCTTCTGGGCGCGAAGACGCAAGAGATTCAATAGAATCATTGCGTCTTTGCGCCTTTCTCTTTATATTGGATTTGAACGCTGAAAATTTTACTACAGGTGTCGCGTGAACAATGTCAATCGCTACGTGCTCAACAACGGCCTGACCGTGCTGCTCAAGGAAGTCCACAGCGCGCCGGTCATTAGTTGGTGGGTGTTATACCGTATCGGCAGCCGCAACGAACGCAGCGGCCAAACCGGCATTTCGCACTGGGTCGAACATATGATGTTCAAGGGGACGGAACTGTTCCCCAAGCGCTATCTGGATAAGGCGATTGACCGTGAAGGCGGCAGTTGGAATGCGCAAACATCGCTGGATTACACCGCCTACTATGAAGTCATGCCGGCTGACCGCATCGAACTGGCGCTGCGCCTGGAAGCCGATCGGATGCTCAACGCAAAGTTCGACCCTAAAGAAGTCGATTCTGAGCGCACGGTCATCATTTCCGAGCGGCAGGGCAACGAAAATTCGCCCCTCTTCTGGCTGAGCGAAGAAATCTCTGCCGCCGCGTTCCGCGTGCATGGCTATCACCATGAGATCATCGGTGATCTGGTCGATCTGCAAACGATGACGCGCGACGATCTCTACAACCACTATAAGCGGCACTACGTCCCCAACAATGCCATTGCCGTAGCCGTCGGCTATTTTAAGACCGACGAGATGCTGGCGCGCATTCGCGAACTCTATGAGGGCATCCCGGCGGGCCAAACGCCCACACTCTTCTCCCGCCCCGAACCGCCGCAGCAGGGCGAACGGCGTGTCAAGGTCGAGCGTCCCGGTCACACCGCTTTTCTGGAAATGTCGTATCGCGCCCCCGCCGCGACTGACCCCGACTGGTTCAAAATCGCGCTGATTGACAGCGTGATGAGCGGGCCAAGCGGGCCGGGCGGCGGCAACATCGACAATAAAACTACGCGCCTATACAAAGCGCTGGTGGAAAGCGAAATCGCGACTTCGGTATATGGCAACGTGCTGCCGAGCATTGACCCCTACCTGTACAGTATCACGGTGACAGTGCGCCATGGCCGCACCCTCCAAGAAGCCGAAGACGCGCTCAACGCCCAGATCGAGCGGGTGCGCCAGGGTGACATCACCCAGGCCGAACTGGACAAAGCCAAAAAACAGGCGCGCGCCCTCCTCGCCTACAGCACCGAAGGGGTGACCGGGCAGGCGTTCTGGCTGGCCTTTGCCGAAAACTTCGAGAGCTACAAGTGGTTCGATGATTACCTGGCGCGCCTGTCGGCCGTCACGCTGGACGAAGTGCATGACGCGGCGCAGCGCTATCTGCGCCCACAAAACCGCACCATCGGCTGGCTCGTGCCTACCGGGATGGACGAAGCGGAAATGGAAGAGGATGACGAATAAGATGACAACGAACGGACTTTCGCTGCCCGGCCCGCAAAACATCACGCGCGTCGAATTGAAGAACGGCATCGTCGTGCTCTGTTATGAAAATTTCACCGCACAGTCTATCGTGGTTAACGGTCTCATCAATGCTGGTTCAGTGTTCGATGACGACGCGCGCGCCGGCCTGGCCGTCATGACGGCCGGCGCTTTGATGCGCGGCACGCAGCACCGCGATTTCAACGCTATTCACGAGAGCCTGGAAAACATCGGGGCGGATTTCGGCATCAGCGCCGGCGCACACAAAGCCAGTTTTTCCGGCAAGGCACTGGCGGAAGATTTGTCGGTGCTGATCGATATTCTGAACGATGTCGTGCGTTACCCGACCTTCCCCGCGCAGCAGGTGGAACGCCTGCGCGGCGAAACCATCACCCGCCTGCAATACCGCCACAACGATACCCGCTACCGTGCCGATCGCGCTTTCCGCGAGAATCTCTACGCGCCGAACCATCCTTATCACCGCAGCCGCAGCGGCACGCTGCAAACCGTCCCCACATTGACGGTCGATGATTTGCAGCGCTTCCATCGTGACCACTACGGGCCGCAGGAGATGCTGCTCGTGATCGTCGGCGCGGTCAAGGCAGCCGAAGCGGTGGAGATCGTGCGCAGCCGCCTCGAAGACTGGCACAATTCCGCGCAGCAGCCCGCGCCGCCGCTGCCCGATATGCAGCGCTTGACCCAAACCGTGCGTGCCAGTATCACCCTGCCTGGCAAAACGCAGTCTGATATTGTCCTGGGCGTGGCCGGTCCCTCGCGCTACGCCAGCGATTTTCACGCGGCGCAGTTGGCCAACAGTATTCTCGGTCAATTCGGGATGATGGGGCGCATCGGCGAAATTGTGCGCGACGATCTGGGGTTGGCATATTATGCCTACAGCAGTGTCGAAGGCGGTCATGGTCCCGGTGCCTGGAGTGTGATGGCCGGCGTTGACCCGCGCAATGTCGAGCTGGCAGTTGAACACATCAAACAGCAGTTGCAGCGCCTTGTGAGCGAACCGGTCAGCGATGAAGACATCGAAGACAATAAGTCGTATTTCACTGGGCATCTGCCGCTGCAACTCGAAAACAATGAGGGGCTTTCTTCCGTCATTTTGAACATGGAAAGCTATGGGCTGGGGCTGGACTACATCCAGACCTATCGCGACAGAATCTACCGCCTGACCAAAGACGATCTGCTGCACGCCGCGCAAAATTATCTCAATCCTGATGCGCTGGTGATCGCTGTGGCCGGCCCTAACTAAGTCTCCTTAGCCCCTGTCTCAGCCCTAGTTAAGCAGGGGCTAATCTTGCTGCGCTAACTAAGCCTCTGTTCAATAAGTATAAGGACATAACATAGTGAAACCTCAAGTAATTCTGCTGGTTGTGTTTCTGCTGCTGACCTTTGGCAGCGCCCTGGCCCAGGACACCGAACCACCGACTACGCGCGACACTGCGCCCGATCCGTCACAGTATCAGTGGGTGCAGATCGTCTCCGGCTTCGATCGTCCGCTCGGTCTGGTCAACGCCGGCGATGGCAGCGCGCGCCTGTTCCTGATGGAGCAAAGTGGGCGCGTCTGGATCATCAGCGCCGGCCTGACCAATCCTGAGCCATTTTTGAACATTTCTGACTTACTCAGCCCTGAGGTCTTCAGCGGCAGGTATTCCGAACGCGGGCTGCTGGGGCTGGCCTTCCATCCCGATTACGCCGAAAACGGCCTGCTTTTCGTCCATTATTCAGATCGTGACGGCCATACCGTCATCGCGCGTTACAGTGTCGCCGCCGATAACCCCGATGCGGTTGATCCCGCCAGCGCGCGCATCATTCTGCGCGTGCAGCAGCCTTTCCCCAACCACAACGGCGGCACCATCGCTTTTGGCCCCGATGGCTATCTGTATATCGGGTTGGGCGACGGTGGCTCGCAGGCTGACCCGCGTGGTAACGGGCAAAATCCCGGCGCGCTGCTCGGCAAAATCCTGCGGATCGATGTCAACGCCGACACTTACGCCATTCCTGAAGATAATCCCTACAGCAGCAGCTCGGCCCTCGCTCCCGAAGTCTGGGCGCTCGGTTTACGCAATCCCTGGCGTTTCAGTTTTGACCGTGCTACCGGCGACCTGTATATTGCCGATGTCGGCCAGAACGAATGGGAAGAGGTTAATTTTCAGGCGGCAGACAGCCCCGGCGGCGAAAACTACGGTTGGAACGTCTACGAAGGCGACGAGCGCTTCAGCAGCGCCGCCGACCCGGCCAACCTCGTCTTCCCCTTCGTCACCTATCCCCACAATATGGGTTGCTCGGTGAGCGGCGGCTACGTCTATCGCGGCCAAGCGCTGCCGGATTTGCAAGGCGTCTACCTGTTTGGCGACTGGTGCAGCGGTATCATCTGGGCTTCCTACCGCGACAGCAGCGGCCTGTGGCAAAACAACATTTTCATCGACACCCAATACAATGTCAGCTCTTTTGGCGAAGATGAAAACGGCGAACTCTACCTTGTAGATTATGGCGGGCGCGTTTTGCAGTTGCAAGCCGCGTCCTGAGCGTGCAAATAAGGATGACTGGCCGCCGCTGGTCATCCTGTAATTTAGTTCTTAGTCTCTTTGTATTATTTAACCTTCGCGTTATAATCTATAATCCTTGATCATTCACGAGTTGTTTGGACAACAATATATGGATTTGGATGACTGGCTGCCGGAATTACGTGAACGTCACAAAGATTACCATTGGATAGCAGCGCGCGCAGATCAACTCTTCCAAGCGACCAACGCCGCAGTACGTCGTCCTCCCCAACATCGCAAGGCCTTCGAAGCGCTTACCCTGCTGCATTCGTATATCGTGTTGTATGATGATTGGGCACGCTGGCTGCGCCCCTGGTACGACACGCTCATCAACCTCCAGAACGTCAAGGATTCGCGCGCACAAACCTATATCTGGAACGGCTTAAGCGGCTTATATGCCGTCTCCGGCGATCACAAGCGCGTGCGTGCCGCGCTGCAAAATTCACTGGAACGGGCAGAAGAAGACGATGACCAGGATTTACTGCTGGCGGCCTATATCGGTTTAATCCAGTTGCAGTGTTTGCATCAGGATGAGTTTTTCACACCTGAACTGATCGAGCGTGTGCTGCGCCTTGCCAAACACGTTAATCAGTTCAAACGCTGGGGCCAACTGCATCAAGCGCTGGCGATGGCCTACAACCATCGCGGCGAAACCGATCAGGCGTTGGGACATGGGCAGATGGCTTACGCTTATTGGCTGAAGATGAACGATACTGTCCAGATGGCGCGGGCGGCTTTCACTCTGTCGCAGGTCTGCCGTATCGCCCGCTTATTCCCCCAGGCAGTGCTTTTCCTCAATGTCTCGCGCACCCTCTATGCGCAAAATCCTTCCGGCGCGCGCCATGCCGTGCTCGACTACCATCAGGGGTTGATTTATCTCGATCAGGAGAATTATGTAGAAGCCGCCGACTGGCTGCATTACGCGCTGCAAGAACTGTCCAGGCTGAATCAGCAGCACTTTCATGTCGCCGCCGCGCAGCATTCGCTCGGCATCGCGCTGGTGCATCTGCGGCGCTTTGACGAAGCGCAGGCTAATTTTGAGGCTGCGCTGACGATCTGGCAGGAACAACAGAACGATTACGAACATGCCAATCTGTACTATGCCCTGGCACTGATGGAAAAACTGCGTGGGAACACGGCGCAGGCAGTCATCTCGCTGAAGCAAGCCCTGGCTGTGTGTGTGAGGGTGCCGCCGTCGTCGCTGCGCACACGCTTGCAAGAAGAAATGCGCGCGCTGCTGACCGAAATAGATAAGCCGCCCGCTGCGGACGGCTCATCAACGCCTAGTGGATAATCAGCCTATTGCATAGGCGGAGGAACGATAGGCCCGGTCGGGCCGCCATTGGTTTCCATGTCAACCTCCTAAGAGCGAGCGTCACTCTCAGGATTTCACAGGGGCGGTGCGCAGGTCTGTGCTCATCGGACACGCTGCGGACACGAAACGGACAGAATCAAAAAGAGAGGCTTTTTGCCCCTCTTTTTTCGTTGCCCTGTCCGTCAGCGGTTTAACCACGTATCACGGAACTGTGCCCATTCGTCGTCGCTCGTGGTCCAACTGCCGTAGAGCGCGATACCCCGCACCGTTGCGGCGGCCTCCGCGCTTTCCGCCAGCCCTGCCTCAATGCCGGCCACAGCGCTGGCGATATTTTCTACCGCAGGGTCATGGCGCGGCGCTTCGGCTTCTGCCGTTGAAACCCCCACCACAATCTGCGCCCCGCCTTCCAGTTCCGCCACCGTCTCGGCGAAGGTGCTGGTTTGATACGCCACCCACTGGCTGTAATCCTCGGCATTCTCGAAACCGCTGTTGTAGGCCATCACCACCATTTGATCGGCCAGCAGCGCGACACGCTGCTTGTAGCTGCGCTCCCACACCGTGCCCGGCGCGTACAGCGGCGGCAGCGTGATCCCGGCGTTAGTTGGCGTCCAGTCGGGCGGCACAGCGACGGCCAGCACCACCTCTTCATCGAACTGCGCGCCGATCTGCCGCAGCAGAGTCATGAAGTTCTCATCGCCGTTGCCCACCTGCTCCACCTGCAAAAAGATGCCGTCGAAGCCCAACTGCGTCACTGCCTGCTGGCTGAAGTTCAGCACGAGGCGCAAAAATGCCTCTGAGTCCTGATTGTAGGTATCGGGGTCGGCGCCGAACGGCAGCCCAATCCACGCCAGCAGCCGCACTTCCGGGTAGGCGCGCTTAAACTGTACAGTAAAAGCTTGCACATCGTCGCGCACATTGTCGAAACGCCCATTCTGATTATCGGCCCAGCGCGCCTCAGGCGTTAAGTAGCTGACCCATGCGTACACCGTACCGATCTGGTTATCGCGCAGACGCTGCGCGAAGGCGGCGATCTCGCCGTCCTCGTGGCGCGTATACGTCCAATCGCTGGATACCCACAGCGCGTTGGGGCCGGCTTCTGGCGCGCGGTTGCGAATCTCACCCAAAACAAACACGCCCACAATCACAAAGATCAAGCCGGCCACAATCAACAGGGGCACACGGCTCTGGGGCAGTTTGATCTCTGGCAGTTTGAAGCGGCCACTTGGCGATAGCTGGCGTGCGGCGCGCGGCAGGCTGCTGCGCGGTGTGGTGGGCGCGCGCGGCGTAAAGGCTTGCGCCGATTCACTCTGCGGGCGTCCGCCTTTGCGCTTCAAATGGCGTTCGCGCGCTCGGCCTCGACGTTCGCTGCGCGGCGTCTGTGCTTCGGGGGGGAGCGATTCGTTATTCATAAGTCTTATGCTAGATCACAATGCTGAATTTCGCCAGCAGCGCCGGGCCCAGGATCAGCAGCCCCACCAGCACCGCCGCGACCACCCCTAGCAGCACTGCCGCCGCTGCTACATCTTTGCCCACCTTCGCCATTGGATGGTAATCCGGCGACACTATGTTGATAACCGCCTCGACTGCCGCGTTCAGAAACTCCGCCATCCACACGATGGTGATCGTCAGAATCAGTATGGCCCAGCGTACCACGTCGATTTGCAGCCACAGCGCGAACAGGAACACCAGCACGCTCGCCACGGCCTGGATGCGTGTGTTCTTCTGCCGGCGCAGCATATACAGCCAGCCGGCCAGCGCATAGCCGAAGCTGGAAAAGCGACTAGGGCTGGTGATGTGGCTGTATTCGTCGGGGTCGATTTTCATCGTCGAGGTGATAGCATCCATCATCTTATGCCAGCGTTTTTTCTCAGACTTGGACTTAGTGGTCATCGACTTTTGTCTCCAGAGCCGGTACCAGCGCGCTGGAAATACCCAGTTCGCGCAGCGCCGCTTCCTGTGCCTGCCACATTTCCGCCCGGCGCGCCGGCGTATCATGATCGTAGCCCAACAGATGCAGCGTGCCGTGGATTACCAGCAGCGCCAGACTGTCACCCAGCTCATGCTCCAGGCGTGCCGCCTGTGCTGACGCATAGGGATAAGCGATCAACAAGTCGCCCAGATAGGGTGGTTCATCCTCAATCGCTATCGGCGGCGCGTCAGCGCGGAAAGACAGCACATCAGTCGCCGAATCCACACCGCGATACTGCCGGTTGAGCGCGGCTACCGCCTCATCGTCCGTTACCACGACTGTCAGGGTGCTTTCCGGCGCAGCCTGCTGTTGGCGCAGCACTGTTTGCGCGGCGGCGATTAAACGCGCCGCATCGAGGGCATAACCGGCGTCATTTTGAATATCGATCGTAAAATTCATGGCTTCTCGCCTGATTCTTTTTCTTTCTCGCCCGATTTGGGGTCTTCCGCCCCATCTAACTGGACACTCAACAGGCGGGTTTCGGTGGTGCGGCGCAGCGGCGGCACCTGCGCCAGCGGCGTATCTGCCTCGTCATCGTCCAGCGCGATGCCGGCAAATTCGCCAGCGTTTTGCTGCGGTTTTGCCGCCTCTGTTTCGGCGTTGACCTGGGTGAGTGTCTGTTCTTCTGCGGCGCGCGGCGGGGCATCGGCCTCCGCACCGCTCTCGCTCTTGATAGGCGCTGTTTGCGTGCTGGTTTTTGCGGGCGTTGGATAATTGATGCGCGGGTGGAACACACCTTGCAGCATTTCGACAAAAACTGTCTGGATTTCCTTCAGATCGCTCAAGGTAAGCTTCGAATCGTCCAACTGCTCGTCGGCCAGCTTGGCCTGCACGATTTCATGCACAATATCGGCGATTTCGGCCTTGCTGCCCGGTCGCCGCGCGCGCACGGTGCTTTCGCAGCCATCAGCCAGCATCAGGATTGCCGTCTCGCGGGTTTGCGGGCGCGGGCCAGGATACATGAAATTTTCGATGTTCACCGCTGCCTCATCGCCAGCCTGTTCCACCGCTTTGTTGTAAAAATAGGCCACGCGCGTTGTGCCGTGATGCTCTTTGATAAAATCGCGGATGCGCTTCGGCAGGCGGTGCTGGCGCGCCAGTTGGTCGCCTTCGATCACATGGTCGATAATGATCGCGGCGCTGCGATACGGGTCATTGAGGGCGGTGTGGGGGCTGATATTGTTGACCTGATTTTCGACAAAAAACTGCGCGTTTTCCATCTTGCCGATGTCGTGGTACAGCGCCGCCACATGCACCAGTTCGGCGTTTGCGCCGATACGGTTCGCCGCCTGCTCGCACAAATTCGCCACTTGCAGCGAATGCTGATATGTGCCCGGCGCTTCCCGCAGCAAGCGTTGGAGCAGCGGGTGATTGGGGCGGCTCAGCTCCAGCAGTTTGAGGCTGGTTGGCAGGTTTAACAACTGCGTGACCAGGTACAGCCCGACCAGTGCCGCCGCTGCCGACAGAATGCCATTCAG
Source organism: Chloroflexota bacterium (assembly GCA_013388745.1). Taxonomy (GTDB): domain Bacteria; phylum Chloroflexota; class Anaerolineae; order Aggregatilineales; family Phototrophicaceae; genus JACAER01. The sequence goes on from JACAER010000016.1 coordinate 168,008, forward strand.
CAGCCCATAAATGAACAGTGTCAGTAGGTTGGTCGCCGCGTTCAGCGGCGTTGCCAGATTAAACAGCGCGATAATGGCGATATTCATGATGCCGATCATCAGCCCCGCGAAAAAGTAGCTGTTGAAGTTTTCGCTGCGCCGCAGTGTGGGAATGCCGATCATCCCGCCGGATGCCACCAGTACAGCGATTTCCAGGGAGTTATCGGCCATCAAACCCGTCAGCACCGCCAGACTCAAAATGCCCATCGCCGCCACGTCAGCGCCCACAATGGCCACGAACAGCAGCGCCAGCGCCGCGCTCGGGTACACGTAAATCTGGCCGTTCACGCCCAGAAAGCGCGCCCCGACCAGCGTCAGCAAGAACAGCAGGGCGATAAGCACCAAAAAGCGCGGGCTGTCCTCGAACAACTGCGGCTGAAAACGCGCGATGTACAGCCCCAGCGTCACGATCGTTATCACTGTCGCCAGCAGCGCGCGCGCCAACGCTTGAATGCGATAATCTGCCGGGCGCAGCAGCCCTAACTGGTTGAGCGCCTCATAGTCGGCAGCCTCTAACCGCGTGCCTTCGCGCACAACGATCTGCCCGCGTTCAAAACTGCGCTGCTCCGGCGGCACATTGTCGCGCGCCTGCTGCTGCGCGCTGGCGGTAGCGGCGGGGTTTTCAAACGTATTCGGGCGCAGCAGATCAGAAACGATCGCTGTGATCAGCGCCGCGTCTTCTGCGCTTGAGCGTACACTGACTTCCAGCGGAAGCTGCCCCTGAATCGTAAAAATATCGGCCTCACGGATTTCGTCGCGCATCACCCGCTCCAGCACGGTGACGACCTGCTCATCGATTGCCTGCCATGTGCTATCATCAACCGTCAGGATGCGTTGCATCAGCGGCTCATCCAACGTCAGCGCCGTAATCATGCTCAAATCCGAAAGCTTCTGCTGCGGCGAGCCGAACGGATCGCGGCGCACATTCAGTATAAAATCGAGAATCTGACGCGCGAGCTGTGCCTGGCGGCGCGCGACGTTCGGGTCTGGCGCGTCATATACCGGCTGCACTGCCGCCGCCGCCGCCTCGCGACGCTGATTCGTCAGCACATCGCTGACATACGTCAGGCTGATCGGCGCGTGAATATCCTGCCGCGCGATGTCGCCGACCTGTAATGCCGCGATCGTGCTGGCTTCCGGTGACAGGTCATCGAACGCCACCACCACCGTCGTGATCAGCACGAACAACACCGCCGCGCCGATCACCGCCAGCCGGCGCACCGCCAGCACCGTCTTTTCCGGTGGGACGTTAAAGTACTTTTCCAGTAAATCCGCCAGCCACGAAGACATGGGTTATGCGTTCAGCAGTTCCTTGACGACTTGATTGACCAGACCGCCATCGGCCAGCCCTTTGACTTTGGGCATGAGCACGCCCATCACCTTGCCCATTTCTTTAACAGAGGTCGCGCCGCTGGCCGCGATAGCTTCTTGCGCCAGCGCGACCACTTCCTCGCGCGAAAGCGGCGCCGGCAGGAATGTTTCGATCAGGCGTACTTCCGCCAGTTCGTTTTCGACAATATCGCCGCGCCCGCCTCTTTGCGCTTCTTCGATGCTTTCGCGCCGTTTCTTAGCCTCTTTTTGCAGGATAGCGATCATTTCCTCGTTCGAAAGCTCTTTGCGCGTGTCGATCTCCACCTGCTTGATGGCGCTCTGAAGCAGGCGCACCACATCGCGGCGGAAATTGTCCTTCGCCATCATCGCTTCTTTTAGCGCAGCTTGCAGTTTGCTTTTTACATCGTCCATGAGTTTTCCTGTTTATGTCAGCAGCGGCGTGACCGTCATCTGCCGCCGCGTCTCATCATAGCGTTCCAGCCGCGCTGGGGTAATGTAATTGGTCAGCACACGCGGATGGATACATTGTACACGGATGTAATTGTCCGTGTAGCCGGCGTTCATGAAGCCCTGCTCTGTCGCCCCGGCGATATGCTCCCACAGCACGTTCAAATGCCGTCCGCGCTGTTTTTCGGCGAAGCCTTTTTCAGCGGCGGCCGCCAGCTTATGCAGATAGGCGCTGCGTTCGCGTTTTTTGTCTTCGCTCACCTGCTGGCGCATACGTGCCGCTGCCGTGCCGGGGCGCGGGCTGTAGCGGAACACATGCAGTCCCGCAAAGTCCATCTCGCCGATAAATTCAGCGCTGATGGCGAATTCCTCGTCGCTTTCGCCCGGAAACCCGACGATTACATCACTGGTGATACACACATCGGCGATGCGTGCGCGTGCTGCCTGCATCAGGGCGCGGAACTGCGCCTGCGAAGTGCGCCGCGCCATCCGCCGCAGCGTGCGGTCGCAGCCGCTTTGCAGCGGCAAATGCAGATGTCGGCACAGGCGGGGATTCTGCCATAGATCGAAGAATTCTGGCGCCAGATCCCATGGCTCCAGCGATGACAGGCGCAGCCGCGCGATCTCGCTTTCCGCCAGTATCCTCTCCACAAGCTGCGCCAAACCCTGCCTGTTCCCCAGATCATGGCCGTAGCTGCCCAGATGCACGCCTGTTAGCACCGCTTCCTGATAGCCCAGCGCTGCCAGATAGCGAACTTCGGCCACGATTTCCGAGAGCGCCCGGCTGTGCCCGGCGCCGCGCGCCACCGTCGTCACGCAGAAGGTGCAGGCGTTGTCGCAGCCGTCCTGCACTTTGACAAACGCGCGTGTGCGCCCCGCCGCCCCGGATTTGTCGGCGCGCTCCAGCGGTTCATGATCGAATGTCTGCAAGGGCTGTCCGGTGATTTTCGTCACCAGGTGCTCTTTTTCGGTGTTATCCACCAGCCGTGCCACGCCCGGCAGCACAGCGATTTCTGCCGGCGCGATCTGCGCGTAACAACCGGTGACGGTGATGGCCGCCGCCTCATTGGCGCGGTGCAGTTGCCGCAGCAGATGCCGACTTTCACGTGTCGCATCCTGCGTTACCGCGCAGGTGTTCACCACTATCTGCTCGGCCTGTGCTGGCCTATCGACAATCTCGTGCCCCTGCTGCTGGAACTGGCGCGCCATCGTGTCGATTTCGCTCTGGTTCAAGCGGCAGCCCAGCATCCGCAAGTGAATTTTCATGGTGTTTCGATTTCTTCCGGCCCAAACACTAACAGATTATCAAAATCCACAATAACGCTGTCATCTTCGTCGAATCTTTGCGCAATCACCCCAATTTGTCCACTGCTGATGCTGCTGTCCGTCAGCCTGTCCTGCATCGTGCCGTCCTGGCACTGCCCCAGATAATAGGTGCTTTCTGCGTTGGCATCATTGGGGATGCACAGAGGCGCTAGCGTGTCGTTGATGTAAAAGTGAAACGTGCTGCCCCGCGCTACGACCCGCAGCGTGTTGGTGACTTCCAGCCCATCGCGCACGAACGGCGCGCGTATCCAGTTGCTCAACACCCGCTCTACACCTCCCACGCGCCGCGATACCCGATAATAGCCGTCGCTGCTCACTAGGAACAGATAATAGCTGTTACGATCCGCCAGCCGGAAAATCAGCCCATAGGCGTTATCGAGTGGCCCAGAAATGGGTGTCGCCTCAACCCGCACATCGAAATCCGCGAAAAATGGCTCCGCCTCCGAATACGGCCCCGATTGATAATCGCCCACCGAAAGCCGCAGCGCGTTATCGATCACTACCGCCGAAAGCCGCCCCTCATATAAGCGCCATTCATCGGTAAAGCTGTCAAATGTAGCCGCGTAGATCAACTGGCCGGGTGGCGCCGGCAGCACATAATGCCAGCGTTCCACCGCCTGTCCCACAAACAACAGCGCCAGCAGCACGATCGTCAGTATCAACAAAAGACGCAAACGCTTGGGAAATCGCTTCATAAACCGCGATTCTAGCATGGGGCAGGTTGGGCGTAAACGCCCTCTTGCACGATGGGCACGCCGGAGTTTACTATAAATCCTTTAAATGATGGAATGCTGACACATTTTATGCCACTTGCGCAAAAACCCATTAAGGTGATGAACCTGCTGGCCCGCATGAATATCGGCGGGCCGGCCGTTCATGTGACCCTCGTCACCGCTCGTTTTGCCACCCCCGACTATGATAGTATGCTGGTCAGCGGCACGATTGATCCCGGCGAAGGTGATATGCTGTACTACGCTCAACAGCACGGCGTGCAGCCGGTGATCGTCCCCGAACTCGGACGCAGCCTGAATCCGCTGCGCGACCTCATCACGTTGTGGAAACTGTACCGGTTGATGTGCGCCTGGCGTCCCGCCATCGTGCATACCAACACCGCCAAAGCCGGTTTTGTCGGGCGTGTGGCGGCGCGGCTGGCCGGCGTGCCGGTCGTCGTCCATACCTTTCACGGCCATATCTTTCACGGCTATTTCGCCCCGGCCAAAACGCAGTTCTTTTTGTGGCTGGAACGTTTTGCTGCGCGTTTGAGCGATACCCTGATTACGCTTACAGACAGTTTGCGCGATGAGCTGGCCCACACCTATCACATCAGCCGTCGCGAACACTTCACTGTACTGCCGCTCGGCCTCGATCTTTCGACCTTTGCCCGTGCCGCGCGCAAACCTGGCACTTTCCGCGCGCAGTGGCATATTCCGCTGGATGCCCCGCTGGTTGGCATTGTCGCGCGCCTGGTGCCGGTCAAAAATCACCCCTTATTCCTGGAAGCGGCTGCCACAGTGATCAAAACGCTGCCCGCGGCGCATTTTGTGATCGTTGGCGATGGCCATCTGCGCCCCGAAATCGAAGCGCAAATCGACGCGCTGGGGCTGCGCCCACGTGTCACGATCACCGGCTGGACACGCGAAATGGCGAACGTATATGCTGATCTGGATGTTAAAGTCATCAGCAGCCACAATGAAGGCACACCGCTGACCCTGATTGAGGCGCTGGCCGCTGGCTGTCCGGTGGTGGCAACTGATGTGGGCGGTGTGGCAGAGTTTTTGGAATATGGCCGGCTGGGCAGGGTGACGGCGGCGGGAAACAGCGAGGCGCTGGCCGAAGCGATCATCGCCACGCTGCGAAATCCACCGGATATGCCCGCGCTGCGCCAGTATGTTATTGAGCGTTACAGCATTGACCGCCTCGTGCGCGACCTCGACGCCCTCTACAAAACGCTGCTGCGCAAAAAGGGTTTACCCGCCTAAACTACTCAAAATACGCTGCGCCTGCTCTGCAAACTCACTCTCCGAAGCCGCTACCTGCTGCAAGAGCGCCAGCGCCGCCAGCGTATCCCCGCCGTCCAGTAGAATCCGCGCCCGATAGTACAGCGCGCGGGCGTTGCTGCTGTCCAGCGCCAGCGCGGCGTCAATTTGGTTCTGCGCCCCCGCCGCCTCCCCTACGCTGTACAGCGACCACGCCAGTTCTGCCAGCACATCCGGGTCTTGCGGTGTGAGCGCGGCAATCTGCGCCTGGGCGTCCACCCCATAAACCGCCAGTGTCAGCGCTTCCTGCGCGTAAAACAGTCCCAAAAGCTGCTGAAATTCCGGCGCACTGCCCGACAGAATCACCGCCTGCTGTAACCACAGGGCCGCGTTTGTCACATCACCGATCAGTTGATACGCTCTGCCCAGTTCGGCGCAGTACAGCGGATTGGCTGGCTGCAGCGCCACCGCTTCAACCAATGCGGCCACACTTTCCACCATATCCCCCCGCGCGCGCAGGTGCAGTCCCTGTAAGTAGCGCACTTGCGCGTTGTCTGATGCCAGGCTAAGCGCCTGTTCAATCCATGCGCTGCCGTCTTTGCCCTGCCTCTCGCGCACAAAACCGGTATACGCCAGCGCTTCCGCGAACGGCTGCCCGATAATCGCGGCGTGCGCAAACGCGAGTTCGGCATACGCCCACAACCGATATTCCACAAACACCTGGCCCACACGCGCGCTGATGAGCGGATCATCGGCATTTCCCATAAGCACGCGCAGCAGCGCATTGGCAAGCGCGTTAAAGGCGACTTCGGTGGCCGCGCTCTCCAAATGAGATATGGCTGTCTGGGGGTCAAACGCCGCGCGCAGCATCCCAAGCTGGTAATGCGCCCACGTCTGCCCGTGTCCGGCGCTCACCAGCCGTTCCAGGGTGTCTGCGGCCAGCGCCCAGCGCTGCAAGTCCAGGTACGTCTGTGCCAGTTGGCGCAGCAGCGCCGTATCCGGTGGTTGTGTCCGCGCTGCGATCTCCCAGTAGGCGGCGGCGTTGACCATATCACCCTCCTGCCGCCACAGATCCCCCGCCGTGCGCGCCAGCATCGGCGTCCAACCGCTTACCGCCGCTTGCGCTTCGACAAGGTAAAGCGCCTGCATCACCCGGCTTTGCTGCCGGTTTGCGGCGATCAAGTCTTGCTGCTGAGTAGGGGCAGATAGAGGGGAGCTAAGCGGCTGCGCCTCAAACGTGAGTACCCCCAGAATCAAAACGAGCAGCGCCAGCAGCGGCACTGCTCGCCACAAAAACTGCCTGCGTTTCATCGTGCCGCGCTGCTCAATGCTTGAATGACAGTGGTCTCTATTTCGTCGGGCGTAAAAGGCTTGACCAAATAACTATGAACGCCTTGGAGCTTGCCGATCAGCCGATTCGCCGGGTCGCCATAAGCCGTGATAACGATCACTACAGGCGAGCGTCCGCTTTTTTCCTGCTCGGCCTTGATATGTTCCAGGATTTTCCAGCCCGTTGTATCCGGCAGGCTGATGTCCAGCAGCACGACATCCGGCTGCATTTCGGTGTACTTGGCAATTGCCTTGCTGCCCTGCGTCTCGTGCGCTGTCACCAGGTTCATGCGTTCCAGCGTCCCCTGAATGACTTCGCCCAGTTCCACCGTATCTTCCACAATCAAAACGGAACGCGGCTTGTTGAACATTACCACAGGCGCTTTTTCCGGCGCGGGTTTGGTTTCGTCCGCCGTGCGCGACGCATCCTGCGCTTCGTCCTTGTCCTTGCCCTCGGCCTGTGCGCTGAGCGCCGTGTTCATCCCGGTTTCGGCGGAGACTGGTGTCTCCTCGCGCTTGCTGCCCACCGCGGGCAGGGTCGTCGTTTTCGCCGGGTTCACTGGTTCGCGCGTTTCATTGGGATTCGGCGAACCTTCTGCCAGATCATTGATTATAATAGGCGCATTGATCGACTGTGACATAAAGGGTTTACCCTAGTCTTTGCGCTGTATGAGTGCTATACGCGCATTATAACATATGCACCCCATATTGCGATGCTTAAGGGTCTGTTTTGAACGAATTTTTACGCTACCGACTCGCTTATCACAAAACCCTAACAATGCGGCATCATGGCGCCTGTTATCTGCGCGGCGTCAGCACGGATTTACAGCTCTATGCTGAGGAGATTTACGGCGAAGATGATCTGTTGGCGCGCTACGTTTTTCACATCGACGGCACTATGCTGGCCTACGCGGACGAAACCGAAATCCCGTATACCAATTCTGTAACCTTGCTGCCGCCCGCCGCCCACAGGCCAACGCCTCCCACACACACGCGCGCCTTGAACTTTGACATTGGTCTGCGGCGCGGTCAACGCGAACCCGAACGCATTCAGGAAATCGTCCCGCCGCTGAAGATCCAGGAAAAAATGGAAATTGTGAAAGCCGCAGCACTGGCAATTCTGCCGCCGCTGCTCTTCGGCCTGACGGAAAGCACTGTGCTGGCCGAAGCGCCGCTGTACCCGCCGCAGCATTATTTGGTATGTCGTCGGCTGCGGCTGGCCTATGGGCTGCCGCAGCCAAAACGCGACACGCGCGGTCTTCTGTACGATTACGACAGCGCCGTGCTGCATATCGTTCATGCCTATCAGGTCGGCGTTACGCCTTCCCTCACAGAAGCCCTCAGCGCCAGCAAAACGCTCTTGCCGGGAGTCGCGCTGTGCACCCCGCTGGATTGTTTGAGCTATCAGGATTATATTTTCGTGGCCGACGGAGGCGATACCCGATGCCCCGCCGCAGTCCACGTCTGGAAGCGAGAGGAAAACTAGATGTCGATATCCATTAGCGGGCGGCGTGTATGGCTGCTGCTGCTTTTTGCGCTGCTGCTGGTTTCGCCTGTGATCGCGCAGGTGCCTCTGACACAGCTTTGCGGACAGGGCGGCATTCAAGCGCGCGCTTTTGATTTCCAGCCCGGCGGCATCATCTGGACAATGTTCGACAGCAGCGGTGTCTGGGTCTACGACATCGGCAGCAACCGCCGCTATCCGCTGCCCGAAACCCGCCCCTGCGGCAGCAACTGCCGTCTTTCGCCGGACGCCCGTTGGATGACCTATCCTGACGGTGGCGATTTTATTCAGATGCGGCTTGACGGGACTCAGCGTACCCCGATTGCGCAGAACGCCAGCGATGTCGAGTGGTGGTCCGCCGATACGCTGCTCGTCTGGACAACTGAACACGCGGCTTATCTCCAGCCGCGGAATGACGGCACTCAGCGCGAAGATCTCGATGTCGCCGGCGTCGCCTCTGTGCAGCCCGGCGGGCGCTGGGGCCTGGCGGTGGTGCCTGCTGGCGATGGGTTTATGCGCGTGTTGGTCGATCTTGAAACGCGGACGCGTCAGATCGCGCTTGCGCCCGATACGCCCTACTTTAATGCATCGGCGTGGTCACCCAACGGCGCATGGCTGGCCTACAGCGCGCCGGGTTTATTCGACGCCAACGCCGGGATCGCAGGCGCCGAGTTGTTCGGCATTCAGCCCGGTGATAGTGCGCCGCGCCAGTTGACCGACCTGAACAGCCTGTATGGCGCAGTGCGTGTCAGCGGCCAGGCGCTGGGCCGCCTCAGTTGGTCCCCGGATGGCACACGCATCGCCTTTTGGGTCATTGAGCTTTTGGGCGCGGATGTTCTGACCAATACCGGCAGCGCGATGATCCATATTCTCGACATAAACAGCCGTGCGCTCACGGCCTACTGCGGTTTTAGCACCAACGAACATACGCCGAATCCCCCACGCCTCATCTGGTCGCCCGATGCCAGTTTTCTGGCGTTCGCCGGCAATGTCCCCGGCGATGAGCGCGGCTATTTGCTGCTGGCGCTCAACACGACCACAGGCGATCTGACTGAACTGAGCGAAGGTGTGTTCCCGCTTTTCGGCGGGCCAGAAGTCATTGCCTGGGGCCTGGCGCCGGGCTAAGTACAGGTTACAGAACAGAAATATGCTCACGGGGCGATTGTGTGCCACAATTTAGATGCATTTTCGGCAAGACGCAGCGGGATGTTCCCCTGGAAGTTGTGGAACGCCCTGCGGTATCCCCCACATAGTCTCGAATCGCCTGAATGCGGACAATGTTGAGTCATATCGTTTGGGAACTTAGACTATGATCTCGTGGAAATTGTGGAAAGCACTCCAAAAGCCGCCGCTCAATCATCCCTTGTTCGTGCAAACCGTTGGCTTTGATCGGATTTCGCATCGGCTGCTGCTCTTTGCTGAGGGGCTTGCGCCGGCCACTCTGGGCACAGGCATTATTCTGTGCGCGGCTATGTGGTTTTTGCCGCATATTCTTTTGCTGCCGCAGTTGTTTATCGCCTGGGGCACTGCGCCGTTAGCCTTTATTATGATTAACGGCACGCTGTTCGGTGGCATCTGGGCGGCCACGATTGGCAAAACGATTGCCGCCGAGTATCTGCGCAAGCGCTACGATCTGCTGTGCTTATCGCCCGCCGGCGTTCTGCTCACCAATTGGGCCATCTGCACGGCTTGTCTGCATCGCAATCAGCTTTTCCACTTCATCCACTCACAGCGCAACACCATCATCTATCAGGTGATTATTCCCGGTAGTGCGCTGCTGGTGCTGGGCTTTACCTTGAGTGTGCCCCCGCCCCGCACCGAAGCGTTGATTATCAATGTCGTCGGCTACACCAGCCTCATCATTGCCTTCTTCGGCGATTATCTCTACTCGATGGTGTTGTGCAGCCTGGCCGGCATTCTGGCGCCGGCGCTGGCGCGCAACAGCCTGAACGCGCCGCTGTGGGCCATGGGCAGCTTTTTGCTCGTGCAATGCATCACCTACACACTCATCCTGGTCATTGATCTGTCGTTACTGCCCACAATCTTTGCTATAATACATGCACAGGGGTTGTATGCCGATATTGTACTGGCTGTGCTGCGCTTGTTGATCTTTTTCGTCATTCGCGAAACGATGGTGGTCTACTTATGGCGCTTGGTACAGCGGCGGCTGCACATCGACCCAACCGAACTTCTCGCCATGATGCGCGCACCCGTGTAGGCATCCTCGGCTGGATGTTGTGGGCGGCGCTCAACAGTCCGCGTGTCCGCCATCCCCTGTTCCGCCATATCGTGCGCCAGTCGGATACCGACGCCCTCAATCACCTGACATCGGTCATCACGACCATCATCTGGGTCTTCCTGTGCCCGCTGGCCTGCGCTCTGCCGTTAGCCGGTCTCTGCGTTTTTCTGGCCCTGCCCGGCGCGCAGTTGGCCATGAAAGTCAGCGGCGCGCTTTCCAGAGAACACGCCAACGGCACGTACCCGCTCTTAGGCGTGATGCCCCTGGGCCGCATGGGCGTCAGTTGGATGATTTGCACTGTCTTTCGTGATGGCCGTCCCTTTGAACTCGACGCCTTGCTTACCCGCGATGAACTGGCCCTGATCGTCTTTTTTCTCGTCATTGTCAGCCTGGTTTTCGGCATCAGCGGATTGGCTGCGATTTTCCTCTGCTGTCTGGTTTTTCTCCTGGCATATATAGATTTTGCCCATTCCCTGGTGCTCGGCGCGCTGGTCGGTATCTGGGCTTCGGATACGACCAACCGGCTCGACGCGCGCATTCAGGCCTTGACCGCCTATGTTGCTTTTCAAGCCGCGATCTATCTGCTGATCGTGCTGGTCGGGCTGCTGCTGCTGCCGCTGGTCATGGGGAATTTGATGCCAGCGCTTGTATTCAGAGTGCTGCTGCTGGTCATTGCGCTGGGCCTTTTGCTGCTGGCGCTGCGGGAAACGCTTCTGCTGTGCCTGTGGCGCCTGATCCGCCGGCAGCTTAATGACGATTTTGGCGAAATCGCGGGTGCCAGCTATGTTGACCTACAAGCTCTGGAACGTACTTAAGCATCCCTATCGGCAGCACCCTGTCTTTCATCACACGCTGCGGCTGCGGCGCGCCGGTATTGGCGATGTCTCGTGGCTTGTAAAACCCCTGCGGCGCGGGCTGCGCGCTTTGCGGGCGCGCGCCCAACGCGGCACCGCTCTGCGCGTGCTGCTGTTTCTCGCTGCGCTCCCGGCGCTGGCGATTTTGCTGCTGGCGCTGTTGGCTGTTGGCGTGCCGCTGCTGATTATTGGTCTGCCGCTGCTGCTGCCGATTGCCGTTAATGCGCATGGCCTGAGCTGGGCCGTGGGGATTGGTACATTAATCGCGACAGAACGTGATCGCGGCACCTACGATTTACTATGCATCACCCCCGCCGGCCCATGGCCTGTCAATTGGGCGATCATCAGCGGTTACGCCCATCATGACAGAACACTTTTTACGCTCAACCAGCGCCGCGCCTGGCAGCTATTAATCCTGTGGGTGCTTCTGCCGTTTGTCGCCAGTATTGGCTTGTTGCAGCCGGGACAGATGACCTATTCCGCGCTGTTGATTCCCCGTTTTGTGATCTATCTGCTGGCACTCACGGTCGTACTCTTCATCGATCAATTTCAATCGATTGTGCTTGGCGTGCTGCTGGACATCTGGTTAGCCAACAGCGAACGCTCGACGCATGAAATGCGGCTGCTCATCATGAGCATGTATGTCCTGCTGCAAGCGCTGACACATCTAAGCGCGCTGCTGCTGGGCTTCGGCCTGCTGCCGCTGCTATTAAACCTCATCAACTTTCGAGCCTGGTGGAATGACCTGCTGATCGCGGCAGTCTGCGTTGGCGCCTTTTTCTTGCTGCACGAAGCGCTTATTCGGCTGCTCTGGCGCGTCGCCTGCCGCCAGATCGGCCCTGAGCCAGAGACCGCCAAAACGATAGGCACGCCGGAACTAGACCCGCTTCTATCAGGTACGCTATAATCGGAAAAGTCGTTAAGGCAGCGCGCGCCGCAGCACCTAGGCTCAACTATGACAACCGCTGCTGCCGGTCGAAGTCTGGCAGTGGACTTTCGGCGATGGATCGCGCGGGGAAGCGATGATCGAAGAAGTTTAATATGGAATGTGGAGCACAGCGTGACAGATTTGATTGATCCCAATGCTATTCCAACCGATGCCGTAGGGGATGAAGGCTGGCAGCCCGATCCCAAACATCCACGCCGCCGCCCGCCCTGGATTAAGGTGCGCGCCCCGCAGGGCGAAACCTACGAGCGTGTCTATGAGTTGATGCGCGGTCAGCACCTCAATACCGTGTGCGAAGAAGCGCAGTGCCCGAATCTCGGCGAATGCTGGGGGCGTGGCACGGCCACATTTCTGTTGATGGGCGACACCTGCACTCGCTCCTGCGGCTTCTGCGACATCAAAACCGGACGACCAAGCCCGCTCGATTGGGCCGAACCGAATCGTGTCGCCGAATCTGTGCGTGCGCTCGGGCTGCGCCATGTGGTGATTACCAGCGTCAACCGCGACGAACGCGCAGATGGCGGCGCGCCGATTTTCGCCATGGTCATTCGCCGCATTCGCCAGCTTCAGCCCGGATGCAGTATCGAAGTGCTGATCCCCGATTTTAAGGCCAGCCAAAACGCTCTCAAAATCGTGATGGACGCGCAGCCCGAAATCCTGAATCACAATGTCGAGACCGTGCCGCGTCTTTTTAAGAAGGTGCAGCCCCAGGATCGCTACGATTGGGCCATGTCCACCCTCACCAACGCCAAGCGTATGGATGCGCTGGTCTTGACCAAGAGTGGCATTATGGTGGGGCTGGGCGAAACCTTCGACGAAGTGGTCGAAGTCATGCGTGATCTGGCAAACTGCGGCGTCGATATTCTCACCATCGGCCAGTACCTCCAGCCCAGCAAGCAGCATTTGCCGGTAGAACGCTTCTACATCCCGCAGGAATTCGAGCGTCTCAAGCAAATCGGCCACGATCTGGGCTTCAAATGGGTCGAAAGCGGCCCGCTGGTGCGCAGTAGCTACCGTGCCGACTTGCAGGTGCGCGAGCTTTCCAAACTCAACTACATCCACATGCGCAGCGCCAGCAGCGCCTAAAACCTACTTTAGCCAAATCAAAAGGGCAGCGCCAGCAGCGGCCTGCCCTTTTTCGATATCATCAACCTCGAATTTATTGCTCGATCACCTTGTCGTCGATCAACTGCTGCTGCACCTTCTGGCCCTTGGGGTCAAACGCGAAGTGCTGGCCGAACAGTTGGAATTCCATGTCCTGCATGGCCCGCCCCGCGCGGTTCTTCTCGATCGTGAACACCACCCAATCGCGGTACTGCTTGGCGTTGTAGGGGTTAAACGAGACATGATCTTTGGACATGATCTGATATTTGTTGTTCATGATGATCGCAATATCGGATTCATAGTCCAGCGCGCTGCTGCCACGCAGATGGAAAAGATGGATACGCTTGCTCTTTAAGCCTTCGCGGTCTGCCGCCACAATCGACCACACCGGCACATCCAGCGACAGCGCGATATCCTTCAATCCTTCAACAATCATGGTCACTTTGTCGTTTTCGTCGCGCGGGCGTTCAGGATGCACCGCCACTTTTTGCAGATAGTCCACGAATACGGTCAGATTGCCGCCAGTCGCCTCGCACAAGCGCGCCGTCATCTCTTTGATGGAACGCAGCGTCGTCACCGCCGGGCTGGCCTTGAGCAAAATCAGGCGGTCAGCGTAACGCGCCATCCGCCCCAACGCCGGCGCGGTGCGCGGGTTTTCGCGCAGAATGGCTTGCAGCGAACCGCCGCCCCCGTCACGCCCCATGAATTCTTTGGCGCGCTGGGCCACAATAATCTGATACAGATCGCGTAATTTTAACCCCTGATCGATCTTCACTTCCGGCGGATTCACGCTCTCCAGGCACAACAGCCGGTGCATCAGATGCGTTTCCGTATGCTCGTAAGACAAGTAGAAAGCATATTGGTCGGGGCGCGCGGCCACGTTGCGCGCTACTTGCAGCGTAGCAATCGTTTTGCCGATCCCCTGTGAGCCGCCCAATAGGACAAGTTCGGTCTTGCGCAGCCCGCCGCCGATAAAGCCATCCAGCGGGTCAAAACCCGTCGTCAGCGGCACATGATCTACCAGATCGCCGCGCACCACTTTTTCATTCGCTTCGTTCATGACCTGCGTCAATGTACGTGGCAAATGCGCGCCTGTAACAGCGGTCGCGCTGGCCGCCGAACGCGGCGCGGCAGCCGGCGCCGCCGGGCGGGTAGGCGACTCGGTAGCCGGGGGTGGTGCAATCGGCTGCGGCGAAGGCATCACGGCGCGCTGCGGCGGGGACGGATCCGGTAAATCATCAGTAAAACGTCGGGTAGACATTGCTCGTCCTTGTTTTCTTACACCACTCATTCAATAATACTATTACCCGCTGTGCAGCGCAATCACAGGAATAATGAGGAAATCGCTGCCCAGCAGGCCTGTTTACAATATTAATTTTTGCGTAATTTCTCAACCTTATCTCATGCAAGTGTTTATTTAGAGTTCATTCACAAATGGCGAACTCTCATGCTAGAATGAATCAGTTTAAGTGATTGTTGGATCAAAGCAACGAATCTGGCAGTCATCTGTGATCTTATATCAGTAGGCTTTAGTAGGACGTATCGGCAAACACCACCGATTGTCTTGTGAAGCGTTTTTGTGCTTTACCTACTGAGAGCCTAGCGGATTTTAGTTTGCTGCGGAGGTTTGTGTGATACAGGAACTGCTGAACCGGGCCGATCAGCGAGGCTACATCACCTTTGACGATGTTTTGGAGGTCTTAGACGAAGAGGGCGACGACGCCACCAGCATTGAATTGATCCTCTACGAACTGGACGAACTCGGCATCGAGTTACGGCAAGAAAGCGAAGCCCCCACCCATATCAGCATCACAGAAGAAATAGACCTCGATTTTGAACCAGAAGAAATTTTGCAAGACCCCGGCGTCGGCGACATCAACGCCGTTTCAGCCGATGATCCTGTCGGCCTCTACTTTCGCCAGATGGCGCAAGAACCCCTCCTCACTGCTCAAGAAGAAATCGAACTTGCCAAGCGGATTGAGATCGGTAAAAAGGCCCGTGAACGACTCATCCGTATGCATGAGCGCGAACAGCGCAGCGCTGCCTGGGGCGGCCACATGCAAAAGCTGGTGTACGATGGGCAGGCAGCGCGCGAACATCTGGGCCGCGCCAATACGCGCCTGGTGGTCAGCATCGCTAAGCGCTACATGGGGCAGGGGCTGCCCTTTCCTGATCTTATTCAGGAAGGTAATGTCGGGCTGATGCGCGCGGTGGACAAATACGATTACCGCCGCGGCAACCGTTTCAGCACTTATGCGACCTGGTGGATTCGTCAGGCCATCACCCGCGCTCTGGCACAAAAAACCCGCACCATTCGCATCCCGCTCCACATGACCGAACGTATCCGCCAGATGTACCGTACCGCTCAATCGCTCGAACAAAACTTGGGCCGTCGCCCCACCCCAGAAGAAATTGCCGGCGAAATGGAACTCCCCGCCGACAGCATTCGCAATATGATGGACGCCAGCCAGCACGCAATCGCGCTCGAACGTCCGGTCGGTGACGACGGCGACAGCGAGTTCGGCGATTTTATCGAGGATCAAGACTCCCCCAGTCCGGTAGACGCTGCCACGCAGCACTTATTGGAGGAAACGATCGAAGAGGTATTGAGCGAACTGACCCCGCGCCAGAGCCATATCCTGCGCTTGCGCTTCGGGCTCGGCGGCGGCGAACCCCATACGCTGGAAGAAATCGCCAATAAATTTGGCCTCAGCCGTGAACGTATCCGGCAGCTTGAAAAAGAAGCCCTTCGCCGTCTGCGCCACCCGCGTTTGGCGCACAATCTGCGCGATTATCTGGGCTGAACCCGCAGCGCTGCATTATGGACGACAACCGGGCGTTATGCCCGGTTTTGCTTTGGACGCCAGAATTGCCCGGCAAAGGTGGTCTACTGGTGCTTGTAGCCGCCAATTTTGCGCCCTTATACTGAGAACATCGGCTTAAATACCTTGAGGAGTGTGTTTATGGCTCAGGCAAAACCCAAATATGCTTATTTTCAGGGCAAAATCGTGCCGATCGGCGAGGCGACCATCAGCGTCATGACGCACGCCTTGCATTACGGCACGGCGGTGTTCGGCGGCTTACGCGGCTATTGGAACAATGATGAAGAACAACTTTTTGTCTTCCGCGTCCACGATCATTTTGAACGCTTCGTGCAGTCCGCCGGCCTGATGCGCATTGATGTCGGCTGCACCCCGCACGAACTCACCCGTGTGCTCATGGAACTGCTGCGTACCGAAGGCTTCCGCGAAAACATTTATATCCGTCCTCTGGCCTATAAGGCGATGGAAGGCATTGGCGTGCGTCTGCACGATGTCGAAGACGCGCTCACGATTTTCGCCATGCCTTTTGGCGACTATATCAAGCCCGCCGGCCTGCATTTGGGCTTTTCCGCCTGGCAGCGCGTGGATGACAATACCATTCCTGCGCGCGGCAAAATCAGCGGCTCCTATGCCAATTCAGCGCTGATTAAGAGCGATGCGCTGCTGGCTGGCTATGATGAAGCCTTAGTGCTGAACGCCGACGGCCATGTCTCAGAAACTAGCGCCTCCAACTTCTTTATTGTCCGCCGTGGCGTCGCCATTACCCCGCCTGTCACCTCCAACATTCTCGAAGGCATCACCCGGCGTACTGTTATTCAACTGCTGCGCGACGATTTGGGTGTGGAAGTCGTCGAACGCGATATTGACCGCTCAGAAGTCTATCTGGCCGAAGAACTGTTCCTCTGTGGCACGGGAGTCCAGATTGCCGCCGCCACCCAAGTCGATCATCATGTGATCGGCGGCGGCGACACCGGCCAGATCACGCACCGCCTGCGCGAACTGTTCTTCAACGTCGTCAGCGGGCGCGTCGCCAAATACCGCGACTGGCTGACACCTGTCTATTCGCCCGAAAAAGTTGCTGCCCCCTGAAAGCAGCTTATGGGGGCGGCGGCCAGCGCGTCGCTCCCTTTTTCGCATTGACCGCACAGCCTGCATCTGTATCCTTGCTGACAGGCATCGTTGGGAATCGCTGGCCCAGGGAGTTTAAAGTTCGCTATGACACAGTTGATGATACACGCCGCCGGAATTACCAAAGAATTGCCGCTGGGCCAGCATGTGATTCATGCCCTGCGCGGCGTGGATATGGATATTTACAGCGGCGAGATGATCGGTATCGTCGGCCCTTCCGGCAGCGGCAAAAGCACCCTGCTGGGCATTATCGGCGGCCTCGACACCCCCACCCAGGGCATCATCGAAATCGATGGCGTGAACATCACCCGCATGAACGAAGACCAACTGACCGAAATCCGTAACGAAAAAATCGGCTTTATCTTCCAGTTCTTTAATCTGATACCCACCCTCACCGCCCTGGAAAATGTTGCCCTGCCGATTCAGTTCGCCCGCAAAACACGCTACCAGCCGGAAAAACGCGCCCGAGAACTGCTCACCAGTCTTGGCTTACCAGACCGCCTGAATCACCGTCCCGCTGAGCTTTCCGGCGGCCAGCAGCAGCGCGTGGCCATTGCGCGCGCGCTGGCCAACAACCCGCCCCTGCTGCTCGCTGACGAACCTACCGGCAACCTCGATACCGAATCGGGCGCGGCCGTGCTGCAAGCACTCGAACAGATTCGCGCTGAATTTGGCACCACCATCGTTATTGTGACCCATGATCGCGAGCTTGCCAGCCGCGCTGACCGCGTCCTGCATCTGGTCGATGGCCGCATGGTGGAAGATGAAAAACTAAAGCCGGAGGCCAGATGAAAGTGAAACCGCGCGTTACAGCTTTTATGCTAGAATAGCCATATACTGGGATTGTACATAGAAACGGCTGACCATGCAGGCAGATTTTGTACTGGATTACGATGTCCTCACCGTAGAACAGGCCCACAAGCTCTATCTTATGGCACGCCTGAAATCTGGCCCCGCCCCCGGCGACGAAAAACGCCGCCCCGTTAATATCGGCCTGGTTATTGATCGCAGCGGCTCGATGGCCGGCGAAAAACTGGATTACACGCGCCAGGCCGCCCAGTTCCTTGTGCAAAATCTCGGCTCACACGACATCCTTTCCATCGTGCTCTATAACGACAAGGTCGAAACCCTCCTCTATCCTGAAAATGTCCAGCGTAAAGACGCCATTTGCCAGCGTATCGAGGGCATCAAAGCCAGCGGCACCACCAATCTCAGCGGCGGTTGGCTGGAAGGCTGCAACCTCGTGTCGCAAAAATACGAAGCGGCGCGTGTCAACCGCGTGATCCTGATGAGCGACGGTCTCGCCAATCGCGGCATTACCGATCAGGCTAAACTCGTCGCGCTCGCGCAGCAAAAGCTGGCCGAAGGCATCAGTACCACCACCATGGGGCTGGGCAAGGATTTCAACGAAGACCTCATGATGTCGATCGCCAACGACGGCGGCGGCGCTTTTTACTTCATCGAAAGCCCTGAAGTCACCCCGACCATTTTCCACGAAGAATTGCAGGGGCTGCTCACCCTCGTCGGCCAGAATCTCCTCATCAGCCTGGAAACGCAGACCCATATTTCCACGGTCAATCAACTCAACGCCTATCCCATGCAAACCGATGGCCGCCGCCTCTCCTATCGTCTGGGTGACGTTTTCGGCGACGAAGTCAAAACGCTGATTCTGGAACTGAACGTCCCGGCGCTCACCACGCTCGGCCAGCAGCAGATCGCCACCCTGCACTTTGAATACGACGAACTGACCGAAAACGGCACCCAGCATCGCGTCTGGGATATGCCGGTGCGCGTCAATGTAGCCCCACCCGAATCCGTGCCGGAACTGGCGAATCCCGAAGTGAAACGCTCGGTGATGCTGCTCAAAGCCGCGCAGGCGCGCGCCGAAGCCGTGCAGCACGCCGACAAAGGCCGTTACTCCGACGCGGCCAAAATTTTGCGCGCCGCCGCAGAAGCCATCCAAAAAGCCGGCATCGACGATGCGCGTATCGCCGAAGAGGGCGAGGCGCTGCTCAAGCAGGCGGCGGAAATGGATCGCGGCGCAGAAGCCTATGACGACTACAGCCGCAAAACCATGTCCACGCAGGCCTTTTATACCATGATGGATCGGCACGAAAGCACACAGGTGCTGCGTATGCGCGAAAAACAGCGTACTGTGCCCATGTCCCCCCAGCCCACTCCCCCGGTCACCCCGCAAAAGACCGGTGTAGCCCCCAAAGCCGTCAAATGGAACGATAAAACTTTCCCCTTGAACGCTGATCTCATCCGTGTCGGGCGCGCCCTCCACAACGAAATCGTCATTAGCACGCCCGGCGTTTCGCGCTTCCACTGCCAGATCAAGCGCGAAGGCGACCAACTCCTGCTCGAAGATGTCGGCAGCACCAACGGCACGCTGGTCAATGGCTCGCCGCTGAAAGGTTACCACATCCTGAATGCGGGCGACGAAATCAACCTTTCCGGCGAAAAACTCATTTTTGTCGATACTCAGGAGTAGCTTTTCCTATGTCCCAGAACTATGAAACGTATGCCGTCACCGTGGCCGGCGTGCAGCGTGAACTGCGTTTGTTCGAGGTTGCCCCCGGAGTGCGTATCGCCATTGTCAACATTTTGGGCGATGTCGAGCTGGTGCAGGCCGCTGCCAAAGCGCTCACCCCGCTGATCACACAACGCACGCCTGATGTTCTCGTGACTGCCGAAACCAAGTCGATTCCGCTGGCGCATATGTTGAGTATCGAAACCCGCCTGCCTTATGTCGTGCTGCGCAAATCCTACAAACCCTATATGGGCGATGCCCTGCAATCCGAAACGCTCAGCATTACCACCGGCGCGCCCCAAACCCTCTATCTGGACGAAAAAGATCGCCATCTCATCGAAGGCAAGCGGGTCGCGCTGATCGATGACGTCATTTCGACAGGCAGCACGCTGCAAGGGATGCGCCTTATCATGAACAAGGCGCACGGCAGCATCGTGGCCGAAGCCGCTATTTTCACCGAAGGCGAGCGCTCCAAATGGTCCGGGATTATCGCGCTCGGCCATCTGCCCGTCTGGTTAGATACGAAATGATCTTGTCAGGTCTTTTCCACAACCACTAAATGCGATAGGCCGAAAATGTCGAGCGGCGTGTTTTCCAAGCGATACAGCGTATCGCGCAGCGCCCGCCCGCCTGCCCCCAGCCGATGGATGATGTTGTCGTAGCCCCCGTAAATCCGCGCGTGGTGGACAATGCGAATCGGCAGATTTGCGAACAATCGCCGCAGCCCACGCCCTGTGTAAGCGCGCACATGCGGCGCCAGTTTATTGCGCCACATATCGGGCAGATAATTGATGAACGGCGTGTTGCCGAAGTGGTATTCGCCGTGCCAGTAGTGCCCATGTGTTTCGAAGGGATACCAGCGGTTAGGCGCAAAAATCACGATGCGTCCGCCCGGTTTCAGCACACGCACCATTTCACGCGCCGCCGCGCGATCGTCGCTGACATGTTCCAGAACTTCATGCGACAAAATCGTGTCGAAGCAGTTGTCAGGATAGGGCACAGCCTCCGCCGCCGCGACAATCGCGTGCGCCACCTCTGCCCGTGTCTCGGCCACACGTACCGTTTCGATGTCAAATGCTTCGACCTGGGGGGTATAGCGGCGGTAAATCTGCGACGCATACATGCCTACGCCGCAGCCTGCGATCAACACACGGCCAGCGCTGAGCTTTGCCCACTGAGCAATCATCTTCAGCCGGCGCTCCTGTCCTTCGCGCCAGACATAACTCGGTTCGCCGCGCTCGGCAGCCAGTACTGAGGGACTCATCGTTGGCTGGTGGTGTTTTCCACGCGCTTCAGCGTCTCGGCGGCCAGTTTGGTTGTCGCGCTGACGCTCGATTTGGCCTGCGCCCGTTTCAGCTGGCCTTCTTTTAACGGGATAGTGATGGTGATGCTGGTGCCACGCCCTTCTGCGCTTTCCACTCGCAGCGTGCCCTCGATCAACTCCGCGCGCTCGCGCATATTGACCATGCCCAGACTGCCGCGTTTATCGTAATTCGCGTCTACCGCCCCCAGATCAAAGCCCACGCCATTATCCGCAATCTGCATAATGACCATCTGGTCGCGCCGCTGCACTGTTACGCTGATAAGCTGCGCTTCGGCGTGCTTGCGGGCGTTGTTCACCGCTTCTTCCGCGATATAGAACAGCACGCCCTGCTGGTGACTGTCCAGATACGGCTCAACATCGCGCGCTACACGGATAGCGACGGCCTGGTTAAACGTGTCCTTCATCTTTTCAGAGAGTTGATTCAGCGCTGCGGTCAACCCCTGCGATTCCAGCACCAGTGGGCGCAGCCCAAACAGCAAATTGCGAATTTCCTTCGTCGTATTGCGCGCCAGTTCTTCGACCTTCTTGAGTTCCGTCGGCACTTGCTCCGGGCTGCGTTCCAGCAGTCGGTAGATGTAGCTCATGCGCATCGCAATCGCCGAGATGGTCTGCGTTGGCCCGTCATGCAGATCACGCGCCAGTTTTTTACGCGCGTCTTCTTCTACCTCGATAATCCGCTCTTTTTCTTCCAGCACGTTGCGATACAGTACGGCGTTTTGCAGCGCGATTGTCGCCTGTGTGCTGATCGCCGTCAGCATTTCGATGCTTTCTTCGTTAAAAGCGTTGGCCGAATCGCAGCCAAACACCAGCACCCCAAAGTTGTTAAAACCCGCGCGCAGTGGAATACACAAGGTCGAGCGCATCCCCTGAAATGCCACGAAATATTGCAGTTCCGCGTCTTTGTTGGCGTCTTTGCCGATTATCGGAATACACTGAATCAGCGCTTCGCCGATAATGCCCGATTCACCGTGTACGATGCGCGCCTCATCCACATGCCGCAGCCCGCGCGATGTAGCGATTTGCAGCGCATTGTCGCCGGAACGGTACAGCAGTACCATGCTGGCCATCCGCTGATTACCTTGCTCGCGCATACTGAAACGCCCGACATCCAACAGCGCATCCAGAATTTTCTGATAGTTCAGCGTGGTGCTCAATGTCGATGCCATTTCGTACATTGCCCGCGTGCGTTCGCGTATATCAGACACCTGTTTAGCCCGCGAGGTCGCCACTTCATGCATCTCACGGTGCTGTTTCCTGATACGGTACTCCAGAATAAACGCCCAGACACCCGAAACCGTGCCGATCGCCAGCAAGAACAACAGCGGTTGTCCATATTCCGCCAATATCACATTCAACGATTGGCGTTCGTTGTAACCGATCACGCTGAACGCCACCAGCAGCACGCCGCTGGCCTGCGCGCCGCCCAACAGCCCGCCCAGATGAAACAGCCCCAGAATAATCATCACGCTCACCACGCCGATCAACAGCAGACTGTTGCCACTGTTGAAGGCCAGATTGACGTACAGCGCCGTGATAATCAGATCGCCGGGAATGCTCACGAACGGTATAAACCGGTGGACAGCCGGGAAGAATAGAAAAGCCGCCAGCAGCAGATTAACCGCTGCGCCCAGCACAAACGGAATCGCCAGGTCACGCAGCATATCCGGCGAATCTTGGCGTGTTGGCAAAATGATGAGGGAAACAACAACCATTACCCCCCAGCGCAGGGCAAAAAGTGTCCACCCCTGCCAGGGTGTTGCTTTGGTTTCATGCTCCATAATAGAAACGCCTTAGATACACACAGCCTACTTATAAACCCTACCATGCTTCTGGGGTTTCATCAACTTAAGGAACATTAACAATGCTGGCCGTCTGGTTTTGAAAAGCTGATAACCTGTGCCCGCCGCAGCCAGATTATTGTATACAAAAACCCACTATTATTTCAATAAGCGCCCTCATATCCTGTTATATTATCGTAACAATTGGTCTTGTTTTTGCACACGACCTTGTAGGTCCATTCGCCGCTTTCAAACTGGCAGCAACACTTTCGTTCCCCGTGCCCTACTGCTATGCTAAAGGCGTTATCCATCCTTCTGGAGCGTTGTCTCATGCTGCTCATCCTCATCATCTATGCCGCGATCGGCTTTCTCCTGCTTGGCGCCGCCCTGCAAACGGCCCGCCGCCGTCTGCGCCGCCTCGCTTCCGGCCTGCTCGTCTCCTATCTCACCATTACCCTGATACTGGGCGCCGCAGAAACCTATTTCCGCTACGTCTACGCGGATACCATGGGCTTTTGCGTCACCCGCTCCTGCCTCAACTGGATGAACCGCTACTGGCACAGCAACGCTCTCGGCTACCGCGATCGTGAGTGGCAGCCCGCCGACTACGCAGGCCGCACCACTGTGCTGGTCGTCGGCGATTCCTTTACCGCCGGCTTGGGCACAGAAAACCCCGCCGATCGCTTCCCGGATGTGCTCGGCGCGCTGCTCGGCGAGCAGTACGCGGTCATGAACCTCGGCCAGATCGGCACCTCCACGCCGCAGCAGTTGGCGAACCTGCAAGCCTATCCCGTCACCCCCGATGTTGTCATCCTGCAATACTTCCTCAACGACATCGAGTACGCTGCCTTGAGCATCGGTCAAGACCCGCGCATCAGCGTCATCCCGCCCGGCGGCCTGATCGACGAATCTGCCCTGCTAAACTTCGTCTACTGGCGCTACTTCTACGGGCGCAGCAGCGGCGATTTAGGTCAGCGCCAGTGGGAATGGAACTACGCCCAGTACGATAACTACGTTGTTTGGGATATTCACCGCGCCGAATTACAGGCCTTCAGCGACTATGTGGACAGCCGCGGGGCGCGCCTGATCCTCGTCATCTTCCCCAACATGTTCGAGCCGTTTCGCAGTATCGCCTATGTAGATCGTGTGGCGCAGGTCTTCATCGACAGCGGACACCCCGATGTGCTCAAGCTGTTCGACGCCGCCGAAGCTTGGCCGATCGAGCAGCGCATCGTTTCGCCTTTCGACCAGCACGCCAGCGTAGCCTTCAATCATCTTGTCGCGCAAATGCTTTACGAACAGTTCTTTGAGGGGCAATAAACGGCGACATACTGTCTGTACATCCCCTGCCACGCTACTTGCTGCCGTTTTTGACCAGTCGCACGAACTTGCGCTTGCCGACTTGCAGCACCGCCGGCAGCATGTCGGGCGTAATCACTGTCGTCGGGTCGGTCACGGCGTGTTCATTAAGCCGGATGCCGTTCTGTTCCATCAGGCGTTTGGCTTCGCCGCCGCTGGCCACCATCTTCAGGCGGCGCAGTATATCGACCACCCGCTCTTCTTTGTCCAGCGTTTCCTGCGGCATATCCTCTGGCATCCCGCCGCCGCGGAAGACTTCGTCCCAGCGTTTGCGCGCGCTGTCGGCGGCTTCCGCGCTGTGGAAAATCGAGACAATTTCGTGCGCCAGCCGCATTTTTTCAATGTTGGGATGCAGCGAACCGTCGCGCAGCCCGTCTTCCAGCGCCTTGACCTGTGCCGGCGACCAGCCCAGCAGCAAACGGTGATAGACTGGCATGGCTTTATCCGGTACACTCATCACCTTGCCAAACATATCCCAGGGTTGCGCCAGCAGCGGAATATCGTTGCCCAGACTTTTGCTCATCTTGATCTCGCCATCTGTGCCCGGCAGGCTCTCGCCCATAATGAGGGCGATTTGCGGGCGCTGGCCCAGCCCCTGCTGCAATTTACGCCCGGCGACCAGAATGTTAAAAAGCTGGTCTTGCCCGCCCACCTGCACGTCGGCTTCCTGTGCGACCGCGTCATAGGCTTGCATCAGTGCGTAGAAGAACTCATGCAGATAAATCGGCTGCCCCTCGCTCATACGCTTGGCAAAATTTTCGCGCACCAGGAACTGCTGCACCGTAAAATTGCTCGCCAGCCGGATAATATCGGCGAAATCCAGCGGCGACAGCCACTCGTCGTTATAGCGCACGCGCGTTTTGTCGCGATCCAGGATTTTGAAGGCTTGATCGGTGTACGTGCGTGAGTTTTCTTCCACCTGCTGCCGCGTCAGTTGATCGCGCGCTTTATCTTTGTCGGAGGGGTCGCCGATCAGACTGGTGAAGGTGCCGATCAAAAACGTGACATCGTGCCCCAAATCCTGAAACTGCCGCAGTTTGCGCATCGTGATCGTGTGCCCCAGATGCAGATCGGGTTTGCGCGGGTCGTAGCCACAGTAGACACGCAGCGCGCGTCCCTGCTTTTCTGCTTCGATCAGGCGCTCGCGCAGTTCCTGGCGCATGGTCTCTTTGATTTGCGGGTCGCCGTATTCCGTGCCCTGCATGAGAATATCAAGTTGTTCATCCAGCGTTGCCATAATCGTGTCCTGTGGTCTTAGGGCTTTTTTTGATCCCTTGTGAGCCTGTTATAGAATGTATTTGAACGGCACAAAAGTCAAGGCATAGGCGCGTAGTATACCATATTCGCTACCCTTGTTGAGTGTGTAAGCGGGGAATATAATTCCCTCAAGTGGTGAACGAACAAGACAGCTAAGGAACAATCGCATTATGAAATACATGACCAGCGCGCAAGTGCGTGAGGCCTTCCTCGACTTTTTTGAAGAAATGGGGCACAAACGAGTCGCCTCCTCTTCACTTGTGCCTGCTAACGACCCCACGCTGCTCTTTACCAACTCCGGTATGGTGCAGTTCAAAGACGTGTTTTTGGGTCTCGACAAACGTGACTATAAGCGCGCCGCCACCTCACAGAAGTCGATGCGTGTGCAGGGCAAGCACAACGATCTGGAAAATGTCGGCCCTTCCCCACGCCATCACACTTTTTTCGAAATGCTCGGCAATTTCAGCTTTGGCGATTATTTCAAGCGCGATGCCATCATCTATGCCTATGAAGTGCTGACCAGAGTCTACGGCCTACCGCCAGAGCGTCTGGCCTTCACCGTATATAAGGATGACGACGAAGCCTACAACTATTGGGTGAATGATGTCGGCGTTGACCCCAGACGAGTCGCGCGCATGGGGCCAAAAACCAACTTCTGGCAAATGGCCGAAACTGGCCCTTGCGGCCCGACCAGCGAAATCCACTGGGACAAGACGCCTGAAATGGGCGTGGACAGCATTGTCGAGATGATGCAGCGCGAGGATGATCGTTTCCTCGAACTGTGGAATCTGGTGTTCATGCAGTTTAACCGCACCCAGGCCGACCCCGATCATACCGGCCAGTATGATGTGCCGCTGCCGTCCCCTGGCGTGGACACAGGCATGGGGCTGGAACGTCTTGTCAGCGTGATTCAGGGCGTACACGCCAACTACGATACCGACCTGTTTACCTCGATTATCGCAGCAACGCAGCGTTTGACCGGCCACAGCGACGCCGAGCGCGACGCCAATTATGTGCCCTATCGTGTGATCGCCGACCATATCCGCGCCGCGGTATTCCTGATTGCCGACGGCGTGCTGCCTGGCGCCAAGAATCGCGATTCGGTCTGTCGCCTGGTGATCCGCCGCGCCGCGCGTTTTGGGCGCAAGATCGGCTTTCACGAGCCGTTCCTGGGCAAAGTGGCCGATGCCGTCATCAACGTTATGGGCGGCCATTACACCGAATTGGTCGACAAAGCCGAGCGTATCCGCCATGTGATCACGCAGGAAGAAGTGCGTTTCCTGCGCACGATGGAACGCGGCCTCAACGAGCTGAACGAAGCCCTCGACATGCTGGCGAAAGAAGGCAAAAGCGAACTTTCTGGCAAAGTCGCCTTTTATCTGAAGGCTACGTTGGGTCTGCCCATTCAGGTGACCAAAGACATCGCCGAAGAACGTGGCTTTACTGTTGATATGGCCGGTTTCCAGCGCGAGGAGGAGCGTCATTCCGAAGTCAGCGGCGGCGGTCTGGCCATGGGCGAAATCGCCACCCAGGAAACATACAACACGCTGTTCGCCGCGCTCAAACACAATGGCCTCCTCTCCGATCAAGGCGTGGCTTACAATCCTTATGGGCCGACCAGCGCCCAGACCACTCTAGTCGCGCTGCTGGTCAACGGTCAGCCGGTGGAAAGCGCCATTGTGGGCGACAAAGTGGAAGTCGTGCTGGCGCAGACGCCGTTTTATGTCGAAGCCGGCGGCCAGGTCAGCGACACCGGGACGATCAGCGGCAAAGATTGGACGATTGAGGTCGAAGATACACAGCGCCCGATCGGCGGCCTGATCGTTCATGTTGGCGAAGTGGTCGAGGGCACGCCCAATGTCGGCGACAGCGCGCGCGCTCAGGTTGATCTCCCGCGGCGTGACAGCATCATCCGCAATCATACGGGCACGCATCTGCTGCACGCCGCGCTGCGCAGCCGCTTGGGCAGCCATGTCGAACAGCGTGGTTCGCTCGTCGCGCCCGATCGCCTGCGCTTCGACTTTACCCACGATCGCAAGGTCAGCGATGAGGAAATAAAGGCCATCGAAAGCGCCGTCAACGATATTATCCTCCAGAACTACCCTGTGCGCGCCGAAGAAAAATCGCTCGACCAGGCACGGCGCGAAGGGGCGATGGCCCTCTTCGGCGAAAAATATGGTGAGCGCGTGCGCACCATCATTATCGAAAAAAGCGGCGAGCGCTACAGTTACGAATTATGCGGCGGCGTGCATGTCAAAGAGACGGCAGAAATCGGCGCGTTTGTCATTGTCAGCGAGGGCAGTGTCAGCGCCGGCATTCGCCGTGTCGAAGCGCTCACCGGGCGCGGTGCGGTAGAATACATCCAGCACAGTCTTGATACACTCGCGCAGGTAGCAGCGCGCTTGGGCGCTGCGCCGCAGCAGGCGCTTAGCCGTTTGGACGCGCTGCACGACGAACTTAACAGCAGCAAAAAACAGGTGGCCCAGTTGCAGCGTGAGCTGGCGCGCCTGCGTTTCGAGCAGTTGATGGGCACAGTCAAAGCCATCAACGGTTGCCAGACCTTGATTGCCCAGGTCAGCGATGTGCCGCTGGACACGCTGCGCGAGATGACCGATTGGTTCAGGGGCAAGGTCAAAAGCGGTGTGATGGTGTTGGGCAGCGTGGTCGATGGCCGGCCGCAGCTCGTGGTCGCTGTTACCGATGATCTCACCAAGAAAGGGCTCCACGCCGGCGATCTTATCAAAAAGCTGGCCGCAATCGTGGGCGGCGGCGGCGGCGGACGCCCGACGATCGCCCAGGCCGGCGGCAAAGACAGTGATAAACTGCCTGCTGCGCTCGATTCGGCTGCTCAATTGATCGCGGACAGCTATCAGTCATGAGCAGCAAGCCGGAGTTCATCCAGCTTGAACAGGGCGATGACGTTAACGCTCTACGTGATCGCCTCTCCTTCATTCGCGGCCAGCGTGTGTTGTTGATCTGGCCGGAAGAAGGCACCGTGCTGACGCGCAAGCTCGATCTTGTGCTGTTGCAGCGCGAGGCCATGCGGCGCGCCATTCGCCTGGCGTTGGTCACCCACGATCCAGACATCATCAAACACGCCCGTGAATTGAATATCAGCACCTTCGAGACTGTCGGCGCGAGCGAGCGCGGACGCTGGAAACGTGGACGCACCAAAGTCTTTTTAGGGCGCGAAGGCCGTCCCCAGGATGAACCGCTGCCCGCCCAGGAACTCAAAGCGGCGTCCGGTCGGCTCAGCACAAGCCAGGACGAAGCCGAGTCTCGACGCGGCGGCTGCCTGCTGCGCCTGCTGGCCGTGCTTTTGCTGGTTGCGCTCGGCTTAGGCACAGCCTATGTCCTTGCGCCGAGCGCGACGGTCACAATTGTGCTGGCACAGGAATCCATTCCCGTGGATGTGCAGATTACAGCAGACGCGCAGGCCACAGGCCTAAACGTGGAAACGGCCACGGTCCCCGCCTTAACGCTGCGCGTCGAAATTGAGGAAACCGGTACGGTCGAAACCAGCGGCGTAGAAGACGCGGCAGATATATTGGCGACCGGCTCCGTGGTGTTTATCAACCAGACCAACCGCCAGTTGGACATTCCGTCAGGCACCGTGATCAGCACCAGCGCCGGCACGCCCATTCTGTTCCAGACAACGGCAGATGCCGTCGTTTCTGCCGGCGTGGGCAATCAAATGGAAGTGCCGATTGAGGCCCTGCCCAGTTCCGGCGGCGATGCCGGCAATGTTGAACCGGGCATGATTAACACCGTCGTCGGCGATCTTTCTGCCGATTTGACTGTCCGCAATATCGCGGCCACCAGCGGCGGCGATACGCGCGAAGTCCGTCTCGTCACCGCCGATGACCGTGCCCGTGTGCTGGCCAATGTGCGCCAGCAGTTGCAGGTGCGCGCGTTTACGGCCATGTCGGCCAATCTCACCAGCCAACAATCGATCATTATTGAAACCCTCACTATTGCCGAAGAACGCCCGGAATGGACGACCTTCAGCGCGCAGGTCGGCGACACGGCAGACAGCCTGACCCTGACCCTGCGCGCCGTAGTCACAGCAGCGGTGATTGATGAAACGCTCGCGCGGCAGATTGCCCTGGCGCGGCTCTCTTCGCAAGTGCCGCGTGGACGTTCGATTCAGCCACAGAGCGTCGAATTCGAGGTCGGGCCGGTGCTGGCTATTGATCCACAGGGGCGGGTGACGTTCAGCGTCACTGGCAGCGCGCTTGTGGTGCAACAGGTCGATCCGGCGCTGCTGCAAGAACGCCTTGCCGGGCGCACTATCGCCGATGCGCAGCAGTATTTGCTGACCGAAGTTGATGTCGCCGAAAACACGCTCCCGCAAATCATCCTCTCGCCGGATTTTCTGCCCACCCTGCCGCTCTTGGCTGCGCGCATTGAAATCATTGTGCAGGAGAACACCCCTTGAGGCTGATGGCTCTCGATCACGGCCTCAAGCGCATCGGGGTCGCAGTGTGTGATGCTTCAGGGCTGGTGGCGCGCGAATTGTGCATCATCGAACGGAAGTCGAAGGCCGAAGATTTCGCCCGTCTGAATCAGATCGCCGCTGAACAGCTTGTCGAAGCGATTGTCATCGGCCTGCCGCACAATCCGCAGGCGCAGCCCGGTCAGTATACTCAGGCCGATACGGTGCGCCTGTGGAAAGAACGTTTCGCCCAGACAACTTCTCTGCCGATCATTTTTTGGGACGAACAATTGACCAGCCAGGACGCGCGTGAATTGGCCATACGCCAGCGGCGTAAACCGCGCGATCCGCTGGACGATCTGGCGGCGCGCGTCATCTTGCAGAGTTATCTGGATGCGCTGCGCGATGGATTAGCCGAAGCGCCGCCCGGAATCAGGTGATTTTAGAGTAAGGGATTAAACTGACTTGAAGCGTTTTATCCGTGATCTGATCGCCGTGATGGTGATTATCGGTTTTCTGGCGGCGGTCTGCGGCGCTGCCGTATTGATCCTGGCGGGCGACCAACTGGCCGATCTGGTACAGGACGGGCTGGCACGGTTAACCGTGTCGGCGCGCGCCGACGAATTGAATCGGGGCGTCGGCAGCGATGACGCGCCGGTGCGTTTTGTCGTCAATCTAGGCGATACCCCGCGTCTGATCGCGCGCAGCTTGTTGGACAGCGGCCTGATTAGCGATGACGATCTGTTCCTGAGTTACGTGCGCGCCAATCGTCTCGACACCGAGCTGGAGGCCGGCACTTATTTCTTGAATCGCACCATGTCTATCCCCCAGATCGCCAGCGTGTTGATCGATTCAGCCGCCAGCCAGTTTCCGTTTCGTATTCTGGAGGGCTGGCGTATCGAAGAAGTCGCCGACCAGATCGACGCCAATCCCGTGTACTTCGATTTCAGCGGCGCGGATTTTCTCGCGGCCGTTGGCCCCGGCGCGGTCGTCGCTGCCGGCTTCCGCGAGTTTGTCGGTCTGCCGGATGGCGCATCGCTTGAAGGTTTCTTATACCCCGATACCTATCAACTGCCAGCAGGGGTCACCGTAGTCCAACTGCGCGATATTTTGCTGCAAACCTTTTTGCAGCGTGTGGGCACACAGCTTCCGCACGACGCGCAAGAACAGGGCTTAACGCTTTATCAGATCGTGACGCTTGCTTCAATTGTCGAGCGCGAGGCCCTGCACGATGATGAACATGTCCTGATCGCCAGCGCCTATCGCAACCGTTTGGACATCGGTATGAAGCTGGACGCCGATCCTACGGTGCAGTACGCTTTGAACGGCGCGCGCGGGCGCTGGTGGCCGCAGATCACGCTGGCCGATTACGTCAATATCAGTTCGCCCTACAACACCTACCTGAACACCGGTTTGCCCCCCGGCCCGATTGCCAGCCCTGGCATTTCGGCCATTCGCGCCGCTGTCTATCCGGCTGAATCGAACTACCTCTACTTTCGCGCGCGCTGCGATGGCAGCGGCTACCATGATTTCGCCGTAACCTATGATGAACATCTGGCGAATGGCTGCTGAGATACTGTGCTGGCTGGCCGGCCTGCTGCTGTTGAGCGGCTGTGCTGTCTGGCGTACTGAACTGCCGGCGCGCGTTGCGCTGCTCGCGTCCTTCGAGGGGCGCTATCGCGAAGTCGGCTATAACGCTTTTTATGCCGTGCGGCTGGCCCTTGCTGATGCCGCACTTGAAATCGAATTTCTACCCGTGGATGATGGCGGCACAGCGGAATCCGCCCAACAGCGCGCGCGCGCGCTGGCTGTAGACCCGCAGGTGCGCGCTGTGTTGTTGTTGGGCTATCATGCTGCGGCCGCCGAAACACAACTGGCGCTGGACGATCTGCCGGCGATTGTGGTCGGACATTGGTCAGCGCAGCCCGCGCGCGCCGGCGTCTTCATGCTCGCGGCGCAAGCGCTGGATACACTCATCACCGCGCCTGCCCGCATTGATGTGACCGATGCCGCCGAATTAGCTTCCCCCGTTACAGGCGGCGACGTGTTCGCGCTGGCGCAGTTCCCGCTGCTGCGCGACAGGCTGGACGGTGTCACGATTGTTTCCAGCGCGCGTTTGCCAGACGCGGATTTCGCCGCCCGCTATCGCGCCAGTGCCCAATTTGCGCCCGCGCCCGGATTGCTGGCGATGCTGGCCTATGATGCCGCCGCGTTGGCCTTACAGGTCACTGATGCCAACACTACACGCGCCCAGGTCAGTCAGCGGTTGGGTGCGGTGCGTTACGAAGGGCTGAATGGCCTTATCACCTTCGAGAATGGTTATTGGGCAGACGCGCCCATCTACTATTACGCTTACGACCAGCGCCGCCTACTTGCTCCCGTAGATCGTGTCATAGAACAGCGGTAGCGGCTCGACAGGCGTATCGCTGTACCAGACGGCCTGCTGTAAATGAAACTGCGCCCTCTTCAGGCGTTCCGGGTCGTTGACAAAAATCGTGATGAGCGGCGCCCCTTCTTTGACATAATCGCCCACTTTAAAATGCACTTTGACGCCGACCGCCAGATCGATGCTGTCGGTTTTCTTTTCGCGTCCCGCGCCCAGCTCAAAAGCGGCCATGCCGATTTTGTCGGCGGCGATCTGGGAAATATAGCCGCTCCGTTCGGCAACCATCGTTTCGATAATGCGCGCCTGCGGCAGCAGCAGGGGGTTATCCAGCACCCTTGTATCGCCGCCTTGCGCAGCGATCATCTGGCGCAGCTTGTCGAGCGCCTGGCCGCCTTCGAGCCGCTGCACCAAAAACTCGCGGATTTCGGCCATATCTGTCCAGCGCTGGCCGCGCCCCGCCAGCCGCAGCATCAAACCGGCCACATGCAAACAATGCTCGCGGAAATCTGCCGGCCCCCCCCCTTGCAGCACCTCAACGGCCTCCACGACTTCCAGCGCATTGCCAATCGCCACCCCCAACGGCTGGTTCATATCCGAAATCACGGCGATCATATCGCGGCCAGCGTCCGCGCCGATGTCCACCATCATCTGCGCCAGCGCGCGCGCGTCCTCCAGCGTCGTCATGAATGCGCCGACACCCACCTTGACATCCAGCACAATACCGTTGGCGCCCGCGGCCAGCTTTTTGCTCATGATACTGCTGGCGATCAGCGGCAGGCTTGGTACAGTCGCCGTTACGTCGCGCAGCGCGTACAGTTTGCCGTCGGCAGGCGCTAAATCCCCTGTTTGGCCGCAGAGCACAATGCCATTTTTCTGCGCCAGACTGCGAAATTCATCAATCGTCAGTTTGGAATTCAAGCCCGGAATAGCATCGAGTTTGTCCAATGTGCCGCCGCTGATACCCAATCCGCGCCCGCTCATCTTGGCAGCGGGCACGCCGCACGCTGCGACCAGCGGCAGCACAACCAGCGTGGTTTTGTCGCCCACGCCCCCAGAGGAATGCTTATCCACCGCATAGGGGATAATGTCGGACAAATCCAGTTGTTCGCCCGACGCCGCCATAATGCTGGTCAGGTGAAAAATCTCTTCGCGTTCCATGCCGCGCAGCAGAATCGCCATCAGCAGCGCCGCCGCCTGGTAATCCGGCAGATCGCCGCGTGTATAATTTTCGATGAACCATTGAATTTCCGCTTGGCTGAGCGCTTGGCCATCACGCTTTTTGGCGATAATATCTACGGCACGCATAAATCTATTCCCTCTGTGAACATCATGTTTTGGATTATCTTGCTCACTCTGTTGATCTTTGCTGTCCCACACAGCCTGTTGGCGGGGCAAAACGTCAAAAACTGGATTCGTGAGCGGCTTGGCGCGCGCGCTTACGAAGGCTTCTACCGCATTGGGTATAACGTATTTGCGACAATTACGCTACTGCCCATTAGCGCGCTGCTCGTCTTGGCTCCAGGAGCGCCCGTCTGGCACATCGAAGGTGCCGCGCTGTGGCCGCTGCTGGCGCTGCAAGCGGTGGGGGCGGTCGGTTTTGCGCTCTCGCTGCTGCAAATCGATCTGTGGCGCTTTGCCGGTGTGCGCCAACTTCTGGCCTATGTTCGTGGCGAGGCGCTCCCGCTGGCCGACGAACCGCTGCAAACCCATGGCGTCTACAGCATCGTGCGCCATCCCCTCTACTTGTTTTCGCTGTTGGTAATGTGGCCGCTGGGCACGATGTACGAGTCCACCCTAGCGTTGAACACAGCGGCAACATTATACTTCATCATTGGCTCGCGCCTGGAAGAACGCCGCATGGTCGCGGCGTTTGGGCAGCCTTATATCGAGTACCAACGGCGTGTCCCCTGGCTGATACCGGGCTTGCGCCGAATCGTTGTATAAACATAGAAGAGAACCGAACATGACTACTGAACAGCGGAATCTGGTTGTCATCGGAATTATTATCGCCATGGCCGCGATCGGTGGGCTGGTGGCGATCCTGGTGTCGAGCAGCAATGCGACCCCCACTGTCACAGACTACAGCAATATCCCCAGCGCGCGCCAGAGCGACGGCGGCTTTGTTCTGGGCAGCCCCGATGCGCCCATCACAATAGTCGAATTTGCCGACTTTTTGTGCCCGCACTGCCAGGAATATGAGGCGACTACGGGGCGCTTTATCCAGACCTATGTCATTACCGGCATGGCGCGCTACGAGTATCGTATGTTCCCCGTCATCGACCCCACACTTTCGACCTATACGGCGAATCTCGCCGAATGCAGCGACGCGCAGCTCAGCGGCTCGTTCTGGTCGGCCAAAGGGCTGTTGTTCCAGTATGCCGCGGCGCGGCGTATCGACCCCGCCACCATCACACGCACTTTTGCCAACGACATGCAGTTGGATTATGGCACGCTGGTGCAGTGCGTCGGCCAGGCCGATCAGGTGCAAACGGACGCCCTCTTAGGCAGAAGCCTGGGGGTATCGGGAACGCCGGCCGTGATGGTGCGTTATGGCAACGGCGCCCCCGAATGGATTACATTCAATGGCCAGATTTATAATCGCGGCGGTGTGCCCTTTGATGTACTCAGTGCCGTCGTGCAGGCCGCCCAAGCCCAGTAAAAAACCACTCGTATACCCTCAGTGGAAAGGTAGATGGGATGCAAGCCGAGCAGTTTTTTGAACGCAGCAAGCCGTTCATTCAGTGGATGTTGGATTGGCAGGCCGGTCTCAGGCCCCTGTCGTTGGCACAGCTTCTGACCGCTGGCCCGGACAAAGTTGGGATTGTCTCGGTGGATGTGATTAAGGGCTTTTGCACTGTTGGGCCGCTGTCTTCGCCGCGTGTCAATAACATCGTCCAACCAATCGCCCGCCTGTTTGAACTCGCCTGGTCATGCGGCGTGCGCGATATGGCGCTCACCCAGGATACTCACCCTCAGGACGCCGTAGAGTTCGCCCAGTATACCCCGCATTGTATACGCGGCACACAAGAAGCCGAAACGGTAGAAGCCTTTAAGTCCCTGCCGTTTTTTGATCACATCACTGTGATCGAGAAGAATTCCATCAACTCTGGTTTGGCGGCAGAATTTGCTGCCTGGGTGGCGGCCCGCCCGCATATCAAAAACTGGATCACAGTCGGCGATTGCACTGATCTGTGTACTTACCACCTCGCCATGTATCTGCGGCTGCTGGCCAACCAGACTCAGCAGCGCGGCGTCCGCGTGGTGCTGCCCGTGAATACGGTCGACACCTACGATCTGCCGGTGGCCGTCGCGCAGCAAATCGGCGCGGTGCCGCATGATGGCGATTTTCTGCACAGCGTATTTCTGTACAGCATGATGCTGAATGGCGTCGAAATCGTCAGCGAAATTACCCCATAGCTTGCAGCGCCACCGGAAACCGGCGCATGTTTCCGGTGGCAAGCCTCATTTTTTATCGCAACCGTTTTTGCGGCGCAGCACAGAGGAGCGCAGCCTTGCGTACTGTCGAGTGGTATAACGGCCAGGTGCGGATGATTGATCAGAAACGCCTCCCTTTTGCGCTGGAACAGGTGGATTTGCCGACCGTTGAGGCTGTGGCCGAAGCCATTCGCGATATGACGGTGCGCGGCGCCCCGGCCATTGGCGCCGCGGCCGCTTTTGGGCTGGCGCTGGCATCTCAACAGAGCCGCGCAGCCACAATGGACGGGCTGCGTCATGACTTGCAGCAAGCTGCCCAACTTCTCAAAGCCGCGCGCCCGACTGCCGTCAATCTGGCCTGGGCGGTTGACCAACTCATGGCGCTGGCCGCAAAAAATGGCTTTGGCTCGCCCGACCAAGTGCGCGCGGCGTTGTTAACCGCGGCGCAAAAAATCGCCGATGATGATGTGGCGATCAACCAGCGTCTGGGCGCGCACGGCGCAGCGCTGATTCAGGACGGCGATACAGTCCTTCACCATTGCAATACCGGCGCGCTGGCGACAGTCGATTATGGTACGGCGTTGGGTGTGATTCGCGCCGCGTTTGAGGCCGGCAAGCGCTTTCACGTGCTGCTGGATGAGACACGTCCGCGTTTGCAGGGAGCGCGCCTGAGCGCCTGGGAGCTGCACAATCTGGGCATTTCCTACGACATCATCCCCGACACGGCTGCCGGCTATTATATGCTCAAAGGCGAAGTCAAATTGGTGCTGGTCGGCGCGGATCGCATCGCGGCCAACGGCGACACCGCCAACAAAATCGGCACGTACCAGATCGCGGTACTGGCCAAAGAGAACGGCATTCCCTTCTACAGCGTCGCGCCGACTTCTACTGTTGATCTATCGCTGGCGACAGGCGCCCAAATCCCGATCGAAGAACGCGCCAAAGACGAAGTGCTGACCCCTTACGGCCATGCTATTACGCCCGCCCATTTCCACGCCCGCAACCCGGCCTTCGATGTCACGCCCCATCGTTATCTGTCGGGCATCATCACCGAAAACGGCATCGTCAGGCCGCCGTTCGCCGTGAATCTGCCCAAAGCGGTACATGGCAGCTAACCGCTGGCGGCTTTGCCGCAAAAAGCGAAAGCCGCCAGGCTTGCCGGCTGACGACTTTCTGGAGAGGGAGGCTCTTAAGGGCGCGGAAAATCCCCGCCCCGACGAGACCGAAGGAATTAGTTCGCGCGTGTCGGCGGCGCGATCTTGACGAAGTGATCCTGCGGACGACGCAGCAGCATGTACAGGTGCTCGGTAGCCTCCGCCTGATTATTCACTTCCAGGGTTTGAATATAGATGTTCAGCAGTTCTTGCACGTCCTCGACCCCTTTTTCATCCAGCGAGAAGATTTCTACGGTCGCGCCGGCGGCAATACGGCGCGTGATGGCGTCAATGGTCAGGTTCATTTCCGGCTGAATGCGCTGATAAATCACACCGCCAGACATGCCCGCGCACATCCATGGGCCGGGGTCGCCCATAATCAGCACACGCCCCGAAGTCATGTACTCGCAGGCGTAACCCTTCAGGTTGGCGCGCGCCGCCAGCCCGCCCAGTTGATCTTGCAGCGGTTGTTCGACTTCGCCGCCGAAGATCACATCCGCGCCGCTCAGGCGAATACAGGCGCGGGTATCGGCGTTGCCCTGCACGATAAACAGGCCGCCCTGTGCGCCATAGGCGAAGCTTTTGCCCACCGAACCATCCAACCGGTTACCATTGTGATTCAGCCCTTTGAGGATCGCGATCGTGCCGGCGCGCGCGCCTTTAGCCGCGCCGTCCTGCACCCCGCCTTCCACAAGTATGTCGATCGGCGCATCCAGGAACGCGCCCAGCCCGTTGCCCGGTATCGCCGAGTTGCTGAAGCTCAGATGCACGGCTTCGACCAGATCCGCGTTTGGGAAGTCGGCGCGCGTCAGCGCCCCCACCAGATGCGTGCCCAGCGCGCGATCCATCGCCATCACCTGTTCGTCGTCGTAGGTCATTTCGTAATCGCCGTGTTCGACGCGCTCGGCGACCAGCACCGTGATCTGGCGGCTGAGCGTATTGCGCGGGCGCGTCAGGCGCGGGCCGCCCTGCGGGTGCTGCTTCTTGCGGCCATAGGGCACCCGCCGCATCAGATCGCTCAGGTCGATACGGTCATGCAGTGCGAGCTGTTCCAGCAAATCGCCGCGCCCCACCAAGTCCTGCGTGCGTGTGAAGCCCAGTTTGGCTGTCCACTGGCGGATGTCGTCGCTCAGCATGTGGAACGTGTTGCAGATCCCCTCGACAGCCATTTCCTGTTCGCGGAACGGCTCGAAATGCTTAATGCCCTTCAGCGCGGCTTCTTCTTTGGTCTTGATATGTGTCGTGATGCCGACATGGCAGGTGCCTTCGTGACACTTGCGGCAGATCGTGCAGCCGACAGACACCATCGCCAGCGTGCCGAAACCGACACGGTTCGCGCCCAGACACAGCATCTTGATAACATCACGCCCGCTCTTCATGCCGCCGTCGCACCACAGTTCGACATCTTCGCGCAGGCCGCTGTCTACCAGCGCGCGATGCGCCTGCCAGACGCCGATTTCGGCGGGCAGACCGACATGCCGCAGCGAATGCGCGCGCGCCGCGCCTGTGCCGCCCTCGTAGCCCGTGATATTGATAATGTCCGCGCCGGCTTTGGCGACGCCCACAGCGATAATGCCGACGCCCGGCACCACCGGGATCTTCACCGAGACCTGCGCGCGCGGATTGGCTGTCTTGAGTTCGTCGATTAACTGCGCCAGGTCTTCGATGGAGTACAGGTCGTGGTTATTGCTCGGAGAAATCAGGTCAACGCCGGGCGTGGTGTGGCGGGCAGCGGCAACCTGTTCTGTGACTTTATAGCCGGGCAGTTGGCCGCCTTCGCCCGGTTTCGCCCCCTGACCAATTTTGATTTCGATCAGGTCGCAGGAATTCAAAAATTCGATATTGACGCCAAAGCGCGCCGAAGCCACCTGCTGACCGCGATTGCGCGGGTAGCGGCCCATGATGTCGGGTAGTTCGCCGCCTTCGCCGTTGACGCAGATGATGTTCAGGCGATACGCCGCTTCCGCGTAAGCCTTATAGGCCAGTTCGCCCTGCGAGCCAAAGGACATCGCGCCGATCACCACCGGCATCGCGTGGCCGTGAATACTAATATCCACGCTCGCCGGATCGACTTCTACATCGCCCGTTTTCAGGCCAAGAATGTGCCGAATAGCGACAGGCTGCTTTGCTTCCAGCTCCATCAGTTCCGCCGTGTATTCTTCCAGCGTCTTTTCCCCCAGCGCGACATCTTCGACCTTTTTCCACATTTTGGGATAGAAACGGTCAGGATTATCGAGCTTGCCGACCTTTTCGCCCCGCATTTCGGCGGCGCGTTCTTCCGCGTCGGCCTTTAGCATCCCCCACGTCAGGCCGCGCGCTTCAGAGCCAAAGTAATT
Organism: Chloroflexota bacterium; assembly: GCA_013388745.1. Lineage (GTDB taxonomy): Bacteria > Chloroflexota > Anaerolineae > Aggregatilineales > Phototrophicaceae > JACAER01. The sequence continues at coordinate 207,051 of JACAER010000016.1, forward strand.
TGTCGTGCCCACAGCCGCCGCCACGCTTTTTGCCAGCCCCACCGAGCTGAACGCCTGGCCGTAGCCGCGCAGTTCGTGGCAGCCAATGGTCGATGTAATTTTCTGGAGGCCGATCACCAATGCCGTGAGCGCGTTGCCGAGCAGCATAGCGCTTTCTTCCGCGCTCGGCAGTTCTTTGGGCGCGCGCGGGGCAAGACCTAGCCCCACAGCATACATAGCATACGGCAGCAGCGCGTTCGCCCCCACGCCGATGCACAACGCCAGATCGTGCAGGTCGCGCAGCGCGCCGGAACGCACCACGATCCCTGTCTGGCGGCGCAGATTCGGCGCAACTTCGGCTTGCCGCAGCGCGCGGTCAACCACCGCCGTAGCGAGCAGCGGGTCAATCCACAGCCGTTCGCCGCTGTAGGCTTCTGTATCATCCAGCACCAGGCAGTGCACGCCGTTCATTACCAGGTCAACCGCTTCCTGCTGCAAACGCTGCACCGCGTTTTCAAAGGTTTCTTCGGGCGCGGCCGTCATCGACAGCACCGCGAAATGTTCGCCGAATTTCTCCGCCAGGTCTTCCAGCAGCAGCGTCCCGTGTTTGGCCGCCAGCGCCCGTAACTGTTCGGCCGTGCCCAGATCAGCATGGCCGCCGAGCACGAAGGGTGTTTCGAGCTGTACCAGCATAGGGCTGTCGTTCTGGCCGATCACCGGACGCACACCCAACAGGACGCGCGTCGAGAACTGCGCGCGCTCGCGTTCGCGGTCAATCGCCGGGTTGGTGACCACGGCGACAGTTTCCTTGTAAAAATCAGCGACGTTCATGCGCGTTTTGCTCAGCGCCGCCAGCGGGCCGTCCCAGCCCAGCGAACCGACCTGCTCTTTTTTGCTTTCGGCCAGCGTTTCGACCACGCTGACATGATAGCGTTCCCAACCCAGCGCGGCCATCGTGTTGGCGTTGATTTTGGTTGCGCGTTCCTGCCAGGGGAAAATCTGCGCGGCCGGGCGCAGCGCTGCGGCCTCGTCGCGCGCCATCGCAACCGCTGCAACCGCCTCTGTTCCGCCATTGGGGGCAGCCGGATGATAGCCATGTCCGCTGCCGCCGTTGGGTCTGCTCACCGGATAATTGCCGCTGTCGCGCCTAAGAATCGACATCGGTTGATCCTTATCTTGCGGCAGGCGTTCGCGCTGCCGGTTCAGCACGTGGCGCTGAATCGCGGGATAATCCAGGATTTCAACGCCGCGTCCCGGCTTAACGCGCAGCGCGATTTTTTCGCCAGGCGCCAGTGGTTTGGATTCGCCGGACATCGCATCCAGCGGGTAAACGCCGCGTTCAGAACTGGCGAAGTACTCTTTTTCTGTTTCGCCGAACCACAGCGGACGCAGGCCGAGCGCATCCACGCTGAACACGCACACATCGCCCAGACGCGCCGCCACCGCTGCTGGCCCCTGCGCGAACGGCCCGAAGGTGTGACGAATTTTTTGATACAGCGCGGAAATATCGGGGTTGTTCTGAATCAGGTCATGGTCAAAGGGCGGGAAAACGTACTCCATCGCCTCGATCAAGTCCAGACCATAGCGCATACACAGCGTTTGCAGCGTGCGGTCAACATCCTGCGAATCGGAGTTGCCGGGGTCGAGCGCCATGCCCAGCATCGCGGTCTCCAGGCGGAAGCGCGAAATCGTGTTAAATTCGCCGTTGTGTCCCATCAGACCAAAGGGCTGCACCCGTTCGAAGACCGGGTTGGTGTTGGTGCTGTAGCGCGCGTGCCCCAGCGTAATCGTCGATGCGTAATCTGGGTCACGCAGTTCAGGATAATAACGCCGCAGAATTTCAACCGTCCCCTGTACTTTGTACACCACGCTGTGCGCCGAGAATGACGCGAAATGCACGTCGAGATCGCCTTCAAGCTGCACTTGCAGATTAAAAAGTGTCTGGTCAAGATCGGCGGCGGGCACGCGGTCATTCGTACCGGCGATTTGCCAGAACACGGGTTCATTCTTCGCCGCGTTCGGGCCCAACACCTGCGAATTTACCACGCCCGCTTCGTCAATCAGGATATGCAGCCCAACCTCGCTGATCTGGCGGCAGATAGCGTCGATCAGATGAGCCGCGCGCGTGCGTGCGGCCGCCGGAATCATCACATGCGCGACCCAAAAAGTGCGTTCGCTGGCGACCGACGAGCGCAGACCGGCGCGCGCCAGCTTTTTCATCCACAGTTGGCGCGGGATGTCTGTCAGGATGCCCACCCCATCGCCTTCGCCATCAATGTAACCCGTGCGATGCCCCATACGTGCCAGCGCTTCAATTGTGCGCTTGACGTTGCCGTGCGTGGCCTGGCCGCCCTTGCGCACCGCGCAAATCAGCGCGCAGGCATCGCGTTCGCGTTCATCGACCGGATTGGGTTGGTAAGTCGTCAGAGGAAGGTGTTGTTCGGTTTCGTCCGAACAGTGGGGAACGTCGGTCTGGTGCGGTATGGGGGAATGTTTCATGGCGTTCCTCCGATACAGGTTGGCGACAAATGACAAAATAAAAACGCACATATTGGTGATGCGTAGGCTTAAATGTACAGAGAGAGGATGTGAAGTACCAGTGGACACATCACATGAGATTTTTCATCGTGCAGTCTTGCAACATGCACAAGTCAGGTAAATCGTTTGTGAGAATGTGATGTGCAGTATGTTGACTGTTTTTATGCAGTGTGCATAAAACGCCGCGTTGTGCGGCTCTCAAGACTCGCTTTGTAAAAAGCCCCAGCGAAACCTCGCTTCTGATAGGGCAAAATATCCAGCCCTAGTTCAGCGCCAGCAGCCGCCGCACCGTCAGCGCCAGATGCAGCGCCAGCCGCGTTTCTGGCCGGTTCAGATCGATCTCGGCGATCTCGTTAATGCGATTCATGCGGTACAGCAGCGTGTTACGATGTACGATCAGCATTTCTGCCGTCTGGCTCAAATTACCGTGACAGGCGAAAAAGGCTTCTAGTGTCTTGATTAAGTCCGCGTGCTGGCGCATATCGTATTCCAGCAGCGCCCCCAGTGTGCGCTCGCAGAAATTCAGCAGCTTTTCGCGGTCAGCCAGGCTCAAAATAAGTTGGTAGACCCCCAGATCGCCGATATACAGCGGGGTGTCCGTTTGCAGGCGCGCGGCCAATTCCAGCGCTTGGACAGCGTCGCGATAGCTGCCACGCCACGCGCCGATTTCGCGCGCGGGCTGGCCCAATCCCACTGCCACCTTATTATTCGGGTACTGGCGCTGAATCTCGCTGCTGAAACGCTGCGCCAGGCGCATACTCGTGTCGATCGGGTCTTTGGGGTCACTGGCATGAAAAACCAGCACTTCCTGTTCGCGCTCACGCTGCCAGACCAGCGCTTTGCTGTGTTCGGTGCTCACGACCCCGTTAACCAGCGTTTCCAGGCGGCGCAGCGATGGCGCTTTGTCGCCCTGCCACCGCAGCACCACCGCTACATGCGTCTGCGTCATATCATGTTCGAAGCGTTCCCCCTGCCGAATCGCTTCCTGCTGACTCACATCGCCGATCAACAGACGATCAAGGAAGGTGCCCCGCAGCCGTTTTTCCGTATCGCTGATGGCTTTGGCTTTGGCCATTTCCAGCGCGCAGGCTGCCGCGCCGTGCTCGGCCACCAGCATGTCAATGTCATCAAGATCAATGTCTTGACCGATGATCGACAGATAGCCGCGCCCGATGTCTTTGGTGACAACTGGCGATACCAGGCGCGCAATGCCCGGTGTGGGTAAGGCCTGCATCAACACTGGATTATCAATTTCGTTGACGCGATGGCGATCCTGAATTTCTACAGGCAAATTATCGAACTTGCGCAGGAAATTTTCGAGTTCTTCCCAATAGGCGATGAACTGCGGCTGAACGGTGCTGTACAGAATCCCTAAGCGCTTGTCCTGAATCACCACAGCCTTGTTGGTCAGGCGGGCCATCGCGCTGATGAGTTCCGCCATGCCTTCGTTGCGCGTCGAAATCTGCGTAAGCTGGCGGTAGATTTGCGTGCCGCGCCGTTCAAACTGTCCCTTGCGGTCTACGAGCAGGCTGACGATCGCTTTTTCTACCAAACGCACGCGGCTGCCGCCCGGCAGTGTCAGCACAGGGATACCGTAAGCGTTCGCTTCGGCGATGGCGGTGGGCGAAGCCGTTTCGCTCAGCACAACCGCTGCGCCGTGCAGATCAAACGCCCAGCGCACCACATCCACATCCGTCGTTGCGCGCGGATTATGGCCTTCATGCGGCGCGACCAGCACCATCTCGCCGCGCTGCAAACTCTTTGAGGCTGTGCTGTCTTCCGGGTAAATCACCGTCGTCCACGTGACCTGCCGATTCAGCAGACCATCGCCTGCCACCACGCGCGTGCCCAGGGGCAGCGCCAGCTTGCGCACGTCTTCTACAGTGATGCGATTAGTAGGAGTCGAGGTTGTGTCGCTCACGGCGTTCATCCCTGCTGCTCGGCCTTAGTCGATTTACGTCTCGCCCGTGATGATGCCGAAGCCGATCACCGCCGCAAAAACCAGCAGCGATGGCCCCAGAAAATTGTAGTTGAAGCCAAAGGCCAGATTCATCAGCGCGAAGAACAGCATCAGCGTGCCGGCGATCCAGGTAATGGGACTCACGCGCCACTTGTTCGTGTACTGATAGATACCAGAACCCAGCAGAATGATGGCGCCAGCGAGAGGCACTGCCCAGTTAGGCAGTTGTATATCGGGGAAAATACTCAGCAAAGCGAAGACCAATACCAGCAAGAACCAGGTGACACGCTCGATTTTTGCCTCGGCGTTGGATTTCTTTGAGGCCATGTCGTTCTCCGTCGTGGCGAGTATAAAACTTATGCTGCATTGTAGCATTATCTTACAGATTATGCAAAATGCACAAGCCGTCGGGCGCATTCAGAAATGGCGGCAGAGTGGCTTTGCGCTGCCGCAGGGTTTTAACTCGTGGCTAGAAATCGCTAGGCGCGCTCACCGAATGCACCCAAGCCCTCTGCTGCAATGCCCTCGTCGCCGGGCAAAATGGCGGCGGCGCTGGCCTTCTCGCGCCCACGGCGTTCTAACGGCGACCCGATTGGGCGCTGGGCGCTGTCTCACTGACAATCGCCGCTTCTGCTGTGGAGGCAGGCACATTCTCCGCTGTGCGCGGCTCTGGCGTCGGCAGAATCATGCGATGGCCGTAAGCATCGGGCAGCGGGAAAACGAAGTAATTCCACACCCAATTGATAAACACGTTGATCCGTTTGCGGAAGCCCATCAGTGTGACAAGATGGAAGGCGAGCCACACCGCCCAGGCCACAAAACCCGTCAATTGGAAGCGATTGAACAACCAGGCCACAGCGCGGGTGCGGCCAATCGTCGCCATGATGCCCTTGTCGCTGTAACGAAACTCCTGTTCGGCCCTCCCCTGCGCCCGCCGCAGGATGTTGCGCGCCGCTAATGTACCCTGCTGGTTGGCGACCGGAATCACCATCGGATACGCCTGCCCTTTGTCATCTTCCAGATAGGCCATATCGCCGACGACGTAAATAGTGTCGCGTCCGATCACTTCCAGCGTTGGCTTGACCGGCACGCGCCCCGCCTGTTGCAAAGGCACTGCCAGCATTTTCGCCAGCGGCGATGCCTCGACCCCCGCCGACCAGATGAGCGTATGCGTATTGATCACACGCCCGCTGCTCAGGCGCACATGATCTGCTCTGACTTCCGTGACTTTCTCATTGAGCACCACTTCCACCCCAAGCGATTGCAACTGCTCTAGCGCGGCTTCCCGCAGATATTCGGGATACGGGCGCAGCAAAGTGTCTGATGCTTCGATCAGCAGCACACGCGCTTTCAGCTTGCGTGGTTCGGCGAATTCGCGCCGCAGCACATCGTTGTACAGCTCATAAAGCGCGCCCGCAGTTTCCAACCCCGTTGGCCCGCCGCCGACCACCACCAGCGTCGTCAGCGCCGCTTCATAAGCCGGATCATTAGTCCAGACCGCTTTTTCGAACGATTTTAGAATGTGCTGCCGAATGCGCAGCGCATCGTTCAGCGACTTCAGCACAAACGCATGCTGCTTCAGATCCGCGCTGCCAAAGTAGGCAGCGACACTGCCCGCCGCCACGATCAGATAATCATAGCTTTCCTGCCGCGTCTGCCCGTTGGTGCGCACATCAACACGCTGTGCCTCATAATCGATGCACGTCACTTCGCCCATCAGGAAACGCACATTGCGCGCCCCGCGAAAAATGCCGCGCACCGGATACGCAATCTGCTCCCCATCCAGCCCACAGGTTGCCACCTGATACAGCAGCGGTGTGAAGGTATGGAAGTTCTGGCGATCAATCAGCACAACATCGACCGGTTTTTTGGCCAGCGCTTGCGCGGCCAGCAGTCCGCCGAAGCCTGCGCCAATAATCACGATTTTGGGGTAACGTTTGTCATCCATGCTTTATCCCCTCCGAACATTTTTTAACTATACAGACAAAATATTCAACTTGTGATAAATTGCACAAATTTTTAATCAGATATTTATAATTTGAGCTTTTTTTCACAAACGAGTGGGCGCTTGTTTACAGCGTCCCCGATATGGCCATTGCCCTGTACGCATTTGCTCAGCGCGGCGGTATAATGTGCGCCGATAGTGATGGACGGTTTCCCATGAACTTTACCCATGAACAATTCTTGTCGCCCTTTAGCTGGCGTTACGGTTCGCCCGCGATGCGCGCGCTCTGGGGCGAAACGCACAAACGCCGATTGTGGCGGCGGCTGTGGCTAGAGTTGGCCCGCGCCCAGCACAGCGCAGGGTTGGTCACGGCCGAACAGCTAGCTGATCTGGCCGCGCACGTCGAACAGGTTGATCTGGCGCGGGCGCTGGAAATCGAAGCGCAGATTCAGCACGATCTGATGGCCGAAGTGCGCGTTTTTGCCGAACAGTGCCCGGTTGGCGGCGGCATCATTCATCTGGGCGCCACCAGCGCCGATATTCAGGACAACGCTGACGTGCTGCGTATCCGCGACAGCCTTGATTTGCTGCTCGCCGCGCTGCGCGACCTGCTGCTGGCGCTGGCGCAGCGCATCGAGACATTAGCCGATGTAGTCGTCATGGCCTATACCCATATTCAACCTGCCGAGCCAACAACCATGGGCTATCGCTTGGCCTTATACGCCCAGGATTTATTGGACGATTGGCACACCTTGAGCGCGCTGCGCGCTGGACTGCGCGGCAAAGGCCTAAAAGGCGCAGTGGGCACAGCCGCATCCTACAGCGAACTGTTGCACGGGCGCGCGCTTTCCCCCGCCGAACTTGAGCGCTCGATGATGGCAGCCCTTCATCTGCCCGTTTACCCGGTCGCTTCCCAGACCTACACGCGCAAACAGGATTGGCGCGTCCTCAGCGCCCTCTCCGGCCTTGCCAGCAGCCTCTACAAAATGGCCTTCGACCTGCGTCTCCTGCAATCGCCGGTGATCGGCGAATGGGGCGAACCGTTCGGCAAGGATCAGATCGGCTCCTCGGCCATGCCCTTTAAGCGCAACCCGATTCAGTCCGAAAAAATCAACAGTCTGGGGCGTCTGGTCAAGGCCATGGCCGATGTCGCTTGGGACAACGCCAGCCATTCCCTCCTCGAGCGTACATTGGATGATTCCGCCAACCGCCGCGAAACCCTGCCGGTTGCCTTTTTGGCCGTCGAAGAAATGGTCAATACGGCCGGGCGCATCGTGCGCTATCTGCGCGTTGATGAAAATGCGGCGGCGCGCAATCTCGCGCGTTTCGGCGTTTTTTCGGCGCTGGAGCGCGTCCTGATGGCGGCTGCCACAGCCGGCGCTGATCGCCAACAGATGCATCATGTGCTGCGCCAGTACAGCCTCGCCGCCTGGCAGGCGATCAGCCAGGGACAGGCCAACCCGCTGGTCGATATGCTCGCCACCAGCGTCGAAATCACCGCCTATCTGCCGCCAGCCCGCATTCGTGAACTGCTCGACGCTGGCGCTTATGTAGGCGATGCGCCTGCCCGGGCCCGCGCTTTGGCCTTACTCATTTACCAGACTTGCAAATCATAAAGGACACTCCATGCCCAGAGCTTTAATCAGTGTTTACGACAAAACCGATGTCGTCCGCTTTGCCCAGATTTTGGTCGATCTGGGCTGGGACTTGATCGCCAGCGGTGGCACAGAAAAAGCGCTGCGCGAGGCCGGGCTGCCTGTCACTTCTGTCGATCAGGTGACCAAACTGCCAGAGATGCTTGGCGGGCGTGTCAAAACACTGCATCCCGCGATTCACGCCGGAATTCTCGCCCGCGACAAGGCCGAAGACCTCCAAGACTTACAGCGTTTTGGTTTCGCCCCGATCAATATGGTTATCTGCAACCTTTACCCTTTCCGTGAAACAGTGGCACAAAAAGCCATCACCCTGCAAGACGCCATCGAGCAGATCGACATCGGCGGTGTCACCCTGCTGCGCGGCGCGGCCAAAAACTTCTTTCACACTACCGTTGTTTGTGATCCTGCCGACTACAATCGTGTCAGTGCCGAACTCAAAGCTGGCGGCGAAGTCACCCTGGCGACACGCCGCCAGCTCGCCGTCAAAGCCTTTGCCCACACGCGCGACTACGATACAGCCATTCATGCCTACCTGGCGCAGGATAATGCGCCTGCCCCCATGAACGATACGCTGCCCGACAAATTCTCCCTGGGCATGCAGCTCGTCGAAGTCATGCGCTACGGCGAAAACCCGCACCAGATCGCCGGCTACTACAGCCGCCAGTCCAACACGGGGCCGCTGGGGGGCACGGTCTTGGGCGGCAAGCAGCTTTCCTACAACAACATCCTCGATCTTGATGCCGCCTGGCGTGCCGTCAGCAGTTTCACCACGCCAACCGTGGTCATTGTCAAACATCTCACGCCAACAGGCATTGCCAGCGGGGAGAACATTGCCCTGGCCTATCCAAAAGCGCTCCAATCCGACCCCGTTTCGGCTTTTGGCGGCGTGATCGCCGTCAATCGCACCGTGGATGAAGCCTTTGTTGATGCGCTGGGGGCCCTGTTTGTAGAAGCCATCGCCGCGCCCAACTTTACGCCCGGTGCCCAGGAAACCTTGAACGATAAGCGCAAGAACTGCCGTCTCCTGCAACTACCGTCGGCATTCGATGGCAGTGACTATGAAGTGCGCAGTGTGCATCGCGGCCTGCTGGTGCAGACTCCCGACATGGGCGACCCCGATGGCACGCCCTATCGCGTGGTGACGCAGCGCGCGCCCTCCGTCGAAGAAATGGAAGCGCTCACCTTTGCCTGGAAGTGTGTCGCGCATGTCAAATCGAATGCCATTGTGCTGGCCGTGCGCGATGCGCTGGTGGGCGTCGGCGGCGGCCTGCCCAGCCGCGTGGATGCGGTCAAACTGGCCCTGACCAAGGCAGGACAGCGCGCGCGCGGGGCTGTCCTGGCTTCCGATGCTTTTTTCCCGTTTGCTGATGGCCCCGACGCTGCGATTGCTGCCGGCATCACGGCCATCATTCAGCCTGGTGGCTCCATCCGCGACAACGAAGTGATCGACGCGGCCAACAAAGCCAATATCGCCATGGTCTTCACCGGAACCCGCCATTTCCGCCATTAGCGCCCAAATTTCGTCTTGTCACCTGGCAGGATTTTTGCTATGATGTGACCGTAAGCGCCACCCTAGCTCAACGGCAGAGCATACGCTTCGTAAGCGTGAGGTTGAGGGTTCAAATCCCTCGGGTGGCTCTCCCGATAAGTGTTTGTCCGCCCGCAACGCCCTGTTCGCGGGCTTTTTTTTAGCAGGAGCAGTCTGATGAGCGAACGAGTGGTAACCATAGCCGTCGCAGGGGGAACAGGTTCCGGCAAAACCACGGTCTCCAACGCCATTCTGGAGCGGGTCGGCAGCCACAACATCGCTTACATCCCCCACGACGCCTACTATAAAGAAATCGGCCATCTCAGCCCGGAAGAACGCGCTAAAGTCAATTTTGACCACCCCGACTCGCTCGACACCCCGCTGATGATCGAACACATCAAGGCCCTGCAATACGGCCTGCCCGTCGAAATCCCCCTTTACGACTTCACCACAGATCGGCGCCAACCCCAAACACAGCACATTGACCCCCAGCCGATTATTTTGGTCGAAGGCATTCTCATCCTGGCCGAAAAAGCGCTGCGCGACTTGTTCGATGTCAAAATTTTTGTCGATACCGACGCCGATTTACGCTTCATCCGCCGCCTGCAACGCGACATCACCCAACGCGGCCGCAGCGCCGAATCCGTGATCGACCAATACCTCAGCACCGTGCGCCCCATGCATCTGCAATTCGTCGAACCCAGCAAGCGCCACGCTGATGTGATCATCCCGCAAGGCGGCTTCAATTTCGTGGCGATCGATATGGTCGCTGATCGTATCCGCAGCTTATTGCAAACCCGCGAAAAGCAGACCGCCGGTGGGGATTGACTCGGTTTGAGGTCATGCTATACTCCTAACAACAACATACACTAAAGACATTGATTGGGAGAAAGTAAGCAGCGCTCCCTGCCTCAGAGAAAGTGGGTCACCGGCTGCAAGCCCGCTCGCACACGCTGCCCAAAAAGTCGCCCAGGAGTCGCCATCAGAACGCGCCTTTAGCGTCAGTAGACATGGTCGGGTCAGCCCGTGACAGCTTTTGAGTGCCGCTGGCAGCTTTTGCCCGCGGAAGCAAGGTGGTACCGCGAAAGAGCACCCTTTCGTCCTTGTCTGGACGCAGGGGTGTTTTTGTTCTAAAGGAGAAGCCAATGCCCAAACCAATGCCCAAGACTTTCGACTTCAAGGAAGCCGAGCAGCGCCTCTACCAGTGGTGGGAACACAGCGGCTGGTTCAAGCCAGAAATCGCCCCGCCCGACGCCGAGCCGTTCGTCATCAGTATGCCGCCGCCCAACGTCACTGGCGATCTGCATATCGGTCATGCGCTGTTTGTCGCGGTTGAAGACCTGATGACGCGCTATGAACGGATGCGCGGCAAAGCGGCGCTCTGGGTGCCGGGTACAGACCATGCCGGCATCGCGACTCAGTTGCAGGTCGAAAAAATGCTGCGCGATCAGGGCACCAGCCGCCTCGAAGTGGGCCGCGAAGAATTCCTGGCGCGCACCTGGCAATGGAAGCGCAAATACGAAGGCAACATCAAAGGCCAGTTGCGGCGTATCGGCTCAAGCTGCGATTGGCAGCGCGAACGCTTCACGCTCGATGATGGCCTTTCGAACGCCGTGCAAGAGGTGTTCATTACCCTCTATCAGCAGGGCTTGATCTATCGCGGCCCACGTCTGGTCAACTGGAGTCCCGGCTTGCAGACCGCGGTTTCTGATCTTGAGGTGGAGCGCGAAGAAGAAGACGCCAAGCTGTACTTCTTCAACTACCCGCTGGAAGGCGGCGCAGCGCTTCCCGTGGCCACCACGCGCCCGGAAACCATCTTGGGCGATACCGCCGTCTGCGTCCACCCCGAAGACGAGCGTTACAAGCATCTGATCGGCCAAACGGCTTATGTGCCCATGCTCAAACGGGCGATTCCGGTGATTGCCGATGAGTATGTCGATCGCCAGTTTGGTACCGGCGCGCTCAAAATCACCCCAGGACACGACTTTAACGACTATGAGATCGCCAGGCGCCACAAACTCCCCCTGATCAACATCTTAAACCCCGACGCGACCATGAGCCAGCAAGCCGGACCCTATGCCGGATTAGACCGTTTCGTCTGCCGCGAAAAGCTGTGGGCCGATATGCAAGCCGCCGGGCTGACGCTTGAGGTCAGGCCGCACCGTATGGTTGTCCCGCGCAGCCAACGCGGCGGCGAAGTGGTTGAGCCGCTCCTCAGCACGCAGTGGTTCCTCAAGATTCAACCACTGGCACAAAAAGCGCTGGCCGCCGTGCGCGACGGACACACGCGCATTGTCCCTGAACGCTTCGAGAAAGTGTACTACCACTGGCTGACCAACATCGAAGACTGGTGCATCAGCCGCCAGTTGTGGTGGGGACACCGCATCCCCGCCTGGTACACCCAAGAGGGCGACATCTACGTCGGGCGCAACCAGGATGGCCCGCCGCGCGATGGCCGCAAGTGGATCGCCGAAGAAGATGTGCTGGATACGTGGTTCAGCAGCGCTTTGTGGCCCTTCAGTACACTCGGTTGGCCGGAAAACACGCCGGATATGCAGCGCTTTTATCCCACCAGCGTCATGGAAACCGGCTACGACATCCTCTTTTTCTGGGTGGCGCGCATGATGATGATGGGGCTGTGGTTCACCGATAAGCCGCCGTTCCACACCATCTATTTGCACGGCCTGATTCGCGACAAATATGGGCGCAAGATCAGCAAAACCCTCGGCAACACGATTGATCCGCTCCAACTCATCGACCAGTATGGCGCGGATCCGCTGCGCTATACCCTGGTGACGAGCGGCTCGCCCGGTAACGACGTCAATCTGGATACCGAGCGGGTGGAGGCCAACTGGAAGTTTGTCAACAAAATCTGGCAGATGGCGAATCTGATCACCCAAAATCTGGACGACGCGCCCCTGCCCACCGGGCTGCCGCCCAAGGAGGCGCTGGACTTACCCTCACGCTGGATTGTCAGCCGCCTGATGAATGTGACCACGACCATCCAGCGTTTGTTCGACAGCTATCAATATGGCGAAGCAGGCCGCCAGCTTCAGGAGTTCCTATGGCACGAATTCGCCGATTGGTACCTGGAGATCAGCAAGCACGCCCTCTATCAGGGCGACCAAAACGCCAAGAGCGCGACACGCCGCGTGCTGCTGTACGTATTTGACCAGGCGCTGCGGATGCTGCACCCGTATATGCCTTTTGTGACCGAGGAAATCTGGCAGTATTTGCCGCACGAAGGCGCTGCGCTCATGATCGCGCCTTGGCCGCAGGCCGACCTTGCCTATATCGACGACACGGCCGAAGCCGAGATGAACCTGCTGATCGATATGGTGCGCGGCATTCGCGAGGTGCGCATCACCTACAATGTCGAACCTGCCCGCAAGCTCAACGTGTTGATTGCGCCAGGCAGCCGCCGCGCCGCCATCGAAAAACACGCTTTCCTGTTCGCGCGCCTCTGCAACGTGCCGCAGGTCGACATGCTGGCGAGCGGCGAACCCGAAAACGCCGCCTCCGTCGTGGTCAGCGACGTCACGGTGTACCTGCCGCTGGCCGGTCTGGTAGATGTGCAGGCAGAATGCGAACGGCTGCGCAAGGAACAGGCTAAGCTGGCCGAGCAAATCGACCGGCTGGAAAAGCAGTTGAGCAACGAACAGTTCGTGACGCGCGCTAAACCCGAAGTGGTCGAGCGCGAACGCGGCAAGCTGGCTGATTTGCAGGCCAGCAGCAGGCAGATCGGCGAACGTCTCGGCGCCCTTTGCAAGTAGCCCCATACCTCCCCGTTCATCCTGATCGAACGGGGAGTTTTTATCCCCCTTTGGCAAAAGTGTGCTACCCTATTGCCGAGCAACCTAAACTAGGCGCGCTGCGTATTTACGTTGAGGCGCCAACCTTGAGCGTGCCCAATACTGTTTTTAGAGAAGCTGGCCATGCAAACCAATACACTACAAAGGCATGAAAATAACGCTTTTCTTCGCAGTCTTTGGGTCTACGCGACCGTTTTTGTATTGTGGCTAACAGCCATCAGCTAATCGCTAAAAGCTGTTTTCAGAGAAGGGGATTGCTATGCGGCGCATCGCTCTCTTTTTGCTGGTGATGATGCTCTCTGCCTGTGCCGGGCAGGTGGCCACCGAAGCCCCACCCGACGCGCGTCAGCTTCTCGCGGCCGCCAACACCGTCATACGCGCGGTCACCACATTTCGGATGACCGTGGAACAAAGCGGCGCAGAGTACCTGATCGCCGTGGATATGGGCATTGGCACGACAGAAGTCGCGTTCCGCCGCGCCATCGCGCAGTTTGTCGCCCCAGACGTGATGGAAGCCAGTGTGCGCGTGATTCTGATGGGCGCGCCCGCCGATATTAATCTGTTTTCCAGAGGCGATAACCAGTGGTTCAAGCTGGGCACGAGCGATACCTGGCTCAATATTCAGTTTATGCCAGGCTTCAACCCCGCTTCCCTCTGGCAGGATGGCGCAGGTTTTGATCGCGCGCTCAACGGCTTACAGAATCCGCAGTTTGTCGGTGCTGCCGAACTCGAAGACGGCACAGCGGTCTATCACATCAGCGGCACATCCACCAGTGAGGATGTGGCCGCGCTCACCGTCGGCCTGATCGCTACCGGCAGCGATGTCAACGTCGATCTGTATATTGACCGCCACAATAATTATCCTCGCCGTGTGGTGCTCGTGCAGCCAGAAACTGTTTCGCAAGAAGAACCTGAACCGACGACGTGGACGATTGATGTGGACGATTTTAATCTGCCCGCACAGCTCAACGACCCTGAAGCCGCCTCCGCCAGCGAGGCCACCCCGACGCCATGACGACCCAGAAAACCAATACGCTTAGTCCTTGGTTGATTCTGGCGTTCATCTGCTTGCCGGTCTTTATCGGCTCGCTGGATTTGACTGTGGTCTCGGCGTTTTTGCCAGAAGTCATTTTGCAACTGGAACTACCGCTCCAGACCGGGCTGGACGACGCCGCCTGGATCGTCAGCGGCTATCTGCTGGCTTACACTATCGGCCTCACCTTTATGGGGCGTGTCAGCGATCTGTTCGGGCGGCGTAAGGTATACATCGCCTGTCTGCTCGTCTTCATGGTCGGCTCGATGCTTGTCGCCGAAGTAGACCCGGAGGCGCGGCAGGGCGTGGCGCGGCTGTTCTATAACCTGCTCTTTCGTCTCAGCGGCGAACGCCCGGATCCCGGCGGCGTGGCCCTGCTGACCATTATTGTTGGGCGCGTGATTCAGGCGCTGGGCGCGGGTGCGCTCGTCCCCGTGAGTCTGGCGCTCGTCGGTGACTTATTCCCGCCCGCCAAACGCGCCCGCCCGCTCGGCCTGATCGGCGCGATCGACACACTCGGTTGGGTGCTGGGACATCTCTACGGCGGTATTTTCGTGCAGGTAGTGGACGATTGGCGCTGGCTCTTCTGGGTGAACGTGCCCCTCACGCTGCTGGCGCTGCTTGCGGTTATCTGGTCGCTGCGCGGTGTGCCCCAGAACATAGCGCCGGGGCGTTTTGATTTTCTCGGCACTGGGCTGATTGTCGGCGCGCTCATCTGCCTCACAGTGGGTCTCGGTGCAAATGTCGAAGTCAGCGCCAGCACCAGCATGCAGCAGCTTTCGCCGCTCCCGCCTTACGCCGCTCCCGTGCTGCTGCTCGGCGTGGGGTTTTTGCTGGCCTTTGTTCTCGTCGAGGCGCGTCTGCGCGACCCGATCATCAACTTGCGCCTGTTCTTGCGCCGCAATATCTCGGCGGGCGCACTCACCAACCTGTTCGTCGGCTACAGCATTTTCATCGGTCTGGTGATTGTGCCCATTTTGCTGAATGCCCGCGCACAAGATATGGAAGATTTGCGCGCGGTGGCGCTGGCTGTGGGCCTGCTGCTTTCCACCCTCACGATCCCCATGGCGCTGGCGGCAGTGCCCGGCGGTTGGCTGACAGAACGCATCGGAATGCAGAAAACCACCCTGATCGGTCTGGTGACTGCCGGTATCGGTTTTGTTCTCGTCTGGCGCACCTGGACGATTGACGTTTCCGAACTGGTCGTTGGCCTGCAAATGATCGTCATTGGCACAGGCCTGGGGCTGACCTTTTCACCCATCAGCGCCGCCGTCATCAACGCCGCCCGCGAACACGAACGCGGTGTGGCCTCGGCGCTGGTGATTGTGCTGCGGCTGATCGGCGGCACGATCAGCATTTCGACACTCACCGCCCTGGCCCTCTGGCGTGTCAACGTGTTGGCGGAACAGCAGGGGATTACCTCCGTCCTGGACATCAGCACCATCGACGCTTATGGGCAGATTACCGGGCAGGTGCTCGCGGAATTGGGGCTGATCGGGGCGGTCATGTGCGCGCTGGCTTTAATTCCGGCGGCGCTGCTCCGTGATGGCCAACCCCTTGCCGTCGATCAACCCGAAGCCGCCAAAAAGCCCCCGCCGAACGGGGGCTGAAGGCCTCATGCATTTTAGCAGGCGATATAATAGCCGAGCGCTTCGAGGATTTGCGGGATGATCGGCAGGTTATTCCACAGGCAGGCCGAGTCGATAATCCATAAGCCAACGACGATAGAACAGCAGCAAAACAACAACAGACCGATACAGCCGATGACGATCCAGCGCATAGGGTTGCTGGAGGGTTCTTCCTGCTGTTCGTATTCACCGACAGCCCCGGCAGGTGTGTAGGCCGGCGGGGGGCTGTAATTATACGGCTGCTGTCCATAGGGCTGCGCGGGTTGGCCGTAGGGACTCTGCTGCTGCGGCTGACCATAGGGAGAAGCAGGCGGCGCGGGCTGCTGGCCTTGCGGCGCCGCATACGGACTCGGTGCAGGGCTGTAGGGCGCTTGTCCTTGCCCGCCGGCATACGGCTGCTGGGGCGGTTGGCTGTAGGGCGCAATCGGTGTTTGCGCCGTCGGCGCAGAGAGCGCTGCGCCGGCCATGCCGGCGCGCAAGATTTCATAGCCCAGTGTAACCGTCTCGCCCAAACCAATCACGTCACCATTGTTCAAGGGCTTCGCGCCGACAATGCGTTGACTGTTGACATACGTGCCATTCGTTGAGCCAGTGTCTTCAATCGTAAAGCCGCCCGCGCCGCGCGTAAAACGAATATGATGACGGCTCACTTCGGGGTCATTGATCACAATATCGTTGGTGATGTCGCGCCCGATAGTCATCACATCTTTAGTGAGTTCATAGGTTTGATTAGGCTGTGGGCCTCGGCGGACGATCAGCCGAAAGCTGTCGCTGCCCTGCTGCATAGAGCTTCCTCCTGGTTGCGGGGCGCGTTGTCCCCTGCCTGATAATTGACGTTTTAAAATATAGCACAGAAACCACAGAACACCAACGCAAGCTAGGCCATGCGTATAGCAATCATCACCCACACGGTGCTGTGCCCTAGTTTTTCTTCGACAATCTGAAGCTCAAAGCCGCCCCGCGCAAACAAGGCGTGAATCTCATCCAACGCCCCCTTTTCCCGCTGGCCCGTAATGCGATACAGCCACTCGATGAATGCCACCACTGGGCTGCGCCCTGTCAGCGATGCGCTGGGGATAATCACCAGGCGTCCGCCGCGGCGCAGCACGCGCTGCGCTTCCCGTAGAGTGTCCGCTTCAAGGATAAAATTGGTCGGAAAAGTGCTGACCAGCGCCGCAAACGCCCCATCGCAGAAGGGCAGGCGTTGGGCTTTGCTGCGTATCAATCGTTGCGGCAGATCGGCCTGCTTCAGTCTTGCCTGTGCGATTCGCCCCATCGCCGCAGACAGATCGCAGCCGATCACCTGATACCCCGCGCGCTGGAGCGCGGCTTGCAGATGGCCGGGGCCGTGCGCCAGCTCTAACACGCGCGCGCCCGGCTCGGCCTTCAGATGATTAAGCGCGGCCCGCCCCCAGCTTTGCCATTGCCCCAAGGACACCAGCGCGCTTACCGTGTCATACGTCCACGCCAGCGGATTGTACAGCAGGTAAAATCCAAACTGTACCAACCGCAGCCACAGCCTAAACAGCATTTGCATGGATGACTTTTACAGCCATATCCGGCTCATCCGTGATGATGCCGCTCACCCCCCACGCCGCCAGTTCCGCCACGCGCGCCGCCTCATTCACCGTCCACGTATTGATACGATACGCGCCCAGCCTGGCGATGCTTTCCGGCGTCAGCAGGCTGTGATGCGGATGGCGCGCTTCATACAGCAGCGAATCCATAATTTCGGGCATGAAGATAAAATCGGGCGCGTACAGATAGCCAATAGGCACCGCCGGCATCAGTTCGCGGCAGGTTTGCAGCACGCGCGGGTCGAACGACGAGACGATCACGCGCTGCTGCATATGGTGGCGGGCGATACAGACGGCGACAACATTTTCGATGCCCGCGCGCCGTTTTTCCTGCGACTTGATCTCGACATTGATAATCAGCCGCTGCCCGACAGCTTCAAACACCTCGTCCAGTGTCGGCACGCGCGTGCCAGCAAAGTTTGCGCCGAACCACCGTCCAGCATCCAGCGCTTTGATCTCCGCCAGCGTCATGTCCTGCACGTTACCATGCCCATCAGTCGTGCCGTCCACAGTATCATCGTGAATGATCACCGGATGGCCATCTTTGGACAACCACACGTCGAGTTATATACCGTCCGCCCCCTGTGCCGCCGCCAGTTCGAAAGCCGGTAGCGTGTTCATCGGCGCGTAAGCCTTCGCCCCGCGATGCCCGAAGACCAGCGTCCGGTTTTTGCTGTAGATCGTATCCAGAACCGCTTTTGCAGCCTCGCTCATTTATCCCGCTTTGGTTGGTTCTGTGGCAAGCTGGACATCCCTGCCTTCCACGCGCACTTGATAGGTCTGCACGGCGACCAGCGCCGGCGGCGCGCTGACTTTGCCCGTCCGCACATCAAAACGCGCGCCGTGACGCGGGCATTCAATATCGCACCCCTCCAGTTCGCCATCGGCCAGCGGGCCATCGTCGTGCGTACAGCGGTCTTCGATGGCGTAGTACTGGCCGTCGATATTAAAAACGGCAATCCAATGACTGCCAATTTCGACGATAATGCGTTCTCCCGGCTTGAGTTGCTCAACAGTCGTGATGGTCACGAATTCCGTCATCTATTCCTCTATTCCTCGTCCTCTGTTTTTTGCCAATCGGCCAGCCCATAAGCCCCGACTTTCAGCACCTTCAGCCCAAGCAGGGCACATTTGACACGGTTGGCCGATAAGGGAATGCCTAACATCTCGAAAACGTCTTCTTTACCGATCGCGCGCGCCTCTTCCAGCGTTTTGCCAAGAATCTGCTCGCCCAGCATCGAAGCCGACGCCTGGCTGATCGCGCAGCCTGCGCCCTCCCAGCCGACATCCGTAATCCGCTGATTCTCATCCACGCGCAGCGTCAGGTGCAGATGATCGCCGCACAGGGGGTTTTCGCCCTCGAATTCAATATCGCACGGGCGCAGAAGCCCGCGATTGCGCATGTTCTTGGCGTGGTCGAGAATATTCTCGCGGTACATATCGTACATAGGTGCTCCTCCTTCGCAGGCCTGGCGTGCTGTCCTCCCGACAAGTGTGCTAAACCGCAAACGCCTGTTTTGCTTTATACAACCCCGCGATCAGCGCGTCAACTTCAGCCATCGTATTGTAGAGGTAAAAACTGGCACGCGCTGTCGCCGGAATGCCAAAATGGTCATGCAGCGGCATAGCGCAGTGATGCCCCGCCCGCACCGCTACCCCTTCGGCATCCAGAATTTGCGCCACATCGTGGGCGTGAATGCCCTGAAGCGTGAAGGCTGCTACCGCCCCTTTTTGCCCGGCCTCCGGCCCATAGACCGTAACACCCGGCACTTCCGCCAGCCGTTCCAACGCATAGGCGCCGATCTCCCGCTCATGGGCCTGGATTTTCTCCATACCCACTGCGCTCAGATAATCAATGGCATACCCCAACCCGATCGCGCCGGCGATAATCGGCGTGCCCGCTTCGAACTTATACGGCAGTTCGTTCCACGTGCTGCCTTCCAGCGTTACCCGCGAAATCATGTCGCCGCCGCCCATCCACGGCGGCATGGCTTCCAGCAGCGCGCGCTTGCCATACAGCACGCCTATCCCCGTTGGCCCGCACATTTTATGTCCGCTAAACGCAAAAAAGTCTACGTTCAGCGCTTGCATATCGACAGGCATATGCGGCGTGCTTTGCGCCCCGTCCACCACAACCACCGCCCCGGCATTGTGCGCCTGCTGCGCCATCGCTTGCACCGGATTCACCGTCCCCAGCATATTAGACGTATGCATCACCGTGACCAGCTTGACGTTTTCTTCGTGCAGATAGCGATCATAAGCCCGCAAATCCAGTGTCCCATCGCGCAGCACCGGAACATAGCGTATCGTGAAGCCTTTCTCGGCGGCCAGAATTTGCCACGGGACGATGTTCGAGTGATGTTCCATCATCGTCGCAACCACCACATCGCCTCGCCCCAGATTCGCCCGTCCCCACGTCTGGGCCACCAGGTTGATGCTCTCGGTAGTGCCGCGCGTGAAGATGACTTCGCGTTTGCTGCCCGCGTTGATAAAGCGTTTGACTTTCAGGCGGGCGTCTTCGTAGGCGGCGGTGGCTTCTTCGCTCAGTTTGTGGATACCGCGATGCACGTTGGCATTGTAGCGGCGGTAATAATCGTCGAGCGCCGCGATCACCGGAAGCGGTTTTTGGCTGCTGGCGGCGTTGTCGAGGTACACCAGCGGCACCCCGGCGTGATGTTCCTGTTGCAGAATCGGAAAATCGGCGCGCACTTTTTCAACATCGTAATCGTAGAGGAAGGCGTTTTTGTTCATGTGTTTATTTTAGCATAAGGGCGAGCCTTTCTTGCGACTCGCCCTTTGTACTTTTGCTGTTTGTGGCCGTCTTTCAGCCGACAATCTTGGCTTCGAGCGCGTCGTGCAAGCGCGCGCGCACCCCTTCGAACGGGATGCGTTCCAGCAGTTCGTCGAAGAAGCCCTGAATCACCATCAGCTCGGCGTCTTTGCGCGTGATCCCGCGGCTCATCAGATAAAACACGGGCACATCTTCCAACGTGCCAAAGGTCGCCGCGTGTGTGCAGCGCACATCGTCCGCTTCGATCTCCAGCCCTGGAATGCCGTCCATGCGCGCGTCCTCGCTCAGCAGCAGGTTGCGGTTGGCCTGGAAACCGTCGATCTTCTGCATTTTCGGCAGCGACTTAATCATGCCCTGCCAGACCGTGCGCGCT
Source organism: Chloroflexota bacterium (assembly GCA_013388745.1). Lineage (GTDB taxonomy): Bacteria > Chloroflexota > Anaerolineae > Aggregatilineales > Phototrophicaceae > JACAER01. The sequence goes on from JACAER010000016.1 coordinate 227,870, forward strand.
CTGTCTTTGGCCGCGCCCTTGAACAGCAGATCGCTGCGCGTCAGCGGCGCATTGTGGTTTTGCTGCGTGTCATGGTCAAAAAGCTGCCCTTTATCGGCGAAGAACATGCCCGAAACCCGCCCCGCAGCCCCCTGCCCGATCAAGTCCACTTCGATAAAGGCTTTCACCAGCTTGCCGCCCATCGTTCCCACGACCCAATCGAGGTTGCCTTCGCGCCCAACCAGTGCCCGCTTGTGGCTGAACTCAAAAGTCTCGCGATTCCAGTCTTGCAATTCCACAAAACGCAGATTGGCCGCCTCATCGACAAGCAGTTCCGTCGCCCCGATGTAGCTCGACTGCGACTGCACATCTGACGAAGCGTAATCCACCAGCATCGTCGCCTGCGCGTTTTCTTCCACCACCACCAGCACATGACCCAGCGTCGCGCCGGGATGCGTGTTGTACATGACGACATGCAGCGGAATGTCGACAGCTTTGTGGCGCGGCACATACACGAAAACGCCGTGCGTCCACATTGCGGCGTGCAGCGCCGCGAATTTGCCGTCGCCCGGACGCACCGCTTTAGTCATCAGGTTCGGGCGCACCAGCGCTTCATGCTCGCGGCAGGCCGTTTGCAAATCGGTGAAGATCACGCCTTGCCGCCGCAGCGTCTCTGGAATGTCAGCGTGAACCAGTTTGCTATCGACAAACACCATTAAACCGCCTTTTTCGCTGCCGATCAGCGGTTCGAGATTGTACTGCGGCACGACATCCAGCCCAGCCCCGTTCTGCGCCACCAGCGGGCTGGCTTCGTTCCAGCGGATATGGCGGTAATCCGTGCGCCGCCATTCCTCCTCCTTGAGCGAGGGCATCGGGATTTCTTCGTACAACTCCCACGCCGCCAACCGGCTGTGATGCAGCCATTCCGGTTCGCGGCGTTCCACGCTCAGACGCTCGACATCCGCGCGCGTGTAAAGCGGTGTTTCAGGCGTGTTTGGACGCCGTTGTCTTACAACCACCACACAGGTCTCCTTATCAGCACTTGCAGCACAGTAAATTGCAGGCGGCGCCATTCCCGCCCCCTGCAATCGCGAGTCTTAACCAATCGAACCTTCAAGCTGGATCTGGATCAGGCGGTTCATTTCCAGCGCATATTCCATCGGCAGTTCTTTGACCAGCGGTTCGATAAATCCGTTGACAATCATGGCGTTGGCCTCGTCTTCGTTCAGCCCGCGGCTCATCAGGTAGAAAACCTGATCTTCGCCAATTTTGCTCACAGAAGCCTCGTGCCCCATCGTGACGTTGCGCGCGTCAATTTCCATCGTCGGATAGGTGTCCGAACGGCTCTGATCGTCCAACAGCAGCGCATCGCAGACGACGTTGCTTTTCACATTGTCCGCGCCTTCCACCACTTTCAGCAGACCGCGATAGCTGGCGCGTCCGCCGTCCTTGCTGATCGACTTGCTGATAATCTGGCTGGTCGTGTTTGGCGCGAGGTGCGTGATTTTCGCCCCCGCATCCTGATGCTGCCCCTTGCCAGCGAAAGCGATCGACAGCACTTCGCCGTGCGCGCCTTCGCCCGCCAGAATCACCGCCGGGTACTTCATCGTCAGCTTGCTGCCCAGATTGCCGTCCACCCATTCCATCGTCGCGTTTTCGTAAGCAATCGCCCGCTTCGTCACCAGGTTGTAGACATTGTTCGACCAGTTCTGGATCGTCGTGTAGCGGCAGCGCCCGCCCTTCTTGACGATAATTTCCACAACCGCGCTGTGCAGACTGTCCGAACTGTAGGTCGGCGCCGTGCAGCCTTCGACGTAGTGGACATACGCCCCCTCATCGACAATGATCAGCGTCCGCTCGAACTGCCCCATGTTCTTGGTGTTGATGCGGAAGTAGGCCTGAAGCGGCATTTCGACTTGCACGCCCCGCGGCACATAAATGAACGACCCGCCCGACCACACCGCGCTGTTGAGCGCCGCGAACTTGTTATCCGACGCCGGGATGATCGTGCCGAAGTATTCCTTCACCAGATCCGGGTAGTCGCGTAGCGCCGAATCCATATCCGTGAAGATCACGCCTTTGGCTTCCAGGTCTTTGCGGATGCTGTGATACACAACTTCCGATTCGTACTGCGCGCTCACACCTTGCAGGAACTTTTGCTCCGCTTCGGGGATGCCCAGCCGATCAAAAGTTTCTTTGATTTCCGACGGCACTTCGTCCCAATTGCGCCCCTGTTCCTCGGTGGCGCGCACGAAGTAGTAAATGTCGTCGTAGTCGATGCCGCTGACATCCCCGCCCCACGTGGGAGTCGGCTTGCTCTTGAAGATTTCATAAGCCTTCAGCCGGAATTCCCGCATCCAGACCGGCTCGTTCTTCATCATGCTGATCTGGCGCACGATCTCGGCGTTCAGCCCCTTTTGGCTCTTAAACGAGTAGTTCTCAGCCATGTGGAAGCCGTATTTTTCGTCGTAAGCCCCGCGCACATCCTTCAACGCCGCTTCATCGCTGCTCAACTGCTTGTCGCCAGAAACGTATTCCATCTCTACCATGATCGACCCTCTCTAAAATCCGCTTAACCGTGAGCGATTTGTTTGGCGCGTACCCAATCGTAGCCTGCTTCTTCCAGCTTAAGCGCCAGATCTGCGCCGCCGCTTTCCACGATCTGTCCCTGGAACATGACATGCACGTAATCGGGCTTGATGTAGTTCAGGATACGCTGATAGTGGGTGATAACCAGCGCCCCCATTTCCCTGCCCTTCAGCTTGTTGACCCCTTCGGCCACCACACGCAGCGCGTCAATATCCAGCCCAGAGTCGGTTTCATCAAGAATCGCCAGACGCGGGTTCAGCACCGCCATTTGCAAAATCTCGGCCCGTTTCTTTTCCCCGCCGCTAAAGCCTTCGTTCAGATAGCGACCCGCAAAGGCATGGTCAATATGCAGAAAATCCATCTTTTCCTTCATCAGGCGGCGGAATTCGGGGATCGAAATGCCCTTACTGTCCGGGTTTTCCGCTTTCATGCGCGCGTTGATCGCCTGACGCAGGAAGTTCGCCAGCGTAATGCCGGGGATAGAAACAGGATATTGAAAGGCGAGGAAAATGCCCGCGCGGCTGCGTTCGTCGGCTTCCAGCTCCAGCAGACTTTCCCCATCCAGCAGCACTTCCCCATCCGTAATTTCGTAAGCCGGGTGTCCCGCCAGCACATTCGCCAGCGTGCTTTTGCCGGAACCATTCGGTCCCATTAAAGCGTGCGTTTCGCCTTGATGCACGGTGAGATTCACGCCCCGAAGAATCGGCTTATCTTCGATAGAAACGTGCAGATTGCGGATTTCCAGTGTCGCACCCATTACAGGGTTTCCTCCTACAGTGTTTAAGGGCTGTTAAATTTTGTCTGTACCCTGAGTTTGAAACTACGAGGTAGTATAGCAGTCTGTACCCATAGTGTCAATAAATAAGATAAAAATCATAGAAATTCGTGTCTTTTCTCATGCTATGCTAACATCATGAGAGTGTACTAAAATCCGTATAAGAACTTCGAGGAAAAGCACGATGAGCGATCACATCCAAAGCAAAGAAGAAGGGCTGCGCGACATGCTCCGCCAGGTCGTTGACCCCGAAATCGGCATGAACATCATCGAACTCGGTCTCATCCGCCGGATCGAGATTCACGATGACCGCGCCCACCTGACCATGATTATGACCACCCCCTTTTGCCCCTATGCCCCCCAGCTCCTCGAACAAACGCGCCGCACCGCCCAGGAGTATCTCAGCACCCCTGTCACCATCGAGATGGGCATGGAGATGTGGGATCCAAGCATGATGGAAGAAGGCGCCGCCGACGATTGGGGGCTGTTCTAGCAGCAAAAACGGGGCGGATACCCTCCGCCCCGCCCTTTTTTAGCCGCGCCAGGGTCGATTTTGTGACGTGAAATCGCGTGGATCAAGGTAGTTGCGCAGCAGGCGCGGCAGGTCTTTGCCCGGCCAATCGCCCGGACTGCGCTCCAGTATCGTCGTGTGGCTGATGTCGTAGTGCAGGTGCGGGATATAGCGCCCGCCAGCATCGCCGATCTCGCCAATCTGCTGGCCGCGCTGCACGCGGTCGCCGACTTTCACCCGCACATTCTGCATATGCCCGTAGCGGCTGTATACCACCATGCCTGTCGCCGTTTTCAGCGGGTCGTGGCGGATAACCGTTACATTGCCCCACACACGCATCTCCGCCTGGAAAATAACTACGCCGCTCGCCGGGGAATACACAGGCATTCCTTTGTCGCCATAGGGGTTGCTGCCAAAGTTCAAATCGGCGCCGGTGTGATAGGCCTCGCGCGGCGTGCCCACCAGATACAGGCGCGCATACGGGCTGGCGTCTGCCCAGCCCTGCGGCCACAGGCGCGATCCTGCCCGTTCGTCCGCGCTCCCAACCGGCGAGTCGAAACCGTCCGCCACATTAGTGCCTGTCCCTGTCCCTGTCCCTGTCCCCGTGCCACTCCCTGTCCCCGTGCCACTCCCTGTCCCTGTCCCGCTCCCGCCGCCTGTCGTCAACACCTGCCGCCAGCGCACGGCATCAAAGGCGATTTGCCGTCCGCTTTCGCCCGTCACATCGTTCAGAAAAACGTTCGGCGTCGTGTTTTCGAAGTCGAAGACCCCTAATGTCGCCCACAAATTGCGGTTGCGCGATTGGTCTATCGGCACGATGATTTCCGTGTTCGCCCCGCGCACCCCATGCACCTTAAAGCGCGCGTTCAGCGTCGTGGAGTTGCGCGCCGGAATAAAGGTTGCCACTTCGTAGCGTCCCGCCTGCGGGAGCTGCGGTGACCACTGCGCCCAGACTTTGCTGGTTTGCACCTCCGTATCCTTGAAGAACACCGGCCAGCCCCACGTGCCGTCGAAACGCTGGAATTCTTCCTGCCCGGTATACGACCCGCGCCGGAAGCCAGGATCATTAGGCCGCACAACGATTTCTGCCCCATATTGTGTGTCGCCGCCCGGCTGCGGGTCGGGCTGTGGCGTACTCGATGGCGCAATCGCCCGGTTTATGACCGGCCACGATGCCGCCCGCACCGCCCCATAGCGCCACCAACTCAGCCCACGCGACCCTAAGGTTTGCGTCGAAAGCGTATGCCCGGTGCCCTGATCGGCCACTTCGGCGTCAGTGGGCAAGATGGCAAACAGCGGACGCCCATAGCTCGCCCACGTGCGGAACCCTTCTGCCAGCACATCGTCTACCGGACGCCGGAATGTTGACCAATAGGTTTGCAAATGCACGCTGTTGACGAACGGAAACCATTCCAGCGGGAAGATGCCGTTATAGTGCGCCGGACGCGGGTCAACCGCGATCCCTATATGAAACGACCCAGGAATCTGCCGCCGTACCGCGCTCATGATTTGCCGGACAGCCTCTTTCGGCCCTTCCCAGAAGCCTGCATGAGGTTCTATATCCAGCACCATCGAACGCACGCCGGGACGCGAACAGATTTGTATCAGTGTGTTGGCTTCTTCCGCCGCTTTTGTCCCTTTCAGCACGCACCAGGCATGAAATTCGAGATTAAAACGGCTGAGCGTTTGCGCCCAGCGATCAATATCCTGCGGGCCGTTGATCGCCATATTGCCCGAATCGAAACGCCCCTGCCAATCGGCGCCGTCGTTGGTCTTCACCCAGATCTGCGTCAGATTTGGCGCCAGCCGTTTCACATTCGTCGCCAGTTCCTCGATCGTCTTTTCAGGCACCGCTTGGCCTTTCCAGTGCCAGATGCCGATCTTGCCATCATACGGCGTGGCGGGCTGATTATCGTTTTTGATCGCCTGCGGAGTATCTTCAAAGCCGATAAAGCCCGTAGAAACCCAGCCACCAATGCCGTACTGCTCGATAAACACCCAACCGTCGCTGGTGCGGGTAGCAGGATAATAGGTCAGCAGCGTATTGTTGCGTATATCGCCGATGTCCGCGTAAGTCGTAGCCGGGCCGCTGCGCAAATTCACAAAGGAGGCGCGTGTTTTGGCGAGCGCCGCTACGCCCGTGCCGGCGGTGGCGGGTTTGGGCACAGGGGGAGGATTTGTGCTCATCCGAGACTCCTTAACGTAGAATAAACGAATCCTTAGCTGTGGATGGTAAAACAAAACGCCGCACAAAGCAAAACTCTTGCCTTCGGCGTTTTCTCCTGCCTGCTGTTGCCACAGCCTTCATTCGCTGTCGGTCTTGCTTGGTTTTTCGGCCACGTCCAGCGCCGCGCCCAGCGCTTCAAAAAATTTTTGCGCTTCTTCGTCGCTCAGCCGTGCGCTCCATTCTTTATCGCCCGCCCAACCGTGAATCTGATACCCGCCCTCTTTGGCCTTATCGACGGCAGCGTGTGAGGTAATTGTCGGCGCGTCCGCATTGCGCATCGGTGCGGTGGCAACAATCGCCACAGAAGTTTGCGTTTTTTCAGGATACAGGTAGCGACCCAGATGAAACCACACGATCTGTGCGGCGCGCTGCGAAAGCACGCGCGTCCAGCGTGTAGAATCTTCCGCCGTCCCGCCGACGAGAAACGAATCGCCGCCGGGTTTGCGGGTCACGAAAAGCTCTTTGCAATATCCATACGCGCCCGCTGGCTTTTCTGTGGACATGGTTGCTATCTCCTCAGGGCAAAAGAAGTCTCTATTTTAGAGTCTAATCTCTATTCTACCCTGTCCTGCCCGTGCTTCACCAACCAACATCGCCAGATCGCCGCCATTCCGCAGCGTGTCGCACAGCCCATCGGCGGTTTCCGGCGCGGCGGCCAGCAGTAGCCCGCCCGATGTTTGCGGGTCATAAAGTAAATACTGCTGCCATGCTTCGATCCCCGAATCAAACTGCACCCATTGACTAAAATAGTCCCGATTGCGCCACATGCCCCCGGCGAAAATCTCCTGCTGGGCATACTCCGCCGCCCCCGGCAGCCACGCCAATGCTCCCCAACTCATTTCCAGATCAACATGGCTCAGATGCGCCATTTCGTGCGCATGCCCCAGCAGCCCATAGCCTGTAATGTCGGTCGCCCCGCGCACACCATGCGCCAGCGCGGCCCTGGCCCCCGCCCGATTCAAGCGGCTCATACTGGCGACTGCCGCGTTGACATGTGCTGTTTCTGCCCGCTTGTTTTTTAGAGCAGTAGTCACGACGCCTGTACCCAGCGCTTTTGTCAAAATCAGTTTGTCGCCCGGACGCATGCCGCCTTTGGTCAAAAGGCGCTGCGGATGGGCCAGCCCTGTGACCGCCAGCCCATATTTCGGTTCTTTATCCGTCACGGTGTGCCCGCCGGCGATCACGGCCCCGGCTTCCCGCACTTTTTCCGCGCCCCCGCGCAGAATCTCCGTCAGCAGTTCCATATCAAGCCCATCTGGAAAAGCAGCCAGATTGATCGCCATCAGCGGTTCGCCCCCCATCGCGTAGACATCGCTCAAGGCATTGGCCGCTGCGATCGCCCCAAACGCATAAGCATCATCGACCACCGGCGGGAAAAAATCCACTGTCGAGATGATCGCCCGTTCCTCGTCCAGTTGGTAAACGGCAGCGTCGTCCGGCTCGGCCAGCCCGACGATCAACGCGCGATAGTCTGCGCTTGGGAACAAACCACTCAGCGGACGCAGCACCTGCGCCAGGTCGCTTGGACCGAGCTTAGACGCTCAACCCGCGCACGAGGCCAGTGTGGTCAGCCGCACGCTGGGAACCAACTTTTTCATTATCGTCTGCCTTGTTGTCTCTTAACGATTTCGCTTCAACGATCCCTTTTAGTATAGAAGGTCTCTACGCACGAATCAACACTGCTGCTGGAGGGTACCCGACTTCTAACAATCTCTTTTCTGGTCACCAAAGGCAAATGCCCGCCTCTACACATCACAGTCTCATTTGCAGTCTCTTGGCGGATGCGTCAAACTACAGTGCAGAAACACGCTAGCCATAAGGATTGCGTTATGTCCATCAAGTATCGGATTGTACTGGTTGTACTGGTTTTATTGCCGCTGTTGGGTGTTTCGTCTGTGCAAGCGCAGAACGCCCCTGCTGCTGAAATCGAAAACGACGACGGCGGTGTGCGCATCATTGAAGGCACGCTGACCTTTACCAACACGCTCCAGCGCTTTTTTACCGAAATCCCGCTGCTTATGCTCGAAGATCAGGCCGGTTTTGTCGATCGCGATTGGTCCTTTAACCCTTCCCCCGAATCGCAGGAACTCGGCCAGTTCACCACCCCGTTTTTCGATAATTCTGGCGAAACCGTAGACTATACGCTCTCCCTGCCGCTGCAACCGCGCGCCGAGTACCGCGATGTCGATCAGGACAGCCGCCAAGAAACCGGCGTGCAGATCTTTGCTGTCGCCTTCTGGGACAGCCGCAACGGTGATACGGTGGTGGATCGCTACGATTGGCAGGGCTATGGCGGCTGGACAACCTCCTATGCTTCGACGCGCGTCAGCTTTAATCCAGAAACCTATGGCGAATACATTGGCGGGCAGATTGTCGTTTATGCGCCCGATGATGAACAGGGCTTCCCATCGGGTTTCGGCGACGATGGCCTGCTTTTCACCCCAGATGATCCCATCGTAACCCTGCCCGCCGGTTACACGCTGGTCGATATGGATACCGAAACTTTCACCTTTGACCGTTCACAAACCGTCATCGTTGACACCTATGAGCCGGAATCGCTCGTGCCTGTCGATTTCTCCGATCTCAGCTATACCGAAGCTTTTATGGCTCTGGTGGACTATGGGCGCGAACAATACGCCTATACCGAACTGAAAGACATCGACTGGGATGCGCTGGAAGAAGAATTCCTGCCCCGTCTTCAGGAAGCCGAAGACGATGAAGATGTCGAAGCGTATCTTGTCGCCATGTACGACTTCGCGCAGCGTATCCCCGATGGTCACGTCTCCTTTTTGACCTCCGCCAGCACAATCCTTAATGACCTTGAGCAGCAACAGATCGCCGGCGGTCTGGGTTTCGCCGTGCGCGAACTGGCCGACGGGCGTATTCTCGTCAACTATGTGCTGGAAGGTGGCCCGGCGCAAGAAGCCGGCATCGAACTCGGCGCCGAGGTCACGGCGATCAACGATCTGGATATTCAGGAAGCTATCACCGCCGCCTACAGCCCCAACGGCCCCTATAGCTCGCCCATTACCCGTCGCCTCGATCTCGTGCGCTTCGTCACCCGCTTCCCGCTCGATACCGAAGTCCAAGTGCGTTTTGTCAATCCTGGCGACGCGACTCCACGTAAAGTCCGCCTGACCGCCATTGATGAACGCGACAGCCTGCTGTTTACGCGCCAGTTCGTCTATGGTGTGCGCCCAACCGTGCCCTCCCCCTCCATTGCTTACGAGTTCCTGCCCAGCGGTTATGGTTATCTGCGCGTCAACACCTTCACCATGGACGGCGCGATCCTGGCCGCCACGATGGAGGAATTTATCAGCACGGTTAATCAATTCGGCGCGCCGGGCATCATCATCGACATCCGCAGCAACGGCGGCGGCGTCAGCACCAACGCCACTGCCCTGGCCTCCTACTTCTTCACCGAAGACACGCCCACAGGCTACACCGAAACCTATAACACCGACATCGACGCCTTCTACTACGATGACCGTTTCCCCACCCTGATTTTGCCGCCGCCCAGTGATGCCCTCATTTATAGCGGCCCCGTCGCTGTCCTGGTTGGTCCCGCCTGCTTTAGTGCCTGCGAAGCCTTCGCTTACTACATGACGCTGCGTGACGACCCGACCGCCTTGGTCGGCCATTACCCCACCAACGGCATTATCGGCGGGCGCACCTTTGATATTCCGCTGCCCGAAGGATCCGTGATGTCGCTGCCCAACTCGCGCCGCCTGGATATGGACGGCGAAAACATCATCGAAGGCACGGGCGTTGCGCCGACGATTCTCGTCCCGATCACCGAAGACAATATGTCCATTGCCCTCGATCAGCAGGATTTAATCCTCGACGCGGCTGTAGCCTACCTCGAAGCCCCCGCAGCATCGCTCGGATACCGCCTCCGTGACGGCGGCAGCATCGAAGTCGGGGATGAAATCACCGACACCCTTGCCGAAGGTGAACGCATCCGCTATACGCTCGAAGTCGAGGAAGGCCAGCAAATCAGCATCTTCCTGGGCGACGATAGCGGCAACTTCGACACCTATCTGCGCCTCTACGACACCGAGGGCAATCTGCTGGCCGAAAACGACGACGCCGAACCTGGCGTAACCCTCAATTCGGCGCTCGAAGACCTGGAGATTCCCGCTGATCTGACCCTGATTGTTGAAGTCGGCACCTATAACGACGAGGACGAAGGCGAATTTACGCTGCGCATCGAAGAAGTCGGCAATTAGAACAAGCCATGAAATTGTCATAGGACGTGGTGGCCGAAGCGTGCCACGTCCTTTGCTTCCTTAGAGAATCATTTGAAAATTCCATGAAATTGTGTAAACGATTACTTGGAAACGTTGCCTATTGACGAAAAATAAGGCAAGATTAAGTTTAGATATTGAGTTATCATAAGGCTGGATCATGAGCATCCTCTATTATAGTCTGAATCTCGCCTTTGCGCGGGGGAGTGACATGCGCATCAATATAAAAAACATCGACCAGGTCACGGTGGTTGAGATGACCGGCGAACTTGATTCCACCACCGCGCCCGCCGTGCAGAATCAAATTCTCCCGCTGGCGCAGGATAACCGCCACATCGTGCTCGACATGAGCGGCACCCTCTACATGTCCAGCGCCGGGCTGCGTACCCTGCTGCTGTTGTACCGTCAGATCTCCAGCGGTAGTGGCCGTATTGTGCTGGCTGGCCTGTCTGACGAAATTAAAGATACCATGAATATTACAGGTTTCTTGAATTTCTTCAGGATTTACGATACCGTTGCGCTGGCTACAGAAGCTCTGAAATCCTCATAATTCGGCAGTAAAACTTTATGGAACGGATTGATGTTTATCCAACGCGGCAGATTGCAGGGTTTCCGGTGCGCGTTGGCACTCCCTTCCCTTTTGGCGCCACGCTCGTCCCCGGCGGTGTCAACTTCTCCGTTTTCTCGCGTTATGCCACCGCCTGTACCCTCGTCCTGTTCAACAAAGATGAATCAGCCGCCCTGGCCGAAATCCCTTTTCCCGAAGACTTCCGCATCGGCAATGTCTTCTGCATGATCGTTTTCGGCCTCGAAGTCGAAAAACTGGAATACGGTTTTCGCATGGATGGCCCGTGCAGCCCCCACGAAGGCCACCGCTTCGATTACCGCCACATCCTCCTTGACCCCTACGCCAAAGCCATCAGCGGGCGCGATACCTGGGCCGAAAACAACGACCCCGCCAATCCCTATCAGTTTCGCGGGCGACTTGTCTTTGACGACTTCGACTGGGAGGGCGATCGCCCTCTCGAAACGCCTATCGAAGACCTGGTGATTTACGAAATGCATGTGCGCGGCTTCACCCGCCACCCGTCGTCGGCCGTCAAACACCCCGGCACCTTTGCCGCCCTGCGCGAAAAAATCCCCTATCTTAAGGAACTCGGCATTAACTGTGTCGAACTCATGCCGATTTGCGAGTTTGATGAGCTGGAATATCAGGAGCGCCTTAATCCCGAAACCGGCGTGCCGCTCGTCAACTATTGGGGCTACAGCAGCGTCGGCTTCTTCGCCCCCAAATCCGGTTTCGCCGCCACAGGCAAGTTCGGCATGCAGGTTGATGAGTTCAAAACCCTCGTCAAAGAACTACATCGCAACGGCATCGAAATCATCCTCGATGTGGTCTTTAACCATACCGCAGAGGGCGATGAACGCGGCGCCACCATCTCCTTTCGTGGCATCGACAACAAAACCTATTACATGCTCACGCCCGATGGTCGTTACCTCAATTTCAGCGGCACCGGCAACACTATGAACTGCAATAACCCCATTGTGCGCAGCATGGTCATCGACTGTCTGCGCCATTGGGCCGCCCAGTACCATATCGATGGTTTCCGTTTCGACTTGGCCTCGATCTTAGGGCGCGATCAGGACGGCCATCCGCTGCGTAATCCGCCCCTCCTCGAAACCATGGCCTATGACCCCGTGCTGGCGAAATGCAAACTCATCGCCGAAGCCTGGGACGCCGGCGGCCTGTATCAGGTCGGCAGCTTTCCGGCCTATGGCCGCTGGGCAGAATGGAATGGCAAGTACCGCGATACCCTGCGGCGCTTCCTCAAAAGCGATTACGGGCAAACCCACGATCTCGCCGCCCGTTTGCTCGGCTCGCCTGACTTATACGCTAACCGTGGGCCGGGCGCTTCCATCAATTTCATCACCTGTCATGATGGTTTCACGCTCAACGATCTGTTCTCGTACAACGACAAACACAACCTCGCCAATGGCGAGCAGAACAACGACGGCGCCAACGACAATTACAGTTGGAACTGCGGTTGCGAAGGCCCCAGCGACGATCCGGCAATCCGTGTCCTGCGCCGCCGCCTCGTCAAAAATGCCCTCACCCTGCTCATGGTCAGCCAGGGCGTGCCCATGATCTTGATGGGTGACGAAATTGCCCACACCAAATACGGCAACAACAACACCTATTGCCACGACAACACGCTCAACTGGTTCGATTGGACATTGCTCGACACAAATTCCTCGCTTTTCCAGTTCTTTCAACGCCTGATCGCTTTTCGTCACCTTCATCCCGTGCTGCGCAGCCAGACCCATCTCCAGCATCGCGATTATGTCGGCAGCGGCTATCCCGATATTTCCTGGCACGGCACCCAGGCCTGGAAACCCGAATGGCAGGAGTATATCCGCACCCTGGCCTTCATGCTTTGCGGTAAACACAGCAGAGGCGGCACGCTGCCCGATGATTACCTCTATGTCGCCGCCAACGCCCATTGGGAAACCCACCGTTTTGAAATGCCCGCCTTGCCCGCAGGTATGTACTGGTATCTGTTTGTCGATACCGCCGCAGACGAAACTCCCGAACCAGGCTACGAGCGCCTGCTGCGCGATCAACGCTATTACCAACTCAGCCCGCGCACAGTGCTTGTGCTCGTTGGCAAGTGAAAATCCTCTGAAAAACGTGCCCTCTTGACGCTTTTGCGTTATGATTCTTTCCTGTCTGTGGCAAAATACCATTATGCCGATCTTTTGAAGAAAGCGCTGACCGGGGTTTTATGAAAGGGCGTGTGCTGGTTGCTCCTGATCGCCAGATCGACTGTCAGCCGCTGCTGCAACAGCTAGCGGCCTTGGGCTTTGAGTTTACAGTGGCCGGCGACGGCCACAGCCTGCTTGAATTCGCCCAATCACAAGCCTTCGATCTGGCTTTGATGGGCATCAACCAGCCCGATATAAACGGCTATTTACTCCTCGAACGCCTCAAAGCCAACCCCGCGCTCGTCCATCTGCCGGTCATTGTGATCTCCGCGGTGCACGACCTTGATGCTGTAGCCCGCTGTATCGAACTCGGCGCAGAAGACTATCTCCCCGCCCCCTTTAATCCCGTCCTGCTCAAAGCGCGCCTGCGTGCTTGTCTGGAGAAAAAGCACCTTTACGACCAGGAACGCGAATCCATCCGTAAAACCGAAAAGCTGGCCAACGATTTGCAGCATGTGATCTTGCCCCTCGGTATCGCCCTTTCCGCAGAGAAGAACTTCGCCCGCCTCTTGGAGCGTGTCGTTTGGGAAGCCAAATCCATCTGTAATGCCGACGCCGGCACGCTCTATCTGGTCACGCCTGATAATCGACTCGAATTCGCTATCATGTTCACCGACTCGCTGCATATTGCCCTGGGCGGCGCAGATGGCAAAAAAGTACCCTTCGCACCCCTGCCCCTCTACGACAAAAAGACCGGCGAGCCCAACTTCACCCATGTTTCGACCTACGTCGCGCTCGAAGGTAAATCCGCCAATATCCCCGATATCTACCAGACCCGCGATTTCGATTTTTCCGCCACCAAAGAATTTGATCGCAAAAACGCCTATCGTTCCATCTCCTGCCTGACCGTGCCCCTGAAAAACTACGACAACGCCGTCATCGGCGTCCTGCAACTGCTCAATGCGCAGGACTCCAAGAGCGGCAAAATTATCGCTTTCGAAGCCTATCAGCAGCTTGTCGTAGAATCCCTGGCTTCACAGGCGGCGGTGGCCTTGAGCAACTATATGCTCATGCAGCGCCAGAAGGAACTGCTCAAGTTCGAGCATGATATGCAGGTCGGGCGCAAGATTCAGGAGGGCTTTTTGCCCAACGACTTGCCGCACCTGCCGGGATGGGATATTGAGGCCGATTTCCAGCCCGCGCGCCAGGTTTCCGGCGACTTCTACGACGTGTTTGCCCTCTCGCGCGACAAAGTGGGCTTGGTGATTGCTGATGTGGCCGATAAAGGCGTGCCTGCCGCCCTGTTCATGGCGTTGGTGCGCAGCCTGATTCGCGCCTTCGCCCAGGAACAGTACTCCTATCATTGGATGAATTTCTTAAGCGCTCCTGCCAGCACATATATCAGCCCGCCGCGCCCCTCCGCACAGATCGAAAGCGACAGCACCCTCAAAAACGCCGTCATGCTGACCAATAATTACATCGTCTACAATCACAGTCAGCTCAATATGTTTGCTACGCTCTTTTTCGGCGTGCTCGACCCCGCCAGCGGCACGCTTTCCTATATCAACTGCGGCCACAACGCCCCCGTGCTCTTTAACCCCTCCGGCATTAAAGCGCGCCTGAACGCCACCGGCCCGGTGGTTGGCGTGCTGGCCGATGCGCCGCTGGAAATGGCAGAAACACATCTCGACGCCGGCGACTTTTTGCTGATGTTTACCGACGGCGTGACCGATGTGCGCAGCATAAACGGCCAGTTCTTCGGCGAAGAACGCCTCCTCAACCTGCTGTCCGCCGCGGCCTATCCCGACACCCAGACACTTTTATCAAAGATTCGCGATTGCATCGGCGAACACCGCGGCGACGCCGATCAATTCGACGACATTACCATGCTCGCCCTGCACCGCATTTGAGGCAATGTCCATCTTAGCCAATCGCTAACCATCAACTGCCAATCGCTAACCGCTTTCCAACCCCCTCCTTTTTGCCGTAATACCTACTCACTTCGCCTTTTGGCCGGTAAGTTGGCCTTCATCACGCTCATTTTCGCCCGCTGGAACGTCCTCCTTGTCCGCAAACTCCGCACAAATCCCCCACCCCAACACTTCCCTATTTTTTTCGGCGGGTTCAAACCTTTTTGTAACAAAAACAGCCGCCCGTCTTCAGTAATCAACCAGAGAAGACGGGCGGCTGTTCGCGCTTTAGCCAATAATATTGAGCGGGATCACGTCTGCGCTTTGCAGCATTACCACGCTGATCCGCGCGGCCACCGTCTGCGCCAGCCGCTCGAACGCCTGCCCCGCCTCCGAGTCCGGCATCGTTACCACAATCGGACGCCCATAATCCCCGCCGATGCGCACCTCCGCCTCTAGCGGCACGCGCCCCAAAAACGGTACTTTCCGCTCCCCGGCCAACCGTTCCCCGCCCCCCGTACCGAAGAAATCGCCCGTCATATTCTCCACAATGCCCAGGATGGGCACGTTCAGTGTCTCGAACATCGCAATACTGCGCAGCGCGTCCGCTACGGCCACTTCCTGAGGCTGCGTCACGATAATCGCGCCTGTCAGCGGGAACGACTGTGCCAGCGATAGCGGCGCGTCCCCTGTGCCCGGCGGCAAATCCACGATCATATAATCCAGATTTTCCCAGTTCACATCGGTGAAAAACTGGCGAATCGCGCTGTGCAGCATCGGCCCGCGCAAGATCATGGGCTTATCCGGCTCGGTCAAAAAGCCCGTGCTCATGATTTTGATGCCGTAGGACTCGATTGGCTGCATCTTGCCATCCAGCACGCGCGGGCGGCCATTGCTCAGTCCGGTCATTTGCGGGATATTGGGGTTCAAAATGTCGGCATCAATCAGCCCGACTCGCGCGCCAGCTTGTGCCAGCGCCGCCGCCAGATTCACGGCGACGGTGCTTTTGCCGACCCCGCCTTTGCCGCTGCCCACCGCTACAATACTGCGCATCGGCACGTTCAAGCGGCCATGAATCCGCCGGTCGGTTGGCACCTGCGCATCCCAACTGATATGCAGCCTGTTGATTCCAGGCACTTTGCCTACCAGCGCCGCGTTACAGCGTTCCTCAAACACGTTTTTCAAAGGACATGCCGGCGTCGTCAGCACAATCGTAAAGTGCGCTGCGTCACCCTCAATCGCCAGATCGCGCACCATATTCAAAGAGACAATATCGCGATGCAGTTCGGGTTCAATGACGGTGCTCAAAGCCGCCATCACTTGCTCTTTGCTGGCACTCATGGGTACTCCTTCAGCTTGAATCACTCAGGGATAGGGTCTTTAACGAGTTTACAGAATAAGTATAACTATTGTCATAGAAATTCGGCAGTGATTTTTGTCACATTTGAAAAATCAGGGGCAGATTATCTCTGCCCCTGGTGGTCATCCTACTGTTTGTTGGCCTTGCGCTCGCGGATTTTCGCCAGCATCGCCTGTTTATCAAACTTGCCTTTGGGCGCTTCTGCCGCCGGCGCTTCTGCTTTCGGCGCTGGCTTAGCTGCTGGCGCTTCGCCCTGGACGACAGGGGCGTTGGCTGCGGGCGCTGGTTTTGGCGCTGGCGGTGGCGGCGCGGCGGGTTTGGTCTTTTCCATGAAAGCGCGGGCGTTTTCCACCGTAGGAGCAGCGGGAGTTTGGCCGGCTTTCTTCATGGCCTTGATGATGTCCGGGTGTTCCCAGCCGCCGCGCGCAGTGGCTTCTTCCAGCGCGGTCGTGGGGGCAATGCTGCGCCAGTAGGTGAGCGGCTTGGAGAGGCGCGCCTTGTCATGGATATGCACCGCAGTGCGATCATAGCTTGCCATTTCGTAGTCATGATCCATCTTGATGGCGTCGAAAGGACAGAATTCGGCGCAGAAGCCGCAGTTCATACAAATATCAATATCAATGAAAAAGGCTTCCGGCTCTGGCACGGGGCGGCCTGTGTTGGGGTCTTGCCCGCGCACAATCCAGATACACTGCGGCGGGCAGACTTTGGCGCAAATGCCGCAGCTTGTACACCAGTCATGATTCGGGCGCTCCGGGTGATCGGCATCTTCCACCACCAGAAAGGGGACAAAACGGAAGCGCTCTGGCACGGCCAGTTTTTCGTCGGGATACTCTACCGTAAAAATGCCTTCGGCCTGCAAGCCCTGACGTTTTTCAAACTGCTGCTGTCCCAGATATTTTTTCCCAGCGAAGCGCAGGTCAGCCACATACGAATTGATGAAGTGTTTAAAGGTGACACTCAGTCCTTTGAGAATGCCCATTCCGCTCATAGCAACTCCTCAATACCGTCTTTTCGTTATTTGGGATGAGTTTGGCCTGATCCCATTGTTTGTTAGCGGTCAGTTTCGCCCAAAACGATGTCAATACTGCCGAGAATGGCGACGACATCGGCGACTTTGTGCCCCTTGCACATCGCGCCCAACGCCGTCAGGTTGATAAAGCTGGGGGCGCGCACATGATAGCGCCAGGGATTTTGCGGTCCTTTGCTGGCTTCTTCGCCGATACCGTTGGACACGACATAGTAGCCGAGTTCACCCTTTGGATTTTCCACGCGCCCATAGGATTCGCCGACGGGAACACGCGGTGTGTGCTGCGCGGGGCCGAAGACGTTCTGGCCTTTGGTCGCTTCTAAACGCGGCAGCACCTGCTTGAGAATGCGCACGCTTTCGCGCATTTCGTCCAGCCGCAGCAGGTAACGATCATACAGATCGCCGTTGTAGCGCACAGCGACATCGAAATCCAATTCGGGGTAAATGCTGTAGGGTTCAGCGCGCCGCACATCATAGGGCACGCCGCTGGCGCGCAGCAGCGGTCCGGCGCAGCTATAGGCCACAGCCATCTCTGGCGGCAGATAACCCACGCCGATGCAGCGCGACCTGATGATTTCGCTGTCGGTCAGCAGGCGATCAAGCTCATCAATGGAACGCGGGATGCGGTCGTTGATGAGTTCGGTCAGATAGTCCATCGTATTGAAGTCGCGCACCTGGTCATTCAGCAGATTGGCGACGCCGCGAATACGTTCGGGAATATCCTTGAAGACGCCGCCAAAGCGCATGTAATTGCACATCATGCGGCTGCCTGCCGTCGCTTCGAAGAAATCGAGGATTTTCTCGCGTTCGGCAATGGCGTAAAGAGCGGGCGTAAAGAACGCGCCCAGATCGTTGAGGAAGAAGCCAATCGCCCAATAGTGGTTGACGATACGGGTGAGTTCGACCATCAGCACGCGAATGACTTCGGCGCGGTAGCTCGGCGGCTGCCAGCGGGCGCCGCGCGCCAGCAGTTGTTCCACCGCCAGAGCATAGCCCAGGTTGTTGCTCATGCTCGCGATATAGTCGAGACGATCCGTAAACGGCATGTTGTGCAGGAACGTATTGCGTTCGCCGATTTTCTCGTGGTTGCGATGCAAATAGCCCATCACCGGCTCAAGCAGTTCGATAGTTTCACCGTTGAGCGTTACAACCATGCGGAAAACACCATGTGTGCTGGGGTGATGCGGGCCAAGATTGACGACCAGACGATCAACTTTCAGTGCCGTTTCATCGTCCAACTGGGTCACATTGACGCCCAGCCCCATACCGCTGTACAGCGCTTCTTCGGAGGCATCGTTGAGTTTAGAGAGATCAAGATCAGCGGGGTAGGTGACGTTGTGGCCGTAAACGTTGAGTTCTTCGGCACGATGCACCCAACCGCCTGGCCAACGGCTGCCAAACGGCTTATGCTCCTCTTCGTAGTAGGCTTCTTTCCAGTCCTTGCGCATCGGATGTCCGGCAAAGCCTTCCCACATGAGGATGCGCTTGAGGTTGGGATGGCCGGGAAACTTGATGCCGTACAAATCCCAGATTTCGCGTTCCTGAAAATCCGCGCCCGGCCACACAGGTGTCAGCGAAGGAATTTCGGCGTTCTCGCGGCCTGTTTGCGCCTTAAAGACCAGCGCCGCCCCGCCAGAAGTACGGTAAGCGTGGTAGACCACTTCCATATGATCGGAAATGCCAAAGTAGTCTACGCCGGTGGCGCTGGACAGATAATCGAAACCGAGTTCGTCGCGAATCGCGGTAGCAACTTCGACGAGTTTGCTTTTGTCAACGACGATGCCGCTGTAGCCTTGCCGCGAATCGTCTTTGACGGCGCCGGGATATTTTTCTTTCAGCGCGGCGATAGCGTCAGCAATTGTGCCCGTTTTTAGCTCAAGGGGTTTATCCACTATGAAAGTCTCCTCAACTATGCCGCGCGTTACTGTTTACTGGCTTTGCGCTGGCGAATTTTTTCCAGCATGGCCGCTTTGTCAAACTTGGGTTTTTCGCCGCTGGCGGGTTCTGCCGCCGCTGCGGGAGCCGGCGCTGCTTCTGCCACGGGCGCAGGCGTTTCTGCCGCGGGCGCTGCGCCGCCTTCAGCCGCGCGCTTTTTGGCAAGCGCCGCTTCGCGTTTGGCGAGACGTTCGGCTTTGGCCGGGTCTACCGCTTCTGTGGCAACGGCAGGCGCGGGCGCAGTGGGTTTAGGCGTGGTAGCCTTCTTTGGCGCGGCAGGTTTGATCTGCGGCAGTTCGCGTACGGCATAGGGCAAACCGGCAGCAGCGCGTTCGGCCTGCTGGCGGATCAAATCCCTTTGGCGCGGGTCAATAATGTCTGGCCCCAGCACGGGAATGGGGGTCGGCTCGGAAGGCCCGACACCGTACCAGGGCACATCGTCCATATTTGCCAACGATTGACCGTCGATTTTCTTTTGCAGCGCAATCAGACCATAGAGCAAGGCCTGCGGTGTGGGCGGGCAGCCAGGCACATAAACGTCTACCGGCACATACTTATCGATGCCCGAAACGACATTGTAGCCTTCTTTAAAGGGGCCGCCTCCGCTGGCGCAAGCGCCCATCGCCAGCACGTATCTGGGTTCGGGCATCTGGTTGTAGAGGCGTACAATCGGCACGACCATCTTTTTGGTGACTGTGCCGGAAACGATCATCAGATCGGATTGACGCGGGCTGCCGCGCATGACTTCCATACCGAAGCGCGAGAGATCATAGCGCGAGGCCGCTGTGGCGATCATCTCAATCGCGCAACAGGCCAACCCAAACAACAGCGGCCACATCGACTGCCGCCGCGCCCAATTGTAGATTTTGCTCAGGCTGGTGATGGCGAGGTTATCCTGGAGTTCCATCGGGATCGGAAACTCAGTGCTGTGGATTTCACGCAGTTGGATTTCACTCATTCAACATTCCTCTCCTCATACCACTCGCGCAATATCTCGTTCAAGATGTCCTCGGTCACAATGTCGGGATCATCGGCGAAATTCGGGAGTGTGATAATCCATTGACATAACTGCTCAAGCCCCACTGTATCAATATCCACTTCAGAGTATAGTTCCATGAGAGCCAACACGATCTCGTAAGAATTATCCCAGTAGAGCGGATTTGCGGCGGGTTCATCGGACATAGATTACCGCATCTTCAAAAGAATTTCGAGCAAAAACAATACGGGATTTTCGCTTGCCAACATGCTCAAGTATAGGAGGCACAAAGGGGGTTGTCAATAATTTCACAAACAAGCGTCAGTTTTATTTTTCTGACCCTGTTTCGAGGATGACAGCGCCACCCGTCGCAACCAGAGTATGCCGCGCCGCGCTGGCGATTCCCGCGGCATCGTAGTGCTTCTTCATCGCTTCGGCTATCCGTTGGGCGGCTGCCGCCGAAGCGCACACGGCGCACAGTGTTGGCCCCGCGCCGCTGATGACTAAGCCGTAGGCGCCGGCGTTTTTGGCGATGAGGCGCATTTCTGCGAGCCGCGGCATTAGATGCGCGCGGGCGGGTTCAATCACGCTGTCACTTTCCATCGCGGCGGCGAGCGATGGGATGTCGCCACGATAAAGTGCATCAATGACACGAGCAACCCCCGCTGTTTGCGCAACCAGTGTGCGCAGTGGGACTTCTTTGGGAAGCACAGCGCGCGCCAGCGCAGTCGGGACAGCCACATCAGGTGTGACCAGGGCCAGATGCAAATCGGCGGGCACAGGCAGTTGCAGAATTTGGTGGGCGCTTGTGCCGGTGACGAGGGTGATGCCGCCAAACAGAGCGGGAGCGACGTTATCGGCGTGATAACCACTTACAGCGGCTTCGCCTTCGAGACATGAAGGGAGCAGATCGGCGCGTGTCAACGGCTCGCCGAACAAGGCATTTACGGCGACGACAGCGGCGACAGCGCTGGCGGCGCTGCTGCCCAATCCGCTGGCAAGCGGCAGATGTTTGTAGATAGTCAGATTGACGCCGCGCCGCGCCTTGAGCGTCTTAAGCAGATGATTTGCGCTAACAATGGCGGTGTTTTTGGCATCGCGCGGAAGTAAGCCGTTGTCGCCCTCGATGGCAACCAGCGCAGCACAGGGATCGTCACCGCCCCATTCGGCGCGCACAATGTCACCGGGCGCTTGCAGCGCCAGTCCTAAAATATCAAAGCCGACGCCCAGATTGGCTACCGTCGCCGGAGCGAACGCATCTACTCTGGTAATTGCGGTCAAAGGTCGTTATCCTTAACGAAGCAGGTAGCTTTGGGCGCTGGGCTTTGAGCTAGTCGCGAATGTGCCTGGTCAATTTTAGCAAAACGGTTGAAAAAATGAACAGTGTCTTGCAATGTATGGACTGCGCCCAACAATACCCGATGACGCAGGTGCTTTACAATTGTGAAAAATGTGGGGGCTTGTTGGATGTTCAGCACGATCTGACCGGGCTGCGTAAAACGATCGATCGCGCCTTTTTTGACCGGCGGCTTGGCACGCTGCAGGCGCCCTATAACAGCGGCGTTTGGCGCTATAAAGAACTGATCTATCCCGATGTTGATCCGCAGCACATTGTCAGCCGACCGGAAGGTAATACGAATTTGTATCGTGCGCCGCGCTTGGCGAAGTGGGCCGGCGTAGAAAATCTGTACCTCAAACATGAGGGCGAAAATCCTACGGGTTCGTTTAAAGATCGTGGAATGACTACAGGGGTCACGCAAGCGCGCGCGTTGGGTATGACACGTGCCGCCTGCGCTTCGACCGGGAATACATCGGCGTCCCTGGCGGCCTATACAGCATGGGCTGATATGGAAGGCGTTGTGTTTTTCCAGAACAAGCAGGTGGCGATGGGTAAATTGTCGCAGGCCATTGCTTACGGCGCGACCGCCATCCAGATCAACGCCGACTTTGACCGCAATCTTGAACTGGTGCGCGAAATTTCTTTGAGTCTCGGCATTTATATTTTGAATTCGGTCAACCCATTCCGTCTGGAAGGTCAGAAAAGCATTATGATCGAGACCATCCAGCAGCTTGATTGGCAAGTGCCCGATTGGATTGTGTGTCCCGGCGGCAATCTGGGAAACAGCTCAGCTTTTGGCAAAGCGCTCTATGAGTTATGCGAACTGGGGTTAATCGAGCGGATGCCGCGATTGGCGATTATTCAGGCCGAAGGCGCGAATCCTCTCTACCGCAGCTACGCGAATCGTTTTGCAGGTTTGGAGGCGATGTCTGCGGAAACGATAGCCACAGCGATCAAAATCGGTAATCCGGTTAACTATGCCAAAGCGGTGCGTGCGCTGCGCTGGACAGATGGCGTGGTCGAACAGGTCAGCGATCAGGAAATTATGGACGCCAAAGCGCTGATTGATCGCCAGGGGATCGGCTGCGAACCGGCGTCGGCCTGCTCATTGGCGGGACTGCGTAAGTTAGTCGATCAAGGTGTCGTCAAGCCGCATGAAACAGTGGTCGGCATTTTGACTGGACACCTGCTCAAAGACCCGGACGCTACGATCAATTATCATAACCACACGCTGCCAGGTATTGAAGCGCGCTACCCCAATTGGCTGCACCGCGCTGAAGCCTCTGTGGCAGAAATTACGCAGATTCTCCAAAGTGTGCATTCGCGCAGCAATTCATAAATGGACACCGAGCGTCAAATGAGTGCCAACGCCTGATCGAGATCGTTCAAAATGTCGTCGGTATCTTCGATGCCGATGGCAAAGCGCACCAGGTTGTCTTTGATGCCCAGCGCCAGACGTTCTTCAGGGGTCTTTTCATAGTAACTCATTAAGGCCGGCTGTTCGATCAGGCTTTCTACGCCGCCGAGACTGGGCGCGATATAGGGGATGCGCAGGGCATCAATGAATTTGCCCGTGGTGCGCAGATCGCCGGCGACCTCAAAGCTGACGACGCCGCCGAATCCCTGCATCTGGCGCACGGCCAGGTGATGATCGGGATGCGAGGCGATACCGGGATACCAGACACGTTCGATACGGGGATGTTTATCGAGAAAGCGCGCGACAGCCAGCGCGCTTGTGTTTTGCTGCGCGACACGCACGCCGAGCGTTTTTATACCACGTTCCAGCAGGTAGGCGTTCTGTGGATCAACGACACCGCCGAGTACTCCGCGCGCATCTCGCAGCGCTTTCATACGATCAGCGCTGCCGATGACCACGCCGGCCAGCAGATCATTGTGCCCGGATAGATATTTGGTGGCGCTGTGCAGCACAAAATCAATGCCGTATTCGAGCGGGCGCTGATTTACAGGCGTGCCAAAAGTGCTGTCGATCAGCGTGCGCACGCGATATTTGCGTCCCAATTGAGCAATGCGATCAAAATCGGCGATGCGTAAGTAGGGATTGGTCGGGCTTTCAGAGATCAAAAAACGGGTTTTGCCGGGGATAATGGCCGCTTCGAGGGCGTCGTAGTCGCCCATCGGTGTGACAGTGGTTTCGATGCCAAGACGCTGAAGGAAGGTCAAACAGAATTGGCGTGTGCGGCGATAACAGTCGTCTGTCATGACGATATGCGCGCCGGAAGGCAGTACAGAGAGCAGCAGTGAGGTGACGGCAGCCATGCCAGAGGCATAGAGTACCGCGTCCTCGCCGCCTTCGAGCGCGGCCAGACGTTGTTCGACAGCCGCGATGGTGGGATTGCCGTAGCGCCCGTATTCTTCGCGCTCTTCGCCGTCGCCCCACGTCTTGCGCTCCATGTAGTCGATCAGGTCTTGCGTGCTGCGGAAGGTATAGGTGGCGGTTTGCACGATGGGGGTATTGAGCGCATTGAAGGCTTTGGCGCGCCGCGCGCCATCATGTACCGCGCGAGTGCTGTTGCCCTGCGGTTCTGGGGTGAAATCGTCGTATTCACTGCGTAAGACTGCCACCATACTGTCCTCTCCTGAAATAAAAAACCCGGACTGCATATTCTTATCTTCAGTCCGGGTTAATTCTGGCTTCAGGACAAAAAAAGACTTCGGCGTTCGAAGTCTCTTGAGTTCGTTTCACCGGTTGCTACCGGTTGATCGTTCTCATCTCCCAGAGTTAACTCTGTCGGACTTGGCACCTTCCCGTATCAGGGGGTTGCCGCGGTATCATAGGGCCGATCCCTCCACCGCTCTGGATAAGAATAGGGTTGTTAATCTGCATTGGGGTAACAATAACTGAAAATGAGCGCGGTGTCAAGGAATGTTGAGCAAAAACGTTGGAAGCGCAGCACACTACGCTCTACCGATCGGTGGTTAAAGGGATATTGGGCGTGGGGGTGGACACGGCGTTTTGAGTGCGGCGTTCTTCATCTGCAAGCTGTTCGATGGCTGCGCCGACCTCTGCTACGCTTTTGATTAAGGAAGCGCGCATCATCACGCCCATGATTTTGCTCATGATGGCCCCGACTAAACCAGGCCCTTTGGGCTGGTCGTACAACCAGGTAATGCATGTGCCGCCATTTTCGAACGCTTGCAGCCGGATAGTCTGGCGTGCTGTGATGTTCATCGGCATCCCGGTAATGTGATCGGTGCGGTATTCAAAGGACTTCCAATCGACGATCTCACTTCGCCGACGTGGTCATAGGTTTCGCTATGGGGTTTCATCTCGCAAGTGAAATCCTGCAAGTCCAGCGCATTTACGGCTGACTCACTAAAAAGGGTATAGGCTTTATAGCCGGTCTTTTCTTTGACTTCATTTTTCATCACGCGATGGGCAATGATGACATCGGGACGGCTGAGTTCCAATTTGATTGTACTGCATAATATTACGCAAGCAAATGTGGTGATACTCATT
Source organism: Chloroflexota bacterium (assembly GCA_013388745.1). GTDB lineage: Bacteria > Chloroflexota > Anaerolineae > Aggregatilineales > Phototrophicaceae > JACAER01. Next base: position 252,929 of record JACAER010000016.1, read on the forward strand.
ACAGCAGGCCATCCTGCTGCGCTGTGATATAATCGCCTGCCAGTGATGTGATTGGAGAGCAGGCCAGTGACGAACGCAACCACGACATCAGAAGTGCCGATCAGCGCGCGGCAGATCAGCCCGGAGCGCATGGCCTGGGGCGTGCTGCTGATTGCATTTGCGGCGTTTTGTATTCTGTGCGCTACTGTAACGGTGGGCGTGCATTATTTCCTGTTTGAATCAACAGTCAATATTCAGACAGTGCTGGCGGCAGGGCGCGGTACGGCAATCATCGTCAGCGAGGCGGATTTGATCGAGCAGGCCGTGCGGGCGCGGCGGGAAATCCTGGTGGGCACCAGCGTCAGCACTGATGGGCAGTCGCAAGCGGTGATACTGTTTGCCGATCAGCAGCAGGATCAACGCTTGATCGCGACGGCGACGCTGGGCAGCAGCAGCGGAGTGACGCTGATCGGCATCGAGCGCCCGCGTTTCGATTGGAGTATTGGGCAGTACAGCATTGATCTGACAAATTTCACGGGGATGCTGGATGTGTATGTCGCGCCGCAGTTGGGCCGCGATTTTCGGATGACGGTGCGGACAACAGACGGGACACAGATTTACCTGACAGCCAGCGGACGCTACACGATTCGGGCGAACGCGACCCAAGTGCAGGTTTTTAACCGTGAGGGCGCAGCGACGTTGATCGCGGCGAGCCAGCCCCAGGATGGACGCGCGATTCCCTCCGGGCAGCGAGGTGTAGCACACGTCAACAGTACAGACATCGTGCTCGCGGGGGGGTATGTTGAACTGTTGAGCAACCCGACATTTCGCGAGATACGTGCGCCGGAAAGTGTGCCGGCGGTGTGGGAATGCAGCAGCGAAGCCGACGCTTTACCGATCGGTACGATGGCGGTGGAAACGGTTGATGAGCGCCCGCTGCTGCATTTTTTGCGGGCGGAGAATGCCAGCTCGCACGGAGAAATGCGCTGCCGCCAGTATTTTGACCCCGCGAACACGGGGCAGGATGTGCGCGGGTATGATGAACTGGTGCTGCGGGCCACATTCCAGGTGAATTACCAATCGTTGAGCGCGTGCGGGGTGCAGGGCAGCGAGTGCCCGCTGATGCTGCAAATAGATTATGTGGATGTCAACGGCAACGCGCGGGTGTGGTATCACGGATTTTACGCCGCTATCGACCCGACTCAGGGGTATCCACTGCGGTGCAACAGTTGCTCACTGGAACATGATCCGGTAACGATGGGCGTATGGTATACCTACAGCAGCGATAACCTGTTTACAGCGTTCCCGCCTGAAGCGCGTCCGGCAGCGGTTTTGAATGTACAGTTTTATACGTCGGGGCATCAGTATGATGTGCTGATTGACGAGATCGCGTTGCTGGCAAGTAATACCCCGCCCGCGCCACAGGTCGCCAATGGCTAAAGCGTGCCGCGAGTGGCTGGTGGTAGCGGCGATTCTGCTGCTGGCGGCGGCGCTGCGCTTGGGCGCGCCGGGCGTGATTGAATTTAAACGCGACGAAGCAGCGCTGTCGCAGTTAGCACTGGATATGGCACGCGGGCGCGTATTTCCGCTGCTGGGAATCAGTTCTTCGGTGGGAATCCCGAACGCGCCATTTAATGTCTACATTTTGGCGCTGCCCTATGCGTTCAGCAGCGATCCGACGGTAGCGACACAGTTTATCGGGCTGCTGAACTCAGCGGTGGTGGGATTGACCTATGCGTTGGCGCGGCGTTACTACGGCGTGCCGGCGGCGCTGGTGGCGGCGATGGCGCTGACCGTCAGCCCATGGGCGGTGCTGTATTCGCGCAAAATATGGGCGCAAGACCTGCTGCCGTTTTTCACGCTGCTGACACTGGGGAGCGGGCTGTTAGGCTTTCACGAAGGTAAGCGCTGGGGGCAGGTGCTGCATTTGCCGCTGCTGGTGATTACTGGGCAGATTCATTACGGCGCTTTTGTGCTTATACCGCTCAGCCTGTATCTGATCGTGCTGGGACGGCGGCGCTGGACACGCGCATTCGCGCTGAGTTTTGTGCTGGCGGCGCTGCTGACCGCGCCCTATGCGTTGGGAGTCGCGCGGGCACTGACGGCGAACGGGCTGCGAGCGGCAAGCGCAGAAACGAGCAGCCCAGATGGCTTGGGATTCGCGCCGGCAGGGCTGGAATATGCGCTGCTGACCATCGCAGGAACGGATATTCACTCGCTGGCGGGCGCAGAACGCTTTCGCGATTATCTGAGCGGCGTACCGAGCGTGTATCCGTTGTTTGATGCGCTGGCGCTGACCGTGTTGGCCGCGCTGGCTTGGCTGCTGCTGCGCGCGTGGTGGCGGCGCGATGCGCGCACGCCGGTTGATGTGCTAATCGTGCTGTGGGTGCTGATTCCAGTGGGTGTTTTTTCATTCACATGGACGACGCTCTACCCCCATTATTTAATCCCGATAATTCCGGCGGCGTTTCTGGCACTGGGTGCGGCGGCGCAGGATGTGTGGGCACAACGCGGAATCACCTGGCGGCGAGCTTTCGCGGCGGGCGCGGTGGCTTTGGGTGTGATCTTGGCGCTGCAAGCCTGGCTGTTGGTGGCGCTGTTCAACTTTTTGTATGCTAATGCTACGCCGGGCGGCTTTGGCACGCCGCTGGCCTATCTGCTGCCAGCGCGCGCGGCGATTCTGGAGCAAACCCCACCAAGCGTACTGGTTAATCTCGACGGACAGGCTGTGGGCTTCGACGGCGAAGCGACGGTGTGGGATTTTTTGCTGGCGGATGTGGTCGAACGGCGTTTTATTGACGCAAACACGTTCGTGTATCCGGCAGAAAGCACGCTGTATTTATCCAACTGCGAGCGCTATCAGGTGCGGTATGACAGCGGTGCGCCGCGCTTTTTTTACCTGCGCCCGACGGGAAATGAGGCCGCTCCGTATGAAGGCTGCTATGTGCTTTCCCGGCGCGGCGGCGAAGTGTTCGAGGCGGATTACACGGCTGTCAACAGCGAAGGGCTGACTTTCGATAACGGCGTGCGGATTTTTGGGTACGTGTGGGACAACCAATGCCTGCGCTTATTCTGGGAGATCGGGGCGACTACTACACAGAATTATTCGTTTGCGGTGCATTTTGTCGATGCAGCCGGCCAACGGCTGGCGAACGCCGACGCGCTGTCATGGTTAGGGCGTTACTGGCGCGTGGGCGATCGTGTTATACGGACGCTCTGCCCGGTGGAAGTGCCGGCGGGGGTTGTGGGGGTCGATATTGGCATGTATACCTATGATGGCACGAGCTTCAACAACGCGAACCTGCTGGACAGCAGCGGGGCGGCGGTGGGGCAAATGCTGCGTATCGCGTTGAATGCTAGTCCTTGAATGCCAGGCCGAGTTCGCGCAGTGATGACCAGCCGTGCTGCCCGAAAATCAGATGATCGAGGACAGCAATATCGAGCAGTTGGCCAGCGGCGATCAAGGTGCGCGTGAGATCAATGTCTTCGGGTGAGGGATGGGCGTCGCCGACGGGATGATTGTGAGCGAGAATAATGGCGGGGATGTTGCGGGTAACGGCTTCGCGAAAGATTTCCGAGACGCGCAGCACTGTTGCGTTGAGCGTGCCGATGTAGACTGTGGAAATGGTCACGACGCGGCGCTGCGAATCGAGCAGCATGACACGCACATGTTCCTGCGGCAAATGGCTCATATCGAGTAGCAGGTGAGCGGCATCGGCGGCGCTGCGAATCAGCGGACGCTGCTCAGGCGGCGCCGTCATAAGGCGTTTGCCGAGTTCCAGCGCGGCGAGCATCTGGGCGATTTTAGCGGCGCCCAGCCCTTTGAACTGCTGCAAATCGGCAGGAGCGGCTTGCGCCAGCCCGTGCAGACCGTTATAGTGCGCCAGCAGCCGTTCGGCGAGCCGCAGCACGTTTTCGTCAGGGGTGCCGGTGCGCAGCAGAATCGCCAGCAGTTCGGCATTGGATAAGGCGGATGCGCCGTTCGCCAGCAGTCGTTCGCGCGGGCGCTGGTCGTCGGGAAAATCGGCAATAGTGAGATGATCGGGCATAAGAAGCCTTTCCCTGTAGGCGGTAAACGGCGGCGATTGTAGCACAATTGCGCCCCCCGCACGGGGTTGCTATACTGTGCTAGCAGAAGATGTGGGCGGGAGTCGCAGCATGTTTGAAGATTTGAACAGCATTTTGATGGGTGCAACCGTGTATCTGGGCATCATCGCCGTAGCTTTCTGGTTGGCGCTGATTGTCTGGGCGTATCGCGACATCCGTGTCCGCTCACGTGATCGGCTGGCGCATCTCTTGGTGGCTCTGCTGGTGGCGGCGCTGACGCTGCCCGGTCTGCTGATTTATCTGCTGCTGCGCCCGCGCGAAACCCTGACCGAGTCTTATGAGCGTTCGCTGGAAGAAGAAGCGCTGCTGCAGGAGATCGAAGAAAAACCCGTGTGTCCCGGCTGCGGGCAGCGCGTGAAAGACAACTGGCAGGTGTGCCCTTCGTGCCATACACGGCTGAAGAAACCATGCCCGAAGTGCGCCAATCTGCTGGAATTGTCGTGGAATCTGTGCCCGCACTGCGCGACGCCACAGATCAATTACAACGAAGCGACAGCCAGTGGGCATGTGCGCCCGGCGAGTGTGCCGGAAGCGCGTTACGAACCGCGCACCGCACGCGGCGCGGCAGTCGCAGCGGCGCAAGCGGCGGCCCAGTCCCAGAGCATTCAGTATGTGGAAAGCGACGAGTACTGAAGCTCAACCGCCTCCCTGCAACGGATTATCAGCCAGTCGAATGAAGCGCAGCACCGCGCCATCACCGGCTTCCAGCACTCCCGCGGCTTGCAGCGAGCCAATCACCGCGCGCGCATCGGCTTCGGTGAGCGATAACACATCCTGAAGCGGGCCAACGCCCAACCAACCTAAATAGGCGGCCAGAGCGGCACCGCGCTGGACATAGGAACCTGTGTCGGCGGGTTTGTTTTGCTGTGCAGCAATGTAGCGCATAGCGTCGGACTCCGAGCGGAAAACACCGGTCACACCGGTCTGGGCGCTGACTTCGGGAGCAGTAGGTGCGGCTTCCTGTTTGCGTTTGGCGGCGGTTTGACGCCAATATTCGACAGTACGGTTGGTTTCGGTCTCTGAGACGATGCACAACTCGACGGGCGTCGCCTGCTCGCCTTCCATGACAAAAGCATCCACAAAACGCAGGTTGGGGCGCGGGAAGTCCTTCAGCTTATCGATGACTTCGTTAGCGGCGGCGCGCATGACGACGCGGGTGGGCATGGAAAGGCCTTCGGGAAGTTGTCCGGTTTCGTGCGTCAGCAGGAGATGAATGCCGACCTGCGCGCCATTGGTCAGGAGCAGGGTGAGGGTGGGCAGCCAGCGTTCCCTGTTGGCGTGCCATGTTTCTTCGGAAAGCGAGTCGATCAGGAGTGCAATGCGCGGGAGTGGGGTGCTGCCCTGCTCCTTGAGGCGGGCGTTGTAAGTGTCAAGATTGTCTGCGCCGCGTTCAGTAAAATACTGCTGGCGGCGCTGGGCTTCCTTGGCGAGGCCATCAAGCAAGCGCTGGCCGTCTTCGGGCGAGGTCAGCAGGCGGCCCAACATGTGTGGCAAACCAACCAGCGCGTTGTAGGCCTGACAGCCGGCGCCCAGGAGCGCAAGGCGCAGTTCGGCGGGCGTGTTAAAGAGCACCAGGGTCAGCAGCAGCGAACGCACAAAATGACGTTTGGGATTATCTGCGCCGACGACGAGCAGATGACCAACGATGCCGAGATCGCGAATCACCATTTGTTCTTCGAGTGTGAGGCCGAGTGCCAGGGCCAGATGCGATGGGTTATCGCGGAAGGTGGGACGGACGAGCATCCGGCGCAGGCTGACCGGTTGATGCTGATCGGTGCGCAGCAGGATACCGACAGTGCCTTCGGCTTCCTGAACGTCGTTTAAGAAGCCGAGCGTCCAGTCTTTATGTTGTTCAGCGATGCGCGCCATACTGCGGCGTATGTCCTGCGGCGTGATGGCTTTACGCCCACCGAGTACGCCGCCGGATTCGGGGCGGGCGACGAACAGGGTATGCGAAGGCGTGAGGCGCACGTTGATAATGCGCGCGGGCGTGCCCAAACTGTTGAGTTCCTGCTGGAGTACCCGTGTTTGCTCGCGTGTGGGGCTGTTGGGCGGCGCAGCCCCTTGATCAAGGATTTCGGCAATTGCGGGAGTCAGCCAGTTGGCGTCATCCATGCGGCTGAATAATTGCGGCATGGCCTTTCCCTTTCATGAAAAAAAGGTGCATCAATTTACCTAGATTGTAGGCAAGAATGGCGCGAGATACAAATTGACGCGCTCATTAGGCTGTGTTAGGCTAAAAATATTGTCCAGAACAAGCGAGGGTACTATGCGTTTGCTGCTATTATCATGCCTGATTGTGCTGCTGGTGGCAGCCTGCGCGATTGGCGATTCGCCGGATGCCGCGCTGACGCAGATGCCCCCGGTAACGCTGCAACCGGCACCAACGCCGATTTTCGCGGGGGAATGCACCCGCACGGCGGATCTGGATGCGTGGTTAGCCAACAGCCATTTTCTGACACAGGGTTTCATGGACTCGATGTACGGCGCGGCGCTAATGAACGCGGTGGATGCGCGCGTCGAAGTGATCCGTATGGCGAGCTTGCGCGACCAGATGAGCCGCCAACCCGCGCCGGACTGTGTGGTTGAAGCGCATTTGATTCTGCTGACGGCTATGGGGCAAGCGGTGGACGTTTTCCAAGCGTTTGCCAACGGCGATCGCCCCGATCTGGGCAGCACAGTGGTGGATGTACGTGCGCAGTTGGATACCTTTCTGGCGCAGCAGGCGGAACTGACGCAGCGGCTGGAGCAGCAGTATCAAGCAACACGGACGGCTGCCGCGCCTGACAGCCCATAACCCGGTTGTATCTTAGGGGACTATGGAGAAAGGCGGCGCAACCACGCCACAAGCGGTTGCGTGGATTGCCAAGAAATAAACAAGGAGACGGCCTTAGACTGTCTCCTTGTTTTGTAAGTTATCGGGGCAACGGGATTTGAACCCATGACCTCTTGCACCCCATGCAAGCGCGCTACCGGGCTGCGCCATGCCCCGTTTTGATAGTATGCAGTATAGCCGATAAGCTCCTGTGCTGCAAGACTGGAGTGCTGCGCCAGATGGGGAGACAATTGCGCCACAGGCAAATGCGGCTACAATGAAGCGGGGAGTACAGTGATTTGGGACAACATTCACGCAAAACGATGAAAACCGCAAGCGCCAGCAAGCAGCTATCGCCAGCGATCGGCAATATTGTGCGTATGGTCTTGCTGTTTAGTCTGCTGTGGCTGCTGGTGGCTTGCGGGACTGATGATGGAGCGTTTGAGCGCAGTGGGCCGCGGCTGGTGAGCGTGGCGACGCTAGCGGCGACGACGGTTGTCCCCGCGCAGGCGGCATCAGTGGGTCAGATAGTCGTCACACCCAGCGCTGTGCCCAGCCCCACAACGTCCACCATAATTGCGCCGACAATGAGCACCCTGGCGCTGCCGGTGGTCACGATTGAGGGCGATGTTGTGCTGGTGACACCGACTCTGCCGCCGAGCAAAACACCGACGCTGACGCCGACGACGACGGAAACCCCGACACCCACGCGCACGCCATCGGCGACACCGACGCAGACGGCTACACTGCCGATTCTATCGCCGTCTCTGGGGCAGCCGACGCCGATTTTCAGCAATCCGGTATCAGTCAACTGTCCGTACAACTGGTTTTTCGCCAACCCGCTGCCGAGCGGCTGTCCGCTGGGGCCGGCAACGGTGAGCAGCGGGTCGCTGTTGTATTTCGAGCGAGGATTCATGATCTGGGTGCGGGTGCAGGATGCGATTTATGTGTTCTACAATGACGCGACCTCGCCGCGCTGGCAGGTGTTCAACGATGCCTATGACGCAACGATGCCGGAAACCGATCCGCAGTATGATGTGAACGCGCCGCCACTCTCGTGGCAGCCGAGACGCGGTTTTGGGCTGATCTGGCGTGAGCAGACATCGGCGCGCGACCGTCTGGGTTGGGCGATTCAGGAGAGCGAGACGAGCTATAATGTGCCGATTCAGGCCAGCCCAGATGGGACAATCTATATCGGGCTGCCGAACAGCGGCGTGGTCAGCATGGCGCCCAATGGCAGTCAGTGGCAGGGATATTAGTGATGACAGTCGGCAGTTTTTAGCCCAGCGCACCACAAGATAATGTCCCGCTATTTTGATGCAGAGCGTAGTTTTTCGAGGGCAGCGATGGCCAGCGCGTGCTGCTCTTTGGGCACGAGTATATGATCGCGCGAGAACGCCGCCAGCGGCAGAATCGAGATTTGTGCGGCAGCCAGTGCGGCGCTGATGCGCGCCATAAAACCAACAAGCGTTGGTTCCAGCACCACATCGAGCGTGATGAGGCGATAGCGTTCCGCGCTGGCGGTGTATCCCGGCAGACGGCGGGCAAAATCCGCCAGCGCTTCTTCCGGAATCAAGAGACTTACCTCGTCTTTATCGACAATCAGCGCGGCGAAGGGCTGGCCGATTTCGGCGAGCACACCCGCGGCGGCTGTAATGGCTTGCGGCGGCAAGCGTATATAAAGATAGTCGATGCCGTCAGTGTAGGAACGGGCCTGCGCCAGCGCTTGTTCGACGGTTTGCGGCATTATTCGTATTCTCCGAATTGGTAGGTGGCTTCGGCGTAATAGCGCACCTGACGATTAGCCATTTTGCCTTGAATCCAGACTTTCAGGGACGTATTTTTTTCCTCAAGCGAGGTGTGTTCGTCGCGCAGGAGTTCGAGCGGGTAGTTGACACTGAGAGCGCGGCCATGCACGATATGACGGCTGACGCCCGGTGGCAAAAAAGACTTATAGCGCGCGGCGGCGATGATATCCTGCGGTTGATAGCGCGGGAAGACGACCATCGCGCTGCCATCGGGGAACATGTCCCAGTTGGCGTGAGGGTCGTTCATCGCGGTGCGGTGTAGTTTGGCGTGCTGCTGGTAAATGCGGACGATGCTGCACAGCGTTTCGTTGCGTTCGTGCGTACTGCTCACAGGCGCACGCAGCGCGAGTACGCGCCCATCACGGCAGTAGACATGGGCGACGGCCTGCGGCTGGTGACCATCGATAATTTCCATGTCGGGCATTTTGCGCACCTGCTTGAGGAACTCATCAACATCCCAACCGCCGATAATATGATGCCAATTGTCGAGTTCGACATAGCCGCTTTCGTAGGCGATGACCTGCACCAGAATTTGCGCGTAGCCCAGATATTGGAAAGAATAGCAGCGGTTGGCACCGTCCAGGATGACGTAATGCCCGCGATCATCTACCGGCGACACGATGGGCGGATTGGTGATGAATTCTGCGCGCTTGAGCTGCTCGATGAGCGGAATCGAACGCTGCGGATCATGCTCCTCGTGGGGATGGATGTGTTCAGCCGGGACGATACGCAGGTCGGGAATCGGGGCATTGCTGTGCGATGCTGCCATAAGCTCTACTTTTGTTCTGAAAAACCATGCGTTTTAGAGTAGCATGAAGCCGCTTTTGCGGCAATGAAATTGAGCAGATTACACGAGGCATGATGGGAGCGAACGAACAAGGCGCGAACGCCACCGAAGGACGCTGGTTGACGATTCCGCGCACGCTGTGTTTTGTGCTGAACGGTGGGGATGTGCTGCTGATGAAGCGCGCGCCGCATCGCCGGATTTTCCCGAACCGCTATAATGGTGTGGGCGGACATATCGAACGCGGCGAAGACCCGCTGACGAGCGCAAAACGCGAAATCCTGGAAGAAACAGGCTTACAGGTGCGTGATGTACGGCTGCGAGCAGTGTATAACATTGACGCCGGAGAGGCCAGCGGCATCATGGTGTTTTTGTTTACGGCGGTCAGCGACAGCCGAGAGACGCAGGCCGACGAACACGAAGGCACACTGCATTGGGTGCCGCTGGACAAAGTGAGGGAACTCGATCTGGTGGAGGATTTGCCGGAAATGCTGGCGCGTGTAATGGCCTTGAAAGCCGGCGATGCGCCACTGTTTGTCCACCTGAGCTATGACGAGCAAGATCGCTTGCAGTTACGGTTTGCGGAATGAGCTGCGCGACTCAGCCTACCCCGACACGCTGGCCGCTGCGCGCGCTGATGACGCTAACAGGTGTACGCGGTGATGAAGCGCTGAACTGCGACGGTCACGGCACTGTTCCTGTGTCGGACATGGAGATCAGCGCGCGCCTGAAACAGGCGACAAACAGACTGAAAGCGCAAGGCATCGACAGCGAGAATGGGCGTGTAGACTATCGCGCGCTGGCGGGCAGCAGCGCCTTCTCCGAGTATAAGGCGCTGACATACGCGCTGCGCGATTTTGACCCAGCGGCGCTGACGAGTGACGCGGAACGGATGGCGTTCTGGATTAACCTGTACAATGCGCTGATGATTCATGCCGTGATCGCCTATGGTGTGCGGCGCAGCGTCAACGACGATTGGGGATTTTTTGATCGCACGGCGTATATCGTGGGCGGCTATCGTTTCAGTGCTAATGACATCGAACACGGTATTTTGCGGGCGAACGCCGGGCATCCTGCGCTGCCGGGTCCTTGGTTTCGGGCAGATGATGCACGGCAGGCGTTTTGTATGCGATCAATTGACGTGCGCCTGCATTTTGCGTTAGTATGCGCGGCGAAATCGTGTCCACCGATCGCGTTTTATGAGGCTGAGCGCTTGGAAACACAGTTAGAGGTCGCGACACGCAATTTCATGTCGGGTGGCGGTGTCGAGATCGACCGCGCGCAGCGGATAGTGGGCTTGTCACGCATCTTTTCGTGGTATGCCGCCGATTTTGGCGCGCGTCTGTTCGGATACTGGCAGCAAGAACGGCTGCTGGAATTCGCGGCGCGTTATGCTGGGGAGGATGCCGATTTTCTGCGCACGCCTGGCTTGCGCGTTCGTTTTTTACGCTATGATTGGACACTGAATGTCTGAAGAACAAAATGCCGCTGTTGAACAAGCTGCGCCGCGCCGTCCTGTGAGTCCTCTGCGACGGCTGGGATGCGTGCTGCTGTTGATCCTGTGGTTTGCCTTTATTCTGTTGCCCTGTGCGCTGGTGATGCTGGCTCAGCAGCAGGAAATTGTTATTTCGCAGGGGGATTTGCCGGGTGAACAGATACGCATCTGGCTGATTATGGAGATCGAGCAGCGTGGATTAGGGATTGCTAGCACAGCGCGCCATGCGATTGACGGGGCGCAGTGTGTGCAAACTGATGTGCGCTTTGCGCTGTGGCAGGGCGAGGGCGAGGCCGTGAGCTACTGTGAATGTTATACGCGCGGTGCTGATGAGGAAACGTGGCTGTTTGTGAGTCAGGCGCAAGGCGCGTGTGTACCATAGGGGGATAAGGTGCAGCGAATTGTGTTCTTTGATGTTGAAGGGACATTGGTTTCTAACAATACGTGGCGCACGCTGATTAAGCACCCGCAATTGGGGCGCTGGCGTGTGCGGCGGGCGTTTGTTGAGGGAACATTGTGGTGGCTTCTGGGGCGCGCGCGTGTGATCGATGATACACGCTTTCGGCATCTGTGGGTGATGGCGATGGCGCGGTTGTTCGCGGGATGGGACACGGCGCGCATCCGCGCATTGTTCACATGGGTGGCGAATAACGTGGATTATCGGCAGGATGTGGTGGAACGGTTGAAACAGCATAAGCGCGACGGCGATCAGGTGGTGCTGGTGTCGGGTGTGTTTGATGAAGGCGTGAAAGCGTTTGCCAAACATCTGGGCGCAGATGAAGGTTTGGGCACCGGGCTGGCGTATGTGAACGGTCTATGCGTGGGGCGCATCAGCGGGGCAAGCTGTGCGGGCGAGCGTAAGCTGGATTTTATTCAAGCGTATTTGCGTGCCAACGGTGGGGCAGAATTGAGCGAGAGCTATGCCTATGCGGACAGTTATTCGGACGCGGCCATGCTGGGAGCTGTCGGGCATCCGGTGGCGACGTATCCAGAGGACGAACTGCGCGCGCTGGCGCTGAAGCGCGGATGGACAGTGTTAGGGGGCTAAATGACGCTACAGAATCTGGACGCGGGGACAATTCTGCTGATTGTAGTTGGCTGTGGTTTGTTGTGCGTTGTCGGCATCGGACTGCTGTTCAGCATGCAAATACTGGCCAGCGTGGTGGGCATGTTTTCCGGCGTAGTGCAGGTGATCAGCACACTGATACAGGGCGGGCCGCTGGCGTGGTGCGGCTGTATCTTGCTGTTCGTAATCTGTATCGCCGTTGTAATCGTGGGCATCTGGTTCGCGTCGATTCTTGCGACGTGCGGGACACCGGACGCGGTGAATTTCTGCCGATTTTTTGGCTAACGTTTGCCGCGTAAAATCGTGGGATCGGCGGGATGGCGTACGAGCGTGATTTCGGCGTTGGAAAAGGTATCGACGGTAAAATCAAGCAGACCGTCATCGAAGAACCACACAGGCGCAGCACGGCGGTCAACGCGCACATCGCCGGGTTCGGCGTCGCCCACGATCACTTCGACTTTGACCGCCGAATAAGGCGGCTTAAAACGTCCCGCACTGCGATGGTTGATGACAATACGCGTGTCATCGGCTTCGCACGAAATGTAGAGCCAGCGATAGTCCCCCTGTCGGTAGGCCAGGCCTTCACCCGCATCTTCATAGAGTACGGTTTCAAATTGACCGGGATAGACACGCAGAGTCAGGGTTTTGACGGCATTCAGGTCGATATACGGCATCGTGGGCCAGAGCGGGAGCGCTGTGCCGGCGCGCACGAAGAGCGGCAGGCGCGGGAGGGGCGCTTGCACGGTGATCTGTTGGCCGCCGCCGAAGGGTTGATTCGTCCAGAAGTCGTACCATGTGCCCTGCGGCAAATAGACATGCCGCAGAACACTGTCTTTTTCCAGCACGGGCGCGACGAGCAGCGCATCGCCAAGCAAATAGCAGTCATCCACGCCGCGCAGGGCGGGATTATCGGGTTCGGCCATCCACAGGGGGCGAATAATGGGCCAACCGTATTCGCTGGACTGGGCGACGACGCTGTAGAGATAGGGCATCAGTTGGTAACGCAACTGGATAGCTGCGCGGTTGATGTCGGTATAAGGCTGGCCGAAAACCCAGGGTTCCTGCTGCGTTGTGCCCAGATTGCTGTGCGAACGGAAGAAGGGCATCAGACAGGCGGCCTGCATCCAGCGCGTGAAAAGTTCGGCTTCGCCATCATTACGAAAACCGCCGATGTCGGGGCCGGTGAAGGGCGCGCCGGACAACCCCATGTTGATAACCATGGGAATGCTCAGTTTGAGATGATCCCAATCGGATTTGTTGTCGCCTGTCCAGGTGGAGGCGTAACGCTGCGCGCCGGCCCAACCCGCGCGGATGATATTGAACGGGCGCTTATCGGGGCGCTGTTCGGCTAGCGCTTCCGCGGAGGAGCGTCCCATCAGCGTGCCGTAGAGATTGTGGTATTCGAGGTGTGTGCCGGCGCGGCCATCCCCGTGATGGCGCGTGTTGTCGGGCAGTGTACCCACACCGTCGGCGCCGAAGATGACCGGTTCACACATGTCGTTCCACAGGCCATCAATGCCTGTTTGCAGCAGGTGCCCGCAGTGCTGGCGCCACCAATCGCGGGTGATAGGATGGGTAAAATCTGGAAAATGACACTCGCCCGGCCAGACCACACCGCTGACACGTTCGCCAGCCGGGTTTTTCAAAAACACGTCGCGTTCGCTGCCGGATTGATAAGCCGCGTACTGGGGATCGATTTTTGTGCCGGGATCGAGGATGGCGACGACACGAAAACCGTCGGCGTGCAGGTCGGCGACCATGTTTTCCAGGTCGGGAAAATTGGTTTTGTCCCAGGTAAAGATGCGGAAACCGTCCATGTAGTGGATGTCGAGATACAGGACATCGCAGGGGATGTTAAGCTGGCGGAACTGCTGCGCGATTTGCAGCACTTCGGCCTGCGTGAGGTAGCTGAAGCGGCACTGCTGATAACCGAGCGCCCAGAGTGGCGGCAAGGCAATGCGTCCGGTGAGTTCGGTATAACGCGCGAGGATACGCCTGGGGTCTGTGGCGGCGAACAGATAGTAGCGGAGTTCGCCACCTTCAGATTCGAAGCGCAGTTCATCGGCGCTGGTGTGGCCGATGTCCGTCAGACCGCGAAAACTGTTATCCCAGAACAATCCGTAGGCCGCGCTGTCATGAACGCCGAGATAAAAAGGCACACAGTAGTAGAGTGGGTCGGAATCGCGTTCATAATCGACGGAATCCGTGTTCCAGTTTTTGAGGCGTTTGCCGCGCAGATTCAGGGTGCTGGCGCGTTCGCCCATGCCATAGCTGGCTTCTTCAGGGCGCAGCGCCATATTGAGGGCAACAGTGCCATCGGAATGGTAGTGGATGCCAGCGGCGTCGCGACAGATCACCTGTCCGTCGGGCGTTTCCAGCGTCAGGGTAGTGTCCTGTTTGTTGATGACACAGCGCAGGGCCGTGGAGCGCAGCGTCAGGGCGGTCGGGCTATCGTCAATATCGAGACTGACGAGCGGCCAGTCGTTTTTATGGACGGCGTAAGAGGCTGGGGCTCCAAATTCACCCGGTGCGCTTTTCAGACGAACGCGCAGACAGTCGTCGGCAATCCAGGCCAGTTCAAGCTGACCATGTTCGCACAGCAGGCGCACGCCCTGTTCGTAGGAGACGAACGAGCGCAGCGCGCCGAGCCGCTGCCAGAAGGGGCGCTTGCGGGTTTCGTCGATCAGCGGAGGATGTGGAGGTTGTTGATCTGGCATAGTGTTTTTAGGGGAACGACAGACGTACCCACTGCATCGGGTCAACCGGCACGCCACTGACCCACAGCTCCCAATGTAAATGCGCGCCGGTGACGCGACCCGTAGCGCCAATGGTGCCGATAATCTGGCCGCTGGCGACGGTTTCGCCAACCTGCACATACTGCTCGGCCTGATGCCAATAACCGGTGAAGACGCCCCACCCGTGATCGATCACGGTGGCAAGACCACGCACATTGAGCGTGTCAGCGAGCACGACGATGCCAGGCGCCGGCGCAAGCACCGACGTACCGGGTGCACCTGCGAAATCTGTGCCGGTGTGGCGGCGCGAAGCTTCGCCGCCGTTATAGGAGCGAATAACTCCAAAAGGCGAGGTGATGGCAGCGGCAGCAGGCAGCCCCAGCGGGCCATCGAAGTAGCGCTGCGGCGAAAAACTGCTCATCACGCGCGTGATTATGTCTAATTCGGCCTGTTCGACGGAAGGTTCCAACAAGTTGTCGCGGCCTGCCAGCAGGTTGATGTTTTCTGTGCTGTAGCCGCCAGCAAGAATTTGCAGATTGATGTTGAGCGGTACTTGTATGCCATCGGCTTTGAAGAGGGTCAGGGATAGGGTGTAAACGCCGCTTGTCGTGCCCAAAGGGACGCCGATGAGCATCGTGTGCTGTCTGTTGTTCTGCTCGGAAATCACATTGAGCGTGCGCGACAGAAATGTGCCGCCCATCGTGACGCTTTCGGAGGTTGTTACCCGGATACGCGCCGCTTCGCCTTCGATCAGCACCAGTGGGAGCACATCCAGACCGGTCACAGGCGCGGGCAGATCGAGCGCAAGCTGCGGCGGTTCGAAGCCAGGAATGACCAACTGCTGGCCGGCGTAAATCAGCGAGGGATCGCTGATTCCATTGGCACTGGCGAGTTCATTGACAGCGATTCCGTAGCGTGTGGCGATCCGAAAGAGCGTCTCGCCAGGCTGGACGATATGGATCAGGACGGGCGCGTTGGAGGCGGGCTGTTGATCGGTGACGGTGTTTTGGGTGAAAGGCGTGGGCGCGGCAGGGGCGCTGATATTAAGCACCTGTCCGACATAGATTGTGTTGACATCAATGATGTTGTTGAGGGCTGCGAGCGCTTCGACGTTTGTGCCGTAGAGTTCGGCGATGCTGCGCAGTGTTTCGCCCGGCTGGACAACATGGGTTTGTGGGGCAGCAGGTGCAGAAGCAGCGCTGCCGGGCACAAGCAAGCGCTGGCCGACAAAAATACTGCCGGGATCGGTGATGCCATTCAGAGCGGCGAGTTCGGCAACGGTTGTGCCGTAGCGCAGCGCGATGCGGAACAGGGTTTCGCCGCGCTGAACGACGTGGATGGTGAGATTGTTTTGTGAAGCGCCGGGTACAGGTGTGGCTTCCTGCGCGGAAATGGCGGCAGGCAGCATAAAGACGAGCAGCGTCAGCAGCACGATCAACAGCGCAAGATGACGACTCACTGCGCAACCTCATCGAACGTCAGCACATCGCCGAGCTGCACACGCTGCAAGAGGTCAGTGTTGGCTTCGAGGAAATATTGGGCGGGCACAGCAGGGGCATAGGCAGGACGCCAGACTTTCGCCAGTTTTTTATCGACGACTTTACCGGAGGCGTCCAGCCAGATCACGGCGATGTTGAAAAACATGAAAAACATGTGGATGGCGGTATGTGTGCGCCCCTCGTGATCGGTGACAAAGAGCAGACCTTCATCGGCGGGGAGACGCGGGACAAACTGGAGGCCACGAAAGTGACACCAGAAACTTTTACACAGTCTGACCCGCGCCAAAATCACTTTGCCGTTTTTGGCGTTGCGTAAAACGCGCCAATCGCTCATGGAATGACCAGCACCTGCCCGACGAAAATGCGATTGGCGTTGAGAATGCCGTTGGCTTCCATCAAGCGCTGCATCGAGACGCCGAAGCGCAGCGAGATGCGGAACAGGGTGTCGCCGGACTGCACAACATAGGTTACGGGACGAGCTACAGGCGGCGCCGGCGTGGCGGTGGGGGCGACGACGTTCGTGCCGGGCACAATCAAGCGCTGGCCGACCTGAATACGGTTGGGATTGACAATGCCGTTTAACTGGGCGAGTGCGGCGGTGGTGGTGTTGTAGCGAGCAGCAATCGCATTAAGTGTGTCGCCGGGCTGCACCACATAGATTGTGCTGCCAACTTGTCCACCAGGCAGTGCAGGCGTGGCGGTGGCGACCACGGTGACGACGGGCGTGTTGGTGGGCGTGACCGTGGCGGGTCTGCCGATACGCACGGGGACGATCAGGTTTTGGCCGGCACGGATGAAAGCAAATTGGTTCAGGCCGTTGGCCTCGACAATGGCTTCAACTGTGCTGCCGTAAAGAGCGGCAATCGAGCCGACGGTTTCGCCCTGACGTACCACATGAATAATCGAGCCAGGGAATTCTGAGCTGATGGGCGGTGTGCCCGCGCCTCCAGAGGGTGTTGAGGTCAGGCGCGCCTCAGTCGTAGGTGTGGGCGGCAGCGTATTGGTGGGCGGTGGGGTAGCGCTGGGCGCGGTAGTGTTGGTGGGCGGCGGTGTGCTGCTGGGCACGAGGGTATTAGTAGGCGGCGGTGTGGCAGTGGGCGGCAGCGTATTGGTGGCTGTCGGGATAATGCCGCCATCAGACGGTGTGGAACGCACGACGGTTGCTGTGGGCGGGCGCGGCGTGTTGGTTATGGCAACTGTGGGCGGCGTGGTGTTGGTCGCTGTTGGCGCGGCAGCGCCTACCGCGACGAGCGATGCATCGTCGAGATAAAGATAATTTTGTACCGGACGGCCTACAGTGGATTCAAAGTAGACGGTGACGGCACTGCCGGCTGCGGTGGCAGTGACGCTGTATTCGTTGTAAGCGTCGTAGCGTTCGACGTTAGGCGACCAGACGATGCTGGCGCTGGTAGGGTCTGTGCCGCCGGTGGGGTCGATGCCAACACGCGCCACGATATCGCCATCGTCTTCGCTGCGGTTGATATCGTTCTGAGCGCTTGACCAGATATAGGCAAACAGGGTAAAACGAAGCTGCGTGCCGGAGGTGATGCCGGTGACGCGCTGGTAAACGCCGCCCGTGTGCGTGGTGTAGAAGGAGAACATCTGCTGAGCGTTGCTGCCGCTGCGGATGCGCGCACGATCAGGTGCGGTGGGCAGGTAAACGGGCTGCGCATTTTGCCAGGAGGGCATAGACGGCGCAGTGGGAATGTGCCAGGGCGTCCACCCCTGCGCTACGCGGCGCTCGTTGTTGTTATCCAGCGTTTGAAACGGATCTTCAAAACCGGGATTAGTTAATAAATTCTGCTGCGCGCCTGCCGGAAAATGGCCGGAGAGCAAGACCACCAGAAGCAAAGCCAGTTGAACGGCGAACTTTTTCATCGGCGTTTCTCCGAGGTGTCGATCATGCCGGCAGAACGAAGTCCGAAAAGACTTCAGCGCTGGCAGGCATTACGATACAATAAACACGATCGTTTAGTATATCTCAGGCATGGGCGACTGCCAAAAAAGCCCTTTTTGTGATGTCCAAGACGATTGTAGGCCTGTGTACGATTGAATTCTACCTCCCTGGACTGGCGTCGCTTAAAGAAAAGCGCGGCGTTCTGAAATCGCTGCTGGCGCGAATGCATAATACGTTCAATGTCTCGGCGGCGGAGGTTGACCGGCAGGACAGTTGGCAGTCAGCGATCGTGGCAGTGGCGTGCGTCGGCAATTCGAGCGCACATGCGCATCAGGTGATCGAAAGCGTGCTGAAATGGCTAGAGAAGCATTATCCAGAGGCGATGGTAGTCAGTCATGAAGTCGAAATCCTGTGATAGGTCGGCGGCGCGCGATGCGGTATACTCTCTAACGTTAGATTTCGCGGAGCAAGTTGGAGGATAGAGTGCTTTGAATCTGCATGAACATCAGGCTAAGGGCTTATTTTCCAAGATCGGCATTCCTGTGCCGATCGGTAGAGTCGCTACGACCGTCGATGAAGCGTTGGTGATCGCCCAGGACATCGGTTTACCGGTGGTCATCAAGGCGCAGGTGCTCACAGGCGGGCGCGGCAAGGCCGGCGGCGTGAAGGTCGCCCGGACGTGGGACGAGGTGCGCGAATACGCCGGAAAAATTCTGGGGATGATGATTAAAGACCTGATCGTCCACAAGGTGCTGGTTGACCCGGCGGCCAACATTGCTCAGGAGATTTATCTGGCGGTGGCGATGGATCGGCAGGCGGGACGCCCGGTGCTGATTTCTTCGTCCGAAGGCGGCGTAGAGATCGAGCAAGTGGCGCACGATAAACCGGAGGCGATCATTCGCGAGTACATTGACCCGCAACTGGGACTGCACGACTATCAGACGCGCAACGTTGCCAGCGCGATCAATTTGCCGCGCGCCCATTGGCGCGCTTTCGGTGACATTGCCAGGAATCTGTACCGCTGCTATGTCGAAAACGATGCCACATTGACCGAAATCAACCCGCTGGTAATTACCAATGAGGGACAGATGGTGGCGCTGGATGGCAAAATGGTGATCGACGACAACGCGCTGTATCGTCACAAAGACATCGCCGCGATGCGCGATCTGACAGCAGAAGATGAGGCCGAAACACGCGCGCGCGAAGCCGGAATCGCCTATGTCAAGCTCAATGGGCAAATCGGTTGTATGGTCAATGGCGCGGGGTTGGCGATGACGACGATGGACATGACTAAGTTGTACGGCGGTGCGGATGGAATCGGCCCAGCGAACTTTTTGGACATTGGTGGGGGAGCGCAGGCTGATAAGGTGGCAGCGGCGCTGCGTATTATCCTCAGTGACAGCAACGTCAGATCGGTGCTGATCAACATTTTTGGGGGTATCACGCGGGCGGATGAAGTCGCACGCGGCATGATTCAGGCATATAACGAAGTCAAGCCCGATGTGCCGATTATCATTCGGCTGGCAGGGACAAACGCTGACGAAGGACGCGAAATCATCAATGACGCGCAGATTCCGTATTTGTTTGGGGCGGCGACACTGACAGAAGCCGCGCAAAAGGCGGTGCAGGCCGCCAAAGGAGCGCTGGCTTAATGGCGATTTTAGCGGACAAAAACACGAAGGTGCTGGTACAGGGCATTACAGGCCGTGAGGGGCGTTTTCATACCAAACAGATGATTGAGTTCGACACTGATGTCGTCGGCGGGGTGACGCCGGGCAAAGGCGGCGAATGGGTGGAAGGCAAGCCGGTGTTCGATACGGTCAAGCAGGCCGTAGAAATCACAGGGGCGAACGCAAGCGTGATTTTTGTGCCCGGTCCCGGCGCGGCGGACGCGATGTTCGAGGCGATTGACGCCGGACTCGATCTGGTGGTGTGCATCAGTGACCCGGTGCCGCTGTGGGATATGCTGAAGGTGTTCAACTACCTGAAACGCGCTGAATCCAAAACACGGCTGATTGGACCCAACTGCCCAGGTTTGCTGACACCGGGACAGGCCAAATTGGGCATTATCCCCGGTGTGGTGGGGAAGCCAGGCAGCGTGGGTGTGGTTTCTAAGAGCGGCACGCTGACGTATGAAGTGGTGTATGCCCTGAGCGCCGCAGGGTTGGGACAATCGACGTGTGTGGGCATTGGGGGCGACCCGGTGCCAGGCACGAATTTTGTGGAAGTCTTGCAGATGTTTGAGGATGATCCGCAAACAGAAAAAGTCGTGCTGATTGGCGAGATCGGCGGGCGCGCGGAAATTGAAGCGGCAGAATTTATCAAGAAGCATATGACGAAACCGGTGGCGGCGTTTATCGCCGGGGCGAGCGCGCCGCCCGGCACGCGCATGGGGCACGCCGGCGCGATTATCGAAGGCGGCGAGGGCACTGTCGAGCAGAAGGCCGAGGCCTTACGAGAAGCGGGCGTGCGCGTGGCCGAAAACCCGGAACAAATTCCTGGACTGCTGCGCTGAGATACCGGTGATAGTGGTGAATCGGAAGGGGCGAACCGTAACAGGCTCGCCCCTTTGTTTTGCTGTCAGGCGCTGTCTTTGGCGTAGGCGGCGTCCAGCGCTTCAAAGTCGGTGAACAGGAAGTGATCGTGGTAGTAGTGAATCCAGAGGAAGGCCAGGATGGCGGTGTAATAGGCGATGTCGAAATGCTGGTTCGGGTCGATGTTGGGGCGGACGACGCCAGTCATGATGTAGACGACGGTGAAGATGAGGGCAGAACCGACCAGCAGCATAGCGCTGAACAGATACAGACCGCGCGAGTCTTTGCCTTTGCTGAAGCGCGCGACGAGCGGCGCAGATTGGTCGAGATTGGTGTACTGCGCCTTGATTCTGATGATGTAGAAAGTAATGGCAAGGTACTGGAACGAATGCCAGGTGTTCAAGCCCTGAAAAGCCGTGTCAAGATTGGGCAGCGCGGGCATGGTGAAGGCTACGGCGATCGTGCAGAGGATAAACACAGTTTTCGGCCAGTTGACGTAACCGCCGCGAATCTCCTGCGCGGTCTTGATGATGTAGGCGATCAAGGCTACCGCGAAGATGCCGCTCATGACGACGAAGAACCAGGTTTGCTGGAAAATGTCGGGGATAACGCGCGTCAGGTCGTTGGTGCCGATGTTGAAATCGCCCTGGCTGATTTTGAGGGCGGCAATCGGGAACAGGCAGGTCAGGATGACGGCATAATCGATCAGGCGGGCAACGGGCGTCACCGCGCTGCCCTGCCGCACGAATTTATGTTCTTTGCGGTTGTACAGCTCGACGATGTACGTCACCTGATGCAGCACATGCGTGGCCGCCCAGAAGAAAAAGACGGTCAACAAGAGCGTTAGATTCAGATAGGCCAGCGAAATAACGACAATCGGGATCAGGATGGACGAACGGATCAACATGGGATAGCGTTTCTTGAAGTTTTCGTCCAGACCGGTGCGCAAGAAGGTAGACATCATGTGCGGGCCGCCGATTGCGATGGCGACAAAACCGTTGACGGCATTGCGCGCCACATCATCGTTGACGTTAAATTGCAAAAGCAGTAGATAGACCAGATACGGCAGCGGGACGACGACGACACTCAACGTGATGAAGATCAAATCCCACTTACGATTACGCAACCAGAGACGATTCTGTGGGATTTTGTCATGGGCGGTTTGTGCAGGGGTCAACCGCGCGGCTGATACACTCATTGTGCCCTCCGATAAAATTATTTAGTGTCACTAAATAAGTTTAACCAACTTGAGGCGCAAAAGATACGGGTGCGTGAATTTTCTCATCTTGGGACGATGTGATGATCGCGGCAGCGCGGTTCGTAGACTTCCTGCGCGCCAACCATGATGATGGGGTCGTTGAAGTTGGCGGGCTGGCCGTTGACAAGGCGCTGTGTGCGGCTGGCCTGTTCGCCACAGACGACGCAAATGGCGTGCAGTTTGGTTACGTCCTCGGCGCGCGCTAGCAGTTCTGGCATAGAGCCAAAGGGTTCACCGCGAAAGTCGAGGTCTAGACCAGCGAGGATAACGCGAATGCCACGCGCAGCAAGGGTGCCGGTTAAGGGGACGATGGCGTAATCGAGAAACTGGACTTCGTCTACGGCGACGACGGTGGTCTCTGGACGTAAGAGCTGCGTAATTTCGTCAGCAGTATTGACCGCTTGGGCGTCGATGTTCTGACCGTTGTGACTGGTGATGTGCTGAATACTGTAGCGGTCATCGATGGCCGGCTTGAAGACCTGCACTTTTTGTTTGGCGATCACGGCGCGGCGCACGCGGCGAATAAGCTCTTCAGTTTTGCCGCAAAACATGCTGCCGCAGATGACTTCGACAGTGCCTGAATGATGTCGCATATTTGTTCGCTCCGGGTGCAAAACAAGAAAAGGCAGACGCATCGCTACGTCTGCCTTGGTGAAGCGCAAAATTGTTAAGTTACTCGGCTTCCGCCGCTTCGGCAGTGGGGACTTCGTAACCGCGCGCGCGCAGGACTTTTTTGGTGTCCATTATGATCTTGCGGCCCAGCCCAGCATCAATGAGGGTTTGTTCGCCACCGGCTTCCAATTTGCTGAGGAAGTCGCTGACGACGTTGATGCCGTTATCGGCGAAAAGCTGTGTGTAGCGCTTGGCTAAGCCCAGTTCGGCGATCGGCAGATCGAGCGGCGTCTTGGAGACTTTGCGGGCTTCGGCGTCGGCGCGTTTGGTGTCGCGGATTTGCAAGCGCTTAAGGAAGCGATCGACCTGCCCTTCGGTATCGACGATGCGCTGTTCGCCGGTGTAGAAGGGATGGCAGGCCGAGCAAATATCGGTACGAATTTCAGGAACGGTGGCGCCGGTTTTCCAGGTATTGCCGCAGGCGCAGATCACGTTCGCTTCGGGAAACCACTTGGGATGGATATTGGCTTTCATGGTTAATTCTCAGTCTTGGCCTGCGGAAGTTCAGGATAGACGCTGATCTGCTGGCGACCACGTTTGCCGCGAATCTTTTCGAAGACGACATAGCCGGCGGCGGTGGCGAAAATAGTGTGGTCTTTGCCGATACCGACATTGAGGCCGGGATGGAACTGGGTGCCGCGCTGGCGCACGATGATGTTGCCAGGGATCACATGTTCGCTGCCGAAGCGCTTCACACCCAAACGCTGTGCGTTGCTATCGCGTCCGTTGCGGCTGGAGCCGCCGCCTTTTTTGTGAGCCATTGTCTAAGTCCTTTGAATCTCACTGAACATTAATTGCATCAACGCGCAGGCGCGTATAGTACTGGCGATGACCCCGCATCCGGCGGTATTTGGTGCGCTGGCGATATTTGAAGACCAGAATTTTGCGGCCACGATACTGGTCAACTACCGTCACGGTGACAGAAGCGCCTTCGACCTGTGGGCGGCCAATGAGCGTGGCATCGCCGTTGCCCACCAGGAGAACATCATCGATCTGAAAACTGTGGTTGACTTCATAAGGGAGGCGCTCAACGTCGATCAGCTTGCCGACTTCAGCGCGGTACTGGCGACCGCCAGTGCGAACAATTGCATACATGAAAGATTTTCTCCCAATCTTCTCTTGCCACCACCAGACATAGCAAGGAAAAGCATGTCATGGGGGGAAAATTGGCTGACACAATAGCGCAGAAACCCCCAACGAAGGGGGGTATCTACGGGTAGGTATTATAGTGGTCAGGCGAACGGGCGTCAATTGCCGATTTGCGGCCAGGTGGGTTCAAACAGGGCGCGATCGGCAGAGAGCGGCGGGCGATAAAGCGCAGCGAGTTCAATAAGCGCGGGCGGCATCAACTGCGGCACAGGAATCGGCGGGTCGATATGTAGGGGCTGCGGTACAGCAACCTGTGGCAATGGATTGGTCAAGGCGGCGATTTCCGACTGGAGAGCGGTCATGATCTGCACTTCAGGTAGCAGGTCGTTCAGCGCGAGTTCGGGGGGCAGCGTATTTTGCGCGGGATTCTGCGGTGTTGGCAGGGTGAATGTGAATGCATTCCTTTGAATAGGCGCAGCCAAAGGCTGGTTTATCCAGGCAGAGGCCTGCTGCAAAACGCGCAGCGGATCGGGCGGCGCGAGCGGGTCAGTTTCGGGCGTGGGCACCCAACCCATATCAGGCGTGTAATGCGCGAACTGCGCGCTGGGGATTGATAAACCGCTAGAGACCGTTGGCAGCGGGGCGAGCAGGGCAGATACATAAGGCGAGGCGACGGGCGAGGTAATCCCCAGGGTATCGATAATTTGCCAGATGCGGAAGTTTTCAGCGGCGTGCAGTTGAGCGGTGGTTGGCGAGTTCTCGCCGTAAGTGAGCAGCGGCGCAGCCTCAACCTGTGGGCGTATGGTATCCAGGATGAGAGACGCGAAGGTGCCGACAAAGTGTTCGGCATAGGGGGGGTGAACGGACAGAGCCGGGACATGCGTGAAGGGCGCCCCACTGCCATACAGATGTATGGTCGGGTTGTGGCGTGCGGGATTGGGTACGGTCAGGCGAGCAAGGCGCGGGTCGTAAGCTCCGTTTGCGGTGATGTAAAGTTGGCTGGACGACTCATAAATGCCGAACGGTAGAATCTGCTGTGGTAAGGAGGCATTCTCGGTCACAGCCTCTTGGGCGTAAGGATTGATGATCTGACCGAAAGCGTTCAAGTCCAGCGTGTTGGGCACAAAGCCTGTATCCATACTGAAAGCACTGCGGGCAAAAGCGCTGGCGTCCTGGAGCGCCCATACTGCGCCGCCGTCTGCTGTGAGCGTGAGCAGCGGCTGATCGGCGAAAGGCGCGAAATAACGTTCGATTTCTCCGCTGGCGACGTTTTCGCGGGCGATGACGGTTTCGCCATCATAATGCAGGCGGTAGCCAGTTGTCGCGTCCTGCCAAATGACCAGGCGGCCAAGCGCATCGTAGGTGAACTGCATGGAAATGGGTAGCCCGTCTTCGCGCGTGCCTGTGATGCTGATCAGGCGGCTATCTGCGTCGTAGGTAAAATCGAGTGTATTCTGGGTAGCTGTATAGGCGATTTGCTGCAAAGCGCCGTCGGCACGATAGACATAGGCGACATCAAAGGGCGGCAGTTCGTTGCCGCGCTGCTGCAAGCGAGGAACGAGGAGCAGCGCCATGAACAGGGGCGAGACCCACAGCCAGCGCCGCCAGTGTTTGCACCGGGCATAAGCGACCACCGCCAGCACGCCGACGAAGGGCATCCAGGCCGTGCTCGTCTCTTGATTCGGGTTGTAATTGCGCACCTCACCGATGAGTTGGTTATTTTCGTTGTAAATGTATAAAGTGCGTGTGCTGTCACGCGCGTCTTCGACGATATTGCCTGCGGCGTCGTAGCGTAAATTGAGGGTGTAACGTGCGTTGTTCTGGTCATTGAGCCAGCGTTCGTCAATGAGCTGCTGCGCAGCGTTAAAACTGAACAGCATCGTCCAATTGTCGCGGCGGCTGATGCGCGTCAGGCTGCCGGCGGCATCATAGCTATAGTTAAATTGGTCGAGAGGCTGATCGCCTGCGAAGAGATGCGTGACGACTTCGGCGCGGCCATTGGCTTCGTAGGTGGTGGTGGTGGCGGGGCCGCGGCTGCGCATGATCCCTGTACGCCAGCCGTTCAGGTTGTAGACCAGATCAATGGACTCGCCGCCGTACTCGATACGCACGGGCCGATAGAGATCGTCGTAGGTGTAAAGCACTGCGCCAAGCGCGCCGGCATCGCGGCTCAGGACATTGTCGGCGGGGTCATAGGTGTAGCGGATGCTGGTCGAGCCAGTGGTCACGGCGGTCAAACGCCCTAACGGATCGTAACTAAAGGCTATCGTGCCCGCCGGCGATGTGATGCTGATGAGTCGATCAGCGCTGTCATAAGCGCGCGTCAGGCGGCTGTCGTCGGGATAAATGATTTCAACGAGGCGGCCCTGTTCGTCATAGCGATACTGTGTTGTTTCGTCCAGGGGTGTTGTGCGGTTGATGAGGTTTCCGAGCGCATCATAAGTGAAGCGGGTGCTGGAAGCATCTTGCGCGTCGGCGTTATCGACAATCGCCAGAAGATTGCCAGCGGGATCGAACTGATAGCTGGTGCGCGCAGCGGTCGTATCTGCGCCGACAACGGGACTGTAAACGCTGTCAAACTGGCCGCGCTGATCGTAGGTGATGGTTGAGGCGGCGCTGTTGGGATAGATGATGCGGGTGAGCCGACCGAAGGCGTCGTATTCATAACGGGTGACGTTGCCGAGCGGGTCGCTGACCTGCGCCAATTGGTTCACGCTGTTATAGGTATAGGCCCACACGCCGCCCGCCGCATCGACATAACGCACGCGCTGATTGAGGGCATCGTAACCCATACTGATGCGCTGGCCTTCAGGCAGCACCACCCCTGTTAAATTGCCCATCAAGTCATAAATGTACTCGTAGGCGATTTCCTGACCGTCGAGCGTGCGAATCACGCGCGTCAGGTTGCCAAACAGATCATAACGATAGGTGGTCTGTGTGCCGTTGGGGTCTGTCAGAAGAATGAGATTGCCGATTTCGTCATAAGCGTAGGTATATACCCTTTCGGCGTTTGTGCCGACGGCCTGACGAATTTCGGTCAGGCGGTTATTGGCGTCATAGGCATAGGCCGTCACGACACCATCGGACGCGGTGTGGCCGATGACATTGCCATTGGCGTCATAAGCAAAGCGTTCGCTGGTTTCGGATTGTGTGCCTGCGGCGTGCGTGATCTGTGTGATGCGATTCAGGCTGTCATAAACGTAAAGCGTCACGATGCCCTGGGGATTCTGCGCGCTGGTCACCCGTCCGGCGCTGTCGTAACCCAGCGTCCAGATTCCCCCTGAAGGGTCGGTATAAGATGTTAACTGTCCCTGCGTGTAACCGAAGACGTACATGGTCTCGCGGTTGTTAGAAAAAGGCGGCGCAGCGTTGTTCGCCAGCAGACGATCTGTGCCCGCGCCCATATAGAGCAGGCGTCCGGCACGATCATACTCGAATTGGAGATTCAGCCCGCCGCTGGTAGTGTCGCGAATCGTGGCGACGCGGCCCGAAATGCTGTCAGTGTTGTACTCGTAGCTGTGACCGCTGGCATCGATGAAGCGACCTGGCCTGCCGTTGCGCCAGATGTACTGCTGTGTGTTGCCGAGCGGATTGGTAATGCTAGAGAGCTGGCCAATACTGTTATAGTCGTAGAGGTAGGTGTGACCGAGCGCATCGGTGACGCTGTTCAGGCGCCCAATTTCGTCGTAGTCGTAGAGAAATTGGCGGCCAGCGGGCTGCGTCATGGCGACCAGGTTGTCGGCCAGATCGTAGGCGTATTCCGTGGTGAGTCCTAAGGGGGCGGTCATACGAACCAGCCGTCCAAAAGTATCGTATTCATAGCGCGTTTCGATGCCGAGCGCGTCAACCTGGGCAGTCAGACGATCTAGCGCGTCATACGTGGCACGGCGTGTGCTGCCGCGTGGGTCTGTGACTTCCAGCAAATTGCCGCGCAAATCATAACGATAGCTGGTCGTTTGTCCGCCGGGATTGATGCGGCTGATGCGGCGGTTGAGGCCGTCGTAGGTGTAGCTCGTTTGCTGGCCAAGCGCGTCGGTGCGTGTCACAAGATTGTGGCGGCCATCGTATTGGTAAGTCGTTTGCCCGCCATTCGGGAGCAGCACGGCGGTGATGTTGCCAAAGACATCGTGCGTGTAGCTTGTGGTGAGGCCGGCGGCATCGGTGACAGCGCTGAGATTGCCCGCCGGGTCGTAGCTGTACTGTGTGCGCAAGTCTTCGATGGTAGTGGCTGTGATCTGGCCGATCAGGTTGTACTCGGCTGAGAGGGTGCGTCCGGTAAACTCGTAGCTGATGTCGGCGCGGTTGCCTTCCAGACTGTAGCGAATGTCGTAGACCTGCTGCTGGTCGTTATCGATGAAGGCTACGCGGCGCAGTCGCCCCAGAGAGTCATAGCGATAGACGCTGGCGCGTCCCGAAGGATCAACCACGCGGCGAAAGGTGAAATCGCTGGCTTCCAGCTCAAAAGAAAATTCCCAGACTGCGCCTGTGGGTGTGGTCACACGGGTCAGGTTATCGAGCGCGTCATAAGCGTAAGTCGTGGCGCGGCCACCGGGATCGACGGCACTCAACAAGTTGCCGGCTTCGTCATAGGTGTAAGTTGTGACACGCCCAAGCGCATCGGTGGTCGTGACAAGTTGATCCGAGTCATTATAGGTGTACACATCGACACTGCCGCGATCTTCGATACGCACAACATTGCCGCGCGCGTCATACTCATAGCTGATCGACAGCCCTTCGGGACCGTGGATGGCGCGCAGCCCATCGTGTGTGCTGCTCCAATCGAGCGTGTAAATCTGCCCATCGCCATCGACAATGGCGCGCAAGCGCCCCAAAATATCATGCGTAAAGCCCATCTGCCAGTCGCCAATCTGGACGCCGGCGATGTAGCCGAAGGAATCGTAGCGATATGCGGTGGTGAGTTCTATGCCATCGGGTCCGGGCGCAATCATGCTTACGACACGCCCCCAATCGTCGTAAACGAAACGGCGGATATGCTCCTGTACAGGCTGACGCGAAATCAGTTGGCGATGTTCGATGAGACGCGCAGCGGGGGTGTCGTCATAAACGAAGGTTTCGCGTCCGCCGTTGGGATAATCGATTTGCTCAAGCAGCAGGCGCGCGCCGCGTGTCGCATAGACGTAATCGTAACTGCCTTGCCCGGTGTAGATCGGGTCGCGCAGCGAAGTCAATAACCCCTGAGCATTGTGTGTGAAGCGGAAAACAGTGAGTTCTGGGCGCTGAAGTTCGGCGAGCAACTGGCTATCGCGGTCATAACGATAGAGATAGGTGAATTCCGGGCGCGGCGCGGTGTAGCCGGTAAACAAAAAATTTTCGTCGTAGCTCCAGGTATCGCTGCGTTCTGCCCCGCTCACTATAAAGGCGCGGCGGGTAAGATTTGGCTCGTAGGTGTAGCGGAACAGGCGCGGCTGTTGGCCGTCGAAATTTTCAGTATAGGTGACAACGCGGCGATTGTTGTAAGCGAGTATCCCCGTTGGGTGATAGGGACTGCGGGCATCGTTGAAGGCGCTCAAAACGTTGTTTTCATAGCTGTATGCGGCTGTTTGGGCCGGATCAGGATAACGCACGGCAACGAGCAGGTCGCCCTCGTAGATATAGACGATTTCGCGCGAAACCGTATCGCGCGCGCGCGCAACATGACCTGAGTCATCGGTGTAAAGCTCCAGACGGCGGCCATAAGGTTCAACAATGAAAACGCCGCCGGTCAGGCCATCGCGCAGA
This sequence comes from Chloroflexota bacterium, assembly GCA_013388745.1. Taxonomy (GTDB): domain Bacteria; phylum Chloroflexota; class Anaerolineae; order Aggregatilineales; family Phototrophicaceae; genus JACAER01. The sequence goes on from JACAER010000016.1 coordinate 282,406, forward strand.
TAATCACGCGGAATCGGCGCGAAACTGAGCGCCAGGCTATTAGAATCCTGAATACGTTCCAGGCGTCCAGCGCGATCGAAACTGTAGGTCAGGCCGTCGGTAGTCGCAGCGCGCCAATGCCCGGTAAGTCCGCCGAAACGTTCGAGCGTCCAGGAAGGCAGCGTTGTTGATTGGAAGGCGTTCGTCCCCTGAACAGCGTTAAAATGATGCCGTGTGCCCTGCGGTAGGATCAATGTCACCTGACCGTGCGGCGCCTGGGCAATATCAAGCTCAAACTGGTAACTGTGCCGCCATCCGTGTCCCATTTGCCCCAAATGGTAAGCGGGGGAAGCGGATGCTAGCATATAGTTGGGCGTGAGCACGTCGGCCTGAGTGTTGTAAAAGCGCTCCAGCCGCAGTTCAAGTGTGTGGCTGGGGATGTAAAAATCCTGTACCGCATAGAAAAAATTCCCATTGAAGGGGTTAACGGGCAGATTATCCCGCAGCGGATTGAGCGCGCCGGGATAAACGCTGTCTACGCCCAGATTGTTAAACCCGCGCGGAACAAAACCCTGCTCGTGCGGGAGCGCGGTGGGGATGTTCAGTGGGGTAAGGGGCGTCTGGATGTCGGTGGAATCGGGCAGCACAAGGCGAAAGCTGCCGTCTGCGCGCTGGAAACGCACCGCGCCGGCTTCGACGAGCGTGTTGGTGACGGCGCGCTGATTGATGTTGAAGGCAAAGTTCTCGTTGATAACGCGGTTATCGAGCGTTTGTATTTGCAGACTATTTTCGGTGAGCGCAACCTGCCCCATCGGCAGTGCATTGGCGCTTTCACCAAGCGCCGCGCCCGACCAATCGATATTGAAAGTTGAGGTGAGCGCCAACGCGGAATCCACAAGATCGTAAAGCGCGATGTCGGCAAAGGCCGGATTTACATTGTTCTGGAACACATCCAGGCGTATCAGGTCGGTCACTAAACGCGCATCCTGATCATAATAGAGCGTGAGACGATTGTCGCGATAAGCAATGGCTTGCCAGCCGGCGAGATCGGTGTTGATGAATGCCCCGTTATCGAGCCGGATTTCGAAAACGGGTTCTTCGCTGGCAGGCTGGCGGGCGCGGCGACGCAGATCGAAGTTTGTGCCGTTGAGGATGAGACGCTGGCCGTTGGTGAAACGCACGATTACCCAACTTTGCAGCGCTTGAATGCTGGCGATGTTGTAGAAGTCGGTCACGATGGTTTGACCACCAATAGCGATGGTGATGACCCCATCCGGCTCATGAACCAGCGTCATTTGTGATTGATCGGTGAAGAAGGTGGCATTGGTTTGGCTGATGAAGCCCATGCCATCGTCGCGGAAACTCAGCGCCGTCACCGCCTGCGAGAGCGGACGCACGTTGCCGATTGTGATGGCGCGACCGCCGGACACATCAGTGATCGTAAATACACTGCGCAGGTCGCCGCTGTCAGGCTGGCGCACAGGATCAGTGCCATTGTAGAGCGTCAGGTTTAGCGGATTGCTACCGGCGGCGATAAAACTGGTGGCAAGCAGATCGGGCAGCGTGTCGGCGGTGACAAAAGCCGGGAATTCTGAGGAAAAATCGGCGCGCCGCATGGCTAAACGCTCAAAGCTGAGGCCGTACTCGTTAGGATTGTCGATGCTGTCAAAAAGTGGCGCGCGGGCAGCGATTTCGACACGGTACAGCCCCGTGGCGGGGAGGCCGGCGCGCAAAACAAGGCTGTCGCTGTCCACAAAGGCGAAATTTTGATTTTCTGCCAGCAGCGTGCCGTTGGCGTCCAGCAGGCGCAAACGGGGGCTAAACTGGCCGGCCAAACGCTGTGCGCTGAGACGGATGATTTCGCCCGCCGCGCCGTCGAATGACCAGGTTTGTGTGGGTTGATTGCTGCTGAGGATACCGCTCACAGTTTCACCAGCAGTCAGGCTGGGCAGGCTGTTGTTTTGCGCCTGCACGCCGCTGTTGGGCAAAGCAAAGAGCAGACACAGCAGCGCAAACAGGCGGGCAATGGTAATGCGGTTACGCATGGTTGACCCTCTTGTAGGCAATGTAGAGCAGACGAGTGGTCGGGGAGAGTTGAATCATGTCAAATGTTCGGAGTAACTGCGGGTCTTCGAGCGCTTCGCCGCGCAGCAGTACAGGATTGCGTGTACTGAGGCGTTCAATCCACACGGCGTCATTTTCGATATACAGGCGTGCGTGTTGGCGCGATATGAAGACATCACCCTTGATGACGATTTGGCATTCTTTGCTGCGCCCGATGATGACGTTGGGGGCGCGCACTTCGAAATACTGCGGTACGGTGCTGTTGAGATGCAGCCAGCCGATGAGATCGTTGGCGCCGTTGGCCGCGTCTTCGATCATTTTGCGCAGTTGTTCGTCGTTCATGACGGCGGTGATGAGTGCTTCTTCATCCTCGCTTCGGGCGGCGGGGGCTGCCGGGCTTTGATACAGGGCTGTGTCCAGATTTTCGTAAAAACTGGTGGTGCGTGATGGCGTGGCGGCGACCGCCGCCGCTTTTCCGCGCGGGCGCAGCGTCAACATGAACGCTATACCCAGTGCCAGCACAATCAGCGCGCCGCCACCCCAGATGAGCGGGTCAAAAGTTGTCAGGGCACTGACGAAATTGTTCAGCATAGCCTGTCCCGGCGGCAGCGTGGGCGTTGGCGCCAGCGTTGGTTCAGGGGTTGCGGTTACAACCAGCACGATGGCGGCCTGTGTGGGCACATCAGTTGGCGTGGGCGTGATGGTTGGCGTAGACGTATTAGTGGGTGTTGTGGTTGAAGTTGGGCTGGTGGTTGCTGTTGCTGTCGGCGTTGACGTGGGCGACGGGGTAAATATAGCCGTAGCTGTTGCTGTCGGCGTAGCAGTATAGGTTGGCGAGGGCAGCGGCGTTTCGGTCGGCAGGGGCGTTTCAGTTGGCACAGGAGGCAGGGTTGCCAGCACGGCGGTCGGTGGAATAGGCGTTGGTGTGAAGGTTGCAGTCGGAGTAATTAAATCCTCAGGGCGGATTATTTCTGTCAAATTGATGGGGAGATCGTGCGTACTGCCGTCGGCCAATTGCAGCGTCAGAGTAACAGGAGAGGATGGACGCGCGCTCCAGCGGCCCTGGAAGGCAAAAACCGGGCGCGCCCAAAGCGCGGCGATTTCTGCGACCTGATTTTCCAACGTGCGCAGGTTGGCTGTCACAAGCCGTCCCTGATGCTGATCGGCCAGGCGTAACAATGCAGTGTCGGTGGATTCGCCCAAAACAATGATGTCCAACGGCGCGCTGAACGCCGGCGCGCTCTGAAGATTGCAGTCGGTTTGCGCCGACAACGCGCCCGTAATCATCAGAAAGCGCCAGGCTTGATCGAGCGGACGTTCTGCGTTGTTGACTGCGGCGAGCGCATCCCACAGACAGCTGGTTGCGCCTGCGGTGGTGCCGTAATCTGCTAGCGCGGCGGTGATGGCTGCCCGATCGTCTGTTGGCGGGAAGATGCTCACTTCGGTGGCGTAAACCACGATACCGACCTGTGACCGGGCGCTGGACGCGGCAAAAAAACGAGTGAGCGCTGACTGTACAGCCAGTTGGGTGTTCAGCAGCCCGCCGCTACCATCAAGGATGAGCCAATGAGCTTGATCGAGGGGGGCGTCATGGACGTTTAGCGACAGCCGTGTGCCATTCGATACGAGTTCAGCCTGTGTGATAGACTGCTCAGTGGGAAGACTGATGTGGACAATAACGGAGTTGTCTGAAAACAGTGCTGCGTATTCGATACGAATATCGTCAACCTGAGCCTGTACGGCAAGCGCAAGAACAATGACAGCAGCAATCAGCACACAGACAACGAGCACTTTCACAATGGCGTTCCTGACTCTGAATAATCACTTTCTACTATAGCCTAAACTGCTGCGCCGCGCGTGAAAAAGGGCCAGTGCGCCAGTGCATTCGATCAGCCGCCAGAGAGCGTAACAATCAATGCACTTAAGCGGTCGCGCCACAAGTAAAAATCGCGGGGTCCACTGGAGAAAGCCAGTGGCGCGTCGGGGCTTTCTGATTGACAGCGGCGGTAGATGACCTGGCCGATGTCGATGGCGCTCTGCGCGCTGGCGCTCAATTCGGGATCGCTGAGGTAGTTTTGCAGGCTGTCATAGAGTGAGATGTAAGCGGGACAATCGACGATGCTGGTGGTGATGTTCCCGCTGTCGAGGAGGGCTTGCAGCGCTGCGATGAGCGAAGCGCGTGTGTCAACAAAGGGGGTGGGTGTTTGGCTGGCGGCAGCTAAGGCATCTGCGCCTAACAGATTGATTGATAACATCGCGATTTCTACTGGACTGCCAGCGGCACTTTCCAGCCACAGCCCTAAACCGCCGTTCGGCCAGGTGTCATCGGTGCGCTGCAATAACAAGCTGCCAATCTCAATACGAAAGTATTGATCTTCGCCACTGAGGATTAGCGTGTCAAAGCCACCTTCGGGTAGTTCACCACTTTCCGCTGCGGTGATTTGCCCGCCTTGGAGACGTTCGATTTGCCAGCGGCGCGCCGCCGTATTGATGGTAAAGAGCAAAAAATTCTGTGGGTCTTGCAGACGATAAGCAATGCCGTAGCGCGTGATCCGGCTGAGATCGCCTGCGAGCGAGAGCGCGACGCGGAAACCGTTCAGCGCGCCGACATTCAGGCGTGTCAAGGACTGCTGCGCCGAAGGGATGATTTGTAGAGACGCCCCTGAACCCAGGGCAGATGGCCCGCTCAGAAACTCAAACAACGGCTCACCATCGAGAAAAATAGTGGGTGCCGGCGAAGGTGTCGGAGTGATGATGGCGGTCGAACTGGCTGTGGGACTCGACGTGTTAGTTGGTGTAGGCGTATGGGTCGCTGTACTGGTCGATGTGGCGCTGGGTGTGAACGTCGGCGTGTAAGTAACGCTGGCCGTTAGCGTTGCGGTTGGTGTGCGGGTCGCGCTGGGGGTAAGAACAGCGGTGGGGCTTTGTGATGCCGCAGCTAAGACCTGCACAGTCGCGCTGACAGTAGGCGTTGGAGTGCTCCTCGTATTAAGTGATGAGGAGGCTATTCCCCCCAAGAGAACCAGGCCCACTCCGATCAATAATAGGGCGACGATCAGGGGCAGCCAATTGCGGCGGTTGGCAGCCACGGGTGGGGTTTCGGTGGTGGAGTACTTTTCCGAAGGCTTGATCGGGCGGATCTCGGAAAAATCTTGCAGTTCGGCGGAAAGCTGCGAGGCGAGCGCGATGTGAACGTCGCGCGCGAAATCGAGCACACTCTGATAACGATCCGCCGGTTTTTTGGCGAGCGCTTTGGCTAAGATGTCGTCCAAAGCGGTAGGAAGTTCTGTGCGCAGTTGCGAGACCCGCGGCACGGGGGCTTCGACGTGTTGGCGAATGAGGTCACTTTCGGCCTGATCGCGCGGGAGATTTTTATCGGCGACGAAGGGGCGCTGCCCGGCGAACAGTTCGAACGACAGAATGCCGAAGGCATAAATGTCGGCAGTTTGATCAACACGCTCACCGACCTGCTGCTCCGGCGGCATGTAGGCGCGGGTGCCAGCGGCCAATGCCAGTAGTTTTTCATTGTGCAGATCAATCATGATCCCCAGATCGGCGACGTAAGCTGTGCCGTCTTTGCTGGCGATGAGAATGTTTCCCGGCTTAATATCGCGATGGATGAAGTTGGCGCGGTGAATTTTGTCGATGCCGCGCGCCACCTGTGTGATGATGCGGACAGCTTCGTCCAGCGGCAGCAGTTCTTCGCGCTGGCGCAGCTTTTTGAGCACGGTGGATAGCGAAAACCCCTCGATATACTCCATGACGATATAGGTGTAGTCGCTGTGAGGCACGAAGTCGTAAAAGCGCACGATGTTGGGGTGCGCCAGATTCTTCATGTTGGTGGCTTCGGTTTTAAAGTGTTCGAAAAGCTCGCGGTTCTGGAGAAAGCTTTCTTTGAGAAATTTGATGGCGTAGGGGTTGGGCGCGTGGAGTTCGCGGGCGCGATAAACGCAGGCCATGCCGCCTTCGCCGATGAAATCCTGTAACACATAACGATCGTCGATGACTGCGCCGGGATAGTAGTAAACAGTTTCGCAACTGGAACGCGCTTTTGCAGGCATTGATCTTCCCTAATCCAGGTGACTCCGGCAAGAAGATAACATATTATTTAGCAGATCAACATGGCGTCGCCGAAAGAAAAGAAGCGATAGCCCTGCTGTTTGGCGATTTCATAGGCATTACGCACAGACTCCCGCCCGGCAAAAGCGCTAATCATCATCAGGAGCGTGGATTTGGGCAGGTGAAAGTTGGTGATGAGCGCATCGACCACGCGCCAGCGATAGCCGGGATAAATGAACAGATCAGTGCTCGCTTCAAAAGCGATTACCGGACGCCAGGCGCAGGCCTCTGGGGCTTCAATGGCGCGCGCCGGCAGGCCGCCAGCGCTCAGTACAGCCGCTGTTTCTAAGGTGCGGGCACTGGTCGTGCCGACCGCAATGATACGCTTCCCGGCGAGTTTGGCCGAGTTGATGATATGGGCGTTTTCGGCGGTCAAGATGGCCTGCTCGCTATGCATTCGATGCTGGCGCACATCGTTTTCGCGCACAGGGGCAAAGGTATCGAGGCCGATGTGCAGCGTGCAATAGGCCGTTTGTACCCCTTTATCGCGCAGCGCAAGCAAAAGTTCAGGTGTAAAGTGAAGACCGGCGGTGGGCGCGGCGGCGCTGCCTTCGAATTTGCTGTAGATGGTCTGGTAGCGTTCGGCGTCCTGAAGCTGCGTGTGGATATAGGGCGGCAGCGGGACTTGGCCGTGTTTCTGTAAAATGTCTCTGATCGGCTGGCTGAAGCAAATCACGCGTTCGGCGTTTTCGGCTTCCGCCTCGACAGTGACCGTGATTCCGGTCTCCGGGAAATACAACACTGTGCCCGTTGTGACGCGCTTGCCCCCAATCAGCGCTGACCAGCGGACATCATCGAGCTGGCGCAGCAGCAAAATTTCGACTACGCCCCCTGTTTTCTTGCGCACATGCAGGCGCGCAGGCAGGACGCGCGTATTGTTGAGCACCAGCACATCGCCGGGATGCAGCAGATGCACAATATCGCGAAACACACGGTGTTCGACTGTGCCTGTGGTCTTGTTCAACAGCAGCAGACGCGAGGAATCGCGGGGTTCAAGCGGTGTCTGGGCAATAAAGTGTTCGGGAAGGTCATAGTCAAACAGTGAAAGATCCATCGAGTCCTCTAAAACAGTGGGGGTTGTTGGGGGTCGTTATCGGTTGTGCGGTCATAGGGGATGCCCATATGCTCATAGGCGTGGCGTGTGGCTGTGCGCCCGCGCGGTGTGCGATCTAAAAAGCCGAGTTGCAGCAGGTATGGCTCGTACACATCCATAATGGTTGCCGGGTCTTCGCTGGTGGCGGCGGCGACGGTATCCAGTCCCACCGGGCCGCCGTTAAATTTCTGGATGATGGTTGCCAGAATGCGGCGGTCGGTATCGTCCAAGCCAAGATGGTCGATATCCATCAGCGAAAGGGCTTCGCCGGCAACTTTGCCTGTGATAATCCCTTCGGCGCGCGTTTCGGCATAGTCACGCACGCGGCGCAGCAGGCGCAGCGCGACACGCGGTGTCCCGCGCGAACGACGGGCGATTTCGGAGACGCCCTCTGGCTTGATTTCGACCTTGAGCATGTTGGCGGCGCGGTTGATGATAAATTCCATTGATGGTTGATCGTAAAATTCCATACGAAAGCGCGCGCCAAAACGGTCGCGCAGCGGCGCGGCCAGCAGCGAGAGCCGGGTTGTGGCGCCGATAACGGTGAAGCGCGGCAGATTCAGACGGACGTTTTTGGCGGCGGGGCCTTTACCGATCACGATATCCAGCACGAAATCTTCCATCGCGGGGTAGAGAATTTCTTCGACGGCGCGCCCCAGCCGGTGAATCTCGTCGATGAAGAGGATGTCGAACTGCTTGAGGTGCGTCAGCAGCGCCGCCAGATCGCCGGCGCGCTCGATGGCCGGGCCGGAGGTAATGCGAATGTTGACTTTCATCTCGTTGGCGACAACATGCGCTAGAGAAGTCTTGCCCAGACCCGGCGGGCCATAGAACAGGAGATGATCGACAGGCTCTTTGCGGGCGTGGGCGGCGTCGATGATGATGCGCAGGTTTTCGCGCACTTTGTCCTGGCCGACGATGTCTTGCAGGAATTGGGGGCGCAGGGCAATGTTTTCGCGCTCGTTTTGGCGCTGGCCGCCGCTGACCAAACGTCCGTCATCGGACATAGTGTGCTCCGGTAAATATTTGTTCTATTTTCAGTATAACTGAGCGCTAGAGGTTGTAACAGGGGTTTTGACAAGCATGGCGTGGTTTCGTAGAATCGCACGCAGCGCAGGCAGCTCAGAAAGGAAAGTCATGTCTCAAGTTCATGTGTCAACCCATCCCCTCGTCAAGCACAAACTCACTCTGCTGCGTGATGTCAGCACCGATCATCGTTCGTTCCGGGAACTAGTGCGCGAACTAGCGCTGTTATTATGCTATGAGGCGACGATGGATTTGAAGCTCGTGTCGAAAAGCGTGACGACACCGATGGGCGAGGCGCACGGTTATCGCACAGAGGATACGATCGGGCTGGTGCCGATTTTGCGCGCGGGGCTGGGGCTGGTCGATGGGGTGATGGAACTGCTGCCCAGCGTACAGGTGTGGCATATCGGTTTGTACCGCGATGAGCGCACCCTGCGCCCGGTGGAATATTACAACAAGCTGCCCACCGCGCCGACGGTTCAGATTTGTCTGGTGCTGGATCCGATGCTGGCGACGGGTGGGTCGGCGGTGGCGACCGTGGATATTCTGAAACGCTGGGGTGTGGAGCGCATCAAATTTCTTGGCCTGATTGCTGCGCCAGAGGGAATCGAGCGACTCTCGAAAGCGCATCCCAATGTGCCGATTCACGTAGCGGCAGTGGACGATCATCTGAACGACATCGGCTTTATCGTGCCCGGTCTGGGCGACGCGGGCGACCGCCAATTCGGTACGTGAACACACTTTATTTGCTGGTGTTTGTGCTGGCATTGAGCACGGCGCTGGTGTTGATGCCACTGGCCGTGTACTTGAGCAAACGCTACGCCATCGTATCGCGTCCGGGCGGGCGCCGCCGCGAAGCGCAGCCGATCCCCAAATTAGGCGGACTGGCGATGTACGGCTCGTTTGTGCTCACGGTGCTGGTCGCGCAGTTTTTGCCTGTGCCGCGCCAGGATCCCAACGAGATCATCCGCTTGATCGGGCTGCTGGCGGGCAGCACGTTCATCTTTGTCGCTAGCCTGCTGGATGACCGCTACGAGTTTTCGGCGCTGCCCCAGGGGATCGCGCAGATTATCGCTGCAGGTATTGCCGTCACTTTCCTGATCTTTATCGAGACGGTCAACAACCCATTTACCGGACAGCAGACCGATCCCTGGCCGCATGTTGTGACCGTGACTTTGAGCATGTTCTGGCTGGGGCTGATGATGAACACGGTCAATTTTTTGGATGGCGTGGACGGGCTGGCGGGCGGCGTGGCGCTGATCGCGGGAGCCATGCTGTTCATCAACAGCGCGTTTATCGTGCAACCGGCGCAGACCAGCGTGAGTTTGCTGCCGCTGGCGCTGATGGGCGCGTCGCTGGGGTTTTTGCTCTACAACTTTTATCCGGCGCGGGTGTATATGGGCAGCAACGGCGCGTTTTTTCTGGGGTATGCCCTGGGCACGCTCAGCATCATTGGCGGGGCGAAGATGGCGACGATTCTGCTGGTGATGGGTCTGCCGCTGATGGATTTGGCGTGGCAGGTGGTGAACCGGCTGCGCGCGGGCAAGAATCCGATGGTGGGCGACAGAGGTCACGCGCATTTTCGGCTGCTGGATATGGGATTCTCGCAGCGGCAGATCGCGCTGACCTACTACCTGTTCTGTGCATTTTTCGGGGTGCTGACTCTGGTCATTACTAGTCAGTTGTTCAAATTTGTGGCGCTGGGGGTGATGCTGGCGCTGATCGCCATAGGGTTTGTGCTGCTGGCGCGCAGGCGTCAGGGTTCGTCGCCGGTTTCATCCGAGTCGGCGGGCGGGGAGAGCAGCGGCTGAGGGCGCGCAGGTGCTAATGGGGTGTTTGGCAAGGGGAGTTTGCCGGAGGGGGCGTTTGTACTGGGTTCGTTGCCGGAAGGGCGTGCCGCAGCGGGGGAAAGACGCTCGCTTTGCGGCATGGCGGGGCGCGGCAAGTTCGGCTCGTCGCCGGCTGGACGGATCAGGGGGGGGACGGGGCGTTCGCGCAGCGTGAGCGGAGGGGAAACGACGTCCGCGCCAAGCACCACAGAGGGAAGTTGGGTGACGGGTTCTTTGCCGGGCGCGCCGGGCAGCGGCAGGGGGAGGTTGTAGATACTGGGCGGGCCGGCAGGCAGCGCTGGGGCGGGTTTTTTGGCCTGCTGCCGTTCGCGTTTAAGCTGCTGTTCACGCTGCGCCAGCAGCTCGGCGCGGGTGATGGCGATGAGCTTGCCGTCTTTGAAGGTGGCGCTGTCGCCGGTGATGCGTTCAATGATGGATTCGAACGTGCCCAAAAAGGCTACCATCACCAGATCTACGGCGATAATAACGGCGAAGATGCCCGAAAGGGTGTTAAGCACGGTGAAGATGGGGCCAGAGACCAGATTAGTCAGCACGATGTCTCCGGCGCCAAGCAGAAACAGGACGAAAAAAACCGCGACGACTAAGCCGGCGATGAGCCACCAACCCTGCAAATCTTTGGGATTGGGCATCATGGTGTTGCTGATAGCGAAGATGAGGTAAACCCAGAGCCAAAAATCGGGCGCAGAAACCAGTGTGGTGAGCGCGGGCCAGATCAGATCGAAATTGCCCGCTGCCAGCACCGTGAGAAAAGCCGGGACACGAAGGACATCGCGGGCGATCAGGAAAGCGATGCCCAACCCCGTGACGAGCGGCACTACGCTAATGATCGCCAGACGGATACGCCCGGCTTTTTTCGAGAGTTTGACGAAGTTGAGGCGCAGTTCGGCGACCTCTTGTTTTTCCGGCCAAGCCAGCGCACGATCAGCGCGGACATTCAACACCCCGGCAGCCAGCCAGTAAACGACTTCATATAAGACCACACCGGGCAAAAAAAAGGTGTAGTACAGAATAGTTGTGGTCTGGAAATTCTTGGTCAGCAGCCAGCCAACCTTAAAGATATGCTGGTGGAGCCAGCCTTCGAGCCGCCGCAGCACATAAAAAAGCGCGGCGACCAGCAGCCAGGGAAGAAAGGACTCCGCAGTGAACAGCGCTAGACCCCTTTCGTGCGCGCGGCGCTTTCTACAAGCGCGACAAAATCGTTGACTTTGAGCGAAGCGCCGCCGACCAGCGCGCCGTCAATATCGGGCTGCGCCATGAATTCGGCCATGTTATCGGGTTTGACGCTGCCGCCATATTGAATACGCACGGACTGCGCCAGGGTTTCGCCGTAGAGTTCGATGAGTGTGGCGCGAATCGTGCCGCCGATGATTTTGTTGGCTGTCGCGCCGTCGGCGTTGCGGCCTGTGCCAATAGCCCAGATCGGTTCGTAAGCGATCACGACGTTCGCCATATCGGCGGGCGTAAGGCCGACAAGGGCCGCGCGTACCTGTGCGCTGACAAAGGCGGCGGTTTCCCCGCGTTCGTTTTGTTCCAGGCTTTCGCCGACAGCGATAATGGGCTTAAGGCCGGCGGCGAGGGCGGCTTTGGCCTTTTTGTTGACCTGTTCATCGGTTTCGGCCAGATACGCGCGGCATTCGGAGTGGCCGATAATGACGTATTCGACGATGCCCTTGAGCATGGCGGGCGAAACCTGCGAGGTAAACGCGCCCTGGGCTTCCCAATGCACGCTTTGCGCGCCGACATGGATGGGCGTGCCTTTGAGGGCATCGGCTACCGCGGTCAGCGCTAGATAGGTGGGGCAAACGACGCGCTCGACACCAGAGAAAGGGGCGAGTTTGGGGGCGAGTTCGCGGACGAAATCGACCGACTCGGAGACGGTCTTATACATTTTCCAGTTGCCGGCAATGATCGGAGTACGCATGAGTAGTTATCCTTATGGGTTGTCGCTGATAAGCTCTTCGGCGCGATCGCGCACCCACTGCGGAGCGTGGGGGTCGTCGCGCGCGATTGTCCATTGTTCGCGTGCCTGCTCAGGCTGATTATCGGCCAGGAATGCCTCGCCGTAGACCAGGCGCGCCTCGGCAAGCGCATCGGGGCGGGTCGCAAGCGGGCGGATACGGCCCAGGGCGAGTGTGGGACGTTCAAAATTGAGCAGGTTATAGCTGCCAAAAATGTGCAGAAAACTGGGATCAATCTGGTTTAGTTCGGGCGAATTCAAAGAGAGACGGAGCGCGGTGAAATTGACATTGTTGGGCTGTGAAGTCAGTTCATAGAGATAGTGGCCGACATGAGCACGGACATCAGGATAGGCCAGCGGATTTTCACGGGCGAGTTGCAAAGCAGCGAGATAGAGCACGATGGCCGATTCGTGATTTTCGTCCTCTGCCATCAGATTGCCCGCGGTCATCAGGTAGCCGATCCGGTCATCGGCTATCGCCAGGCCAGCTTCGAACGCAGCGCGCGCTGCGGAAGATTGACCATCGGCATTCAGGGCACGGGCGACGGCCAGATACATGGCGGGGTCGTTGGGATTACGCGCGACAGCGGTCTGGGCAATATCGAGTGGAATATCCGGTACTTGATAACCGCCGACATTGGCAAGAGGCGGTGGGACAAGCGGCAGCTCCCCGTCCTGGCGGGCTTCTGAGAGGCGCGCCAATGTGCCGCCAGCGCTGACCGTGATGAGGCCGCTGAGTCCGCAAAGCAGCAAAAAGGCGACGAATCCGCCCCAAAGCCAACGGCGCTCACGGCGACGCTGGCGCATGATCTGCGATGGGCTGGGCAGCGGAATGGGCGCAGCAATGCCAGGTAGGTTGGGGGTAGAGCCGGCGATAAGCTGTGAGTTCATGGCGATGCGTAGTTTGGCCAGGGAAATGCCCGCCAGCGACACGCGATCGGCGCGCAGCTCAGACAGGCCGGCGGAGGTGACGGCGGTTTTGAAGGCTTCGACCATGGCTACGGCCGAGGCATACCGATCCTGGGGGTCTTTGGCGAGGGCTTTGAGCAGCACCATCTCGACGTTGGCCGGAATATCGGGATTGACCTGCGAAGGCAGGGGGAGCGGCGTGTAGATGTGGTCGTGAATGATGGCGTAGGGGGTATCGGCGCTGAAGGGCACACGCCCGACCACCAGTTCATAGAGGACAACGCCCAGCGAATAGATGTCTGTGCCGGCTGTGAGATTTTTTTCGCCGAGCGCCTGTTCGGGCGAAATATAGTGCGGCGTGCCCATAATCATGTCGGCGCTGAGCGTCGATTCGCCAGCTTCGGCGATACGCGCCAGACCAAAATCGGTCAGATAGGGCACGTTGTCCTTGTCGATGACGATGTTGGAAGGCTTGATGTCGCGGTGCAGAACTCCTTTGCTGTGGGCGTAGGTGAGGGCGTTGGCGACGGCGGTCATGACGTGCAGCACCTGTTCCAGCGTCAGCGCGCCATCAACGAGCGTGCCTTTGAGCGTTTTGCCTTCGATAAACTTCATGACGAGGTAAGGCTGATTCTGATACTCGCTGAAGTCGTAAACCGGGACAATGTGGGGATGTTCGAGGAGCGCGACGATCTGCGCTTCGCGGCGAAAACGCGCCAGGAAATTCTGATTATCTTGGAAGGCGTGATGCATCATTTTGATGGCGACATAGCGGTTGAGCTGGGCGTGGTAGGCTTTGTAGACCGTCGCCATACCGCCCTGCCCCAATTGGCCGATGACGCGATAGGGGCCGACATTTTCACCTTCGTGCAGTGGCATAGTGCGCGCTCCGATGTGTGCTAATGAAGGCAGGCGTTTGACTGACGAAGCCGGGTACTTCGCCAGTTAAACGGACTGCCATACACGTGCGTCTGGTGATTATAGTGTATCCATTACCCGGCGACGCAAGTGTAAAATATCTGTTATTTATCCTTGAGGGCGACGACGCCGGGCAGGGCTTTGCCTTCGAGCATTTCCAGCGATGCGCCGCCGCCTGTAGAGACGTGTGTGACCTGCGAAGCCAGCCCTGCGCCTTCGATAGCCGCCGCCGAGTCGCCGCCGCCGATGATGGTGACCGCGCCGTGTCTGGTGGCTTCGGCCAGCAGTTTGGCGACTTCGTTGGTGCCGACAGCGAAGGTGGGATTCTCGAACACGCCCATCGGACCGTTCCAGACGACAGTTTTGGCGCTGAGGATGGCATTCTTGAAGGCCGCGACCGTTTTGGGGCCGATGTCGTAGATGCCCATGTCGGCAGGGACACCGGCCTGTACGTCAATTGTCTGCTGCGTGCTGTTGTTCTCGTGGTTGTCGCCGATAACGGCATCGACTGGCAGAACGAGCTTGCCGCCGCTTTTGGCGAGCAGTGTTTTAGCCGTTTCCAGCGCGTCTTTTTCGACCAGCGATTTGCCGAGATTGTACCCCTGCGCGGCGAAGAAGGTGTTCGCCATGCCGCCGCCGATGAGCAGCATGTCGCATTTGCTCAACAGCGCTTCGATGACGGCGATTTTGTCGGAGACTTTGGCGCCGCCCAGGATGGCGACAAAGGGGCGCTTGGGATTTTCCAGCGCGGTGGCAAGGTAGTCGAGTTCTTTTTCCATGAGCAGGCCAGAGACTGACGGCAGGAAGCGAGCGACGCCTTCGGTGGACGAATGGGCGCGATGGGCGGAGCCGAAAGCATCGTTGACGAATATGTCGCCGTAGGCGGCCATCTTTTTGGCGAGTTCGAGGTCGTTCTTTTCTTCCAGCGGGTAGAAGCGCGTGTTTTCGACCAGCAGCACGCCGCCGTGGGGCAGTTTCGCGAGCGCCTCATCGACGGGCGCGCCGACGGTATCGGAAGCGAAGGCCACGTCTTTGCCGAGCAGCGCGGCCAGTACAGGCGCGACAGGCGCGAGCGAGTATTTGGGGTCGGGGCCGCCTTTGGGACGCCCCAGATGCGACATGAGCATAACGTATTTAGGCTGCTGGTCGAGGATGTATCTGAGGGTGGGAACGGCGGCGCGCACGCGGGTGTCGTCGGAGACGGTTTTGCCGTCGAGCGGCACGTTGAAATCGACGCGCACGAGCACACGCTGGCCTGTGAGAGAGATGTCGCGGACAGTCATTTTGTTCATGATTTTGATCTCCTGTATACAAAAGAGGCGAGGAACAACAGTGTGCCTCGCCTCGACAGTTCATTGGCCGGTCAGGAACTAGAGCTTATCGCCCATCAGCTTGGTGAGGTCGGCGACGCGGCAGGAATAGCCCCACTCGTTGTCGTACCAGGTGACGACTTTGACGAGCGTGCCGCCCATCACCATGCACGATTCGGCGTCGATGATGCTGGAGCGCGAGTCGCCCTTGAAGTCTACGGAGACGAGCGGTTCTTTGGAGACGCCGAGAATGCCCTTCATCGGGCCAGCCGCCGCCTGATCGAAGCAGGCAATAAGATCATCTTTGGATGTGGGCGTTTCGACTTCGGCGACGAAATCGACGACGGAGACGGTGGGCGTGGGGACGCGGATAGCGAAGCCGTCGAACTTGCCCTTGAGGTCGGGGATGACCAGCGAGACGGCCTTGGCAGCGCCGGTCGTGGTGGGGATCATGCTGACGGCGGCAGCACGGGCGCGGCGCAGGTCTTTGTGCGGCAGATCGAGAATGTTCTGATCGTTGGTGTAGCTGTGGATGGTGGTCATCATGCCGCGCTTGATTTTGAGCGTGTCATGGACGACTTTAGCGGCGGGGGCGAGACAGTTGGTGGTGCAGGAGGCGTTGGAGACGACGTGATGCGTTTTGGGGTCATATTTCTCTTCGTTGACGCCCAGGCAGATGGTGATGTCTTCGCCTTTGGCGGGTGCGGAGATGATGACTTTCTTGGCCCCGCCCTGGAGATGCTTGGAGGCCGATTCTTTGTCGGTGAAGCGCCCGGTGCTTTCGATGACAATATCGACGCCCAGATCGCCCCAGGGTAGGGCGGCGGGGTCTTTTTGCGCCAGCGCTTTGATCTCATCCCCATCAACGACGAGCGCGCCTTCTTTGACTTCGACCTGGCCGGGATAGCGACCATAATTCGAGTCGTAACGGAAAAGATGCGCCATTGTTTGCAGGTCGCCCAGATCGTTAAAGGCAACAATGTCAATCGTATCGCCGTAGCGTTCGCGGATGGTGCGCACGACCTGACGACCAATACGTCCGAAACCATTGATCCCTACACGAATAGCCATGTGATTCCCTCTTTCTTGAGTTGGCTTAAACTTGCGATGAAGCAATAAGAATTATCCGTGTATTTTACAGCGGATAGTATTATAGCCTTTTGGTTTGACGCTGTGTACCAACCACCCGAAGATAAAGAGTAACATCACGTTTTATCCCTGTCAAAAATCAGGGGGTACACGCCAGCGCCATGTCAGCAGCAGCAGCAGCAGCGCGGCCAGCACTGTCAGCCCGCCGATGGTAAGGGCGGCATCGAACCAGAACTGTTCGGGAAAGAGGCGGATAAGGGTATCGGAGTAGAGAAAAATCCACGTGCCCTCGGCGAAGAACAGTTCGTGAAACTGTGTAAAGAAAAAGTTCCAACTGGTGACGGCCAGAAAAACGATAGCGGCGATCATGCCCAGCGTAAGCAGGCTGCCCGCACGCAGGGCGCGGACAAGCTGCGCGCGGGCGGCACGCCAGAGAATGACGACGGCGGCAAGGGTAAGCGGCGCGGCGACAGCGCCAAGAAGAAACGCGGCCTGGACGACACGCTGCACATCGCCCATGTGCGAAAGCTCACGTTCATTGTACATGGGCGTGCTGTCGGGGAAGCGGAGATCGGCGAGATAGGAAAGGTCGTGGTTGTAGATGAGGTAATCGAGGGCGAAAGGCGCGTAGCTCAGGCGCTCGTCAGTGGTCATGCCGTAATAATCGACAGGAAAGCCCGGACGATGGTATTCGATTTGCAGGAACAACGGCGTCATGACGAGACGCACGCTGGCAAGCACCAGCACGACAGGCACAGCCAGAATCAGATAGAAACGCAGGAGGGCGTAAGGCCAATGAGTATTGTTTGTCAGCATTATTCACCAACCGCCAGAGTATCCAGATCGCCGGACAGAAGGAAGTTAAGGACAAGCGAATCGACGAGTGTTTCGACAGGGGCGTGATCGTCGGTGAAGATCAAATCGGAAGGCGACACGGGGACAAGGTGGGCTGTCGTAAGCGTCAGGACGTCGAACAGCATGGGGGATGTGTCGGTGGGCAGCAGCGCGAGATTCTGCGCCAGATTGGCATCGGTGGTGGGCTGCGCGGTAGCGATGAGAATGGTGTTGAAGGCGCGCGGCACATCGATCGCATGAACTGATGGAAAGACCTGCAACAGTGTGGTTGCCAGCGCATCGACCAGACGGCGATCGGTGTTGGTGCGCCCGACGTTGATGACCGCCACGCCATTGTCGGCGAGGCGCGCGCGCACCTCCTGAAAGAACTCGACCGTGGTGAGATGCCAGGGGATATAGGGCGGGCGATAGGCGTCGATGCCGATCACCGTATAGCGGCGCTCCAGATGGTTGAGCATATAGCGGCCATCCTGGGCATAGGCTGTCAGGTTGGGCATATCCATACCGAAATAGCGGCGGCCTACGTCGATGATCTGCGGGTCAATTTCTACGCCGTCGATAGGAATGCCGCCGTAGACGTGGGTGTACTGGCGGGCGATTGTGCCGCCGGCCAGACCGATAATCAGCAGCGATTCGACATCGGCGGGGACAAAGGGCGGCGCGTTAAAATAGGGCGCGCTGAGGAAAAAGTCCCACGTGCGTTGAAATTCGACCTGAGTGGGATGCCACTGGCTGTGAATGCCCTGCCCTTCGTTAAGATAGAGATAACGGAAGCCTCGCGCATCTTCCTGCACTTGAATGTAGTTGTAGGGGCTTTCACCTTCGTAGACCAGCGTGGTATTGGCGGCGGCGGCGCGCAGCGGGCCGTTGAGCGCCCACGCTGCCAGCAGCGCGATCAGCGCTGGCATCCACAGCCAGCGTAGGGTTTTTGGCCCCTGCTGCGTCCAGAGGCCAAAAAAGCCCACGATATAGAGCAGCGCGGCGAACAAGAGAAAAGTCCGAAATGTGCCGATGGCGGGAATGAGCAGTAGATTGGGCGCGAACGTGCCGACCAGGCTGCCGAGCGTGCTGATGGCGTAGATGCGCCCGGCGACGCTGCCGGATTTTTGCGCGTCGGAAAAAGCCAGACGGATGGCAAAGGGCGACACACAGCCAAGCAGCGTGATGGGCACGGCAAAGAGGATAAGGATGGCGACGAACGAGCCAAGCGCCAGCGCCGCCTCGACACCAAAAACGGCATTCGCGGCGGCGGTGATGACCGGGCGGGCGATGAGCGGGACAAAGGCGTTGATAAACGCGCCCCAGATGATAAGCTGGTAGAAGGTGCTGAAGCGTGGTGAACGGTCTGCCCAGCGGCCACCGATGAAGTAGCCGAGTGTGAGATAGAGCAGAATCAGGCCAATGATGTTGGCCCAGACAAGGTTGCTTGTGCCAAAAACGCTGCCGACCAGGCGCAGCGCTGAGAGTTCGATACCGAGAGTACAGAGACCTCCGGTGAAGACGGCGAGGTACAGATAGGTATTAGATGTTGGTTTGGACACAGCAGAAACAGTGGTCAACGGTTCAGACTCCAGAAAATAATCAGCCAGATAAGGATACTCGATGCGTGTGGAGATACAACGGGCAAGCGTGGAACAGGCCGCAGAAATCGCGGCGATCAAACGAGAAGTATGGCCGGATGAGTGGGCAGACGCGGCCTATCTGGCGGCAGTGGTGGCCGAACCCGACCATGTGACGCATATTGGTTGGGTTGATGGTCTGGCGGCGGGGTTGGTCAGCGGGTTTGTGACGCTTGATGAAAATGGTGTGCGGCGCTGGGAGGTTGATCTGTTGGGCGTTCTGCCGGCCTATCGCGGGCGGGGTCTGGCGATACGCCTGGTGGCCGCGAGCACGGCAAGCGGCTATGAGATCGGGGCAGCGATGGCACGGGGATTGGTGGCTGTGGGCAACACGGGCAGCGAGAAAGCCTTCGCCCGCGCCGGCTATGGGATCGCGGCAGGAACCTGCGGTTTGTATGTATCTGACGGGGCAGCGGAAATGCAAAGTGGGGACGCGGCGGGCGCATATTTGCTGCCGGTGACGACCCTCAACTATCGTGGTATCTGGGTGGAAGGACGGATTACAGAGGCTGGGCTGTGGCAGGCACGAGCGGTGCGGACGCGCTATGGCTGGCAAATCGCAGGAGCGGTGATTCCGTTGGCCGATACGGTGGCAGCAGGAGCAGCGCAAGCAGCGGGGTATGCGCTGGTTGGGCAGTATCGCTGGTGGACTCACAACGGGCGTTGAGCAAGGGCGCTGGTCAGATCGTCGCCGCGCTGGATAAGCACGCTGGGGATACGTGCGGAACGCAGCATGGCGCGCAGCGGTTCGGAGGAAAATTGGCCGCCGAAAGAAGCCGGATCGACGAGGACGCACATAGGACGAATACCCTTGCGTCCCAAAACCTGTGCCTGCGCCACCCACGCCGAATCGAGCGAGGCGGTGATGATGACCAGTGTCGTTCCGCGCGTGAGAAAGTGTGTTTCCAGCGAAAGCGTTTGCGCCAGCGTGTAGGGCGAAAAGCTGCGGGCGACAGCCAACGTTTGCAGAATGCGCGAAAGCTGCTGTGGGCCGCGTTCGGCGTCGTAGATTTCGCGGTGGGGGGTGTAGGCGGCGAAGCCTACGGAGCGTTCGTCTTCAATAAAATATTGGGCGAGCGATGCGGCGATCACGACGTTGTATTCTTCAGTAGACGGCGGGATTTCGACGCCCATCGGGATAACCGGGCCGGTGCGGCCAATGCGCTGCACGCTGGGGTCTTCGACCAGCGCCGCGGCGGAAAAATCGACCAGCAGCCAGACGTCCACCAGCGGGTCGATTTCAAATTCCTTAACCATCAATTCATCGCGGCGGGCGCTGCTGCGCCAGTGAATGCGGTTGAAGTTGTCGCCGGGCACATATTCACGCACGCCGGCAGCGTTGGTGGTGATGTAGTTGGCGCGTTTGCGCTGCGCTTCGCCGCCAGAAAGCACGCCCATCGGCATTTCAAAATGCGTGACAGGCACGGTGGCGGGATAGACGACGATACGCGAGGTCGCACCCAAACGACGCGGCGAGATGAACAGGCCGAAAGGGTCGCCGCTCAACAGAGTGATCGGGCCGAGACGGAATTCGCCACGTGTCAGGCAGGGGGTGGACACATCCCAACGATATTTTTTGCGGCCCATCACGGTG
The DNA here is from genome assembly GCA_013388745.1 of Chloroflexota bacterium. Lineage (GTDB taxonomy): Bacteria > Chloroflexota > Anaerolineae > Aggregatilineales > Phototrophicaceae > JACAER01. Next base: position 302,788 of record JACAER010000016.1, read on the forward strand.
GGCACTACTTGGCTGGCACGATGTCCCGGCAGATCGGAATGGTCGCGGACTTCGAGCCACAGTTTGGGAAGAAGCGATGTGTTGTGAACGGCGAAGGATTCTTCCATGCTGCGGCCAACCTGCGCACGGCGGGTGCGTGTGCGGCGGCTGATACTGATCCAGCGTACAGAGACCCATGCCCAGAGAAACGAGATGAGCAGCAGGCCGGCAAATAGGTAGGCGAGGTTAAAGAAGAAGGCACGCCCGGTGAACACGCCGGTGAGCAGGCAAAAGATCAGCAGGAGATAAACGGCGTTACGGCGATTGGGCATGGCGATTAGCGGACGGTTGCGCCGGGCACCGGGGTGGTGGCGAGCACTTCGTTGACGATGGTGCGCGATGAGATGTCCTTGATACGGGCGGTGGTGCTGACGATGACGCGATGGGCGAGCGTGACTTCGGCCAGCGCCTTCACATCATCGGGAATGACGTAATCGCGACCAGCCATGGCGGCGCGCGCCTGCGCGGTGCGGAAGAGGGCAAGCGAGCCGCGCGGGCTGGCACCCAGATAGACATCGGGGTGAGTACGGGTGGCGTTGACAAGATCAACGATATAGCGTTTGATTTCTTCGGCAACATAGATTTCGCGCACGGCCTGCTGCGCGGCGATAAGTTCCTGCACTGTGATGACCTGCTGCATAGCGTTGATGGGGTGTTCGTACTGCTGCGCCGAGAGAATGGTGACTTCTTCGGCGGGGGCCGGGTGGCCGAGATAAATGCGCAGCAGAAAACGATCAAGCTGTGCTTCGGGCAGCGGGAATGTGCCTTCGTATTCGATGGGATTCTGCGTGGCCAGAATCAGGAAGGGGTCGGCCATGGGGTAGGTGCGACCTTCGACCGTAACCTGGCGTTCTTCCATCGCTTCCAGCAGGGCGGATTGGGTTTTGGGGGTGGCGCGGTTGATTTCGTCGGCCAGGACGATCTGCGCCATGATGGGGCCAGGATGAAATTCAAAGGCGTCGGTTTTTTTGTTGTAGATGGAAACGCCGGTGATGTCGGAGGGGAGCATATCGGGCGTGAACTGCATCCGGCTGAAGATGCAGCCGATAGAGCGCGCGAGGGCTTTGGCGAGCGTGGTCTTGCCAGTGCCGGGGATGTCTTCGATCAGAATGTGCCCTTTGCAAAGCAGGCCGAGCACAGTGAGGCGAATTTCGTTGCGCTTGCCGATGATGACCTGGCCGACGCTCTGAGCGATGCGCTCTGCCGCGTACTGAACGACCCCCGCGTAGCTGTTCTGGTTCGCGGCACGCGGCGTGCGCGACTGGGTCTCGTGCGGGTAATTTGCCATGAAACGTTTCCTTACTGATTCTCCTGCAATGATTATAGCGCGTCGGGGAGTGGTACGGCCTCGACGCCTGCCCTACGCTTGGCACACTGGTAGTATACAGGATATTGACGGTTTGGAGAGGGTGCAAAAAAGGGCGTTAACTTGCCCTTTGCCTGAGGTTTTGTATAATAGGCGTAAAGAACGTGCCAGATGGCACGGCATTTTACTGTGCGAAATTCCAAAACGCTGTGAGAGCGCTTTTTTCCCCTTTGAGAGGAGTTCAACGCTATGGCGAAATCGCGTACCGAATTGATGGTTGACCGTTTGCGCGACCTTCAATCGACGACCCCCGAAATTGAAGCGTCGGCGGTGGTCAGCGTCGATGGGTTGATTATGGCGTCATCGCTGCCAGCCGGTGTGGAAGAAGACCGCGTCTCGGCAATGTCGGCGGCTATGCTCTCGCTGGGTGAACGCATCTCGACAGAACTGGGGCGCGGCTTGCTCGATCAGGTGTATATCAAGGGCAAGAACGGCTATGTGATCCTGATGTCTGTCGGCGACGAGGCGGTGTTGACGACGCTGGTACGCGAAGGCGCGAAACTGGGCTTGATCTTCTTGGACATGCGGCGCACGGCGGATGATCTGGAAAAGCTGGTCTAAGGCGCTGCATTGAGCCGAACAGCAACCGATATGGGCGGGTCAACGGCGGGGGGTAAGACCTCCCCGCCGCACTTTTTGTTAGTGCTAGTGAAGGGGCAAGACGATGACCCCCAAGTACATTTTTTGTACGGGCGGCGTGGTGAGTTCGGTGGGCAAAGGCGTGACGGCAGCGGCCATCGGGCGTATCTTGAAGGCGCGTGGTCTGAAGGTGGCGATTCAGAAGTTAGACCCCTATCTGAACGTCGATCCAGGGACCATGAGTCCCTATCAGCACGGCGAAGTGTTCGTGACGTATGACGGCGCGGAAACCGATCTGGACCTGGGGCACTATGAACGTTTCATCGACGAAAACCTGGACCGGACATGCAATGTGACGGCGGGGCAGATTTACAGCTATGTGATCGAGAAGGAACGGCGGGGCGATTATCTGGGGCGGACGATTCAGGTTGTGCCGCATATTACCAACGAGATCAAACGGCGCATTCTGCTGGTGGGAGCAGATACGAACCCCGATGTAGTAATTGTCGAAGTCGGCGGGACGGTGGGCGATATTGAGGGACAGCCGTTTCTTGAATCGATCCGCCAGCTACGGCTGAGCGTTGGGCGCGGCAATACGCTTTACGTGCATGTGACGTTTTTACCGCACATCGGCGCGACGGGCGAACTGAAAACCAAGCCGACACAGCACAGCGTGCGTGAACTGCGCAGCATGGGTATTCAGCCGCAGGTGATTATCGCGCGGACGGATTACCCGGTGGACAAAGATACGGTTGAAAAAATCTCGCTGTTTTGTGATGTAGACGAAAAAGCGGTGATCCCGCTGGTGACTACCGACCTGTTGTATGGTGTGCCGCTGGAACTGGAAGACACCGGCCTGGGGGATTATATTGTCGATTATTTTGGCTTCAAGACGCCGCCGCCCAACCTGAACAGTTGGCGCAAGATGACCGCGCGGATTCGTGCCTCGAAAGAGCCGCTGCGCGTGGCCATCGTGGGCAAGTATGTGGAGCTGCACGATGCCTATATGAGTGTGAAGGAGGCGGTTTTTCACGCGGCGACGGTATTTGAGCAGCGCCCGGAAATTCTCTGGTTGTATTCGGGTGATCTGGAAAAAGACAAAGGGTGGGACGAGCTGGAAAAGGCAGACGCTATTATTGTGCCGGGCGGTTTTGGCGAGCGCGGCATCGAGGGCAAAATTCTGGCGGCGCGCTTCGCCCGTGAGCGCAAAATCCCCTATCTGGGGTTGTGCCTGGGGATGCAGGTGATGTGTGTGGAGTTTGCGCGCAATGTGTTGGATTTAGAGGATGCTAACAGTTCGGAATTCGAAGGCAATGCGGCGCATCCGGTGATTGACCTGATGCTGGACCAGCGCGACCTCAAAGATATGGGCGGGACGATGCGATTGGGGGTGTATCCCTGCCGCCTGAAGCCGGGTTCAAAAGCGTACACAGCCTACGGCGGCGCAGCGGAAATCCAGGAACGACATCGGCATCGCTTCGAGTTCAACAATGCCTACCGCAGCCAGTTTGAAGAAAAGGGGATGGTCTTCAGCGGCGTCAGCCCTGATCAACGGCTGGTGGAGATCGCCGAAATCGGCGATCATCCCTTTATGGTCGGCAGCCAATTTCATCCTGAGTTTATAAGCCGCCCGAATTTACCCCACCCGCTGTTCGCGGCACTGGTGCAGGCCGCTATGGCGCGCAAACGTGCAGCGAGCGCAGGCAGCGCAGAAAACGGCTATAACAACAGCCGTGAACGAATAGAAACCCAAGAAAAAGAGTCAACGTAGAGGAATGACCATGAGTGTCGAGAGTTTTGTGCGTGCCATGCCCAAGGTGGAATTGCATCTGCATCTGGAGGGAGCGTGGAACAAAGCGACGCTGCTGATGCTGGCGGAAGACAACGACGCCCGCGCGCATCTGAAGCATTTTGAAAATTGGGTTAAGCTGCTGGATCAGCCGGATTACGGCAAACTGGACATCATGACCCGCACCATCAGCCAGTGGCTGCAATTCGACGAAGATCTGACGCGCCTGGTGTACGATCTGGGCGTGGATCTGTATAAGCAGAATGTGCGCTATGCCGAAGTCAGCGTAATGCCGGGACTATATGGACATATGGGGCTGACGCTGGAAGCAATGATGGACGCGCTGAACGATGGGCGTGACCGGGTGCGGCGTGGGTGGGGAGTGCAGATGAATTGGATTCTGACGTTGCAGCGCGATGACGCGCGCAAGGCCGAAGAACTACTGCGTTTCGCCGGGACGGCCTCAGCGCGCAAAGCCGGCGTGGTGGCGATTGGGCTGGCAGGCCGCGAGAACCCGCAGCCGGTCGCACAGTTCGAGCGTATTTTTAAGAACGCTGAGAAGCGCGATGTTGCCCGCGTACCCCATGCGGGCGATGTGCAAGGGGTCAGCGCGCTGCTCGATACGCTCAAGCTGCTGCATCCTGATCGTGTGATCGAGGGTGTGGGAGCGGCGGACGCGCCCGATGTGCTGCAAATGCTGACAGAAGGGCAGATCGCGCTCGATGTATGTATGGCGCGCGCACTGTGCATGAACGAGGTGGCGAGCTATGCGGCGTTCCCACTGCGGCGACTGCTGGATGCAGGCGTGCGGGTGCTGCTCAGCACGGATATGCCGAGCTTCCACAAGACAACCCTTTCTGATGAATATCTGGCGGCGGTGGAACACTGTGGGCTGACAATTGACGAGCTGCAAAGCGTAGCGCTGAACGCGGTGCATGCCAGCCTGCTGCCGCTGGAGCAGAAACAGGCGATGGCCGCAGACTTTGGTGAAGAATTTGCGCGGCTGCGGGCGGAACATTTGCAGACAGCGTAGAGCAGCAGCTACCAACAGACCAGACAGGGGCGATTTTGTTCGCCCCTGTTTGCGTTTTTGACTATTCCGTCATCTGGACGTTGATGATGTTGGGGCCGGTATCCTGCACTTTGGGCAGGGTAATAGTAAGCACGTTGTCTTTGAGGCGCGCTTTGGCTTCAGTGGCTTTGACCGCGCGCGGGATTTGCAGCGTGCGCGTGAATTCGCCGGTGCGCCGTTCGCGATAGAGATAAGCCGCTTCGGGGATGTCGGTGTTGGGTGAGGTGGTGATTTTGATGGTGAGTGTGTCGCCGGTCATGGCGACTTCGACAGACGCGGGCGCGGCGGTATCCAGGGGCGCGGTGTGGATAATTACGGCGTCGGCGGTTTCATAAACGTCGAGGGGGGGGTAATTTTTCGCGCCGGGGCTGATCGCTTTGGTGACAGAGCCGCGTATTGTAGAGCTCAGTTCGCGCGCGGCGGAAGTGATTTCGGCCAGGAAGTCGTTGAGGCCCGTGTCGCGGGCGGGTGTGTTTTCGACAGGTTCAGGGGAAGACATCAAATGCTCCTTGATAAGGGGAGAGAATCGGCGATAAGAGGCGAAACATCTTCTACGAGGTAATACGGGTTTGGCGGGCGGCGGGTTGCGCGGGCAGATAATGAAAAAAGCCGGCGCGGGGCCGGCTTGCGGGAGTTCAGGTGGCGCGTTCTTTTTTCAGGAGTTCGACCATTTGCAGCAGCACCTGACGCACGCTGGATTTTTGGGTGGCGACGCAGGGCATGACCGTGACGTTGGCGTTGGCCTTTGTGCCGCGTCGCACTTCGGTCAGGTTGGCCGCGCCGGGCAAATCAGTTTTGTTGGCGACGACCAGATGAGGGACGTTGACAAGGCTGGAGAACTGGTCAATCAGTTCGGCGGCTTCGGGGAAAGAGGGCTTGTCGGTCGCGTCTACCAGGACGACAAAGGCGTTCATTTCTGCCGAGAGGATTTCCCACATGAAGTTGAAGCGCGTTTGTCCGGGGGTGCCGTAGAGATAGAGCGTATCGCCGCCGAGAGCCGTGCGCCCATAATCCATCGCGACGGTGGTTTCGGCTTTGATGCCACGATCTTCGGTCGTGATTTTTTTCTCAGTCGAAACGACAGGGATATCGGAGATGGTTTTGATGAATTCGGTTTTGCCCGAATTAAAAGGGCCGGTAACGACAATTTTATAGGCAGACACAAAACCCTCCTTGAAGGGGGCACACTCTCGCAGTATCAACTATTGTACGTTGAAACGTAAGTCGTCGCAAGGATTAGCAGCAGCGGCTAGGTGGCGTTTGGCTCCTGTTTGCGCTTGAAATCGATGAAGCGATAACCGACTCCGCGCTCGGTGAGAATATATCTGGGATGCGAAGGGTCTTCTTCGATTTTTTCGCGCAGGTAGTTGACATAGAGGCGGACGTAGTGCGCTTCGTCGCGGTACTCGTAACCCCAGACTTTGGCCAGCAGTTGGTCGTGCGGCACCGTCCAGCCGACGTTTTCGATCAGATGGTAGAGCAGGCGGTATTCGGTGGGGCGCAGCTTGATATGCTGGCCATTGACGATGACTTCGCGGCGGTTGAAATCGACGCTGAGGCGCTCGTCAATTTTGAGCACGGCCTGTTCGGGCGAGGTGCTGGGCATATCGGCGCGGCGCAGGACGGCTTTGATGCGGCTGCTGAGTTCGCGCGGGCCGAAAGGCTTGGTCACATAGTCGTCGGCGCCGAGTTCCAGGCCGTAAACTTTATCGTTTTCCTGACCTTTGGCCGTGAGCATAATGACGGGGATGCTGGAGAATTCGCGCAGCATACGGAGGGTTTCGAACCCATCGAGTTCGGGCATCATGACATCAAGGAGCACCAGGTCGGGCAGCATGGTGCGCACCATTTCGAGCGCTTCGATGCCGCTGTGGGCTTCGACGACCTGGTGGCCTTCGAGTTCGAGGTTCATGCGAATGAAGCCGATCATGCGCGGCTCGTCGTCAACGACGAGGATGCGTTTACTGTCGCGTTGATGGCTGCGAGGAAGCTTGACAGTCATGGCGAGTTTTATCCACGGAACAGCATCGGGAATTCTTGTTCCTCTTCGGCGCTGGGGAGTACCTGCACATAGTTAATACGCCACCAGGGGAAGATGACGGTCGTGACACCTTCATCGACCCAGGCGAATTCTTTATCGTTGCGTTCGCGCGGGTTTTTGCAGATGATCGAGGTGTCTGTCGGCTTGGGCAGTTCATCTACCTCGCCTTTAACCGGTTCCTGGTTAATCACATGAATGAGGATGGTAATGGCCATAATGTCTCCGAAAGAGCTTATTTGAAATAAACGTGGGCAACAAGCTTGCCGAAACGGATTTCGTCGCCATCGCGCAGGACACGCGGTTGATCGGGGATCAGGCGCTGGCCGTTGAGATGGGTGCCGTTAGAACTGCCCATATCGATAAGCGTGAGAGTGTCTTCGCTGCGCTCGATCGCAGCGTGCAAACGCGAAACACCTTTTTCTAGCGCACCATAGGGGGTCAAGTCAAGATCGGGTTTTTGTGTGCTGCTGCTGTCTGAGCGGCCAACGACGGTGCGTTTGGTAGGTTGTAAGATGATGGGTTCGGCGCTGTCGCGGACGTGAATGATGATGGAAGAGGCCGGGTTAAAACGCGCGGTGCCCCAGGTTGCTTTGGCGGCGAGGTCTTTTGCGCCTTCGTCGATTTTGCGGGTAGGCAGGGTGGCATTGGCCTCAGCCTGGAGGTTTTTGCCACATTCTTCACAGAAAAGCACGCCGGGGCGATTTTTGTAGCCACAATAGGGACAAACACTGGTCATGAGTTATCCTCGGTAACGGAGCCGGCCAGCAAATAACGGGTATGGAAACGGAGGGTTTTGCTGCCGCGATCGGATAAGTTGCTCGTATGGGCGACGCGGCGCGCTTCAGCCAGGGCCTGGTTGGCGAGTTCTTCTTCGCCCATATCGAGCAAACGGGTGGCTAAATTTTCCAGACGGCGGGTGGCTTCGGCTACGTCGCCGCGTTCGAGCGCCTCGCGCGCGCGTTCCTGCATTTTGTAGAGCGTGAGTTTGCCGAGGGCGTCCATGATGTTAGCGGGCGGGTTATCCGGCTGCGGTTCCTCGACGACATCAACCGAAATGTCTGAAAGCGCCTGGAAAGCCTGTGGCTCGTTGGTGAGGATGTCGCCGTTGGCCATGATACGCGCCAGGGAGCGGAAACCGAGCGTAATACCCGCTGGAACCTGTAACTGGAAAAGCACACTGATAGCGCGATTGGCCTGTAAACTGCCGACCGGGATAAAACCTTCTTCGATAGTAAGGGGCTGAGGATTGGGCGAAAGTTTGAAGGCCGATTCCAGGACAATATCTGGGTCGGGGGCGATGGAGAGTCCGACACGCTCGGCAAAGGCGTAGGAAAGTTGGCGCACGTGTTCGTTGAGAAAGCGCACGACGGCGCCGGCCGAGTCGATGTAGGCGGAAGTGCCGCCGGTGGTCGAAGCGATTTTGTCGAGGAATTCGTCGTTCCAGTCGTGTCCCAAGCCCATTGCGCTGATGCCGATGCCGTCTTTATGGGCCTCTTTTGCGAGTTCCAGACAGCGTTCCTGATCGCCGAAGGTGTGCCCATCGGTGAGGAGAATGACACGGTTGACGAGGCGTGGGCCGAGATATTTGCGGTTTTGCTCGACACCGGAAGACAAGCCATGAAAGATTTCTGTGCCGCCAGAGGCGCTCATCAGACTCACACGCGCTTTGAGGGCCGGTTTGTCGCTGACATAGGTGGCGGGAATGATGACTTCCTGGCGGTCATTGAAGGTGACAACGGATAAAATGTCTTTAGGCGTGAGGTTGTCGATAATCTGGTGCGCCGCGACCTTCACTTTATCGAGGCGTGTGCCGTTCATGGAATTACTGCGATCCAGCACGAGTGTCAAATTGAGGTTGGATTCGCGCTTTTGCACTTCATCGCGGATACGCGGGTCGGCGGCGATTTCGGCGAGCAGATACATGACCTGCGGATCATCGAGCGGCGTGAGCGACTGGCGACTGGGGGTCACACGCAGGGTGAAGTAGGCATTGTTTTTGCCTTTTCCCGTGCGAATACGCAGCGTTTCCTCGTCGTAGCGCTGGCGGCGCACGGGATCGAGCAGCGTTTCATAGGCCTGGGTGATGCTCTGGAATTGAGCGGCAGCGCCAGGGCTATTGCGATTGGCATCGGGGTGCAAACGCCGGGCAAAGCGACGATAAGCCGCCTTGATCTCGTCGGATGAAGCGTGCGGCGAAATCGCCAGCAAGCCATAATAGTCGAGGTCAGCCATAGGCCGGCAACCGCCTAACTGCTGGGCACACGCAGCAGGATGGCGGTGATGTTATCGAAGCCTCCGCGTGTGTTGGCTAGAGAAATGAGTTTATCGCAGGCTTCCTGCGGGTTAGAGCTGTTGGAGACGATCTCGAAGATTTCTTTTTCCTTGACGAAGCTCCACAGGCCGTCGCTGCACAGCAGGACGCGCGCGCCGGGCGGCAGGCGGCGGGTGAGCGTATCGACTTCGAGCGATTCGTTCTGCCCCAAGGCGCGGTAAAGCACATTTTTCTGTGGGTGATCGGCGGCCTCATCCTGTGACAATTGTTCGAGTTCGATCAAGCGCTGGACGAGCGAATGGTCGCGTGTGATCTGTTCGATATTTTCTTTGTGAATGAGATAGACACGGGTATCGCCGACATGGGCGATATAGGCCAGGTCGCCGATGACGGCCACAGCGGTGGCGGTGGTGCCGCCGTCGGGGACACTGGTGATGACCTGGGAATTGGCTTTTTGTACGGCTTGAACCAGCGCTTCGGTGATAGGGGGACGTTCAACATCGTCGCCCTCGGCCAGGATAGGCAGATAAATATTGTTGGCGACCTGGGAAGCGATGACGCGCGTGGTGATGGCCGAGGCTTTTTCGCCATCGTGGTGCCCGCCCATGCCGTCCGCAACGATGAAGAGGCCAAAATCGGGGCGTTCCTCGGCGCTGCTGCTGGTGAAGAAGAAGGAGAGGGCGGAATCCTGATTGTTGCTGCGCACCATACCAATATCGGTAGATTGTCCAAAGACGAGATGTTCGTTTTTGGAGGTGGTGACTTTTTCGGCAGGCAGAGGACGAGTTACGCCGTCCAAGACTTTAAAGTCGATGGGCGCGGGGGGCGGCAGCGGGGCAACGGGCACCGTATCCGTACCCAGCGGCTCGGTCTCGGCGGGTTTGGGTTTTTCGACCTTGGCCGGTGCCGGAGCTGCCGGGGTGGGTTCTTTGGTGCTTGAACGACTAAACAGACGGCGAAACAAATCCATAACACACTCCAGTGCCGCCTAACCTACCAGGGGTAAGGCATACAGTGTTTTATCCAGCGAACCAATCAAGATGGTGTTGTCGGCGATATAGGGGGTCGAGGTGATCGCCCCTTTCGTTTGGAACTTCCAGCGCTCTTTGCCGGTGAGGGCATCGACGCAGTACAGGTAGCCGTCAGTGCCGCCGAAATAGATCGAGCCTTTGTGAGCGATAGGCGAAGAGACGATCGGTTTACCGGCGTCAAATTTCCAGCGCTCACGCGAGGTCTGCGCGTTGAGGGCATAGAGGATGCCATCGGTGGCGCCGAAGTAACAAATGCCGTCTTCAACGATGGGCGAAGAAACGACCTGCCCGCCAGTACGGAAGCGCCAGGAGCTAAAGCCGCTGGTGGCGTCGATGGCATAGAGGTAGCCATCCATCGAACCGACGTAACAAATGCCTTCGAGCATATCGACGTAGGGTGACGAAGTGACGGCGCGTTTGGTGCGATATGACCATTTGCGCTTGCCAGAGAGTTCCAGCCCGACGATTTCACCGGAGTCGGAGCCGACAATGACGATCTCATTGGTGACATAGGGACGGCTGCGCACGGGAGCGCCGGTGTCGTATTCCCACAGATAGCGGCCATTGGCAGCGACCAGAGCGTAGAGGCGGCCATCATCACTGCCGAAGAAAACGTGACCATGGGCGACGCGGGCAGTCCCGCGTACTTTGTCCTTGGTGGGGTACATCCAATTGATGCGCCCGGCGTTGGCATCGACGGCGGTGAATGAATAGTCTTCCGAGCCGAAGAGTACAAGGCGGTTTTCGGTATCGACGACAGGCGAAGCGGCGATGCCTCCGCGCGTTGGGAATTTCCAGACGAATTCACCCGTATCGAGTTTGAGTGCCCACACATTGGTGTCGTAGGAGCCGATGAAGGCCAGATTCTTGTAGGAGGCGGGCGTAGAGCGGATTTCGTCTTCGGTGGTGAACTGCCATTTGGCCTGGATTGTGCCGGTGGCGGCCATGTCGTCGAAGAAATTGGTTTCTTTCGGGCCATCCTGCGGGCCAGTGGCTGGCTTGTTGGGCGTGGCGACGGCGATAGCGGCACTCTGTGCGCCATAGCGCAGACGTTCCAGCGCGGTTTTCATTTCGGCGCAGGATTGGAAACGCTCTTTGGCCTCGAAGGCCAGCGCTTTCATGACGATGTCGATCAACCCCTGCGGGCATTTGGCGTTGAATTCTTTGATTGGACGCTCGTGGAAGCTGAAGGGCGGCTCCAGACGCGGGTCTTTGCGTGTGAGCAGATGGTGGAGCGTCGCGCCGAGGCTGTAGATGTCGCTCAGGGGGTTGACATCGCCTTTGTACTGTTCGGGCGCAGAGTAACCTTCTGTGCCGATCATGGTGTTTTTGACACCGCTGACGAAGTTTTTGGCGATGCCGAAGTCGATCAGACGGACTTTGCCCAGATGGTCAATCATGACGTTGGAAGGCTTCATATCGCGGAAGATGATCGGTTCGGGCTGATTTTTGTGCAGGTAGTCCAGCACGTCGCAGAGATCAATCGACCATTCGAGGACTTTGTCGCTGGGAATATCTTTGGCCTTCGCCATGATGTTTTCCATGTCGCTGCCGTTGATAAATTCCATGACTAAGTAGGCGCGGTCATTTTGATCGAAAAAGTCGAATATTTTGGGGATAGCGGGGTGCGTGAGTGTCGCCAGGATGTTGGCTTCGCGCTGGAAGGTTCTCAGCGTAGTGGCGCGCAAATTGGGATCGGTGTTGGGATTGAGCATTTCCTTGATGGCGACATAGCGTGTGACATCCGGGAAGTTGAGGTCGCGCGCTTTGTAGACCGTACCCATGCCGCCGCCGCCCAGTATGCCCAGGACTTTGTAGCGAGCGAGCAAGATCGTGTTGGGCTTGAGACCGCCACCATCGCTGGATGAGCCATCCCCCATTCCTGCGAACTGTGTTGTTTCAGGCATAAGCTTTGCTCAGTGAATAAATGCGGATGAACACCATAGTTCTTGAATAATTATAGTGAACCTGCCACAATACTGCAATTACCCTTGTGTTCTGAATTCAGGTTTAGTGACATTGATTTCATTGTATCTTCATATCCCGTTCTGCAAAACCAAATGTACGTACTGCGCGTTCAACACCTACACCAATCTTGACGCACTGATTGCGCCGTTTAACGAAGCACTGGCGCGGGAAATCGCGATTGTTGGCCGCAGCAAGCCGGGGTTAAGGGTCGGGACGATTTTTTTTGGGGGGGGGACGCCCAGTTTGCTGACACCGGAGCAGTTTGCTCGGCTGCTGGCGGCTATACGCGCGTCTTTTGTCGTGGCGACGGATGTAGAAGTCACGATCGAGGCTAACCCCAATGACCTCAACAGCCGTGATTATCTGGCGGCGCTGCGGCAGTTGGGAATCAATCGCTTGAGCATCGGGATGCAATCAGCGAACGTTAATGAGTTGGATTTGTTCGCGCGGCGACATGATAACGATCAGGTGGTACGCGCGGTGTCGAATGCGCGTGCTGCTGGCTTCGATAATCTGAATCTGGATTTGATCTACGGCTTCCCGCATCAAACGCTGTTTTCGTGGGAGACGACCCTGCAACAGGCGTTGGCGCTGCAACCGGAGCATTTTTCACTGTATGCGCTGGGGCTAGAAGAAGGCACGCCGATGAAAGACTGGGTGGCGAAAGGGCGTTTGCCTATGCCGGACGATGATCTGAGCGCGGATATGTACGAGCTGGCGACCGAAAAGCTGACAGCAGCGGGGTATCGGCAGTACGAAATCAGCAATTGGGCGAAGCCGGGATACGAATGCCGGCACAATTTGCAGTACTGGCACAATCTGGATTACGTAGGGGTGGGGCCGGGGGCGCATGGCTGGGCCGGCGGGGTGCGCTATGCGACGATTCTGTCGCCGCAGCGCTATATTAAGGCGCTGGAAATTGCTGAGGCGCACTACGACTATCCACACACACCCGCGACGAGTGAGCCTGTGGTGGTAGACCGCGAAAATGAAATCGCCGAAACGCTGATTATGGGGCTGCGACTGACGCAGGAAGGCATCCAACGCGCGGCGTTTCGCGAGCGCTTTGGGGAAGATTTGCTGGCGATACACGGCGCGACGCTGGAGAAATACGCGCGCTACGGCCTGCTGGAAATCACTGGGCAAAGCGTGCGAATCACTGCCAAAGGGCGACTGCTGAGCAATATGCTGTTTCGCGAGTTGGTCTGAGGATAGAAAATTTGTTCTAAAAACCTACAAACCCTGGCATTTTCTAGAGCGAATACAGGTTTTTGTCTTCGCAGCAGTTGCGAGAATCTGCGCTGGGGGGTGCAAGCGCTAGACGCGCAGCAGCGGCGTTTGCTGTAAGGCGGCGATGCTGTCTGCGCCGCTGCACAGCATCGCGATGCGAATCTGCGTGGCGGTTTCGCGGATCAGTTGGTCAACGGCTTCGACAGATTGGTCGGCGGCCTTGAGGAAGGGGCCGGCCATGCCGCCGACACAGGCGCCGAGTGCGATACATTTGGCAATGTCGATACCGTCGCGCAGACCGCCGCTGGCGATGATTGGCAAGTGTGGCGCGCCCTGTTTGGCATACTGCACGGCTTCGGCGGTGGGAATGCCCCAATCGGCGAAACTGGCGGCGACACGGGCATGAAAAGCGGTGGGTGCGCGGTGGTATTCGACTTCGCTCCAGGAAGTGCCACCCGACCCGGCCACGTCAATGGCACTGACGCCGGCGTTGGCTAATTTGCGCACATCCTGTTCGGAGAAGCCCCAACCCACCTCTTTGGCGATCACAGGCACAGGCAGCTTTTTGCAGACCGCTTCTACTTTGTCCAACAGACCGGCGAAGTTAATGTCGCCTTCGGGCTGGACGGCTTCCTGAAGCACATTGAAATGCAAAATCAAGGCATCGGCTTCGATCATATCCACAACACGCTGGCATTCGTCCAGGCCGTAGCCATAGTTGAACTGCACGGCGCCAACGTTGGCGAAGAGCAGAATAGCGGGCGCAACATTACGCACCTGAAAAGTATAGGCCACGGTTGGATTTTTGAGGCCGGCACGCTGCGAACCCAACCCCATAGCGATGTTGTGCGTCTGCGCGGCCTGAGCGAGGTTCTGATTGATGCGGTAGGCCATGTCTGTGCCGCCCGTCATGGACGAAATCAGGATAGGCGAAGCGATCGTTTTGCCGAGCAGATGCACGGAAGTGTCGATTTCGTTGAGATTCAGTTCTGGGAGCGCGCGATGGAGAAACCGATAACGCTCCAAACCGGTGGTCAGGCGCGGGAACTGCACATCCTTTTCGAGATTGATACGGATGTGATCGGCTTTGCGATTTTCGATGGTCGGGTTTTCCGTGACTTTGCTCATGAATCGGTGTTTCCTTAGTATGGTTGCCCGTTATCGTACATGATAGCTGTTTGCCGTGTCAACACTGGCAGGATAGCTTAATGACGCTATAATGTGTCCGTTATTTAGCGAGCACAGTGCCGCAAATGGAGGAAAAGGCCAATGGCTGGTGGTACAACAGAAGAACGTGTCAAGAATATTGTCGTCGACCTGCTCGGCGTGGACGCAGGCCGTGTCGTGCCAGAGGCGCGCTTCCGCGAAGATCTGGAAGCGGACTCGCTCGACCTAGTAGAACTAATTATGGCGTTTGAAGAAGAATTCGGCGGCGAAATCACCGACGAAGATGCCCAGAAGATCACGACGGTGGGACAAGCAGTCGAATATATCCAAACGCACATGGGTTAATGGGCGTTTGCCACGATAAGTTGATGGGGCGAGCGGATCAGCTTGCCCCTTTTTTTATCCACAGCCACCCCATAAGGGCGGCATATACCATTGACAAGCCGAAGCCCCCGACACCTATCTGGACTTGTAGATCGAAACTGCGCATGAGACCATGAACCTGCGCGAGGGCAATCAAGCTGGTCACAATACCGGCCAAAGCCAGGAGCGCCATCAAGCGGGTTCGCCAGGCAGAGAACGCGCCGCTCAGGGCGACTACGCCGACGAACAACGAAAACAAGGTCAGCGTGAACTGCATCCCGTAGTTGGTGTCAGTGCGCGCGACGGCGAAAAACTCGAAGGGCGGCATCTGCGCCAACACAAGGGCGACAACCAACAAGGCACAGAATCCCCAGCGCAGATCGCTGAACGCGCGTCCGGCGCATAAGGCGATCATCAGTGTGATGATGGTGAGTTGTGCGCGCAGCAGCAGCGTGGGCAGCATGGCGGGATGCATGGTGTGCGCGACGGGATGCAGGCTGGCCCACTCGGCCAAATCGTAGGCGTTGAAGCTGAGACCGGCCCCGCGATTAACCAACCATGGCAGACTGTAGGGCAGCACAGTCAGCACGACGAGCAGCAATAGGAATGGGTTAGCTGATTTCGTCCATAACCCGGCGAATCTGTTCATCTTCTATGGCCTGATTTTCAAAAAACTGGTTCATAAATTCGCTGCGGCGCTGACGAAGCGCCAGCGGCGCAACCGCGCGGATGTCCTGGGGTGTGGCAAGTGTGCGGTTGTCGGCGGCGGCATAAGCGCGCGCTGCTTCGAACATGGTGTATTCGGCGCGATGCGAGTCGATATCGAGCTTTTGCACGAGCGCCAGGCCAACATTGATGGCGTCATCGGACAGCAGCGTTTCTTTGAGACGTGCGCGCGCCAAAATAACCTCGTCGCGGGTCTCGGCGGTGGACAGCTCCCACTGTTTGATGAAAGCGTGCGGCTGTGTGCGGTAGGCGCGCACGCGCTTGTAGACTTCCAGCCGTTCTTCGATCGAAGTCAGGCCGCGCACGTTCACCCGCAGGCCGAAGCGATCCAGAATTTGCGGACGGAGGCGGCCTTCTTCGGGATTCATGGAACCGATGAGGACGAAACGCGCGCGATAGGTGCCGGACATCGCGCCGCGCCGCACGGTGTAACTGCCCTGGGCGGCGGCGTCGAGGATGGCATCGACAATCGTGTCATCCAGCAGGTTCACTTCGTCGATGTAGAGCAGGTTGTTATCGGCGCGGGCGAGGATGCCGCGTTCGATGCGCACTTTGTTTTGCTGCACGGCGACTCGTTCGTTGATACCGCCGACCACATCTTCCAGACGGGCGTTGAGCGGCAGTTCGACCAACCTGACGGGTTCATAGTGTGAAATCGGCTTGCCTGCCTGAAGTTTTTCCCAGCAGTCGGGATAAAGGTAACGGGCGTTTTCGGATTTAAGGTCTTCGGGCAGCGCGCCTTCTTCGCAATCGCTGACCTCGACATCGGGCAGAATACCGCCGATGCTGCGCACTGCCGTAGTTTTGCCGGTGCCGCGCGGGCCGATAAGGAGCACGCCGCCTACTGCCGGGTTAATCATGGCGAGCATGAGCGCGATGCGCATTTCCATCTGGCCGACGATGGCTAAGAAAGGAAACGGGCGAATCTCGGCTAATCCAAGATCGGGCGTTTCGGCTTCGAGCACAGCGCGCGCGCCGGCCTGGCTTAAGATGCGCAGCAGGGTGGACTGCGCCGCGCCGCTGCGCAGGTCTGGAAGCACGGCTTCAGATGCATTGAGGACGTGAACGGTGGTCTGTGTCTGGTCGCGCCCGCCGGGTCCACTCACAACAAGCGTAACGGTATACATGCCGTCGTTTTCAAAGACATGCTGCACATGCGGTTCATGGCTGGTCGAACCGTCGCCGAAGTCCCAGTGATAATCGGAAATTTCGCCCTGCGATTCGTTGCTGAAATGCACCGTCAGTGGCGCATCACCGGAGACAGGGTTGGCGATAAAGGCGGCTTCGGGTGTTGTCATGATCGTCTTTCACGCTGCTGCTTGCGGTAAAGCTGGCGCGCCTGCGCCTGCCGGGCGCGCAGGCGCTGATCGTCAGTTTCGTAAAGCAAAGGGGGGACAGGTGTCGGGCGACCCTGCGCATCCAAGGCGACATAGACAAGATATGCCGTGTTGGTCACTTTGGATGTGCCATGCAGGGGGTCTTCGGCCACGACTTCGACGCGCACTTCAATGGAGGTGCGCCCGGTATAAGTCAGTTCGGCGTTGAACATAACGAGGTTGCCGACGCGAACGGGTTCATCGAAGGTCATGGAATCGACAGCGACGGTAACGACAGGGGCACGGGCATGACGCATGGCGGCCAGCGCGCCGGCTTCATCGACCAATTTCATGATGATGCCGCCGTGTACGTTGCCGAGATTATTGGTGTCCTGCGGCCCCATGAGTATGCTGAGGGTGACACGCGACGCCGCGCCGGTTTTCGGCTGTTGTGAATCCATGCAAGCTCCTGTGAGTGACGATTATAGCATCAGCCCAACAAATCGCGGTAGATGCCCACTAGCTGCCGCGCGGCAGATTCCCACGTAAAGCGCGGCGCTTGCTGAAAACCGCGCTGGATCAGGGTGGTACGCAGAGTGGAATCGGTAATGAGGCGGCGCAAGGCATCAATGATGGCTTCGAGATCGTAGGGATCGACTAGCAGCGCGGCGTCGCCTGCGACTTCGGGCAGGGACGAAACATTTGAAGTGAGCACGGGTGTGCCACAGGCCATCGCTTCCAGAATCGGAAAACCGAAGCCTTCATAAAGCGAGGGAAAGGCCAGACATTCGGCGGCGCTGTAGAGCGCGGGCAAATCGTCATCATCGGCGAAGCCAATAAGCTGCACATGCTCTTGCATCTGGGTTTCGCGCAGCGTTTGGTACATTTCGCCTTCGAGCCAGCCGTGCCCGCCAGCGATCACGAGGGCGAGATCATGCCCTTCGTGGCGCAACTGCGCCAGCGCGCGAATCAGCCGGCTGTAGTTTTTGCGCGGCTGGATTGTGCCAACACTGAAGATATAAGGACACGGGCCGATGGCGTATTTGTGGCGCACGGCGATCTGCTGCTGGGCGTCGCTGATAGGCTGGAAACGGGTGTCTACCCCGCTGAGCAGCACCGTGATTTTTTCCGGGGGCGTGCCGTACAGCTCAATCAGGTCTTGTTTGGTGGCTTCCGAATCGGCCAGGACATGAAACGCACGCCTGACCGAACGCGGGACGACGACATCCAGATAGGCTTTGAGCGGCGGGCTGGCGGTTTCGGGCACGCGCACGAAAGATAAATCGTGGACAGTGAGTAGTGTGCGCGTAGCGGGCAGCGCGGGCGGGAGCACAAAATCGGTCGCGTGATACAGGTCGAGGCGTCCGGTGAAGAGTTCAACAGGCAGGGGCAGGCGCAGGCGCTGAAAACGCGCGAACCAACGCGGGGTGATGCGTGTCGCTTTCCAGCTAAAGTTTGGGCCCGGCAGCGGTGGTAGTGTGCGGCGCTGCCCGGCGACAAACAGGCGGTAGGGCTGACGTTGATCAACGCGCGCGAGGGCGTTCACCAGTTCGCGCACATAACGTCCGATACCGCCTCCTTGCTCATAAGCAGCGGTGTAGTCGAGGGCAATGCGCGGCAACTCAGTTTACGTCGCTGTATGTCCAGTAACGGTTGGCGAAGAAGTTCCAGACCATGACCACGACTACGCCGATCAGCAGCGCAATCATCGTGCCGAGCTTGGCTTCGCCATGTTCGGTGGGGATATAACCGGGGCGGAAGATGCGAATCTCTGGCAGCAGAATGGGCATGAAAAACGCCCCCAGCGGCAGATAGACGAACTTGACCCAGAGTGTACGGATTGCCCAGCCGATGAAATTGATGATAGCGAACTGCGCCAATTGGCGGCGGATTGAGCGTGACCGCGAATCGGGGTATGTCCAGAGACGATTCCAGGTGAAATTGCTGAGCACAGCGGCGATAAAGCCGGCAGAGACGGCCAGTACGACGCTCAGGTCGTTGGCCGGAGGGAGAATCGTGGCTTGCAAAATAAAGACCAGGCCAAAGTCGATGATGGCACCGATCGCCCCGACGATGGCAAATTTGATGAAGCGCTCAACTTCTTTGGAGCGCGGGCCAAAACGATTGGCAATGAAAACAATGGGAATATCGAGCGGATTGCGCATAGTGGATTTGTCAGCGGCTTTGAGCGTGTTCGTCTGGTTCATAGAGTTCCTATTTCTATGCGGCGGTAGGTCTGATGGTGGAGCACGGCCAGCAAGCCCAGCATCACACCGATGTGCAAAAACAGGTTGTTGACGTACAAATTGTCAGTCAGACTGTGAACGGAAAGATAAGTCCACGTTCCGAGCAGACCGACGGCCACCGCGCGCGCCAATGAATCGGGATGACGGCGAGCGCGCAAGGTAAGCCAAAAAACGGCGAGCCACAAAGTGAGATAGGTCGCTAAACCTATAATGCCAGCCTCAGCAAAAATATTCAAGTAGTAATTATGAGCGTGGCCTAAAGGAAAGTTCCAGTTTAATAGGCGGTAGTTGTCATAGACGACTTCGTAATTGCCGGCGCCGACACCAAAAAGGGGGTGCGCGCGCGCCATGTTGAGCGCCGCCTGCCAGTGCGCAAGCCGCTCAACGACGGCGTAGTTTTCGGGCGTGATGTCTACGCCGCGCATGTCGTCCAAGATGCTGTATTGTTCGGGCGCGCTGAGGCGGTCGAGCAAGGCGGCGGGAACGCGCCCTGTGAGCAGGAGCAAGAGAACCAATGCCGTGCCGCCTGTCAGCAGTGCCAGCGTTTGCCACCAACGGCGTGGCAGCGCCAGTATGACCGTCAGCATGGCGGCGGCAAAGCCCAACCACGCGCCGCGACTCCAGGAAATGAGCACCCCTACGGCGATAAGCACGCCGCACGCTGTGTAAAAAAGTGCGATCAGCAGCAGGCGTTGATCGAACCGGTGCTGCCGCCGCCAGCGCGCCGAGAAGCGTAGCACATAGCCCCATGCAGCGGCCAACACAAGGGGAGCAAGCAGCCCCATGAACGCACCGAAGGGATTCGGCTGACCGAAGGTGCCAAACGCGCGGAAAAAGCGATTGTCGATCAGCAGATGGAGCGCGCCGCTGCCGCCGAAAAACTGATACAGTCCGATGAGCGCGTTGGCAAGGCCAGCCATAGCGAGGCAAAAGATTAACCACGGCCAGTTTTCGGCGCGCGCGCAGCTCAGGCACAGCCATACAAGCAGGATGATCTGTACCCACTTGAGCCATTCGTTGAGCCAGGCTCCGGCAGAGGCAGCAAAAAACGCTCCGGGGGTAATCGCCGCGAGAAAAAGCAGCGGCGGCACAAAAACGGATGATGCGGTGAAAGGCAGCAGGGTTTGCCTGCGGGCAATACGATAGAGCGCCCAAACCGCCAATAACAGCAGCAGGGCAAGCTGGCCGATGTCGAGGGGAAGCTGGAAAGAGGCTTCGGTGGCGATCAGTGTGCGCAGTGGCGCGATGATGAGTAGAACCGCGAGTGCCGCCAGAGGGGTCATAAGCGCGAGGAGCAGCAGGGCTGCGAGCGCCAGGAAGATAACGGCAGTGTCGGCAGGCAGTACGGCAAGCATGACGCCTGCCAGAAGCGCCGACAGCAAGCCGAAGAGTGTGGTGACGTTCGGCGCGTTCAAATCACGTTGCGGAAGTACTCAATGGTGCGCTGCACGCCGGCACGCAGCGGCACTTTGGGTTCCCAATTGAGGATGGTGCGCGCGCGGGTGATATCGGGTTGGCGCGTTTGCGGATCGCCCTTAATGCGTTCGCCCTGAAAGATGATGCCTCCCTTATTGCCCGTAAGCTCGTTGATGATCTGGGCGAATTCAAGAATGTTCATCTCTTCGGTGGTACCGATGTTGACCGGCTGATGATAGTCACTTTCCAACAACCGGACAACCCCTTCGACAAGATCGTCTATATACTGAAAGCTGCGTGTTTGTGTGCCGTCACCGTAAATGGTGAGCGCTTCGCCGCGCAAAGCCTGGCCGATGAAGTTGGGCACGACGCGACCATCATCGAGGCGCATACGCGGGCCGTAGGTATTAAAGATGCGGACGATGCGCGAATCGAGGTTGTGCGAACGATGATAGGCCATTGTCAGCGCTTCGGCATAACGTTTGGCTTCGTCGTAGACGCCGCGCGGACCGATAAAGTCAACATTGCCGACGTATTCCTCGCGCTGGGGATGTTCGAGCGGATCGCCATAGACTTCGGACGTGGAGGCGAGGATAAACTTAGCGCCTTTGCCGCGCGCGAGACCGAGCGCATTATGCGTACCGAGCGCGCCCACCTTGAGGGTCTGGATAGGCAGTTTCAGATAGTCAATGGGACTAGCGGGCGAAGCGAAATGCAAAACGGCGTTAATCGCACCATCTACGGAAATGTAATGGACGATATTGTGATGGATGAAGGTAAAACGCGGATGTCCCTGAAGATGGGCAATATTGCGCATCGTGCCTGTGATGAGGTTGTCCATCCCTACCACAGTATGACCTGCATCAAGGAAGCGATCCGCAAGATGGGAGCCGATGAAACCCGCACAACCGGTAATCAGAACACGCAAGGTGATTCCCCTTGTGAGCAAGAGGCCAAAATTCGCCCGATTTTACCACAGTTGTAAAGGGAGCTGTAAGGCACTTTAGACGCGGACTTTGCCTTCGCCGGTCTGACGAAGCTGCTGAAGCTGCTCATCGAATTCGCGCTGGAAGACTTCGAGCGCCACGTCGTTATCGAGGCTGACGATAAGGGTGCGAAGGGATTTGAGATGCTCGAAGGTGAAATCGATAAGCTGCGAGAGCATGGTTTTCGCGCAGTTTTCGAGGGGATAGCCATGCGTGCCGGTGGAAAGGGCGGGGATGGCCAGCGATTTGAGATGATGGGCTTCCGCGAGTCGCAGACACTCCCAGACGGCGCTGGCAAGTTTGCCGCGCTCACTGCCTTCGCCCCAGCGCGGGCCTACCGTATGGATGATCTTCTGAAAATTGAGCTTGCCGCCGCTGGTAACAACGGCAGATCCCACATCACAGCGACCAATGCGGCGACATTCATCTGCCACGGTGGAGCCGACTTTGACGAGGAAAGCAGGCGGCAGGTTAAGCGCGGTATCTGTCTGATTGACGATACCTTCAACCTCCAGCGTCAGTATATCCTGCTGGACAAGGTCAATTGTGACCTTGTTGATTTGCGCCCTCATCGCACTGCCCCATTTCCTATAATTTATCATTACACCATCATTTCAGTACGATCGTCAATAGCTCTTATGTTCGATAGCTGGGCAGCCAGACCCAAGAGCAGGGCATAAACGAGCGCGAGATCGGGAACATAGACGCTGTGATCGACAAGGCCGTGCGCCAGCAGGTTGACCATACTGCCGATCAGACCAACAGTGAGGGCGAAAAACAGACGATCATGACGAAAATCGCGATACAGACGACGCACAAGACGCCAGAATACAAACTGTGTCCACAGGAAAAGCAGCACACCGAACACCCCAAGACGTACCCACCAATCGAGCAAGAAATTGTGCGGATGCGAGAGATTTGGCTCCTGCCAGGCATCGGGGATGATGTAATGACCGCGAAAAGCGTACAGAAATTGATCCAGCCCTAAGCCGGTCAAAGGGAAATCGCGGATAGCATTCAGCGCGCTTTGCCAGACACGAATCCGGTAAAAATTTGTGCCCTGTGAGAAATCGAAGACGCGCGCGAAACGTTCGAATTGCAGCAAAAATGGGGCGGCTAATGCGCCCAAACCTGCCAATCCAATTAAGGCTAACCAGGCGCGCCTGCCCCACACAGCCAGCAGCGCCGCGGCGAACGCGGCAGGAAGTCCAATAAAGAGCGCGCCGACACTCTGGGTGAGCGCGACGGTCAGCAGCAGCATCAGCAGCAGCAGCGCCGCAGCGATGCGCCGCCGCCGATGTGTGGGAATTAAGACGAAGGCCAAGACGAAAGGAATGCAGCGCCCCAAAAACAGGCCGACATTGTTGGGTGAACCGTACACACTGGCGAGGCGGCGTGCGCCTTCCTCTGCGGTGATGACGGCTTCGCCACGCCCATAGAGATATAAGCCGACAAGCGCTACAGCCACAGCAGTCAACAGCAGCGTATCAACCAAACGCAGCAGTGTTTTGCGATCGGCAGGGAGAGCGCGAAAGATGATGTAAAACAGGGCGGGTTCGATCACCATTGTGCGTAGTTCGGTAACTGCCGGACGTGAATACTGCGCCCAGAACAGCGAGAGACAGCCGAGGATCACCCACGCCACGACCGCCCAATCAAGGGCTGTGCTGCTTCTGAACAACAGTTGGCGCGCTGTTAAAGGAAAGCGCGGGTTGAAACTCTGGCGCTGACGTCCCCAGGCAACGAGCAACCGCAGAAGCGCCGCTGCTGAAGTCAGCAAGATCATCAATTCAGCCAAGGGGAAGGCAAAACGATAGAGTTCAACAGGAAAGAGAAAGAACGGTGCCCAGAAGACTGTCAGCAGCAGGCCAAAGTCGAGGCGCTGATAAATAACAAAGAACAGCACCAGCAGCGCCGCGATGTTCAGAAGAAAATGCAGCTCAAGGCGCAGCAGGCCGGCGCTGGCGATGACCAGCACAAGCGGTATTTCGTCGCGGCGAAAAAGCGAAGGCACTGTGTCGCCCCAACTGAGCAGCATTCCAACGAGGAGCGCTAAAGAAGTGATGGCGCTGAAGACAAGCTGCGCGGTTTCTGAGAGGCCGTTCCAGAGGCGCGTGAGCCGGCGAAATGCGGCCTGCCAATCGATTTGCCGCGCGCTGACAATGACGGCGGCGGCGGCTGTGAACGCCGTGAATATGGCGGCGGTGATCTGGTCATGATAAGGCGCGGCCAGATCGCCACTGCTCACGGCATAAGCCGCCAGTGCCCAACGATCTTCGCCGCGATCGGCCACTACGCGCAGTATATGAGTGCCGGCAGGCAAGCTGCGTGCCACAGGAAGCAATGCCGTTTGCGGCGTCAAGGTATCGCTGGTGAGCACAATGTAGGCTGTGCCATCAGGAGCGCGCGGCACAGCATTAGCGGGCTGTCCATCCACGGTAGGATAGAGGTAGGCGACATAATCATCCTGGCGCAGCCGCAGCGCGACATCCGTGCCGGAAAATGTGAACTCCAGACTGCTGTCTGTAGGACGCACCCACCCGATGTCTGCGCCGAGCGCGCCAAATGTCCACACACCGCTGTAGCGGGCAAAGGGATTGGCGGCGGGGTATAAGCCGTCTATCGCCCCGTCGGGCTGTGGACGTTGAACCAGCGCTGTCCAGAGCGGCGTGGGCTGCTGCTGAGGGTCAACGAGCGCAAAACCCCACTGCGGATCATCGGCAGGGGCGGGCGGCTGCCAGTGCTGCAAGATGAGGCCGCCGAGCCACGGCCATTCACGCTGCACACGATTCAGGGCTGACAGCGTGTACTGTGTGCGTTGATCGGCGCTGACACTTCCCCAGATCGAGGGCGCGCCTGTCCACGAATCGGGCAGGGAATTCCAGCCAAAGGCACTTGCCCACAGTGCCGTCTGGCCATCATCGTAACGCAGCATGACTTCACGCAGGGCAACGATGCGCGAGAAGTTAAGTGTATCGGCGCTGACGGTGCGTTCCAGCGGCGAGGAATCAAAGCCGTAAGGCTTGGCGGCGATAGCGTCGGTGAAGTCGCGCGCGCCGAGACGGTAGAGCGTTTCCAGATATATTATGTCGCTGATGTTTTGTGGGCCGCGTTCGACTGTCGGGGCGAGCGCGGCGGCGATGACGGTCGCGCGTTCATCGGCATGGTGAATGGCTGCATATGCCGTTTGCAGCAGCCCGGCGTAGGCGGCGGGACGTGGTTGCAGATCACCCCACGCGGCTGTCAGATTTGGTTCGTCCCAGATTTGATAGTAGTCGATGCTTTGGCCGTAGCGCTCCGCGAAAACATGAGCGAAGGCAGCGAAATCTTCCGCGTTATCAGGCGGCGCGCTGGCGGAAACGCTGCGGCCCGAAGATCGTGACCAACCGGGCGAATTGACCAACACAGCAACGATTTGCAGATCGGGATAATCTGCGATGTTGTGCGTAATCTGATCCCACAGTGACCAGTCATAGACGCCGCGCGCAGGTTCGATTTCGTCCCAACGCACGAATTGGCGCACCCATGTAATGCGCGCCTGGCGCATGAGCGCGAACTGCGCGCGCATCTGCTGCGGCGTATACTGCGCAAGTTCGACGTTGACCCCCAAAAGCGGCAAACGAAAAGGCAAGTCGGCGCTGCGCGTAGCATCGACATAACCGCGCAGCATGAAATCACGTTCCTGGATGGTGCTGAAAAGCGCGACAAGGCTGCCGACGAGCGCCAGCAGCGCTGCGACCAGAATCAGGCGCGGACGACTCAGCGTGTCCATAGCGGTTTAGAAGCCGCGCCATCGAGGGTGATCTGCTGCGCGGCGCCGGTGGTGACGTTGACAACCCACAGATTGCCCTGATAGATCAAAGCGATCTGCGTGGCATCGGGACTCCAAACGTAATCCTGCGCAAAGCCTCTGGCGGTCAACCCGGCCTGATCGGGCTGTGGAAAGATAACGCGGGCATTGCTGCCGTCACGATCGGCGACGACTAAATCGTACTGCGCTAAATCGTTGATACTGTTCGACCAATCGCGGGCGCGCAAGTAGGCCAGATAACCCTGCGGGTAAGGCGAATCGGGGAGGGTAATCAGCGGAGAATAACGCGGTGTTGACCAAATGCCAGCGTTTTCGACCAGATTAGTGGCGAAAGCGCCTTCAAAGTCGGTGACTGTGAGGTGAAAAGCCGGGCTGTTCTCCGGCGCTTCATCGCCGACGGGCAGCCCATGCACCGTGGAGGCCAGCAGCGCGCCATCGGGCGACCAGTCAAGAGTGGTACGCCATGACCAGTCGCCAGAGGTATTGTAATAGGCAAAGCTCAGGGTGATAACACAAGCGCGCGCCTCGAAATCGACAAATCCCACACCATCGGCGCGGGCGCAGGCCAACTGTGTACCATCGGGCGACCACTGGTAGCGTGTGCCCCACCACCCGAAAATGCCACCGGCTGATTCCGCAACGACTTCGCTGATGTCGAGAATATCCCCATTGTTGGGGGCGATACGCATCACCCACAGGTCGTTGAGCGCGCGCCAGCCAGGACTGGTTTCGCGGCCTTCGGCGGTGGAATAGCTGATAGTGTTCTCTGCGCCGGGCAGCCATTCGGCGTAGAGTAGATTGGTCGGCACAAGCTGAATTGGCGCGGCGTCGAGCGTTGTATCGGGGATATACCACAATTGGTTAGAAAGCGCGGCGCTGCCGCCAGAGGTGTCGCGGGTGAAAATCAGCCGACGGCCATCAGGCGAGAGGCTGAATACACGCTGGTCGAGGTCGCTCGTGTTGGTGAGTGTGCGCTTGGTTTCAGTGCTGCCGCGCATGATCCACACATTGCCGTTGCTAATGTAGGCCAACGTGCCGTTAATGGGCACCGGGTCAAGCTCGGTGCTGGGGCGCACGTAGACGATCTCATTCTGCGGCTCGGTGATGACAGTGGAACTGATCTGCACCGGATCAAGGCGCAGGCCGTCTTCGGTGCGGATGCGGTAACAAATTTCGCGCACGCCGTTTTGCCCGGCGCGTCCCAGGAATTCTTCGCCAGCAGGCACGGCTTCGCTGGGAATGGTTTCGACCTGGTAGGGAATATCTTCACGCTGGCATTCGGTGCTTTCACTGACACGCACAATGGTGACGCGCATTCCATCCGTAATCTGGGTATAGAGGGGCGGATTCACGCGGTCAAGTTCGGCGCGTTCGACTTCGGCGTCGATCAAGAATTGCTCGACCGTGACGGGATAATCGTAAGCGTAAGTACGCTCAACGCCGTCCGCGACCAACGAGACGAGCAGCGACGGACGTTCTTCAGGCGGGCGGCAGCTCGTGAGAAGCAGCAGAAGGAGAGAGACGCAAAACAGGCAAAGGCTTCGGAATGTCATGGGGTGGCTTCCGTTTATGTGTCGTCCTTATTGTGGTGAGAAGTCAGCGTTTGCGCAAGACATAGATACGGGGATGCAAGCCGCCGAGCGACACCCGCAGCACATTTTGTGGCTGCCAGACAGTGGATGCATAGAGCAGCGATTCGATGAGGCGAACTTCGTGCGTGATGAGCACGAAATGCGCGTTCGGACGGGCAACGCGAGCGGCTTCCTGTAAAAGGGCGGGATAGAGGACAAGATTTTCCGCATGCGTGCCGACAAGCTGGCCGAAAGGAAAATCGGCACAAAGCGCATCAATGCTGTTATCGGGCAGTGGAAGCTGGCGGGCGTCGGTGTGCAGCAGAACGGCGTTTCTGTGCGCGGCGGCCAGGTTGGCGCGCGCACAATCCAGGGCGGCGGGATTGATGTCGCAGCCGATGATTTGTTGGGCGGGCACAGAAAACAGGCGCTCGATCAGCAGCGAGCCGGAACCACAGAGCAGATTCAGGAAAACATCATGCTCGTCAGGCTCAGTGAG
Source organism: Chloroflexota bacterium (assembly GCA_013388745.1). GTDB lineage: Bacteria > Chloroflexota > Anaerolineae > Aggregatilineales > Phototrophicaceae > JACAER01. Next base: position 330,276 of record JACAER010000016.1, read on the forward strand.
CTGCGTCATCACATGCGCCACCGAGGCATTGAGCGCGCCTTCGAAATTACATACGCGCCAGGCGCGGGTTGCCAGCGGACGCGCGGTGAGGCGCAGCAGAATTTCCCAACCCTGTTTACTGCGGCGCAAACGCATCCAGAGATCGCCTTTTTCAGTGCCGGCGCTCAAACCGGTCTGGGCGGCGATTTCGGCTTTGAGGCGCGTCATAATCGCGCTTTCTGAACCAGCGGCGCTGATATAGAAAGTGTCATAGTCAGTACGCGGCGAAAGGACACGCACGGCGTTGATTTCGCGCAGCAGCCGCGAGAAATGTTCGTGACCGAGCAGCGCTTTGGGGCGCGGCACGGGAAAATCGAGTATGCGATAGACGGCGATGACAGTTTGCAGGCGCAGCAGCGCGCCGGGTTTGCCCTCGAAGGCGAAGCGCACGCCGCCGGCCCCAACATAACGAATCGCGATTTCGCCGCCGAAAAGTCGTTTGATTTCGTCGCGCGCGTAGGGTTCTAATCCCGGCGCGACTTCGGCTTCGTAAAGGGTTGTGAACTGTTGTTTGGGATGTGACATAGGACGATGATAGCACGCAGACCCTACCGGACGATAGGGTCTGCGTGCTTTGTCACGAGGAGCGTTTTATGGACGCCAGGTCGGGCTGATAGTCTGGGCGGTGCCGGCGTCGATGCGTGTCGGGTTCGTGCCGTCGGCGTTCATGACGTAAGTGCCGCCGCCATCGCGATCTGAGTAGAAGACGATACGTGTGCTGTCTGACGACCAGGATGGGTTGTTATCGTTGACCGTGCTGCTGGCAGTCCGGTTTTGCTGGTTGCTGCCATCCGTGTTCATCGTGAAAATGTCCTGATCGCCACCCCAATCCCAAACGAAGGCAATGGATTGGCCGTCGGGCGACCACGTTGGGTCGAACTGCGCACGAGTGTTGTCGGTGGAGAGGCGTGTCTGACCACTGCCGTCGCTGTTCATGACATAGATTTGCGGCAGGCCGTCACGTTCGGACACGTAGGTAATGCGACTGCCATCGGGCGACCAGGCCGGGCTGTACTCATTAGCAGTGCCGTCGGTTAAGCGGACGACGTTGCTGACCGCGCCGCCAGCGTCTACGTCCATGACATAGATTTGCGCCAGGCCGTCACGTTCGGACACGTAGGTAATGCGACTGCCGAACAAGGCCGCGTCGTATTCGGCGGCGGTGCCATCGGTGAGGCGCAGCACATTGCTGCCGTCGCTGTTCATGATATAAAGCTGCGGCAGACCATCGCGCGAGGAAGCAAAGACGATACGCCCATCATTTAACCAGGCGGGCGTGCTGTCCTGCCCGCTGAATGTGACCTGTGTGACGTTGACAATGCTTGTGCCATCGTACTGCGCGGTGTACAGGTTGTTCTGCGAGACGAAGACGAATTGGCCCGTCGGCGGCTGTGTAACGGCGGTGACATTGATAGTGAGTGTTTCTGTGAAGGGGTTGCCGGCGCTGTCGGTGACGGTGACGCTGAAGGACTGCGCGCCGGAAGCCAGCGTACCCGCGACCTGCACCTGACTGCCGCTGA
>JACAER010000067.1 GCA_013388745.1 Chloroflexota bacterium
ATGTTGAGGAACGCTTCGGGATGCCACGTTTTTTGCTCGAAGAATTTCTCGAGATCCTTCTTCAACGTGTTGCGATGAATGAAGAGAGCTCCGGCGAAGTACGACGCCTTGAAGTTGTTCAACACTTCATCGAACGACTCGACCTCGAGCCAGGTGGAGGTGATCGGCTGCTCTTTCAGTTTCAGATACTCGAAGCCGATTTCCCGCGCGAGCAAGAACGCTTTTTGCGACGGAAGAAGATTGCCGTTGAGAAACAGTTTCTTGGGCTTGTGCGGCGTGCAGATGGAGCGGAATTTTTTCAGCTCGGGAAATTGTTCGAGCGGAATCTCGTCAACCGTGTAACCATACTCTTTTGTCAAAACCGAATACAGTGCTTCGGAAGAAAGCGGCGGCTTCGTACTCCACCTGTGCTCCCGCATGAAGTCGTCCGCTGCGTCTTCGAGATCTTCGAAATAGTTGTAGTGCAACTTCTGATAGGAGCGCAGCGCGGCGAACAAAAACTGCTCGACACTCATATCGTAGCTTTGCCCGATTTCGAGCAGCGTCCGGATGAATGCCCCCGCCTCTTGCGGATTGTTCGTGACGAGATTGACCAGCTCGTGCGGTTTGATGCCGAATAACTCGAACGGAAATTCTTTGATGAACGGTGAGTTGAGAATCATCTTCAGCGGATCGAGCGAGTCCGAAACTTGCGCGGACACAAGCTCATCGTAACCTACTCCGATGGCACTCGCGAGCTGGATGATCTTGTCCGGCGTCGGATACTTTTTCCCCTTTTCGATCTCGCTAAGATACGACACGGACATGTTGGATTTTGCGGCGAGGTCGGAAAGAGACAAGTCGCGCTCACTACGCAGCTGTTTGATTTTTGCGCCGAGAATATAGCGCAGTTGCTCTGCATCCATTAGGTTAATCCCGCATTATCCATAACGTTGTTGAGAGAGTTCGGAAACAATGTATTGAATCCTTCAAGAAAATGCTAATTCAAATTCGTCATTAGCGAAATCAATAGTGACATGAATCATCACTATTAGCGAAACTATAAAGACGGGCGAAATTTCGCTTGCATTATGCTTTTCGCTGTGCTATATTTAACCACCTACAACGTTACCAGACTGTTCATTCACACACGAGGAGACTTGTCATGCAAACGCTGCACGACGTTCACACATTCGGCGCGATGAGACACCGCTGGGATGGCATCACGCGCACCTACACACCACACGACGTGCAGAGGCTGCGCGGCACTGTCGCTGTGAAACATACGCTCGCGGAGCTGGGAGCGATTCGCCTGTGGAACCTATTGCACACCGAGCCGTACGTAAACGCGCTCGGCGCGCTAACGGGCAATCAGGCGATGCAGCAGGTGAAAGCGGGCCTCAAAGCGATCTACCTCAGTGGCTGGCAAGTCGCCGCCGATGCGAATCTCTCCGGCAACATGTATCCGGACCAAAGTCTCTATCCTGCCAACAGTGTTCCTGAAGTTGTCCGAAAAATAAATCAAACTCTTCTCCGCGCAGATCAAATTCATTACTCAGAAGGCGTCAACGGCATTCACTGGCTCGCCCCAATTGTCGCCGATGCCGAGGCAGGATTTGGCGGACCGCTAAATGCGTTCGAGTTGATGAAAGCGATGATCGAAGCTGGCGCCGCCGGGGTACATTTCGAAGATCAGCTTGCGTCAGAAAAAAAGTGCGGGCACTTGGGCGGCAAGGTCCTCGTGCCGACGAGCCAGTTCATTCGTACACTCACCGCAGCGCGGCTCGCTGCAGACGTGCTGGATGTTCCCACTATCATTATTGCGCGCACGGACGCCGACAGCGCGAATCTTCTCACCAGCGATATTGACCCGCGCGATCACAGGTTCATCACCGGCGAGCGAACCGCCGAGGGATTCTTCCGCGTGAAGTGCGGCATCGACCAGGCGATTGACCGCGGGCTTTCATACGCACCGTATGCGGATCTGCTTTGGTGCGAAACGTCGCACCCCGATTTAGGCGAAGCGAGAGAGTTTGCGGACGCGATCCACGAGAAGTTCCCAGGAAAGCTGCTCGCGTACAATTGCTCACCCTCATTCAATTGGAAAAAGAAATTGGACGAGGATACCATTCTGCACTTCCAAGAGAGGCTAGGCGAGATGGGATACAAATTCCAGTTCGTCACGCTTGCCGGCTTTCACGCTCTCAACTACAGCATGTTTACGCTCGCGCATGAGTACAAGAACAGGGGCATGGCAGCCTACTCGGAACTCCAACAGAGTGAGTTCTCCAGCGAGGCAAAGGGGTATACTGCAACCAAGCACCAACGCGAAGTGGGCACAGGATATTTCGATCTCGTCACCAACATCATTTCCGGCGGCATGTCTTCGACGACGGCGATGAAAGGCTCGACCGAAACCGCCCAGTTCTATGCATCAGCACAACACTGAGCGGAGACGGAGCATGCACGACGTAACCCATGCAACTCGATCGGACATCCAGCTTCTGAGCAACCATCAAGCAGCGTTTGCGGATATCCTTTCGCCCGAAGCGCTCACGTTCGTGGCGAAGTTAGAACGGACGTTTCGCACGACGCGGCAAACATTACTCCGCAAACGCGCCGAACGACAGGCGCGGCTCGATGCCG
>JACAER010000026.1 GCA_013388745.1 Chloroflexota bacterium
GCGGGCTGCGGCGCGGCGACGGCGGGCTGGGGGGCGGCGACGGCGGGCGCTGTGCGTGTCAGGCCGAAAGCATAGGCGGCCAGCGACAGCGACGGATAACCGAAGGGGCGGCCATCACCGATGATTTGCAGCAGATCGTCGCGCACCCAGCCTTCGCGGTTGTCTGGCAGCAGCAGGCGGAACCACTGGAAGACTTTGCCGTTGAGATTCGTGCCCTGCGGGTCGGGCTGCACATCCAGCACGCGGCAGTTTTGCGTGCCGACGGGCGCTTTGAACAGAACGGTCACGTTGGGCGCGGTGCCGGGCGCTGAACGCACATTGGCTTCTTTAATCGTGGGCACATTGGGGTTGCCGGCGATATGCGCGGTAAACGACTGGCTGCTCATTGGTCTTTTCCCCTGTTGGTGTCTTCAAGCTATAATCAAGATCATACACGAAGTCCTGTGGTTATAGGACAAGCAAAATCGTCAAGAACGCGAGGTGTAATACATGGATTTTGAACACCTGCTTTCACCGGTTCGTTATTTGCTGGATACCTGCCCGGCGATGTCGGCCAGCGCGCTGCGGACGCTGCGCATGTACGAGGCGTGGTGGGAACACGACGGGCAGGCGATGTCTTACGCGGTGGATCGCGCGGGCACGCCGCACATCCGCATGTTTGACCGCTTCGGCCAGCGCAGCGACGAGATTTTGTACATCAGCGACTACTGGCGCATGTTGAAGGAAGGCTATAAGGCGGGCATTATCTGGCGCGTCTTCGAAGAAAATTCGCTCATTCCCTTCTTTCTGCTGGATTATGTGACCTGTTTTTACGACATCGGCGTAAGCTGCCCCTATACGGTCTCGCTTTCGACCGCCGTGCCGCTGGAAAAATACGGCGACGCGACGCTGCACGAGCGTTATCTGACGCCGCTGCTGCGCCGGGACGAGAGTGTGTGGCAGGGCGCGACGTGGATGACGGAGGCGCGCGGCGGGTCGGATCTGGGGGCGAATGTCGATACGCTGGCGCAGAAAGGCGACGACGGGCGCTGGTATCTGACGGGCGACAAGTATTTTTGCAGCAACGCGGGGGCAGAAGTGGCGGTGGTGGCGGCGCGCGTGGGCGAAACGGCGGGCGTGCGCGGGCTGGCGCTGTTTCTGGTGCCGCGCTACCGTGACAACGGCCAGTTGAACTATCATTTACGGCGGCTGAAGGACAAAATCGCCACACGCTCTGTGCCGACCGGCGAGATCGAACTGCACGCCAGCGAAGCCTATCTGTTGGGCAAAGCCGAACACGGCATTTATCTGATTATGGAAGTGCTGAATCTGTCGCGCGTGTCGAACGCCATCGGCAGCACGGCGCTGGCGCAGCGGGCGTTTGCCGAAGCGCTGCACTTCGCGCAGAAGCGCATCGTTTTCGGCCAACCGCTGCTCGAACAGCCGTTAATGCGCCGCCAGTTCGACGACAAACTGGCGGACATCAACCGCGCGTTTGCGCTGGCGTGGGAGGCGGCGGAAATGCTGAATGGGGTGTACCGCCAGACCCCGCCGTATTCCGAACAATTCCATGTGTGCCGGCTGATGATTCATCTGGCGAAATACTGGACGGCGGAAGTGGCGGTGCAGACGGCGAAATGGGCGATGGAAGTCAACGGCGCGATGGGCACGCTGGCGGAGTTCCCGGTGGAACGCTGGCTGCGCGAGGCGATGATCGCCGATATTTGGGAAGGGCCGCCGCACCGCCAGATTCTCGACGGTATGGAAGTGATGGAACGCAAGGGCGCGCATCACCGCCTGTTCGAAATGCTGGAGACCTACACGGAGCCGGATTTGCTGCAAGACATGGCGGCGCGCATCGACCGCTGGCTGTATGCGCCGCAGGAAATCCGCGAGGCCGACGCGCAGAAGATGTTCGAGGCGCTGGCGCTGTTCACGGGCGACGCGCTGCTGGCGAAACAGCGGGCGGTCGCGCTGGAAAAGACGCTGGAAGGCCGGCACAAGGGGTAAGCCGTCTTTTACAGCAGACAGATACTTTGCCACACAGGGGGAAGATTTTTATGATGAGACGCCTATTGTACGGGATGCTGCTGGCGGCGCCGCTGGCGCTGGGGCTGGACGTGTTTTTCCATGAAAGCGTGTCGCCGGTCGTCATTTTTATTTTGTCGGCGATTGGGCTGGTGCCGCTGGCCGATTTTATCGGCGAGGCGACAGAAGAACTGGCGCACTACACCGGGCCGCGTCTGGGCGGGCTGCTCAACGCCACGCTGGGCAACGCCGCCGAATTGATTATCACGATTCTGGCGATCAACGCCGGGCTGCTGGAGCTGGTGAAAGCGTCGATCACGGGATCGATTCTGGGCAATCTGCTGCTGGTGCTGGGGGCGAGTCTGCTGTTGGGCGGGCTGAAAAACGGGATACAAACGTTTGACCGGCGCACCGCCAGCCTGAACGGGACGCTGCTGGTGCTGGCGCTGGTGGCGCTGGCGATTCCGACGCTGTTTGACCGCGCGCTGGCCGAAACGCCGAGCGGCGAACTGCTGTTCAACGAGGCGGTGGCGTTCATCCTGATTGTGATTTATGGGCTGAATATCTTTTACGGCTTCCAGACGCAAAAAGGCCCGGCCAGCGAAGAAGCCGGCCCGGCGGTGCTGGCGACCCAGGAAATGGTCAAAGCCGAGCCGCACAAAGCGCGCTGGAGTTTGCGCACGGCGGTGATCGTGCTGATCGCGGCGACGGTGGGCACGGCGCTGCTGAGCGAAGTCTTGATCGGCGCGGTGGAACCGGTCACGCAGCAGTTGGGGCTGACCGAGTTCTTTCTGGGTATTGTGCTGATCCCGCTGGTAGGCAATATCGCCGAACATCTGGTGGCGGTCGAAGTGGCGATCAAAAACAAGATGGAACTGAGCCTGGCGGTATCGCTGGGGTCGAGCATTCAGATCGCGCTGTTCGTGGCGCCGCTGCTGGTGTTCATCAGCCTGCTGTTTAACCAACGCCTGCTGCTGGTGTTTACGGATTTCGAGTTGATCGCGCTCGGCGGCGCGACCCTGGTCGCCGCGTTGATCGCGCTGGACGGCGAATCCAACTGGCTGGAAGGCGCGATGCTGCTGGTGGTGTATCTGATTAGCGGGCTGGCGTTTTTCTTCCTGCCGGCGATCTAAAAACAAAGCTTTCAGCATGAGATAAAGGATGCCTGTGCGATGCAGATAGTTGATGTCGGCGACAACGCGGCCCAACAGCGCCAGATGGCCGAACTGCTGACCATCGGTTTTCGCCAGCATTGGCCGGAATCGTGGCCGACGCTGGAAGACGCGCTGGAAGAAGTGGCGATGGTGCTGCGCGCGGGCTGCGCGCGGGCGGCGCTGGATGACGAGGGAAATGTGCTTGGCTGGATCGGCGGGCTGCCGGAATACGACGGCAATGTGTGGGAACTGCATCCGCTGGTGGTGCATCCGCAGTGTCAAAAACGCGGCATTGGGCGGGCGCTGGTCGCCGATTTCGAGCAGCAGGTCAAGGCGCGCGGCGGGCTGACGATCCAACTGGGCACGGACGATGTGAGGGAAATGACGACGCTGGCCAATGTTGATCTGTACGACAATCTGTGGGAGAAAATCGCCCGGATTCGCAATCTGAAAGGCCATCCCTACGAGTTTTACCTGAAGTGCGGCTATAAAATCATCGGCGTGATACCCGACGCCAACGGGCGCGGCAAGCCCGATATCTATATGGGCAAGCGCGTGGAATAGGCCGATGGCGCAGAAGCCGACGCTGCAATTCGATCTGAAGAAGCTGCCGCCGGGCTTTGGGCGGGCGCTGCTCGTTTCGCAGGGGATGGCGCTGCTGTGGTGGGCGCTGGCGGCGTGGCTGCACCCGCAAAATATTATCCCCATCTGGTTCGACCAGACTTCGACCTTTATGGTCGTGGCGCAAAACGTGAGCGCGCCCTACGCGGCTTCGGCGCGCTTTTTGAATCCGCCGTGGACGGCGCTGCTGCTGTGGCCGTTCGGGCTGCTGCCGCTGGAAGTTTCGACGCTGCTGCAAACCTGCCTGTACTTCGCGATTCTCACGGGTGTGGTGTTTAAGTTCGGCGGCGGGCGGGGGGCGCTGCTCATCACGCTCGTGTCGTTCGTGGCGATGGACGCCGTGCTGGAACTGAATATCGATTGGCTGCCGAGTATTGGCCTGCTGGTGCCGCCGGCGCTGAGCGGCGTTTTTCTGGCGATCAAGCCGCAGCTTTTGCTCGGCTATTGGTTGAGCCTGAAGCGCGATGATCTGCTGCGCGCGCTGACCGTAACGGCGGGCGTGGCCGCGCTGTCGCTGCTGCTGTGGGGCTGGTGGCTGCCGCTGGCGATCGCCAATAACGCGGGCGTCAGCGAAGGGCGCATGAGCTTCAATATCGCGCCGCCGGTGCTGCTGACGCCGTATCTGGCTTATCCGCTGGGCCTGCTGCTGGCGTATGTGGCGTGGCGGCGCAAAGACGCCGTGATCGGCATCCTGGCGTGGCTGTTTTTCGTGCCGTATGTGACGCTGTACAGCCTGCTGCCGGTGTGGGCGGTGTGCAGCGCGCGCTGGCCGCGTTTTATGCTGCTGGTGAACGTGGTGATGTGGGTGGTGTACGGCGGCACGATCGCGCTGGGGCTGCTGCGGCGGATATGATTGGTTCAACGGCAGAAACACGCTACAATAGATAGAATGTTCTGTATGTGTGGGGGCGGCGATGGATACGGTACAGTTTGCAAGCGACATGGGCGAAGCGTGGGGGGTACACTGTCGGGTCAACCGGCTTTTGCTGGACAGCATCACGGCGGCAGGGCTGGCGGGCGTGCCGGCGGGCATGAAAGGCCGCAGCGTGGGCGAAATCTTCGCGCATTTGCACAACGCGCGTCTGATGTGGCTGGAACTGACGCCGGAACTGCTGAGCGGGCTGCACAAAATCCCGGCGAAAACGAAGGCCGAAAAAGAAGCGCTGACGCATGAGGCGCTGCGGGCGGCGCTGGCGGCTTCGGCGGCAGCGGTGGCGGCGCTGCTGCAAAAAAGCGCCGAAAAGGGCAAAGCGAAGGGTTTCAAGCGTTCGCCGCTGACGTTTTTCAGCTACGTAGTGTCGCACGAAGCCTATCATCACGGCGAAATCTGCATGACGCTGACGCAGGCCGGGCAGCGCCTGCCAGACGAAGTGCTGTACGGCATGTGGGAGTGGGATAAGCTGTAGATCGAAAGGCGGCGCGCATCACCCCGCGTTCCCGCGCAGCTTCTTGACGGCGGCCACCAGGCGCGGCAGCACTTCGCCCGATGGCCCGTCCAGCCACAGATCAACGCGGTCGGTCAGTTCGCTTTCGTAGGGGTTGACTTCGATCAGGGCGGCGCCGCTGTCCTGGGCGAGCAGCGGCATACTGGCGGCGGGCTGCACAATGCCCGACGTGCCGATGACCAGCATGACATCGGTGGTGTGCAGCACAGCGCGCGCGGCGGCCAGCGCGGCGGGGGGCAGCATCTCGCCGAACCATACCACAGCCGGGCGCACCATTTTACGCCCGCAGTGGGGACAGGGCGGCGGGCCGTCGTTTTGGTCGTAGGCGATTTTTGACACATCCACCGGCGTCGGGTCGCCCTGACAGTTGTAGAAGCACTTGTTGACGGCGATTTTGCCGTGCAGGGCGATCACCTGCGCGCTGCCGGCGTCTTCGTGCAGCGCGTCGATATTCTGCGTGATGATGGGCAGGCCGCCAAAGATGCGCTCCAACTCGGCTAACGCCCGGTGGCCGGGGTTGGGCTTGGCCGGGCGCATGAGCTGGCGGCGGTATTCGTAAAAGTCCCAGACCAGTTTGGGGTTTTGCAGGAAGGCGAAGGGCGTGGCGAGTTCCTGCGGGTTAAAACGCGCCCACAGCCCATCCAGCGCGTCGCGGAAGGTGGGAATGCCGGATTCTTTGCTGACGCCGGCACCGGTGAGGGCTGAGGGGTGTTTGGCCGGGTGCAGCAGGCGCGCCGCCTGGTCGATTTTAGACTGGGAAACCATCGCGTATCCTCCTGATGTGTAGTGTACAGCATTTTGTGGGTGAGCATGGCGTGAAGCGGGCAGCAAGGGCTGGTTAAAAACCCATAAAACCAGCGGCGCCTGCTGACGCTGCGCGCCATATTCTGCTATCATGAATATGCTGAATTTGGAATAGAGAATTGTGCCGGCGTTCCGATTCGCTCAAGGATAGAAGAGGGGGACTGAAAATGAATTTCGATCTGAAATCACTGCAACTGGGCGCGGCATTTTCGCTGATGCTGCGCACGCGCACGATCCTGCTGATCAAAATGGGGGCGTATCTGGTGTTCTGGTTTGTGGCGCTGGTGTATCTGGGCGTCACGTTTCTGATCGCGTCACTGGTCGGGCAGGCTATCCCGATTGTGGGGGTGATTCTGTTCATCGTGGCGCTGGGGGCGATGATCCCGCTGTATGATCTGGCCTACCGCTATGTGTTCTTTATGATTAAAGCGGCGCATATCGCCGTGCTGAGCGAACTGCTGGCGCGGGGCGCACTGCCGGCGGGCGTGAGTCAGCTTGATTGGGGGCGGCAGCAGGTGCAGAGGCGCTTTGGCGAAACCAATGCCATGTTCGTTGTCGATGAACTGGTGTCGAGCGTGATTCGCGCTTTCACACGCACGGTCTATGTGCTGACGGCGTGGCTGCCGGGGGACACGCTCCAGCAGATCGTGCGCATCATTAACCGGGTGGTGTATTACGCCACGACGTATATTGACGAGGCGATTCTGGCGCGCAGCTTTATCAAAGAAAATGTGCCGGTCTGGGTGAACGCGCGCGATGGCGTGGTGCTGTACGCGATGGTGTGGAAACCGCTGCTGATGAATGCCATCGCGCTGATGATCCTGAGCTATGTGCCGTTCATCGTCGGTTTTCTGGTGTTTGCGGCGCCCATCGGGCTGATCGCGTCAGTGGTTTCGCCGAGTCTGGGGGGGTGGGCGGTCATCGCGACGCTGGTGCTGGCGTTTCTGATTAAGGTCGCGGTGGGCGATGCTTTTGCCATGACGGCGATGATCGCGGCGTATCACCGCGAGACGAAAGACATGAAGCCGAATCAGGAAGCGGTGGCCAAGCTGGACGCAATCGGGGGCAAGTTCCAGGAATTGAAGACCAAGGCACAGGCGGAAATCGACCGCTACCTGGCGAACAGAGCCGAAAAAGCGAAGAACAGCGGTGTACAGACTCCGCCGTCGGAGCTTTCGCCAGCCAGCGGGAGCGGCGACGGTCAGCCGGCGGGGTAACCCGCTGCGGCAGCTCGTGCGGATTGGGAAAATCAGCCGTGCCGGCAATGTGCGTGGGGAGCGCGTTTGCTCCCCTTTGGCTGCGCCGCGGCGGGTGGCGCTGCGCGCCTTCTGGCGAGAAGAAGGCGGGGATTAGCCGATGTCGGCACAGGGGATAAGCCGTTTATGATCTATAATTGGGCGCATGTGTTTGTGGACTTGGGAAATGGCTATTAAATGAACGAGCAGGAAAAAGCGATTCTTTCGAGCAGAGTGGCGGGGATTTTTACGCCCAGCGCGCCGATTGACCATGCGGCGCTGTTCGCGGGGCGCGCGGCGCAGATCAGGGCAATTTTGAATGCCATCAGCCAGCGCGGGCAGCATGTGATTATTTTTGGGGAGCGCGGCGTGGGCAAAACGTCACTGGCCAATATCCTGAGCGATAAATTACAGCAGGCGGGTTACCAGGGCGTCATCACCAACACGGTGAACTGCGACGGCGATGACAATTTTAATTCGCTGTGGCTGAAAATTCTGCGCGAATTTTCGGTGGCGCGGCGGCTGCGCCCGGTGGGGTTTGTGCAGGGCGCGCCGGCGATTGAGGTCGCGACACTGAACCAGTTCGTGTCCAGCAATGTCACGCCTGACGATGTGCGTTTTATGATGGAGCGCTTTGTCAGCCGAGCGGTGATTATCATCGACGAACTGGATCGCATCACGGATCGTAAGACGACGCGCCTGATTGCCGATACGATCAAAACGCTGTCGGATCATTCGGTGAATACGACGCTGGTGCTGCTAGGGGTGGCGGATTCGGTGGATGAGTTGATCGCGGAACATTCGTCGATCGAGCGTTCGCTGGTACAAATCCAGATGCCGCGCATGAGCCAGGCGGAATTGTTCGAAATCGTGGATAAAGGGCTGGCGCAGGTGCAGATGACGATCGTGGAGGAGGCGCGGCGGCATATCGCGCATCTTTCGCAGGGGCTGCCGCATTATATGCATTTGCTGGCGCTGTATGCCGCGCAGGAAGCGGTGCAACAAGACCGGAGCGAAATCACGATGGCGGATGTACAGGTGGCGATTCATGAGGCGGTGCGGCGCACGCAGCACAGCATCCTCACCGCCTATCATCAGGCCATCAACGGCACCTGGCGCACGATGTACGACGAGGTGCTGCTGGCCTGCGCGCTGGCAAAGGCCGACGATCTGGGCTATTTCGCGGCGGCGGATGTGCGCGCGCCGATGAAGATTATCATGGGGCAGGAACATACGGTGAAAGCCTTCACCCGCCATCTGAACGATTTTTGTGCGGCGCGGCGGGGCTTTGTGCTGCAAAGGAACGAAGCGACACATCGTTTTCGCTTCAAGAACCCGCTGATGCAGCCGTTTGTGGTAATTTATGGTGTCGCCAAAGGCTTGATCGACGAAAGCAAGCTGAACGAGATACTGAAATGAACGAGGACGCGGGGCGGGCGTCCTCGTGCCGGCGAGAAGCGATAAGGATCAGGATGAGTGCCAATCAGAGCGTGGATAAGATGCGCTCGATTTCGTCTACGAAGGTGACATAGAGCGGTTTGGAGAAGTAGGCGCGGAAACCGGCTTCCTGCGCTTCCAGGGCGAGTTTGGCGTCGTGAAAGGCGGTGATCGCCACGACAGGGAGCGGCGCCAGTTTGGGATCGGCGCGGATGGCGCGCAGCAAGCCCCAACCATCCATACCGGGCAGCGCCAGATCGCTAATGACCATCGAGTACGCATTTTCCTGCAACAGCTTGAGAGCCTGTTCGGCGCTGTTCACAGTGTCCACGTCGATATTGCGGTGGTTGAGCATGCGCATGACCACCTCGCTGCCATAACGATCATCCTCGACGACTAGAACACGGTGGTTCGCCATATACCTCCTTTTAGGCCTCGTGCGAAGTTTCACTAAATTACATTATAAGGGTGCGTTAACGGTGGATAGCGTGAGATTATGAATATTATGTAAAAATTTCCCCAACTTACGGTTAGGATTTTACTTTTCATCAACGCATGGTTTGAGCGGCAGGGTGGCGGTGAAACAACTGCCTTCGCCCACTTTGCTTTGCACGTTGATGCTGCCGCCCATGGCTTCGCACAGGCGGCGCACAATCGACAGGCCGAGACCGGTGCCACCATGTACGCGGCGCGAGGAGGCGTCTACCTGGCGAAATTCGTCGAAGATGAAAGCCAGAGCGTGGGCGGGAATGCCGATGCCGGTGTCGCACACAACGATGGTAAGCAGCGTGTTGTGCCAGTGGACGGCCAGCCTGATGCTGCCGGCTTCGGTGAATTTGATGGCGTTGGCGAGCAAATTGGTGGCGATCTGGGTGATGCGGCTTTGATCGCCGCAGAAGGCCGCGGGCAGGACGGGGTCGATTTCGACGTCGAAGCGCAGGCCTTTTTTTTCGGCGAGAATGCTCATGCGATCTTTCCAGCTTTTGACGGTTTTATGGAGATCAAAAGGCGCGTCCACCAATTCCAGCCGGCCGGCTTCGATGCGCGAAATGTCGAGGATGTCGCTGATGATGGTGAGCAGATGTTCGCCGCTTTCATAGATGGCGGAAATCATATAGCGGGTGGTGTCGTCGAATTCGCCGGCCATGCCTTCGAGCATGATGCCGGTGAAGCCGATAATGGTATTGAGCGGGGTGCGCAGTTCGTGCGACATGGTGGCGAGAAAAGCGGATTTGAGGCGCGAGGCTTCGGTGGCTTTTTCGTTGGCGGCCTGCAATTCGCTGAGCGCGGTTTCCATGCGCGCCAACAGGCGGCGGTTTTCCAGCAGCGTGCTGAACTGGGGGGCGAGTGCTTCGAAATACTGGCGATCTTCCGGGCGCAGGGCACGGGGATGGGGCCAGGCCAGCAGCAGCAGCCCAACCCAGCGCTGATGAAGTTTGAGGGGAAGAACGGCAAAGGCGCGCACGCCGAACTGACGGACTAAAGCGATGTTTTCTGGGGTGAGCAAGCCGACGGGCATGTCTATATCGGGGACGGCGATGGCCTGATGGGGCGCGGATTGCAGGAGCTGCTGCGTGGTGGTGTTGTCCAGCGGGATGGGAAGGCCGTTTTCCGGCAGGGTAATGGTCGAATTGTGGGGGGCAAGTTGGGCGATGGCTTCAAAGTGATCTGGAGATGCGCCATCGGCGGGGCGCATCACCAGCAGCCAGACATGGCAGTGTTCGCTTTCGACCAGATGACCGACAAAAGCAGCGAGCAGGTCAGTCAGTTCGGAAGTGGCGATCATGGCGCGGCTGGTTTCGTACTGGCGTTGAATGTAGAAGAGGGCATCCTGCAAGGCATGTTCGGCCTGTTGGCGTTCGGTGATGTCGCGCACAAGGCATAACATCTGCTGGTCGTCGATGGCGACGATACGCGCTTCGAAGTCGCGCAGGCCGCTGCGGGCGATGGGCAGTTGGTATTCGAACACCTCGAGCTGGCGGTGTTGGGCGACGCGCCGGATGGCGCGCATGACCTGTTCGCCCACCGGAGCCGGCAGCACGTCGGTTACGGATTTGCCAAGAAGATGCTCGACGGAGGTGTGAAGCATGGGATGCGGTTTGACATCGAGGTAGATACCGTTATGGTCAAAACGGAAAAGAAGATCGGGCAGGGCGTTAATCAGGGCGGTATTTTGGGCTTCGCTCTGGCGCAGCGCTTGTTCCATGTGCTTCTGGGCGGTGATGTCGCTGACGAAGCCTTCCAGGACGACGACCTTGCCGCCGTCGTCATAGACGGCGCGACCGGTATCCCAGACCCATTTTTCTGTGCCGTTGGCGGTGATCAGGCGGTAGAGGAGTTCATAGGGGCGCTTTTCGCGCAGGGCGATCTGCGTTTCATGCCAGATTTGTTGGCGGTCATCGGGGTGGATGAGGTTGATAAAGGGCAGCCGCGCGTTGTGGGTGACTTCTTCGGGGTGGTAGCCGAGCAGTTGGATGATGCCGTCGCTGGCGTAGAGGGTGGTCCAGGTGTCGTCGTTGAGGCAGCGGTAGACCATGCCGGGCAGATTGTTGAGCAGCGCGCGCTGGCTGGCGCTCAAGTCTTGTTGCGGGCGGCGGTCACCGTGCAGGGCAATGGCATAGATGACAAAGCCGCGCACCCGTTCGTCGTGCAGCTTATTGACAATTGATCCGTCTACGGCGTACCAACGACCATCGGCCTGGCGCAGCCGGAAAAACAGCAGCACCTGACTGTTGGCGTCGCGCAGCGTGCGCAGGCGTTCTTCCAGCACAGGCCAATCGTCGGGATGCAGATAATCGCGCGCGGATTTGTCGCCAGCGGGCGGAGAGCCGATCAAGGCGCGGGCGGCGGCGTTGGCATAGACCAACCGCAGGTAACGATCCAAGACCAGCAGCAGCGTGGGGGTGTCTTCGATCAGTGCGCGATAAAATGCCTCATCCATTGGGGGCGACCTTTTGCTGTCATTCGTCTCTTCTCGATTGTAGCGCGCAGCGCCGCCGCCGAAACAAGCGTTTTTTCGGGATGGCGACGCTCAGCCTACGGTTGACCTATTCTAACAAGACTGGATGCTCCAAAATTTTGGAACTGTATTACACTGAGAATCGTCTAAAGTTGTGTCAGTGCCTATCTCTAATTTAAAGGAGTAACGAATGCGAAACACACGTTTTGGGCTGCTGCTGCTGGGGCTTGTGCTGCTGCTTGCGCTGCCGCTGATGGCGATTCAGGCGCAAACGCCAGTGCCAACACCCACGCCGCGCCCGACTTCGACTGCTGTTGCCATCGATCCAGATGCCCGTGACGAAGACACCCCCGTGCTGGAATACGGCGACAGCGTAGACGGCGAATTAACGCTCGACGAGCCGACTTTCCTGTACCAGTTCGAAGGCGAAGCGGGCGATGCCGTTACCATCACAATGGTTTCAGAGGCTTTTGACACCTATCTTTCGCTGCAAGATGACAGCGGGTTTGAACTGACCTACGACGACGACAGCGCCGGCAACCTGGACTCGCGCATCTCGGCTTACGAACTGCCCTACAGCGGCACGTACTATATCGAAGCGCTGAGCTTCGGCTATCGTGTCGGCGGTTCGTCCGGCACGGGCGACTACACGCTGTCGCTCAACCTGACGGAAGTGCGCAATATCGAATACACGCAGGAAGTGGAAGGCGAACTGAGCGCCTCTGAACCCAACGCCATTTTCCGTTTTAACGGCGACAGCGGCGACATGATCGCGGTTACGGTGGAGGCCGATGGTTTTTCGCCCTATGTCTATATTTCGGACGACACGGGCTATAACATTGCCTACAGCGATTACTACAACAGCAGCAGCGTCGCGTCTGTCGGCCCTGTCACTCTGGCATACGACGGCACGTACACGATCATCGTGCAGACCAGCGGCGGCACTCCCTCCGGCTCGTTCATTCTGGTGGTGGATGAAATCGAACTGACGGCTGTCGAATTTGGCGAGGAGACCGAAGTGGAACTGAGCGGCGGGCTGCCGGCCTACTTCAGCTTCGAAGCCTCGGCGGGGGAACTGGTGAACGTTTCGGTGGACAGCGACGGCACGATTGACACGCGCCTCGACATTCTTGATCCGTCGGGCTACAACATTTACTCCGACGATGACAGCGGCACTGGCTTTGACCCCGAAGTCAACCGGCTGGTGATCTCGCAGACCGGCACGTACACGATTGTACTGCGCGCGTTTGCGACCAGCGGTGAAGGCACGGTTGTGATGACGGTTGACCTGGCGCCTGTGCCCTCGCTGGACGATGGCCCGCAGGTGCTGGAACTGGGCGATAAGCAGCAGCGCGGCGTGGTGACCTTCGAAGCCGAAGCGGGCGAGCAGTACACCGTGCGCTTCGACGGTATGAGCGGCGCGCAGCCCTACATCACCTTCTCGCAGGACGGCTTCACGATCACTACCATCAGCAGCGGCCCGGTGGATGCGCTGGAGGTGACGATCACGGCCACTGGCGATGGCCCGGTGCAGATTCAGGTCGAAGACTACAGCTATACCAATATCGCCATCGAAATCGCGCTGGTCGAAGATTAATTCCGCAGGGGGGCGAGTCCTGACTCGCCCCTATCAAGACACAAATGATGTCCCGCGCAGGGCGTGCCGCCAACGGCGCGCTCTGTTTGTTTGGGCCGCGCCCAAAATCGCGTAGAATAGAACTGTTCGGCGAAGGGAGCAGACGCGCATGAGCGAAACGATTCTGATTGTCGATGACGAACAGCGCATTATCGAGCTGGCGCAGATGTACCTGGAGCAGGAAGGGTACGGTGTTGTCAGCGCCACCGATGGCAAGCTCGCGCTGCAAAAAATTCTTAACGAAAAACCGTCGCTGGTGGTGCTCGACCTGATGCTGCCGGGCATCGACGGCTGGGAAATCTGCCGCCGGGTGCGTGCCGAATCGGACGTGCCGATCATTATGCTCACCGCGCGCAGCGACGACATCGACAAAATTGTCGGGCTGGAACTGGGGGCAGACGACTACCTGACGAAGCCCTTTAACCCGCGCGAACTGGTGGCGCGCATCCGCGCGATACTGCGCCGCACCGACAGACGCGCGCCCGCCGCCCCCAGCGCGCCCGCCAGCACGGTATTAAGCCTCGACAACCTGCGCATTTACCCGGAAAAGCGCGTGGTTACGGTGGACGGCCAGGCGATTGATCTGCGTATGAAAGAGTTCGACCTGCTGCTGACACTGGCCGAAAATCGCGGCGTGGTCTTCACGCGCGAAAAGCTGCTGGATGTTGTCTGGGGTTACGATTTCGCGGGCGAAACGCGCACGGTGGATGTGCATGTCGCGCATCTGCGCCACAAACTGCGCGCTATGCGCCCGGTGATCGAAACTGTCTGGGGCGTTGGCTATAAACTGGAGAGCAATTAATCATGGACAAGCCGCACACCCTGCGCCCGCCCACCGATCCGATCGAGCGCATGCCCTGATTACGCCACGCGGTAGAGCAGCGCCGGGTTGTCTTCGCGCTCGACTTCGTCCAGATTGGCGATTTCCAGCCGCCCATGCTGGTAGAGATATTCGACATGCGCGCCGGTCTCTTCGATCGCCAGCAGCACGTCGTAGCCGTGCCGTTCCGGGTACATGGCCTTCGAGATGTCGCTGACGGTCAGCGGATGATCGGCACTGCGCACGATGTCGAAGACGCGCTCCAGTTTGCGCTGGTGGCTGGCGCGGATGGCCGTTACGCGCCCGTAAAAGTCGTGGATGGCTTCTTCGTGGCCGCCGAGCGCCACACGCACATGGGCGAGCTGTTCGATTTTGTGCAGCGCTTCAAAATAATGCCCCAAGCCGGTGTAATGCGTGATCTGTTCGGGCGCCTGGTGCGGCGTGGTGCGCGCCAGCACATGATCGGCGCTGATGAGTACGTCGCCGATACGCACGCACACCTGCCCCGGACAGTGCCCCGGCGTGTGAATAAACGTCATGCCGTCCAGCGGATGTTCTTCGTCGAGGCTGAAATCCACCTGCACCGAGCGCACATGTTTTTTGGCGAAGCCGTACATCTGCATCAGGTTGGTGCGGAGTTCGGGCTTGATGCCGGCGCGCTCTAAATAGACACGCAGGTCTTTGGTCGCCACGACGACGCGCTCCTCGTAGTTAATCAGCACGCGCCGGTCCAGTTCGTGGATGCCGATTTGCGCGCCGCTTTTTTCCTGGGCGAAGGCCGCGCCGCCGAAGTGGTCGATATGGCCATGGGTGATGAGGATGCGGCGGATGTCGCTCCACTGCACACTTTCGCCGAACTCCGTGCGCAGCGCGTCGAAGCCTTTGAGCAGGTCTTCGTTGCTGGGCGGGTAGCCAGAGCCGCTGTCGATGAGGGTCGGCGGTCCGGCTTCCAGCACGACATAGGCATAACCGACAAAGCCGTTGGGAAACAGCATCATGGGCAGGCGGTAAATACGTGCGCCGTTGTTGGCTTCAAATCGTTCGAGCATAAAAAAGCGCCTCTCCAGAGACGGCGATAACAGCGTCTGGCATTAGAACACACGCGCGCGAACTTGCCCAGTACAAGTTGGCTGCAAGACAGGGAATAAAAACGGGGACGCTCCTGGGAGCATCCCCGTGCACCTGCCACGCTGATGGTCTTAGAGGCGCTCGACCTCGCGCGCTTCCTGGCCTTTTTGCCCCTGAGCGATCACGAACTGAACGCGCTGACCCTCTTCCAGAGACTTATAGCCGTTGCCCGCGATGCCGCTGTAGTGGACAAAAATGTCCTTTTCCGAACCATCAATGGTGATGAACCCGAAGCCTTTGGTGTTGTTAAACCACTTGACAACACCCGTTGATGTTTGAGAAGACATATCCTGTTGCTGTTCTTTCTGCTTGCAAATTACGTGTACATATCCCAATGGGACAGCGATAGGGTAGCAGAATCGGCGGCCAGATGCAACGGTCATTTGGCAAGTATCGGCGCGCTTGCTATGATTCCAGATATTTCTGAGAGAGGGACTATGCGCCACATCTACCGCAGTATTCTGGTCGTTGTGCTAATGATAAGCGCCGGCTGCGGCGCGCCCGCCGGCACACCCGCGCCGACCGATACGCCCGCCCCCACACCGAGCGTCACGCCGCTGATCGGCGATACCACGCCTGTTTTCCCGGTATCGACGCCCAGCGCCCCGTTTGATGCGCTGTTTATGGACAGTATGGCGAGCCTGCTGCAGACCACTCTCCTGCTGGCCGAAAGCGCGCTCGAGCAGGCCGAGCGCGAAGAACTCCGCGCCCACGCGCAAACGCTGACCGAGGCGTTCAGCGCTCAACGCCAGCAAATCATCGACTGGCGCGCTGCCTGGTATGCCGACATCCCGGCCAGCGCCGGGCTGCCCACCAATATGGCGGCGGCCACGCTGGAAGAAAACGCCGATGTACCCTTTGATCTGCGCTTCCTGAACGCCATGATTAGCCAGCAGCGCGTCAATTACGAAATCGCTCGTCTGGGACAGGCGCAGGCGCAGCGCGAAGAACTGCGCACGCTGGCCGAAACGCTGGCCGCCGCCAGCGATGCCTCCGCCACGCAGTTAGAGGCGTGGCGCCAGCAGTGGTTCAGTATCAGCGGGTGAACATCATGAAATCGCCAACCAGCAAACCCATACGCTTGCCCGCCCCATTGCGGCGTAATCGCTGGCAACGCAACCTCGTTATCGCGACTTTTTTCGTCATTTTGATGCTGCTGGGTTTCGTGGGCGCCGTGATCGGCGCGCTGCTGAACCAGAGCGATCTGGGGCTGAGTTTTCTGATCGAAATGTTGGGCGCCGCCGTTACCTTCCTGCTGATCGAAGTTGCTTTTCGCAGTTCGGAACAGGCGATCGAAACCACACGGCGGCGCATCGAAGTCAATCAGCAGCGTTTCAAAGAATATCTCACCTATCAGGCCAAACTGAACGCCGAAGTTCACCAGCGTATCGAAAAACTGCTCTGGTTACACGAGAGCGAATCGAATCGCAATAAAAGCCTGTCGGGGCTGTACACAGAACTCAAAGCCGTCACAAAGACCCTCAGCGATTATGAAAACAGCGCCCCCGGAAGCCCGCAGCCCTATCAGGAGATGCGCAAAAAAGTCACCGGCCTGTTGAAATACATGGATACTGCCCTGCCGACTCCCGCTGCTGATGAGAATGAGCTGCGCGGCGCAGAAATCGACCCCTTAGCCTGGCTCAAGCAGATCAAACTCGACACCCCTGATGAAACGTCCACAACCAAGTAAATCGCTCGCTCTGTGTATTGTGCTGCTTGTTGTGCATTTTCTCAGTTCGGCGCAGGCCAGCGCCCCTGCCGATACCTATATTCGCTCGCAGCGCTTAGGCATTACGTTTATTGGTTCGCCGGAACACCCCGCAGATGACGCCCGCTACCAACGGGCGCTGGAACTCGGCGCGGGCTGGAATCGCTGGCCGCTGTACTGGAATCATGTGGAAACGCAGCCCGGCGTGTTCGACTGGACAGCCGCAGACCGGGCGGTGCGCGATGACATCGCGCACGGGTTGCGCACGGACGCGATTCTGTTGGGAATGCCGGAATTCCGGCGTGATGAAGGGCGTATCGCCGGGCTGAACGCGCCCATCTACAGCGACGGCACAGATACCTACCGCGAAGACAAAACGCTCAACCCCGAAAACTACTGGGCGGATTTTGTGCGGCGCGCGCTGGAACGCTACCGTCCCGGCGGCGCGCTGGCGCAGGAAATGGGCTGGACAGCGGGCGAAGGTATCCGTGTGTGGGAAATCTGGAATGAGCCGGATTTTGCGCTCTTCTGGTCGGGCAGTATCAGCGATTACGCGCGCTTGTTGAAGGTCGCCTACATCGTCGCCCACAGCATCGACCCGCAGGCGCAGATTATGTTTGGCGGATTGATTTTTAACAGCGAAGACGGCACGAATTATCTGGCGCGCGTGCTGGCTGTGCTGGAAAACGATCCGCTGCGCGCCGAAAACAACTGGTATATGGACATCGTCGCCGTGCATAACTACAACTATGCCTGGCGCAGCGGTTGGCTGGTGCGCTGGGTGCGGGAAACGCTGGAGGCTTACGGGCTGACGCGCCCCATCTGGCTAAACGAAACCGGCGCGCCTGTCTGGGACGATTATCCCGGCCCGACATGGGCGCAAACCCCCGAAGAACGAGTCTTGCGTGTAACACAGCAGCAGCAGGCCTGGTTTCTCGTCCAGAGCGCGGCCTATGCCTGGTCAGAGGGCGCGGATGTGATTTTTTATCATCAGCTTTACGACGACTGCGGCAACCAAGCGCCCGGCACCGATTTCGCCCCGTATGATGGCGAAAACGCCGGCGATGCCTTCGGCTTGTTCCGCAACGAAGCCCATGCGCTGTGCTTCAGCCAGCATCCACAGCCCGGCAGCGCCCGCCCCGCCGCCCACGCCTTCCGGCTGCTGGCGCAGGTCTTCGCCAATCTGCCTTTCCGCAGCGTGGCAATGCTCGACATGCCCGACGGCAGTACAGGTGTCCTTTTTGATCTGGGTACGCGCACGGTGCGCGTGCTGTGGAATCAGACGCTGACAGATATCAAAGTCATGCTGCCCGCGCAGACCGCCCAGGCCGTACTGCTCGTGTCTGACGGGCGCTTTGTGCTGGGGGCGGCGCGCCAGGAGACGAGACTGGTCTATGAGGTCAATTTGCCTGCCGCTGTTGTAGACGATTTCCCGTTTCTGAACATCGGCGATGTCGTTGGTATCGGCGGCGCGCCCTCTATCCTGATCGAAGGCACGCCGCCCTGACCGCGTAGACCAAACTATGACAGGCGGGGCGTCTTGGGTTAAGATTAGAGGCTAGAGGGGGCGCGAAAACTAACCATGATGACCCAGGACCGGCCCACGTCTGCGCTGCTTAGATTGTGGCAGTGGTTAATCGAACCCACGGCGAAAGTCATTGACCCGGAACGACGGCGGCAGTCGCGTCTGTTGGCTGCGCTGCTGGCGGTTTTTGTGCCGATTGCGCTGCTGGTGGTCATCCTGCCGACGCTGCTGATCGCCCCTTTTCGCCTGGTGGAAGACCCGGATTTTCTGATTACCTTTATCAGCGCGGCGCTGCTCACGGTCAGCTATGTGCTGGCGCGGCGCGGCCATTATTATGCCGGCGCGCTGTTGATGGTCAGCGTGCTGACGGTGACCTTCCTGGTGGTGGCGCTGCCGGATGCGCCCTACGAACCGGACATGGGTATTCTCTACGCCGCCGTGTTTATCGTGCTGTTCGGCAGCCTGTTTTTGCCCAATTGGGTGACGACAGCGCTGGCGCTGATTAACGGCGCGGGTATGCTGCTGCTTTCGGGCTTGAACCCTGCTATTCCTGCTGTGTTGATCGTCAACGGGCCGCTGCCGTTTCTGGGGCTTTCGACGGTGCTCATTCTGGTCGCTGCGCGCCAGCGCAACCGAGTGGAAGAGGAACGGCATCAGCAGATCGAGGAGAGCGAAAAACGCTACCGGCTGCTGGCTCAAAACGCCACCGATATGATCTGCACGACTACACCGAACGGGACATTCGTGTATGTATCGCCGGCCTGTATCCGCCAGATTGGCTACCAGCCCGCGGAACTGGTGGGCAAAAACCTGCTCGATTTTATCCATCCCGACGATAAAAATATCCTCAACAGCCTGTTTAGCACGGTGCTAAACGTGGACGATACACTGACATCCAGTTACTACCGGATGCAGCATCGCGATGGACGCTATGTGTGGTTCGAGGCGACCTGCCGCACGATGAACGACAAAAACGGGGCGCGCGTGCTGGCGGTGGCGCGCGACATCACCGCCCGCAAAAAAGCCGAGGACGCGCTGCGCGCCAGCGAAAATCGTTATCGGATGCTGATCGAGCAGGCGGCGGACGGCATTTTTATCACCGATGCCGAGGGACAGTTGATCGAGGTTAACCCCAAGGGCTGCCGTATGCTGGCCTACAGCCGCGAAGAACTGCTGGGACTCAAGCTGACGGATCTGCTGGTGATCGAAGACAACCCGCTGGAGCGGCCTTTTAGGGCCACGCAGTTGAGCGAGCAGCGCATGAAGCGCAAGGACGGGGCGGCGCTGCCTGTCGAAATGAACACCAAGCGGCTGGAAGACGGGCGCACGCAGGCTATCGTGCGCGAGATCACCGAACGCAAACAGGCCGAAGCGCAGCGCCTCGAACTGGCTGTGGAACGCGAACGGGTGGACATACTGCGGCGCTTCATCAACGACGCCTCGCACGATTTACGCACGCCGCTTTCGGTCATGCGCACCAGCCTTTATCTGCTGAAGCGCACCCTGCCGGAAGTGCAGTTCGAAAAAGGACAGAGTCATGTGCAGCTTCTCGAAGAGCAGATCAAACGCATCGAGATGCTGCTCAACGATCTGCTCACTATGTCGAATCTTGACCGCGCCGACGCCGACACCTTCGAATTTCGCCCGTGCGATGTCAACGGCTTGCTCAAACAGATTCTCGACGATTTTGAGGACGATATCGCCGAAAAGCGCCATGAAGTCACGTTTAACAGCGGCGAAGTCCCGCGCATCCAGGCCGATCTGCAAAAACTGCGGCGCGCGCTGGAAGCGGTGATCGACAACGCCATTCAATATACGCCGGAAGGCGGTCAGATCACGCTCACCACCAGCAAAAACGATGTGGATGTGATTATCGAAGTGAAGGACAACGGCATCGGCATTAACGCGGTGGATTTGCCGCATATTTTTGATCGTTTTTATCGGGTCGATAAAGCGCGGCGGCTGGAGAAAGGCGGTATGGGGCTGGGGCTGGCGATCGCCCGGCGTGTCGTACAGGTTCACAGCGGCAAGATCATGGTGGAAAGCACACCGGGCGCCGGCAGCACGTTTCGCGTTCTGCTCCCGCAAAAACTGCTGATCAGCCGCTTATAAAACGAGGCAGGAACAGATATGAGCGCAGTGATTGAATGTGACAGCGTGGTCAAGCAGTTCGGCGCGCTAAAGGCCATTGATGGGTTGACGTTTTCTGTAGAAGCAGGCGAAGTCTTCGGGATGCTGGGCCCGAACGGCGCCGGCAAAACGACGATGGTGCGCCTGATTAACGGCCTGCTGGCGGCCAGCGGCGGGCGGCTGCGCACATTAGGTTTTGACCCGATCACGCAGGGAGACCGTGTGCGCGCGCACACCGGCGTGCTCACCGAAACGCCCTCGCTCTACGAACGCTTCAGCGCGCGCGATAATCTGCTGCTCTTCGGCAGACTTTATCATGTGGCGCCGGAAAAGCTGACTGGCCGCGTGGATGCCGTCCTGCGCGATCTGGGACTGGCCGAGCGCGCCAGGGACAAGGTCGGGGGTTACAGCAAAGGCATGAAGCAGCGGCTGGCGATCGCGCGCGCGCTGCTGCACGAGCCGCAAATTCTGTTCCTGGACGAACCCACCGCCGGACTCGACCCGGAAGCGGCGCGCCATGTGACCGATTTGATCGAAAAATTGAGCCGCGAAGGCGGGCGCACGGTGCTGCTGGCGACCCACAATCTGACCGAAGCGCAGCGCTTGTGTGATCGTGTCGCGGTGTTGAATCAGGGGCGGGCGCTGGCGGTGGGCACGCCCGCGCAGCTTTCGCGCGACCTGTGGCGCAGCACATGGCTGGATGTCGAACTGCGCGGCGTTAACGGCGGGGCGCCGACAGACAGGCTGCTGGCCCAGGTGCGCGCTGTGCCTATGGTCAAAGCGGCCGCAATGGAAGGGCACAGCCTGTCGCTTCAGGTCGAAAGCGAAGAAGCCATCCCGCAGATGGTAGCACATCTGGTTAGGCTGGGCGCGCAGATCGTGCGTGTCAACCCGCGCGAACATACGCTGGAAGAGATTTACTTCGCGCTGCAAGAGCAAGCCGAGAAAGCCGTATGAACTGGAACATCATTCTGACGATTGCGATGAAAGACCTGCGCGAAGTGCGCGCTAACAAAATGGCGTGGATGCCGGCGCTGATTGTGCCGCTGATTTTCGTCGTGGTTATGCCGCTGCTGCTGATTGTCGGGCCGCAGTTGCTGCCGATTCCGGCGGAGGAATTGAACCGGGAAAT
This sequence comes from Chloroflexota bacterium, assembly GCA_013388745.1. GTDB lineage: Bacteria > Chloroflexota > Anaerolineae > Aggregatilineales > Phototrophicaceae > JACAER01. Next base: position 21,742 of record JACAER010000026.1, read on the forward strand.
GGGCGATCTGGACGCGATGATGAACGCGCTGCCGCCCGACCTGCTGGCGCAAATCAGGGGGCTGCAAGGGCTGCAAATCTGGATTGTGCTGCTGGCGGGATTCATGTTCGCGCCGATGTTTTTGATTATCCCGCTGATGCTGGCGAGCGTGGTGGGGTCTGAAAGCTTCGTGGGCGAGCGCGAGCGCAAAACGCTGGAAGCGCTGCTGTATACGCCGGCCACAGACCGCGAACTGTTTCTTGGCAAAGTCGTGGCGGCGGTTGTCCCGGCGGTGCTCATTACGCTCTTCAGTTTCGCCGCCTACACGCTGGTGGTCAATGTCTCGGCCTATCCGGTGATGGGGCGCGTGTGGTTTCCGCTGGTGACGTGGTGGCCGCTGGTGCTGTGGGTCGCGCCGGCTATCGCGACGCTGGGTATGGCGGCGTCGGTGCTGATTTCGTCGCGCGTCAGCAGCTTCATGGAGGCCTACCAATCGACGGGAATGCTGGTGCTGCCCCTGCTGTTTTTAATGATTGGGCAGATCACCGGTTTGATCTCCCTGAGTGTCGTGTTCATGCTGGGATTGGGGGGCATTATCTGGGGTATCGACGCCGTGCTGCTCTATCTGGGCGTAGCACAGTTCAAGCGGGCAGAGCTGATCGCGCGGCTGTAGGCAGGACAAGCGGCGCAGATGCGCTATCTGTGTTAAGATAACGTGACATGTAGATGATCTAAAAGTTGGTCGGTTGAGTTCACGGACAAGGGGCTGAAGCCCTTTGTCCGGGCATAAATTGCCCGTCAACGGCTTAAAACTTCAGGTTTATTGGAAAATAGGCTTCGGGAGCAGTTTTATGGCGCTGCGTTCATGTATTATCGTCGGGGCAGGCTTATCGGGACTGGTGGCAGCGCAGCAGTTGCAGGCGCAGGATGTGCAGGTGACGGTGCTGGACAAAGCGCGCGGTGTGGGCGGGCGCATGGCGACGCGGCGTATCGACGGCGGCGTGTTCGATCATGGCGCGCAGTATTTTACGGTGCGCGAGGCGCGTTTTGCCAAACTGGTTGAAGACTGGATCGCAGCGGGCGTGGCGACCGAATGGGGCAAAACGCTTTCGGGCGAATCCACCAGCATCGATTCGTTGGAAAGCGCGCAGGCGACGCGCAACCCGCGCTATCGTGGTACGGGCGGCATGACCGACATCCCCAAGTATCTGGCGCGCAATCTGGATGTGCGTCTGGAACAAACGGTGAGCCGGGTGGCGCTGGAGTCCGATGGTTGGACGGTCGAGACCAAAGAAGGGCTGAAAATGTGCGCCGAAGCGCTGCTGCTGACACCGCCGATTCCGCAAACGCTGGCGCTGCTGGATGCCAGCCAGTACACGCTGCCCGCCGCCGTGCGCGCAGAACTGGATGCCGTGGGCGGCAGCTATCTGCCGTGTTTCGCGGTGATGGTGCTGCTGGACGGGCCGAGCAATATCCCGGAGCCGGGGCGGCTGTGGCTTTCGGGCGATCCGGTGTCGTGGATGGCCGACAACTATCTGAAGGGCATTTCGCCGGGCGCGCACGCCGTCACGATTCACGCGGGGACAGATTTCAGCCGCAAGCATTTTGACGACGATCTGAAAGCCGTGGCCGAAATGCTGCTGGAAGCCAGCGACGAATGGCTGGGATCGCCGGTGCGGACGTATCAGACGCACCGCTGGCGTTACAGCATCCCGGAACAAACCTATCACGAGCCGTACCTGTGGCTGCCAGAAAAGTACCCGCTGCTGCTGGCGGGCGAAGCGTTTTTTGGGCCGCGCGTCGAGGGCGCGGTTGTGTCGGGCTTGAGCGCGGCGCAGCGGCTGCTGTCGGAAAAATGAAACTTTGTTCCGGCGACAAGAAAAAGCGGTTACAATCTGTAGATGCGTGGTCTAGCAGTGAGCGGAGCAATGCTGCTTATGGCAAAACAAACCAACTTTTTGGCGCGTACCTGGCGCGATGTGAATGAGCTCTTTTTCGTGCGCCGCCGCCCGCGCTGGTTGGGTATTCCCAAGGAATGGGAACAACCCGACGAAGAGGCTTTTGAGGCCATGCTTCAGCGCGACGATTTTGTGTCGCTGGCAGATTTTCCCGCAGAAGAACGGGATAAACACCCGATTATTATGCAGGATCTGGCGGATTTGAAGCAGTATCTGGTGCCAACATTTTACCGGCTCAGCCAGCGTTCACGCCACTATCAGAATCTGTTCTATATGTACCAGTGGATTTTTGTGCTGGGTGCGTTTTTGACCACCCTGTTTGGCACGCTGGCGACCTACAATATCGCCGGGCCGCAGGAGGTGGTGCCCACCGCTGCACCGGTGGTCGAAGCGACGGCGGAAGGAACGGCGGCGGCAGAGGGTACGGCAGACACCAGCGCCGATCAGAATATTCCCGGCAGCACGCGGGGTAATTCAACCTTCTGGGCGCAGACCTTCAGCATTTTTACAGCGGTCATCGGCGCCTTCACGGCGTTTTTCCGCACGTTGAGCAACCGCAGCGATCCACAGAAACGCTGGGGCAATACGCGCCGCCTGGCGGAAGAACTGCGCATGCATTATTACAAGTACTTATCGCACCAGCAGCCGTATAACAGCCCCGACCGCCTGACTAAGTTACGTGATACCGTGTTGAAAGTGAAGGAGCAGGAATATGTCTGATGCGCCGCCACCCGCTTCGACTTCGATCCACACCAAAGGCGATCTGGAATTTTTGTTCAAGCTGTATTTGAACAAACGTGTCGAATCGCAAATGAATTTTTATACCACGCGCATCCGCGAGAACGAACTGAACTCTGATTTCACTTTCACCGCTTCGACGTTCGTCATGACGCTGTCTTCGCTGCTGGCGACCATCAGCGCGTCGGATCCGGCGGGGTCACTGCGCGCGCTGGTCATCTGGTCGGCGATTTTGTCGGCGCTGGCCGCCATGCTCGAAGGCTTCCGCCAGCTTTATAACTGGGATCGTCAGTTGGCGATATATCGCGATGCCAAACTGGGGTTGGAACGCGCCGCGTTGATAATCCCCGATAATGATCTTCTCGATCAGAGCGATATTGGCGCGGTCTACCCGCGCATGATCGCCAGTACAGAACTGGTGCTGACTAACGAGGTCAACCAGTGGGGGCAGTTCCTGCTGGATAAAGAGAAGCAGAACGAGCAGCCGGTCGAGCGCATCCAGACTATCGGCACGGAGGAGCAGCGCGAGCGCATTATGACCGACAGTTATGGCCCACAAGCCGAACAGTCGGTGACACAGGAGACGGCAGCGGTCAACGCCGCCAGCGCGCCGCCAACCGATGCCAGCAGCAATGGCACAGTGCCGAGCGAGGCCAGCACCGAAAAAGACGAGACCCCGCCCGCCGCCGGGTAGCAATCGATCACCAATGAACAAGGGGCTGATAGGGCCCCTTGCTGCATGCGCTTTAACTTCTGGTGGCAGGTCAGAGCCGCCTGCAGGCGGCTTCTGGCCGGAACATTCGAGCATGCGCTTGGGCTAATCCTGCGCCTCATGCCTGTCGTTAAGTTCGACTTCCGAACGCTGCGTGCGCCGCACTTCTATATAGTCGGTCTCGGCATCTTCGTGGCGCTCGAAAACCAATTGATTGTTGCGCTCGTCGATCAGCACCATATCCCCTGCGCGGAAATCGCCTTTCAGCAGTTGAATGCTCAGCGCGTTTTCCACATAGCGCTGCAAGGCGCGGCGCAGCGGACGGGCGCCAAACTGCGGGTCATAGCCTTTGCGCGCCAGCCAATTGCGCGCCGGCTCGGTGAGATGCACCGAAATGCCGGCTTCGCGCAGTCGTTGGGCGATGCTGTGCATTTGCAGATCGACGATTTTTTCCACATCCTGCATCGAAAGCGGTTCGAAGATAATCACTTCGTCGATGCGGTTCAAAAATTCGGGGCGGAAGGTGTCGCGCATCGCTTTTTCGATCTTCTGATGATCGGCCACGGCCTGCTCATCGTCGGCGCGGATGAAACCGAGTGCGCCGCCGCGCCGCGCGAATTCTGTGCCCAGATTGCTGGTCATGATGATGACCGTGTTGCGGAAATCCACCGTGCGCCCCTGCCCATCGGTCAGGCGGCCATCTTCGAGGATTTGCAGCAGCGCGTTCCAGACATCGGAGTGCGCTTTTTCGATCTCATCAAACAGGATAACGCGGTAAGGCCGGCGGCGTACCTGTTCGGTAAGCTGGCCGCCTTCTTCGTAGCCGATATAGCCCGGCGGCGCGCCGAACAAGCGGCTGACCGTGTGCTGTTCGCGGTATTCGCTCATATCAACGCGAATCAGGGCGTCTTCGTCATCAAACAGGTATTCGGCCAGGGCTTTCGCCAGTTCGGTTTTGCCGACGCCGGAACTGCCGAGAAAGATAAACGAGCCGATAGGGCGCTTGGGGTCTTTCAGGCCGCTGCGGGCGCGCCGGATGGCATCGGCCAGCGCAGACACGGCCTTGCCCTGCCCGATCACTCGTTCATGCAGCGCGTCTTCCATGCGCAGCAGTTTTTCGCTCTCGCTTTCGAGCATCTGGTTGACGGGGATGCCTGTCCACTGGGCGACGATCTGGGCGATGTCGTCGGCATCGACGACTTCATCGATGGCGGCGGCGTCCTGCCAGGCCATGCGCTCGCGTTCGAATTCTTCTTCCAGGCGCAGCCGTTCGACCTTGTATTCAGCGGCGCGTTCATATTCGCGCGCCATACCGGCGGCTTCTTCTTCGGCCAGCAGGCGGCTGACAGCGTCTTTCATCTCCTTGAGACGCGGCGGCAGCGAATAGAGGGCGACGCGCAGCTTGGCGGCGGCTTCGTCCAACAGGTCAATGGCCTTGTCCGGCAGCCGCCGTCCGGTGACATAACGCGCAGACAGGCGCGCCGCGGCTTCGATAGCGTCGTCCGAAATAGTCACTTTGTGGTGCGCTTCATAGCGGTCGCGCAGGCCGTAGAGCATCTCGATGGTGGTTTCGATGTCCGGCTCATCGACGAAAACGGGAGCGAACCGGCGGTCCAGCGCGCTATCTTTTTCGATGTGCTGGCGGTATTCGTCGAGTGTGGTCGCGCCGATGCACTGCAATTCGCCGCGCGCCAGCGCCGGCTTCATCATGTTGCCCGCGTCGAGCGCGCCCTGCGCCGCGCCCGCGCCGACGACCTGATGCACTTCGTCGATGAACAGGATGATTTCGCCGTGCGAGCGCTGCACTTCTTCCATCGTGGCTTTCAGCCGTTCTTCGAATTCGCCGCGAAAGCGGCTGCCCCCCAGCATCCCGCTCAGATCGAGGCTGATGACGCGCTTGCCGATCAATATTTCCGGCACATCGCCCGAAGAAATGCGCTGCGCCAGCCCTTCGACAATCGCCGTTTTGCCGACGCCGGCCTCGCCGATCAGCACCGGGTTGTTTTTGGTGCGACGGCTGAGCACCTGGATCACGCGCAGAATCTCGGCGTCGCGCCCGATCACGGGATCGAGTTTGCCTTCCAGCGCCATGCGTGTCAGGTCGCGGCTGTATTTTTCCAGCGTGCGGTAGCGGCTTTCGGCCTGCGGGTCGGTAACGCGCTGGCCGCCACGAATATCCTTGATGACATCGGCGACACGATCGCGCTGCACGCCGTTGTCGGCCAGCAGTTTAATCACGGCCGTATTGCGTTCAGAGAGGATCGCCAGCAGGATATGTTCGGTAGAAATATACTCGTCGCGCAGACGGTTGGCTTCTTCGTTGGCGAGATCGATGACGCGCTTGACACGCGGCGTGATGAACACCTGGCCTGTGCCGCCGCCATAAATTGCGGCTTTGGGGCTGGCGCGCAGAATTTCGTCCAGTCGCGCGCGCATCACACTCACATCGACGCTCAGTCGTTCGAGAATCTGGGGCACAACACCATCCGTCTGCTCCAGCAAAGCGAGCATGATATGTTCGGTGTCTACCTGGTTGTGGCCGTAGCGCTGCAAAATTTCATAGGCTCTGGCGGCAGCATCTTGCGCACGTTCGGTGAAACGTTCAAATCTGATCACGGATTTTTCCTCAATAGCACCCGACGGTGTTGTTGATTTCATTGTAGCGCAGAATGGGTTTTCCGGCGCACGCAGCCACGCATCGCCATTCCACGCCATCCTGTATGCTGTACTATACGGGGCGCGCATAAAAAATGTGTTGGCAGCGCCTTAGCGTTGCACAAGCGTCGCCCCGCAACGCAGCGCGGCCAGCAAGCGTATAATGAATAGTGTTGAAGGAGCTGAGGAGCGGCCTGTGTTTCCAATTAACGCGATTCGACGGATGCAAAGCACCCCTTATGTGACCTATCTGCTGCTGCTGGTCAACACGCTGGTGTTTATCTGGGAACTGACGCTGCCGCCGCAGGCGCTCTACCGCGCGTTTTATACGCTCTCGGTCGTGCCCTGTGAAGTCGGTATGATTCCCATCACCGAACTGGCACAGGATGGGCTGCGCAGCATGTTTCTGCACGGCGGTTGGCTGCATCTGGGCGGGAATATGGCGTTTCTGATCATTTTTGGCGGCCATGTCGAAGAATATTATGGCAGCAAACGCTTTCTGCTGTTTTACCTGGCCGCGGGACTGGGTTCGGCGGCCCTGCATGCGCTGTTCAACGCCGGCCAATGCGTGCCCGTCGTGGGGGCCAGCGGGGCGATCTTCGGCGTGATGGCCGCGTTTATGCTGTTGTATCCCGGCACGCGCATTCGGATGCTGACGCTGTTTCGGGGTATCCCGCTGGGCTTCATGAAGCTGCCCGCGCTCACGCTGGTGGGTTACTATTTTGTCGTTAACGTGCTGGACGGCATTGCCGCGCTGAATGGCGCAGAAACGGCGCTCAGCGGTGTCGCCGTCTGGGGGCATGTCGGCGGGTTTTTGACCGGACTGCTGCTGACTTTCGTGGCGACGGCTTTCAAAGCGCCGCCCAAAGTCGATCCGCTGGCGCATCTGGACGATTGAGCGGGCGGCAGCAAGCGCTTTTTGGCGCTGTGCGGCTGGTGCTGACCAACTGAGCGCGCACACGAAATAGCAATCCATGCTACGATAAACGCAGCGCCTTGTATGTTGAGGAGTGGCGGAAATGATAAAAAGACGCCTGTCACTGGGGGCTGCCTGTTTTCTGGTGCTGTGTCTGACGATTCATGTGGCTTATGCCCAGGCCGACTGCCCGCAGTTTGTCGAACAAACGCTGGAATCGGTCACGGCGGTCTGCGATGCTGTGCGCCGTGACGAAGCCTGTTATGGCAATTTCAGCGTCGAAGCCAGCGGCAGCAGCGACAACTTTACGTTCAGCGAGCCGGGGGATGTCGCCGCTATCGCCGACATTGACACCCTGCGCCTTGCCGGACTCGACGTGGAAGATGAACTGTGGGGTATTGCACTGCTGGCCGTGCAGGCCAATATCCCCGACGACGCGCCAGAGAACGTCACGATTGCCCTGTTTGGTGACGTGACGCTTTCCAGCCGCGCTAACAACGGCGTGCAGGTCTTTTATGTGCAAACCGGCGCCAATGACCGCCCCTGTGCCGAAGCACCGGACAGCGGCCTGCTGATTCAGACACCCGAAGGGCTGGGCGAAATCCGCCTGTTGATCAATGAAGTCGCTATTGAACTGGGTTCGACGGCTTTTATTCAGCAGGCCGAGGGCGTGATGATCTTCTGCATCATCGAGGGCGAAGGCACGGTGACTGTCGGCGATGTGACCCGTACAGTTCCCGAAGGCGGTTATACTACCGTGGAGATCGGCGCGGATTTGCGCCCGACGGGAAGGCCCACGCCCTTAGCCGGCTACGATGAAAGTGGGCTGGAAGCGCTGCCGATCAGCCTGCTCCCGCGCGAAATCGAAATCGCTGAAGGGCTGACACAGGAAGACCTGCGCGACATCGCGGCAGACGCCGAAGTCATCCCCCAGGCGGGCACCTGGCAGGTGACGGGCACACGCGGCGTCTGCCACAATCTGGCGGTGGGCTATGTCTCTGGCACGGGCGCGCTGATTTTCGGCACGGGCACATTGACTGTGGACGATGAGGGCGCGTCTTTCACCTTCACGGGCGAAAACGGCGACTCGACGCATGAACGCGGCGCGCCGGGACAGTATGTGCTGGCGATGGATTCGCCGGAAACGCCGGGCGCGACCGACACCTACGACACCACCGTGAATTCACCGACTGCAATGACGACGACCATCACGCATGTTTCGACGACGACGGAATGCGAGACGATCAGCGGCACAGCGACGTGGACGTGGGTCGGGCCGTAGCCTGTCATACGGAGCAAAGAGGCACAGCGTTTGCCGTGCCTCTCCGTCGATTTTCCGCGTAATAACTGTGTGGGCGACTTTCACCCGCCCGACAACAGCGGCTGGATATCCGGCCCGACGACGATCATGACGTCGGCGGAAGTCAGGCCGTCGCCGCCGCCCGACGTAATACGATCTTCACCCAACCCCAGCAGCGCCGCCAGATAGCGCGCCGTCCATGGGCGTCCGGTATAGTCGCGAATCGTCGTGTTGGCGTTGTCGGCGGCGGGCATATTGCCCACCTCTGTGATCGACAGGCCGCGGCTGATGAGCCATTCGCGCATCTGCCCGGCCAAACCCGTAATGTCGGTGTTGTTGTAGACGACGATGCTGGCGTTTTCGGCTTCGGCGCGGATGCGCAGATCGTCCAGCGTCAGGTCTTCCTGCGGGCTGAATACCTGCTGGATCACGAAGCGCATCTGGCTTTGCAGCGGGATGAGAATTTCCTGCGTGCCGTCTGCTGAGGTGCCGGGAATTGTGGCGCGTTCGTCAATCGTGCCGAAGCGGATGCTTTCGCGCGGGATGTCCTGCACCAGCAGCGCCAACTGAATCAACTCTTCCATCGACAGATTGGTGCTGAAGCTGCCGGAAAGCTGCTGCCAGAGCGTCGGTATCTGCGTGATGAAATTAGCGATGCCGCCCGCGCTCAAAAATTCGTCGCGCGCGGCCTGCAAGACCTGCTGCTGGCGGCGGGCGCGGTCAAAGTCGCCGCCGTAAGTGGCGCGGGTGCGCGCATATTGCAGCAGCCGTTCGGCGTTCAAGGGCTGGCAGCCGGGTTCAAAACGCACGGGGATCGTGCCAAAACCGGCGTCGGGATAATCCGGGTCGTCGATCACTTCGCTGACGCAGATTTCAATGCCCTGCGGCGCGAGCGTATCGACCACCGCCGTGAAGACGTTGAAATTGATCAGAATGTAATTTTCGACGCGGATGCCGAGATTCTGCGCGACAGTGGCCGCGGCCAGCGCCGCGCCGCCGCCGGGATAGTCGCTGCCTTCGCCCAATGTATAGGCGGTGTTGATGCGCGCGGTGGTGTAGCCGGGAATATCGACCCACAGATCGCGCGGAATCGACAGCACGCCAATCGAACGGCGCGCCGGATCAAGATGCACGACCATGATTGTGTCGGTGTTGTTGCTTTCTGCACTGACGGCAGTGCGCTGGTCAACGCCCAGCAGCAGAATATTGATACTGCGCGGGTCATCCCACACGCCGTAGCTGCTGAGTGGGTCGAGGGTGGGCGTGGGGCCGCTGGGGGTGAGCTGCGTGGTTTGGTCGGATGCGAGGGTAGGCGTGGGTGTGGGCAGCGGCGGCGTGGGGGTCGGCGGCACCTGCGCCACGCTGGTGCCGATCAACTGGGGAATCGTGAGCACATCGCCGCCCGTCGCGGCGCCGGTTTGCAGCGCGACTTCGTGCGCCAGCGAAAACGACACCACCGCGCACAAACCCGTCAGCCCTACGAACAAAACGACGCCAACGGTAAATAACCATCCGGGAATACGCATAAATAACCTCAAGGACAGCCGGCGGTAGGCAGCATTTAGAAGCTGTCGCGCCATCATCAGTTGGCGCGTCATTATAGTGCAAGCGCAGCGGATGTGAAGTCTACGACTGCCCTACGCTGGCGGGCGGCGGCGCAGCGGATGCACGATGCTGTACCAGGCCGCCGCCGCCAGCATCAAGACCGCCAGCAGCGCCCATAAGCCCGCCCACAGCCAGGCCGGCGTAAACGGTATGACATCACGCGCGAAGGCCGCTGCATCGTTATGCAGCTCGCCCAGCCGCACATCGGAAAATTGTGTCAGCAGCCACAAATCCAGCACGGCGTTGAGTCCTGTGAGCAGCGCCAGAATGTTGAGGACGATCAGATTGATGTCGCGGCTGGCAAAACGCGCCAGCGCCAGCAGCGCCGCGCCGAACGCCAGCCCCACCAGCACCGCCACGATGCTCGACAGGCCAAATAACAGCGTGAAGCCGATCAGCAGCACGCCGATCACCGCCGACAGCGTGCGGCTGAACGGAAAGCGGTTGGCGACGAAAAACAGCAGCGCCCCGAACAGCGCGGCCCCCAGATACCCCGCTGGCAGAATCACCGCCCGCAGCCCGCCCGCCGTCGTGGCCACGCCGGAGCCATCGGGGAACACATGAAATTCCAGCAGGCGGCCACCGGTGAGAATCGCGGCCAACCCGTGCCCTGCTTCGTGAACATAGGTTACGAACAGGCGAAACGGATACAGCACAAAACTGAGCTGCGGCGTGTTCCACAGGATAAAAACGATCAGCGCGGCCAGCGGCAGCAGCGCGCGCCGGCGGAAATGTGGGTCATGGAGCATGTTTTTAGGCACCTCAATGTATATCTAAGCTCTATACGCGGCGGGCACATCAAAGGTTACACTGTAAACACGCGCCAGCCGCCCAAGACATACAGCCAGATCAGCACGATATACGAGAGCGTCAGCAGTCCCAGACTCAAGCGGCTGACCAGCGACGCCCGCTGCGCGCGCACGTTGGCTTCCATCACGGCGGCGATGCCGAAGGCCAGCAGCACGGCCAGCACGACCGTCGCTATACCCAACGCGCCAAAGGCGATGCCAAAGCCGATAAAGGCCGAAATCGCGCAGGTTGTGCCGTAGGCAAAGCCGAAGCGCAGCCCGAATGCCAGACACACCGCCACGCCGCACACTGCCGTATAGGTGATGAGCACGGCGGCGAACAGCGGCATCTCGGACACGACGGCAAAAATGCTCAGATAGCCAACAAATGAGGAGGCGGTGATCGCCAGCACATTGTCGTTGCCGCCCAGCAGCCCGGTGATCAGCCACGCCAGCGGCAGCGCGATAAACGCCGTCACTTTTTCGGCGTCGTGGCGCGTCGATTCGCCCAGATAGCCGATCACGGCGAAAAACAGCGGCGACCACGCCAGAGTGCTCGCCAGCCAGGCGCCCGCGCTGCGCAGTTGTTCCGGGTCGCAGCGCGCGCTGTAGGCCAGGAAGCGCTGTGGGGCGGCCAGCAGCCACCATAACATACGGCATTGATGCAGCGGATTCCAGGGATGTGACAGCATACGCCTCTGTGTTGCTCCGGCATTATGCGCTATTGTAGCGCAGCAGGCGGACACAACAAATGAACCACAAGCAGCGCGAGTCACCGGCGAAGATATAGAGGCGCAGGATAGATAGTCTTGATGAGCGCAAAAGGGTATGGCCGCGCCCCGGCTGGACTTATCAGGACAAGGCGCTCGTGTGCAGTGTTTATACCGCGTTTTTGTGCAGGGGCATACGCCAGATGACCAGCGCGCTCAGGGCATAAACCAGCGCGGTCAGCACATAGGCCACCTGATAGCCTGTCACCAGCGAGTTTGTCCAGTTGTTGACCAGATCAATCGACACCCCCACCAGCGCGCCGATGCCGATGCCCATGGCGGTGGCGATGTTGGCGATACCCAGATAGCGCGCGGCTTCTTCGCGCGGGATGATCTCGGTCGCCAGCGCCCAGTTCGTGCTCAAAAATCCGCCTGTGGCGAAGCCCACCAGCGCCCCGCCCGCCAGCAAAATACTGCGGTCAACGCTGAAGATAAACGGCAGCGTGCCCAGCGCCGCCAGAAAGCCGGCCGCCATGATAAACGGTTTGCGCCCCAGCCGATCCGAGAGCCAGCCGGCCGGCAGCGCCGCCGCCAGCAGCGAAATGCCCAGATAGATATTGATTTCGCGGTAATAATTCTGCGCGCCCTCTGGCGTCATGCCCAGCACATCAATGGCATAGTTGATAAGGAAATTTGCCAGGCTGACAACGCCCACCCAGAACAGGAAGCGGTTCAGCAGCCACCAGCGGAAGGCGGGGTAACTGCGCAAATCAACATCGAACGCGCGGTGCAGTACCGCCAGCGGCGACTGCGGCGTTCCTTGCGCCGGCGCCGGTTCTGTGTTTTCCCGCGCCAGAAAAGCGGTCAGCAGCAGCGCCAGCAGCAGCCCCAGCGCCGGCGCGCTCACCGCATACACGCCGGCCATCATGCCCAGCGTATCCGCGCGCGCCAGAAAATATGGCGCGATCTGTCCGCCCGCCACCACCGCCAGAATATCGAACATCGCGCGCACGCCCGCCGCCTGCCCGCGCTGCGTTTCTGGCACCTGATCGGGGATAAGCGCCTGCCACGGGCCTTGAATGATGTTAAACGCCACCTGCGCGATCAGGACCATCACCACAAACAGCGTCAGTTCCGGCGCGAGTGCGATCCCGTACAGGCACACGATGCCCATGCCGCTGCCGGCGATAAAATACGGCAGCCGTTTGCCCAGCGGCGTGCGTGTGCGGTCGGAAAGCACGCCCACAATCGGCTGTGTTACTGCCGCGACGATCAGCGAGGCGAAGCGCAGCAGCCCCAGCGCGGCATTCGGGTCATCCGGCACAAACAAGCGCAGTTTATAGGTGTACAGACTGGGATTCAGCGTGTTGGAAATCAGTGTCAGGGCGAAGGCGAAGCTGGCGATCGCCAGCAGCCGCACAAACGAGACATGCCGCAGCAGAGAGACGGAACGTTCGACGACAGCCATAATCACCGCCCGTAATTTACCATAATGAACGAAGGGGACATTATAGCCTGCCCGCTGTAAATCCAGAAACACCCTGCCAATTAAACTTGAGTTAAGCGCTGGCCGGCGGCGCGCTTGTTCATCCCCCAAACCGCGCCGGCACAAAATACCCCTCATAACGCGCGATCTCGTCGGCCAGCAGCCGCAGCGCCTCCAGCACGGTGCTTTCGCTCTCCCCCGCTGACATCAGGCTCAGGACGTACCAGCCGTCCTCCACCCGGATCAAGCCCGCGTCGTTCACCACGCGCCCGGTCGCCAGTTGGTCAGACGGCAGAATCCCGTCTTTGCCGATATACCCCTGAGCAAAAGCGCGTTCAATCGGCGATTGATAATTGCGCGCCGGGATGGCCAGCAGATCGCGCGCCGCCGTCAGCACCTGCTGAAAATAGGGATGCGCGTAGACATCGTTATCGCGCCGCGCCAGAAAAACGTAGCCGTTGGCTAAATCCGCCGCCGCGCACACATTGTCCACCCGATGCTCGCCCGATGGGATGCGCACCGCCCGCGCCGCTGTCGCCGCGTAGCGCGTATCGAACAGCCCTGCGGTGGCGCTCCCCGGCCAGTTCCAACTGTATAAACCAATCGGTAAAAACAGGGTAAACGTCAAAAAATCGTTGAATTTTTCCAGCGCATGGCCGCGCCCCGGCACCCGTTGCGCCACCTCGGCCAGCAGCGCGCCCGTTGCCAGATTATCGCTCAGCACCGCCACACGATACAGCGGCGACCCTTCGCCGTTTTCCCAGCGTTCGCGCGCCGTGTACCACAAATAATAGAGCGCCAAAAACGCCTTGAAGCAGCTTGCCAGGGGATAATAATTAAAAGCGTTATATTGGATGCGGAACAGTTCGGTTCCGCCGCTGTTCAGCCGCCGCACATCCAGCCCTATAGCGCGTGTGCCGATGCTGGCCTCGACAGCGCCCCGCAGACGGTTAAAGGGGGCGGAAGGCGAGCGTGGATCGAGCAGAGGGAAGGCCGCGGCGGCAGCCAGCAGCCGCAAGAACGTCCGACGGCTTATGCAAGCCATAAGGCGGTGATATTCTGTAAATCTTCAAAAACGGCATCCGGCACAATGTCGAGTCTTTCCACATCGGCGCGCTCGGAAACGCCTGTCAGCACCAGCGCCGTCCGCAGGCCGGCGCGCTGCCCGCCCAAAATATCGGTATCCAGCCGGTCGCCGATCATCAGCGTCGTGCTGGCCTGCGTGCCCATCTGCGCCAGCGCCGCCTCGAACATCGGCGTGCCTGGCTTGCCGATCACCAGCGGTTCGCGCTCGGTGGCCGCCACCAGCGCCGCCAGAATGCTGCCGGCGCCCGGCGTTAACCCCTCCGGCGTCGGGAAGGTTTTGTCCGGGTTTGTGCCGATAAAGTCTGCCCCCGCCCGGATTTGCAGCGCGGCCCGCTTCAGCTTCTCATAGGTCAGCAGCGGATCAATACCCGAAGCCACCACCTGGGCGTCCTCGTCCACCAGCGCAAAGCCTGCCGCCGTCAGCGCTTCGCGCAGCCCTTGCCCGCCCAGCACATAGACTTTCGTGCCCGGCGCATAATGCTGCCGCATATAAGCCGCCGTCGCGCTGGCGGATGTCACCACATTGGCTTCGACCACCCCGGCTACGCCCATCAGCTCCAGCTTGCGCACATAATCCGCCGGTGTCTTGAAGCTGTTGTTGGTGGCCAGCATAAAGGGCAGCTTTTTGGTGCGCAGCAGGTCAAAAAACGCGCGCAGACCGGGCAGCGCTTCGTCGCCGCGCCACAGCACGCCATCCATGTCCATGACTACACCGCGAATTGTGGCAAAATCCATAAACTGTCTACTTCAAATCTTCAGAATCGAGGATAATCGTGACCGGGCCGTCGTTGTGGATTTCGACCAGCATCATCGCGCCGAAGACGCCTTTTTCGACGCGCGTGAGGCCCTCGCTGCGCAGGCGTTCCGCGTAATAATCCACCAGCGGCGCGGCCACATCGGGCGCGGCGGCATCAGTAAAGGACGGGCGGCGGCCTTTGCGCGCGTCGGCATACAGCGTGAACTGCGAGATCACCAGTACGCCGCCGCCGACTTGCAGCGCGGAACGGTTCATCTTGCCGGCGTCGTCTTCGAACACGCGCAGATGCGCCGTTTTTTTGGCGAGCAGTTCGGCCTCATAGCGGGTATCGCCGTGAGTTACGCCCACCAGCGCCACAAAGCCGGTCTCAACCGCGCCGGTGGTGTGGCTGTAGCGGCCATCCGCGCCGTCTACGCGCACGCGCCCGTGCTGCACTCGTTGTAAGATAATGCGCATAGGGGTTATCTGGGGGCAGGCTTCACTCGTTGCTCTTCTGGATGCCTTCGACCTGACGCATGGTTTGCAAGTGCCCCTGCCAGTGATAGAGGAACAAGGCTTGTACCGCGCGTTCAATCGTCAGGTTCACTTCCATATCGGGATGAAAGATTTCGCGTGTGAACTTGTTGATGGGCAGGCGCATCACAAAATCGCTGATGCGCTTTTCGTTGCGCTGAATATCCTTGATGGTGGTTTCGATCACGCGCTGGCGAAAAATACGCGAGGCTATGTTGTTGACACTGTCATTCATACGCCGAGAGATCGGCAGGCGAATGCCCAGAATGCCCAACTGAATGAGCAGCAGCGAAGCGTTGTCGCTGTTGTGCAGGTGCGCCAGCATGGCCGCCAGTGACCAGCCGTGGTAGCGCGGCTCGTAACGCATTGCGACCGGCACAATATCCACGATTTGCAGCACGGCGCGCCGCGTGCGGCTGATCTCGTCCACCAGTTGTCTGCGTTCGGCCTCGCTGTCGAGATACAGATAGGTGTTGCTGTCGGCCATCGTGGCTCTTCTCCCACTGTTCGTTGTTTATACGCCAAATATACGCGCTTAGCCGCCGCGCGTCAACGTGCGTTCACCGGTCAATCGCTTGCGGTAGGCCGCAGCCCATGCGTAGAATAGGGGACAATTCTTCGACTGCTCAGGTCTGACTGTAGGTTTAGGCGATGGCTGACAGCCTGTTCGACAACCGCTACCGCTACGATTATATCTACCCGCGCGGACGCTCTGGCGAAACGCTGCGCGCCGTCGATACACACGACAACGACCGCCCGGTGGTCATCAAGCGCCCGGCGCCCAACGACGCGCCGCCGATTCGCGCCGGGCAGGAGGTAAGCATCCTCAACGAGCGCAAAGCCCTGATACGTCTGGCCGGCCATCCGGTGCTGACGGCGCTGCTGGGCAGCGGGCAGTTTTTCGTCGGCGCTATGGCGCACCAATACATCGTGGTCGAACGCGGGACAGGAGAAATCGTCGCCAGCATGGTCAGCGAGAAGGCCGCGCGCGATGAACGCCTGCCCGAACTGGAAACGCTGGTGCTGGTAGACGCGCTGCTCGATCTGCTGCAAACCGCCCACGCCCACGACATTGTGTACAACGATGTAGACGCCAAGCATTTGTTCTGGGATCGCGAACTCTACCGCCTGAAGGCCATCGATTGGGGCAACGCGGTTTTTCTGGAAGGCGATGAAGTTACGCAGCAGGGCATCAGCCGCCAGAGCGACATTTATCAGGTGGGCGAACTGCTGTATTTTATCCTCACGGGCGGCGCGCGCCCGGAAGTGCCGCGCAGCGCGGGGGAAGACTTCGTGGTGGATTTCCGCCGCGACAGTGAACGAGTGTCCGCGCGTTTGCAGAGCATCATCAGCCGCGCGCTGCACCCCAACAACCGTCTGCGCTACCGCACGCTGGCGGATCTGCGCCAGGACTTGAGCGAGTATCGCCAGCCGCTGGAACGCGAG
The DNA here is from genome assembly GCA_013388745.1 of Chloroflexota bacterium. Classification (GTDB taxonomy): domain Bacteria; phylum Chloroflexota; class Anaerolineae; order Aggregatilineales; family Phototrophicaceae; genus JACAER01. Next base: position 38,391 of record JACAER010000026.1, read on the forward strand.
CGCGATGGCCTTCTGGCGCGCATCAATGAACGCCTGCGCCGCAGCCTGAGCAAAGAAGACCTGCGCGCGCTGCTCAGCGCCCTGGAGCCGGCGCTGGCCGCTGACCCCGGCCATCCCAGGGCACGCCAGACGCGCGAACAGATTCTCGATCGGCTGAACGAACTGGAAGTCGCCGCCGATCTCGACGCCGTGCGCATTTATATGGAGAGCGCCAACTGGCAGCGTGCCGTGTCACTGCTGGCGGAACTGCGTCCCCGTTCGCGCGGGGAAATGACAAACCTCATCAAACTGCTGACCGACTGCGCGCTGCTGCTGCACGACGAAACCAGCGTGACGGCCACCCCCAGCACGCATAATGCGCTCAGCCTGCTGTTTGAGCGCGATTTTGCCCGCGCTGCGCTGCTTTTGCTGACCAAAACTGACGCCAGCACCCGCCCGCTGCACGATCTGCTCGCCGAACGCATCAGCGCTTATGTGCCGGATGTGGTGCTGCTGCGCCCCAACCTCTACCGCCTGCAAACGGCGCTCAAAGGCCTGGCGCGTTTGCCCGGTATTGTCGAGATTCGCGCGCTGTTTGGCGAAATTCAGGGCGCGTTGGACAAACTGGCGGGCAGCGCGGCGGTGCTGGTCGAACTGCGCGATGGCTACCGTGCGGTGGTGGATCAGCTTATGGGGCTGAACTCGCTGCTGCAAAGTTTCAACGCGCGCCACAATCTCTCTGAAGAGCAGCTGCCGCTGGCGGCGCTGGAACGCGCGTCGGGGGCGGCGATGGCGCTGGCCGACAACATGCACGTGATCGGCAAACAGGCGACTTCCAGCCCGCGCGACGCCCTGCAAGCGCTGGACAGCAGCCGCGCCATCGACCCGCTTAACCCGGCGTGGGAGGCCATTGGACGCCTGCTGGACAGCCTGTACGAACTGCTGCAATCTTACCAGACCTATATCCCCGCCGCCGATGGCTCTGATCTGGAAGCCTGGCTCAAAGACGCGCGGCAAGACCTGGTGCCATTCAGCGAGCGCCTGTTTGACGAAATGCTCAATGGCATGGCCGAAGGGCTGGAGATCGCGGCGCGCGGCTGGCTGACGTATACCGAAACGGCGATACAGGGCAATCGCCTTGCCACAGTCACCGCGCTGACCGAAGCGATCGACGCCGTAGCGACAATCACTCCCACGCTCTCCGGTTGGCTGAATCAGGTGCGCACGATCGTCAACAACGCCACCTATATCGAACGCCATGCGCTGAACGGCGGATTAGGGCGCGCGCTGGCTGATGGTTGGGAAGCCTTTGATCGCGGACGCTTGCAGGACGCCGAACGCCTGGGGCAGCAGGCCTACGAAATTGCGCGCACAGAAAACGAACGCTTCGCCGCCAAACGCCTGCGCGATCTGGCGACGACGGCTTACGGCTGGGCGGATCGCGGCAGCGTCAACAGCACCAAAGCCACGCAGATCGCGCTCGTCAACATCGAAGAATTGTATACGCCCGAAGAAAATAGCACGCGCCAGAACTTCGCCGCGCAGATGCCCAGCAAAGACACCTATTTGCGCGCCATGCAAAAAGGCATTGTCGAACTCTACAGCCGCAGCAGCAGCGCCGCCCCGCGCATCTTTTTCGTCAATGGCCTGCTGTTAGGCACGCTCGACGCCCACGATGGCGCGCTGGATGACGCCGCTTTCTGGCGAGAAGTCGCTGTGCGCGCGCTGGGAGACATCGGCCCGCGCCACACGCTGACACGCATTCTGGACGAATTTATCGCCCGCCGCCGCGACATTCTGGCGGCCACAGCGCTGCTGAACACCATTCGCTCGCCGCAGCAGTTAGGATTGTTGGAGCCGATTCGCCGCCAGCTTGAGGATGGCGCGCAGACGCGCCCCCTGGCCGGCGCGATTCAAAGCCTGCGCGAGATGGAAGGGATGCTGCGCGATTGGGCGGACGGCGAATTCCGCGCCGCGGGCATCAAGCTCGAAAACGCGATTAACGCCATCAACGAAGTCGAGCAAACGGCTTCCACGACGCTGACTGCCTACCGCGCGTATCTGATGGAGCTGCAAAGCCACGCCGCCGAGCTGTACACGATCAACCGCCAGATGCGCCAGGTGATCGAACGCCGTCCCAGTGAACCCGCTGACATCGTGCGCGAGGCGCACCGCCGCCAGGCAGAAGTGACCACGCAGGTGTTGGGCGAAAAATACGCGGCCACGCTGCGCCAGTGGCACGAAACTTACGAGTCGTTTTTGGGGGTGTACGCCGATGCCAGCGTGCGCCGCACACAGAAGCTCACGCGCTTCAATGAACTGTTTAAGGCCATGTTCATTGATCGTCATCCCGCGTATCCGCTCTACCGCCTGTGGTACGAAACCACAGAGCGCGCGCCGGAATTCCCCGCGCCGCCCACCAGCGAACCGACGCCGCGCATCAACGAAGAAGAAATGCTCGATCCGCAGGAGTATCGCGGCCAGTACCCGCAGTCGGCAAAAGAAGCGGTCTTGCTGCGCGAACGGCTGGCGCGTGTGCCGGCGCGTGCCTGGCTGCTGCTGCCGCTGCTGCTGCTGGGCCTGGTGGCCGTTAGTGTGCTGGCCTACAGCGCGTTTACAGCCGCGCAGGCTGCTGGACAGATGCAGGCCGATACAGAAAACACGTTGATCGCCGCCGCTGCGCAGATGACCGCTTCGGCCTCAGCCGTCGCGCGCACCAATCCCGCTGCTGGTGCATTATTGACCAGCGAAACGCGCGCCGCCACACGCGCTGCCACAGAAGAAAGCCGCCTATCGTCGCCCACGCTGCGCGCTTTTATCACGCCGACGCCGCGCATCGCCACAGTCACGGCGCTGCCGCCCGCCGCCACAACGCCCGCGCCCACCGTCACCCCGGCGCCGCCGACAGCGACGCTCACACCGACGCTGACCTACACACCGTCTATCACGCCGACACCCACTAATACGCCGACGCCGACGCTGCCGCCGCAGGGTCTACAGGGCGAACAGGATGTGCTGGCGCTGCTCAACACCCTGCCCGCTGCTGCGCTGCCCTGGGATGCCGCATTGTTTTCGCTGGCGCTGGATAACGACGGCAGCCGCTACTGGCGTCTGGGGCGCGGCGAACTGGCCGACGGCGTGATTTTGCTGGCGCTGCCCGCCGCTCTGCTGGAAACCTATTACGGCAACAACGCTGCTACGCGCATTCGCCGTATGGAAATCGAGCTTTCGCTGGCGACCTATAACCCGGCGCTGACCATTGATAACGAGGTGTTTTTCGGCGCGCTGCTGCAAAACGCCGCCGATTCTACACAGGTCGCCGGACTAGAAGTGCAGTTGGTGCAAGATGGCGTCGTCAATCTCGGCCTGCGCAGCGCCCTGTTCGACGCGCCCGACAGCCTGCGCATCGTCAGCCAGCGCGCCGTGGGCTCGGTGATTCTGCGCGTGCGCCTGGAACGCGATCCGATCAGCGGCGCGGTGCTGGTGATTGTCAACGGCGACCAGTTGAGCGCCGAACCCATCGCGTTGAGCAGCGCGCAGGACGCTATTTTGCCCGCAATCTTTGTCAACGACGGCGGCGTCATCATCTACATTACGCGCTGGACGATCACGCTGTCATAATTTAACTGGCGCTAAATGAGAAATCCGCTGGCGTAAATTTTTTCGCGCAGCGGTTAAATTTCCTTTTCCAAATCCAACAAAAGTTCCAGAAATAGGCCTTAAAAGCGGGTATAGTACACGTATCGTTGTAAAAATAATTGCTCTATAAGGAGAGCTTTACACCATGACTCATATCATCACCAGTCTGTGTCTGCGCGACGGGGCGTGCGTCGAAGTGTGCCCGGTGGAATGCATCGTGCCCGGCCAGCCGAGCAGCGAATGGCCGTGGTACTTCATCGACCCCGATACCTGCATCGACTGCGGCGCCTGCATCCCCGAATGCCCCTACGAGGCGATCTTTATCGAAGAAGAAGTGCCCGCCAGCTACAGCATGGCCGAAGGACAAAAGCGCATTCCTTTCGAAACCAAGGTCGAACAGACACACGCCGCCGGTGATGTGGTCGATCTCACGGCGGACATCCAATACAACTACGAATTTTTCGCCGCCGGACCGGGCTACGACGCGCTCAACGCCTAGTCCCGCTTTCAGCACAGAAATCAGTATCCCCCGCCCTGCCGCGGGGGATTTTTGTTTAAACTTATGCTTGCCGCCGCCAGAATCCCGCTACAATGAACATAATCATTGATCTCCGGGAGTTGCGTTATGAGCAAAAAGCCGGCGTTGATCTGCCCGCAATGCGGCCAGGCGATGACGCTCGATGTCGCCAGCACGACGGTGAAATGCGGTCACTGTGGTTATGTGCCGCTGTACCACGACAGCGCCGCGCGCCCAAGCAAAGAAGCTCCGAAAGCCCCGCCGCCGCCCACGGCCATCACCTACCGCGGCAAGCTGGAATCGCGTGTCGAAGGCATGTACCTCAGCGCTCACGCCGCGCTCAAGCAGGGCAAAAAAGATGAAGCGCTGCGCTATTTCCGCAGTGCCATCGACTATCAGCCGGATTTTGTCGATGCGCATATCTGGATTGCCCGGCTGGTGGACGACGAAAAACTGAAGCATGACCATTTGACGACGGCGCTGGCCTATGAACCGAATCATGTCGATGCGCTGCGCGAGTGGATGGTGTTCAACAAGCGGCTGACGCCGGAAGAAGCCGCGCGCACGCATCATGCCGACGACGCCGAAACACGGCTCGTCAAAGGGCCGGTGGCCTTCAAAACACAGGCGCTGCTGTGCCCGATCTGCAACGGCCAGATGACATTAAACGAACGCACGGGCAGCCATGAATGCCGCTTCTGCGGCCATAAAGTGCAGACCAAACAGGCCGAAAGCATCGACAATCTGGCGTCTGGCCTGCTCGAACGCAAAGCGCGGCCCAAACATTGGGTGATCGGCGACCGCTTGCTGCGCTGCGATCAGTGCGGCGCGGAACGCACCATCCCCGCGCGCAAGCTGGCGCAAACCTGCCCTTTCTGCGGCTCGACACAGGTCATTCTTTGCGATGCGCTCGGTTCGTTCCAGCAGCCCGACGGCCTGCTTCCGTTTAAAGTGACGCGCGATGCGGCCAGCATGGCTGTGCAGACCAAACTCAAAAGCGCGGCCGAACGCTTGAAGGGTTTTTTCAACGCCAACCAGCTTTCCGGCGCGCAGCTTGACGGCCTCTACATTCCTTTTTGGCTGTTCGAAGGCACGGTCGAAGTCACGCGCTCGACGATTGACCGGCGCACGCTGCATCGCAACACGCAGGGCTACCAGCGCGAAATCTTTAACGATGCCGTATACAACATCGCCGTCTGTGCCGTGTCTTCGCCGCCGCCGCTGCTGACGCAGCAGTTAGGCGCGTTTGATTGGGACGCGATGGTGGCCTATGACCCGCGCCTGCTGGCGAAGTATCCCGCCGAAATCTACAGCGTCGATTTTGACCGCGCTTCGCTGCAAGCCCACGCGCCGGTCGCACAGATGATGAAAGCGCGCTATGATCTGCCCGACGGCGACGAGATCGAAAGCAACATCTTTACATCCGTTAAGCATATGCTGTTCCAACTGGTTTTGGTGCCTGTGTGGGTGGGCACCTTGTTCGAGCGCGACGGTGATGTGCGTCCGGCGCTGGTCAACGGGCGCAGCGGCGAAACCGTGCTCGGCAAAGCGCAAAAACCCGGTAAGCAGTAAAGAGCGAGCCTAACCGATGTCTACTCCGAATATTCCCTGCCCGCGCTGCAAAAAACCGCTGGCGCTGCATCAGGTCAGCGGCAAAATCCTGTGCAAAAACTGCGACTACATCCCTATCGACCGCACAGCCTATAAGATCGCGTTGATCAGCGGCGTCGATATGACCAGTGAGATGCACCCCGACAAGCTGCGCGGCGTGCGTATTCATCGTCCCGGCACAGTACACAGCCGGGCGCTGGCGGCTTATAATACCGGCGAGGACTGTCTCAAAAAAGGGGAGAACGCGAAGGCACTGGAAGCCTTTACGCGCGCGCTCGACGCGCAGCCCGATCTGATCGACGCGCATTTGCAGGTTGCCCGCCTGAGCGATGATCCGCTGACCAAGGTACAGCATATCAACAGTGTACTGGAATACATCCCCAAGCAGGAAGACGCCTTTCGTATGGCGCTGGTGCTGATGGGCGCGCTCAGCGAGCAGGAAGCCGCGCGCACGCTGCACTATAACGATCCGGCGCTGCAACACGTAGAGTACACCAACACACAGACGCAGGCCAATCTGTGCCCTATCTGCGGTGGCCGCATGTCTGTCGCAGAGCGCAGCGCCAAAATCAAATGTCCCTTCTGCGGCCATGAACAAACTATGCCCAAAGCGGTTGTATCCTCTGATGGGGCGGGACTGTCGATGGCGCTTATCAAACGTAAGGCACAGCCCGTGAAGTGGGTCATCGGCAGCCGCATTCTGCACTGCAAACAGTGCGGCGCGCAGCGCACTATCCCCGCGCGCAAGCTGACGGAACGCTGTCCTTTTTGCAACACGCCGCAGGTGGTCGTTAAGGACGCGCTGAATTCATTTCAACAGCCAGAGGGCGTTGTGCCCTTCGCCATCACGCGCGAACAGGCCGGCGCGGCTATCAAAGAGGCGCTGCAAAAAACAATGGAGCGCATCAAAGGCTTCTTTGATAATCGCAAAATCGCCCGCGCCACACTGGAAGGTGTGTATCTGCCGTTCTGGGTCTTCGATGCCAGCGTAGCAGTGCATGGCAATCGTTCTGATGGACGTGGGCGCGCCTCGTTCCCCGATTGGGTCGAAGACACGCTGTACTGCGCAGTCAACACGCCGGCGCGCGAACTCACGCAGAAGCTCGATACTTACGACCTGAGCGCGCTGCTGCCCTATGAGCCGCGCCTGCTGGCCGATTATCCCGCCGAACTGTACACCATCGACTACGATCAAGCTTCTATCGAGGCGCGCCCGCTCATCGCGCAGGTTTCCAAAGACCGCTATGACTTGATTGAGTTCAACACGGTGCGCGACCAACGCGGCGAGGAGCAGATGGTCGAAGTCTATCTGCGCGACAAAACGGTGCTGTTTCAGGAGATGACTTTTCAGTTGGTTCTGCTGCCCGTGTGGATCGCCGCACTGGTCGAAGTCGATGGCGACGTGCGTCCGGCGCTGGTCAACGGCCAGAACGCGCAGGTCGTGCTGGGCAGGGCGCAGAAGCCCAACGCCAACCCATAAACGGCCCGCGCAAACCTTTTCCACAAGAAAAAGCGGGTCTCAGCACGAGACCCGCTTTTTTGCGCCCCTGGAGGGGATCGAACCCCCGACTCACTGCTTAGAAGGCAGTCACTCTATCCACTGAGTTACAGGGGCGTTTTTATGCCGATTGGGCAATTTTATTAGATCATAGAAGCGCACGATTTTCAAGCGCAGGGCTGTGCGGGGAAAATCACATCATGCTCTAATGCAGCTTTCATGTCAATTTAAATTGAAGTGCGAACGCATTTAACCCCCCAGAGTAAAAGTCAATGCTGGCGCTCAATTAACGCGCCATATCGTAAACCTCGATAGAAGGAATAAAACCATGAAGCAGCACCGTACCGCTTTCCTTGTCCTGATGATTTGTATTTTTGCACTTGTTTCGCTCACGCCGGTTGTGGCGCAGGACGCCACCGGCAATATGATCGGCCTCGATCATCCTTTTGCGGCCTTCCTCGAAAGCCGTGCCTATGGCGCCTCTGTAGGAGCGACCGCCGAATTTAACAAGATGGAATGGGTCGTGATTGATAACGCCAACATGCGCCTGTACTTGGCGATGAGCGACATCACGGGCGCGATGAGCGACGGCGAAGGCGAAATCTCAGTGGACGAAAACCGCTGCGGTATCGTCTACTACGCTGACCTGGCGGCTGATTACACCATAAGCGAACTGCGTCCGCTGGTTATCGGCGGCCCGTATAACCCCGATGGCGCGCCGAACCGCTGCGCTGTGGAAAACATTTCCAACCCCGATGGCCTGGCGCTGGATGCGCGTGGCCGTCTGTGGATTGCAGAAGATACGGGCAACCACCGCAACAACATGCTGTGGGTCTATGACCCGGCGGACAGCTCGCTGAAGCGCTTCGGCTATGTGCCGCGCGGCGCGGAAGTGACCGGCGCGTATATCGCCAGCAACGGCACGCTGTTCTTTAGCAACCAGCACCCCCGCGCGACCAACGTGTATCCGTTCAATGCGGGTACTGTGGTGGCGATCAATGGCTTCAACGCCAATACCGATGATTTTGAGCCGATTGCTGTGCCGGAAGGCGATGCGCAGCTCACGCTGGGCGTGGCGGCGGGCAGCGTGCAGGTGATCGCGCGCTCCGGCGACCCGATCCCGGCCAGCTTTAGCGGCGAAGTCTTCGGCGGCATTTATCGTCCTGATGGCTCGCTTCAGGGAGTTAGCAACGACCCCGATGGTTTGATGTGGCTGCCCGTGGGTGATGGCAGCGAGGGTTGGCTGTACATTAATTACGAAAGCATTGCTGGTGCTGTTGGCCGTATTTACCTGCGCCAGACCGACGGCGCCTATGAAGTTCTGGATGGCCAGATGGTCGATTTCTCCAGTGTGAACGGCACCTGGACTAACTGCGGTTCGAGCGTCACACCCTGGAACACCGGCATTACCTCCGAAGAATACGAACCGATCGCTAGCGATTTCAACAATGTGGTGGGCATGAGCGATTATCTGGGCTGGGATGCTAACCCGTATGATTATGGTTGGCTGGTTGAACTGGCGCCAGATGGGGTTGGTGACCGTGTGACCAAGCGCTATGCGCTGGGCCGCTTCAGCCACGAAAACGCCTGGGTTGCTGGTGACGAGGTCACGGTCTATCACGGCGATGATGGCGGTAACGTTATGCTGTTCCGCTCGGTCGCTGCCGAAGCGGGCGATCTTTCGACCGCGACGCTGTACGCGGGCCGCGTGACACAGATGGGCGGCACGGGCGCGGAACATTACTTCCAGATCGAATGGATTGAACTCGGCACCGCGACGGATGCCGACATTGAAGCGGCTATCCGTGAACTGGATCGCTAAACTGTACTGACTTTTCGGCTGCCCGCTGGTCTTTGGCCGGTGGGCAGTCCCCCGCCTCATCCCCTGAGTAAGCGAGGTCTGCGGCTATGCATGACAAACGCTCCAACGGCTGGTTACAAGCGAGTCTGCTGATGCTTGGCGTGAGCCTGCTTGTTGCGCTCATGGTGAGCGCGCAGCTTGAGCGGCGTTTGGTGCTGCCAGCGGTTTTTGCGACCTATACCCCCTACAGTGGGCGCTGGCTTCACACTGAGATTGAAACCCTGGCGACCATCCCGCTGCCGCCTATGCAGCTCATCTTAGACGTGGCTGCCGATGGCGCGATCAGCGGCCAGCTTTCGCTTTTTCCGCTCGATGTCCCGCCGAACGCGGTGGATCTGATCGCGCGCAACGGCTGCACTGTAGTGTTTGATACGCTGATACCCGGCACTGAAGCGATCCAGGGGGTATTTGTCAGCGACAGCAGAGCTATCATTCAAATTCAGGTCAGCGAATGCCAGGTCAAGTACTTTGGCCCGATTGCCTTGAGCGCGCCCGTAAGCGCGCGCTTCACGGTCGAATACAGCGAAGCTGCTACCCGCGCCCTGGAACGCGCCGCCAATGCCACTCTAACGCCGCTTGACGCCGGGTTGCAAGTCTTTGCCACCTACTGCGCGGTTTGCCATGGAGCTTACGGTGAAGGCGCGCCTGGAGTGCCTGACCTGGACACAGCAGACATCAGCACGCGCCCAGAGGAGCAGTTGTTGACTATCATCAATCTGGGCATTGCCAACACCGGGATGCCCGCCTGGGGGCAGATTCTGACCGATGCCGAAAAGACCGGCGTTCTGCTGGTGCTGCGTAACATTCAGGTGCTGCGCCCATAACCCCACGCGCCTTGCCTTTTCTCTCCGCGTCGCTTCGATTCCACGTTGCCCCGCTTCCAGCGATATGGTATACTAATGAAGAGCAAATGACTAAATTGAACGTCATTTTTGCACATCAGCCCTGAAACCTTAACTGCACACATAGCCCCCCCCGCCAGCGCACATCGCTGCGCTGGCCTTGTGTTGAGTTGGGCAGCGGGCCTACCCACAATGACAGTCTAAGGAGCGTAAATTGGTAAACAGAAACGGCTCTCCCGCCTATACAGAAGAAAGCATTCAGCGCCTTAAGCCGATGGAACATGTCCGCCTGCGCCCCGGCATGTATGTCGGCGGCACAGACGCGCGCGCGCTGCATCATCTGATTTACGAAATTGTCGATAACTCCGTAGACGAAGCGCTGGCAGGCCGCTGCGATCACATCTGGGTCACGCTGTACGATGGCAATCGTGTCTCGGTGATGGACAACGGCAGCGGCATCCCTGTTGGCGTTCACAAGGAGGAGGGCGTTTCTACCCTGCAACTGGTGCTCACCGAAATCGGCGCGGGCGGCAAGTTCAACAACAGCGCCTACAAGGTCAGCGGCGGTTTGCACGGTGTCGGCGCGTCGGCGGTCAACGCGCTTTCGGCGGAATTGCACGCCGAAGTCTGGCGCGATGGCTACCTGTGGTCGCAGACCTATCAAGCAGGCACGCCTGTGACTGAAGTGCTGCGCGTGCGGGAAATGAACGCGAACGAATCTACCGGCACGCGCATCTCGTTCGTGCCCGATTTCACGGTGCTGGAATACAACGAGTTCAGCTATTCCACGCTGGCGCAGCGCTTCCGCGAAATGGCCTTTGTGACGCGCAAGGTCGCTATCACGCTGCGCGACGAACGCGGCGACGACTTCCCGCGTGAAATCACCTTCTATTTTGAAGGCGGGCTGCATTCTTTCGTGCGTTATTTGAACCGCAACCGCCAGCCGCTGCACACGCCGATCTACATTGAACGTGATGTGCAGGCCGCGCCAGCCGAAGGCAAAGACCCCTATTCTATCGGCGTCGAAATCGCCTTCCAGTACACCGACACGGCTACCGTCACCGAGCTGGCCTTCGCCAACACCATCAATACCCCCGACGGCGGGATGCACCTCACCGGGCTGCGTTCGGCCATCACCAGCGTCATCAACCGCTACGCACGCAAAGCGGGGATACTGAAGGAAAAAGACCAGAATTTTTCCGGCAGCGATACGCTGGAAGGCATCACCGCCATCGTCAGCATCAAGCATCCGCACCCATCGTTCGAGAGCCAGACCAAAGTCAAGCTGATTAATCCCGAAGTGCAGGGCGCGGTCTCGCAAGTCGTTTCCGAAGCGCTCAACGAGTTTATGGAACTGAACCCGCGCGAAGCGCGGCGCATTGTCGAAAAATGCATGACGAGCATGCGCGCGCGTGAAGCGGCGCGTAAAGCGCGCGATCTCGTGCGCAGCGGCCCCAGCCTGCTGGAGAGCAGCACGCTGCCCGGCAAACTGGCCGACTGCTCGCAGCACGGCGAAAACGCGGAAATTTATATTGTTGAGGGCGATTCGGCGGGGGGAAGCGCAAAACAGGCACGTGATCGCCATTTCCAGGCGATTCTGCCGCTGCGTGGCAAGATTCTCAACACTGAACGCGCGCGCCTCGATAAAATTCTCGACAACAACGAAATCAAAGCGCTCATTTCGGCGCTCGGCACCGGCATCGCCGAGGATTTCGACCTGAGCCGGCTGCGCTATGGGCGTGTGATTTGCATGAGTGTCGCCGGTGATGAGCCGACGCTCGTCATGGACAATCACGGCCAGATCGAACTCGTTCACATTGGCACATTTATCGATGACTGTCTCGAAGGCCGCCGCGACAGCGCGCAGTATCAGGTGGTGTCCTTCGATCTGCGACGGCACAATACACGCTTCCGCTCCCTTAAGGCCGTGATTCGTCACCGCCACGAAGAAGCGATGTACAAGGTGACCACGCGCTATAATCGCGCGGTCAAAGTCACTTCGTCGCATAGTGTTTTCGTGTATGATGACGGCAAACTGGTGCTGAAAAAAGGGAACGAAATTCGTCCCGGCGATCTGCTGGTTGCCAGCCGCCGGCTGCCACGCCCCGAAGCCAGTCCGACACACGTTGATCTGCTGCAAACCTTCGCACAGGCCAAACTGATGGATGCCCTGTATTTGCGTGGAGCTGCGGTCGAAAAGATTGCCCGCCAGCGTGTCCTGGACAAAGTTAGCCGCCTTGATTTGTGGAGTGAAGCGCATGTCCGCGTGATGCCCGAAACGTGGTCGGCGCTTGCAGCTCACCGTCAGGCACGCGGCTTATCGCAAAAGCAGGTCGCGGAGGCCATCGGCGTCAAACAGCCGATCACCATCAGCCACTATGAGCGCGGCGTGCATCGCCCCATTCTGCCGACGTTCGAGCGTTACCTGAAGGCTATCGGCTGGGATGAACAGGTAGATTACACGCTTGCGCTCTCCAAAATGGAAGACCTGCTGACTCCGTATGAGGACAGCCGCAACGCTCGCTGGCGCGAGATCGGCGCGTATAAGCCTTTCACGCACTTCAGTGAGAACGAATTAGCCCAACTTGATGCGCAGGTGGAAATCGTGCCGCGCGCGCATGGCGACAAAGCGTTCGGACGCTATCTGCCCATCAGCCGCGATCTGTTATGGTTTCTCGGCTGGTTCGTGGCCGAAGGCACACTGAGCGCCCATCAGGTCAGCCTGGATCTCGGTCAAAAGGACGAACGCTTTATCGAGGAACTGAGCCGCGCGATTGAAGCCGTTTTCGGCGAAACGCCGCGCTGCTATCATGACCCGGACAGCCTGGGCATCAAGCTGTATTTCCACAGTGTGCTGGCGGCGCGTTTGCTGCGTGCATGGGGGCTGGACGGCAAAGCGCACGAAAAGCGCCTGCCGGACATCGTGCTCAGTCTGCCCGAAACGCTTCAATACGCATTTCTGGAGGGCTATTTTCTGGGGGATGGCACTAGCGCTGGCGCGCATCTCGCCATGACAACCAATTCGCCTGCGCTGAAAGACGGACTGCTTTATCTGCTCGGCCAGCTTGGTCTGTTGGCTTCGCATGGTGAACGTCAGCCCGGCAGAGCTTCTGATCCCGCGATCCAGACACGGCATCCCTATTACGTCATCACCATTGGCGGCAAGCAGCAGCTGGATCTGTGCCGCCCGATCTGGCAGCGCCACGCCCACGCCCCGCATATCGATGCCTACGTGCGTTCCGAAAAGCGCAAGGCACTGGATTGTGTGACGATCAGCGATGATCTGGTCGGGCTGGAAGTGCTGACAGCGCGGGAGATCGCGCCCGTGGGCGAGTATGTTTACGATTTTTCGGTGGAAGAGGACGAAAATTTCATCTGCGGCGTGGGCGGCCTGTGCGCGCACAACACCGACGCGGACGTTGATGGCGCCCATATCCGCACACTGCTGCTCACCTTCTTCTATCGTCACATGACGCCGCTTATCCAGGAAGGGCATCTTTATATCGCGCAGCCGCCGATTTTCCTGCTCAAGAGCGGCAAGAACCTGCAATATGTTTATGCCGAAGCTGGCTTGACCGAGCAGGATTTGCTGGCCAAAGCGCTCAAACGCTTCGACCATCCCGATAAGGTCGGCGTGCAGCGCTATAAGGGTCTGGGCGAAATGAACCCCGAACAACTGTGGGTCACGACCATGGATCCGGCGCACCGCACGCTGCTGCAAGTCACGATTGACGATGCCGCCGAGGCCGATCGCGTCTTCGATATGCTGATGGGCAGCAGTGTCCCGCCGCGCCGCCGCTTTATCCAGACGCACGCGCGCACGGTGCGCAATCTGGATATTTAGCGCCAGAAAAAAGAGGTCGGGGGATCGCTCCCGGCCTCTTTTTGTTTTCACGAGACCAGCGCTCAGTTTTTCTGCGCGTAGGCCGCCAGATTGCGCAGCTCCTCGTTGTACATGCGCGTCGTCAGCAGGCGCGTGAGGAACTTCTGAATCGCCCCGCCGATACCGTCGCCGCCTTTGAATTCCGTGCTGATCGTCACGCGCGACTGTGTGCCGTCGCCGAGCGGTTCAACCGTAAAAGTGGTCGAAAGCCCGGTGTCGATGTCGGTTTCCTTCAGCACGCGCCCCGGCTGCGGCTCGCTGACGCGCTGGTGGTACTTAAACGTCTGGCCCATGACCAGCAGTTCCAGCCGGAACACCGTGCCGGCGCCTGTGCCGCCATCTTCGATTTTGAGATCGCGGAAATACTGTTTGGGCACAATCGCCGGATGGCCGACGCGGTAATCCGCCAGAATCGCGTAGAGCTGTTCGGCACGCCCGGCCATGTCTTGCGACACAGAAATCACAAAAATGGACATGTTCTCTCCCCCAGTGATGGTAAGCTGCGACAATCGCGCAATCCATCTGCGCGATGATTCTAGTCTAACACAACCAATCTTCAAGCGGATGCATTCGCTGCGCACGCTCCCGGATGCGATGATGGCGCTGCCCGCGCTGGAAAAACTTGATCTGCGCTGGCTGCATGACCTGGAAAAGCCGCCCGCGTGGATTCCTGACCTTGAAGCGCGCGGCGGCGTGGTCTATATCTGAGACGGCGGTAGCTGTTTTCGCAGTTCTCAATGTCGCCCAGAGATTCACATGCGCTATACTGAAGCCATCTTATATCAATCATCAGGAGCAGGTATGGCTCATTTGCGTCTCAAACCCACGCGCGATGGCTTGCGCGTGCGTCAGACACCGGTGAACGGCGTACCGCTGGCACAGGTCAACAGCGCCGATGTTCTCGAAGCGCTCGACAGCGAAGCCGAAGCGCGCGCCAAACTCGCACAACCCGACGCCTGGATTAAGGTGCGCACAGCGGCGGGCGTGGAAGGCTTTGTCTCGGCGCAGTTCGTACAGGCTGAAAGCAGCGCCGACGCGCCATCTGCCGCCCCTGCTGTGATGGCTGCGACCATCCCCAGCAGTCCGTCCGCCAGCGTCGCCATGCCCGCGGTGAACGATGAAACGCGCGTGCGCCGCGCCGCTTTTGCCATCACCGCCGCCTTTGAAGGCCATGGCTACGCCGCCTATCAGAATTATGACAGCGGCATCATCAGCTATGGCCGCTTTCAGTTCACGCTGGCGGGCGGCAGTCTGGCGAACGTCGTTAATATGTATCTCAACGCCTCGGTCTCAAAAGTTGCCGAAGACCTGCGCGCCAGCTATCAGCAGCGCCTGATCGCCAAAGATGCCAGCCTGCAAAATGACAGCCGTCTTAAAGAACTGCTGCTGCTGGCAGCGGCGGAACAAGCCATGCAGGACGCGCAGGATGAAGCGGCGCGCGTCGGCTACTGGCAGCAGATGCTCGACCTGAGCGCTAACCCGCGCGGCCTTCAACTGCCGCTCAGCCTGGCGCTGCTGTTCGATATGGCGATCAATCATGGTCTGCGTCATCCGCATCTGGGCAATGCCGAAACGGCGCTCAACGTGCAGCCGCGCAGTCGCATCGGCGAAAATGGCCTGACCGAACAACAGCTTATCAGCGAAACGGCCAAACAGCGCCGCGATTTTATGTATCGCTTTGCCGATAAGAACAATCTGCCGGGGCTGAAAGTGCGCGGGGATTTCTGGATGAATCTGGTGACGCAAAACGATTGGACTCTCTCTGGCGGCGTCAACGGCACAGTGAACGTCAACGGGCGCATCATTCAGGTGCGCAACCCGTAATTCAGGCGCTGCTCGCTGCGTTATGGGCGTGGCGAATCGGTTCCGGCAGGCGGTAGCGCGTGGTGCAGCGCAGCACCAGTTCCACCGCGCTTTGTAAGTCGATCAGATGGCCGGGCGAAATGTAAACGGGTTTGACGCCTGCCCGCGTGCGCACAATCTTGCCGATCACTTCACCGCGATCTACCAGATCGGCGGCGCTGCCTTTATCATGTGCTGGCTCGCTGTAAGCGCCGACCAAGAGCGTTTTGCCGCAGCCAATCGTCGGTTTTTGCAGCCACAGCCCCATATGGGTGGCGATTCCGATACGGCGCGGATGCGCGCGTCCCATGCCGTCGAAAATGAACACATCCGGCTCATGCCGCAACTGCGCGAAGGCCTGCTCCAGAACGGGGCCTTCGCGGAAGCTCAGCAGGCCAGGAATGTAGGGAAATGGCGTCGGCATCCGCGCGCGCGCCACTTCCACAAGCTGTAGATCGGGGAAATTCAACACCACCACCGCGCCCTGAGACATGGCCTGTCCGTCGTCCGATTGGACGCTGACATCAACGCCCGCGACCAGTTTGACACGCTTCATGTCCAGCGGTAGATCGTAGACCGCCGCACTGGCCATTTGTTTTTGCAGCGCGATGGCCTCCTCTGGCCGGATATTCCAGGCATGCTGAGGCTGGATATGCATGATTAATCTTTGGAGGGCAGCACGTCGCGCGGCTTGCTGCCGCTTTCCGCCGGGCCGACCACGCCGCGTTCCTCCATCAGGTCGATCAAGCGGGCAGCGCGCGTATAACCGATGCGCAGCCGCCGCTGCAAGAGCGATACCGATGCCTTGTTCAGCTTGCGCACGAGATCGACAGCTTCTTCGTACATGTCGTCCTCGCCGTCGCCGTCGGCGTCTTCGATCTCGTCGTCATAGCCATCTTCATCTTCGTCTTCTCTGGCCGCGCCGCGATCACGATCCCAGAAGGCCTGCTGCATCGGGGGGGCGACACGCGGCGGCTGTGCGGGCGCGCTGGCCGAACGCGGCGGTGATGCCGGGTCGCTGGCGAGCGTCTTATCCAGCACCAACTGCGGCACAGACATCGGCCCGGCCTCGTCGGTCTGCTGTTTCCAGTAGCGCACGATGTTGCCGATTTCGATGTCGGAGACGTACACGCCCTGCAAGCGCACGGGCGCGGGCGAATCGCCGCTCATATAGAGCATATCGCCGCGTCCCAGCAGGCGTTCAGCGCCCGGCTGGTCGAGGATCACGCGGCTGTCTACGCTGCTGGCGACAGCGAAGGCGATACGCGCCGGGAAGTTGGCTTTAATCAAACCGGTCACGACATCCACCGATGGGCGCTGCGTAGCGATCACCAGATGGATACCGGTGGCGCGTGCCAGCGCCGCGATACGGGTGATGACGCGCTCGGTTTCGTCCGGCGCCAGCATCATCAGGTCGGCCAATTCGTCGATGATGACGATGATGTAGGGCATGAACTCGGCGTCGGGGGCCAGATGCTGGTTGAAGTCTTCGATATTGCGCGCGCCGGCCTGGCTGAAGCGTTTGTAGCGCTCGTCCATTTCGCGCGTGACCCACTTGAGCACACCGACGATGCGTTCCAGTTCCACCACCACTGGCGCGATCAGATGCGGGATGCCGTTGTAACCCGTGAGTTCGACGCGCTTGGGGTCTACCATGATGAACTTCAGGTGTTCCGGGCTGTTGCGCAGCACCAGACTGCTGATGATGGCGTTGACGCACACCGATTTACCGGAACCCGTCGTGCCGGCGATCAACAGATGCGGCATTGAGTCGAGATTCGCCGCCACAGGGGTGCCGTCCACACTCTGGCCCAGCGCGATCGTCAGCGGCGAGTCGATTTTCTTAAACTCGTCCGAGTCCATCACATCGCGCAGGCTGACCAGCGCCGCTTCTTCGTTCGGCACTTCCACACCGACGAAGCCTTTGCCCGGCACCGGGGCTTCGATGCGGATCGATTTCGCGCCCAGCGCCAGTTGCAGGTCTTTGTCCAGCGCAGCGATCGCACTTACTTTGATGCGGTTCTTTTTGCCAGAACGCGACATCAGATAATCCGGCTCGACGCCGAACTGCGTAATCACCGGGCCGGTGTTGATCTCCACCACTTTACCGGGCGCGCCGAAGCTTTGCAGTGTTTCTTCGATGATGCGCGCGCGCTGCGACAAAAATTCACGGTCGAAATCCTGGTCAGAACCGCTGGCGAGCAGGGTTTGGAAATTCGGCAGTTTCCACTCGCGTTTGGGCTTGCGCACCGTTTGCGCCCCAAAAATCGAAGTGGGCGCGGCGGGCGCAGGCGCGGGCGGGGTATCCGGGTGCCCGGTGGGAATGCTGATTTTAGGGGCGGCGGCGACCGCCGGGCCGGCAGGCGCGAAAGCGCCTGGTTTTTTGTCCTCAGCTTCTTTTGCCCCGCCGCCGACCACGCTGGCGCTGACAGTCGCCGCCGGCTTATCGCTGTGTTCGCCAAAGCTGAAAGGCCGCACACGCGCCCCCATCCCTGCGGCGGGTGTTTCGCCCGGTTTGGCGGGAGTTTGGGCAGACTTCTCGCTTTCGCCTGGTTTTGTGCCGGCCAGCGGGGTAGTCGTGGCCGCAGGCGGCGTGGCCGTGCCAGAGCGCAGCGCGTTCAGGCGTTCCATGCGTTCCGATAGACTGCTGCCCGCGGGCGGCGCGACGGGCGGCGCGGCTTTTTGCGCCTCGTTTTCGCCGGCAGGCGTTGTGGCTGACGGCGAAAGCGGGCTGGCGGGGCGCGGCGCGGGGCCAAGCCCCTTGGGGCGCGCCGGCGATAAATCCAGGGCCGGCTCTTCTTCGTCTGTTTCGTCATCTTCGTCAAACGGACGCGGCAGCGGCGAAAGCGGCGCGGCAGCAGGCCGGCTGAACGGGCTGGGCGCGGCTGCCGCTGCCGAGCGTTCCGGCGCGCCGGGACGCAGCAGCTCACCCCGCCGCGCAGAGGGTTCTTCGCCGGGTTTGGCTGCCGCCGGCGGTGTCGTCGGCAGTGGGGGCGCAGCGGGACGCGGGGCTGTCACGGATGACGTGGGCGATGCAGGCGCGGCGCCGCCCGACGCTGGTTTTTCCGCGCCGGGACGGTTGAACAGACGGCTGGCGAGACTGCCGGCGGCCTGCTGGGTGCTGGCGGCAGGCGTGCTGGCTTCAGCGGGCTTGGATTCTGAGCGGCCAAACAAACGGCTGCTCAAGCTGGTCGCAGCGGCGGCAGCTTTTTCGCCCGGCGCGGATGTGACAGGCGGCGCGGCGGGCGTTTCTGTGCTGCTCTTGCCGCCCAACATGCCGCGCAAACGCGCGCCCACACCGCCACTGGGCGCTTCTTCTTCTTTTTTCTCTGGCGTGATGCTGGCTGTCGCGGCAGGGATCGCCGGGCTGGGCGTCCCCGCCACACCGGGCGGACGCGGGGGCTGTGCGCCTTCGACCTTCAACATTTCGCTGCGGCCACCCAAACGCATCGGAATACTGCGTTCTTCGGCGGGCGTCGTCGGCACGTTCATAGCGACAGACGTCGCAGCAGGCGCGGGCAGTGCCCCTGCGGGCGCTGCCGCTGGCAGCTCAGAAGGCGCGGGCCGGGACACGGCGATTTGTGGCGCGGCGGCCTGCTGTGCGGCGAGCGCCGCTTGCTGCGCAGCCCGCTGTGTCTGTAATTCCGCGATGCGTGCGCTGCGGCGCTGGCGCTGCCGTTTCAGCGAGTCGTTGAAGCTGCGCCACAGGCTGATAATCACGATGGCGACTTCTGATGCGCTCAGATCGGCGAACAGCATGAAGCCAATGAACATCCAGCCTAACACAGTGAAAAACGCGCCGACTTCGGTGATATTGCTGACGAGGAAATAATAAAGCTGCCCGCCAAGCCACCCACCGCCGGCACGATAGGCCTCATACGACACCTGCACCTGCATGCGCAGATCGTTCAGCGTTTGCACCGCGCGATCACCGGTGTAGTTCAGCGATTCGATAAACTGAAAAGCAACCAGCAGGCCGACGTAAATCATCACCACGCCGATCACACGCAGCGGTTCGATGACCGGCGCTTGATCGCCGAAATGTCGCATAATCAACCACAGGCCAACCACCAACAGGCCGACAGGCACGGCCAGCGCGCCCCAGCCCAACATACGCCCCAGCCACAGGTTAAGCTGCCCGGTGATCGCACCCTGATTGGTCGAAAGGGCGCTGAAGAACACGATCAGCGAAGCAAACACACACACCACACCCAGAATATCGAGCTTGGTGTCGAGGCTCATCCCCTCGCTTTTTCTGACTTCCGGCACTTTAGCGGCGCGCGGTTTTTTGCTGGCTTTGGCGTCTTTTCTGCCGAACAGTGGGAGACTTTGCGTCAAGGCGGCGAAACGCGCCCCCAGCCCGCCAGGAGCCGGTTTAGCGGCGGGTTTTGCGCTGCTGGCCGCGCCGCTTGTAGTCTGTGTGCCTGTCGCGCGCTGGCCGAACGGCGACTGCCTGGAAGCGCCCGCCGAGGGCAAGGGATTGCTGGGTGACGAGGGACGCACACCGCTGGGCGATGATGAGGTTGTCCCGCCGGGGCCGCCGGATGCGCCGTAGCGCGATGCGCCGCCGTAGCCGCTGCTCCCCGCGCCGGGGGACATCGGCGATGAGCCGGGACGCGCGCCGCTGTCGCCGGGTCTTTTCGGATCGTCTTTTTTTTCTTCGGTCTTGCCGCCGCCAAAGCGTGAGGCGATGCCGCTGGTCAGCCCGCTCAAACGCGCGCCGATGCCGCCACCGCCGTCGTCCTTTTTCGCGCCGGGTCTTTTCGGATCGTCTTTTTTTTCTTCGGTCTTGCCGCCGCCAAAGCGCGAGGCAAGGCCGCTGGTCAGCCCGCCCAAACGCGCGCCGATGCCGCCACCGCCTTCGTCCTTTTTCGCGTCGGGTTTTTTGGTGTCTTTGTCTTTTTTATCGTCTTTTTTTTCTTCGCCGCCGCGCAGACCACCGGCGACACCGCTCAAGCGCGCGCCAAAACCGCTCTGCGCCGGAGCATCTTTTTTCTCGTCGGTGGGCTTTTTAGGGTCAGCGCCGGGTTTGCGTTCTTCAGGCCTGCCGGATGTTTCCGCCGGGCTGCGCAGCGAACCGCTCAGTCCGCCGCTGCCGGGATAGCGCGCGCTGAGGTCGCCGCGGCTAATGGACGAGCCGGAAGACGAACCGGGCGCATCTGGGCTGCGTATCGGGCTGCCGGGCGCAGACGGACGCGCGCCGGGCGCGCCGCCGCCGCTGGAAGGATTGTAGCGTGGCACGGCGGGCTGTTCGCCTGTATCGCGGTTTGGGCCGACACTGCCGGGTAAACGCGATGACAAACCGCCGCCCGATGACGATCCGCTGCCGCTGGAAGGATTGTAGCGCGGCGCGGCGGGCTGTTCGCCTGTATCGCGGTTTGGGCCGACACTGCCGGGTAAACGCGATGACAAACCGCCGCCCGACGATGACCCACTGCCGCCAGAGGGGCTAAAACGCGAACCGGGACTGCTGGGACTCTGGGGGCCGCCGGGCGATGACGGGCGCAGGCCGCTGCCAGAGCCGCTTCCCCCAGAACCTGCTTCGCTGCCACTGCCAAAACGGCTGCCATAAGCGCTGGAAGCGGCGCTCGAACCGGGCAGACCGGAACGCAAGCCACCCGACCCACTGCCAGAGCCGCTGCTGGTGTAGGGGCTGAAGCGTGAACGGTCTAGACGTGACCCTGCATCGTCATCGTCGTCTTCGTCCGCTTCTTCGTCGTCATCGACATCGCGATAACGGTCGTCATCATCGTCGCGCGGATATTCGTCCTCACCAAAGCGACCCATAGCTTAGAATCCTGTTACTCAACCGACAGAACAGGGGGTTTTTGACAACTTACATCCCCCCTAAAGCATAGCATAGTTTTCGCTTTTTAGCGATAAGAATAGCACAAAAATTCTATTTGCAACGAAAAAGAAACGAGTCAGAAAAATTTGCGTTATAATACTTGAAAGCGATCAACTGGGAAGCAAGCTATGGCGAACGCTGCTGGAATGCTGTGGTATGTCAATAACGAGTATCGCAAACGACTGGCGCAAGCGCAGACAAGCTGCGGGCTGCTGCGCGAACTGCTGCGCCAGTGGTGGGCAGAATCCGATTCGGCGCGGGCGACACACTATGCGCTCGACGAGATCACCGCGCTTACTGACGAGCATCGCCACTGGCGCAGCCAGCACTATTATGACCCCGCGCAGAACGGACGTATGGTGCAAGGCGAACGTGACATCACCCGCGCGCTCTCTCATTTTCACCGTATGCGGCTGGCGCACATCCCCCGCCTGCAAAATCTGCGCGCAATCTTCGACCAGATCGAGCGCCCCAACCCGCAAATCACCCAGCTTTCCAGCGGGGACGATCTCTGGGAGCGGGCGCTGCTGGCACTCGACGATCTGACGCAATTTCAGGATTATCTGGAAGCGCTGCGCGCGAGCTGAACACCTGAAGCCCGGCGAAAAAAGCGAACAGGGGAGCGAAGTCCCCTGCTGCGCCTGGCGGCGCTGCTAAATTGCCTCGGCGGGCGGCAGCGATTGCATTTCTTCCAGCAGAATGTGCCCGGCGCGCAGCGCCAGCAGCGCCGCCGCGTGCCGGTCTTTGGCGCCCAGTTTGTCCATCGCCCGCGCCAGTGTTTCAATCGCCACAGGCGTCGAAAGCCGCATATAACGCGCGATCGCTTCAGTTTCGTAGCCTGCCGCCACACACAGCAGCACTTTGCGCTCGTTGTCGTCCAGTTTGTCGCGCGTGCCATCGGTCAGCAGTCCGCTGACAATGCGTTCGGCCACGCCGCGCCCCAGCACAAGCTGCCCCTGCGTGACTTTGAGGATACCGTCTACGAATTCGCTTTCGTCGGCGGATTTGAGCATGTAACCGTGGGCGCCGGCACGCAGCGCCCGCACGATGTAGGCGTCTTCGTCGCGCCCGGTGAGGATCAGCACTTTGACGCTGGGGGCTTTGGCGCGCACTACCGGAACGACTTCCAGCCCGGTTTTAAGCGGCATATTCAAATCGAGCACCAGCACATCCGGCAGGATCGAGAGCGTTTGTTGCAGCGCCGCCTCGCCGTCGGCGGCTTCGGCCACGACGACAAAATCGTCGCGCGTTTCCAGAAAACTCGCCAGCGTTTTGCGCAGAATCGTATGGTCGTCCGCCAGAATGATGCGCAGCGCCGGACGCGCGGCGCGCACCGGCGGTGGTGTGCGGTCAGATTGTAGTGTCAGCGAGTCGAGGGCGGCGCTGGGTGGTTCGAGCTTGACTTTATCGTCGTCGTCTTTGGCCGGCGCGATCACCACTGAAAGCGCGGTTGCCAGTGCCTTGCAGCTCTGGAAACGGCGTACAGGGTTTTTCTCCAGCGCCCTCAGGATCGCGCTTTCCAGCACTATCGGCAGTTCGGGCACAATCAAACGCGGCGGCGGCGGCGGCTGTTTGACCTGTTGCAGCAGCAGCGCCGAAATATCGTCGGCGTTAAACGGCAGTTGGCCGGTCGCCAGTTCGTACAGCACGATACCCAGCGAATAAATATCCGTGCGGTGATCGAGCGGCAAACCCTGTGCCTGTTCGGGCGACAAATACGCCGGCGTGCCGATCACCATGCCGTGCGCCGTCACGCGCTTGGCTTCGCGCGGCAGCGCCAGCCCCAGATCCATGATCTTCACCCGGCCTTCGGACGTGACTTTGATATTGGCCGGCTTGATATCGCGGTGAATGATCTGCCGATCATGGGCGTATTGCAGCGCCAGGGCGATCTGTTGGCCGAGATCGACAATTACTTCCGGCGTGGAGCGCAAGTAATATGACAGGGGCACGCCATCCACATATTCGACCACCAAATACGGCTGTTCGTCGTCTTCGCCGATGTCGTAGATGGCCATGATGTTGGGGTGGTTCAACTGCGCCGCGGCCTGCGCTTCCTGAAAAAAGCGTTTGCGCGTTGTATCGCGCACGTGTGGCAGCAGCACCTTCAAGGCCACCTCGCGGCTCAGGCGGGTATCGAGCGCCTTATAGACGGTAGCGGTAGACCCGTCCCCCAGATGCTCGGTGATCTCATAACGATTGTGGATTTTGCGTCCGATCATAGAGTTTTGTTGAGATTGTCGATCTATAACGGATAGCATACCACACGCAGCGCAAGCCTGCATCCCCAGAGCTGGTGATTCATAACAAAACGCCGACAGGAAGCCTGCCGGCGTCGGGGGAAGCGAACGCTGAGGATTACGAGACGCGCGCGACAGCCGCGGCTTCTTGCGGCTGCGTTGTCACCCGCACGATATATCCCTGCCGTTCGATGCGCAGTCCGGGGAGGCGGGCCGCGATCGACTGCTCCGAGCCTTGCAGACTCAGGGTGTGGCGCGCATTTTCCAGCGCCTGTTGGCTGTCCCAGAAGATCACAAGCTGGGCACGGTCAAGATCGTCAATTTGTTCCAGCAGATGGGCAGCGATGAAACCCGGACGCAGACTCACGTTGGGCAGATACTCTTTTTCGATGAACAGGCGGAGTTGGCCGATTTGTCCCTCTGGGACTCGCAGGTGCGTGACTTGCGCATACATAATCCATCCTCCTCAAAAAATGGAATTAATCACAGCCTCCCTCTACGATTCATCGTATCACACTTTGGACAGACCAACGCAGTCTATTGATGCAACCTTTACGTTAAATTTATTGTAATCGTTTACAGTGTTTTTTCTTAATCCTTTTTCCATAGCTCGACAGCAGCCAGCGCTTCCGGCGTGGCGATGCGCGTCAGGGCGTCGGCAGCGGCCTCCTGCGCTTCTGGGTTTTTGTGCTGGAGCGTTTCGATCAGCGCGGGGACAGCCGGGGCGCCGATCTGTACCAGCGCGTCGGCGGCTTTTTTGCGCGGCACGGCGTAGCGCCCGCGCAGATCGGCGAGCAGAGCGGCCAATTGTGGTGTAGACATCGGCGTAATCTCCCTCAAAACTATGATTTGTGTGTATTTTCACGAATCATAACACAAAGCAGGCGACAACGGACAGGGCATTAGGGGCTGTGCTGCTGTCCGCGCCGAAGCGCGGGCATAGTATGACGTCTAGGGCTGCTAATTCGCCGCCGCCTGCGCTTCGGTCTGTAGGCGGCGTTCGGCGGCGACCTCGCGAATATGGGTGATGACGCGCTTCACCGGCGCCTGTTCCTCGGCGGTGAGCACGGCGGACAGACGGCCTAACGTGTCGATCAGACTGTCCAGCGTATAGGGCGAATCCATGGGCGCGGTGCCGATTGCTGTGTCGAGAATATCATCCACGCTGCGCCCCAGGGCCAGGCGCGCCACGATCAAATCGGCGTAAGCCCAGTAATTGTCCACTTCGGCCTGCACCTCGCCCGCCGCCAGCCGTTCGACCCGCTTGTACGTGCGCAGCATCGACTCGCGATCGTTCTTTTGCACATAGAGCAGCGCCAGATTGCTGAAAGGATAGGAGGAATGCGGCGTGACTTCGGCGGCGTTGTTATAGGCGTTAATCGCTTCTTCAAGCTGGCCGCGGCGGCGGTACAGCCCGCCGAGCGAACCCCACCATGATTCGCCGTCGTCGTCGATCAGTTTCGGCGACAGCTTAAGCGCTTGCAGCAGCTTTTGTTCTGCCTTATTCAGCATTTCGTCGCGGTCAATGCCTTTGGCCATTTTTTCCCCGATGCGGCGGTAGACATAACCCAACGCTGCCAGCGCGGGGGCGAAATCCGGCGCGATCTCCAGCGCGCGCGTCAAATGCTGTACAGCCTCTTCCAATTGGCCGCTCTGGGTATAGACGTAGCCCATGCGGTAATGCGTGACCGGATTGTCGCTGTCCAGATCAAGCGCGCGCTGGTAGGTATCGAGCGCGCCTTTGTAGTCCTGTGCGCGATACTGGCGTTCCCCCAGCGGCAGCAGCGCCAGCGCCAGCGTGGCCCGCGCCGAGCTTTCGCGCTGAAGCTGGACATTGCCCTGAAGTTCTTCGCGCAGATTAGCAGCGCTTTGCTCTAAATCTTGCCGTAAGCGGTTGAGTTCGGCCTGGCGCGTCGCCATATCGCTTTCGAAGCGTTCGCGCGCCTCTTTCAGTTCTTTCTGGACATTCTCGCTGGCCTCACTCAATTCATTGCGCGCGTCGCTCAGGCCGCGCAGCCCGGCGAAGGCCGCCACGCCGGCGATCAAGGGCACCACAACGCCGGTTAGCACGCCGATGGCCGTGCCCACCGACTCGAAAATGCCCAAAAAGTTGCTGGCTTCCCCGGCATAACGCGCGGATTCTTCGGCGGCGTCGCGCGCTTCCTGTGCGGCGCGTTCGGCGCGCGCGGCGGCGTCCTGTGCCGACAGGGTAGCAGGGTCAGGTGTAGGTTCGGGCGGGGGTGGCTGCGCCAGAGCTAGCGTCGCCGGCAGTGTCAGCAGCAGCGCCGCCAGCGCGATCAATAAGACACGACGCATAAGGCTATCCTTCCTTAGATCACAGAGATCACAGATCAAAGTGTTCAACGAGGCGTTTGTACATGCCCTGCGGGCCTTCGCTGGTCGAAATCAGTTGAATATCGCCGCGCAGAATCGCTTTCAGCATCTTTTCGCTGGTCTGGCCGCTTTTGTGCGCGGTGGCGAGTTCGTCGGCGAAGCGCCCGCTGCCTTCCAGCACTAAGATGGGCAAATTCAGGTCTTTGCCTGTTGCCAGATACACGTCGCGCTGCGCGATTTTGCCGCCGTTAATCAGGATACCGAGCGCTTTTTGCGTCTTGCCGGCGCAGATTGCGTGTGTCAGCCGCACGATCGTTTCGCTTTCATCGCCCCATTCCTGGGCTTCCACCAGCACAAAATGCGAATGCCCGTTTTCCAGCGACGCCTCTTTGCCGGGGTTGGTGTGGCCGGGAAAATCGACCTTGCCCAGCGGGGTCACGCCGATCAGCGGGAAGGTGTAGCCGGCGCTGCGCCGCGTGTCGCCGATCATCTTCATCACACCCGATTCGGTGCCGCCGTCGATCACCACGATCTGCTTTTCCTGGGCGAATTTGGCGATGCCGTTGGCGATAATCTGCTGCGTCATCTCGATGTCCTGCTCAGACATGCCGCTGGCGCCGCCGCTGATAAAAATTACGGGGCGCGCTTGCTGGATTCCCAACGCCTGCTTGACCTGTTCGGCATCGCTGTGCAGCGGAATGATGAGTCCGGGGGCGTTCTGTTGGGGGCCAAAGCTGATGGTGATGCGCCGCGCGCCGGGAATCGTCGGCGCAGGCGGCGGCGGTGGCGCGGTTTTGCGGTCACGCTGTACGATCCCATAGATGGCCGCCGCCGCCAGCACAAGCACAACAAGAATTGCGAGAATTGGTAATAATGACTCTGGCATATTTCCCCCCGACTATAGCTCGGCTACAATCAGCTTTTTCGTAGAATGCGACGAGTCCATCTGATGACAGCCCCCTTTGCCGATGAACTGCTGCACTGGTACGATGCCCATGCTGCTGCGCTGCCCTGGCGCGCCAGCCGCGACCCCTATGCTGTCTGGGTGTCGGAGATCATGCTGCAACAGACACAGGTTGAAACGGTCACAGGCTATTATAGCCGTTTTTTGACAATCTACCCCACCGTCGCTGAACTCGCCGCCGCCCCTTTGAGCGCGGTGCTTAAGCTGTGGGAAGGGCTGGGTTATTACAGCCGCGCGCGCAATCTGCACCGCGCCGCGCAGCACATTGTCCGGCAGGGTAATTTTCCATCTTCTGTAGAGGACTTGCAACAACTGCCCGGCATCGGGCGTTACACCGCTGGCGCTATCGCCAGCATCGCTTTTGGGCAAAAAGTGCCCGTGCTGGATGGCAACGTGATCCGTGTTTTTGCCCGCCTCCTTGATCTGCCTGAGGATGTGACGCAAAACGCGACGCAAAAACAGTTGTGGGCACAGGCCGCAGCCTGGCTGCCGGAAACGCGCGCGGGTGATTACAACCAGGCGTTGATGGAATTGGGGCGTTTGGTCTGCAAGCCGCGCACCCCCCTGTGTACACAGTGTCCACTGCGCGTCTATTGTCTGGCGCATGCGCGCGGCACAGTGGCACAGCGCCCGGTCAAAAAGGCCAAAGCGCCGACCCCGCATTACAACGTGGCGGCGGGCATTATCCGTAACGCTGCTGGCCTGCTGTTGATCGCCCAGCGCCCGCTGGAGGGGTTGTTGGGCGGGTTATGGGAGTTTCCCGGCGGCAAACAGGAAGACGGCGAAACGCTGGCGCAGTGTTTGCGCCGCGAACTGCGCGAAGAACTGGCGATTGAGGTCGAAGTCGGCGCGGAATTTGTCGTTGTCAAGCACGCCTTTACCCACTTCCGCATTACGCTGCACGCCTTCGAGTGCCGCTATCGCGGCGGCGAACCACAAAAAATCGGCGTTCACGATTGGGCATGGGTGCGTGAGGCCGATTTAGCGCACTATAGTTTTGGCAAAGCCGACCGCCAAGTGATCGCGGCGCTGCGGGCGCGCGGGAACATGCTCTTTTAGCGCACGTTCACCGTGCAGCTTCCGGTTTGCACCGGGTTGTTGCTGCCCGGCCCGAAGCTGTCGATACCATCGGTGATCTGTGTGTCCCAGGTCACCCGATAGGTGATGACGTATTGGCCGGCGTTGGGCAGTTCAACCGGCACGAACCAGTAGATGTGATAGTAGCCGTCGTCTTCCTGGCGGGCGGGCGTAACGTAACTGCGCCAGTTTTGCAGCAGCGTGCCGTTAACGCGCACCTCGTAAATCACATGATCGAGATGGTCTTGCAGCAGCGCCGGCGAGGTTGCGTACCAGCCCCAGAAGACCTCCATCGATGAACCGGCCAGCAGGTTGCTGGGCGGCTGCACGCCAAATTCGATGCAGTACGCCAGCACATCCACGCCGCGCTGCACACGCGGGCCGCTGCCGCCGGAAGCGGGCGGTGTTCCCGCCGGAGCGGTCACGCCTGCCGCGACAAACGGTGTGAACGTGGCTGTCACCTCTTGTCCTGAGATCGTCGGACGCACAATGTTAGTCACCAGCGCCGTTGCTGTCTGGTTGATGGCGTCGATGTTAATCACAGGCAGAGCGGCCGTATTGGTCGGGGCGGGCTGTGTTTCTGTGCCCGGCGGCTGCGGGGTAGCGGGCGTGGCCGTCACGGCTGAACGCGGCGGCGTGGGCGTGATTGTGCCGCCGCCGATCAGCGCAGTGGGCAGCGGCGTGCCCAAAAACAGCGCCGTCAGATTCGGGGTGGCGGTGGCAGTCGGGAAGGGCGTAGGTGGCTCTTCGACGCGCAGCAGTCGCGCGGAAATCCAGCCCTGATCGCCATTTTCCATTTCGATCAGATACCAACTGCCGTCATCATTGGTGCCGATCACCGTCACGCCTGTGCCGGGATCCAGCGCCGTGAAGGCGTCGAAGGTTTCGCCGGGGCCGCTGCGCACGTTCACGCGCTGTAACGAGGCCACAATGCCCGTCACAACAGGCGTCATGGTCGGCGTGGGCGTGTTGCTGGGTGTCGGCGGTATAGGCGTGATCGATGGGGTGTACGTAAACGTCGGCGGCGGCGTGCGCGTGATTTCCGGCGTGGCCGTAAAGCGCGGCGTCATGCTGACGATCGGCGCTAATGTCGCCGTCGCCACACCCGCCGCCTGCTCACTATTCGTGCCGGTGCAGGCCGCCAGCGCGATCAGGATCAACGAACTGAGAAAGAGTGTTTTCATGCGCATGTCTCAACATTGGGCTTTAGCTCGCCAGAAAGCCACACCGCTGGAGCGGCAGTGGCGGGCAGCGCTTTTTGGCTTCAGCCTGCAATGACCCCTGTTTGGCGGGTCAAGCGGTCTTCAGTACAATTATAGACAGATCAGCTTGGTTGCAAAAGGCTGTTGCTGGTGTCATGAGCGGACCGCACGTTCAGTGACTGATGTACCTTTGTGAGACCAGATAGGGCATATCAGCCGTGCGTGCCGCGATGCACGAAGCACAAGCTGCCGGCCTGAAGACCATACTATAAGCGCGCTTATGGACTCACATTTATGAATCTGATTCTGGCCTCCAGTTCACCGCGCCGCCGCGAACTGCTCACGGCGCTCGGCTTGACGTTCACTATCATTAAGCCAGAGATCGACGAAAGCCTGCATCCGAGCGAAGCGCCGCTGGATTATGTGCAGCGTTTGAGCTGCGAAAAAGCGGCAGCGGTTGTCAGGATGCTGGACACCCCAGCGGCGGTGCTGGCCGCCGACACGGTGGTGATTCTGGCGGCGGACACGATGGGCGTGGCGCATGACGGCGCGCTGCTGGGCAAACCCGCTGATGCCGCCGAAGCGCAGGTCATGCTGCGCCGGCTGCGCGCCCGGCCGCATCTTGTCTGCACATCGGTAACTTTAGCCGCAGTCAGTGCGCAGGGCACGCGCGAAATCTGCGAACTGACGCAGACCGTTGTCCATATGCGCGATTACAGCGATGCCGAAATCAACGCCTATATCGCCACAGGCGACCCGTTCGACAAGGCGGGCGGCTATGCCATCCAGCACGAGGGCTTTCGCCCGGTGGCGCGCATCGACGGCTGTTATCCGAATGTCGTCGGCTTGCCGGTTTGCGCCGTGAAGCGCGGGCTGGCGGCGCTGGGCTGGCAGGGCATCACGTTTGTGGCGCAAGGCTGCGATTGTACCCCTTATAAACAACCGCCCCAGCCATGAGGTGGCTGCGGCGGCAGGCTTCGGCCTTGCGGAACGGTGGCAACGCTCAATAATGGGCAAGAGCGTTTGACCATACATCCCACAGCGCCGGAGTTAGACCCGGAAGTTGAACCGCCACGACTCGGGCGAGTCGCGGCGGTCAATGCGGTTGGTACGCCGCCCCGATCTGGGATGATGGTCGGGGCTACTGCTGTTCGGGGGGGGTTTTTGTCACCCTGTAGGATTTTTCCCCGTATGTCTTTCCCACTATATCATGCGCGGGCAGGTTGAGAATAGTGATCTCTTTCACAATCAAATCGTGAAGTTTGTCACGTGACAATGACGCCGGTTGTTACTGCGCAGGCACTAGTGGCCTTCCGCCATCTTTTTGATGTTTTCCAGCGACTTGCGCGCGCTGGCGCCGAGCATCTGAATCGCCATCGGCTCGGCCAGTTTGCCAAAAACGCCGCCTACCAGGTTAAAATCGGTATCGACCTCTAATCTGACTTTGCCGCCGCCCAGATCTGTCGTGCGCCAGGCCTGCGTGCCGTTGGCCATGCCTTCCAGTTGATAGCTGAGCAGCCCTGGTTTGTTTTCGAGCACCGTTTGTTTGGCTTTGAGTTCGACGGCCAGGATTTTCATCGCGCCTTCGATGCTGGAATTGACCGCCGGATAATCCGACGACGGTTGGACGGCGTCTACGCCGTCATACCAAAGCACGATTTTTTTCGGTGTGGTGAGCAGTGCGTGGATGGTGTCGATGCTGGCTTTGATTTCGATACTTTCGTGAATCTTCGCCATAAGAACTGATCTCCTCCTTGATTTAAACGAACTGGCTGAATTATAGCGTTTATGCGCTCAGCAGCACACAAAAAGGCGTTGCCAGCCCCCTTCACAATAAATAGGAAGAAAATCCCACTCGTGCTATAATGCGCCTCAAAGGGGACGATATCTGCGAGCCTATAACCAAATGTAATGGGATCAATTCTAGAGGGAAGTTATGTCTACCAATGTACAGCATCATCGGCAGGATTTGAAACCGCCCCCGCCTGAAATTGATGAAGGTTACTGGTCTGCGCTGCTCCACGAGGGGGAATTCGCGCATACCGCACAGCCTGATTCTGAAGCGGAACAGCGGCGCAACAGCGAGATGGATGGGTACAGCCGAGAGTCCGTGTATCATGCTGAAGAAAATAACAGTTCTGTCGAGAGTGATTGGACCGAGATCCAGCGTATCACTGATAACGATGAAGTCCTGGAACTGCCCGTCGTTGGTTATAATCGCGGCGGGCTGCTGGTAGAATGGCGCAATTTGCGCGGCTTTGTGCCCGCCAGCCAACTGCTCGATTTCCCCGCCACGCCCAATCTCACCGTGCGCCGCGCGGCGCTCACAGCGCGCATCGGCCACATGCTCAGTCTGCGCGTCATCGAACTCAGCCCAGAGAAAAACCGCCTGATTCTTTCGGAGCGCGCGGCGCGTGTGCAGCCGGGCGAACGCGCCGACATTATGATGCGGCTGAAGGCCGGCGATATGGCGCAGGGCTTTGTCACTAATCTGTGCGATTTCGGCGCTTTTGTTGATCTGGGCGGGCTGGAAGGGCTGATTCACATCAGCGAACTCAGTTGGGGGCGTGTCAGCCATCCGGCGGATATTCTCGAACGCGGCAAGGAAATCGCAGTCTATGTACTGGAAGTGGATCGCCTGAACCGCCGTATCGCGCTGAGTCTCAAGCGTCTGCGCCCCGACCCGTGGGAGACGGTGCAAAACCGCTATCGTGTGGGTGAAACCGTGGAAGGCGTGATCACCAATGTTGTCGATTTTGGCGCCTTCGCCTGCATTGAAGAAGGCCTCGAAGGGCTGATTCATGTGTCCGAACTGGCCGAGGGACACTTTTTGCACCCCCGCAACGTTGTGACCGAAGGCCAGCGTGTGCGCGCGCGCATCCTGAGCATCGACGGTCAGGCGCGCCGGCTGGGGCTGACGCTGCGCATGGAAATGTAGTGCAAAGAGAGCGCTCTGCTGCCCACGTCGTCAATGCATCCGAGACAGGGCTGCTCTTATCGGGAGCAGCCTTTTTGCCGCCCCTGCCCTGCCTGAGCAACACCCACCCTCGCAATTTGGCGGGCCTTTAGTGTATACTTTTTGACTGCATTTTGAGTGTATTTTCAGTGATTTGAGGGAATAGCATATGCCAAAGCGCACCTGGCAGCCGAAAATTCGCCGCCGCAAGCGCGTACATGGCTTCCGCCAGCGGATGCAAACACGCAACGGACGCAAGGTACTGAAAGCGCGGCGCGCGCGGGGTCGTCATGTTTTGACTGTGACGCCCAACCACGTCAAAAAAGTCAACTGGAAAGCCTAAAGATCGCCGTGATGCAGCGGCGCTGGCGGCTGCGTGCGCGCGCCGATTTCGAGCGGTTACGCCGCGAGGGGCGCGTGTTTCGTCATCCAATGCTCATGCTGAGCGTGGGAACGAATGGGCTGGAACACAACCGCTACGGATTTGTGGCGGGCAAAGCATTGGGCACGGCCGTCAGCCGCAATCACGTCAAACGGCTGCTGCGCGAGGCCGTGCGCCGGCTGCATCCTGATCTGCGATCCGGTTATGATATGGTGTGGATTGCGCGTATGGCCAGCGCGGAGCAACCCTTGTCGGCCATCCAGCGTATAGTGTTTGAACTGTGTGAGCGTGCCGGTTTACTGATGAAGGATAGCGCATGAAATGGTTAGCGCTTGCCATGATCCGCTTTTATAAGCGCTTTATCTCGCCCGCACTGCCGCCAAGCTGCCGTTTTACGCCAACCTGTTCCGAATACACCTATCAGGCCATTGAGAAATACGGGGTTTTGAAGGGTACATGGCTGGGGATGAAACGTATCGCACGCTGTAACCCGTTCAACCCAGGTGGTTATGACCCCGTTCCCTAATGATTCAGGAGTATTAGCTTGAAGATGTGTTTGTTCCCCGCGCGACGCCACTGGATGGGCGTGGCGCTGTTGTTGTTTGTCGGCCTGCTGACCGCTGCGTGTACCGGCGCGCCGCTCAGCCCGTCGTGGGCCGGCCTGAGTGTGGTCGGCGATGGGCAAAATATCCTCATCGCCTTTAATGAGCGGCTGGTGCTGATTAATCCCACCAATGGACGGCCTGTCGAACTGCGCAACGAAGACAATCAGGTGCGTGTGGACGAGCAGGGCAACCCGCGCACGTGGAATATCCCCGCGCCCGATAACAACCAGACGAAATTCTACGCCGCGCCGGTGTCTCTGGACGCCGAAACCATGCTGGTGCTGACGTATACGCGCAAAGCCTTCGTGATCGACGCGCGCAACGGGCGTATCGACAATCCGTCGGGCGTTGATCTGGCCGGGCATGTGATTTCGCCGCCCGTGATCGACGGCGATCGCGTGTATGTCGGCTTTACCGAGCGCAATTTTGCCGCCTACAGCTTGCAATCCCTGGCGGAAGGTACAGGCGTTGTCACGCCGCTGTGGACGTTCGAAACCGATCATGGTGTGTGGGCGTCGGCGCTGCTGGTCGAAGGCGTGCTCTATGTGCCGTGCATGAACCACAACCTGTATGCCCTGGACGCTGAAACCGGCACGCTGCTGTGGACGGCTGATCTGCAAGGGGCGATCACCTCGACGCCGGTGTATC
Source organism: Chloroflexota bacterium (assembly GCA_013388745.1). Lineage (GTDB taxonomy): Bacteria > Chloroflexota > Anaerolineae > Aggregatilineales > Phototrophicaceae > JACAER01. Next base: position 72,319 of record JACAER010000026.1, read on the forward strand.
TCGATGGGCGGCTGTATATCGGCACGCTCAACCGCCGCGTGTACGAAGTTTCGGTGGAAGACGGCATAATTCTCAGCGAATTTACAACACAGGATTGGGTGTGGGGCGCGCCTGTGATCGCCGCTGGTGTTCTGTATATTGGCGACATGGCTGGCAACGTCTACGCGCTGGAGATCAGCGCCGACGGCTTAGTCCAGCGCTGGTCGGCACGCCCGGCGACGATGGGCATCCGCGCGACGCCGGTGGTGGCGGATGGCTATGTGATTGTCGCGGCGCGCGATACCTGGGTCTACTGGCTTAACAGCAGCGACGGCAGCCCGGTGCTTGACAGCGACGGCAACCCCTTGAAGCGGCAGGTTGGCGGCGAAGTGCTGGCCGATATGCTGGTGATTCGCCCCAGCGAAACGCTGGATATTCCACAGCCGCTGCTGATTGTCAGCACCATGAACAACGCCGAGCTGCTTGTGGCCTTCGGTATCGAAAATGGTCAGCGCCAATGGGTTTACGGGCGTTAGAAGGAGTATATTTCTGTGTGGGATTTAATCCTTAATCCGTTCGTGACCCTGATGACCCTGCTGTATTCATGGCTTGGTCAGAACATGGTGCTGGCGATCATCGCCTTCACGCTGCTGATCCGCCTGGCGACTTACCCGCTGACGGCGCAGCAGCAGCGTTCGATGCGCGCCCAGCAGGAACTCGCGCCTAAACTGCGCAAGCTGCAAGAGAAGTACAAGAATGACCGCGAAAAACTGGCGCAGGAACAGATGGCGATGTACCGCGAGGCCGGCATCAACCCGCTGGGTGGCTGTCTGCCCCTGTTGATTCAATTCCCGATTTTGATCGCGCTGTATCAGGCGATCATTTACGCCCTGGCGAACACCCCGACACAACTGCTCGGCCTTTCCGGGCGACTGCTGATTCCGGGACTCGATCATCTGATTCCGCTGAACAATATGTGGCTGGGTATGGATTTGACGCTGCCGCCGACGACCAATCCGATCTGGGCGATGGCGCTGCCGCTGCTGGTGCTGGTGACGACCTGGCTGCAATATAAGATGATGCCGCAGCCCGCGCCCAACCCCGACAGCAAGCCCGATCAGGCGCAGGCCATGACGCAGTCGATGGGCACGATCATGCCGCTGATGTTCGGCTGGTTCTCGCTCTCGTTCTCGGTAGGGCTGTCGATCTACTTCGTCGTTTCTAATATTATTGGTATCATTCAGTATCGCCTCACGCCCAAACCCGCGCCGGCGACCCTCAGCGCGGCGGACGAAAGCGAGAATGGCAAAGGTAAGCGCGTGGAAAGCAAAAGCGAACCAAAGGCCAAACCGACCGGCAAAGTAAAATAACCGCTTATCCCTGATCCGGCTGCAAAGCCGGGTTTTTACTTAAGGAATTTTGGACATGGAACCGAGACGCTCTATAGAAGCTACAGGGGAGAGCATCCAGGAAGCAATTGACAAGGGGTTGGCAGCATTGGGCGCAGCGCCCAACGAAGTGATTGTCGAAGTGCTGGAAGAACCCAGCCGCGGCGTGTTCGGCATCGGCGCGCGCCCGGCGCGTGTTCGTCTGCAAGTGCTGATTACCCGCCCGCCCGCGCCTCCTCCTGCGCCGCCCGCTCCCCCGCCCGCGCCCACAGCGCAGAGCGAAAAAACAGAGCGCAAACCCAGAGAGCACAGCGAACACAAAGAACCCAGAGAGCAGAAAGCGCGCGCCGAGAGACGCGAACGCCGTGCAGAACGTCCACCCAGACAGGAAAGAGCGCCGCGCCCGCCCGCCGATGAACTGCTGGAAGACCACGAAGACGACGAAGCGCTGCCGCTGACCGACGCCGGCCCGGATGTAGACGAGGCGGAACTGGACGACGATGTGAAAGTCGCGCGCGAGGTGCTGATGCAGCTCCTGCAAAAGATGTCGGTGCGCGCGCAAATTTCGGTGCGGCGCGTGGAAACCACGCGCGAAAGCGGACGCGAAAACGAAGCTGCGCCCTGGCTGCTGAATGTCACCGGACACGAACTGAATCCGCTGATCGGGCGGCGTGGCGAGACGCTGGCCGCGCTGCAATATGTCACGCGCCTGATTTCCAGCCGCCAATTGCAGCACCGCGCCAACATCATCGTCGATGTCGATGGCTATAAATCGCGGCGTTCGCAGCTTTTGCGCGGGCTGGCGCTGCGCATGGCCGAACAGGCCGTGCAGCAAAAGCGCACCGTCGCGTTGGAGCCGATGCCGCCGCACGAACGGCGCATCATTCATCTGACGCTGCGCGACCACGCACAGGTTTCGACACGCAGCGTGGGCGAAGGCGAAGGGCGCAAAGTCACCATCGTTCCCAAGTAGCCCATGCTGCCGCCTGTCGATTTTTTGCTCATCGGGCACTGCACCGCCGATCTAACGCCGCAGGGGCGTTTTTTGGGCGGCACCGTTTCTTACGGTGCGCGCACAGCGCACGCTTTTGGGCTGCGCGTCGGCGTTGTCACCAGCGCCGCGCCCGGCGAGCCGCTGCTGGCTGAACTCGCGCCTTATGCCCACCTGATCGCGGTGGACGCCCCCGAAACCACGACGTTTGAGAATATCTATACGCCCGAAGGCCGCCTCCAGTATTTGCGCGGGCGCGCCGGCACACTCACACTCGAACATATCCCGGCGCAGTGGCGCAGCGCCCCACTGGTGCATCTGGGGCCGCTGGCCGACGAAGTTGACCCGCGTATGGCGGCAGCGTTTCCGGTGGCCACCGTGCTGCTGACGCTGCAAGGTCTGCTGCGGCAGTGGGACGCCAGCGGGCGCGTGGTTTTTCGCCGCTGGTATGAGCGCGCGGCGCTCACGGATGTTGATATCGTTGTCTTTAGCGAAGAAGATATTCAGCCCGCGCCAGACTTGGAAAGCGCGTTCGCCGCCAGTGTGCCGCATCTGATCGTGACGCGCGCTGAAAAAGGCGGCAGTTCGTATCAGGGCGGCAGCGTCACCAGTTACGACACGCCGCAGGTGCAGGTCGTGCATTCCACCGGCGCGGGCGATGTGTTCGCGGTATCGCTGCTGTGCGCGCTGCACCGCTTGGGCGGCGACACTACGGCGCGCGCGCTGCGGGTGGCGGCGCGGCTGGCGGCGACCTGTGTCACGCGCTTCGCGCTGGAAGGCACGCCCACGCCCGCCGAAGTACAGGCCGCGCTGGGTGCTGTTTAATGTCCGTGCTTAACTTTCAGTTTCCCTATCCGCACTGCTCGTGGAGATAAGCAGCTATGACACCTCAACCCGCTTTAGCCACAGTTTTAGACTTCACCGCGCAAGAACTGGCCCTGAATCGAAATGGCACGGCATCCGCGCGGCAGCTTAAAGCGGTGCAGCGCGGGATGCGGAACGATCTTGGCTGTATGTTTTTTGTGCTGGCCGGCTTTGCACTTTTTTTCGGCGCGATCGCGCTGCTGTGTGTGTATTTTATTATTCAACCCCTTAACCCTTCACGCCGTGACCCCTTCAAAAACAGCGGCATTATCGCGGCGGAGCCGCCGGTAGAGCCGGCTGCCCCGACGAACAGCGCGCCCCTGACCAATGACCTGAAAAGCGCCTTTCCGTTTACAGACGCGGACTTGCGCGCCAATCGTCAGGGACAACTGAGTCCCCAGCAAAAACAGCGACTGCGCTTGCAGCCTCTCGAAAATATGAAGGAACATTGGCCGCGCTGGCTGTTGGGCTGGGTGATTGTGAGTGTTGTCGGGACTGTGCTGGGCATGCTACAGGAAGGCGAATCTTTGTCAATGCTTGGGAGTGTGCTTCCCGCCGGCTTTTTGTTCGGCGCCATCGGCCTGGCCTTTGCAGGCGTTTTGTATGTGCTGCGAAACTGGTGGTTAGCGCACTATGGGCGGGTGCTGTCGTGTCGGGGTACAGCCCAAAAAGCCGCTGACCACACCCACATTGTTTTGGATGGTCTGGAATTCGCAGTCCCCAATCTGGCAGATTCGTATTTCACGCCCGGAAAGATTTATCAGGTCTACTATTTGTCCGAAGGTGAAGCGGGCGTTGGTCCGAAAGGCGGCTATCGAAAAACTGCGCCGCGCGTCGTTTCAGTAGAGGGTAGTTCCTGATCGAATGCCTGTCGAAGTGCACAAAAAAGGGGCGCAGACCAGCTAGCCTGCGCCCCTCGTTTTTGTTTTGCGCCAAAATTACAGCGGGCGCGCGCGCGAGGCGTCGAGGCCGGTGGTGGACAAAAGCCGCGCCACTTCCTCCGAATCGGGGTTCAGGTCGTTGAGAATACTGTAGGGCAGGCGGTGATCGCGCACATACTGCGGCAGTTCGCGCACTGTCGCCAGAATATCATCGGGACGGAGCTGCCCCAGCCGCACGCCCGCCGCTACCAGTGTATCACGGATGGCGTTGATATTCTGCTTGTGCAGGGCAGAGGCGATCAAAATGCCGGGTCCCACCAGATCGGCGTAAGGCACGGTGCGCCCGCGCGCTACACGCGGTTCGATGGCATAGGCGAAATACTGCTCGCTGCCCTCCTGCGGGCGGTTGTGGCCGATCTGATTCGTCAACTGCACTTCCAGACACATCAGATCCAGCAGCGTGTCGAGCGCGTCGATTTTGCCTTCGCCCACATCCTGGGCGATTTTGAAGGCCTGCTGCGCGATGCCCGCCATCACGCTGGCCGCCCAGGGGATAAAGCGCGTTTCGGCGGTCGTTTTGTTAAGTTTGGCCGCGTACTGCCAGTCCAGCAGCCCGGTGACAATCGTCAGCAGTTCGACAATGCCCGCCCCGCGCAGATGGCGCGGCGACTGCTGGATCAAATCCCAGTCGATCACCACTTGGTCGGCTGGCCCGACGGCCTCATAATTGACCGTGCCGTTTTCGCGCACCGCGACCAGCGCCGTAAAAAAGCCATCCACGCTCAGGACGGTGGGGATCAGCACCACCGGCAGTTGGCGCTTACGCCCGACATATTTCGCCACGTCGCACGTCATGCCGCCGCCCACGCCGTAAATCACGCCCACCTGATCAGGGATGTTAGCGACCAGCGAATCGAGAAACTTGCGTTCCGCGCTGTGCGGTTCGGCCTGCACCACCAGCGGCAGGTTGAGCGAAGGGCTGACTACGCTCCAGGCTTTTTCTCCGGTGAGCAGCGCCACCGGTCGTTCTTCGTTCACTTTGTTCAAACTGCGTATTTCGATGCGCGGCAGCGGCCAGATGGTATCCATACGTCACTACTCCGGGGCGCGTCTGTTTCCAAAGATGGCGTTAACTATAGTCGGAAATGAAATTATTTTCCAGCAAGCCGTAAATTTTGGTACAATCCTGCCCGTGGCCATTTTGCTGCTCACCGGCGGCCTTGTGCTGGAGTGACTAAAATTATGTTGTCATCGCCTTTACCGAGTAATGCCGCGCTCACCGAATACAGCCAGACCGTCGATTGGCAGGAAATTGAGCGCCAGAAGCGTATTTTTAACCAGATGTTGAAAGACCATGCCGGCGAAGAAAGCCTGCCGCTGGCGGCCATGTCCGAAGCGTTGGGCGCGCCGGTCAAACTGTACTACGAGGCGCCAGTCAACGGCGCTAATGTCGTGCTGGGGCATGTCAATGGACATCCGTATGTCCTGGGCAGCGCTGTCAGTAAACGCTACCGCAGCGGCAAATCGTTCATGCAGAGCATTGTCCCCTATAACCTTAACCCCAGCGTGAATCACACCAATATCGGCGAAACCGATAATCCCGGCACACGGATGCGCGCGTTGGGCGCAGAAATCGAACTGGGGCTGCTGCACCGCGATGGCCGCCCGCCCAGCGAAGCGGAAATGCAGCAGTATATGCGCACTTACCAGGATCACGCGCGCCGGCTGGGCATCACGCCGCATGTTGACCGCGAAGCCTGCCAGTACCAGATCGAAACGCATATCGCGCCGAGCGTCGGCTACTACAAAACGCGCAACGCGCTGCAAGGCATTATGACCGCGCTCATGCTGACCTGCGACGAAACCGGCTTGCAGACGGCCATTATGTCGTCGTATCCCACCGAATCCGATTTTCACCTGACGGAAGACCCGAAGGTACAGACAGCGGTGGATTTGATGACGCAGGTCAACGCGCACTTTCCTGAATACGTCGAACGGCTGGCGGCGGCACAGCAGCGCTATTTCGTCGGGCCGGATTCGCTGAACGTCGTGCAGATGTTCCGCATTCACGGCTGCCATATTCACCTCGATCTGGCCGGACGCTCCGAAGCGCTGGGACTGCTGACGTTTTACACCATGCTGCGCAGCGCCACCGCCGCCGCCAACGCTGCCGTGCTGAAGGGCGGCCCGTTCGTCAACGGCACCTGCGACAGCGAACTGCTGTGCACGCGCGAATACCTGCGGCGCACGACGGTCACCGGGCGCTATCTGGAAATGCCGATTTCGCCGCATTTTACGGCGGGCGGGCTGGAAAAATACGCCGGGCTGCTGTTGAACGAGCGCGCCAACAGCACCGGGCGCGCCATGCTGTGCGAAGAAGGGTTGGGCGAGCCGATTTCCGCCATGCACAACGGCGTAGGCCGCGTGCGCTCCGATTTGCAGACCAGCCGCCGCATCTGCACAGTCGAAAGCACGGGCATGCCCGCCAATCTCAGTCCGGCGCGTATGGCCGCCGTTTTGACCGATTTTGAATTCAGCCATGCCGTTATCGAGCAGTATTTCCGCAAGTATGGCTGCGACCTGGAGCCGATGTACAATGACCGAGCCATGTGGTCGGTACTGGGGCCGCTGGACAGCGCGCTGTTCGCGCAGCTTCACGATTTATCGGATCGCCAATGCAGCGATATGCTGCTGAGGACGGCAACGGGCGAACAGATATCGCTGGCCGAATTTTACGAGAAAAAACGCCGTTTTATGCACCGCGCGCTGGACGACGTGATGGAAATCACGCCGCGCGACATCGACGACGTGTACACGAGTCTCACGCGCATGATGGAGCCGCCCAGCGGCCATGCGGCGCAGACCATTGAACAGTTCATTTATGATCCCAAACTCAAGAGCACCGGCAATTGGGGGCGCATTATGCGCGACGCCTTTGTTGCCGAAGGCGGGACACCGGGCAAACACGAGCCTGACGCCGTGCTGAAGGTCGTCAACCGCATCAACGACGCGCTGCGCGTGCGCTTCTTGCAGACCTGAGCAGACATGTGCGCATCACACACAGGGCGTTGGGACGAGCTTTGATTCGTCCCTCGGCTCGCCCGCGCCGCAAAAAGCCGTTTCAAAGCGGCTCAAAAGGCTGTCTTGTTGATGTGTCCAGACCGTGGCGGAGAGGAATTTTGGCTCAGGGGTGTATTGATAATGACCGCGGTGCGTTTGCCAGCCGCCCGACACAGCCTGCACCGGTGAAAACTGGATAGTATCGCGTCTGTTTCGCGCAAGCGTGTCGAAAAAAAGAGCCTCTGTGCAGAGGCTCGAAATGTTTTTGGCGAAAAAGGCGGCTAGCCGAGGCCCAGATCGCTGGTCTGGGGGCGCGGCACGGGCAGCAGGAAGCGCAGCCGCGTGAGCAGCATGGTGATGCCCGCCACCAGCGCCACCAGCGCGGCGATCTGCACGCGCGCCGGCAGGTAGCGGATGCGGGCGATGACATCGGTCTGCGGCGTGCCCAACAGTTCCGCGCGCAGCCGTCGGGTGAAACGGCGCGAAGGCTGTACGCGCACATAACTGCGGTGCAGGCGGCTGATGAGCGCCAGGAAGGGAGCAACCTCGCGCATAGGGGCGTCATACTGTGTGATGAGGGCATCGACGTTGGCGTCATCTGCGCGCAGTGCCTCGGTCAGCGCGGCCAGCAAATCCTGCATCTGTGTATCAGAGATGGTCATGGACATCAACCTTGTGTTTTGCGCTGGCGGGTCTGTTCGCGGCGTTCCTGGCTGCCGCGTTCCAGCTCATCGCGCAGCGCGATCAACGTGCGATGATAAAGCGACTTGATCGCCCCCTCGGTGCGATCCATGATCGCGCCGATTTCGGCGTTGGAGAGATTTTCCACAAATTTCAGCGCCAAAAGCTGCTGCCGTTCTTCCGGCAGGCGGCGGATGGCTTCTAACAGCAGCGTGCGTTCTTCCTTCGCCTCCGCATGTTTATCCGGCGATTCGCTTTGCAGCCGTGTGGCGACAAATTCGTCGAGCGGGATAATCTTGCGTCTGCCGCGATCGCGGTGCCAGTTGGCGACCAGATTGTGCGCGATACGATACAACCAGGCCTGAAACGGGACGCCGCGATCGGTATAGCTGTCGATGTGGCCCATGGCGCGGAAAAAGACGCGCGCGGCCAGGTCTTCGGCGTCGTGGTGGTTGCCCGTGCGGTAGTAGACATAGTTGTAAATTTTGGTGACGTACCGCTCGTACAATTCCCCGAAAGCCTCTTTATTGAACTTCGGGTCTTTGCTCAGATCAACCAGTTCCAGATCGGTGAGTGTTTTATAGTCAGGCTGGCGTTTTTTTCCTATCATGACAGTAAAAACACACGTCGCCAAGGTTGGTTACGCTTTTTTCAGGGTTCGGGTGTTGCCTGCGGCATCTCCATATCTGCCATGTCCGAATCCACGCTGCCGCGCACATAGTCGAACGTGCGCTCGATGCCGACGATCAACTGTTCGCGCTGTTCGGGCGTCAGGTTGGCGTCGGGGTGCAGCAAAATATAGGCTGGCAGCGGCATATCGCCGTCTTCGATATGGTCGATCATGTCCTGATAATTGGCCGGCGTCCACTGCGTCGGGTCGGACAAATTCAGCCCGTCGCGACCATCATTCACATGATTGGCGGTGAACCAGGACACAGGCGCAATGTAGGTATACCAGGGCCAGACGGTTTCGTTGCTGTGACAGTCGTAGCAGGCGGCGCGCATCAACTGTTCGGTTTCCGGCGAATCCCAGGTGATGCTGGCGGTGACAGGCGGATTGCTGCGCTGCCAATCCTCGACAAAGCGATCAGCGAACTGAAGCGCGATGAAGCCAAGCACGGCCAGGCCGAACAGTGCCAGCAAGGGAATACGATAACGTGCGAGCAAACGAGTCATGAAAAAATCCTTCAGATGACAAAAGAGACCAGACATCCCCAGTATACGCGCAAATGCTGCCCGCAGGGGGTGACTTTTTCGCGTTTATTCAGACTTTTTGGGGTCTTTTTCATCAGGCGCCCAGACCCAACGTCTCGGCTCGAAGCTCAAGACCTCTTTAAAGTCGTGCAGATTATCGAACAACTCCTGATACGTGCCCCCCTGCGTGCTGGCTTTGCGCCAATAACTGCGCTCGGTTGTGCCGATCATCAGATAATCATTGCCGATAATCGATGGATCGCGCTGTGTAAAGGCGGCCACCAGCAGTCGTTCGACTTTATCCTTGTGCAGGATAATCAGGTCGCAGCGGGGGCAGTACGGCCCGCTCATATTGAGCGTCATCAGCACATGGGGGTCAATATGAATGGCGAACGGGAATTTGCGAATGCGCGTTTTCTGACCGCACTTTGGGCATTGGGTAAAACGCGCATCCTCGTAGGGGTTGAGAAAAAACAAGTGTTTGGGCGGCAGTTTGCCCAGCGTGCGCCGCTTTTTCGCCATGAGAACCATCCTTGCTCGAAACTCGCGCATTGAACTGATTATGCGCTACGGCATGACATCGCGCGTTTGCGGCGGCTCGTCGGCCAGCACGCGGAAGGGCAGCGGCGCGCTGGTCTGCTGTGTGCCGTCGGCCAGCGTCGCCACCGCCACGAGTTCATGCTCGCCCAGCGCCAGCGGCCACCACAGCGCCCACGGGCTGCTCGTCACCGTGCCCAGCGTTTGCCCATCGAGCACATAGGTCACGGCCACCGTTTGCGGCGGCGCGCCGACCGTCAGGCGGATACGCTGCATCTCCGGCGGCAGATCGGCGGCGATCTCGAACACCGTATACGGGTCGGGTTCCAGCAGCCGCAGCCCGGCGTCCTGGGCGTTCACCGCTCTCGTCGCGCCCAACGGCGGCTGCGGAATGCCATTGCGCAGCCCCCAATCGCGCGCTTCCTGCGGCAGCACCAGATACACGCGCTCAACGCGATACTGCGCGGGCGTGTTTTCGTCCGCGAGCTGTCCGGTGCGCGCATCCAGCGTGAACGTCTGATACATGGTGTCATAGGTTGTCGGCTGTGTGCCAGAGATGAAAAGCTCCTGGCGGCGCAGCGGACACAGCGCTGTGGGCAGTAATCCGCTCACTGCGCACACTTCGACCCGAATCAGTCCCGGCGGTTCGACAAACGCCAGTTCGGGCTGGCCGAGCAGCACGCGGCGCAGAAAAGCGTTCCAGATGGGCGCGGCGCCGCTCACGCCGGTGACCTCGACCATCGGTGTGTTATCGGCGTTGCCCACCCACACACCGACCACCAGATTGGGTGTATAGCCCACCACCCAATTATCGCGGAAATCGGTCGTTGTGCCGGTTTTGGCGGCGGCGGGCCGGCCAATATTCAGCGCGCTGTTGGCGCCAAAGGCGGCGATGCGCGCGTTGTTGTCGCTCAAAATGTCGCTGATGATATAGGCGATGCGTTCGTCCAGCACACGCTGTGTCAGCGGGGCTGGCTGCCACTCGTACAGTGTTTGCCCGCCGCGTGTCGTCACCCGCAGGAGATACACTGGCTGGATATGATAGCCGCCGTTGGGGAAAATGCTGTAGGCCTGCGTCAAATCCAACAGGCGCACTTCACCGCCGCCCAGCGTCACGGCCAGATCGAGATTGGGGTTGTTCGCCAGCGTCGTCAGTCCAGCGTCCGCCGCCAGATCGATCATGCGCTGTAAGCCGATGTGCTCCAGTGTCACGACAGCGGGTATGTTAAACGACGAGGCCAGCGCCTCGCGCAGCAGCACCGGCCCGTGCTCTACCAGTCCGAAATTGGCGGGTGTATAGCTTTGCCAGCGCCGCGTGACAAACGGCGTTTCCACGTCCAGCAGCATGGTCGCGGCTGTATACGGTTCGGGATAATTGGGGTTCAGCGCGGCGGCATAGGTGAAGGGCTTGAGCGCGCTGCCCGGCTGGCGCAGCGCTAATGTGGCGTTCACGGCGCCATCGATGCTTTCGTCGAAATAATTCGGACTGCCCAACATCGTCAGAATTTGCCCGGTAAAAGGGTCGATGGCCACCAGCGCGGCGTTGTGCGCGTTGGCCGGCACGCGCCCGCCAATGGGCGGATGATTCAGGTAGTCCAACTGCTGGTTAACAATGTCCTGCGCCGCCTGCTGCCAATTCACATCCACCGTTGTCACGACATCCAGGCCGTCGCGGAACAGATATTCCCCGTAATCGCGCTCCAACTGCTGAATCACGGCCATGACAAAATGCGGCGCGCTGATCGGAAACGGGCTGGCGGCGAATTGCAGTGCGTCGCGCGCGGCGCTGGCGGCCTGCTGCTGCGTCAGGTAGCCGTTTTGCGCCATTAATCCCAAAACCACCGCCTGCCGTTCGCGGGCAGCGGGCAGGTTCGTCAGCGGGTCATATAACGCGGGGGTTTGTACCAGGCCGGCCAGCAGCGCGCATTCCGCCAGCGAGAGTTCGCGCGCGCCCTTGCCAAAGTAGGCCTGCGCCGCTGCCTCGATGCCATACGCCAGATGGCCGAAATATACCTGATTCAGGTACATCTCTAGAATCTGGTCTTTGCTGTAGACGTTTTGCAGTTGGATCGCCAGAATGCTTTCGCGCAGTTTACGGCGCAGACTGCGTTCCGCGCGCTGCTGGGGGTCCAAGAGCAGCGTGCGCGCCACCTGCTGCGTGATGGTGCTGCCGCCCGCCAGCACTTCGCCGCCGCGCAGGTTAATCCACAGCGCGCGGACGATGCCGGCGACATCCACGCCGGGATGATTGTAAAAATTAGCGTCTTCGGTGGCGATCACAGCGTTGACACAGTGCTGCGGGATGTCGGCCAGCGGGATCACAGTGTTGCGTCCGCCTGTGGGCGGCAGGATTTCGTAGAGCAGGTGGCCGCTGCGGTCAAAAATGCGCGTCGAGGGCAGCGCGAAGCCCGCCTCTAGACGATCAATCGACGGCAGATCGGCGAACAGCCAGACGTAGAGCGCGCCAAAAGCGCTGACGATCATGAGCGCCAGCAGCAGCGTTTTTTTTCGGCGTGATAGATTCTTGAAAGGACGCAGCCAGCGTTTCATGCGCTTATTGTAGCGCGGATTACGGCTGCCGTCTTCGGCGTTTGCCCTACGCCAACCGGCGCACAGCAGCAAAAAAAGGGGCGTTGGCTGCCCCTCATAGGCATCAAGATAAGCAAAAAAGGGCAACCTCAGGGAGAATGATTGTGCCAACAACATTCAAGCGAGGAAGCCCTTTTTATGTGCACAAGTATAAGTGAACTGGGAGAAATCC
>JACAER010000005.1 GCA_013388745.1 Chloroflexota bacterium
ATTATACAGCGCAAAGCGCTCTGGTTACAAGAAGCCGCCCACCGCTCATCATAAAAGAAAGATGAGCGATGACCACCCACAACACCCACACCTCAACCATCACCAGCGTCCAGCAGTTAGCGCTGTTCTTCTACGACCTCGGTCTGAACGTCTTCCCGCAGCCCTTTGGACGCAAACACGGCCTGCCCTGGCAAACCCTTCAGTACACACGCCTGCATCGCAGTGATCCCGAAGCCGGCTTAACTGCCGTTAGCAGCGGCCTCACCAACCTGGCCCTCATGTGCGGCAGCACCAGCCGCAACCTCTTCGTCATCGACTGTGAGACTACCGCCGCGCTCACCACCCATCTCCAGGCGCTGCGCCAGCGTCACATCCCGCTGTGGGTTGTCCAGACAGCGCGCGGTGGCCACATCTACCTGCTGTGCGCCGACGGCGAGGTCGCCAACATCGACAGCAGCATCCTGCCCGACACAGAAATCCGCGGCAGCCGCGGTTATGTGCTCACCGTTGGCTCTGTCCACCCCAACGGCACCGTCTACCGCTGGTTAGCCCGCGAAGGTAACGAGCCACCTACCGTCAGCCTGAAAAGCATCGACTGGCTGCAAACCCACGCGGGCAGCCCCATCAATCTGCGCCTCACCAAGCAACCCCGCCAGCGCGCCTTCGCCGCTAACCCCCTCTCCCGCAGAACACAGGACTATCTGGAAAACGGCCACAGCATCCCTCAGGGCAGCCGCAACAACCGCCTCTTCAGCGCCGCCTGCGACCTCCTGGGCAACGGCTGGTCGCCCCAGCAGGTGGAGAACCGCCTGACACCGCTCGCCCTCCAAAGCGGCCTCGAAGCGCGCGCCATTGCTGCCACGCTGCGCAGCGCCGCCAGCCGCAGCCGCGGCCCGGCCAAACCCCACAGGCACTCTCAGCGCACTACCACCAGCGCCGACAGCCAGTCCTCGAATGAAGTGTGGCAGCTCGCCCGCACCTTCGCCGAAACCCACACATGGCGCGGCCATACCGCCACAACCGACAAACTGGTCTTCATCGCCCTCAGCGAACGCGCCCGCTATGCCAACCAGAACGGCGTTTTTCGCGCCAGTCTGCGCGAAATCGCTGAACTGGCACGCAAGACCCTCAACCCCGTCAAAAAGGCCTTAAATCGCCTCAAAAACGCGCATCTCCTGCACTACGCCGGCAGAGACAAATCCAGCAGCGCCACGCTCTGGCGCTTCCCGAATGCCCTCCTCAAAGAGGTACAGTTGAAAAGTGACTCATTGCGAAGCACCCCCCCATGGACAAGTTGGAGTGAGTCACTTTTCAACGCTACTGATGCCGCCGAGCGTGGCGCCTTGGGTTACAATGGCCTGCGTGTTTATGAGACGCTGCTGGCGCAGGCGGCGCCGCTGCTGCCCACCCCGCTTTCCAGGCTGATGGGCGTTCCAGTGCATGTGGTGAATTATGCGCTGGCTAGGCTGAAGAAGTACGCTTTGGTTCAGCGTGAACCCCAGGGCTGGCGCGCGCTCGCGGCTGACGCCGCTGAGCTGGATGAGCGCGTTGCGCGTCCCGCGCGTAAGTTGGGCGGGGCTGAGCGGCGGCGCGCGCGTCATGCTTCCCAGCGCGCGCGCTATGCCGGCAGGATCATGCTCCAGGCGCGGCGCTGGCGTTTTGCCGCTGATCTGGTCGCCCAGTCGCGTCCGCTTTTTCTCGATATGCCCGCCGATCTTGACGCATTTTTGCACCCGGCCACGCGCGCTTCTCCCCCGCAGAAGCCTCCCGAAGCGCGTTTAGCTTCTTCCGAGCTGCAGCTGTGGCGCTGTCCCAACTGCGGTCAGCAGCATTTTGCCGATGTCCCGCCGCAGATATGCGCTTTCTGCTGCGATATGACCACCTGGGAACGGGTGTTTCTGCCCCCAGACGATGCGCCCCCCCAGTTTGTGGCTTTGCTGGCGGATCTGCTGATCCAGTTTGCCCTTCATCTAGGGGCTTCGCTGGAGTACATCAACATTCGTGGGGAGCGCTGTCTCTACCCACGGCTGGAATAGGAGCGCTTTTCGCGTCGTTCGGACTTTACCAGGCAGGATACGGGCTCGGTGGCGGGACTGGCAGTACACGCCGCCCCCATTGTCGCCATAGACTCAGCCCTGTGGGCTGCGCACGCTTGGCGCTCCAGTTGCTTTGCAGGCGCCGCAGGCTGCCGACCACATGTGAACAGCAGCAAATGACCGCACCGGCGCTGACCTGCTGCCCGCTGTGGAGAAGTCTGTTTGTCTCAGCGCCGACTGCTTGTCCACTCAGGGCGCGCAGGTTGTAAACAGCGTTTACTAAACACTGTTTACCGCTTGTTGCGCGCTGCTCGTGCTTCCTCTGGCCGCTGCCACGCACGCCTTCCCCCTTTGACCCCATCCGCGGCGCTGTTACTGCCTCACTGTCGCCCTCGAAAGGCGCACAGCGGGCCGTATGTGAGCGGCTTTTCCCCTCCAGTGCCATCTTCTGTATCCTGCTTTTTATATTAACAATTTATTGTCTTTCGTGTTTCTTACAAGAGCGTTCCTGAAATCGTGCTCTTTCGTAGGTGCGCTCTTATGTCCCCTGCTGCTTCTGCCGCAGCAGCGCCAGCCGCAGCCCGCCCACCGCGTTCATATCCACCGGATGAATTTTAGCCGTCGTCGCGTGCTGCTGTGGGTCCAGTATCTTGCTCCCGTACCACTTCAGCATGTGATCGCGCACCAGCGCTGTACCCCCCCCCACTAGGATCACCGCCTTGATCCCGCGAAAGCTGCCGAACACCCCATCGCCGATGTTGTTGGCGATCCACTCGGCGTAACGCTCGCGGTACTTGTCCACCAGCGGCTGCAAGTCCACCGCCAGCCCCGCCGCCCGCAGGGTGTAGTCCCCGCTTTCCAGCCCCGCCCGCAGCACCAGGTCGATGTCATCCACCGTCACGTTGGCAAAATCCTCCGTCTTCTTGCGGATCACACTCAGAATCGGCTCGCGGATGTGGGCGTTCAGCCCGCCGTTCTCCCAGGTGGCATGTTGCAGCGCCTCCGGGTTGAAGTTGCCATCCACCAGTTTGAGCGCGTCCAGCGTGTACGCCCCCATATCCAGCACCACCGTCTCGCCGGCCAGCACGCTGCTTTTTTGCAGTTCGCCCTTGTCGTTGAGGATGAAGCAGGCTGCCGCCCCCACGCCCTCCGGCCAGACCGTCACGCTCTCATAGCGCCAACTGCGCGTCTGCTTATCACCCTTGAAGCGGATTTCTACCTGCCCTTTGTCGGCCAGCAACCGCTTGAGGATTTCCGGCTTGAGCTGGTTGTAAGCGCCGGGCGGCGCGAACAGCGTCAGATCGACCGTGCCCTTGCTCACCCCCAGCTTCGCCACCGCCACCGCGATCAAAAACTGCTGCATCTCGTTAGCGTAGCGGTTCAGCCCCATGTGCCGCTCCAAGTGACGGCGCGTCACGCGAATCACATCATCGCCGTAGACGTAACGATGGCCGTTCCAGTCCACATAGTCGTATTGCAGTTCCAACTGCGCGCCCAGCCCCAGGCTGTCGCCGCTGGCGGCGGCGCGCACCGAGGGAAAGTACAGACGGTTGTAACCGCTCTTCTTGGCTAGCACCGCGTTCGTGCCGCCGTTGCCGGCATCCACCGAGATCACATAATCAGCCATCTTAGATCACGCTCACTGCTGCAAACGCAGCATCGCATTCAGGAAATTGAGCGCCGAGTCGCTGCTGCTGTCGTGCTGAAGCAGCAGCGTTTCGCCGTCGTCGTCCTCGAAACGCGGCAGGTCAAACTGCGGTGTGTTCAGCGCGCGCGGGCCGCTGTGTGTCGGCGCCGGCGGCAGCGCCGGTAGGGGCGGCGGGGTGTTGAGCTGCTGCTGGAGCAGTTGTTCCAGGCGTGCTAGTTGGCGCTGCACCTCCAGTTCGCCGGCAGTTTTGGCGGGGGAAGACGCGGCCATTAACTCCTGGCGCACCCAGGGGAACAGTTCCAGCAGGACGTTCAAGCGCCCTGCCCGCAGGTCGCACATCAGCCGTATCCCCTCCCGGATCGTCTGCACAAACGTCCGTCTGCGCTTCAATTCGTCGATGGTTTCAGCAAGTAACAGTTGTTCATCTTTGCTATAATCCAACCAAAAGGTAAATCGTCCACGTGCCATAAGCGTTTCCTTGCACCAAAGTGCAGTTTGCACTATAGTGTGATTGTATCATCGAATCCGTATTCCGCTAGTGGAATAGTGATTCAAATCTTCAAAAGTTGGAATTGGCTGGAATTCGAGGATTTAATTCCGTGAAAGTTGGAGAGGCTGCTCGCATACTTGGGGTGGATTCCAGCACCGTGCGTAACTGGATTAGCCATCCGCTGTTAACTGCTTTTTTCTCTCTCAGCGCGCGTAATGAACACGGCGGCTCCCAGCGTGTTCTGACTGAGCCAGACATCCTCGTCCTCAATACCATCCGTGCCCGCCGTGCCCAGGGCGAGGAGTGGGAGACTATTGCTGCCTATCTTGACAGCGGAGAACGGGAAAAAGACTTCCCCGCCAATGCCATTAGCGTTGATACACGGGTGATTTCCGTCCCCCAAGCAGAGCAGTCTGCGCGGGCCATGGCACTGCTTGCAGAGCGCGACGCCGCACTTAAACGGGTAGAGGAGCTTACTGGGCGGATTGAGCAGCTAGAGCAGGAAAAAGAAGAGATTCGCGAAAAGCTGACTAAAGAGATTAAACAACTTCTACGGGAATTAGGACGACTTGAAGGACTGCTCGAAGCCAGGAATCAAGAAAACAAGGAATAGGATTCCCGGAACCAATCGCAGCAAGCGCTATGTAGTGAGGAGTGAGGCACGTGGCATCTAAACTAAACATTCAAGACCTTATCGGCAATAAGCGTGAAGCAATACTCCAACTGGCAGCCCAGTACGGCGTATCCGATGTTCGTGTCTTTGGTAGTGCGGCGCGTGGTGAAGCAAGCGAAGATAGCGACCTGGATTTTCTCGTCAAATTTCCTGCTGACACCTCAATTTTCGATGTAGTCGGTTTCTGGCTTGACCTCAAGGCGCTGCTAGGCCGCGAGATAGACTTGCTCACAGATCATCCCTCTGGGGGGCAGCTCATGCAAATTGCGCGCGAAGAAGCTGTTTCATTATGAAAAATGCTCTCATCTATCTTCAGGATTTGCTGCACTATTTGAGGCTGGTTGAACAGTTCACGAACGAAGGGCGTGAGGCCTTTCTAAAAGATGTGCGGACTCAGCTTGCAGTTATTCGTGCTTACGAGGTCATCGGCGAAATCGTCAAGCGGCTGCCGGCGGAAATTCGTGACCAAGAAACCAAAATTGAATGGCGAAAATTGGCCGGCTTCCGTGATTTTTTGGCACATAACTACGAAGAGATTGTCCTCGATTATATCTGGCGCGCCGTTGAAGACTTGCCTGACCTCAAATCCGTGATTGAGGAACTTATCGGCACCCTACAGAAAAACCAACCTCCGGGTCAACCTCCTGAAGAGTAGGGCAGGCATAGACAAAACCCTGACAAACTCAAAGACCATCTGTGAAAAACGTAAAAATTTGACAATTTCTTAACAAAACGAATTGAGCAGCGTGTTGCAAAATATTAATGAGTCTTATATTAATAGTATGAAATATTTCCAAAAAATGGTAAATAATTCATATTGTAACTTGACTTTACTAATAGAATGCCCAATATTGAGAATGTCTCAGTATAGCGTTAATAAAGACCAGAGTTGAGACATCATGAAGGGGGAAAAATAGCACAACTCTACAATAAAAATTGTAACTAAGACTCTCCTACGGCGCATCGCTGCGCTCCCGCACGAGGAGCGAATAACATCGGGCGCGCTGCACGCAAAAGTTTCTCTCATTATCATCGCGTCAGTCGCACAGCCAATTTCATACACACAGCAAGGCTTAGGCAATTTGGGGATATGGCCTATGTTTCGTGTTGCAAAATTCTGGAGCATATCCGGTGGGATACTGCTCTGTTTGCTGTTACTTATCCTTTTTTCACCCGGCGCGGTTTTCGCCGATGCTGTTATTGTGGTCAAACCCAGTGCATTGAATGGATGGGGCTTCTTTTCAGAAATTCCTAACGGGACAGGCAGCTTCAGTACTGGCCCTGACACTCCTCCATTAGGCACCGGCAGCGCCCGCATGACGGTTGATGCGACAGGCCGCCATCTGTTCGGGACATTGGCTTATGCCGGCACTCGTCTCGACACGATCACGAACCTGCAATACAGCACATACCAAAGCTCTGCGATACCGCTTCTGGCTCTCACCCTGCAATTCGATATGGATTATGATCTAACAGATACCAACACAGTGTGGCAAGGACGTTTGGTTTTCGAGCCATACTTCTCTGGCACGGTGACGCCGGGCACCTGGCAAACTTGGACGCCCCTCACAGGAGTGTGGTGGGCCAGCAGCGCGCCGGGGAATACGCAGTGCCCACAAGCTTCGCCCTGTACTTGGGCGCAGGTTTTGAATTTCTTCCCGAACGCCGGCTTGCGCGCTAATGTCGGCGCTTTGCAGTTTAAAGCGGGCGGCCCCTGGTTGGGCGGCTTTGACGGCAGCGTCGATGCCTTCATCATTGGTGTGAGCGGCAGCAACACGACCTTTAACTTTGAGCCGGAGACGCCCTGCACTACTGTGTGCTATGTGGACGCTGTCAACGGCAATGATACTTACGGTGGCGACACGATCAGCAGCGCCAAGCGGACAATCCAAGCGGCCATTGACCAGGTTTCGGCCGGTGGCGCCGTGCGCGTGCTGCCGGGCACCTATAGCGAAACGGCGGCTAACCGCTTTGTGCTCAACAGCAATGGCCCGCACCAGTTCGGCCTCTTCTTTGACACCGACGACAAAGATGGCATCACAGTCATGGGCGTAACGGCGGGTGATGTACCGATCACCAGCTTCGGCAGTATTCAGGCCACCGTGACCACCAATGCGACCAACAACTTTGGCTACAGCGGCATTTTTGTCGAAGCCGACAACATCACTATTCAGGGCTTGCGCATCGGTGACAACGCTGCCGGCAACAACAAGACGATTGAAATCATCGGCGATGGTTTCACCTTGCGCGATAGCCATGTTCAGGTGAGCGATGGCGGTTCGGTGTACTTTAATGACTGGCAGTTCGATACGGTCAACAATGCCTCGCATATCGAGACATATACCATCGAAGATAACTGGATTGATCTCTCGGCCAGTATCGATCTGACCAGCGGCGCGGGCTTGTCGGGTCCCGTCAGCGGACGCACGATCACAGGCAACACCTTCACCAACGGGGACTACTGGCCGTCGATCAGCTTTAACGGCGCAGATACGGGCGTGCCCTGGTTTGTCCAAAGCGTCGGCGGGGCAGTCATCACGGGCAATACGTTCACCAACACCTTTACACCCAGCGGCAGCTTCTGGGCGCAGCACATCCGCGCGCGCGGCACGTATGACGACACACAGTTCGACTGGCAATCGTACTGGAACGACAATACCTACAACCGCGCGACGGCAGTGATCGAAGGCACCAGCTACAGCACGACCTTTGATGTGCGTCCCTTCACCTATACCAGCGGCCCATACACCTTCAACAATACGCGGCGCATCGGCGCGTACATTCAGCAGGAAGTCGCCAATGTGCTTTCCGGCGATATGCTGCTGGTGAATCAGGGCACGTATGTCGAGCAGGTCGATCTTGATCGCACGATGCACCTGTTCGGCGAAGACGGCGCGCTGCTGACCAGCATTCAAGCGCCGAGCACGCTTCCGCTGGCTTCAAGCATCGAATCGAACATCGTGGATATCAACGGCGCGGGGATTGATGTGGAAGTCAACGGCTTCACCATCACCGGCCCCGGCCCCAGCGGCTGCGGCAGTATCGCGCGCGGCATTTATGTGCGCGGCGGGGCCTTCGCCGAAATCCACGACAACCGCATCCTCGACATCCGCGATAACCCGATCAGTGGCTGTCAGAACGGGGTGGGGATTCAGGTGGGGCGCGTGGCCGACAGCACCAACGGCAGCGCCAATATCTACAACAACACCATCAGCGGCTACCAGAAAAACGGCATCACCGTCAGCAACAACGCCTCCAGCGCGACGATCAGCAACAACACGATCACGGGCGCGGGGGCGGTGAACTTTATCGCGCAGAACGGTGTGCAGGTCAGCGGCGGGGCGGATGCGTCGATCGATGGCAACACGATCAGCGGGCATTCGTATACGCCGTTTACGTTTGTTTCGACAGGCATGTTGCTGCTCGACGCCGATACCGTGAATGTTGACGGCAATACGCTGAGCGAGAATCAGGTCGGCATTTACGACATCAACAGTGTGTCCTCGACCCTCAACGGCAACCTGATCAACGCCACCAGTGCGGGCACAGGTTCGCTGGGCTTCTGGGGCATCATTGTGGACGGCGGAACGTCGCAGGTAACGAACAACGAGCTGGACAGCGACGACAGCGCTGGCGGCACCGGCCTGGAATTTGACGCGGGCTTCGGTGCGAGCAGCACCAACGTCACAGCGACCAACAACCACGTGCGCAACTGGGACGTGGGTGTCGTGCTGTATCAGTGCGTGGGCTTCGGTTACTGCACCAGCAGCGTTTTTGGCACGCTCGACGTGAATCTGAACAACATTTCGGGTAACACGGTTGGGATGCAAGTCAGCGACGCCAGCGTGGATGCGGAACGCAACTGGTGGAACAGCGTCACCGGGCCGACCAACGCCGGCAATCCGGTGGGCACCGGCGACAGTGTGGTCGAAAACGGCACAGCGGACGTCGATTTTGTGCCGTGGCTGTGCGACGGCACTGATACCTCCGCAGCGGTCGGCTTCCAGCCGAACGTCGTGACGGACTGCCTCGGCAGCATCACGATTGTCAAGGATGCCAACCCCAACGACGGGCAGGATTTCACCTTCACCAGCACAGCGGGCGCAATCCCGCCGCTGGACGATGACAGCGACGGCACGCTGAGCAACAGCTACACGATCGGCGGGCTGACGCCGGACACCAGCTACACCATCACCGAAGACGCGGTAGCGGGCTGGACGCTGTACGATCTGGTGTGTACATCTGACAACGACGATGATGATGAGGATCTGATCAGCATCACCGAGCGCAGCGCGACGATTAACCTCGGTGTGGGCGAAGATGTCACCTGTACTTTCTACAACCGCCCGACAACCGGCGCGCAGGTGACGAAATTCAACGATGACGATGGCGACGGCACGCGCGAAAACGGTGAAGCGGGGCTGGAGGGTTGGGACTTCACGGTCTACACCGACAACACCATGACGACCATTGTCACCACCGGCACTACCGACGCCAACGGCAGTCTCCAGCTTTATCTCGTGCCCGGCACGTATTATGTCTGCGAGACGCTGCAAGCGGGCTGGACGAACAGCACGCCGCTGTGCCAGACATTGGTCATCGGCGCGGGCGCGAATGTCGTTCCCGGCCCCAATTCGGTGGACATCACTCTGGCGGATGGCCGCAATTCGACCTACCGCATTGAGTTCGTGAGCGTGGTCGGCAATACCTGGACGTATCGTGTGACCGAACTGAGCGGGACACCCAGCGTGCGCAACCTGAGCCACTGGCTGGCCGTGCTGGGACAGTGCCAGGCGCACTATGTCGCCGGCAGCGGCAGCCCCAGCAGCGGTCTGGAAGTGGGCACAGACGGCAGTACGGGCTACACCGGCGTTAAGTGGAATGTGACTTCCAGCTTCACGACGGGATTATTCTCGTTCACGCTGGATGGCGCTTATCCCACGGGGAGCATCGGCGTAGTGGTCAAAGCCGGCACGTTCTTTAACGCGCCCGCCAGCATCGCCGGGCCGGATTGTAGCGGCGGCAGCACCAATCCATCGCTCACTTTCGGCAACTATGTCTTTGGCTCGATTACCATCATCAAGGACGCCGTGCCCAACGATGGCGAAAACTTCAGCTTCACCGGCACAGCGCCCATCGGCAGCTTCCAACTGGACGATGACAACAATGTCACGCTGCCCAACTCGGCCACCTTCAATGTGCCGCCAGGCAGCTACACCATCACCGAAGGCGCCGAAAGCGACTGGTATCTAAGCAATCTGACCTGCACGGGCACAGATCAAACGGACACCATCGACCTCGCGGGCCGTTCGGTGACGATCAACATCAGCCAGGGCGAAAACGTGACCTGCACGTTCGAGAACACGGCGCTGCGGCGCATCCGCATCACTAAGTTCAACGACACCAACCGTGACGGCACACGCAACGGCAGCGAAGTGGGTCTGAACGGCTGGACATTCACGGTGTACGCCGAAGTCGTGCCGGGTATCGCGCAGGGTACGCAGGTGGCGACAGGCGTGACCGCCGGCAGCGGCGGATCCACGGGCCGCTATACCACCGTCTTCCTGCGTCCGGGCACCTATAGTGTCTGCGAAACGCTGCAAGCCAACTGGCATCCCAGCCCCGGCGCGACCTACAACGCGACTTATGGCGCGTGGTGTCGTTCGGTGACGCTGGCAGGCGGCTCGACCAGCAATTTCAACCTGGATTTCGGCAACTACGAGAATCGCCCACCCGACGCGCAGGATGACGGCTGCTACATCGTGGCCGAAAACGGCGTGCTGAACGTGGCGGCGCCCGGCGTACTGGGCAACGACAGCGATCCGGATAACGATCCGCTGACAATCGCCAGCTACACGCAGCCGGCGCACGGTACAGTCGTGCTGAACGCGGACGGCAGCTTCACCTATACGCCGAACGCCAGCTACAGCGGCGCGGACAGTTTCACCTACACCCTCAGCGACGGCTTCGGCGGCACAGATACGGCGACAGTCTGTATCGACGTGACCAACGTGCTGCCGACAGTGACGATCGTCAAGGAAGCCAACGACACGACGGTGAACGAAGGCGATACGGTCACCTTTACGCTGACCATCACCAACACCTCGCCCGAATCGGTCACCATCACGGCGCTCAGCGACGACTACACGCTCTCTGGTGAATGCACTGGGCTGCTGGAGGACGTGTTGCAGCCGGATGAACTGGTCTCCTGCACCTACACTGTAACCTTCACCGATGCCGGCACGTTCGACAACACGGCGACCGTGACCGTGACGGACGACGAGCAGACCACCGGCACAGACGACGACGAGGAAAGCGTGACGGTGGCCGATGTACTGCCGACGGTGACCATCACCAAGAGCGCCGACCCGACGACCCGGCCTGAACCCGGCGGCGACTTCGTCTACACGCTGACCATCACCAACACCTCGCCCGAACCGGTCACCATCACGGCGCTCAGCGACGACTATCCGCTCTCGACAGAGTGCAGCGAACTGGTGGGCGTTGTGTTGCAGCCGGATGAACAGGCCACCTGCTCGTACACGGTGACGCACACGGCAGTCGGCGTGTACGAAAAC
>JACAER010000021.1 GCA_013388745.1 Chloroflexota bacterium
GTGCTTTACAGAAGGTCACAGCAGTTGCTATGCCTTACGTAAACAAGGTTTAGTTGTGGGGAACCTAGGAACCGATTACACATATTCAAGGTCTTCAAGTTCAGCGGTTTACCCCTTTCAAGAAGCGTTCTCAGCACAGACGCGATCCGCGCCCAACCTGTGAGAATATCCAAGAAGATCAGCGGATGGGTCAGATCAATGCTATCGTGGGTCAGCGTGAGCTTGCGGGCCGTGTCTGCTGGCTCGATCTCCCACGCCGCCTGCGAAGTCGGCGCTTCCTCATTCGCCGCGTGCTGCCATACAGGACGGAAGCTCATCACGAGGCGGTGGGGGGGATCCACTTCGAGGATAGTCCCTTCCACAAAATTACCGCCAGCCGGGTTAGGGTAGTGGTAGGGGCTGCCCTGCTGCCAGTCCGACTGGACGCGGCTGCCAAAGTAATACCGCTCTGTGAAATCGCTTTGGGTGAGTGCCTGCCAGAGCTGCTGCGGGGTCGTCTGGATAAAGATTTGCAGAATGTGTTTGTTGCTCATATGAGGCTCCTCAACGATTGATTTCAAACGGGTGAGCGCATTCGCCCAGGGCTGCATGTACTTGTTCACCCAGCGGTCGTACACCATTTGGATAGGCACCGCGTTCAGGTAGTGCCGTTTTTCGCGCCCCACCTTTTGCGTAACGACCAGGCCGGCTTCCTCCAAAACCTGCAAATGCTTCATCACGCCGAAGCGCGTCATTTGAATGTATTCACAAAGCTCGCCCAGCGATTGACCATCTTTCGCAAACAGAGCGTCCAAAAGAGTACGGCGGTTGGCATCCGCCAGCGCTTTGAACACATCTTCATCCATATGGGGCACCTTCATGTGACTTAAGAGTCACCTATATAATATGTGACATTTGGGTCACGTGTCAATCACCGCTTCTGAGGATTCGATGAGAGCTTTTATCGTCCAGAGCGATCCGCGCGCAGATTGATGGCAAAACCTACCGCCAGACCAGCGTCAGGTCAACCGCCTGCTCCGGCAGCAGATCAAACGGAGCAAGGCCTTCCGCTGGATTGCGCGCTCCGGGTGGCTCAGGGGCGTAACCCAACGCCAGCCAGATGTCGTCCTGCCTGAAGTGCAGCGTTTCGGCGCGTCCGCTGTAAATCCGCAGTCGGGTCGTGATCTGTCCCTCAATCGTGGTTACATTCACCGTCTGCAGATCGATGCCGTCAGACTGCACCCAGATCGTCTGTCTTGTCAGGGGGCGGCAAACCTGCGGAGTGATAGATTCCCCCCACAATCAGATGAATGAAGCTCTCCGCCATCTGTTCAGCGGACAGCCTTTGAGATTGATGCAACCATTGTTGAACCAATCCGATACATCCGCTGCTGAAAAAACGCAGAAGCATATCGAGCTCAACAAGCGGAATAGTTTGACGATTACTCAAATGTTGATACCACTGCAGGGCAAGCTGCTCAAGTGGATTTTGGATTGCCGCAATCACAGGGGGAGTGCCAATGCGATTCAAAATGACATCATAGAAATCTGCATTGCGCTCAAAATGCTGGAACACGATGGTCAGCAATTGCGTCATAAACAACGGCGTAAAATCTGTAGCCGAAACTGTTGGTTTTCCAACAGTCTCGGCCAGTTCTTCTATAAGTTGCTTCGTGCTCTTGACCAGGAGTTCTTCTTTATCTCTGTAATGCAGGTAGAAGGTCGCCTTATTCAGGGTTGCGCGGTCTGTGATCTCCTGGACCGTGATATTCTCAAAGCCTTTTTCATTGATGAGTGAAATGAGCGCATTGCGTAGCAGTTGGCGCGTGCGAATGACTCTGGGATCCAATTTTGACTGTTTTATCGACACTGTCTGTCCTTTCGTCGCATAGTCGACCGTTGACAAGGGTTGCTTGTTGACCGTGACCGTATAAACGACTATAGTCGATTTATCAACTGTAATCGTTTTATCAACTTATGTCTATAAATCTGCGTTGGCGTCAGGAGATTTCAGTGCAACCCGCTCCACACACCCCAACACTCACGAAACATAAAGGCCTGCCCATTGTTGGCATTTTGCCTGAGTTGCTGGCAAATTCCCCGCTCCAAACGCTCTCACACATTATGGTGCGAGATGGTGGCTTTGTGGAATTGCAACTGGGGACGAAACCCGTCTATCTGGTGAGTGATCCCGCGATATTCCGTCATGTATTGCGCGATCATCACAGGAACTATCCTAAACCTGACTTGCTCTACGGCACCTTGAAAAAGGTGGCGAAAAACGGCCTGCTCACCAGTGAGGGTGATTTCTGGCTACGACAAAGGCGTATGATCCAACCCCATTTTCACCGCCGGCAGCTTGCCAATATCGCTGGAACAATGACGGAAAGCATTGCTGCTGTCCTTGATGGCTGGCAATCGTATGCCACAATAGGTCAGCAATTTGATCTCGGAATACAAATGTCACATATCACGATGAACGTCATCACACGCACAATGTTTGGGCAGGGAATCAGCAGTACGGAACTGGACACTGTTGCTCGGTTGGTGCCTGACATCCTGAACTATGTGACGATGCGTGGTTTCATGCCATTGGTTCCTGACTGGATACCGCTCCCTGTAGATCGTAAGTTTGAACGAAACTACGCTGAATTCAGAGCGTTGGTGCAGTCACTTATTGACCGCCGCCGCCAGAAACCTGGATCAGATCTAATCAGCATGTTGTTGAACAGCGTCGACGACGAAACCAACGAGCAAATGACCGATGATCAATTGTTCGATGAGGCGATTACAATTTTCGGTGCTGGTTTTGAAACAACCTCCACCACGCTCACCTGGCTATGGTACATTCTGGATCAGCATCCTCAGATTACAGATATGATGCGTCAAGAAATCAGTTCCGTATTGGGTCAACGCACGCCAACGATGGAGGATGTATCGCGCCTGCCATATATCACGATGGTCATATCCGAGTGTTTGCGCATGTTCCCACCGATACCACTTCTTCCACGCAGTAGTATCAATGACGACAACATCGGCGAGAGCAAAATACCCGCCAAGGCGACGATTCTGCTCTTCTACTATGGCTTGCATCACAATCCGCGAATCTGGGCAGCCCCGGAAGAATTTCGTCCCGAACGTTTTCTGCCTGATACTGAAAGCAATAGATCGACGTTTGCTTGGCTTCCATTCAGTGCAGGTCCGCGCAAGTGTATCGGCGATGAATTCGCAATGATGGAAGCCATAATTGCCACCACAATGATCTTGCAGCGCTTTGAAATTACGGTCACCCAAAAGGATCTTGTCCCACGCTTTGGCGCCACCTTGCGTCCCTCTAAGCCGCTGCTTGGCGTTGTAAGGAAACGGTAAGTCAGGGACGCGACTTTACCTGCATGTCGTATGATAACGGACAGGCGTGCGACCTTTAGGAACGAGTTCGATGGGGGTGATTTTACGAGCAGGCTCTGAGAAATTGACCGCGAACTTCCCCGCATCTCCCCAGGGTTCACCTGATGACGCCCTTGCTTTTCGTATGGTGGTCTAGGCGTCGCGGTCAGGGCTGCGGTCATCCACAAACGACCGCAGCCGGACGAGATATGCGCTTCAGTCGACTACTTCAGCGCTTGGGTAATAGATGTTCTCGAACGAACCACTCGCCGTGAGGGTTTTTCCCTCGGCTGTTTGCGCACTCAAGGTAAAACTGCCGGTGAGCTGCTCTCCGGTTTCTGTCAGCGTGAGTGTGCCCTCCAGGTTCACACTGTAGGTACTTCCGCCTGTGTCTGCCAGATCAACAACATTGGCGACAATCTGCTCCGCGGTCGCCTCGTCCCCGCTCCCAACCAAGGCATAGGTGCCGGGTGCGACGGAATCCGGCAGTTCGAGGCTAATCCTGAAGGCGTACTGATTGGACGGGAACTCCATCGGATTCGCGGCGTTCAGGATTAACGTCCCGTTGTACAGCGTAGCTGAACCGGGCGGCATGGTCAGTTCCGTATCACCGGTAACGACCACTTCAAAACTGTGGGGGAGTTCTTCCACCGTACCGGCAGCCGCAATGCGCTCACCAGCAGCGTTTTCACTCGTGAAACTGAAGTTGAGCCGGAGCGGTGCGACGGATTCAATCGTCACGCTGCCAGTGGGATTAAGGCTGAAGCTAGGATCTGTTTTGCTTGTATCGTAGATGTTGACCCAGTACTGAGCACCCCCTATCACAATCGGATGTTCACCCACATCCGCCGTGATAGGTATGCTGACATAGGCGGTCAGCGTTTCGTCTGGATTAGCCAGTGACATCTGGGAGACGATAGTAGCAGCCGCTGGACGGAAGATGTTATTGGCGATACCAGTATATCTGCCCGATGCACCGCCAGAAAACTCAACGTTATATCGGTAATAGATCAGGAGTCCGCTGACTTCTGCCGAGGCAACGGCCATATCCGCAGTCGGCTGCGGGGCAGAGGTCGTGTTGGCGGTTGTTCCACCAGCGCCGCACGCAGCCAGGAGGATACAGGCGAGCCATAACAATGTGAAACCTTGCAAGGTGTGATGCGCACCAAACCCGAACAAACGGATAAAACGGTTTATCATGTGTAAAACCTCCTGTTAGTTTATTAATGAGATTGTCTGATTGCTACTAAAGCCAGAATACTTGAGGGGAAAAGAGGAAAAGCTGCCTCCGCCGCCATTAGGGGTATGCTGCCTCCGGTAGTTATGGGCAGCCCAGCCAGACAGCCCACCTAGTATCTGTGCAATCTTTTCGGTATTCCCGTGCGTTGAATTGTAGATAACGATAGCTTTCATTGCGCTCCTCCAGCAATGCTTAGGAGATTTACAGTAGAAGCTATTCAGCCGGTGATCGTTCTTCCATCGGCGAACCACCGACATCTAATAGCTATACGCAGATGAGGGCTCTTAAGTTGCCAAAACTATTTTACGCTCTCTGAGAACCAGCCAGACCGGCCATTCGCGGAAGGCGTGGTAGGCTTCTTCTTCGAGCGCTTGTAAAGGACTTGCAGCCGTTTTTTGGACACGGTTCATCCTCCATGCGTCCATGCTTAAGTGATCTGGAAGCGGGCAATCTCCCCCGCTTCGCGCTGCTTATACCCGAACCGGATTACGTGCAACATCCCGCGTCCAAAGAGAGCCAGACCTCAACCGAACCGGCAAACCGTTTGAAGCGGCTGCATGAGAGACTGCCAGAACCGCCAGTGCCCGCCGCAGGGCTGTCAGGGTCAGTTCCCGATCCAGCGAGCGGCTCAGATGCCAGCCGCACACGCAGCAGGTGAACACATCCATGATGACCGACCTGCTGCTCGAACAAGGCATACGGATCAGCATGGCGGCGGTGGGCAAGCCAAAGGACAGCCGCTATGCCAAACGGTTAATGAGGACAATCAAAGAGGAGGAGGTAGATTTGTCTGAGTACAAGGATTTTCAGGCGCTTACCAGTCCATCGCGCTGTGGGGTATATCAATCACTCCTACCGAATTTGAGCAGAAAACAGCCAGAACCAGCACCTATATAAGCGGCGGCATTTTTATGTCCAGCTTTTTGGGGTCACTATAGCCTTACAAGCCTCATGGGTCGATCAACTGTTGCGGATTACTGGCGAGAAGTGCTTGCTGTACGAGCGATAACCGAACCTGCCTTCCCTTGTTCCACAGAGTCGTGAATTCATCCCCATGCGCTTCGACTTGACATGCCTGCTTCAGGCGTTCGAATTGAGTCTTTTCAAGCGGCGACAGCGTGATTCTTGCCACCTGCTGATCCACCACGCCTAGCAGGACGACTGCCAGCGCGAAATCGCCCCTGAGTTTCGCCAGTTCACAAAAACTCAGCAGACAAACTGCGATACCGCGCTCCTCGGTATGCCCGTAAATCTTCAGACTATTGCGCAGCAGTCCTTCGGCAGCCGCGTAGTCGCCCGTACCAAGCGCCAACTGACCGAGCGCGCGCAGCGCGTCCGCTTCGCCGGTGGCGATGCCCGTCATCCGACATTCCTCAAGCACCGCGCGGTATAACTCCGAGGCGCGTTCATGATCGCCCAACTGCATCGAGACCTGAGCGAGTTCCTTCATCGCCCATGATGTGTTGATCACGTCGCGCACGTCTTCGGCAATCGCCAGACTCTCCTCCAGAAGTCGGTATCCTTGCTCCAAGTCGCCCACCTGAACGCTGAGACTGCCGAGATTCGAGAGGCATACGCAGATAATCCAGCGATCCCCTGCTGCCCTGGCAAGCTGGAGTCCTTCCTCTAGAACGGTTCGCGCTTCACGGTGCTTCCTTTGGGCGAGCAGCACGAATCCCATCTCGCTCAGCGCGCTGGCAAGTTCCCACTTCGTCCCGGACTCTCTCAGCAAGTCAATCCCTTCAAGGATATGCTCTAATGCCGAGTCGAGATTTCCCTCCTGCCACATCAGTCCATCGGCAATGAGACACAGCGAGTTCGCAATGCCGCATGGATCTCCAAGCGTCTGTGCTATGGTGAGGCTGTCCTGCGCCAGCGTTCGCGCCGCCACGTAGTCCCCCTGATAATGGGCGAGCAATCCTCCGGCATACAGCGCCTTCTGGAGTGTTCCTGCCTGCTCAGGTGGAAGGGGGTTTTGCTGGGCAAAAGCACGCTGATGAGTCGTCACCGCGCGATCCAGCCATTGGCGGCCTTCATGAAACAGACCGCTGCGGAACCAGAACCATCCCAACCCTGCCGCGAGCCGCAGCACGCTTTCGGGATCATGCGTGAGGCTGTATTCCAGAACGGCGCGGATATTCGGGAGATCATCGGTCAGTTGTTCGATCAGATGCTTTTCTTCAGCGCTGTGCAGCTTGTCCTCCGTCACACGGACGAATTCCAGCACCGCATCGAGATGCCGCTGTGCCAGACGGTCGAATTCGCCAGAGGCGACCAGCTTTTCGCGGGTGTAGTGGTAGATGATCTCATGGAAGGCGTAGCGGGTTTCATGCTCTGGACGCTGGATCACGCGCACGAGCGATTTTCGGACAAGAGTCCGCAGATGGAGGTTCGCAGCCTGCGCAGTGACGCGCTCATCGCTGCATACCTTCTGCGCCGCTTCAAGCGTCCAACTGCCGAAGAACACCGCCAGGCGTCTCATCAGCACGCGCTCCTGATCGGTCAGCAGCCCCCAACTCCATTCCAGTGACGCACGCAAGGACTGCTGCCGCACGGGCACTGCGCGATTTGCTTCGGAGAGAATCTCAAACGACTTCTCCAACTGCGCGGCGATTTCCGCCAACGAGATCCAATCGGATTGCGCCGCCGCCAGTTCCAGCGCCAGCGGAATGCCTTCAAGCCGGTGGCAGATCTGCACGGCGAACGACAGATCAGCATTGTTCGCGGCGATCCGGTTGTTTCTCAACCGTGCGCGTTCCAGGAACAGCCGTGTAGAGTCAGAAGACTGCACTTCGGCAGGCGCACCGGAGCGGGAAGGCAGTTCCAACGGCGGTACCGCATACGTGATTTCATTGTCGATGCCAAGTGGTTCGCGGCTCGTTGTTAGGATTCGCACGGCAGAACAGCGGCTTAACACCAGGCGTGCGATATCAGCGCTGGCAGAGACTAAGTGTTCGCAGTTGTCCAGAATCAACAGCGCTTGTTTGGTGCGAAGGGAGTTGATAACCATCTGCGTTATGCTCGCGGCGCTGCTGTTGAACGATTGCAGTCCAAGCACAGCAGCGATTGAACGTGCCACCAAATCAGTAGACGCAGCCGCCAGTTCGATCAGCCAGACACCATCCGGGTAATCACGCAGCAGACGCTCACCTGCTTTGGCAGCTAACCGCGTTTTTCCGATCCCACCGACCCCGGTCAGCGAGACAAGACGATGAAGGCTCAGCAGGTGTTCGATGTCCGCCAGTTCACGTTCACGCCCCACAAACGCGGTGAGCGCGGTGGGCAGGTTCGTCCTGGCGGGCAGCTCCGCTGCTGAACGCTTTTCTGAAGGATGCTCGGACATCCCCCGCGCAAAACGCACCCACTGCCCGCGTTCTTCGGGCGGAACGCCGAGTTTTTCTAACAGAAGTGCAGCGAGTTCCCGCGAAGGTTTGAGCGATCCCGCTTCAATGCGGCGCAGGGTGATTTCAGCGCACCCGGCTAAAGCCGCCAACTGCCGCTGTGACAAGTCCATCGCACGACGCCGCTTGCGCAGCCATTCCCCGAAAGTTGGATGTTCTGCCATAAAAGTCCTGAAATGCGTCTGATTTGTATCGGTTTTTATATCGGCTTGCGCATTGCGGTCAGGCTTGCGAACCCCTTATAGTATAGACGAATCAACGTTCATCAGGAGGTGCTATGCGTAGGTATACAAGTCTGATACTGGCAGCAGTGGTCTTTATGCTACTGGTCATGCTGGCGGGCGGAATTGCAGGCTTAGTCAGCCCGGTCTATTCACAAGCTCAGGGAACACCGACCCTTGACGCCGAAACGATGGAACTGCTCATCGGATTGGAACGGGGCAAATGGGGCGATTTTGGGCAGGTGGAGGGCAATACATGGGCGACGCTGCCCATCTACGCACCGGATTTCATGCAGATCGGTTTCTACCCAGATGGAGCACGCCGCCAGAATATGGCAGAAGCTATGGAATTTTTCGCCGCAAATCCCCCGCCGAACTGTCCCCCGCCGCCGCTGAGTGATTTCCTTGTCACCCCGCTGAGCGCTGAGGCGGCTGTTGTGAGCTACAGGGTGTCGTTCTCCGCCTGCTACGTAGGTGCAGAATTCTCTCTCTGGGCAAGCTCAACATGGGTTATGCGTGAAGACAACTGGACGACTGTGTTCTACCAGGCGAGCATGGCTGAACCGCTTCCGCCTGCCGAGATGGGGATTCCCTTTGCTGGGCTGTACCTGTCCGAACGACCCGGCGGCGGTTTCGACGCGCTGCTGATCAACCCGGATGGTACGTGGGCAGTCGATTCCGGTTACACCAATGAGTATGGCTCCACGGGGCGCTTCGACTTCAGCGACGGGCTCCTCACCATCACGGACGATGAGCGAACGGACGTGCCGCAGTGTCACGGCACGCAGCGCAGCGCCAACTACCATTATACATTCACCGGGACGACTCTGGTGCTGACCAGCATCGACGATACCTGCGCTGGTCGCCTTGCCTACTTCGCCGATCGGACGTGGGAAAAATAACAGTTCCCTATGCCGTTCGCCGCTCGTGTCAGATTGTCCCCCGGTGCTTGCTCAGTCCGGGGGATCGATCTGTTCCTGCACATAGATGATGACGTTGTCTGCGAGGATGGGCGGTTCGGCGGATGAAGCCCATCCGAGTGACAGTGCAGTTGCGCTCTGGGAAGTTGGGAAATATCCATTGCAACTTTATTCCTGCTCAATGACCGGCGTGATCCCCAACTGCTGATACAGAATCAGTATATTGTTTTCGCTCGCCATCGTTACGATTTTCCCATCTCGAATCGTGTATATCGAGATTCCTCCGGCCAGAACGGGTTTACCTGTCGGAGGATGCCCGAAGAATTCACCGAGATGAGTACCACGCATCGTCATGTGGTTGACAACTTTATCCCCTTCAGCAATGAGGTCCTCAATCGTCATTTGAAAATCGGGGAAACTGGCTGACATGCCGCGAATCAGATTCGCTGCGCTCCCTGCCAGAAACGATCCGGCGATGAAGTAGTTCGGGATCGCCTCGATATGCCGACCGTTATAGACCTCTTCAACCAGGTTACGAATGATCTGCTTATTGGCTTCAATCGACATGGTTCGCCTCCTCATAGTCGTTCTGGTTAACGGTCATCAGGTTGTGCTGCACACCGCCCCACATGCGTGACCACATCCGGCACAAAGCATGAAACGCCTCGAAATCCGCCTCTGTCATGGGTGCGGCGGGCGCAATGAGTCGCCATACACCGGGGGTTTTGATCGCTGCAATCGCCTCATAGATGCGATGTTTTGGGTAGTTCATCGTCATGTTCCTCACAGCACTCATCACCAGCATTACCATTATCAAATCAGCAGGCTGGTAGTCCCCTCACCTCTCATCCGATACAATAGGAGATACAAAATGAGGGGTGAGGTGTGGCGGAATGGCTGCATCATTTGGCGTCTGGTTGAAGCAGCGCCGAAAGGCGCTTGGATGGTCTCAACAGGAACTCGCGCAGCGAATCGGGTGTTCGGCTGTGCTCATTCGCAAGATTGAAGCCAATGAACGTCGCCCTTCCCGCGAGGTTGCCTTGCTCATCATTCAGCAGGTGAGTGCCGCAGGGGAGGACAGGGACGAGATTCTGCGCTTAGCACGTCTTCCCCCGTTCAGGCTCGACTCTACAGCGACCGATCCAGCCACCATCCAGCCGCTAAGTCCCTTGACCGCGCGCGAACGCGATATCCTGAAACTCATCCACGCTGATCTGACGGATAGCATTATCGCGGAACGTCTGGGTCTGAAAATCAGCACGGTGCGCTGGTATGTGAAGCAGATCTACAGCAAGCTCGGTATCCACAGCCGTGATGAAGCGATGGCATTTATCGAGGGAATGGACAGTGCCGCCATCTCACCTGAACTTGAGTTCGCGGCAGCCGACACCGATGCTGCCTCCATGGTTCGCCGCCTTGCAAACGGTCTGCCGCAAGAGATTGCTGACCGGTATGTGGGACGTTCACAGGAAACTTTGGAACTGACACGTCTGCTGCGCGCACGCACCCGCCTGACTTCGGTCTACGGGCGAAGCGGCATCGGCAAGACGGCACTGGCGTGCAAAGTGCTCACCGATCTCCTGACTTCCGCCGATCCGCCCGATGGCGTTGTTTCGCTGCGTGTGACGACCACCAGCCTGAGTCTGGTTCAGGTGTTATCAGGATTCGCCCGGCTGCTCGGCGGCGACATCGAACAACGCTTGCTGCTGCTAACGCAGGATGGTGAAACCACTGCGCTGCAAAAGTCCCATCTGCTGCTGGATGTTTTGCAAACGGGCTGGTATATCCTGCTTGTGGATAATTTGGAAACGCACCAGCATCCGCAAACAGGCGAACTGCTCGATTCCGAATTAAGCGCGCTGTTCCAGGCAGTGCTCGAACGCGGTGGGCTGTGTATTCTCAGTACCAGTCAGCAGCAGCTTATGCTCGGTCGAACGCACGCGCTGTCAGAACGGCGTTTACAACTTTATGACGGGTTATCAGAGGATGATGCCGTCGCGCTCCTGCGGCAGTTCGACCCCGATGGTGGCATCGGGCTGCATGATGCGCCCGATAGGGTGCTGCGCCGCTGCGTCGCTATCGCCAAAGGCTACCCGCGTGCGCTGGAAGCCGTGGCGGGCAGCCTGCTGGAAAATCCGCTGCTTACCGTAGAGCAGTTATGCCAAGACCCGATGTGGTTGAGCCTCGAACTGACCTCGATCGTGGGGCAGGCGATCCAGCGCCTCGATCCGCTCGCGATTCAGGTGATGCAAGCGCTTTCAGTTTTTCCGCGCCCGATTCCGTTTGCTGCGCTGGCGCACCTTCTGGCAGGTGCCCTCGATACAACCACCCTGCACAGCGTCCTCAGCCATCTTGTGCGCGGGTATTTTGTGCGTTTCACACGTGCGGAAGGCTTGTTCAGCCTGCACCCGCTCGATCAGGACAGCGCCTACCGCATGATCCCGCCTGACAATGGCGACATGCTCTCGCGTGGCACACTGCACCAACGGGCAGCGGAGTATTTCCGACAGCAGCGGAAACCACAGGCCGCATGGCTTACGCCGGAGGATGTCCTGCCCATGCTGGACGAATTTGAGCAGTGGATGCGGCTGGAAGATTACGATGAGGCGGCACGTCTGCTGCTGCTCGTTGACCGGGATTGCCTCTGGGAGTGGGGGCAGCACGCTCTGCTGCAATCGCTGCACGCCCGATTGAGCGGTTGTATAACTAATGGTGCGCAGCGCCGCCAGCAGCGCCGCCGGGTGGCATGGCTGCTGTGGCGAACGGACGGCGATCAGGCAGCGCAGATTTTTGAGGAAGTCCTGAACGATGCTCGCGCGACAGGTGATCGGCAGGCGGAGGCTGACGCGCTGGATGATCTCGCTCAGGACTCACGCAGGCGTGGCGACTGGCTCGGCGGGCTGAATTACCATCAGCAGGCGCTGGCGCTGTACCGGGAGACCGGCGACAGACGCGGGCAGGCGGAGGCACTCGGCGGCGTTGGCAGCGTACTAGTCTACCTTGACCCTGACACAGCCCTGCCAGTGATTCGGGAAGCGCTTGATCTCCATCGGGATATGCACACAACTGCCAGTTACAGCTATGTACTGCTGATGATGGGCGCGGCGCATGGTTCGCTTGGCGATCTCGATCTGGCGCGACGGTACCTGCTGGAGGTTGTCGCACTCAGTCGTCAGCGTGGTCTGAGAGAGCGGGAAGCTGAGGCAATCGCATATACCGGTCTCAACGAATTGATGGCAGGCAATTACGAAGCAGGCGCTGACTACGGACGGCGATTACTAACGGTCGCTGCCGAATTCGGCAGCACGACATCAAAGCCGCATTGGACGGTGCCTGCGGAAATGGGTGGGCATCAGTTGCTTGGCATCGCGCAATTTCGGCTGGGGCAGCGTGAAGCAGGTATAGCGAGCTTACGTCGGGCATTTGAAATAGCTGTCCTGAGTCGATTTCCTCTCCGTGCCGCAGCGGTTGCGTCTAACTTCGTTACCGTCCTGATTGCCTGTCGCCAGTATGCGGAAGCGATCAATGTCTCTCAGCGCGTCAAAGCGACCTCCTGGATAGGCGACCCGCGGCTTGCGGCACCACACATCGCTGCACAGATTGCGGCGGGACATGCTGTACTGCCAGTTGTGGAGCGGGTGCTAGCACAGTACAACCAGCTTCCCATTCAGGGGCGCACCCCGCTGGTTCAGCAGTATCCGCTCACGTTTCTGCATGTCGTGTCCGATTTTCTGGGTGGCAACGATCTCGCCGAACGGATTCAGGAAGTGCGAGACGTGTTGGCGCGGGCGGCGCTGCCGGGACTGGTGGATGATTTTCTCGTGCTCCTGAATGTGCTTGTGGATCAACCCAGCAGCGAGCGATTGCAGCCTATCCGCGTGCTCTTACAAAGTAAAGGAAGCGCAAGTGTTATTGGATTGGAGTGACCTCGAAAATTGAGTCTGTCAACTATTTGGAACTGCGTGGCAGCTTTCGAGCGGGTTCATCCGCTGCCTGTTCTCCACGAGCGAAGCTTCGGCAGGTCTATCGTCATGAATTGGTGTGCATTATAGTAGTGTCATTCGGAAAATCGCAGAGAGTTGAAACCGACTGGGTGCGTTCGGATTATGGGGCGGGTTGCGTGTTTTTCGGGACGACACGCGTGTCGTCCCCTACCCACCCTGATCGAACCTGTGTTGTTCGCCCCCGTTTCCGAGTACACCCGTTTGGTGGTGTCCAGTGGCACACCGATGCCCTGTGCGTGTTACAATGTGAAGCAGAGGCGCAGTCGGATTTTCGCGTCTCGTACTGCGAAAAGAGCGATCAGCGCACAGATATTTCTTGAATCTGCGTATGCTCAGTATGAATATATAATAATCTATTCTGATAATCCGAGATGTTCACGGAGTACCCATGCCTGTACAACTGAAGTGGGACGACGACCAGCAGCAGGTGGTGCGGTGGGAGTTTACGAGAGCGATTGAAGTTCTGGACTACATCATACCAGTAAACGAAACAGCGGCGATGGCGATGATGGGCAGCGGCAAAGCAGACATCATCGTCAACATGGGATGGCGCTTATGCTTCCCTAGTCATTCCATGCGCACTGTCAAGCAGGCGCTGCTGGCAGCACGCTGGTATGCGTTGGGCACCGTGATCATCGTGAGCCGGAATCCGCTTGCGCTGGCGATTATGGCGGTCACACTCCGCCGTGACCCTGAATTGTCCGGGGTGTTATTTGTGGTCCCTGCGCTGCAAGACGCGCGGCAGCACATTGCGCGAAGCCATGCCGCCGCCGAAAGCCAGCATTCCAGCGCAGCGCAGTGAGCACTGGCGCGTGGTCGAACGAGACATGGGCATGAGCGCCGACGATGAGTGCACGACTTCCGTTGGGATGCCTGCAAGCAGCATGCTGCCATGCCTTAGCATTGTCCTTGGTTGTATTGCGAAATAATTCACAATTTATGAAGTGCTCATGAAGCTCTAAGTCTGATGCTATATTGTGAAAGCCAAGTAACAATGTTCACATGTTTTTGAACGTTGTGAACGTTGTGGAATTTCCAAACACTAACCGCATAGGTGGAGACAAAATGCCTGATCTATCTATCACACAGTACGATATCGTGTACAACATGTTCTCGTTTACCTTCGCGACTATGTTCGCCGCTTTCATCTTCTTTGTGTTGGTGCGTCCTCAACTCGCGCCACAGTATCGCGGGGCGATGATCATGTCAGCGCTGGTCGTTGCCGTAGCCGGCTACCATTACTTCCGCATCTTCGAGAGCTGGAGTGCCGCCTATACCTTGGTCGGGGACACCTACGTCGCTAGCGGCAAGCCCTTCAATGATGCCTATCGCTATATCGACTGGCTGCTCACGGTGCCGCTGCTCATTGCAGAACTCATCTTCGTGATCAATCCGCGCAATCGTGGTCGCCTCACCTTCACGCTCGCAACGGCTGCTGCGCTGATGGTGATCCTCGGATATCCTGGCGAAATCGCCGCCGATACCGGAACACGCGCACTGTGGGGCTTCATCAGCACCATTCCGTTTGTGTACATTGTGTATACGCTCTTCATCGGGCTGGGCTCGGCAATGCAGGAGCAAACACCCCAGGTACGCATTCTCATTCGCAATACACGCCTGCTCCTTCTGGCGACCTGGGGCTTCTACCCAATTGTCTACTTGCTGCCGATTCTGGGGGTCTCAGGCGCTGCCGCCGTGGTGGCCGTTCAGGTCGGATACTGTATAGCTGATGTTGCAGCAAAAGCGGGCTATGGGCTGATGATTTACGCCATTGCCAATGAGAAGTCAAAGGCTGCTGGCTGGAAATACGAAGCTGCTAGCGCGCCAGCAGCGGCAGTCGGCGACTAAAGCACGCACCACGCTGGAAGAAGCGGTAGTGGGGGCGTACATATACAGATATGTACGCCCCTTTCCACTCCATAACCACCATTATGAAGAAACAAGCATCGACCTCGATCTGGATTCTTGGTGATCAACTGCTGGAAACGCATCCGGCATTGACCTATTCCCATGCGCTGGCTGCGCCAGATGCAACCTGTGTGGTCCTGATTGAAAGCGACAGCCGTTTCGCACGCCACCCATACCACAAAAAGAAGGTGGTTCTACTCAAGAGTGCCATGCAGCACTACGCCGAAAGACTGCGACAGCAGGGCTACAGCGTAGACTATCGTCGCGCGCCAAATATGGCAGCCGGGTTGCGCGGCCACGTGTCAGACTATCAGCCAGATCGAATCGTGGCCATGGAAGCCAGCGAATATGCCGGGCGGAAGTGGCAGCGTGAGCGAATGAAGGCGCTGCTGGGCGTAAGTGTCGAGATTATTCCTAACACGCAGTTTCTCGTTGGCACCTTCGATCCATATCCGCAGTCGCAGCCAGACCGGCACTACCTCATGGAACATTTCTATCGCAAAATGCGGCGGCATTTCGATGTTTTGATGGACGGCGAGCAGCCTGTTGGTGGCGTCTGGAACTACGACAAACAAAACCGCAGACCTTATCCCAGGAATGCGGTTGCGCCAGCACGCGCGCGTTTCACGCCAGACACACGCACCACAAACATCATAGAAGCGGTCAAAACAAGCGACGCATTTGGTCAAATTGAGGAATTCGCGCTGGCTGTTACCCATGAACAAGCGGCGGCTGCATTGCAGGATTTCATTGCGCAGCGCCTTGCTCGCTTTGGGGACTACGAAGATGCGATGGCGGCACGAGATGGTCAGCTTTATCACTCATTCCTGTCGCCTTATCTCAACATCGGCTTGCTCGAACCCATGCAGGTCATCCGCGCCGCAGAAGCAGCCTATGCAGCCGGCGTGGCACCGATCAACGCAGTTGAGGGTCTGATCCGGCAGGTTCTTGGCTGGCGTGAATTCATCTACTGG
This sequence comes from Chloroflexota bacterium, assembly GCA_013388745.1. Classification (GTDB taxonomy): domain Bacteria; phylum Chloroflexota; class Anaerolineae; order Aggregatilineales; family Phototrophicaceae; genus JACAER01. The sequence continues at coordinate 16,035 of JACAER010000021.1, forward strand.
CAGTACTGGCGACAGATGCCTGGCATTTTGAACGCCAATGCCTGGAACGCTTCCCAAGCGCTGCCAGAGTTCTTCTGGACAGGCGAGAGCGCAATGAACTGTATGCGGCACATCCTGCGCCGTGTCAGACAGGACGGCTATGTGCATCACATTGAGCGCTTGATGGTGCTGGCAAACTTCAGCACCCTTGCTGGGCTGCATCCCATCAGTGTCAACAACTGGTTTCTGAGCACATTCGTGGACGCTTATGAATGGGTGATGATCCCCAATGTGCTTGGAATGGGTCTCAATGCCGATGGTGGCAAGATTGCCACCAAGCCTTACATAGCCTCTGCACACTACATCAAACGGATGAGCGACTACTGCGCCAACTGTCCGTTTGATTATGCTAAACGGACAGGAAATGATGCTTGCCCCTTTAACTTCCTTTACTGGAACTTTCTGATCGAGCATGAAGAGCGGCTGCGTGCTAACCCACGCTTTGGCCCAGCGGTGCTTGGTTTGCGTAATATCGACCCAGACGAGCGCAAACGCATCAAGCAGCAAGCGCTTGATTTTCTTCATCAGTTGGGCATGGACTCAAAAAACGAGCAATAGAAAATGAAGAAGAAGAACCTACAAACGAAGGTGTGCATGGGATGCGGTTTACCGTTCACCTGGCGCAAGAAATGGGAGCGCAACTGGGACAACGTGAAGTATTGCAGCAAACGATGCCGCAGGCGCAGAAACGAGTGATCCGCTACAATCAGGCTGGCTGTACCGTTCCGGGCTGCTATAAGCGATACCAACGGCCCCAAGGATGATCCATGAAAACAAACCATACTATTCTGGTAACTGGTGCTACCGGTTACATCGGCGGACGCCTAATTCGACCACTGTTGAAAGCAGGCTACCGAGTACGGGTCGTGACCCGCAATCTGAACCATTTGCAGGGGCGCTCGTGGTTGAGCGATGTCGAGACGATGCAAGGCAATGTCCTCGATGCTGCCGGTCTCCGCTCGATACTAGATGGTATTGATATTGCCTTCTATCTGATCCATAGCATGGCCGATACGGGGGCATTTGTTGAGCGGGATATGCTGGCGGCAGAAAATTTCGCGAAGGCCGCTGCCGACGCGCGAGTCAGGCAGATTATCTATTTGGGCGGGCTCGGACAGGCTGACGATAAACTGTCCCAGCACTTGTCTTCGCGTCAGAAGGTCGGGGAAATCCTGCGCGCGCATCACAGCGGCGTGACGGAGTTTCGAGCGGCAATGGTCGTTGGCGCTGGCAGCCTGTCCTTTGAGATCGTTCGCAATCTGACCGAACGCTTGCCAATCATGATCGCGCCAAAGTGGTTGTATACGCGCTCGCAGCCCATTGCTATCGCTGATGTGCTCACCTACCTGCTGGCCGCTATCGATCAACCTGAGGCATACGGTGAAATCATCGAAATTGGTGGCGCCGACGTTGTGACCTATCGTGATATGATCCTCCACTATGCCAGAGCGCGCGGACTGCGCCGATTTGTGATCCCCGTGCCCGTGCTCACGCCACGCCTTTCATCGTATTGGGTGCACATGGTAACCCCGGTATCTGCCAGTATCGTGCGTCCGCTGATCCAAGGTCTGGTCAATGAGATGATTGTCACCGCAGATTCTGCTGCACGGCTGTTCCCAACTATTCAACCCCTTGACTTCGAAACCGGATTACATGCAGCCCTCAGTGAATTGGATGCCCATCAAGTAGAGACAGCCTGGACGGACTCTATGTCGGCAACATGGGAGCAGGACGAACCCTATACCTTTGTCGAAGAACGCGGCATGCTGATTGAGCGCCGTGTGCGCCAGGTCAACGCGCCTCCAGCTGCCATCTATCAGACGTTCACATCTCTCGGTGGCGAAACAGGCTGGCTGTATCTCAATTTTCTGTGGCATTTGCGGGGTTGGATGGATCGTATCGTCGGTGGCCCCGGTTATCGCCGGGGCAGACCACAGCGCGAGGCTCTGCGTATCGGCGATGCAGTCGACTTCTGGCGCGTTGAGGCTATCGAACCCGACCATATGCTGCGGCTTCGTGCAGAAATGAAGCTGCCAGGCAAAGGCTGGCTGCAATTTCAAGTAGAGCAGACGCAGGATGGCAGCTCGCAGTTGGTGCAGACCGCATACTTTGCCCCTCACGGTCTGTTTGGTTATGTCTACTGGTATGCGATCTTCTTTCTGCATCGGCTTATTTTCGATGGGTTGGTCAACCGCGTCGTCTCCGCTGCGGAGCACGGCAGCAGAGGTCAGCGTAGCGCAGCAACATAGCGGGGCGTACAACATAAGACCGACTATTTAGATGGGATTCACAAGTTGGAAAAGGGTTATTGACAATGGATGCCTTGATCTGGGGCGCTTCTGGTGGTATCGGCTCTGCGCTGGTCACGACGCTAAAGCAGGAGAATTGGCGTGTCTTTGCAGCCGGAAGAAACCTTACTCATATCCCCTCTGAGGCCGATTTCAGACTGCGATTTGATGCGGATGATCCGCACACATTGCGTACTGTGAACTACACCGTCGCCACTGAGAGCAGTGGTATTGACCTGATGATCTATGCCGCAGGTGGACTGAGATCAGGTCTGCTGCGGGAATTTTCACTGGAAGACTGGTTGGCCGTGATGTCTGGAAATGTGACGGGTGCCTTTTTAGCCGCTAGCCACAGTTTAGATGTGATGCAGCCGCAGGGGCACATGATGTTCATTGGGGCCTACATCGACCATCTCATCCTTCCGAAAATGGGCGCCTACGCGGTCGCCAAGGCCGCCATCGAACCGCTGGTCGCTGTCCTGCGCAAGGAGAACCGCAAGCTGCGTTTCACGATTGTGCGTCCGGGCGCCGTTGACACTGATCTGTGGAACAACGCGCCGTTTAAAAAACCAGCGAATGTCAAAACACCCCAGTCGGTTGCGCGTGCGCTTCTCGATCATTATCAGTCTGGCGCAGCGGGCGATCTGAACCTATAGTTGTACGTGCATCGCGTGAAGACGAATTGGGTATAAGGGGTGGATGGACATGTATGACATTGTAGTGGTGGGCGGTGGTCCGGCGGGCGTAACCGCTGCTTTACGCGCGCGTGAACTTGGCGCCACTGTTGCGCTCATCGAGCGGCATAGACTCGGCGGCACCTGCACGAACGATGGTTGTGTTCCAACACGGGCGCTGGCAAAAGCGGCACGTTTGATGCGCGATAGTGAACAGTTTGGCAAATATGGACTTCAGCTACAAGCGCGTCCGATAGTTGACTTTGGCGCCGTGATGCAGCGTACCAAAGAAGTGGTCGCTGAAGTCCATGAGAAAAAACATCTGGCCTCTCACATGGAAGAACTCGGCATCACGCTATACAGCCCTGCGGGAAACACGCGCTTCATCGATGCCCACATACTGCAAACAACCAACCGGGGCGCAGTCAGAGGTAAGAACTTCATCTTATGTGTCGGCGGTCACGCACGCCAACTCCCCTTTCCAGGCGCAGAATACGCCCTCACTAGTTCTACGGTCTGGGATCTGAAGCAAGCGCCGCAGTCCGTTGCTATCATTGGCGGTGGCGCGACAGGCTGTCAATTCGCCTCTGTTTTTGAGGATTTTGGGGCAAGCGTGACCATTCTCGATATCGCCCCCCGCATTCTCCTCACCGAAGATATGGACGTGTCCAACGAAATCAGCCGGCAGTTCCAGCAGCGCGGCATCGAGATACAAACGGGCATTCACGGCGTGGAACGCATTCAACAGAACAACGGACAATCGGTTGTTCTATACCATGATGCAAACGGGTCAGCTCAAACCCTGACTGTCGATGTCGTGCTTGCCTCTGTGGGTTGGCCGGGCAACATCGACCACCTCGGTCTGGAATCCGCCGGCGTTGAGACCAGCCACGGCTATGTGACTGTGAATGATTATCTACGCACCTCGGCAGACCATATTTATGCTGCTGGCGATATTACCGGAAGGAGCATGCTGGTGCAGTCAGCAGGCTATCAGGCGCGTATTGCGGTGGAGAACGCACTGCTGTCCTACACCCAGCCTGCCCGCGAACGTCTCGTGCCTCACGGCGGTTTCACCGATCCCGAATATGGGGGGGTGGGTCTGACAGAGGCGGAGGCACAGCGCCATCACGATGTCGTGACGGCCACCGTTCCCTTTGCCGCACTCGACCGGGCGGTGATTGATGATCGCAAAACGGGCTTTTGTAAGCTGATTGTAGACCGGCGCACCGACCGTGTCCTGGGCGCTCATGTAGTGGGCGAACATGCCGTCGAGATTGTCTCGATGGTCTCCGCAGGTATGGCTGGAGCGCTCCACGCTCGTCAACTCGCAGACCTGGAGCTGGCCTATCCTACCTTTGTCGCAATCGTTGGATTGGCGGCCAGGCAAGTCGCGCGCGAAGTGGGGTCTATCCAGGTCGTACCCGAATGGCGCGAGTTGAAGGAAAAACGCGCTGCGGAATGGGAACACACCAATTTTGAGGCGAAATAGGTCGTATAGATAACGGTCATACGCCCATAACCAACGGACGCCGCAGGCGGCGTCCGTCGTTTTTGCCTTTACCAGCGGCCCCGCAGCGGCGGCAGCACCGTCATCGATTTCGCCAGCGCTTCCAGATCGCCCAGATTGGCCGATTCCGCCGGCAGCACCACGTACAGCCGTATCCCGCGTTCGCGCACCCCCGCCGCCAGTTCATACTGCGGCTGGCCCACAAAGCCGTCCGTCAGAATTAGCACGCGCTGCACGGGCGGGCGCACCTCCAGCAGATGGCGCAGCACGCAGTTGATGTCTGTGCCGCCGGTGGTGCGCAGCTTGTTCTGGCGGAGCTGCGCGCCGGGCAGCGGCTCGACCACCGTCGAAAACTGGAAGACTTCGACCACCCCCTGCTGCACGTAGGGCACGACCAGCCCCAGCAGATAGGGCAGCACATTGGCCATCGAGCCGGAGACATCGAGGTACATGAACGAACGCGACGGCGTTTCCGGCACGCGCGCTTTGATCTGCCCCTGCTGATTCCACAGCGTATCGGGGCCGCCGAGCATGCGGCGCGCGGGCATCATGCGATCGCGCGCATTGGGCAGCACACTGGTGCCGCTGACACCCGGCGTAGGCTGGCGTGTGCGCCGGCGCTGCTGGCCGGGACGGCGCGTGAGCGTTTTGCGCAGCACGCTGGCGAAGGCGCGGCGCGTATCTTCGGCCACGTCCTGCCGCTGGTTCTGCCACTCGTTGACGATCATGCTCGTGCCGCGCCCGCGTCCGGGCATATAGGGCATATTCGGCCACGACGAAACCACGCGCTGCATGACGCCAGAAAACATCGGGTTGCCCCACAGCGCTTTTTCTGCCTCGCTGTCGTCGTGATCGCCCAGCAAAAACGGCTCGCCATCCAGCCACGCCCACTCCATACCCTGTTCGCGCATGTATTGGCGCAGCAGCGCGAGAATCTCCTCATAAAAGGGCGGCGCCCAGCGCGCCCCCAGCGGTGGGTACAGGCGCTCCAGAATCTCGCGCGTGCCTGCCGGGCCGATGTCTTCCGGGTACTGCGGATCGGTCGGCCAGCCCAGGGGCGGGCGCAGCAGGATGTGCGGGAATTTGTCGGGCGCGTTGAGCGCCTCGAAGAAGCCCTGATAATCCGGGCCGTTGAACTGGCGGCACAGCCCGGCGTTGATAATGGCGTCGAAAGCGATGTTGTGCGCCTGCGTCACGCGCGTATACAGCCGCGTGTGCGCCAGTAAAATATGCCACAGTTCGTGCATCACCAGCAGGAACAGATGCTCGTCGCGCTGGCAGTATTTGGCCACAAAATCGGGGTTCAGCAGCAGGCGCGGGCGCGACAAACACTCCACCGCCGCTGTCGGGATTTTGCGGCTGGTTTCGATACCCGCCAGACGGGAAAGCGTCTCCATCTCGAAAGTGGCAGCGGGCAGGCAGTTGACTAAACGCGCGGCCAGACGCGCCCCGTCCACACTCGTCATTTGAGCAGTCCTTCTTCAATGCTCCCCGTAGCGCGGGCCAGCGCGACCAGACGCGGATCATCGGTCACCAGCGCGCGTTCCAGCAGGCGGCGGTCAAAGCTCAGGCTGGCGCTCCCCAGCAGCAGGTTCGTGCGCGTGCGCGCCAGCACATTCAGCACCAGTCCCAGATCAATCGCGCGCAGGCAAAAGGCCGCGTCGCTGTTGTCGGCTTCATCGCTGCTGGTGTCCTCGCTGAAATCGTCGTCATCGCTGTTGTTCTGCCCGCTGTTGGCCGGCTTGAGCGGTTTATCGACGCTTACGCGGCGGCTGACGGCGGTTTTTACGGCGTCGTCCCAGGCATACAGCAGCGCCGCGCCTCCCAATTCATACGTCGGCCACACTGTGTCCAGATACGCCCGCAGCGCTTCAGGGGCGTCGCCGCCTTTTTCCAGTGCCTTGCTCAAGTTGCCGAGCGTGCCGTAATCCAGATTGAGCGGATGCCCCAGCAGACGGTGCAGCGGATCGCCCAGCCCGCGCAGATCAAAGCGCACCAGCACGCGCAGCACCGGCACAAAATCCCATTCGACGCGCGTCGAAGGCTGAAACGGCGCGCTGCCGAAACGCGGCGCCGGCGGGGGCGGCGGCGCTGCCGGGCGTCCCGCGGGCGGCGTTAGCGGCTTGGCCGGGGCGCTGGTGCGCGACAGCAGGCCGCCGGGTTTTTGTCCCGTCCCCGGCACAGAAGCCGGCGGCTGGCCGAAAGGATTCGGTTTCGTCGGTTGCGTCATTTGTCGTTACCCAATCTCATCTACACCGAACATCGTTAGGTCAGCGTGGAAGGCATCCAGCGCCTCGCGCCAGTCGTAGCGCCGCCATAAGTCCGGGAAGCCCGCCAGCACGAAATTGCGATCCAGCCAGCCTTTGGGTGTTTCGCGCTCATGGCGTTCGAACAGCCATTGGCGGATGTCGTTCCACAGATGCATGTCCGGGCCGTTGTTTTGCAGCGACAGCGCGACAGAACGCGGCTGAAACAGTTTGGCGCTGAACTGCGCCAGCGGCTCCCACGCCGAAGGCGCCAGATTGCGCCGCGCCCGGAACGCCAGGAACATCGCCACGCCCAGTCCCATCCGCCGCGCTTCGCTGTCTTGCGCGCCCAACGCCTGCGTGACCAAACGCGACAGGTCTTCGTCGCCAAATTTCAGGTCTTCGGCCAGCAGCACGCGCCTCACAGCGTCGCGTTCTTCCAACACCTGCCGCCAGCTATCGTCTTCGATACGGCTGGTCACTTCCCACGCCTGGCGATGCGCGGCGATCAGCGTCGCCTGTCCCGGCGGCACATCGGTGGCGTTCTGCGGCAGGCCATACAGCAGCGCTACTTCGGTGCTGCGCTCGAATTCGGCCTCTGGGCCTTCTAAAACCAGCCGCGCGGCATGCACGGCGACCACCGCGCGCGTCAGCATATAGGCCCGGCGCGGGCTTTGCGGCAGTTTGGCGTCCGCCAGCAGGTCGAGCACGCACACAATATAATCTGTCAGCCAGTCGTTGTACTGCTCAGCCACCTGCGGAATCAGCGCGGCGCAGGCGGCGACCAGGTCGTTGAGCGTCAGATTTTCGCCGGGGGCGCTGCCGTTGCGCATCGAAATCACGCGGCGGCGATCCTGTTTGGAAAGCTGCTTCCAATCCGGCACCGGGATAACATACGGAAAACGATCGCACAGCGCCGGGTCCAGCGGTTCAGAGCCAAAATAGGTTTGCGCTTCGGTGGCGCTTAAGTCTGGCTCATCGGGCGCGGGCGGGTTCATCGCCGCCCAGCGGTGGCGCAGTTTGCCCAGATTCACGCCCACCACGCGCCGTTCGTGGATGATGGGGAACATTTTGTTCTGGAGATCGGGCCGGCAGCGCGAAATTTCGTCGAAGAAGACGAACTCGGCGTCCCAGATCGACCCCGGCGTGGTGACAAAGTGCAGGCTCTGGCCGTCATTATCGGGCAAAGGAATGCCGACCAGATCGTCGTAGTTGAGCAGGGAAGCGTTATAGTGCCGCAGCGACATGTTCAGCGCGTTAGCCACCCGTTCGATCAGCAGCGACTTGGCCGTGCCGTGCGGTCCGATCAGCAGCAGCGGCGCTTCTGTGGCCAGCGCGGCCAGCAGCACCGCGTCGAGATGCGTCCAACCATGAACGCCCAACGCTTCGGTGAGACTCAATGTGCTCTGTTCTTCAGCCATCCTTTTTCATCCACACCTTTATACTTCTCTTAAATTTTATTCTAAAGTTTGTTTTAGTGCCGTAGTACTATAGGTCTAAAACGCGCTTTAGAGTTCACAAAAGGCCAGAAAAGACCGGAGGCGCGCCTCCGCCGGCACGTTCACCTGTCTCAGGGTGTTCTAGGGGGTTGTGGGGCGGCTGCCGCATGATCCTTTACAATTCATTTACAAATGTTTGTGCGCTGTTGCCTATAGCCCATTAGTCCCGCCGGGTGAAGGACGGTCATCGCGCGCCAGTCCTAATTCGCCCGCTGCTTATAAGGCGCGGGCACGAACTGCTTGTAGCGGGCGAGATCGACGTTGTTATCGACCTCGTTGACAAAATTGGCGTACAGCGCCGTGAGATTGAAGCTGCCATCCAGGCGCGCGGCTTTGGCGGCCACCAGTTCCGCGGGCAGTTGGCGGGCGCGCTGGCCGTTGCGCGCCAGCGCCTTTTCCAGCGTGCATTTGACGTATACCAACCGCGTAGCGAAACCCGCGGCCTGCGCGGCCTGCATGTTGAAGATCATCTCATCGGCGTCGCTGCCGATGCCGACAACGACCCAACGCCCGACGCGCATGTGCAGCACATTGAGGTATAGACGGGCGGCGATGTCTTTTGACCAGCGGTGGATCAACTGCGGCCGGTGCGGATTGTACAGCGGATGACGTCGCTTGATACGGTCGGGGTCGATAATGCCGAACCCCTTGAGGTTGTGGGACACCCAGGTCGATTTGCCGGCGCCCGGCAGCCCCATCACAAAAACGATTTCGGACAATAAGTGCGCGTAGTACATAACCGCATCCCCAATTTAGCTGTCTGCCTGACTTCACATGCCCTGAGCTAACTCCGTTGACTTGCGTGGCGCTGAAACCGTCCTCAATTTCATGGTAGGGGCAAAGGCCGGGTGGCGTAACCCCCGTTTTGGGGGGCTGGCCTACGTAAAAGGGGGGAATAGGTTGTAAAAAAGGGTAAAAACACTCAGAAATTAGGGGGTAACGGCAGAGCAAGCGCCTCTTTTTATAACCCCTAAAAACCTTTCAGAATTATAATTGGATAAAGTCGAGTTCAGTGCGCTTGCCGCGTTTTTGTCTGGGCTGCGCCTTCAGCGGCGGTGATAGATACTAAGCATTTGCTCATTTGCCGAAGCGCGGGCAGACCGTTAAGATAGGTTGTGTAGCAGGTTTAACCTGACTCAAGTTCTACGCCTATAGAAAAGGATTTTGGGGAAAATGAAGAGACTATCGTTTTTGTTGATGCTGGTTTTGTTGGTCGCGGCGCTGCCGGTGCTGGCGCAGGATGATATGGGGTTTCCCGATTTCATCCAGCACAGCGAATGCAGCGAAGACCTGACAGGGCAGAATATCGAAATTCTGCACTTTGGCGATCTGAGCGGCTCCTATGCCTTCATCACCCAGCCGCTGCTGGCGGGATTGGGCGACGCCATCGCGTACTATAATGACCACGGCGGGGTCTGCGGCGCCACGTTGTCGCAGCGCTTCGAGGATACCGCGGGCGACCCCGACCAGGTGTTGGCGGCCTATGACCGCTTCTCCACCGAAGACCCCAAGCCGCAGGTGCTGGTGCTGTATGCCTCAGGCGATGCCGAGGCCCTGCGTGACCGCGTGGCCGAAGACGAAATCCCGGTGCTGATCTCCGCCGGTTCTGTGCCCGGTCTGTACGGCGAAGACGGCCAGACCCCCGGCTGGATTTTCGCCACCAACCCGCTCTATACCGATCAGCTCGGCTCGTTCTGCCAGTTTGTCGGCCAGGATCCCATGGACATGTTCCCGGAAAACCCGACCCTGGGCTACATTAGCTGGGAAGGCGCTTTTGGCCGCGCCGCCGATACCGCCGAAACGCGCGCCTACTGCGCCGAACAGGGTGTAAACTGGGGCGGCTCGGAATTCTTCCTGCCCATCACCACCGATATCAGCACGCAGGTGCAAAATCTGGTGGATGCCGGCGCCAATATTCTCTACACCAACTCGCTGGCGACCGGCCCCGCGCTGGTGGCCAGCACCGTCGTGAATCTCGGCCTGGAAGATCAGGTCGTGCTGGCCGGTGTCAACTGGGCGCTCGATACGTCGGTGGGGCTGCTTGGCCAGGGCACCTTCGGCGCAGACGGCCTGCCTTCCACCAACGGCCTGATCGGCTCTGCGCCTTTCTATTGGTGGACAGAACGCTCGCAGCCCGGTATCGCGCTGATTAACGAAGTCGTCGAAGGCGTGGAAGCGGCTAACCCCGGCACACGCCCGCCGCAGGCGCGCAATATCGCTTACCTGCTCGGCTGGCAGACGGTTGACCTGTACACCGAAATTTATATCCAGACGGCCAACCGTGTGGGCTTCGCCAACATCACCGGCGCCGACATCAAGGAAACCGTCGAAGCGCTGGATTACAGCCCGCTCGGCCTGACCGACATTAACTTCCAGGAAGGCCGCCGTTCGACCAGCGCCAACCGTATCGCCATGATGGCCTATCTGGGCGAGGATGGCGCTACGCCCGCCAGCGCCGATAACCCGCCGCTGGTGCTGACGGTTGGCGATCGCCAGATTCTCGTGCCCATCCTGGTCCCGCTGACCGATTTCGTGGATGCGCCGGATCTGCGTCCGGGCGGCGCCGACGTGCCCGCGAGTTAGGCGCGCCAGTGTTGCCTATGTGTAAATAAGCAAGCATGGGGGCAGCTTTCAGCGGCTGCCCCCGTTTTTTACCAAAGGACAGGCGATGTTAAGCGTCAACAATATTGAAGTGATTTATAACAGTGTGATTCTGGTGCTGCGCGGCGTCTCGTTTCAGGTCGAAGCCGGCAAAGTCGTCTCGCTGCTGGGCCCCAACGGCGCGGGCAAATCGACCACGCTCAAGGCCATCAGCGGTATGCTGCGCAGCGAATTGGGCGAGGTGACGCGCGGCAATATTATGTGGGCAGACGAGCGTATCGACCATAATTCGCCAGAAGAAACGGTGCGCAAGGGCATCTTGCAGGTGATCGAAGGCCGCCCCATTTTCCGCCATTTGACGGTCGAAGAAAATTTGCAGTTGGGTTCGCTGGTCTATATGGGCGGGCGGCACTATAAACAGGATTTAGAGCGTGTTTACGCCTATTTCCCGCGTCTGCGCGATCTGCGCAATCGCACCAGCGGCTATCTTTCGGGCGGCGAACAGCAGATGATGGTCATCGGGCGCGCGCTGCTGGCGCACCCCCGGCTGATGATGCTCGACGAGCCCTCGCTGGGGCTGGCGCCCATGCTGGTCGAGGAAATCTTCGAGATCATCCGCGAAATCAACAAAAAAGAAAAGGTGTCGGTGCTGCTGGTCGAGCAGAACGCGCGCGCGGCGCTGGAACTGGCCGACTATGGCTATGTGCTGGAGCAGGGGCGCATTGTGCTGGACGGCCCGGCGCAGCAGTTGGCGCAAAACGAGGACATCAAGGAATTTTATCTGGGATTGAACACCAGCGGCGAGCGCAAAAGCTACCGCGAGGTGAAGCACTATAAGCGCCGCAAGCGCTGGTTGGGTTAAGCGAAGGAGAATGCTTTGAATATTGAACAACGTCTGCGCGAACAGATCGCCTATGCCTATCAGCACGCGCCGGCTGTCCGCAAGCTCCTGGATGGCGCCGGTGTCCAGCCGCAGGACATCCACAGCGCCGCCGATCTGGTGAACATCCCGGTGACCAGCAAAGATCGCCTGATCGAAATGCAGCGCGAAGACCCGCCCTTCGGCGGTTTATTGGCCATCGACGCCGATTCGCTGCCGCATATTTTTATCTCGCCCGGACCCATCTATGACCCGCAGCGCTATCTGGCGGCCAGCGACGGCAATCTGGCGGCGCTGCATTATCTCGGCATTGGCAAAGGCGACCGCGTGATCAACGCCTTTTTGTATCATCTGACGCCGGCGGGTTTGCTGATGGACGAAGCGCTGCGCGCCGTCGGCGCGACCGTGATCCCCAGCGGCCCCGGCAACACCGAACTGCAAGTCATGCTCATCGACGCGCTGAAAGTGAGCGGCTATGTGGGGACGCCCAGTTTTCTGGCCACGCTGTTCGACATGGCCCTCAAATTCGGCTTCGACCCGCGCACGATGGCGCTGAAAAAAGCCTTTTTGAGCGCCGAACCGTATCCGCCGTCGCTGCGCGCGCGCTTCGAAGGCGAATATGGCATGAAGACCACCAACGCCTATGGCACAGCCGATCTGGGTTTTGTCGGCTATTCCATTGACCAGATCCCCGGTTTCTGCGTGGTGGACGATCTGTTTTTAGAAGTGGTGGATCCGGCGACGGGCGCGCCTGTGCCAGCCGGCGAGGCCGGCGAAGTCGTGGCGACGAGCTTCAACCGCGTGTATCCATTGGTGCGCTTCGGCACGGGCGATCTCGGCGCCCTGGCCCCCGGCGATCATCCGGCGGCCGCCGGACGCCAGCATTTGCTCGGCCTGTTGGGGCGCAGCGGCGACGCCATCAAGGTGCGCGGCATGTTCCTGCACCCCAATCAGATCGGCATGGCGGTAGCGAAAGTGCCGCAGATCAAACGCGCGCAGGCTATCATCACGCTCGCGGGCAACCGCGACCAGATCACGCTTCGCATTGAGCTTGCGCCGGAACACGCCGGCGCAGACGTGAGCGAAGAGATCAAGCAGCAGGTACAGAACGCCGCCCGCCTCAAGGTGGACGCGGTCGAAGTCGTGGAAGCCGGCGCTATCGACCCGGCGCAGCGCATGGTCAAAGACCAGCGCAAATGGGATTAGAAGCGCTCAGGCGGCGGCGGCGGCGGCGCGCAGCGCATCGCGCAGGCTTACGCTTTCGCGAATCGCGTTGACCTCTAACAGGCCGTGCGGGCCGGGGCCTTTCAGGTATTTGATGCAGACGACGCCGGTATATGCCGCGTCTTTCAGCGCTTGCGCCACGCGCCGAATATCGATGCGCCCGCGCTCAAAAGGCGTTTGGAGCTGCGCGCGCGCCGCCTGGCGGATTTGCACGTGGCGCGCCTGCGGCAGCAGTGCCGCGATCTCGTCGTGGAATACATCCTGACACACCAGCGCCGCCCAATCGAGCGTCAGCGCCAGCCCAGGCACGTCTTGCAGCAGTTGGCGGGTCATGGCCGGCGTCTGCGTCAGCGAATCCATGTGCGGCTCGATGCTGATGCGCAGGCCCGCTTTTTGCCCCGCCTCCAGCATCTCGCGCAGCGCGTCGCGCGCCCGCCCATAGGCCCCGCTGTCTTCCAGCGTGTGCGCCAGCCCCGGCGAGAGCGTGATTCCCGGCGTGCCCAGCGCCTGCGCGAAGGGCAGCAGCGCTTTGAACAGGTCGATTTCTTTGCGCCGCCGCTCGTCGTCGGCCAGCGAGATGCGCGGCAGCATCAGATACAGATCGCTCACGTCGAGATTAAAGGCGTCGAGATCGCTTTTGATTTCGGCCGCGAATTTGCGCGGCTCAGCGGCGGCGCGCTGCGCGTTCAGATGCGCGCCGCTGCCAATATCCACGCTGCGGAAGCCCAACCGCGCGATCGTGCCCAGCGCTTCCGCCAGCGTCAGATCGTTAAAAGCCCACGTGTGACACGAAAAGTGCATAAACGCGCTTTCTAGCCAGACAATGGCGAAAAATCCGTAATGGCTTTCAGCGGGATTTTCAGTCTTGTCGCCGCTGCTGCTTGTTTTACATCTGAGGATAAATGCAGACGCTTTTCGAGGATATGGAGAATTGTCGCTTCCAGTTCTTTCTGGGCCATGTCGCCCACACGCCGGGTGCTCATCGTTTCACAACCTCCTGCCGCTTTTCTCACGGCGTTATTATCTCACATTGTTATAGTTTGGACACCTATAAGGTGAACATTATGCCGATTGATCTGTACTGGGACAACCACGACAAAACCGTGCTGCTCTGCGCGTTCCGCGCGCGCTGGACATGGGACGAACTGTACGCCATGCTGGCCGCTGCGCAGCAGGTCAGCGCCCAACAGCCGCAGCGTGTCGCGCTGATTCTGGATATCGGCGGCTTGGGCGCGCCGGGCGGGGCGCTGCTCTCGCGTGCGGGCCTGGCACACGCTCAACGCCTGCTGGCGCTGAACAAGGCGGGCGAACGCGGCGCGATCGTCATCGCCGGGCAAAACGGCCTGCTGAGAACGCTTTTCGAGACGCTGCAAAAAATGGACAGTCGCGCTGTGCAGGACGTGTATTTCGCGCCGAATGTGGAAGCGGCGCGGGCGCTGCTGCGCGCCGACCGCACGCCCCCACGCGCGCGGCGCTGAGGAATAGGCAGCCTTTAATGCTAAAGCCTGCGTCTGGTTGGCGCGCAGGTTTGCTCGTCACTGTAAAGCCGCCTTCACGCATTGTACCCCGCCTGACAAAAAGCAGCCCCGCTGCGCCCGCAGCAGGACTGCCCCCTCTTCACCCACCAGGCGGCGCGTTATTTGTCCAGTTCGCGCAGTTCTTCTTCGCTGGCTGTCAGCCCCAGGACGTTATAACCGCCATCAACGTGCAGAATTTCGCCCGTCACCATGCGGCTCATATCGGAAGCCAGCCACAGCGCCGCCTGCCCCACGTCGTCCTGCGTGACCACATCGCGCATGGGCGCGGCTTTCTCGAACGATTTATACAGGGTGCGGAAACCCGGCACGCCCATCGCCGCCAGCGTTTTGATCGGCCCGGCGCTGATAGCGTTGACACGGATGCGGCGCGGCCCCATGTCTGCCGCCAGATAGCGCGTCATGGTTTCCAGCGCGGCTTTGGCGACAGCCATAGCATTGTACTTGGGCATGACTTTTTCGGCGGCGTAATACGTCAGGCTCATGACGCTGCCGCCGTTGGGCATCAGCGGTTCGGCGCGCTTGCACATGGCGATCAGGCTGTAGGCGCTGATGTCCAGCGCCAGCTTAAAGCCGTCGCGCGAAATATCGATAAAGCGCCCGCCCATATCTTCACTGCGCGCATAGGCCACCGAATGCACCAGAATGTCCAGTTTGCCGTAACGTTCGCCGAACTTGGCGAAAATGCGGTCTAAGTCCTCATCGCGCTGCACATCGCATTCTTCGACAAACTCGCAGCCGATTTCCGCCGCCAGCGGCATCACGCGCTTGCCCAGCGCTTCGCCGGCATACGTCATGCCAATCTGCGCGCCCTCAGTATGAAAAGCTTTGGTAATCCCCCATGCGATCGAATTTTTATTCGCAACGCCGAAAATCAGCGCTGTCTTCCCTGCGAGCAATCCCATAACAGCAGTCCTTTAGCGTGTGTGCAACATTGTGTTGGTGTGCCACCATTTCGTGATTAATGTAACACGCGCCGGGGACAATCGCTACGGCAATCGGCAGATGCCAGCTCAATCTTACGCCTAACAGATGACTTACCCGGCTTTCGCCAGCGCCGCCGCGATCAGTGCCGGCGTCATCTGGAAGCGCTGCGCGATCGTCGCCACTGGATCGCTGCCCAGGGCATGTTCTGTGCGCCCGCCATTGACGAACGATTCCAGCACGCCAACCCCCTGCTGGCTGTGAAAGCGCCAGATGCGCCCTTCGCACACGCGCGTGATGATGACGCGATCCAAAAACAGACCGCTGCGGCCATAATCGGCGCTCACCGCCGCGCGATAGGCGCTGTCGCTCACCGGAATATCGACCAGCGTATAGCAGTAGCGCCGCCCGTGCCGGTCGCGTTCGATCTGATAGCAGCAGTCGCCGCAGGGTGTCGCGCGGTAGGTGTGGAAAGCGCTGCTGCGGCTGCTGCGGTCGCTCTCTGCCAGCGGCACCGGCACGTACAGCGGCAGCCCGACATCCACCAGCCAGCGCTGTTCGCCGATCATGATAACCAGCGCGCTGTGGCAGCCTGTCAGCAAGTCCATGTCGTTGATCGTCAGATAGCCTTCAAAGCCCAGCGCGCGCAGCAGCGCCAGGAACGCATAATTCGTCTCGAAGCACGTGCCGCCTGTGCCCTGGGTCATGGCATCCTGCCAGAATTCCTGTGGCCAGCGGGCGCAGCGCGCCGTGTCGCTTTCGCGTTGGCGCTTGACGATGCGCGACACGCTTTCCCACGGCACCCGCCGCACATACGCCGCCACCAGCGCATCCAGAAACACACTGTCGGGCGCAGCCGGGCTGACTTGCAGATAATTCAGCACCGCGCGTGTGAGATTGGGACTGAGGGGAGAAGTAGGCATGTTCACTCTGTCTTGTTTACACCCTACCCATTTTAATTGTGAAATACTTCACAAAATACCTGTCACATGTCATGCTTTTTCCCTGTCTATCATCCTGTATTCGTGAATTTTTTCACGACATATTAACCTTTGATGCAGTCCGTCCCCGACCGAAGTATACTAGTGAAAAATCTCACAAAAGACGTGTGCAGTGTGTTACTACTCGCGCAGCCCGCCCATCCTGTACACTGAAAAGTGAGACATCATTTCACGATGGATTGAGGAAACACTTATGTTGACGGTGAAAATTCTGGGTCCGGGCTGCGCCAATTGCGAGCGTTTGGAAGCCGAAGCGCGCGCCGCGCTGCAAGCGATCACCCCGCCGCTGGATTTTGCGGTTGAAAAAGTGACCGAAATGCAGGACATCATGGCCTATGGGGTGATGAGCACGCCGGGATTGGTGATTAACGAACAATTGGTGTCTGAAGGTCGCGTGCCGCGCCGCGAGCAAATCGTGACATGGGCGCTGCAAATCCTGGAAGTGCAGGGACACTAAGCGCATACGCGCACGGCAGCACACGGTCACGCAGGGCAGTCGCGCCCGCTGGCTTTCGGCCAATCCCTGACCTGACAAGCGCTGGACAGCGTTAGCCTTCAGAAATGTCGGTTGTCGCGTTGAGCGTGCCGGAAATGATTATCCTGCGCCGGGTGCTCAAGTCCCGCCTGATCGCCATCTATGTCGCTGTCCTCACGGTGAATATCATCGTCACGGGCTGTGTCTTTAACGGGCTGCTGGCCGCGCGCTGAACACAATCCCCGCAATCGCATAAACTTGCCGGATACTCAGGCGGGGCGGCATTTGGCTTTCGCGTCTGGCGGTGCTACTATTGCCCTATGTATTTCCGCCACCTGTGAGGGCCGCCCATGACCGACAGCGATCCCGAAGTCATACGTGTGGTCGTAACTGTCAACCTCGGCGATGAACTGCTTGAGCAGCTGCGCGAGGTTTCGCCGCGCCTGCATATCGAACGCCACTTTCCCAATGTCCCAGAAACCGTCTGGCACGACGCCGACATCCTCTACACCCAGAATCGCTTCCCGCAGCCGGAACAAGCGCCGCGCCTGCGCTGGATTCAACTGCACTTCGCCGGTATTGACCACACGCTGAAAGAGCCGATTATTCAGAGCGAAGATGTCGAAGTGACAACGGCCAGCGGTGTCCACAGCACGCATATGGCCGAATTTTGTCTGGGCATGATGCTGGCCTTCATGTACAAAATCCCGCTCCTGGTCGAACTCAAAGCGCGCAGCGAATGGCCAGAAAACCGCTATCAGCTTTTCGCGCCGCACGGCTTGCGCGGCCTAACGCTCGGCATTTTCGGCTACGGCAGTATTGGCCGCGAACTGGCGCGTATGGCCGATGCCCTCGGTATGCGTGTGCTGGTCAGCAAGCGCGATGTTAAACACCCCGCCGATACAGGCTATCAGGATGAGGGGCTGGGCGACCCGACAGGCGATATTCCCGCCCGCATTTACCCGCCGCAAGCGCTGGCCTCGATGGCGAGCGAATGCGATTTTCTGGCGCTTCTCGCGCCGCTCACCAAAGACACGCGGCACATCGTGAACGAGCAGGTGCTAAAATCCATGAAAAAGACCGCGGTGCTGATCAACGCGGCGCGCGGCGGGTTGGTGGACGAGGCGGCGCTGATTTCGGCGCTCGCCAGCGAAACCATTGCCGGCGCGGCGCTCGATGTCTTCGAGGAAGAACCGCTGCCCAAAAGCAGCCCGCTCTGGAATCTCGATCACGTCATCATCAGCCCGCACGCCTCCGGCAATAACGCCTTTTACAACCAGCGCGCCGCCCAGATCTTCGCCGAAAATTTGCGGCGTTACCTGGGAAAAGAGCCGCTGCTGAACCGGATTGACCGCGAAAAAGGCTATTGAACAAAGCCGCCCATTGGCGTTGCTGCCCGCTGCCGTTATAATCGCCCATATTAACAGCTACGGAGATGGTGGATGAGTCAAAACAGCGGCCAGAGCAATACCCGATGGATTGTGGCAGCGGCCTTTTTTGGCCTGGCTGCCTTAGGCATCATCAACTTATTGTCGATCAACGGGCTGAATACCCAGAGCAGCAATTTGCAGGCGACCCAAGCCGCCCTTAACCAGACCTTGGCCGTCGTGCCCAGCCAAGTCGCGCAAGCGGCGCGCGCCACCCAACAGGCGGTCGCCAGCGCTGACGCCGCGACCGCCGCTGTGCAGGCCGCCACTGCCGCCGCCATCAACGAAGAGTTGGCCGCTGCGCTCAGCAGCGGGCTGACGGCCACTGCCGATACGCAGAATCTGGCCGCCACCGCCGACGCGCAGGCCGCCGCTACCCAGGCCCAGCTCAGCACTGAAGCGGCTGTCGCTGCCGTTACGCAGCAGGCGCTGGCCGTGCTCACCAATCTGCCGGTCGGCCTGACAGAAATCGCCACCCTCTGGACGCCCACGCCCAGCCCCACCTTTACCCCCACGCCCAGCCCCACCTTTACGCCATCGCCCAGCCCCACCTTTACGCCTTCGCCCAGCCCCACCTCCACCTTCACACGCACGCCCACACTCGCCCCCAGCCCCGTGCCCACCCTTTCGCCCTTCTATATCGGCCAACTGCCCGGCGATGTGATGCAGGAACTGCTGGCGCTGGATTTTATCCCCGAAATCAGCGGTATTCTGGGAGTCGAAATCGCGCAGCAGAAGCTTGAACTGCGCGACTCGCCCGCTGCCTTCGAAGTGATTGACGAGCGACGCACCCATTTTGTCATGCGCGCACAGATCAGCCAACAGCCGTCGCCTGTCGCGGACGGTGTGTGCGGGCTGGCGCTGCGTGCCGGCGATGACGCCAACTACTACACCGTCGCTATCGGCGGCGATGGCCTGGTGCGTTACGGCCTGCTGAACAATGGCCGCGCCCAGGTCGTGACGCCGGTGCAGGTTAATGTCGGCACCGATCTCAGCGCCGATGTGCTGGTAACCGCCATCGGCGGGCGTATCACCGTGTTCGTCAACGGGTTGTTTGTCGGCCAGTTGATCGATACACGCTTCGTCAGCGGCGATGTCGCGCTGTGGGGCAGCGCCGCCAGCAGCGGCTTCATCTGCAATTTCGATAACATCTGGGTGTGGGATCTGGGCGAAGACATCCCGATCACGCCGATTCCGACCAATACGCCGCTGGCTCCCGTGCCGACCTACAGGCCAACGCTGACCCCGCCGCCGCCCAGCCCCACACACGCCACGCCCAGCGCCGGGCAAATTGAGATTGTCGCCGTGACCGGCGCCGGCGATCTGGCGGCCGAAGGCGTCGAAATCCGCAACAACGGCGCCCGGCTGAATCTCAACAACTGGACGCTGAGCGACGACGATGGCAATGTTTATACCTTCCCGCCGTTCGAATTGTTCCCCAGCGGCAGCTTTACCGTCTTTACACGCCAGGGCGATGATACGCCCATCGCTTTGTATTGGAATCGCGACGAGGCGGTGTGGGACGAAGGCGATGTGCTGACTCTGGCCGACGCCGACGGCAATCTGCTGGCTGCGCTGACGATCGGCGGCTAAGCGCGGCTAAATCAAAAGGGGCGCAGCCCGGCTGTGCCCCTTGATCTTCATCTATCTCCATCCCCTGAAAACCGAAAACTGCCCACGCTATTCCGGCGGCGGCCCTTCGCGTTTCATTTTGCTGGTCGTTTCGCCGATGCCGGGATACCATTCGTCGGGCAGCGCGCCGACTTCGCGCGTCACCACCAGCCCCGAAAGATCGCGCGCGATGATTTCCAGCATTTTGGGATGAATCCAGGTCACGGCGTCCACCTGCACTGCCACCGCGCCAGCTTCGATATAGTCGCGCGCGTCCTGCGGCGCATGAATCCCGCCCGCGCCGATAAGGGGAATGTTGATGCGTTGGGCTAAACGCTCTACCACGCGCAGCGCGATCGGCAGCACCAGCGGGCCATAAACGCGCCCGGTCACCAACTGCCCGCTGAACTTGTCGCGCCCCGTGCCGCGCGGCGGCGCCGCTACCACCAGCGTCGCCGCGCCAGCCTCCACGACCGCATCGGCGATAGCATAGGCATCTTGCAGCGGCAGACGCACCATGACCGGCTTTTCCGTGCGCTCCACCGCCGCGCGCACCAGTTGATGCGCCTCTTCCGGCGTGATGTCGTCGTTCAGCCCCAATTCGAGCGCGTTCACCGCGTCTTCCACTTCGACACGGCTGGCGCTTTTGCGCACATGCTCCGGCGTCGTGCCCACCAGATGCAAAATCACTGGCAGCGGCAGCATAGTCCACAGATCGCGGTACTTAGCCAGCACTTTGCTCAGCCCCGGATTCGGCATCCCCGTATGCACCACGCAGCCGGCGTCCAGATGCACCACGCGCATACCGCCTGCTGGGCTGTAGGGTTCATACGTCACCGGATTCGTCACCAGCGCGCCCAACACCTCAAAGTTAATGATATCGCGGTAGGCGTCGCCAAAACCCAGCACGCCCGACGCCGCCATCACTGGCGAATTGAGCGAAAGCATATTTTTTCCGGGGCGCGTGATGTCAATCATCCGTTTGAACTCCGCTGTCTGTGCGTTGAACAGTCTGTTCTGTAGTGTAGTGTATGTATCCTGCCTCAGCGTCAGCAGCCACGCAAGCCGATCTGGCTAAACGCCGCCGCGCCTATTTAAAATCCATCGTCATCAGGTCAAAGGCCGGCCCGTCCTGGCAGATCAGCTTGTGGCCGCTCTCCTTTTGCGTCACGGCGCAGCACCAGCAGGCGCCCACCCCGCAGGCCAGCATCGGCTGGAACACGCCGAACAGATAATTCTTGGGCACGTCCTTACGCAGCGTTTGGAACAGTTCCAGCACGCGCTGGAAACGCAGCCGTTCGTCGTCCGCCGCTACCACCACAAACACCTGATCGGCCCAACCCGCGGTGAGTACCTGATTCGGCCAGATCAGCGTTTTTTCCTCTTTGCCGGGCGAGCCGCGCAGCACTTCGACTTCGGGCGGCAAGTGCTGCGTGCCGTACTCCGTCGCGCTCCCCACCAGCACCAGCGTCACGGCGACTTTGTTGCCCAAAAGCCAGGGAATCGTCATCAGCAGCGCCGTCGGCGTGCTGTTGTAGGCCAGCAGCAGCACATTGCGCAGCGTGCGCCGGAAACGCAGCGGCTGCCCCAGCAGCCCCATCGCGTTTATCACCTGTCCCGGTTCGTAACGTATGCCCGTAGGCCGCTCAACGATCACTTTATTGTTATTCAGGCCCACCGGCCACCACTGCTCACGCAGGTACGGATGCCAGTTTTCCTCCCCCGGTGTCGGGCTGAAAGGCGCCACACGCACCAGCAGCGATTGTCCCGGCTTCACCTTCGCCAGCGATTCGTCTACCGCCAGTTCAAGATGCTGCACCTGGGGGTTGATGCGCCGCACTCGTTCGATAATCGCCAGTGTATCTTTCATGGGTTTTCGCAAAACTTTTTTGAGAGCCGCTCAATTAGCTATACTATACTCATTCTTCGCAAACTCTGCCGCCGATTCGGCGGGAAAGGAAGCGCGCCCATGTCCGAAGCGCAAGCCGCCAGCGCGCTGGAACGCCTGTACGAAGACACCAGCGTGCGTGATGAACTGATGGACGCCGATGCCACGGTGCTGCTGGAATGGGGCGCGGCGCGTGTCAACCTGTTGGCGCAGCAAAATCTGGATGACAGTCACTTTGAAGCCGCTTATCTCAAATTGACGCGCGTCATGGCGCGCGTGAACCGCTTCGTGGGCAAACGTCACGCCGCCGACCAGACACAGCAGTACGAGCTGTTGCAGCGCTTGCAGGCGGTCGCTGTCGAAAGCGGCTATTCCTGTCCACAGGAACGGCTGGCGGCTTTCGCCCAGCAGCACAGCGCGCTGGATGACAGCGCCGCCATCCGCGCCCTGACCGCTGTGCTCGAAGGCCGCGACAGCGCCGCAGCATCGACCCCACCCGCGCCGCCGAACGTCGCGCCGCCACCCGCGCCCCCACCTGCCTCATCACCGCTCAATGTCCTCAAAAATCTGTTTGCTTCCAAGCCTTCTGAAGGAGAATCCTAAGTGTCGCAGCGTAAAAGCAGCAAAAGCAGTTCGTCGCAGCAATCGCCCCTCCTGCGTTTGATCGGCGCGCTGATCGGCGCGATTATTCTGGTGATCGCTGGTTTGCTCTCGCAGCCGAGCGGCGGCCCGGCCACGATCACCCCGACCACCAGCGGCGCGCGTCCTACCACCGCCGTCCCCGTCACCTTCACGCCCAGCGGCGGTACCCAGGTGGCCGTTGTCGGCGCTTTCCAGTCGATCGCTGTCGGGCAGGGTTTCGGCTATACGCGCGATTTCTGGCAGGTGTATTTCACCGCGCCCACCGGCAGCCGCAGCAGCGCCGATTATGTCGGTGGCATTGATGTCAACCTGGCCGCAGCCCTGGACAGCGTGCGCAGCACCCTCGATATTGTGGCCTTCGAGTTCAACAGCCCGGCCATCACCGCCGCCGTCCTGCGCGCGGTCGATCGCGGCGTGCGTGTGCGCATGGTGACAGACGACGAACACGGCCTGCACGACGAAGAAGCCACCATTAACCAGTTGATCGCCGCTGGCGTCACGGTCGTCGATGACAGCCGCACCGCGCTGATGCACAACAAGTTCATGATTCTCGACAGCAGCGTTGTCTGGACCGGCTCGTGGAACTACACCATCAACGACACCTATCGCAACAACAACAGCGCAGTCGTCCTCCGTTCGCGCAACGCTGTCGAAACCTACCAGGCCGAATTTAACGAAATGTTCGATGGCCGCTTCTTCGGCCCGCGTTCGTCGGCGCGCAACACCGCCAATTTCACCCAGGACGGCATCAGCATCCAAATCTTCTTCGCGCCAGAAAACAATGTCAACGAAGTGATCGCACGCACGGTCGCCACCGCGCAGCGCAGCATCCGCTTCATGGCCTTTTCCTTCACGCTGGATGATGTCGCCGCCGCCATCCAGGAACGCTTCGGCGAAGGCGTCGTCGTGCAGGGCATTTTCGAAACCACCGGCAGCCTTCAGCCCGCCAGCGAACTCACGCCCCTTTCCTGCGCCGGCATGGAGATGCGCCAGGATGGCAACCCGTTTTTCCTGCATCACAAGGTCTTCATCATCGATGAACAAACCGTCTTAGTTGGCTCCTTCAACTTTTCGGCCAGCGCCACCAACAGTAACGACGAGAACATGCTTATCATCACCGATCCAGACATCGCGACATTGTATATACAGGAGTTTGAACGCCGCTGGCGCGAGGCCACTGTGCCCGGCAGCCTGCAATGCGGCTAGAAAAAACGTGCTATACTAGCTAGAGATCACCATACCGCAGCGCGCTCAGAAATAGCACCATACTGATATGATTAAGCGATTTCACACACATACGATTTTGGCAGACGGCAACCAGACTGTTCCTACCTGTTCTACGGACGCGATTTTTCCTGTCCGTGTGCACAGGGGTCTGTTGGATTTTGTCCGTTTTTCGCCGTGTATCGCCTCTGTTTCGCCTCAAAGTCTATCGGAAGAATAAGCCTATGCCCTTTATCGAAGCGCCCACCACTTTTTATCTTGGCCGCCGCTACGACTCCACCAGCCGTCGCCTGACGGAGGATGTCGTGTACTACGACGCGCGCGATCTCACCACCCACGCCGTCGTTGTTGGCATGACCGGCAGCGGCAAAACCGGCCTGTGCATCAACCTGCTGGAAGAAGCCATTCTCGACAACATCCCCGCCATCATCGTCGATCCCAAAGGCGACATCACCAACCTGCTGCTGACCTTCCCCGATCTGCGCCCGGAAGATTTTCAGCCGTGGGTGAACGTCGATGATGCGCGCCGCGCCGGGCTGGACATTCCGGCTTTCGCCGCCGACACGGCCATGCGCTGGCGCGACGGCCTCACCAGTTGGGGGCTGGTCCCCGATCGCGTGCGCTGGCTCAAGCGCGCCGCCAAATACAGCATCTATACGCCCGGCAGTGACGCCGGCCTGCCCATCAGCATTCTCGCCTCGCTGCGCGCCCCGCGCGAAGGCTGGGCCGGCAACGAAGAAGCCAACCGCGAAAAAATCAACGGCATCGTCACCGCGCTGCTGGCGCTGATCGGCCTGCAAGTCGAGCCGGTCAAAGACCGCGAGCATGTGCTGGTCGCCAACATCTTCGAACACGCCTGGCGGCAGGGCAAAGACCTCACGCTCGAAGACATCATTCTGCAGGTGCAAAAACCGCCGTTCGAAAAACTCGGCGTGTTTTCCATCGACCAGTATATTGACGAGAAAAAACGCATTAAGCTGGCGATGGATATGAACAACATCATCGCCGCGCCCTCCTTCCAATCGTGGATTCAGGGCGAGCCGATGGACATTCAAACGCTGCTCTACCAGCCCAATGGCCGCCCGCGCGTTTCGATCTTCTATATCGCGCATCTTTCCGAGCCAGAGCGCATGTTTATGCTGACGCTGCTGCTGGAAAACATGCTCGCCTGGATGCGCACGCTCAGCGGCACCACCAGCCTGCGCGCGCTGCTCTATATTGACGAAATGTTCGGCTACTTCCCGCCCTACCCCAAAAACCCGCCCACCAAAGAACCGCTGCTGCGCCTGCTCAAGCA
>JACAER010000017.1 GCA_013388745.1 Chloroflexota bacterium
CAGGATTTCTCCCAGTTCACTTATACTTGTGCACATAAAAAGGGCTTCCTCGCTTGAATGTTGTTGGCACAATCATTCTCCCTGAGGTTGCCCTTTTTTGCTTATCTTGATGCCTATGGGCCTATGTCCTGCTCTCTTCTTTCACAATAGGCGTTTTGGCGCTGCTTGTCAAGCACTTTTCAGCGTACACGCAGCGTCGCCAGCGGCACGCTGTCGCCCAGAGCGCGGCCCTGGGCATCAAGCACGATAAGCCTGTCGCCGTTGCCGCATTCGCCCGCGGGCCGCATCTCACAGGTATACACGCCAACCAGAATCTGATACTCGCCCGGCGGCATGTTCTCCGGCAGCGTGATGATATATCTATCGAGCAGGTAGCCGTCGCGCGTCCAACCACTTGCGGGACGATCCGCCAGACGCGGCTTATCCAACTGCGCCAGGGGCGGGCCGCCGCCGGAAATATGCACAAAACTAGCATAGGTATACGCGGGCGGCTGCGGCGCGTACCAGTACAGCACGATTTCGATCTGCGCGCCGGGATACACATCGCTGCTCGACAGATCGTAGCCGAGCAGGCGCATCTGGTCGCCAAGCTGAAAGGCGGCTGGATAGCGCGCGGGGAGCGCTTGTCCGGGCGGCGAATTGAGCCAGGCGCTGCCCTCACGATAGAACAGCAGCAGCAGCGCACACTGCGCGATCCCCGCCGCCAGCGCCCCCCACTGCGGCAGCAGCGGCTCTGACGGCGTTTCGATCTGGCGAACAACAGGCGCGCGCCGCTCCAAAACCAGTACGACCGCAATCATCGCCGCGACCGATAGCAGCGAAAGCGTATTCGCTACGTCGCGCACCGGCGTCGAACCCAACCATAGTGTCAGGTGATGTTCGCCAGCGGGCACGAGCAGGGTGATCAGGCCGTGCGGCTCAGACGGCGTGATGGTCACCGGCTGGCCGTCGATCTCCGCGCGCCAACCCGCGAAGTAAAAAATCAGCACTTCCAGCCTAAAATCAGTTTCTGCCTGCACCTGCCACACGCTGCGCTCAGGATTGTGTTCCAGCAGTTGCAGCGTCACCCCCGAAGGCAAATTTCCGCGCTGCGCAGGGTCGGGCGGATACCCTGCTGACAGTTCATCTACCAGGCGCTGCGTTGGGCCAGGAATGATGTAGACCGTTGCGGGCAGGAATTCGTTATACGCCGTCGTGCCCAGACTGATTGAGCCATCACGTTCACCGCGCAAATAGGCGGCGACAGAGGTCTCCAAGGGCGCAGTGTCGCGCGGCGGGATATACAGCAGCGGCAGCGCCAGCGCCAGCGGCAGCAGCAGCATCCCAGCATATGCTATGTGCGCAGCGCGTTTCGGCAGCGCGCGCAGCCACAGCGCGTTCATGCCCGCCAGCGCCGCCAGACAAAAGGCCAGCGGCCCCAAAAAACGCCAGGGGAACACCATATAATTCAGCGGCGTGAAATTGACCCAAATGCCGTAGGCCGCCGGCAGCATCAGAAACAGCATTGCCAGCGCCGACAGCGCAAAAAAGGCCATCTGCGCATACTGCGCGCGCGCCAGCAGCGGCACACGCCGAAAAACCGCCGCGCAGCCCACAACAATAACAGCTAGCGCTGCCAGCCCCCACTGCCCCACGCCCATGTTGAGATGCATCTGAATGCCATTGGCCGCGCCCGCGTCGGTGTGCGCGCTCAGCCCGAACAAGCGCTGCGCGGGAATGAAAAACTCGAAGAAATTACGGCGGCGGTCTGCGGTGATTTCCTGCACATTGGCGATTCTCACGGCGTCACGTTCCAGCGCCACCGGCAGCCAGAAATAGGCCATCAGACCCACCCCTAGTGCCGCCGCGACGAACAGCCACAGCGCGCGCCGCCGCACAGCCGCGTCGAACAGCGCGCGCCACAGCAGCCAGCCGACCAGCAGTGCGAACAGCGCCACGGCCATCAAATTGTGCGAGAGCACCAGCGGCACGATGCTCAGCGCCGCCCATAACAGGTCGCGCCCGCGCCCGCTGCCCAACAGCCGCTCAAAACGCCACATGACAAACGGAAAAACCGTAAACGCCAGCAGTTCGGGGTAGTCGCCGCGCGTGTAAGGTTCGGTGTAGAGGAGATAAGGGCTGTAACCATAACACAGCGCGGCCAGCATCCCGCCCGCGCCGCCCCACAGCGCCCGCCCGAACAGGTACATACCCAACCCCGCGCCCAATAGGGACAGCGCGATCAACAGGCGAATCGCGCTGACAACATCTGCGCCGAGTGTCATGGCCGCCGCGCCGAAATAATAGGCCAGCGGGGAATAATAGTGGAACACAGGCGAGCCGTAGCCGTAATAAAATGTCTCGGCCCATGTCGGCAGCAGCAAACCGTGCGCCCAACTGCGCTGCATTTCCGCCATGCGATGCGCGTGCAGCAGCGTATCGTGCCCATGCACAATATCGGGCGTCGCCAGCGGCAGCAGCGCGAACAAGCACAGTGCCAGCGTGCCGATCAAGCTCCAATCCAGGCGCATCCACACTTTTTTCGCTATCTCAGTCATCGGCAATCACACTTTCGCGCCCTACATCAGACTCGCCCAACGCAGCCTTGAAAATCGCGCGCGCACACGGTATGGTTTTGCGCAAAAAGGGCAAGCATGAAAGAACAACTGCGCGAGTATATCAAAAAGCACATGATTAAGGATGCGCGTTATCCACTCAAGGACGACGAATCGCTGATCAAAGGCGGGCTGGTCGATTCGTTTTCGCTGGTGGAACTGGCGTTGTTTATCGAAGAACAGTTCGGCGCACATTTTGATGACCCGGAACTGACCAAAGACAATATGGATACGCTGAACCTGATCGTCGCCAATATTGAGGCCAAGCTGTGAGCCATCCGCTGCTCACGAGCGTGGCGTCGCTACAGATCACGCCTCAACACGATAACAAAACCGCGCTGGTATTTATCGAAGGCGACCACGAGACACGCTACACATTCGGCGAACTGCGCGCACAGGTACGGCGTTGTGGGCACGCCTTGCGCGCCGCCGGGATTCAGCGTGGGCAGCTTGTCGTACTGGTCATCCCGCACCGGCTGGAACTGGTGTATCACTTCTGGGGGGCGCTGCATATCGGCGCCGTGCCTTCGATTTTTCCGTTTTTGAGCGACAAACTGAACCCCGAACGCTACTTCGACAGTGTGCGCCGGCTTGTGCAGCATTCGGGCGTGCGCGCGGTCATCACCACGCGCGACTTTGAAGGCGCGCTGCAAACAACGCTAACGGGAATCGACGTGCTGCTGCTAACGCTGGAGCAGTTCGCGGGGGCAAACGCTGCTCCCGAAAACGGCGATACCCCTCTGGCAGATGCGCACGATCTGGCGTTCTTGCAGCATTCGTCGGGGAGCACGGGGCTGCAAAAAGGCGTGATGCTGGCACACGGCGCGGTGCTGCGCCAGCTCACCAGCTACGCGCAGGCGATTCAACTCGACAACGATGACGTGATCGTCAGTTGGCTGCCGCTGTATCACGATATGGGGCTGATCGCCGGCTTTATTCTGCCGCTGCTGGCGGGTGTCAAGCTGGTGCTGATGTCGCCGTTCCAGTGGGTGCGCGACCCCAAAATCCTGCTGCGCGCCATTCAGCGTCATCGAGGCACGCTGTGCTGGCTGCCCAATTTTGCTTACAATTTTCTGGCGACACGCATTCGCGACAAAGACCTTGACGGGCTTGACCTGTCCTCGATGCGCGCGTTTATCAACTGCTCCGAGCCGGTGTACGCTGAAAGTCACCGCCTGTTTGCCGAACGCTATGCGGCCTATGGTTTGCGGGCTGACGCCTTGCAAACCTGCTACGCGATGGCCGAAAATGTCTTCGCTGTCACGCAAAGCGCTTTTGGGACAGCCCCCAAAATCGACATTGTAGACCGCCGGGCGCTGATGGACGAACAGCGCGCTCTGCCTGCGTCCGGCGCTGCGCCTGCCTTGACACTGGTTTCGAACGGCGCGCCGATAGCGGGCTGCCGGGTGCGGATTGTAGATATGCAGCGGCAAGACCTGCCCGAACGGCATGTCGGCGAAATCGCCATTCACAGCGCTTCACTCATGGATGGCTACTACCGCCGCCCGGAAGAAAGCGCTGCCGTAATGAGCGACGGTTGGTATTTCACGGGCGATATGGGTTATCTGGCGGCGGGCGAGCTATATATCACCGGGCGCAAAAAAGACCTGATTATCGTCGGCGGCAAAAATATTTATCCCCAGGACATCGAAAATCTGCTGAACGACATCAGCGGTCTGCACCCCGGACGCGCGTCGGCCTTCGGTGTGCCCAACGCGCAGCTTGGTACGGAAGACATCGCCATTGTGGCCGAAGTAGACGCAAGCGCGCTGGACGATGACGACCGGCGCGCGGCTATCCAGCGCGAAATCCGCGCGCGTGTGGCGCAAAACACCGATATGATCGCGCGCTACGTGCATTTGGTGAGCGCGAAATGGCTGATTAAAACCAGCAGCGGCAAAATAGCGCGCAGCGCCAACCGCGACAAGTTCCTGCAAGAGGTGCTCAACGCTGATGAAACGCCTAATGCAAGCTTACTGTAATCAGTTTTCAGCTTTCAGCAGGAAGCGCGGCAGAAGCGCGTGTTTTTGCCAGCGGGTCTTGCTTAAAAATACGCTGGTTAGGCCAGTCTGCGGTCTTTGCGCAGTGCTTTGACCGTTTGTATTTCGCCAGCGGCCACCAATCATGGTATGGTGTCAGCCTGCAAATTTGCTGGCGCTGCGTGTCTGGCCTGAAATCCGGCTGGTGCTGGCTATGGATTAACGAAGGAGTGTCCATAAGCGAACGCCCAGCATGTGGGACGAAAATGCAGCTCGGTGATCATTTTTGTATTTGCTGCCAGCTATCAGCTAGCCGCCAAAAGCTGTTTTTGGGAGAGTGTCTCGTGAAACGTCTGATATTCCTGTGCCTGCTGCTGCTCACGGCCTGCGTGGGGCAAACCGATAATCCCGCCGCGATGGTTGAGCGCTATCTGCAAGCCAAAGTGAGCGGCGACGAAGCGACCATGCGCACGCTGATTTGCGCCGATATGGTGGACGACCTCAGCATCGAGGTGGCATCGTTTGCCACTGTTGAGGCGGAAATTCAGGATATGGCGTGCGCGCAGGATGCCGGCAGCAATACGGTAACCTGTTCGGGCGTGATCGCCATCACCTATGGGACAGAAGTGCGCGAATTTCCGCTGGGCACGTATCGCGTGGTCGAAGAAGACGGTGAGTGGCACTGGTGCGGTGAGGCCGGTTAGTATGTGGCGGCGTTTGTTCTCGCGTGAAAATCTTTTCGCGCTGGCGCTGTGCCTGCTGGCGATACTGCTCATCGTCGTAACAACAGACAGCGCGCCGCTGTGGATTTATCAGGGATTTTAAGCGATGGACTTGTGGTACATCGCTGTTTTTGCGCTGGGTGCGTTGTTATACTCAGCGCTGCTGCCGGCACGCTGGCGTGGCTGGGCGCTGCTGGGGGCGAGCATCGTAGCCGTGTACCGGCTTCAGCCACCGTCGCCCGTGCGTTACGTTGATTTTATCCTGCCGACGGTCACGCTGCTGCTGTGTTTGTTCGTCTGGTGGCTGGCGCGCGCGCCGCAGCAAAAAGCGACCCGCGCCGATGGCATCACATTGGCCGTTATCGCTGCGCTGGTTGTCGGCCTGTCGCTGACGCGCTACTTGATCCCCGAACTGCGCCCCACCGCATCGCGCGCCCCCGACACGCTGGTCATCGTCGTCGCCCTAGGGGCGCTGGCGGCAGTTGGCGCCCTGCTGTGGCGGCTGCTGCGCGGTTGGCGCAGCCTGCTCACCGCAGGAATCGGGCTGATCGGGCTGCTGTTCGTTGTGCTGAAAACAGAAGCGCTGGCGACAATTTTGAGCGCGGCGCTGCGCGATTTCGCCGGGCAAGACCCGACCCGCGCCAACGCCGCCGACCTGACATGGCTTGGTTTTTCATATGTGGCGTTCCGGCTGATTCATACGCTGCGCGAACGGCAGATGAGCAAGCTACCGACGCTTGGGCTGCGCGATTATATGACGTATGTGATCTTCTTCCCCGCGCTGACCGCCGGCCCGATCGATCGCGCCGAACGTTTTGTTAAAGATATGGGCACGCTGGCGGAAACACGCCTGTTCGCCGCGCCGCGTCTGGTGGAAGGCGGCGGCAGAATCGCTGTCGGGTTGCTCAAAAAATTCGTGCTGGCCGACAGCCTTGCGCTGTTCGCGCTGAACACCGCTAACGCCGAACAGGCCGTCTCTGCGCCAGCGCTGTGGCTGCTGCTGTATGCCTATGCGCTGCGGCTGTTTTTCGATTTCAGCGGCTACAGCGATATCGCGATTGGCATCGGCCTGTGGTTAGGCGTGCGCCTGCCGGAAAACTTCGATCGCCCGTACCTAAAATCCAATCTGGCGGCGTTCTGGCAAAGCTGGCACATCACCTTGAGCAGTTGGCTGCGCTTTTACGTGTTTTCGCCGCTGTCGCGGGCGCTGCTGATGCGCAAAGTGCCGGCAGCGGCGGCAGTCTTCGCCGCGCAAATGCTGACGATGGCGCTCATCGGCCTGTGGCATGGTGTCAGTTGGGGATTCGTGGTATGGGGGTTGTGGCATGGCGCGGGCTTGTTCGCGCATAAGCTGTGGAGCGACCGCACGCGCAAAGCCTACTTGCGGCTCGGCCAATATCCGCGTCTGAAAACGGTGTGGACGCTGACGGGCAGCGCGCTCACATTTCACTACGTTGTCTTGGGCTGGGTGTGGTTCGCGCTGCCGGACATCACACAGGGAGCGCGCGTCTTCGGACGCCTGTTTGGCCTGCCTTAGTGCTGCCGGGGATGCATTTCAGTCAGCAGCGAACGCCCACGTTCGAGCGTGTCGGCGTGTAAAAACGATTTCGTCAGCGGTTTGTAAACCTGTTTGAGCACATTGTAGATGGTTTTGACATAAACACTATTGGAGATCAGGATACTGGTATATACGCGCGGATGCATATTTTTGATCACCGAGCGTACATTGGAGATAGCATTATCCGGCAGCGCGGCGTTAAAAGGCAGCACAAACAGCACGCCAACCGGGTGCTGCACACTTTCGATCATCGCGTCGGCGATGGCTTTCATGGCGTACAGGTCTTTCCAGCTCCAGCGTTCGTTGAAGTCGTAACGCAGCGCCGTCCGATCCGAGTTATCCCACGTCACGCGCACGGGAGCAAAAGTCGGGCTGGGAGCGATAATTTCGCGCGTGCTTTCTTCCATCTCTTCGATTTCGTGATCATGGCGGGAATCACGTTTGATCGGCTTCATAGCATCCCTTAGAATACACACTCAACTCGCAACAACTGAAATGACATTCTTCATTATACGGAAATTCAATACAAATATTATCACCCGGCTGAAAAATTTACGTTATAAACTTTAGACAATCCTTGCGTGGCTGATATAACAATTTTTGAACATGAAAGTGAGAACGCATGGTGCAGTGGAACGGGTTGAGCAAGCCACTCTATACGCGGGGGTTTGTTATCCGCGTACTGGTGAAATCCATACTGTTATTTTTACTCGCGAATCTGGTTTTCGCCGTGACGACTCCCCTGCCCCTACTGGGCAGTCTCTCGCTGTACAATAGGCTGCTGCCGGGGCGCGCGCGCCTGCCCTACGGCGAAAATCCGGCACAGTCCTATAATCTGAGTCTGATGAGCCTGGAGGCGATGTTCGCTTCGCATGAGATCGCCCGCCCCAAAGCGGCTGATGAGTTTCGCGTGCTGCTGTTGGGCGATTCGGCGACATGGGGCATCCTGCTGCGCCCGGAAGAAACGCTGTCGGGCGTCTTGAACGCCGGCGGCTACACAACAGAGGATGGACGGCGGCTGCATTTCTACAACATCGCGCATCCCATTATGGCGCTGAGCAAAGACCTGCTGCTGCTGGATTACGCCATGCGCTGCGAGCCGGACATGGTGATCTGGCTGTTTACGGCGGAGTCCTTCCCGCGCCAACAGCAGCTTTACCCACCGCTGGTGCAGCACAACGCCGCCGCGCTGCGCCCGTTGATCGCCAACTATGATCTGGACATTGATGCCAGCGATGGGCGCCTGGTCAATTTTTCGTTCTGGGATAACACGCTGATCGGCAGGCGGCGCGATCTGGCCGATATGCTGCGCTTACAGCTTTATGGCTTCGCTTTCGCCGCAACAGGCATCGACCAATACTATCCGCCGACCTATACCCCACGCAGCAATGATTTGCCCGCCGATGATACCTGGTACAGTTTCACGCCAGCGCACACACTCACCAGTCAGGATTTATCGTTTGATGTGTTGGACGCGGGAATCACGCGGGCGGGGAATATTCCTGTGCTGCTGGTCAATGAGCCGATTTTTATCGCCAACGGCGAAAACAGCGACATACGTTACAACGCCTGGTATCCGCGCTGGGCTTACGACGCCTACCGCGCGCTGATCGCCGCGCCTGCGCAGGCCGGCGATTGGCTGCTGTTTGACACCTGGAACGCCATCGCGCCAGAACACTTTACCGACAGCCCCGTGCATCTCGACGCGCAAGGCACACGCGCGTTCGCCGCAATCCTGCTGCCCCTGATTTTGCAGAACGCACGCTAGGCGACGTGGATGATAGGGGCGTTCACACCGCGTATATGCTGTGTGGGCAGCGCCACGATTTGCCCCTCGTCGCGATATTCCAGCGCCAGCGTGGTAAACGACGACAGAGCCGTCTGGCGCTTGATCGGCCCAAAGCGGTGCAACGCCAGTTTGATGACCAGCGCTTCCATCAACTGCCATGCGTCAGCGCCGGCGTAAGGCGACGCCAGCAGAAGCTGCGATGTACCGCGCAGTTTGGGCAGCTTGCGGTCAATAATCTGCGTCCACTGGCTGAGCGAAGGGCGCGTGCTTAACTGCGCCTGCACAGCGGCGGGATAATTTTCCAGCCGGGCCGCCAGATAATCGATACATTCCTTTTCTGCCAGCACATCAATTTCGGCGCGGCGAATGCCCCTGCGCCCGATTTCGTCCTGCGCCGGCGTCACCATCACCTGTGACAGCGCGTACTGACGCTCGCCGAGGGCGAAACACTTCAGCGCGCGCGCGCCAACATACGCGCCCCAGCCCTGCCCGCGCGGGAACGCGCCGCGCCACACGATTTTCAACAGCTCCTCGCTCAAGCCGTTGGTAGCGCCTGTGTAATTGTAACCGGGCGTATCGCCGCCCAGCACATACTCGATCACAAGGCGTGGCATCCGCAGCCGCCTACCCTTCCAGCATCGGCACGGCAGGCTGCGATTTGGGCTTGCGTGGTCTGGGGCGAATCGTGTTGAAGAACTTACGGATAAAGTCGGTCACGCCTTCATTAGCCAACAGGCTGCCTTCGGTAATCACCCACTTGTAGCCAATACGCTGTGCCTGCGCGCGCATCCGTTTTTGCTCGTTACGGAAGTACTTAAGGATGTCTTCAAGCGTGCTGGTCTCCTTCCACAGATCGGATTTGTTGACGAGGATGTAGAAGGCTTTGAGCTGGCGGCTGGCTTCCGGCTCGTCTTCGATCATTTGCAGCACAAAATTCAGCGCGTCCTTGTGCAGCGCGATGTCGGTGTGATCGAGCATAAAAATGATGCCGCGCGGCTGGGTCTGCCGGAACAGTTCCACCCAGTCGGTTTCCCACATGGCGTATTCGCCGCCCACATCGCGCCCGGCTTTGAGTTTCATGTGTTCGTCCGGCTCGATTTTTGACGTGAAATCCGGCACAAGATCACCGCCCGCCGTCGTTGGTTCGGGGGCAAAATCCGCAATGGTCGCCATATTGCGCCTGAGCCATTCCAGCAGCGTGGTTTTGCCTGTCTGGCGCGACCCCAGCACGACAAACGACAGGCCGCGCACGCGCACATACATAAAATCGTTCACTGAACTGGTGAGATCAGAAACACCCTGTGCGACACGCGAGATGGTGCCAAAGATCACGGTGATGAGTTGGTCGATAATACTGGTCATTACGTAAAGCCTCCGTTGATGTCTATTACGTAATTCACTCGCTGGCGGTTGTAAAAAAAGCCCCCTGCGGCGCAAGGGGCATAAACAAGTGGACGCAGGCTAAAGCGCCGGTTAAGACGCGACTTCCGCTTTCGCCGGGATCAAATCCAGGCGTTCCCCCACGACTTTAAAGGCGCGCAGCGCGCGATCAAGATGTTCCTGACGGTGCGTTGCCATATAGCTGGTGCGCAGTAGGCTGTTACCGGGCAGCACACCGGGCGGCACCACCGGATTGGTATACACGCCTTCTTCGATCAGCGCGTGCCAGGCCATTGCCGTGCGGAAATCGTCATGCAGGATGATGGGGATAATGGGCGTGTTGCTGCTGCCCGTGTTGTAGCCCAGTTCCTTGAACCCGGCGCGCATATACTCGGCGTTGCGCCACAGATTTTCGACATGCTGCGGTTCAGTTTCCATGATGTCCAGCGCCTTGAGCGCCGCGGCGGCGTTGGGCGGGGTAAGCGCCGCCGAAAAGATCAGCGCGCGCGCATGATGCTGGATATAGTGGACGACATCGGCGCTGCCGGCGATAAACCCGCCGATCGACGCGAAGCTCTTGCTGAATGTGCCCATAATCAGATCAACTTCATCGGTCAAATTGAAATGCGCCGATGTGCCGCGCCCTTGCCCGGTCACGCCAATGCCGTGCGCATCATCCACCATGATGCGCGCGCCGTAGCGCTTGCAGATGGCGACGATTTCGGGCAGCGGGGCAATATCGCCCCCCATGCTGTAGACGCCATCGACAATCACCAGTTTGCCAGCGTCAGCGGGCAGCTTGCTCAGGACTTGTTCCAGGCTGGAGACATCGTTGTGGCGGAAGCGTTTCATCTCGCCGCGCGACATAACACAACCATCGACAATGCTGGCGTGGTCATCTTTGTCGATGATGACGTAATCACCCTTGCCGACCAGCGCCGAAATCGTGCCGACGTTGGTTTGATAGCCTGTGGAGAACACCAGCGCGGCTTCTTTGTTAACAAATTTCGCCAGACGGCGGTCAAGTTCGAGATGGAACTCCAAAGTGCCGTTGAGGAAGCGCGACCCGGTGACGCTGGTGCCGTAGCGCTCGACCGCTTCAATCGCCGCCCGCCGCACGCGCGGATCGGTGGTCAGCCCCAGATAGTTATTAGAGCCGATCATCACTACTTCCCGGCCTTCAAATGTCGCGGTGGTGCCTTCTGACTGGCTGAGCGCGCGGAAATAGGGATAAATCCCCATCGCCATGGCTTCTTTTGCAATCGTGAACGACCCTATTTTGTCGAATAAATCAGCAGCCACGAACTAGACCCCTTTTCC
Organism: Chloroflexota bacterium; assembly: GCA_013388745.1. Taxonomy (GTDB): domain Bacteria; phylum Chloroflexota; class Anaerolineae; order Aggregatilineales; family Phototrophicaceae; genus JACAER01. The sequence goes on from JACAER010000017.1 coordinate 11,343, forward strand.
ACTCATCTAATGTGTCGCGCCGGGACATCCAGGAAAACCAAATCTTACACCCGACATTTGTTTGCCTATAACACCGTCGCTTGGCGGAGGTTGTGGGTATCAGTTTAAACCCTTTTGGAAACTTTAACAACAAGTTTGTACTTTTCATCACTTGCAGACTGCGACGCGGGCACGCTACAATAGCAGTCCCAGGTGAAAAGAAGGAGATTTACACAGATGTCTTCGCTTACAGTGCGCCGCATCTTTGTTTGGGTTGTGGGGATGCTTTTGGGGTTTGCTGTCTCTTTCGTGCTGGTGACGGGCGTGATCTGGCGTCTGGTGCCATCCGGCGAAGCGATCAGCGTACAGGATTATGGCTACATCTATTTCCTGGTGACCGCCATTCCGATTGGCATCATCTTCGTCGCCTGGCTCGACGGCTTCATGGACACCAAGATTCTGCCGGACTAGGCTCAAAGCAACACGCAGCGCGCCGCTGGTACGCCAGGGTACACGGCGCGCTTTTGATTCTCTACGGGTGTCTGCGCGATATGGCTTAAGTTGTGTCTCACGCTATAATTGCAGCGCTCTGGCAGTACATTCATCCTGGCAAACTTATGACAGTGGAACGCGGGTATCTGCTGCCGATCGGCGGCGCAGAAGACAAAATCGCGGCGCGCGTGATCCTGACACACTTCGTCCAACGCTGCGGTGGTACGGAAGCGATCATTATCGTCATTCCCACCGCTTCGGAAATCCCCGAAGAAGTCGGGCCGATGTATAAGACGTTATTCGATGCGCTGGGGGTTCAGGAAACACGCATCCTGGACATCCGCACGCGCGAAGACGCCGACAACCCCGCCTCCTCTGCTGTGCTGGAAGGCGCGACGGGGATTTTTTTGACCGGCGGCGACCAACTGCGCCTGGCGACGATTCTGGACGGCAGCCTGACCGGCGACAGCATTCAGCAGGCGTTCGCGGCTGGCGTCAATATCGCGGGCACCAGCGCCGGCGCTTCAGCCATGAGCTACGAGATGATCGCCGCCGGGCAAAGCGGCATGGTGCCTTCCCCGAATCTGGTCGAGATGGGACGCGGGCTGGGGCTGACGCACGAGGCGATCATCGACCAGCATTTCCGCCAGCGCACGCGCATCGGGCGGCTCATCACTGTGGTTATGCGCTATCCCCATCTGCTCGGAATCGGGCTGGACGAGGATACCGCACTGGAGATCGCGCCCGATAATGCCTGCCAGGTGATCGGTTCTGGCAGCGTGATGATTGTCGATGCCAGCCAACTGCTGTACACCGATATTCACGAAGTCGCGCCGGATCGCCTTGTATCCGCTTTAGGCGTCACGGTGCATATTTTGACGCATGGTTATCGTTATCATCTGGACACACGCCAGCCTTCGCCTGCCGATCTGACACCCGAAAAAGGATGAGTCTATGCGTATCTTGAACGTTCGCGTCTATCGTGGCCCCAACATTTACGCTCACCGCACCATGATTCGCATGGAAGTCGATCTGGGTGAACTGGAAGAACACACCACCGACAAGCTGCCGGGATTCAGCGCGCGGTTGCTCGAACTTGTGCCGACATTGCAAGAACACCGCTGTTCCTATGGCGAAGCGGGCGGTTTCGTGCGGCGCATGGCAGAGGGTACATGGCTGGGTCATGTGCTGGAACACGTTGCCATTGAGCTGCAATGTCTGGCGGGGACGGTGGTGAGTCGCGGTGCGGAGCACAGCACCGGACAGTACGGACACTATTACATCGCCTATGAATATCGCGACGAAGAGGTCGGGCGTGAAGCAGGTTATATGGCGCGCGATCTGATCGAGTACCTGCTGCCGGCGGAGATTCCCGGCATCATGACGCCCGAAGAACGCGCGGAATACGACTTTCATGAAGAATTGCAAAAACTGATCCGGCTGGCGCGCGACAAAGCGCTTGGCCCCAGCACTGCCGGGCTGGTGGCGGCGGCAGAAGCGCGCGGCGTCCCCTGGATTCGCCTCAACGAGGGCAGTCTGGTGCAGTTCGGGCACGGTAAGTATCAGAAACGCATCGAAGCAACGATTACCAGTCTGACCAGCAACATCGCCGTGAGTATCGCCCAGGATAAAGACCTGACCACGCGCCTGCTGCGCGACGCCGGACTGCCTGTGCCGCGCAATATTCTGGTGGAGGGCGAAGACGCCGCGGTGCGCGCCGCGCTCGATCTCGGTTTTCCGGTGGTGACCAAACCCTTCGACGGCAATCACGGGCGCGGCGTGAGCATCGACCTGCGCAGCGAAGAGGAAGTGCGCGCCGGGTATGCGCTGGCGCGCGAAGAAAGTCGGCGGGTGATTGTCGAGCAGTTTTTGGTAGGCAACGACCACCGCATCCTCGTGATTAACGGCAAGGTGGCGGCGGTGGCCGAGCGTGTGCCGGGGCATGTGGTGGGCGACGGGCAGCACAGCATCGAAGAGTTGATCGAAATCACCAACCGCGACCCGCGCCGTGGGCTGGGCCACGAAAAAACGCTGACGTATCTCGAACTGGATACCCAGGCGCAGCGCTTGATCGAAAAAGCCGGCTGTACGCCACAAACCGTGCTCAAAGAGGGCGAGCGTTTCATGCTGCGGCTGACAGGCAATCTGTCCACAGGCGGCACGGCCATTGACCGCACCGATGTCATTCACCCGGTGAACGCCCGCATCGCCACGCGCGCCGTGCAGACCGTTGGCCTGGATATCGGCGGCGTGGATATGATCGCGCCAGACATCTCCAAACCCGTCACCGAAACGGGCGGCGGCATTGTCGAAATCAACGCGGCACCCGGTTTCCGTATGCATCTCGCGCCAAGCGAAGGCCAGCCGCGCGATGTAGGGGGCGCGGTGATCGATATGCTGTTTCCACCGCAAACGCCGGTGCGGATTCCGATCTGCGCGATCACCGGCACCAATGGCAAGACCACCACGACGCGCATGTGCGGACACATCATGCGTCAGGCAGGCTACCAGGTAGGCATGACCACCACCGACGGTATTTATGTCGATGGCGAAATGGTGCTCAGGGGCGACATGACCGGGCCGTGGAGTACGCGCGCCGTGCTGCGCGAGCCGACGGTAGACTGTGCCGTGCTGGAAGTGGCGCGCGGCGGCATTATTCGCGAAGGGCTGGGCTACGACAAGGCCAATGTCGGCTGTGTGCTCAATGTGCAGGCCGATCATCTCGGACTGGGCGGCGTGAACACCATCGAAGACCTGGCGCGCGTCAAACAGGTTGTCGCCGAAGCGGTTGTGCCCGGCGGGTGGACGGTGCTGAATGCCGATAATCCACACACACGCGCTATGCAGAATCACACCGATGGTGCCATCTGCTGGTTCACGCTTCAGAGCGACGAGCCGCTGGTGCGCGCGCATATCGCAGACGGCGGACGCGCGCTGCTGGCAGAAAATGATAGCGACGACGAAGTGCTCGTGCTGTATGACAAAGGCATACGGCAGGTGATTATGCCCATAGGCAGCATCCCGGCGACGTATGGGGGATCGGCGCGTTTTAACGTCGCCAATGCGCTGGCCGCCGCCGCCGTCACCTACTGCATGGGTGCGACACTCGATACCATCCGGCAGGGGTTGGCGTCGTTCATCATGACGTATGAGGCTGCGCCGGGACGGATGAATGTCTACGAGCAGTACCCGTTCCGCGTGATTGTCGATTATGCGCACAACCCCGCCGCCATGAACGCCATGCGCGAATTTCTCCAGCGTTTAGAGATGCAGGGGCGGCGCATTGCCCTGTTGAGCGCGCCAGGCGACCGCCGCGACGAAGACATACGCGAACTGGCCCGTATCGCCGCCGAGACCTTCGATTATGTGATCTTTCGCGATGATCGTGATCGCCGCGGGCGGGCAGAGGGCGAAATGCCGCGTATTATGTACGAGGCTGCGCTGGCGACGGGCAAAACGCCGGAAAACGTCGAGATCGTGCTGCAAGGGGAAGCGGCAGTGCAGCACGCGCTGGACCTCGCGCAGCCCGGCGATCTGGTCATGCTGTTTGCCGAAAACATCAGCGGCACCTGGGATATAGTCACCAAATACGGCGAAAGCGAGGCTTACCGCCAGCGTTTCCCAGAAGCGGCGACCGCGCTGGAAAGCCAGCCTGTGCCGCCGGTCGTTGACGAGCACATCAGCGAGCCGATGGCGGTGGAGGAGATCAAAGAGGCGGCACAAATGCCGCCGCAAGAAAACGCTTGATTCACGACATGGGATTCTAGCAGTGCTCGACTGTTTGATTATCGGCGGCGGGATTCACGGCACAGCCCTCTCGTATGTGCTGTCGAAAAGGCTGCCGCCCGAACGCCTGCGTGTGCTCGACCCCTATGAAGAACCGCTGGCACGCTGGGACGCCATGACCGAAAACGTCGGCATGACGTTTTTGCGCTCGCCGCATGTGCATCATCTGCATCCCGACCCGTTTGCGCTGGCGACGTTTGCGCGCACGCGCGACGGCCAGCCCGACGCGCATTTTATCCCGGTCTTCAGCCGCCCTTCGCTGGCGCTGTTCCATAATTTCAGCAAGCAGTTAATCACGCGCCACCGCCTGCGTGATCTGCGCGTCACCGGCCGGGCGCGCGGGCTTACGCGGCTGGAAAACGGCTGGCGCGTAGAAACCGAACATGGCGCGCTCGACGCGCGGCGCGTGATCCTGGCGATCGGCGCGACAGAGCAGCCGCTGTGGCCCGATTGGGCAGAAACGCTGCGTGCTGCTGGCGCGCCTATCAACCACATTTTCGACCCGGATTTTCGGCGCAGCCAACTGCCCGCATGGTCAAAACTCGTACTGATCGGCGGTGGGCTGAGCGCGGCGCAAACCGCGCTGGCGTTGGCCGCGCAGCAGCCGGGCAGCGTTACCCTGCTCATGCGTCACCCGCTGCGCATTTTTTCCTTCGACAGCGATCCCTGCTGGGTCGTGCCCATCTGCCTCAAAGATTTCCATACCGAAGCCGATTTTGACCGCCGCCGCGCGATCATCCGGCAGGCGCGCCACAGCGGGTCTGTGCCCGCCGAAATCGCGGAGGAAATACGGGCAGCAGCGGCGCGCGGCCATTTGGACATACAGATCGGCGAGGCGCAAAGCGCTGAACAACAGCCGCAGGGATACCTGTGCCTGCGTACCGCCACAGGCACGCTCAAAGCAGATCGTATACTGCTGGCGACCGGCTTTGACCCAGCGCGTCCCGGCGGCGCATGGCTCGACCAGGCCATCACAGATTATGATCTGCCCGTCGCGGCCTGCGGCTATCCGGTGATCGCCCCCGCGCTGCGCTGGAGTGACGGTCTGTACGTCAGCGGGCCGCTGGCGGAGCTGGAGATCGGCCCGGCAGCCCGCAACATCATCGGCGCGCGGCTGGCCGGTGAACGACTGCGTGCGATTTTCTAATCCTCGCCACAGGCAAGCCCGCTACAATGCCCCGTACAGTGTACAACAGTCAGTTTTCAGTAGAACGCAAGTGGGCAATGCTGGCGCATTGGCCCGCAGCTACGCGCACCCAGTGTGATAAGGGAGAACCATGAGCGAAATTCTGCCGCCTGAATTTTTCGCGCGTGCCGACGAAAGCGATGACAGCCATTTTTACAGCGCGCCGCGCAAGCTGGTGCATATCGACGAAGGCGCGATTACGGCGGTGAGCGAGATCTTCGCCGAACTGCTGCCGCCAACCGGGGACTATCTGGATTTAATGAGCAGTTGGCGTTCGCATCTGCCGGCGGGTTTTCGCCCGACGCGCGTGGTCGGGCTGGGGATGAACGCGGCGGAGATGGCCGATAACCCGCAGCTCAGTGAGTATGTCGTGCATGACTTGAACAAGCAGGCGCAGATGCCTTTCGCAGCAGCAGAATTCGACGCGGCGTTTTGCACCGTTTCGATACAATACCTGACTCGGCCTGTGCAGGTGTTCCGCGAGGTGCGGCGCGTGCTCAAGCCGGAAGCGCCGTTTATCGTGACCTTTTCCAACCGCTGTTTTCCCACCAAGGCCGTCGCCATCTGGCTTTCGACCAGCGACCGGCAGCATATGGCGCTGGTGACGCAGTATTTCGAGGCAGCGGGCGGTTGGCATCATCTGAACGCCTGTCGATGGCAAACGCGCCCGACATGGTTCGGCGCGGGCGATCCGCTGTATGTGGTGTGGGCGCGCAAGGCGGGCGACCTGGCATAACGACAAAGGGGGTTTTTATGAATTCACCGTTGGTGAGCACAGAATGGCTGGCGGCACATCTGCATGAAGTGCGGGTAATCGATATTCGCGGGCACGTCGTAGCAGCCAGCGAGCCGCTGCCGCATTATTTCAACCATCACGCCGATTATCTCGTCAGTCATATTCCCGGCGCGCTGTTTGTCGATTGGGTACACGAGATCACCGACCCCGCAGACCCGCGCCACGCGCTGATCGCGCAGCCGGAACGCTATGCGGCGGCGATGAGCCGTCTGGGTATCGGCCAGGACACCTTCGTAGTGACCTATGATGACGCCAACAGTATGTTTGCGGCGCGGCTGTGGTGGAGTCTGCTGTACTATGGACACGAGAAAGTGGCGGTTTTGGATGGCGGCTGGCACAAGTGGACGCGCGAAGGCCGACCAGTGAGCACCGAGATACCGACGATCGCGCCGGCAGCCTTTGTGCCGCGCGTGAACGCGGCACTGCGCGTGAACGCCGATCAGGTGGCGGCGCTGAGCGCGGAATCGCGCCTGATTGATGTGCGCACAGTAGAGGAATTCACCGGGAAATCGTCGCGCGCCAGGCGCAAGGGGCATATCCCCGGCGCGCGCAGCCTGCCGCGCATGGAACTGGTAGCGCAGGATGGAACGCTGCCCACGCCTGAGCGGCTGCGGGCGCAGTTCGGCGCGGTGGGGGTGGACGAAGGGACAGAGAACACGGTGTTCTACTGCAACGCGGGGGTTTCGGCCAGTTATGGGCTGCTGGCGCTGCGCGTGGCGGGATTCGACGGCGCGGTATATGATGGGTCGTGGAAGGACTGGGGCAACGATGAGACCAGGCCGGTTGAGTGACGAGTGACGGGTTGACAGCCGCCACCCGGCAGCAGAGTGACTCTTGACATTGGGGTAAGAATGCATATCATAATGAATGCGAAAGGGTCATAAAAGCTCAGTCATTACTTTTTCCTCGCTGGTATTTAAGTAAAACGCGACATTCAAATTGGTTGAAATGGGCGCAAAGGTATGGTATAGTACTTTTGTGCATAACGAACATCCGTTCATATCGCCCTACCCCCAACGAAAGAGGCTCACTTGCCCAAACAGAGCGAATTCACAGTAGCGAACGCTTATCAATACGACCATCGCAATGCGCGGCGCTGGGTGTTTTCCCATTTATGGCGGCACAAGTGGTATGTGCTGGGTTTTCTGGGCTTCGCGACGATCGCCAACGCCACCTTTTCCTATGCACAGGTCTTGATCGGCCAGGCAGCGGCAGAGGTGATTAACCCGGAAAGCGCGCAGGCCATCATCAATATTTCGCTGGCGGTGCTGGCAGTCATGGTCACCAGCGGCATTACCGATCTGGCACAGTCGCTTTCGACAGCCGTGCTGGCGCAGCGCCTGGAGCAAAGCACGCGCGAGGAACTGTACGCCAGCCTGCTGGGCAAAAGCCAGACATTTCACGACCGGCAGCGGGTCGGCGACGTGATGGCGCTGGCGACCGATGACGTGCAGCAGATGAACGTAATGATTAACCCCGGCATCTTTTTCATCTGGAACACGATTGTCGGCATCGCGCTGACGCTGCTGTTCATCGGGCTGATGAACGTGCAGCTATTGCTCGTGCCGCTCGGCTTCCTCGTAGCATATATCTTTGCGGTGCGCACCTACAGCCGGCGGCTGAACCCGGTGGCGAACAAGCAGCGTATGCAGTTCGGCAAGATGAACGCCGTGCTGGAAGAGACAATCTCTGGTATAGAGATCGTGAAGGCCAGCGCGCGCGAAGGCCGCGAAATGCACAAGTTCCGGCGCAACGCCAAGCTGCTGCGCGATTACGTCGTGAAGCAGGGTTTTATCGAAGCGGGGTATCTGCCGCTGTTGTTCTACGGCATCACGGTGGGACTGTCGTTCCTGCACGCGGTCTGGCTGTTCCAGCAGGGGACAATCGCGCTGGCGCAGGTAGTGGGCTTCATGGCGCTGGTCAACGCTTTGCAGTTCCCGGCGTTCATCTCCATCTTCTCGCTGACACTGGTGCAGCTTGGGCTGGCAGGCGCAGAACGTATCCTGCGGCTGATTAGAACCGAAACAGAGATGGATCAGAACGAAAGCGGCCACAGCGCGGAGATCAAAGGGCAGATTGTCTTCGAAAACGTGACCTTCAAGTACGGCGACAACATGGTGCTGGACAACCTGTCGTTCGAGGTTAGGCCGGGCAAAACGGTAGCCATCGTCGGGCAGACGGGTTCGGGCAAAAGCACGCTGACGCAGTTGATCAACCGCACGTATGACGCCAGCAGCGGGCGCATCCTGGTGGACGGCGTGGACGTGCGCGACTGGAGTCTGGACGCGCTGCGCTCGCAAATCTCGAAGATCGAGCAGGACGTATTCCTGTTCTCGCGCACTCTGGCAGAAAACATCGCCTTCGGCGCGCCGAACGCGACACGCGAGGAGATCGAACAGGCGGCGAAAGAAGCGCAGGCGCACGAGTTCATTTTGTCCTTCAAAGACGGCTACCAAACCGAAGTGGGCGAACGCGGCGTGACCCTTTCCGGCGGACAGCGGCAGCGTATCGCGCTGGCACGCGCGTTTCTGAGCAACCCGCGCATCCTGATACTGGACGATTCGACCAGCGCCATCGACAGCGCCACCGAAGACGAGATTCAGAAAGCGATTCGGCGCGCGCAGCAGGGACGCACGACGATTCTGATCACACACCGGCTGTCGCAGATTCGCTGGGCGAATCACATCATCGTGCTGGATAAGGGAAAAGTGATCGCCCAGGGGCAGCACGAGGAGCTGCTGCGCACATCGCGCGTGTACCGCCGCATCTTCGCGCGCTACGACCCGGCGCTGAAGACTTCGGAAGTGCCGACGATGGCAATCGCAGGGGATTAAAACAGGTTCACAGTCATTATTTGACAGTGGTCAGCAGATTTAAAGCGTCAGGCTCACGATCATGTTACAGGGTAAATCATGAACGATAGTCAACGCCTCGACAAAGCACAGATAGCAGAACGACTGCGCGCGGAACACCGCCGGCTTTATGACACGCTGGCGAAGTTGACGCCGGAAGAACGCGCGCAGCCGCACACATTGAGCGATTGGTCGGTGAAAGATGTGATGGCGCACATGGTCTTCTGGAATCGCTATCCGCTGCGCGAACTGGAATGCGCGCTGAAGGGCGAACACCCGGACACCGTGCGCGATGCGCGGCACGACGATGTGATCAACGCGGAGGCCGTCGCGCGCTGTGCCGAGATGGGCTTCGAGCAGGTGATAGCGGATTTCGAGCAGTCGTACCGCGAGCTACTGGCTGCCGTCGAGCTGCTGCCGGCACAAGCTTTCGAAGCAGGCAGCAGTGTGGAACAACTGCTTGGCAGCACAGTCGGCCAGACGCTCGACAGCAACACCTATGAACATTGGGCGGAGCACCGCGTCGAAATCGAAACACGCTTCAATTTGCAACACTAACCAGGCAGCACATTTAAGGAGTCGCCGCATGGGTTTTATCATGGATGGTCTGGACGCTGAGTCCTATGACCGGCAGTATAAGGACAGCATCCTCTTTAAGCGCATTCTCCAGTACTTTCGCCCGCATTGGCTGCGTATTCTGCTGGTGGCGACCGTGATCGTGCTGGCCGCGCTGGTCGATACCGGGCTGCCGATCTTCATCTCCCGCGGGATCGACCAGGTAGCAGCGCGCGGCACGTTCGCGGAACTGGTGGGCATCACAGTGATTATCACAATCCTGGCGTGCTCGTCGTGGGTGCTGAACTTTGTGCGGCGCTGGCAGGCGGCCAAAGCGATCGGCGATGTCGTGCTGAAGGTGCGCGAGGATGCCGCCGAAGCCGTGCTCAAGCGTGATCTATCGTTCTATGACAGCATTCCGTCGGGCAAAGTCGTCAGCCGTGTGACATCGGATACGCAGGCCTTCGCCAACGTGGTCTCGCTGGCGCTGGACTTGATGAGCCAGTTAATGCTGGTGCTGCTGCTGCTGATCTATCTGATGACCATCAACTTCCAACTGACGCTGGTGGTGCTGCTGCTGGCGCCGTTCATTGTCGTGTGCTCGCTGGCCTTCCGGCGCATCGCGCGCTACACCATCACCCAGACACGGCGCATCAAGGCCATCGTCAGCAGCAACATTCAGGAAACGGTGAGCGGGATTCGTGTCGCCAAGACATTCCGCCAGGAGCAGACGATTTACGACGACTTCCTGAAGGTCAACCAACAGGCCTTCCGCATTAACCTGCGCACGGAAGTGGTGTTCAGCAGCATCTTCCCCATACTGAACATTATGGCAGGAATCGGCACGGCGGCTGTTGTCTATGCCGGCGGGATCAGCGCACTCGAAGGCGCGCTGACGCCCGGCCTGTGGTACCTGTTCATTCAGGGTGTGGCGCGCTTCTGGTTTCCCCTGACAAGCATCGCGTCGTTCTGGAGTCAGTTCCAGCTAGGGCTGGCAGCAGGCGAGCGTGTCTTCGCGCTGATCGACGCTGAACCGAAGGTCGTGCAAACCGACAGCATCAAACTACCAGAGATACGCGGGGAGATCGTATTCAAGGATGTATACTTCCGCTATAACGAAAGCGAGACCGTGCTGAACGGCTTTTCTCTGCACATCAAGCCGGGCGAAACGATCGCGCTCGTCGGACATACAGGCGCAGGCAAGTCGAGCATCGGCAAACTGGTGGCGCGCTTTTACGAGTTCCAGGAAGGCAGCATCACGATTGACGGCGTAGACATCCGCAGGCTGAACCTGAACAACTACCACAAGCGGCTCGGCATTGTCACGCAGTCGCCGTTCTTGTTCGATGGCACAGTAGGCAACAACATCCGCTACGGGCGGCGCTACGCGACAGAGGCCGATGTCGAGCAGGCGGCCAAACAGATCGCGAGCGGCGATTGGATCGATTCGCTGCCGGACGGTCTGAACACGCGCGTGACCGAACGCGGCGGCAACCTCTCGATGGGGCAGCGCCAGTTGGTGTCGCTGGCGCGCGTGCTGCTCCAGAATCCGTCGATCTTCATTCTGGACGAGGCGACGGCCAGCGTTGACCCGCTGACCGAAGCGCTGATTCAAGAGGGGTTGGACACGGTGCTGCACGGGCGCACCTCGATTGTGATCGCGCACCGCCTGAGCACCATCAAAAACGCTGACCGCATCATCGTGCTGCGCAAGGGGCAGATCATCGAGGAAGGCAGCCACGACGCGCTGTTGCAGCAGGGCGGGCATTACGCCGAACTGTATAACACCTACTTCCGGCATCAATCGCTGGAGTATATCGAGCAGTCGCGCGAACTGCTGGCCGGCGATTAGGCCACAAACCACAAAGGGCGGCGCGGGCGATTCGGCCCGCACCGCCTGATGACGATACACGCACCTCCCCCACTTGAGCGCATACCTTCTACAAGCCCTCTTCAAATCGTGCGGCAATGGTTTTCATTCTCCGCTCTCCCTATAATGATTGCGGTTCATGTCGATTGGCAAAAATCCATCGGGCAAAGCTGCAAAAATGATGCTAAAGTAGTTAGAAATCCTTTACTTGGGGACTCTTTGCCATGACGACCAAAAAACGCACTGACGAGACTCCTACCGCCAACGGCGCCGCAGCCCACGCGGAAAACAGCGCGGTGTCCGCAGCAAGCACGGCGGCTGCCGCGACCAGCACGCTTGTGCCGGTGAACGCGGCAGCGGCAGTCGAATCGGCGAGCAAGGCGCTGGATGCGGCGGCAACGACGCCCGTCGAAACGCCCAAAACGCCCACCGCTCAAACGCCCGCTACCGCGCCCGTCACAACAGCAGCCGCGCCCGCTGCGGATGACTCGAACAGAGCCGTCAGTGCGCTGAATACCACCAACATCGCAGCGCGTATGCAGCGCATCGAGAAAGCCATGACCCTGATTCAAGAGACCGAACTGCCCGAAATCCCAGAACCCGCCGACCCGAACGCACGCTTCATGCCGGTGAGCGCGCCGACAACTTACCGCGTGCGCCATTACCTGATGACACGCTGGAAACCGCAGGTCGATTATTATGATTCCAAGGGCAGCTTTAATAAATCGCGCCACTTGCGCGTTCAGGCCTTTATCGGCGTCGGCTCGGCGTTAGTGGCGGTGGTGCTGGCGGTACTGCCGGCGCTCAACCTGTCGAACTGGAGCTGGGTGGCGGCGATTCTCAGCGGCTTGATCTCTGCCGCAACGGTATTCGAAAACGTGTACACCTACGGCGACAACTGGCGCAAGTTCCGCCAGGCGGGCGAAATGCTTAAGCGCGAAAAAGCCATGTTCGACATGGGCGCCGGGCCCTACCGCACCGCCAAAGACGCAGCGCTGCTCTTCGCCGAACGCTGCGAAGACATCATCGGGCAGGAAACCGGGCGTTACTTCCAGCGCGAGGAACAGCAGCAAGGACAGCAAGGACAGCCCGCCGAAGAGTCGCCTAACGGCAGCGGCGGCCAGAGCAACTAAGCGTTGACAGACCACCCACAGCGGTGGTCTTTTTTTGAGGAGACCTATGTCACAACAGGATTTGCGCGCTTCAGAAGTCTTCCTGACACGCTACCAACCACAGGCTATCGACGGCACGTTTGAGGGCAAGCACATCATCACAGTGGAACAATTCGCCCGCCGCGATCTGCAAATCCTCTTTGACGCCACGATCTCGCTGCGCAGAAGGATACGGCACGATGATCGCGGACTGCAAGAGGTATGCGCCGGCAAGATCATGGCGACACTGTTCTACGAAGCGAGCACACGCACCGATATGTCATTCCAGGCTGCGATGCGCAGATTGGGCGGTGAAGTGATCGCGGCCAGCAACGGCGTGCAGTTTTCGTCGGTCTACAAAGGCGAAAATCTGGCGGATACCGTGCGCGCCGCCGGTTGCTACGCTGATGTCATCGTGCTGCGCCACCCACAGGTTGGGTCGTCATATCAAGCGGCCTACTACAGTGACTTGCTGCGCCAGCGTATCGAACGCCAGCCGCTTATCGTCAGCGGCGGCGACGGCATCGGCGAGCATCCCACGCAGGCGCTGCTTGACCTGTTCACAATTATCGATCTCAAAGGCGGCGTTGATCGCCAGACGATCACGATGGTGGGCGATCTGCGGCACGGGCGCACGGTGCATTCGCTGGCGAAGCTGATCGCGCGCTACGAGGCGCAGCATACCCGGCTGTGTTTCGTCTCACCGGCATCGCTGCCCATGCCACAGGCGATCATTGACCTGCTGCAAAGCAAGGGACTGAGCGTGTACGTCACCAACAATCTGGATGAAGTGCTGGCCGAAAGCGACGTGATCTATTGGACGCGCGTGCAGGAAGAACGCTTCGAAAGCAATCTCGCTGAATATGAGCGTATTAAAGACCGCTTCATCATGACGCCGGCGCTGTTACAGCGCGCGAAAAGCGATGCCATTCTGATGCATCCTCTGCCACGCAAGCATGAAATGGGCACGGCGCACGATCATGACGCACTGGATGTTGACCCGCGCGCAGTGTATTTTCAGCAGATGGAAAACGGCATGTTGGTGCGTATGGCGCTGCTGGCGAAAGTGCTGCGCGGAGCGTATGTGTAGCGCCCTATGACGACGATCCCGATTCCCGGAATGCTCGACCCGCATGTGCACCTGCGCGGTATGCAGTGGGCGCACAAAGGCACGTTCGCCAGCGAGACCGAAGCAGCGCTGGCGGGCGGCTATTGGGCGGTGTTGGATATGCCCAACACACCGCCATCGACCATCGATCGCCCGGCGCTGGAGCGTAAGCTGGCAGAAATCGCCGCGCAAGCCCTTTGTGATTGGGGGCTGTATTACGGCGCGGCCAAAGCCGACAACTGGGGGACATACCCGGCGATCATTGACGACGTGTGCGGGCTGAAAATCTATAACAACGCCACGACAGGCAATTTACTGATCGACGACCAGGCAATCCGCGCGCAGCATTATCAGCACTGGCCGCGCAGCAAAGTGATCGCCGTCCACGCGGAAGACGAAACCATGCGCGATATTCTCGCGCTGGTGCGGCAGTACCGCCAGCGCACGCACTTCTGCCATATCTGCACAACCTATGAGATCGGGCTGCTGCGCGCGGCGAAAGCCGAAGGGCTGCCGGTCACGCTGGGGGTGACGCCGCATCACCTGTTTCTGACAGAAGATGACATTAAGCGTCTGGGCACACATGGACTGATGAAACCACCGCTGAAAACGCGCGCCGATCAAGCCGCGCTGTGGCAAGCGCTGGCCGACGGGTTGGTGGATGTGGTGGAAAGCGACCATGCGCCGCACACGCTGGCGGAAAAAAGCTCGGAAAAGACATATTACGGCGTGCCCGGCCTGCAAACCACGCTGCCGCTGCTGCTGACCGCCGTCCACGAAAAACGGCTGCCGCTGGAACGCGCCGTCGCGCTGGTTTCCGCCAACCCGCGCCGCATTTTCGGCCTCGAATGTCCGCCGGACACCTATACACTGGTTGATCTGGGGGAATCGTTCGTCATCGACTCGGCATGGCTGCGCGGCGGCTGTGGTTGGTCGCCGTTCGAGGGGATGCGTGTGCGCGGGCGGGTGCGCAGCGTCAGCATTCGCGGCACACAGGTTTTCGACGGCGAAAGCGTGCGCGTGCGGCCCGGCTTCGGGCAGAATTTGTTCGGGAAACGTTAGATGCGGCGCGCGATCCTGCAAATCACGCGGACAGCCTATGAACTGTTGGCACGCCCGCTGCTGTTCCGCACCCTTACAGCGCAGGCGGCGCATGAGCAAGCGCTGCGGCTGTGCGCCTATTTCGACGAGCATCCACAGCCCTTAGGCAGGCTTCAGCGCTATTTACTGCCGCCGCAGCCGTGCATGGTCGGCGGCGTTAATCTGCCGCAGCCGCTCATGCTGGCGGCGGGTTTTGTCAAAGGGACGGGATTTGCCACAGAGGAAGACGCGCAAAAAGCCGTCGCTTGCGGCGACAACATCATCCCCGGCTGGCGCAGCGTGCCGGCGCTGCTGGGCGCGGTGGAGTTCGGCTCGTATACGCGCTGGCCGCGACTCGGCAATCCGGGTAATGTGCTGTGGCGCAATATCGGCGGCAGGCGTTCGCTGCAAAACCGCGTCGGGCTGAAAAATCCCGGCGCGCGCGCCGCCGCCGCCTTTTTAGGCGCGCACAAAGCGCATCTGCCGCCGCTTTTCGGGCTGAACATCGCCGTCAGCCCCGGCGTGAGCGACGAAACGCAGGAAAAGCGGGAAGTGCTGGAAGCGACAGCCGCTTTTCTGGAAGCAGACGTGCGCCCGGCGTGGTTCACGCTGAATCTGAGCTGCCCCAACACCGAAGACGATCCGGCAGGCAGGCAAAGCGAAGCGCTGGCAAGGCATTTGTGCGCCGCTGTCGTGCCACAGGTTGCGCCAACACCGCTGTGGGTCAAGATCAGCCCGAATCTGAGCGCGGCGCAGCTTCACGGCCTGCTGCGCGCCTGCGCCGAAACGGGGGTGCGGGCGCTGATCGCGACGAATACGCTGGCCCAGCCCACGCCGGATGATGACTCTGTACAGGGCGGGATGAGCGGCGAGCGCTTATTCGGGGCGGCGCTGGCGACAGTGCGCGCACTGGCCGCCGAACGCGAACGACAGGCTTATACTATAGACATTATCGCCTGCGGTGGCGTGCTGGATGGCGCGGCTTATCATGCCTACAGACAATTGGGCGTTCAGGCAGTACAATACTGGTCGGCACTGGTCTATCGCGGCCCGCTGGCCGCCGCCCTTATCGCGCAGGAGGCGTCGGAGATCGCATGAATATTACGCAAGAGGTAGCACGCGCCCTGCTGGAAATTAACGCTGTGGGTTTTTCGCCGCACGCGCCCGTGACCTTTAAATCCGGTATCAAGTCGCCGGTGTATGTCGATAACCGCCGCCTGCCCTATCATCCGCCGCAGTGGCGCCGCGTGATCTACGGCTTCGCCTCCCTGATCGACGATCTGGGGCTGCCGTTTGATGCGCTGGCGGGACTGGAAACAGCCGGCATCCCGCACAGTTCAGCGCTGGCCTACCAGATGGAACGCCCCGCCGTCTATGTGCGCAAATCGGCCAAAGAACACGGCCTGCATAAAATGGTGGAAGGCGGCGATGTGCGCGGCAAAACGATTTTGCTGATCGAAGATCTGGTGACGACGGGCGAAAGCTGTCTGGCAGGCATCGCAGCGCTGCGCGCGGCAGGGGCCATCGTTCACGATTGTTTCGCCATCGTCAGCTATGGCTTCGCGCAGAAGCTCGCAGCCTTTAAAGCCGCCAACGTCCGGTTGCACAAACTGACAACCTTCCCGATCATCCTCGACCATGCGCTGAAAATGGGCAAATTTACGGCGGCGGACAAAGTGCTTATTGAAGATTGGCTGAACGACCCTTATGGATGGGCGGCGCGGCACGGATTCTAAGCTATGAACGCGATTATCGAAAAGTATAACCGGCGCGTCGACCAGATCAATTCGCTGCTGTGCGTGGGGCTGGACACCGACTACATGCAAATCCCCGAACGTTTCCGCCACAAGCACGCGCCGCAGTTCGCTTTCAACCGCTGGGTGATCGAAAACACTCACGCCTGCGCAGCAGCGTATAAGCCGAATCTGGCCTTTTATGAGGCGCGCGGCGAACAGGGCTGGCGTGAACTCGGTTTGACGATGGACTACCTGCATAACGAGCACCCTGAGATATTGACAATCTGCGACGGCAAACGCGCGGACATCGGCAGCACGAATGTGGGTTATGTGCAGGGCATTTTCGATACGATGGGCTTTGACGCGGTGACGCTGCATCCCTATCTGGGGCAAGAGGCGCTGCGGCCCTTCCTGGAGCGCGAGGACAAAGCCTGCATTATCTTATGCCGCACGTCGAATCCCGGCGCGAGCGAACTTCAGGATTTGCAGGTGGGCGACAAAGCGCTGTGGCAGGTCGTGGCGGAAAAAGTGCGCGACGAATGGAATACGCGCGGCAATTGTATGCTGGTGGTCGGCGCGACCTATCCGGCGGAATTGGCGCGGGTGCGGGCGCTGGTGGGCGAGATGACACTGCTGGTGCCAGGACTCGGCGCGCAGGGCGGCGATGTCGAAAAAACGGTGCGCGCCGGCCTAAATCACGACTGCAAAGGGCTGATTCTCAATGCCTCGCGCAGCATTATTTACGCGGAGGATCCGGCGCAGGCAGCGCAAACACTGCGTGACACGATTAACCGCCATCGCCGCATTTGATCCCCCCCGCCTAGGCTACCCGTTTGTCGAGAAATTCGAGCAGAACGCGGTTAAAAAACGGCGCGTTGTCCTGGTTCGCGTTGTGGCCGGCGTCGGGGATTACCGTATAGGTGACATCCGGCTCATACGCTGCCCAGCGCGGGGCATCGCGGCGGATTGTGCCCGCATTATCGTGATCACCGTGCGTGAGCAAAAACGGCACACGGATATGATGACCGGGAAAGCCTTTATCATCTACCGCCATCGTGACCGCTTTCCAGATTTTGAGGAATTCCGCGCGCGACAGTTGGCCGATGGTGCGCAGCATATACTCCTGCGCGGCAGGTGTGATGGCGACGCTGCGCGCGACAGTGCGCTTGAAATGCTCATATGGCCACAGATCGAACAGCGGCAGCGAGGCTTTGAGCGCCCAGACTTCCCATTTTTTATAGGCAAAGGCGATATTCACAGCGTCGATAATCACCAGCGCTTTGACACGCTGCCGCGCGCGCAGATAGACATACTGGCTGATGAGGCCGCCCATCGACTGCCCGGCCAGCACCGCCTGTTCGACGCCGAGCGCATCCAGCAGCGCCAGCAAATCGTCGGCGCAGTCTTGCAGCACAAAATCATCCTTGAGCGGGCGCGAAAGGCCATGCCCGCGCACGTCCCATGTCAATAGTGGGTACTTTCCGGCCAGCGCCGCCACCTGTTGATCGAACATAGCATGATCGGCGGTCGCGCCGTGGGTCAGCACCAGCAGCGGGCGGCCTGTATCTGCCGACAGATGCCAGTAGTGCAGCGAAACGCCGGCGCGTTCGAGTACTCGAGCGTTCATACGAGCAGTTTAAACCTTACCATCTCGCGGCTGGCGAGCGCCTGCGCCAGTTCCGCCGCCGGCGCGCTGAGCGGCACGCCGAACAGACGCGGGAACACCTGCGCATGGTCGCGTTTGTAAATCTCGAACAGCCGCTCTTTTTCGGCTTGATCGCTGATGCGCTCGGCGCACGCCCGGTAGTCTTGGCCCTTGATATTGAGCGTGACTTCGGGATGCGCCAGCAGGTTTTTGTACCAGTTGGACACGCCGCCGGGATTCAGCGAGATCAACGTTTCGCCATCGCGGATATAGCCGATAGGCGTGGAAAACTGCTTGCCGCTCTTGCGGCCTGTGGTGGTGATGACCATCACGAAATTGCTCATGCCGCCCATCCAGTTGCGGCGCAGCATGAAGGCCTGAAAGCCCATCATCGCTTTGGCAAAACCCGATATATTGCGTACATTCGACATGTGGCTATTTCCCTTTCCACTGTGGTGTTTGCTTCGTAATCATGGATTGCGCGCCCTGCTCAAAATCCTCGCTGCCCATCAACTGCGCCTGCGCCCAGGCTTCCATCTGGAGGCCGCGCTCGACTTCGCTCACACCGTTGATAACATGCTTGGCGTAGGTCACGGCCAGCGGCGCGGCCAGGCGAATTTCGGCAACCAGTTCATTCGCTTTATCCATCAGCCCGCCTTTGGGGACGATGTAATTGACCAGTCCCCAGCGCTCCGCGGCGTCCAGCGGGATATTTTTGCCGGTGATGATAAACTCTTTAGCGCGCCCCGGCCCGACCAGGCGTGTGAGGCGCGTGGTGCCGCCAACGTCCGGCACAATGCCCAGACGAGTCTCCGGCAGGCCGATAATCGTGCCTTCGCTGACGATGCGAAAATCGCAGGCCAGCGCCAGTTCCAGCGCCAGCCCCAGCGCGTAGGTGTGCATCAGGCAGATCACTGGATGCGGGCAGCGCTCGAACTTGGTGACGATGTTCTGAAAGGCCGCCGTCACCGGGAACATATTGCGCCGCCAATCCGCGCCAAACGCATCGACGATCTCATCAAAGGCCATGACATCAATGCCCGCCGAAAAACCGCGCCCTTCGCCGCGCAGAATCACGGCGCGCACCCCCGACATATTGCCGGCCTGGGTGATAGCGGCGTCGAGCGCCTGCATCATCGACCAGTTAAAGGCGTTGCGCTTATCGGGTCGGTTGAGGACGACTTCGGCCACGTCGTCGCGGCGCTGCACCAGCACTAAATCACTCATGAAATATTCTCCTGCAAAGAAACTATCCTGGACGCCCAAAACAGCGTCCTTTTAGCTGTTATCCAACGCTTTTTTCACAGCGGCGACCAGCAGACGTTGTTCCACCGCGTGTATCCGCTGCGCGAAGCTGTCGAGCGTGTCATCGGGGTGCAGCGGCACAACTTCTTGCAGCAGCACCGCGCCAGCATCTACCTCGGCGATGACTTCATGCACCATCACGCCGCTGTAGTCTATCTCACCGCGCTGAAAAGCGGCAAACGCCCGCGCGATGGCGTCTTTGCCAGCGAACGCGCCGGGCAGCGCCGGATGCAGATTAATGATACGCCCGGCAAAAGGGGTGATAAAGGCGGGACTCAAGATATGCATCCAGCCCGCCAGCACAATCAAATCGGGCGCATACGCCGCCACCTGCTGCGCCAGCGCCGCGTCGTAGGCTTCTCGCCCGCGCTCTTTATAGGGTTTGAGCGGGAAAACCAGCGTAGGAATGCCCGCGTTCTGCGCGCGCACTAAACCATAGGCGGCGGCCATGTTGGAGCCGACCAACACGATTTGCACGGCAAGCGTTTGGCCGGCAGTCGCATCGATCAGCGCTTGCAAGTTCGTGCCGCCGCCAGAGATCATGACCACAAGCCGCTTCACACGATTCGCACTCCGTCCAGACCCGCGCGGATGTGCCCGACGACGCAGGCTTCGGGCAGCGTCGCCCCCGCTTGTGCCGCCTGCTGCCGCGGCACAACCGCCAGCATTCCGATGCCCATATTAAAAACGTGGAACATGTCATCATCGGGAATTTGCCCTTCGCGCTGGATAAGGGCAAAAATCGGCGGAATCGGCCAGGTGCCCCGCTGAATTTGTGCGCCCAGCCCTGGCGGCAGAATACGCGGCAGATTGTCGATCACGCCGCCGCCCGTGATATGCGCCAGCCCGCGAATTTCCACGCCGCCAAGGCGCAGCTTTTGCACATCAGGCAAATATGAGCGATGCACCGCCAGCAGCGTATCGCCAATGCTGGCGCCGTCCAGATCAGCACGCGCCGCTTCCCAATCCAGCGCCGCCAGCGCGCGCCGCGCCAGCGAAAAGCCGTTGGTATGCAGCCCGCTGGAGGGCAGCGCGAGCAGCGTATCGCCGTCTTGAACACGCGCGCCATCGATAATGGCGTTTTTTTCTACGACGCCGATGATCGTACCCACAAGGTCAATTTCGCCCGCTTCGTAGACCCCCGGCATTTCGGC
Source organism: Chloroflexota bacterium (assembly GCA_013388745.1). Taxonomy (GTDB): domain Bacteria; phylum Chloroflexota; class Anaerolineae; order Aggregatilineales; family Phototrophicaceae; genus JACAER01. The sequence goes on from JACAER010000017.1 coordinate 32,038, forward strand.
GGTTTCGCCGCCCAGCAGCGCTATCCCTGCCGCGCGGCAGGCTGCGGCCACGCCGCCGACGATCGCCGCGACCTGTGCGGCGTCGAGTTTAGACATCGCCACGTAGTCGAGGAAAAACAGCGGCGCAGCGCCCTGTACCAGGATGTCGTTGATACAGTGGTTGACCAAATCCTGCCCGATTGTGTGCCAGCGCCCTATCCGCGCGGCAACTTTGGTTTTTGTGCCGACACCATCAGTAGACGCCACCAGCACGGGCGCTGCCATGCCCTTCAGCGCGGAAACATCAAACAGGCCGCCAAACGCGCCGATGCCGGCCAAAACCTGCGGGCCATACGTCGCGCGCACCGCCGCTTTCATCAGTTCCACCGCGCGCGTGCCTTCGGCAATATCGACGCCCGCGCGCGTGTACGCATTATCCGATGCCATGGATATAGGCCTCTGCTTCGATTTCGACCAGCATCGCCGGATCAACCAGCGCCGTGACCACGACCAATGTCGCCGCCGGACGAATGTCGCGGAAGACTTCGCCGTGCGCGCGCCCGACCTGCTCCCAATCGGCGATATTAGTGACATACATGCGCGTGCGCACGATATGTTCCAGCGCCGCGCCAGCGCGGTTGAGCGCTTCTTCGATATTGCGCAAGGCTTGCTTGGTCTGGGCGTAAGCATCGCCCGGCGCAACCACCCGGCCATTTTCGTCCGTGCCTGTTGTGCCTGCGACGAACACCACCTGGCCAACACGCACCGCCCGCGAATAGCCCACGATACTTTCCCACGGGCGGCCACTGCCATAATTAGTGCGTCCGTTCATGCTGTTGTCCTCATAGACGGTCTATACCGCCCGATATTCACCCTTCGGCGTCAAAGGCGTCTTCGTCATCAGCGGTTTGACCGATGTCGCGGCGGTAATGCATTCCATCGAAATGAATGTTCTGGACGCGGGCATAGGCACGCCGCAGCGCCGAGGGTAAATCGTCGCCGCGCGCGCTGACTGCCAGCACCCGCCCACCGCTGGTGAGAATCTGGCCGTTTTTACGCTCTGTGCCTGCGTGGAAAACAGATACACTGTCTTCCGTACCGCTACCGCTGTCCAAGCCCTCGATAGGCACACCTTTGCGATAGCTGCCGGGATAGCCATCGGCAGCCAGCACCACCGCCGCCGACGCGCCCTGCCGCCAGTGCACATCGATTTCGTGCAGACGGCCTTCGACGCACGCCAGCATAATCTCGGCCAGATCGGTTTCCAGCATGGGAATCAGGGCTTGCGCTTCGGGATCGCCGAAGCGACAGTTGAATTCCAGCGTCTTAAAGCCGTAGGGCGTAAGCATCAACCCGGCGTAGAGAACGCCAACATACGGTGTGCCCTTGGCGGCCATACCAAAAATCGTCGGCTTGAGCACGCGGCGCACGATTTCGTCGGCCAGCGCCTGCCCAACGTCTGGCGGCGGTGTGTAGACACCCATACCGCCAGTGTTCGGCCCTTCGTCGCCGTCAAAAGCGCGCTTATGGTCGCGCGCCGGGGGCATCGCCACCACCGTTTGCCCATCACAAAACGCCAGCAGCGATACCTCACGCCCGCTCAAATATTCCTCGATCACGACGCGATCGCTGGCGTGGCCGAACTCGCCTTCAATCATCATACGCCGCAGCGCGGTTTGCGCTTCGACTCGGTATTCGGCGATGATGACCCCTTTACCTGCCGCCAGCCCATCGGCTTTCAACACAATCGGCGGGCGCGCGTCGGCCAGATAACGCAGCGCCGTCGTGTAATCCTCGAAGGCCGAATACTCTGCCGTCGGGATGCCATGCTGCTTCATAAACGCTTTGGCGAAAGCTTTGGAAGATTCCAACTGCGCGGCGGCGCGTGTGGGACCAAAGATTTTCAGCCCGGCCTCGTGAAAGGTGTCCACGATGCCCGCGGCCAGCGGCGCTTCCGGGCCGACCACGGTGAGATCAACATGGCGTTCCTGCGCCAGGCGCAGCAGCGCCGGAATATCATCCGCCGCGATCGCTACGTTTTCGCCCAGACTGTCTGTCCCAGCATTGCCGGGGGCGATCGTCAGGTTGTCTACCAGAGGCGAACGCGCCAACGCCCACGCCAGCGCATGCTCGCGCCCTCCGTTTCCTACAATCAGCACATGCATAGTTAGACGCCCCATACTCCTTCAAACAGCGTTTTTTCGCGCTCATCACTTAACAACCAGCGCGGGATATGCACCGGATACTGCCCGGAAAAACAGGCCGTACAGTGGCCGCTGTGTTGGCCCGCGCCGGCGCGAATCGCCGCGAGCATCCCGCTCAAACTCAGATAATCGAGGCTGTCGGCCCCGATATGCTGGCGAATACCTTCGACATCCAGGCGATGCGCGATCAATTCCTTGTACGTCGCCATATCGATGCCCATAAAACACGGGTGCCGCACGGGCGGCGAAGACACACGCACATGCACTTCTGTCGCGCCGCCTTCGCGCATCAAGCGCACCAGCGGTCCCGATGTGTTGCCGCGCACGATCGAATCGTCGATCAAAATGACGCGCTTGCCCGCCAGATTAGCAGGCAGCGGATTGAACTTAAGATGAATGCCGAGCTTGCGCAAATCGTCGTCGGGCTGGATGAAGGTACGCCCAATATAACGATTCTTGATGAGGCCTTCTGTATAAGGGATGCCGGATTGCAGCGCATAGCCGATGGCCGCAGGCGTCGATGAGTCCGGCACGGGCACAACGACATCGGCCTCTACCGACGCTTCGAGCGCCAACTGTCGCCCCATACGCTGGCGCACGCTGTGAATCACCTGCCCTTCGAACTGCGAATCGGGGCGCGCGAAGTAGACATACTCGAAGCTGCACAAGGCGCGCGGCTGTGGCTCGTGCCCATGCACAGAGGTCAAGCCGTCTTCGTCCAGACGCACGATTTCGCCGGGTTCGACTTCGCGCAGGTACGTGGCGCCGACCGTCAGCAGCGCGCAGGATTCCGACGCCAGCACATAGCCGCCGTCCTCAAGCTGGCCAATACACAGCGGGCGTAGGCCGTGCGGGTCACGCACGCCATACACCGCCTCGCGCGTCAGAACAGCCAGCGAATACGCGCCTTGCGCCACATGCATCAGCGCACGAATACGCGCTTCCCAGCGCTCTTTCGGCCCGTTGGCGGAATAACCGCTGGCCCAGGTTTCTTTGGGACCAGCCAAAAGCTGCACCATCACCTCGCTGTCAGTGGTAGTAGACAGGCCTACGCCGCGCTTCAGGAGTTCCTGCCGCAGTTCGAGCGCGTTGGTCAGATTGCCGTTGTGCGCCAGCGCCAGTGGGCCATAAACCGTTTCAATGAGATAGGGCTGTGCATTGCGCACATGCGACGAACCGGTCGTGGAATAGCGGTTGTGACCGATCGCCATATGGCCTCTGAGCGGACTCAGGTTTTGCTCGTTTAAAACCTGCGCCACCAGCCCCATGCCTTTGTGCACATAGGCGGCGCGCCCGTCGCTGCTGGCGATGCCAGCGCTTTCCTGCCCGCGGTGCTGCAAAGCGTACAGGCCGAAAAAAGTCATGCGGGCAACATCGCGTCCCGGCGCGTACACGCCGAACACCCCGCATTCTTCGTGGGGACGGTCTTCGAACCATTCAGCGTTCATGCGCACTCCGATAAGCTTGCAGATGTTGGGCGATGCGTGCGGCAGCGGGCTGTGCGCCCGGCTCAAAGGTCTTCCCGGTCAGCTGCTCGTAGACGGCGATATAACGCGCCGCCACTTCCGCACGCAGTTCGGCGAGCATGGGCGGGATGTCACCTTCGCCGCGGTACCCCTGCTGCGCAAACCATTCCCGCAGATATTCTTTGTCAAAATGTGCCAGCGCGCCCCCCGCATCATAGGCCGCGGCCTGCCAGTAACGGCTGGAATCAGGTGTGTGCAGTTCGTCAATCAGCGCCAAACGCCCCTCGATCAATCCGAATTCGTATTTGGTGTCCACCAGAATCAGACCGCCGCGCCGCGCGACCTGCTGCCCACGCGCGAACAGTGCCAGCGCCGCCGCTTCGACCTGTTCCCACAGTGTTTTTTCCACTAGCCCACGTTCGATAATCTCAGCACGCGTCAGGCGTTGATCGTGCGCGCCACCTGTGGCTTTGGTGGTTGGCGTGATGAGCGACTGGGGCAGCGGATCATTTTTACGCAGGCCCTCCGGCAGACGCACGCCGTAGGGCTGGCGTTCGCCCTGCGCGTAGAGCGTCCACAGCGACGTGCTGGTGATACCCGTAATATACCCGCGCACGATCACCTCGACAGGCAGCGCCTGCGCCTCGCGCGCGATCGTCACGTTGGCATCGGGCACGGCCAGCAGATGATTTTGCACGATGTCGCGCGTTTGCTCGAACCACCACGCGCTGAGCTGGTTGAGCACCTGTCCCTTATAGGGAATGCTGCCCAGCACGCGATCAAAGGCCGACACACGATCGGTGGTAATTAAGATACGCTTGCCAGCCCAATGGTAGATGTCTCGCACTTTGCCGCTCTCTTTTGCCCCCCACCCTATCAGGTCTACCCCGTTGAGCACGGGCGCATTGAGGAGCGCGTCAATCTTCAACATGACTACCCCCGTTTAAGCGCGTTCTGGAACAGGCGCAGACCGCGCATCCCGGTCTCGCCGCGCTGCCAGCGCGGATGCTGCCAGGCAAACACATGATCTTCCGGGTGCGGCATCAGGCCGAGCACATTGCCCGCGCGATTCGTCAGTCCGGCGATGCCCAGCAGCGAGCCATTAGGGTTATGCGGATAAGCAGGGGCGGGATTGCCGTCGGCATCAACATAGCTGAGGGCGACATACCCCTCTGCCCATAGGCGCTGTGACTCGGCTTCAGTGCTGACGGCAACACGCCCCTCGCCATGCGCCGCCGGGCAGTAAATCTGCTCCTCCAGCCCTGTTGTAAAGATGCATTGACTACGCGAATTCGATCGCAAATACACCCAACGACATTCAAATTGCTCAGACTCATTATACGTGAGCGTGACACTGCGCTGCGCTCTGCCTGCGCTGCCCGGCAGTATCCCCGCCTTCACCAATGCCTGAAAGCCGTTACAGATGCCGAGCACGGGTTTGCCGCTGGCGACAAAGGCGTGCATCTCATCACCCAAACGCTGCTGCATATCCAGCGCCCAGAGCGTACCCGCGCCAAGATCGTCGCCATAGGAAAAGCCGCCTGGCAGCACCAGCATAGCATAATCGCGCAAATGGCGTTCGCCAGCGCGCAGTTGGTTGACATGCACGATTTCCGCCGCGCCACCCGCCAGTTGGCAAGCCAGCGCCGCCTCACGATCGCGATTCGTGCCCGTCGCGTGCAGAATCAGCACCTTTGGCGCGCCTGTGTGAACGGCTGGTATCCGTGATGCCTGGCTATGCGCAGCCGACAAGCGGGTTAAAGGTGAATTGGCCGGAACAGAAGACGCATATGGCATATGACCACGCCATGCTTTTTCAAGCTCGGCAACAGGTACGTCAATAACGGTCTGTAGACTGACCCGCTCGCCAGCCTGGATGATGGTTAGGCGCTCAGTCGCAGTTTCGCCAATCGCGCTTATCATCAACCCAGAGAAGATTTTCTCAAAACGTGCTTTATCGCCTGGCGCTACTTCCACAACGAACCGGCAAATTGATTCACTAAAAGAATCAACAACAGCGCTCCGTTGCGTCTCAGCGCGTGTGAACAGAAATATTTTCGCCCCCACACGCCCGGCAATACACATTTCGGCCAGCGCCACGGCGATACCGCCTTCGCTGACATCGTGGCAGGACTGCACCAGTCCGGCCTGTATGGCCTGATACAGGCGGCGCAGGGTGTCGAGCGCGTTGGGCACAGGCTGCGGCGCAGTGCCGCCTTCCAGACCATGCAGCCGGTTGTAAAGGCTGCCGCCCATTTCGTCGCGCGTTTCTCCCACGACATACAGCAAATTTCCGGCGGCTTTTAAGTCCATCGTGACGGTTTTTGTTACGTCAGGCACGATGCCCAGCGCGGAAATCAGCAGCGTACCGGGGATGGCATGTTTCGTGCCGTCGGCGTCGGCATATTCATTATTCAGGCTGTCTTTGCCGCTGATAAACGGCGTTTGATAGGTCAGCGCGGCGTCGTGGCAGCCCTGCGCGCAGCGCACCAGCGCCCCCAGACGATCGGGTAAATTGGGATTGCCCCAACAGAAATTGTCCAGAATCGCCACTTGATCGGGGTCAGCGCCGACAGCGACGAGGTTGCGCATGGCCTCATCTACGGCGGCATAGGCCATACGATAGGGGTCGAGCGTGCCATACGCCGGACAAATGCCGTTCGCCAGCGCCGCGCCGCGCGTTGGCAGTTCACCCGACACGCCCAACTGCGTATCGAGCGGTACAAGCACCGCAGCATCCGAAGGACCGTGATTATCGACACCCACCAGCGGCTTGAGCGCGCCGCCGCCCTGCACCTCGTGATCGTAGCGGCGAATCACGTCTTCTTTGCTGCGCACATCGGGGTGCGCCAGCAGCTTGAGCAGCGTTTGCGTCAGGTCTTCGTCACGAATTTGCCTGACGGGTTTTTGTTCAGGCGGGGCATAAACGGCCTTCAGGCGGCGCTGCGGGATGCCATTGTGCAAAAACGACATGGCCAGATTGCCGACAGCGGTTTCGCCATAGAACAAGCGCAGCCGCCCGCTGGCCTCAAACGTGCCGATTTTCACAGCTTCGATGTCCTGCCCAGCGCAAATCGCCTGTAGGCGCGACCAGTTTTCCGGCGGCACCGCCAGCACCATGCGTTCCTGTGCTTCGCTCAGCCAGATTTCCCAGGGACGCAGCCCCGCGTACTTGAGCGGCACATTTTCCAGCGCAACGCGCGCGCCGGTTTGCGCGCCCATCTCGCCCACCGCCGACGACAGCCCGCCCGCGCCGCAGTCGGTAATCGCCCGGTACAGCTTTTCGTCGCGCGCGCGCAGCACGACTTCCAACACCTGTTTTTCGTGTATCGGGTGGCCGATTTGCACGGCGCTGCCGGCCACGGCGCTGGTCGTGGTGTCCATCTCCATGCTGGAAAACGTTGCGCCGCGCAGCCCATCACGCCCGGTGCGCCCGCCAATGACGACGATCAAATCGCCCGGATGCGCCCCCGAAGGATGCGCGCCGCGCGGCAAAATACCCAGCGAGCCGCAAAACACTAGCGGATTAGCTGTGTAACCTTTGTCGTAGAGAATCGCCCCGTTGACGGTGGGGATTCCCATTTTGTTGCCGTAATCTTCGATGCCCGCGACCACCCCATCGGCGATGCGGCGCGGGTGCAGCACATTAGCAGGCAGCGCCTCGTGCGGCGTATCGGGAAGCCCAAAACACAGCACATCGGTATTAGCGATGGGACGCGCGCTGACGCCCAGAATATCGCGCACGACGCCGCCGACACCCGTGTTCGCCCCGCCAAACGGCTCCAGCGCCGAAGGATGATTATGGGTTTCGACCTTAAACGCCAGATCAAATCGCTCGTCAAAGGCGACAATGCCGGCGTTATCGACAAACGCTGAGCGCACGAAAGGCTTGTTCACTTTTTCGGCAGCGGCGCGGATATAGGTGCGCAGCAGTCCGTCAATCTGCTGCACGCCGTCCGGTCCATGATAGTCGATCAGCGCTCGAAAAGTCTTATGAACGCAGTGTTCACTCCAGGTCTGCGCCAGCGTTTCCAGTTCGGCGTCGCTAGGGTCGCGGCCTTCGCGGCGGAAATAGGCCTGAATCGCGCGCATTTCCGCCAGATCGAGCGACAAGCGGCGCTCTTTGCTGATGCGCTGCAATGTTTCAGCATCCGCATAATACAGCGCGACGCGCTCAACTTCGCTGCTGGCGGCAGCAGCGGCCACAAACGGCAGCCTGATGGCGGCGCGCAGCGTGTGGCGCTGAATCACCGGGTTAGAAAACACTTCGACGGCCAAACGCTGCAACTCATCGGCACTTAGATCGCCCTGCACGAGGTAAGCATAGCCCGTCGCCGCGCGTTCCAGCGCGCTGATGCCCAGACTATGCGCAGCGCGCAGCAGGCTTTCGGCGGCGGGGTCAGTGACGCCCGGCAGCAGCGTGACTTCGATGCGCGTTGTCGTGTCTATGAGATCATGTTCAGCAGGCAAAACGCGAAAAGTTTCGGTCACGGGGTCGGCAAGAAGCTGCGCGCTGACAGTCTCGACCTCCTGCTGAGTCAAAGTACCCTGTAAAAAAAAGAGGCGCAGGCGCTCGCAGGCCGTCAGGCGCTCGATTCCCAACTGACGTGCGGTTTCCACCAGATGCAGCGCGGGCCGAGGGCTGCGCGCGCGGACTTCCACCCGAAACGCCTGCTGTAACACGGCGGCGGTCTTGTCCAAAAGAACGTCCTCTATCTAGGTTCAGACACCTCCATTATACACCCGCGCCGGAGGCTTTCGTAGACTGGCTCACGGCTCGGTTTCGCGCCAGACGCGCAGCACTTCCGCCACAGCCCACGCCTGCGCGAAGCATCCCCGCGGCGCATGCGGCGGGTCGCCGTCGAAAATTTCGTTGATCGAGCCGACACAATCGCCCGCCATATGCCGCACCAGCCCCATCAGATACGAGCGCGCCTGCGCTTTGTCGCCGTAAACACGCAAATGCGCGCTGGCGAACGGGCCGATCAGCCAGCTCCAGACCGTGCCCTGATGATACGCACCGTCGCGCGCGATCAGGTCGCCGCCGTAATGCCCGATATAGGCCGGGTCATCGGGCGCAAGCGAGCGCAGGCCGTGCGTCGTCAGCAAATGCAGTGCGCAGGCATCGACCACGGCTTTCTGTTTTTCCCACGAGAGCGGGCTGTGCGGCAGCGAGACCGCGAACAACTGATTCGGGCGCAGCGAGAGATCGTGGCCTTCTGGCCCGCCGATCACATCGTAGCAGTAGCTGCCGGACGTGAACCAGAAGCGCATGAAACTGGCTTTGACACGCGCCGCCGCTTCCTGATAAGCCGCCGGATTTTTGCCCAGGCGCTGCGCGAAATCGGCCATGATGCACAGTCCGTTGTACCACAGCGCGTTGATCTCTACAGGCTTGCCGATGCGTGGTGTCACGACCCATTCGCCTACTTTGGCGTCCATCCACGTCAACTGGACACCCGGCGCGCCAGCGTACAGCAGGCCGTCTTCAGCATCGACTTTGATGTTGTAGCGTGTGCCGCTGTGATGCGCCTGGATGATCTGCGCCAGGGCCGGAAAAAGCGCGCGCAGTAAGTCGTCGTCGCCCGTCGCCGCGTGATAAGCACGGATGGCCTCGAAGTACCACAGAGTCGCGTCGGCGGTATTGTATTCGGGCGCTTCGCCCGCGTCGGGAAAACGGTTGGGCAGCATCCCCTCGCTGATGAAATGGGCGAAGGTGCGCAAAATGCGCTGCGCGACATCATAACGCCTGGTTGCCAGCGCCAGCCCCGGCAGACTGATCATCGTGTCGCGTCCCCAATCACTGAACCAGGGATACCCCGCGATCACTGAACGGCCATCGGGGTCATCGGGCAGCGCGCGCTTGACGATAAACTGATCGGCGGCCAGCACCAACTGCTGCACAAAAGGTTCAGACTGTGTATCGCCGCTCTGTTCGATCAAGGCACGCTCATAAGCCTGCCGTTCGGCCAGCGCGCTGTCGCCGTTCAAATTGGGCGCCTCTTCGCTGCTGGCGACGATTGTGACCGATTCGCCTGCTTGCAGTTCAATATTAAAGCTGGCGGCATGAAAATGGTCTTCGGTCGTGTCGTAGCCCCGAAAATGCTCAACACTTAAAAAGTAACCCGTCAGCCAATCGCCGTACAGTTCACAGTGCCCACGATCGCTGCGAATGGTGTAGGGGGTGGCGCCTTCGAAGGGCAGCACACGCACGCCCTGCGGAATCGCGTGCAGGTGCATACGCTCAAAGCCGTGATGCGTCAGCACATGATGATCGCGGTAATTCACCAGTGTCGTCAGCATCAGCGAGAGCGGCTTGGTGCCGCGCCGCAGTGTGTAGCGCACGTAAGTGGTGTTCGCGCCGGGCTGCATCCAGATGCGTTTTTCCAGCAGCGCGTCGGCGCAGGCATAGCTCCACACCGGAATCGCACCTTCCAGATGAAAGCGTTCCAGATGCTTGAAGCCTTTGGGGAACACCGCGCCATCATCGAAACGATCGGCGTACAGGGGATAAGCGCGGCCATCGTATTCGGCGGTGGCGTCCAATTTGGTCACCAGCAGCATACGCCCCACCGGCGCCTTGAGCGCGGCCACCAGCAGCCCGTGATAGCGCCGCGTTAAAATGCCGGCGATCGTGCCACAGGCGAAACCGCCGATGCCGTTGGTCACCAGCCATTCGCGTGTACCTGCCACCATCAGTTCTGCGCACAAACTGCGTTCGTAGTCGAACATGCCCCCTCACTCGTTCTGATCTGGCGGCGTCATCACACTGTCGGGCGTGGGATGCACCGGCTCGACTAAGACGCGCGCCGCAAAAGCCGCGCCGATAATGCCCGCGTCGTTTAACAACTGCGCCGGAACGATCTCGGCGCGTGTTTCGATCAGCGGCAGAAATTTATTGTATTTGGCGCTGACCCCGCCGCCGATAATAAACAAATCCGGCCAGAACAGGGCTTCCAGATAATGCAAATATTCGTTGACCCGTTCCGCCCATTTTTCCCAGTCGAGTTCTTTTTCTTTGCGGGCGCGGTCAGAAGCGCGCTCTTCAGCATCTTTGCCGCGAATCACCAGATGGCCGATTTCCGTGTTGGGCACCAGCGTGCGCCGCACAAACATGGCACTGCCAATGCCTGTCCCCAGCGTGACCATAATCACCAGACCCATATGGCCGCGTCCCGCGCCAAATTCCATCTCGGCAATACCGGCGGCGTCGGCGTCGTTGAGCACCATCACTGGGCAGCCCGTCCTTTGCTGGAATAGGGCGTGCGCGTCGGTGCCGATCCAGCGCTTATCCACATTGGCCGCAGTATGAATCACGCCGCTTTTGACGACCGACGGAAAAGTGCAGCCGATCGGCCCGCGCCAATGGAAGAAGTTCACGATTTCCGCCACAACATCGGCCACCGCCTCCGGCACAGAAGGCTGCGGCGTTGGGATGCGATGCCGCTCGGTGAGCATCTGCCCGCTGTCGATATCCACGGGCGCGCCTTTGATGCCTGTGCCGCCAATATCAATCCCCAGAATTTGCATAGTGTCCTTCCTTAACACCTGTCCAGTCAAAACGCATGCGCTACAGCGCTGCTGTACCCCCCACCTACGTAAACCAGATCGGATTCGTCCACGCGCGTTCACCGTGCGCATCGCGCACCGTGATGCGGCAGTAGGGACTGTTGAAGCGCCGCAGGCTTAGTTCAGCCTCGCGCAGCCCCTGCCCGTGCGTATGCACCGAAAGTGAGCCATGTCCGGTGACAAAAATTGCGCTGGCCGGCGAACAGCGCACGAGCACTTTGTCGCCGGGAAACATCTGCACATCGTAAAGCTGCGGTCCCGTGCTGGAATAATATTCGCCGCGTTTGAGTGCCGCCAGCAGTGCTTCGGGAGTCAGGCTTTCGCTTTTGACCCACACCCAGCCACGCAGCGCATCTTGCCGGGTGTGCTTAAAATGCGCGTCGTCCGTCGCGCAGACAAAATAGCGTTTGCCGCGCATCAGCAGCACATCCACCAGCGACCAGCCGCCGGGTTTATCGTTATGATCGCTGGAAGTCGCGTTGTAAATTTCGATGGCGTGAATCGCGCCCAACGACAGGATATCGCCTTCTGTTAGCCCGTACCAATCGGGATGCGCCGCCGCGACAAAAGCGCCTGCCGCCAGGGCGCGCGCCGCGATCTCCGAACCGTTTTCGTGCGGCAGATTGGGCGCGAAATCGTGCGGCAGCCCGACAGCCAGAACGTGCCACAAATGGCCAAGTTCGGTTTCGCCCGCGTGTAGTTCTGCCCCTAGCAGCATGGTGAAATCAGAGCGCTGTTCCGCGCGCGTATCGGTGATATGAAAGCCATACTGCTGCATAAAGTGGTCGGTGATCGCCAGAAAATGATAACCGGCCTCACGATACACCTGACACACCTGCTGCGGCGTGAGTGTGCCGTCGGAAAATGTGGAATGCGTGTGTAAATTGCCGCGCCAGAAGCGGCCCGCCTTGTCAAACGGAAGATGCTGCATAGCAACCTGTTCTTGATATATGTTTCTCGCTGTCCCGGCGCATGATTATGGCGCATCCGACGCCTCTCAGCCACTTTCAAGTCTCTACTCAGTAGCCACTCATCCACTGCGCCTACTATACAGACGATGGCACACACGGGACAAAAATGCTCACCCCCGTGTTAAGATGATGCGATAAAACTGATGAATGTCCAACCTCCTGCTTCTGAGTCCGCCCGCGTGTTCGAACAGCGCTCGCTGATCCGTACTACGCTGGCCGAAATAACCGCCTTCCATGAAGATAACGGCGTATTAAAGACGTTGACTCCACCGCCGATTTTTATGCGCGTGCGGCGCGATACACGCACCTCCCTGCGCGACGGCGAAATCGACTTTACGCTATGGATGGGGCCGATTCCGGTGCGTTGGCTGGCGCGCCATGAACCCGGCCCGACGGCGCATTCTTTCGCTGACCGCATGATCGCAGGACCGCTGCAAAGCTGGCTGCACCAGCATATTTTTCGCCCTGTCGAAGGCGGCGTAGAACTCGTAGACCGCATCACACTGATCCATAAACCCGGTTGGCGGGGGCTGCTCACGCGCCTGGCGTTCGACGGCTTGGCGCTGCGTTTTCTGTTCTTTTATCGTCATTTGCGCACGCGCATGAGTCTGGAAAAAAAACACTAGATGGCACTCCCTAAATTTGTCCCCACCTCAGAAACCGCGTCCTTCAGCGGGCGCGCGCGTATGCACTACGAAACGCCGCCGCAGGGCATCACGATCACGGGCTATATTGTGCGCCGGCTGCATAAAACCAGCCTGCTGGAAAGTATCCGTGACCTGCTGGGCAAAGACTACAGCGCGGCGCTGGCGCAGTTCGCCGCCTATGCCGCCGCTGCATCGTCGAGTTATGGCCCGGCGCTGTACCAGCCGCAGTTTGACAGGCCAGGCAGCAAAATCAGCGAAGCCGATCCCGATACCGGCGCGCTGGTCACGGTGCAACAGTTGGCGCGCCAGCCGCACATCGCTTTCGAATATCGCGTACAAATGCCCAACGGCGATCTTGTCTCCGGGCGCGAATCGATTCTGGGCACGACAGTCGGACTGCACGGACTGGGTATGCCCGCGCCATCGTTGTTCGAGTTCCAGAGTGCCCAATGCGGCTATACGGCACACGCTGCCGGCACGATTTGCAGCGAACTGGCGCCCAATTGGGCGAACTTCGGGGCGACACAGGTGCGCGCGCACGGCACCCTGGAGCTTTCCGACAACATGGGACACAGCGGCAGCCTGAAGCTCGACCGCAAAGGCCACATCGAGATTGTGCTCTGCGGCGGCCAACAGCAGCGCCGCTTCACTTTCGATCTCTAAACGCCGACTTTCATCGCTGATATGACTTCTTCACCACGAATTATAGTGATCGGCGCGGGCGTAGGCGGGCTGACCGCCGCCGCGCTGCTGGCACAAGTCGGTTATGCCGTGACCGTACTCGAAGCGCAAACCTATCCCGGCGGCTGCGCTTCGACCTACTATCACAAAGGCTTCCGCTTCGATTCCGGCGCAACGGTAGCCGGCGGTTTCCAGCCGAACGGCCCGCACGCTCTAGTCGGGCAAATGCTGGACATACAATGGCCGGTGCAACGGCATGAGCCGGCGTGGGTCGTGCATCTGCCGCAAAACACCATCGCGCTGACCGCCGACAACCAGGATGTGCTGCACAATTTTCCACAGTCGGCGCATTTCTGGGATGAACAGAGCCGGATCGCCGATTTATGCTGGTCGCTTTCCGCCTACGGGCTGCCCTGGCCGCCGGGCGATCTGGCCGAAGCAGCGCAGCTCGTGCGGGCGGGGCTGGCATTTTTCCCGCGCGATCTACGGCTGGCGCCCTTCGCCTTTGCGCCCGTCGCTCAATGGCTGCGCTGGCGCGGGTTGGCGCGCGACAAAGCCTTTGTGCGCTTTATCGACGCGCAGTTGCTGATCGCCGCGCAGACCATTTCGCCGCGCGTCAACGCCCTGTACGGCGCGACGGCGCTTGATCTGGCGCGGCAGGGTGTGTATCACGTTCAGGGCGGCATCGGCGGGCTGGCGCAGACACTCGTCGCCAAACTGCGTGCGTTAGGCGGCGAAATCCTGTATCGGCAGACGGTGACACGCATCGCCGTTGAAAACGGTCAGGTGACCGGTGTGTATACCCGGCACGGCAAACATGCCCGCAAAGAGGAATTTTTCCCGTGTGATTTTTTGCTGGCAAACACTACACCCTGGTCACTGGATACGCTTCTGGGCGAAGACAGCCCGCGCGCGCTGCGCCGCGAAGTCCAGACACGGGCGGATGGCGCCGGGGCGTTTGTGCTGCATCTGGGTGTGGAGGCGGACAAACTGCCGCCCAATCTGCCCGATCATCACCAGATCATCGCCAGCCTCGATGGGCCGCTGGGCGAAGGCCGCAGCATCTTCATCTCGATTTCGCCCACATGGGACACCGCACGCGCGCCAGCCGGCCAGCGCGCCGTTACCGTATCCACACACACCGAGATTCGCCAATGGTGGCAGCTCTTGCAGACGGATTCCGCAGCCTACTACGCGCGCAAAGCGGAATATACAGAACGAATGCTGACGATGATTGAGCGCGCGCTACCGGGCTTCCGCCGCAGCATCACGCTGACGCTGCCGGGCACACCCGTCACCTATCAGCATTACACCGGGCGACATCTGGGCATGGTGGGCGGCTTCCCACAGACTTCGCTGTTTGCAGTACGCGGGCCGCGTGTCGGGCTGGTGAATCTGCGGCTGGTGGGCGATTCGATCTTCCCCGGCCAATCGACTGCCGGCGTGACACTTGGCGCGCTGCGGGTCGTGCGTGATGTGCGCCGACACCTGGATGAGCGTATAATCAAAATCAGCGTTCGTGAAAACACCTTGATGGAGACGCCATGAGTGTCCAACCTGTGATTCACTGGTTTCGCCGCGACCTGCGCTTGAGCGATAACCGCGCGCTGTCTGCCGCGCTGTCCGCCGGCGTGCCGGTGATTCCGCTGTTCGTTTTCGACTCGCGCATCTACAAGAGCCAGCGCAGCGGCGCGCCGCGTCTGGCGTTTTTGCTGCGGGCGCTGCACGCGCTGGATGACACACTGCGCCAGCACAACAGCCGCCTGCTGATTCGCTTCGGCACCCCCCCGGAGGCGCTGCGCGATCTGGTGAGCGAAACCAACGCGCAGGCGGTTTACTGTAACGACGATTACACACCCTACGCGCAGGAACGCGACCGCGAACTGAAAGCCACGCTGAGTGTGCCGCTGCATCTGTATGACGATCTACTGCTGCTGGCGCCGGGACAGGTCAACAAAGACGACGGCGACCCCTTTATGGTGTTCACGCCCTTCAAAAAGCGCTGGCTCTCGCTGCCCAAAATGCCCTTCGAGCCGGATCTGCCGCCGGGACGTTTTCATCCCTTGGACGGCATTGACGGCAAAGCCCTGCCCACGCTGGCGGAACTCGGTTTCGCCGAAACCATCGCCGTGCCCGATGCCAGCGAATCTCAGGCGCGCCGGCTGCTGCTGGGCTTCACATCCAATTCGATTTATCGCTATAACGAAGGCCGCAACCGTCTGGCCGCCGACTGGCAGCATGACCCGGTGAACGGTTCATCGTTCCTCTCGCCCTATCTGCATCTCGGCATCCTCTCGATCCGCCATGCCTACGGGCTGGCGCAGGCCGCGCAGGACAAAGCGCCCGACAAAGAAAGCGCCGACGCGGTCGAAGCCTGGATCAGCGAACTCATCTGGCGCGATTTTTACAATCATATTCTGTTCTATTTTCCGCATGTGCTCAAGCACAACTTTCGCCGCGAGTACAATGCGCTCCAGTGGCGACACGCGCCCGCCGAACTTCAAGCGTGGAAAGCCGGCATGACAGGCTATCCGGTGGTGGATGCCGCCATGCGCCAGCTTAACGCCACCGGATGGATGCCCAACCGCGCGCGCATGATCGTCGCCAGCTTCCTGTGCAAAGACCTGCTCATCGACTGGCGCGAAGGCGAACAATACTTTATGCAGCACTTGATCGACGGCGACACGGCGGCCAACAACGGCGGCTGGCAGTGGACGGCGGGCACCGGCACGGACGCGCAGCCCTATTTCCGCATCTTTAACCCCATCTCGCAGAGTATGAAGTTCGATCCAGAAGGCACCTATCTACGGCGCTGGTTGCCGGAACTGCGCGACATCCCCAACGACTATATCCATGCTCCCTGGGAAGCGCCCACGCCGCCCGCCGGTTATCCCGCGCCGCTGGTCGAACACAATTTCGCTCGCAAACGCACCATGGAGGCCTTTGGGGTCATCACATGAAAATAGTACGCCGCATCTTGCTCGTCATCGTCATCGTTTTTGCTGTTTTTTCGCTGCTGCCGTTTCTGATCCCCCTGCCCCCGGTGGGCGCGGACGCCAGCACCCTGCCGCAAGCCGCCGACGGCAGTTTTGTGGATGTCAACGGCACAGATACGTTTTATATCGAACGCGGCCCCGCTGATGGCCCCACTATGCTCCTGCTGCATGGCTTCGGCGGCCTGACGTTTTCCTGGCGCTTGAACATCGACGCCCTGGCAGAAGCTGGCTACCGCGTGATCGCCTTCGATCGTCCACCCTACGGCCTGACAGAAAAACGCGCCGATATGAGCCTGTCGCGCGCCGCACAGACCGATTTCACAGTGGCCTTTATGGACGCGCTAGACATCGACAGCGCGATTATGGTCGGCCACAGCGCCGGCGGTACTGTGATCGCCGATATGGCTCTGCGCTACCCGGAGCGTGTGGACGCGCTGGTCTTCGTGGCGGGCGCGGTGGGCAGCATGTCCGGCGGCCCACCGTTCGTCGGCACCCTGCTGAGCTTCCCGCCGATCACCCGTTGGGCGCAGATCATCGCGCGCCTGGCCGTCACACCCGACTTTTTCGGCAATACGCTGCGCAGCGCTTACGGCAGCCCAGACTTCATGACGCCGGAAATGGCGGCGGGTTATGCCACGCCCCTGCAAGTGCGCGATTGGGACATCGGCTTTGTCGGCATTCTGCGCGATTCCGGCGGCAATGCGCTCGACGCCAGCGGGTTGAGCGCGGTCACTGTGCCCACGCTGCTGATCTGGGGCGAAAACGACACGTGGGTGCCGCTGCGGGTGGGCGAAAATCTGCACAGCAGCATGACCGGCAGCACGCTCATCACCTATCCGAACGTCGGCCACCTGCCACAGGAAGAAAATCCCGCACAGTTTAATGCTGATCTCATAGCCTTCTTAGCCGCATCCAATTAGGCGGGTGTCTAATAAGGGGAGAATCTCGCTTTTCAGGGCAGTGGTGAATTCGCGCCACTGTCCTGTATTCAACACCGAAGGTTTTCTGTCATGCAACTGCTCAAAAACGATATGCTGCGTCAGGGCTTGAACATTTTCTTCTTCATCCTGACCGTCGTCATCAATACCATCTCGCAAACGCTCCCGTTCAACAACCAGACCAACGCCGAAATCGCCAACCGCTATCCGATCTTTTTCCTGCCCGCCAACTTCACTTTTAGCATCTGGGGCGTGATCTACCTCGGACTGCTGGCTTTCACTGTCTACCAGGCTCTGCCGTAGCAGCGCCAGAACTCGTTGGTGCGGCGCATCGGCTACTGGTTCGCGCTCAGCAGCCTCGCCAACGTCGCCTGGATTTTTGTCTTTCAGTACGATCTGTACACGCTGAGTATGCTGCCCATGCTGGTGCTGCTGGTGGCGCTGCTGGCCGTACATCTGACATTGGGCATTGGCCGCGAAAAAGTCTCGCGCGCCGATCACTGGTTCATTCATGTGCCCTTCAGCATCTACCTCGGCTGGATCTCGGTTGCCACGATTGCCAACGCCACCTACGTGTTGTATGTGGACGGCGCCTGGCGCGACCCGATCAGCGGTCAGTTAGCGACCTTCGCCATGCTGGCGATTGGCGCGGCGCTGAGCGGGCTGATGGTGTTCTTGCGCAATACGCCGGCCTTCGCGCTGGTGGTCATCTGGGCGTTTATGGGCATCTTCGCGCGTCACAACGCCGACCCGACATTCACCACCGCTCTACCAACGGATTTCGTGACGCTGGCGACGCAGGTGGGCACATTCGCCGCAGCGATGAGCTTCATCGTGGCGGCAGTTCTTTTCGCCTGGTTCTTCGTTAGAGGACGGAAACTCGCATCATGAAACGACAACGCCTTGCGGTGGGCGAACACGCCCCCGATCTGACGCTGCTCGACCAGAACGGCCAGAGTGTGACTCTGAGCGAACGCTGGCGCAGCGGCCCGCTGTTTCTGAACTTCCTGCGCCATTTTGGCTGACCGTTCTGTCGCAGTTGGCTTGCTCAGTTGGAGCAGCATCACACAGAACTGACAAACGCCGGCTTGCAGGTCATAACCGTTGCCATGGGGCAGCCCAAACACGCCGAACGCTACTGCGGCAGTCTCGCGCCGAGCATCACCTGTTTGACAGAGGAAACCAGCGCGCCCTATTATGCCTATGGGCTGGCGCGCGGCGGTCTCAAAGAGTTTACGTCGCTCAACACCGCCAAAACGGCCTTCAAGCTGGCGCAGCAGGGCATTCGCGGCGGACAGGTCATCGGCGACCCGCTGATGATGCCGGGCAACTTTATCGTCGATCAGCAGGGTATCGTGCGCTACGCCTTCTATGCCTCTGAGCCATCGGAACATCCACAGATGGCCGATATTCTCGGCGCGGCGCGGCTGCTGCGCTCCCACTCATAACCATAAGGGGCGCATCTTCAGCGCCCCTGTTTGTTCCATATCGCATCTTAGCGCCGCAGCAAAAAGCGCAGCGCGCGCGGTAGCCGCCGTGCCCAAGACGCCTCGTTGTGGATGCCTTCCTCGTCTTCGATGTACAGCAAATTGTGATCGAGCCGATAGCCTTTAGTCATCAGAATGTCGCGCATCGAGCGCACACTGGCCGAATGCATACCTGTGGCCGTGTCGGTCTTGATACGTTCCATCCAGCCAAGCCGCTCGCCCAGCCCCACGTCCAGGTAAATTTTCCCTGGCACATACGGCGCTTCTACCACATAAGGCACTATCACGCCGCTGCCGAACCACAGCGAAGGACTCATCACGCCCGCCAGCCCAAAATGCTGGCGATACTGAAAGAACAGATACAGGCTGATGAGGCCACCGAGCGACGAGCCGAAAATGCCCGTGTGCGCCGCGTCTGGCAGCGTGCGGAAATCGCGGTCAATCATCGGCTTGACGGTTTCCAGGATAAACGCGCCGTAAGCATCGCCGCGCGCCTTGCCGAAGCGCTGTGTATCAAAAGGCGCATATTCGTGGATGCGCTGCTTGTCGAGATTCGCCAGCCCGACGACAATCGCTTCCAGCCCTTCTTCGGCCAGGGCTTCCATCGTTTCGTCTACTTCCCATTCGCCGGCAAAACTCAGCGCATGATCGAACAAATTCTGCCCGTCATGCATGTAAATCACGGGATAATGCTGATGACTGCGGCCATAAGACGGCGGCAGGTACACGAAAACATCGCGGCGGTTGTGGAGCTGCGGGCTGTACACCTGCTTTTGCACCAGCACGTCGCCACTGATACTGTGTACAGTCGGGTCTTTGCCCTCAAGATAGTGTCGCCACATACAAACCCCTTCCAAAACGTAACGACTACAAATAACAGGGGTAAAGGGACACCATACCTCAAGTTTATCAGAAGAACATCAGCGGCGGTGTTAAAAAAACAGCGCAGATGTTAAAAACACCTGCGCATGGCTGTTTTGCGCACGGCGCTGCTGCGGCCTGTCTTACGCCGCGCCGATCAGATTCTCCACAATGATGCTGGACGACAGCACGCCCGGCAGCCCGGCGCCCGGATGCGTGCCTGCGCCGACAAAGTACAGATTCTCGAAGTCTTCGCTGCGGTTGTGGGGCCTGAACCACGCCGACTGCGTGAGCACCGGCTGCACCGAAAACGCCGACCCCATATGGCTGTTGAGCGTGTTCTGGAAGTGCAGCGGGTCGATATAGTGCTCGGCCACGATGTTGGCCTGCAAATCCGGCAGATAATTGTCTTCCAAAAAGCGCATGATGGCGTCGCGATATGGTTTGGCGGCCTTCGTCCAATCTGTGCCGGAACCCAGATGCGGCACAGGAGAAAGCACATAAAACGCTTCGCAGCCTTCCGGCGCCATCGAAGGATCCGTTTTCGTCGGCATGTGCAGGTACAGCGAAAAATCTTCGGAAAGCTGTTTTTTCTCGAAGATGTCGTGCAGCAGCGCCTTATAGCGTTGGCCGAGAATGATGTTGTGGTGCGCTAGCGCGGTATCGGTGTAGCGGCGTTTCGTGCCGAAGTAAATCACGAACAGCGACATGCTGTACTTCAGGCTGTCCACTTTGCGGTTGCTGTACTTGCGCCGGTACTGTTCGTCGATCATATTGCGATATGTGTAAGCCACGTCGGCATTGGAAACCACATCGTCGGCGCGGTGGAATGTGCCATCGGCCATGCGAATGCCTGTCGCGCGCTGGCCTTCGATCACGATCTCTTTCACGTCGGTGTTGAGATGCACCTTGCCGCCCAATTCCGCGAACAGCTTGCCCATCGCGGCGATAATCGCGCCCGTGCCGCCCAGCGCATAGTGAATGCCCCACTCGCGCTCCAGATAGTGAATCATGGCGTAAATCGACGGCGCATCGAAAGGATTGCCGCCGATCAGCAGCGGGTGGAACGAGAAGCAGCGGCGCAAAAATTCGTCTTTGACGAACTGCGAAACGTAGCTATAGACGCTCAGGTACGACTGCATTTTGATCAGGTCGGGTGCGACCTTCACCATGTCGGTGAAATGCAGAAACGGTTTATCGGCTAGTTCGACAAAGCCTTTTTCGAAGATAGCTTTGGTCGTGCCCATGAAACGCTGGTAGCCCGCAGCGTCCACCGGATTCCACTGCTTGATCTGATCGAGGATGAAGGCTTCGTCGTTGTTGTAGTCGAAGCAGCGGCCTTCGTGATTGAAGATGCGATAGAATGGATCGCAAGGAACAATCGTAAAGTAATCTTCGCGGCGCTTGCCCGCTACCGCCCACAGATCATCGAACATAAACGGTGCGGTGATGACCGTCGGCCCGCCGTCGAACTTGAAACCGTTGATCTCATACACGTAGGCGCGCCCGCCTAATTTGTCGCGTTTTTCGAAGATTTCGACATCGTGGCCTTTGGCCGCCAGCCGGATAGCAGCGCCCAACCCGCCGAAACCGCTCCCGATAATGATAATTTTGCGTTTCATACCTGCTCCAACCATTGCGGTGCATTTCACAATAGTTCTAGTGTAGCCCCGAATCGACAACTTGGGGATAGTTATTATGCTGGCCTTCAGCGGATTCCTAATCGTCTCTCATAAAACCGACACAGGGAATTCGCTCGAAAGCATGAATAGTTAGCTGAGCAAAGCATTTTAATAGCCTTCTCATGTGAACCTCATGGAATGTTACGTTGCGCTTGGGCATAATGCTGTCGTGGTGAGGGGTATTAAGCGCTCTGCTGGAGCAGCGTTGGGACAAAGACTGATGACTCTGCAAATTCAAAGCTGGGAATATCGTTTGCTGGATTGGGCGCACAAGCCGCTAAGTGAGGACAAAGCGCGCGTGACCGTGCAGGCCGAAAGCTCGGAGCTGCACGCGGCCTATGCTGTCTGCGCTGACCTGACCCGCCTCCACAGCCGCACCTTCTATATAGCGTCGGGGCTGCTGCCCACAGAAAAGCGCAGCGCGGCGCGTGCCCTCTATGCTTTCTGCCGCATTACCGATAACATCATCGACGACGCGCCCGATAGCAAAACACGCCTGACGCAGCTTGAGGCCTGGCGGCGGATAGTCATGTCCCCCATCGCCCCCACCAATCAGCCGGTAGCGCTGGCCTGGGCCGAAGCGCGTTCGCGCTTCGCCATCCCGCGCGGCTATGCGCAGCAGCTAATCGAAGGGGTCGCCCGTGATCTGGTGCAGACGCGCTATGCCAACTTCGACCAGCTTGCGGAATACGCTTATGGCGTCGCCTCCACCGTCGGCCTGATGGCAATGCATATCACGGGCTACAGCAGTGACCGCGCCATTCCCTATGCCGTCAAACTGGGCGTGGCGTTGCAACTGACCAACATCCTGCGCGACGTGGCCGAAGACTATCGCAATGGCCGCTTATACCTGCCGCAGGACGAACTGAGTGCATACAACTTGTCTGAGCGAGATATCGAAGACGGCGTGGTCGATGACCGCTGGCGCGCCTTCATGCGCTTCCAGGTCGAACGCACACGCCGCTTGTACGACGAAGCCCAGCCCGGTATCGCCCTTTTGGATGCCGATGGCCGCTTCGCTATCGCCGCCGCTTCCACACTGTACCGGGCTATTCTGGACGATATTGAAGCGCACGATTACAATGTCTTTTTGCGCCGCGCGCATCTCTCGCTCGGCGGCAAGCTGCGTCGTCTGCCCGCCATCTGGTGGATGAGCCGCAGCGTCTCGGTCTAAACCACCAGAGAAAGGCTGTGTCATGAAAATCGGCGTTATCGGCAGCGGGTTAGTCGGCGCGACAGCGGCCTATGCGCTGGTCATGCGCGGTATTGGCCGCGAAATCGTTTTGGTCGATAAAAACGCCAAACGCGCGCAGGCCGAAGCAGACGATCTGTTTCATGCCGTGCCTTTCGCCCACGCCCTGCAAATCACCGCCGGCGATTTTCCCGATCTCGATGGCTGCCGCGTCGTCATCATCGCCGCCGGCGTCAACCAGCAGCCCGGCGAAACCCGTTTGCAGCTTCTGGGGCGCAACAGCGCCATTTTCCGACAGATCGTGCCGCAGATTTTGCAGTACGCGCCCGACGCGCTTCTGCTGGTGGCGACCAATCCGGTAGATGTGATGACGCACCTCACCGCGCGTTTCGCCGCCGAACAGGGCGTGCCTTCCGCGCGCGTCATCGGCTCCGGCACAACGCTGGATACGGCCCGCTTCCGCGCGCTGTTGGGGCGCTATCTCGGCGTAGACAGTCCACACGTTCACGCTTACGTCGTCGGCGAACACGGTGATTCGGAAGTGCTCACCTGGTCGTTGGTCACGGTCGGCGGCCTGCCGCTGGAGGACTACTGCCAGCGCCAGAACATCGTTTTGGACGACGAAAAACGCGCCGAGATCGACAGCGGCGTGCGCCGCGCTGCCTACCGCATCATCGAAGGCAAAAGCGCCACCTATTACGGCATTGGCAGCGCGCTCGCCAATATCGTCAACGTCATTCTGCGCGACCAGCGTTCGATTCTGACCGTTTGCACGCCGATGCCCACGATTGCCGGCGTGAACGATGTCACCGTCGCACTGCCGCATATGATCGGCGGCGACGGTATTTTAGCGACTTTCCCGCCGCCCCTTGACGATCAGGAGCAGGCCAAACTGCACGCCAGTGCCGCCATCGTCCGTCAAGCTATCGACGCGCTGGGCTGACGGGTGTTTCAAGAAGGTTGTTCATGGCGTCAACGACCAGCCACTAAAGCGACTGGCTTGTCCCTGGCGCTACGCCCGCCGCTTCAGTGACAGCAGCATTGTTGGCAGGCGCATCCGAGACAATAGGCTGGTTGACCGCAGCCCAACGCGCAGCAGAGCTGACGATCGGTCAAACTTTTACACTGCGGCCTTCCCGCAGAAACCCGTGTTTGAGTTAGTAAGGTGCAGTGGGCATGTTAACCGTTGCTCCCGTGAGGGAGTGTCTTCACCCAACAAGGATTACAGCACGAAAGGAGCGAAGGCACATTCATCCACCTGCTAAAGCAGGTGGTTTCCTGCGCCAAATCTTATGAAGTACTTCGGCTTTCTGGCACGCTTTGTCGTCGTGCCCTTGATGATTCTCGGCTGGCTGACCTGGCGCGATAACAAACGCGGCAAAACGATGCCCGCTAACCTGAGCAATTATCCGGCGGTGGCGGTACTCGCCGGGCATGTCGCTACCGCGATTGCCTATACCACGCCCTGGGACAATTACCTCGTTGCGACCAAAGTGTGGTGGTACGACCGCAAGAAAGTCACCGGATTAACGCTCGGCTGGGTGCCGATCGAGGAATACACCTTTTTTGTGCTGCAAAGTCTGCTGACGGGCCTGTGGACACTGTGGTGGGCCAAACGCCTGCCCACCGCTGAAGCACCTTACCCTGCCGACCCAAACACCTCGCTGCCCGCGCGGCTGGCGACGACCGGGGCGCTCGGCGCGCTGTGGACGGTTTCGGCCTACAATCTGTGGCGCGGCCACCAGCCCGGCAATTACCTCAATCTCACACTGGCATGGGCACTGCCACCTATCATGCTGCAAACCCTGCTGGGCGGCGATATTCTGTGGCGGCAGCGCAAGCTGATCGCCCTGGGCATCATTCCCGCCACGCTCTACCTGTCGTCCGCCGATTCGCTGGCGATCGGTTCCGGCACATGGACAATCAACCCGGCCAAGACGCTGAATCTGCATCTGCCCAATAAACTGCCGCTAGAAGAAGGGCTGTTCTTTTTGCTGACCAACACGCTGCTGGTCTTCGGCATGATTCTCGTGCTTTCACCAGAGAGCGAACGGCGGATTCCGGGTACAATGAGAAAAAGCTACTTCCGTCTGAAGCGTAAGCTGCTTGGCGAGGGGACATCATGAGTATCTGGCAGTTCCAGCGTATGGTTATGCTGCGGCTGATCGCCTGGGGTGCGGCCAGCATCGTGACCGGCACGTATCTGGCGCGCGCGCAAAGCAAATTCTGGCGTGGGGTTGGCGAACAGTTCGTCGGCTGGGGCTTCATCAATTCGCTGATCGCGCTCTTCGGGGGTTCATCCTCCTCCTACCGTATGCGCAATCATCCGCAGGCGCTCGAACCCGAATACATCGAAAAAGAGACGACGAAGCTGACGCGCCTGCTGTGGCTGAACGCCGTGCTGGACGTGTTTTACGTTGCGGGCGGAGCGTTTATGGCGCTGCGCCACAGTAGTTCGCGCCGGATGCGGGGCGCGGGATGGGGTATCATCGTGCAGGGCGCGTTCCTGTTTGTCTTCGATCTGGTTCATGCGCTGCTGGCGCCGCCCAGCCAGCGCTCGTGGCGCTTCTGGGATTATTCGCACGGCGAAGCGCGCGCCATCAAACCTGTCGAACCGGAATTGGAGTGAAGGCGCAGCATGTTCGGCTCATTTCAGCCCTTTTCTGGCGACGAACACAAGGCTTTCCGGCTGAACGGCCAGCATCCCGCCGCGCTGTTGATACACGGCTTTCCCGGCACGCCTGCCGAAATGCGCCCGCTGGCCGAGGCGCTGCACGCCATCGGTTGGACAGCGGAAGCGCCGCTGCTGCCCGGTTTCGGCGCAGACATCGCCACGCTGCCACAGCGCAAACGTGCACAGTGGCTGGCCGCCGTGCACGCCGCGCTGACCGATCTTCAGCGCGAACACCATCCCGTGATCGTTATCGGCAATTCATTGGGGGGCGCGCTGGCGCTGGAAATGGCCGCGCACAGCAATCAGTCCCCGCCCAACGCGCTGGTGCTGCTGGCGCCTTTTTGCCAGATCGACCATGTGCTGTGGCAAGCGCTGCCCGTGCTCAAACATGTCTTCCCACAGTTCCGTCCCTTCAAGCTCTTTAAGCCCGACTTCAGCAATCCCGAAACACGCAAAGGCATCGCCAACTTCATGCCCGACGCCGATCTGGACGATCCACAGATACAGGCGGCAATTCGCGAGTTCGCGCTGCCGATTGCCATGTTCAATGAGATTCGCGGCGCGGGAGCGGCGGCCAAACGTCTGGCGCCGCGTGTGCGGCTACCGGCGCTCTTCGTGCAGGGCACACAGGATGAACTCGTGCGTCCCACGCAAACCCGGCGTTTGTTGCAGCGCTACGGTGGCTCAGCGCAGTACCGCGAAGTGCCCGCCGCGCACGATCTCGTCAAACGCGATGCGCCCGCCTGGCCGCATGTCGAGCAGGTCGTGTTGGACTTCTGCGATACGTTTCAGCGGAGTTTTCATGCTGATCGTGCCTAAAGTCACGACCTTCATCACGCGGCACGGGGCATCTGGCCGCGAGATTCTCGTTTTTCGGCATCCGCAGGCCGGAGTTCAGCTTCCTGCCGGCACGGTCGAAGACAGCGAAACGTTCGAAGCCGCTGCGCTGCGCGAAGCCTATGAAGAAACCGGTATCAGCGGTCTGCGGATCGTCGCGTTTCTCGGCGCGCTGGAAAAAACGTTTGCCGACGCGCAGGAACGCCGTGTCATCGCCGCTTCCGCGCTGTTCGACACGCCGCATGGCAGCGCCACATCGGTTGTGCTGGATCGCGGCATCATCGTCGCTGTACAGCATATCCGCGACGGTTACGCCTTCGTCACACACCGCGCTGACCTTGACCCATATTTTCCCTTTCCCGGTGTTTCCGGCTGGATGCCGGCAGAATGCGTCCTGCCCCACCGCACGCTGCGCCATCTGTATCACCTGCAAAGCACCAGCCCGCTGCCGGATACATGGGAACATTTCGCCGAAGGGCAGTATATGTTCGCCTTTTACTGGGTCGGCGTCACCGAGCATCCCGGTCTGGTGGATGGTCAGCAGGTCTGGTGGGATTACGTCATCGATCAATTACGTTGAGGACTTCAATCTTGAAAAGATTCATCCATACGACGCTTCACCCGGAGGTGTATCATGGACACGGCAAACGCCCGCCGTACTTCGAAGGGTGGTACTTCAAGATGATCGACGCCGCTGAACAGCACAAGCTGGCGGTCATTCCCGGCATTTTTATAGGCCGCGAACACAGCGAAGCCTTCGTGCAAGTCTTAGACGGCGTGAGCGGCGAATCGAGCTATCACGTGTACCCCGCTGAGCAGTTCAGCGCGTCGTGGGAAGCCTTCGATCTGTGCATCGGCCCCAACCGTTTCACCACCGACAGCATCAGCCTGAATATTGAAGATGACAAACACCCTCTGCGCGGCGAACTGCGATTCAAGGACATCACGCCCTTTCCGGTCACGCCCACTTCGCCGGGCATCATGGGCTGGTACGGTTGGCTGCCCTTCATGGAGTGCTATCACGGCCTTATCAGCCTCGATCACGTGATGGAAGGCACGCTCGAACTCAGCGGGCGACGCATCGATTTCAGCGACGGACGCGGCTATCTGGAAAAAGACTGGGGGCAGGCCTTTCCCTCGGCTTATATCTGGCAGCAGACCAATCATTTTGGCACATACGGCACCTGTCTTTCGGCGTCAATCGCCATGATCCCGAATCTGGGGCGCACGTTTCGCGGCTTTATCGTGGCCTTCTGGCACAACACGCAGCTTTACCGCTTCGCCACCTATACCGGCGCGCGCACGGAAAAACTGGAATTGAGCGACGAGCACCTTTTCTGGGTCGTGAGCGACGGCCAGCAGCGGCTGGAAATGTACTCTGAACGCGCGGCGGGCGGGCTGCTGCACGCGCCGATTCGCACCGAAATGCACCGCCGCGTGAACGAAACGCTGCAAGCCACCGTCAGTGTCCGCCTGACCACCCGCGCTGGGCAAGTGCTCTTTAATGCCATTGGCCGTCACGCCGGCCTCGAAGTGTACGGCGATCTGGAGACTCTGCTGCGCTCATGACCACGCTCGTTACCCGCCTGATGTCGCTGCAACTTCCGCGCACTGCCCTGCCGCAGACTGTGCTGATTGCCGCGTGGTTTTTGTCGATGGTCTCGCTGCCTATCGCCCTGTGGACAGTCGGCGAACAAGCAATTGTCTATGGTACGATCGCCAGCGTGCTGCTGCTGGTGTCGGCCACCTGCGTGATTATCGCGCAGGCGTGGGGGTGGCGGCGCGCGTTGCTCTCGGCTGTGATTGTCGCGCTGCTGGGCTGGAGCATCGAATTTGTCGGCAGCAAAACCGGCTTTCCCTTTGGCAGGTACAGTTATACCAGTGCCCTACAGCCGCAGCTTCTGGGCGTGCCGCTGCTGATTCCGCTGGCGTGGCTGATGATGATGCCGCCGGCATGGGCGGTCGCGCAGTGCCTTATCGGCAGTCTGGAAACGCCGCCGCGTCGCGCCGCGTTTGTCGGCCTGAGCGCGCTGGCCTTTACGGCGTGGGATTTATACCTCGACCCGCAGATGGTCAATTGGGGCTTCTGGGTGTGGCATGAACCCGGCGCGCTGCATTATTTCGGCATTCCCCTCGTCAATTACATGGGCTGGATTCTGGCGGCGCTGCTGATGACAGCGGCGGTGCGCCCGCCGCGTTTGCCACGCCGCGCCATCGTGCCGCTGCTGGCGATTTACGGCATCACGATTTTTCTGCAAACTATCGGCGTCGGCCTGTTGTGGGGGATGCCTGGCCCGGCGCTGTGCGGTTTCGCAGCGATGGGCACGCTGCTGCTGCTGACCGTGCGCCGTTTGAGGGCATCATGAGCAATCTGCTGTGGATTCTTATGGCTTTTGGCTGCGGCGCGCTGCCGTTTTCGCTGTGGGTCGGGCAGTTGGCGCTGCGCAAGGACATCCGCGCCTATGGCGACGGCAATCCTGGCGCGACCAATGTTTTCCGCGCCGGCGGGCGCTTGTTGGGGTTCACCGCGTTTCTGCTGGATACGCTCAAGGGCACTGTGCCTGTCGGTTACGCCTACTTTTTCGCCGGGGTCACGGGGCCGCTGATGGTGGCTGTTGCGCTTGCGCCCATTCTGGGGCACGCTTTTTCGCCGTTTTTGCGTTTTCGCGGCGGCAAGGCGGTGGCGGTCACCTTTGGCGTGTGGGTCGGGCTGACCATCTGGGAGATTCCGACATTTTCCGGCCTGCTGCTGCTCTACTGGTTCAAGGTCATCAAAGTCAGCGGGTGGGCGGTGATGTGCGCCTGCGCCAGTATCCTGCTCTATTTGCTGCTGACGCGCTTTGACCCGCTGCTGCTGGCGGTATGGGCCGGCAGCACGGCGATTCTGGCCTACACGCACCGCGCCGATTTGCGGCAGGCCCCAACGCTGCGCGAAGATGCGTGGGTGCGAAAGGTGCTGGCGCGATGACTCTGCTGCTGTTATTTGTCGGCAGCGCGCTCGTCGTGATCGCCCTGATCGCCGTTCTCAATACTTTCACATTCCATCGTTTAGGGCGGGCGGCGGACGCAGCAAATGCCGCTCTGCCGCGCGTTTCGGTGCTGATCCCGGCGCGTAATGAAGCCGCTGTCATAGTGGACACAGTGCGCGCGCTGCTGGCGCAGGGGGACGTGGTCACAGAAATCCTCGTGCTGGACGATCATTCCAGCGACGGCACAGGCGATCTGCTGCGTGCGCTGAACGATGCGCGTGTGCGCGTTTTGCAAGGCCAGGCGCTGCCGTCTGGTTGGGGCGGCAAAAATTGGGCGTGCTGGCAGTTGGCGCAGCAGGCGCGCGCCGAGATTCTCTTGTTCACCGACGCCGATGTGCGCTGGAACGCAGGCGCGGTGCGTGCTGTCGTGCGCCAGATGCAGCGTTCGCGCGCCGATCTGCTCACCGTCTGGCCAACGCAGATTACGCTGACATGGGGCGAGCGGTTGGTTGTGCCGCTGATGGCGCTGGTGATTCTCGGCTATTTGCCCGCGCCGGGCGTGTACTGCCTGCCGTTTGCTTCGCTGGCCGCCGCCAACGGCCAATGCCTGGCGTTTCGGCGCGCGGCTTACGACGCCATCGACGGCCATCAGGCGGCGAAGGGCAGCATCATCGAAGACATCACCCTCGCCCGCCGCATCAAGCGCAAGGGGTTGAGGCTGGATATGGCCGACGGTGCGAGTTTCATCGCTTGCCGCATGTATCGCAGTTGGCGCGACGTGCGCGACGGCTACGCCAAAAATATCCTCGCGGGTTATGGCAACAGCCTGTTTTTTCTGGCGCTGGCGTCCCTGTTTCACTGGCTGCTGTTTTTGCTGCCGCCGCTCTGGCTGGCGCTCGGCTGGCTCAGCCCCACAGCCGACTACCCTCTCGCGCCGCTGCTGCTGACGACTATCGGCGTTTTGATCCGCGCGCTCACGGCGGCCAGCACGTGCCAGCGGATCGCCGACGCGCTGCTGCTGCCGCTCTCAGTGCTGCTGATGACACGCATCGCGGCTCAGGCCGTTTACTGGCGTCTGCGCTACGGCGGCCCACAGTGGAAAGGCCGCACTTTTGCTGCCACCTCCCAGCAGTAATTTTCGCATGAACACCGGATATTGTGGTGATAAGCATGACTGATCCTATCGTGATTATTGGCGCAGGAATCGGCGGACTCAGCGCCGCGATTCGGCTGGCCACCGCTGGCAAGCGTGTGATTGTCGTCGAAAAAAACGCCCAGGTTGGCGGCAAAATGGCGGAAATCCACGCCGACGGTTTTCGCTGGGACACCGGTCCCTCAGTGATTACCATGCGCCATGTTTTCGAAGATTTGTTCGCTGCCGCCGGGCGCGATCTCGCCGATTATTTGACACTGCTGCCCGTCGAACCGCTGACGCGCTATTTTTATCCCGATGGCACGCGGTTGGACGCAACACGCGATCTGGCGGCGATGGCGCAGCAGATCGCGCGCCTCGATGAACGCGATGTCGAAGGCTATCTGGCGTATCTGGCCTATGCCGCGCGTATTCACCGCATCACCGGTCCCGTGTTCATCTACGACCAGCCGCCGACTCCCGCCAGTTTCGCGCGCGTGCCCGTGCCCGATTGGCTGCGCGTCGATGCGCTGCGCACCATGCAGCAGGCCATCGAAGGCTTTGTGCGTGCGCCGCATCTGCGCCAACTGTTGGGACGCTTCGCCACCTATGTCGGCGGCAGCCCGTATCTCGCGCCGGCCACGCTCAATGTCATCGCGCATGTCGAACTCACAGGCGGCGTTTGGTATCCGCGGGGCGGCGTCTACAGTATCGCGCGCGCGCTGGAAAAACTGGCGCGCGAACTCGACGTTGAGATTCGCCCTGGCTGCCCGGTCAGGCAGATTCGCGTGCAAAATGGCCGTGTGACAGGGGTTGCGCTGGAAAACGGCACATCCCTTTCTGCTGCCGCCGTCATCGCCAACGTAGACGTGACCACCGTCTATCAGTATTTGCTGCCCCCAGACACAGGGGCGCGGCACGCTCAGCCGCTTGAGCCGTCGTGCTCTGGCTACATTTTGTTGTTGGGGGTGGAAAAATCGTTCGCCGGTCTGGCGCATCACAACATCTTTTTTTCGCGTGATTACCGCCACGAGTTCCGGCAGATTTTCCGCGATGGCCATATGCCCGATGATCCGACGATTTACCTGGCGATCACGAGTAAGACCGACGCCGCCCATGCGCCTGTCGGGTGCGAAAACTGGTTCGTGCTCGTTAATGCCCCGCCAATCTCCGACAAGTATGATTGGCAGCAGCACGCCCTGCCCTACCGCGACGAAATTCTGGCGCGGCTGGCGGAGTACGGCTTCGACGCCCGCGGCCATATCCGCAGCGAAACGCGGCTCACGCCGCACGACTTGCAGCGCTTGACCGGAGCGTATCGCGGCGCATTGTACGGCGCATCGCCCAATGACCGCTTCAGCGCCTTCCGCCGTCCGCACAACCGCGCGCGCGGCGTGCGCGGCCTGTACTTCGCCGGTGGGACAACGCATCCCGGCGGGGGCGTGCCGATGGTCACGCTTTCCGGCAAGGTCGCCGCACAGCTTTTGCTTGACGATTTATCATAATTGTGTAAAAACAGATTTCCAGGATAGTGTATGATCGCCGAACAGGAAAAAATCTCGCTCAAAGCGCTGCTGCCCGCGCTGCTCTCGTTCATCGCCATTACGCTGCTGCTCACTGTTGCTGTCAGCGCCATCGGGCTGGAACGTCTGCGCGAGATCATCGCCGGCGCGGGCTTGCTTGCGCCGCTGCTGTATATCGCCGTGCGCGCGCTGACGTTCGTGGCCGCGCCGCTCAACAGCGGACCGCTGCAATTCGCGGCGGGCATCCTCTTCGGTTTTGTGCCCGGCACGCTGCTCTCGCTGATCGGCGAGATCATCGGCGGCAGCCTCAATTTCTGGATTGCGCGCAAGCTGGGGCGTCCTGTGGTGCAGCGCTTAGCGGGCGCGGACGGAATGCAGCGCATCGACCGGTTTTACCACCGCGTCGGCGAAGTCTGGACATTGGTCTACGCGCGTCTGTTTTTCTTCGCTTTTTACGATTTTGTCAGCTACGCCGCCGGCCTCACGCCGCTCAAATATCGCCAATATCTGCTGGTGACGGCTATCGCGGGCATTCTGCCCACCGCCGCCGCCGTCGGCATCGGCACGACCATCACGGGCGATTCCAGCCAACTGATTTTTCTGTACGCGGCGCTGGGTGTATTATGCGTCATCCCGCTGCTGTTTTATCCACACATCCGCCGCTGGTTCGGTACAGACAAGGCGCAGCAGAACGAATCTTCGGCGATTTAACCAGGCCCCATGAAAGCCTACTACACCGATCACTACGTGCTGCCGCTGCCGCCCGGCCATCGTTTCCCGATGAGCAAATACGCACGCCTGCGCCAGGCCGTCGCCGAAGCGCAAATCGCCGAACTGCTCGTGCCCGATGCGGCCAGCGACGAACAGCTTCTGCGCGTCCACGACGCCGCCTATGTCCAGCGCATGGCCGCCGGGCAGATCACGCCGCAGGAAATGCGCCGCATTGGTTTTCCCTGGAGTCCGCAAACGGTGGAACGCTCGCGCCGCAGTTCCGGCGGGACGATCGCCGCCTGCCGCGCAGCCCTCAGCGAAGGCATCGCCGTTAACCTCGCGGGCGGCACGCATCACGCCTGTCGTGATCACGGCGAAGGCTTCTGCATTTTCAACGACAGCGCCGTCGCCGCGCGCGCCATGCAGGCCGAAGGTCGCGCACAGCGCGTGCTTATCATCGACTGCGATGTGCATCAGGGCAACGGCACCGCCGACTGTCTGCAAGGCGATGCCAGTGTCTTCACCTTTTCCATCCACGCCGAAAAAAATTTCCCCTTCCGCAAAATTCCCGGCGATCTGGACATTGGCCTGCCCAACGGCACAGAGGACGCCGTATATCTGGAAACGCTGGACGAAGCGCTGCGCCGCATTTTCGCCGTCTTTTACGCCGATCTGGCGATTTATCTGGCGGGCGCAGACCCCTATGTCGGTGATCGTTTGGGCTATCTGGCGCTGAGCATGAAGGGGCTGGCGCAGCGCGATTCGCTGGTCTTCGAACGCTGCCGCGCCGCTGGCCTGCCCGTCGCCGTCGCGATGGCCAGCGGCTACGCGCCCGCCATCGACGACATCGTCGCCATTCATCTGCAAACGGTGAAACTGGCAGCGCACTGGGCGTCACAGGCTTAAGGTGAGATTCTTCACAATTTGGCGCGCAGACTATATCCAAGCGTCCTATTTCTTGTTATGGTAAAAGAAAATATAGCTTTCGGGGGGGCACAACGATGGCGAAGCTCACCGTACAGCAGGTACGCCAGCGCGCCGGCGACCAGAATTTCGCGCGCGGGCAAAATTATTATTACGACGACGCCATTTACAACACCGTCCAGCGCGGGAATCAAATCGAAGCCTTGTGTCAGGGTTCCGCCGACGAACCTTACCGCGTTAAAGCCGTGATCGACGACAGCGGAATCGCCTCGACATCCTGCACCTGCCCTTATGACTACGGCGGCGACTGCAAACACATTGTCGCGCTGCTGCTCACCTACGTCAGCAACCCAGAGAAATTTACCCAGGTGCCCAAAGTGAAAGACGTGCTGCGCGAGCGTTCACGCGATGAACTCATCGTCCTGATTCAGCGCATGGTCGAGCGGCATCCTGATCTGGAACCGCTGCTGGAAATGCCGCTGCCGCGCAAAAAGCAAGCCAAAACGCCCATAAATGTCGATACCTTTCGCCAACAAATACACAAAGTACTCAAACGCGCACCCCGCGGCTGGAATGATTCCGGCCTCTTCGACACGATGCAGTCCATCATTAACAGCGCCGAGTCGTTCAGCAAAGCCGGCGATTGGCGCAGCGCCAGCAGCATTTACAGCGTCGTCCTGGAAGAAGTCATTGCCGAGACCAACGCCTTTTTCATGCATGACGACGATGGCCAACTCTACGAAGCGCTTGACGAGGTTATCAGTGCGCTCTACGAGTGTCTGGAACATCTGGCCGCCGATGCGCAGCAGCGCCCTTATCTCTTTAAGACCCTGCTCGCTGTCTGCCTCTGGGACAATACTGAAGGACGCGGCGCGGATCTCGCTGTGGACGCGCCAGAGATGATTCTGCGCTTGGTTCAGCCAGAAGACATCCCAGCCCTGCGCGCGCAGGTGTTGGCCGCCAAACCCGCGTTGCAGCGTCTCTACGGCAACTCATGGGACTTCTACGCCGAATTTCTGGCCGACCTCGATATGCTGGATCATGTCGATCCCGACATCGTCTTGCAGCGCTTGCGCGAGGACGAACGTTATGAAATCCTGTTCGAAAAACTGCTCGCCTTTGGCCGTGCCGATGAAGCCGTCACGGTGCTTGAAGAACACATCGACGGCACATACGAGCGGATGCGCCTGCTGCCTGCGCTCGTAGCCGCCGGTCGCGAAGACGACGCACTGCGGCTGGGACGCGCTACTATCCTCAAACGCTACGATGACGAAATGATGGCCTGGCTGATCGAACGCTATCAGGCACGCGGCGACCTGAACACCGTCTTTGAATTGCAGCAGCAGCGTATGGACAGGAATCCGTCATCGCTGAATTATCAGGGTTTGAAAGCTGCCGCCAGCACATTGGGCCAATGGGACGCCGTCCGCTCGCAGATTATCAACAAGCTCACGCAAGCCCAAAACTTCAACATGTTGGCGCGCATCTATCTGATTGATGAACAATGGGATCTGGCGTGGAGCACGCTGGAACAAGTCGATCCGAAACAATCTACGTGGTACGCCGGCCCTGCCCTTGATCTGGAAGTGGCCGAAGCCTCGCGCCACGCCCGCCCAGAAAAGGCCATTCCTGTCTACCTCAAACACGC
Source organism: Chloroflexota bacterium (assembly GCA_013388745.1). GTDB lineage: Bacteria > Chloroflexota > Anaerolineae > Aggregatilineales > Phototrophicaceae > JACAER01. Next base: position 67,129 of record JACAER010000017.1, read on the forward strand.
CGAAGCGCAGATCGCCGTGCGCAAGCGCGAACACTATCAGATGGCCGCCTCTTATCTGGCCATCGTGCGCGACCTGTATAAGCAAACGGGCGAAACCGCCGCGTGGAAAAAGGTAATCGCCCGCTTCCGTGACGAGTATCGCCGCCTGCCCGCGCTTCAGGAGGAACTCGACCGCGCCAAAGTGTGAAGTGTTTAGCGCGCCAGCTCGTCCAGAAACGCACTGATCGCCGCGTTCACCGCCGCTGGCTCTTCGATGCTGGACGAATGTCCCGCGCCGGGAATCACCACCAGCTTGGACCCCGCGATGCGCGCCTGCATCCGCTCAGATTTCGCCGGCACGGTCGCCACATCCTGATCGCCGACGATAATCAGTGTCGGCACAGTGATCTTGTCCAGTTCGTCGTACACGCCGCTGCGCGTGATGACGCCGGTCACGGCGCGGGTGATGCCAATACGGTGATTGCCGATAATGCGGCGCTTCCACAATTCGCGTTCGGCGGCGCGTGTCGAATCGTGGATGAACTTCTGCCCGAACATAATCGGCATCACCCGCCCGGCCACCAGACCCAACCCGAACCAGCGTGCGATCGTGTTCAACATCCTGTAGCGCGGCACGTTCTCGTCCGGCTCCGGGTCGGCGCTGGTTTCCATCAGAATCAGCGATTTAAGCAGATGTGGGCGGCGCGCGGCCAGCCGCAGCCCCATAAACCCACCCATCGACAGCCCCACGAAATGGCAGGGGGCCGCATTCAGCGCTGTGATCAGCGCGCTGGCGTCTTCGTACAGCGTTTCCATGTCATAGCCGCTGGCCGTCACTTCACTCTGTCCCTGCCCGCGATGGTCATAAGCGATGCAGCGGTAGCGCCCTTTCAGCGCTTCCACCTGTTTTTCGAACATGCGCCCGCTCATCAGCAGCCCGTGCGAAAAAACGATGGTTTCCGCGCCGCTGCCAAACTCCTCATAATGCAGTTCCGCGCCGTTGACCCGTACTTTTGGCATGTTTTGTCCCCTTTCATAAGAAAAATTTTGTTCGCATACTTCATGCGTAGGCGTAAAACCGCCTTCGTGAATCTGGATTTTGCTGAAAACTGACGGCTGTGAACTTGTGTTAGCGCGCGCAGGGATTCTGCGCCAGATACGCGGCGATCGCCTGTCCGGCGAGATCGTGCCCGGCCTGATTCCAGTGGGTATCATAAGCATAGTACAGAATCTCGCCGCGCGCCGCCGCCGCTTGAAACGCAGGCACGAGATCAACGAACGCCAGCCCCAAACGCTGCGCCAGCGCCGCCAGCGCGTCACGCTGGTTGTTCAGGCGCGTGATTGCTTCCTCATAAGCAATCGCGCCGCCGTACTCCAGCGGCGCGCCCGGCGCACTGATCGTCATCGCGCGCACCGTCGCCATCATCTGCGCGCGATCTTGCGCCACGATATAGGGCGCGTAGATGTGCGGCGCTGTCGGGAAATAGGCGATCACCAGACAGGCATCACCCACCGCCGCCTGCATCCCGCGCCAGACGGCTTCCAGCGCGCGCATATTGGCCGACTGTGCGAAATCCGCTACCGTTGCGTTCAGCCACGACCAGTAATCGTCCAGCAGCGCCATTTCCGTGATCGCTCCGTTAATACTGACGCGCACAGGCAGCGGAAACGGGCCGGCATTCTGCGTGCGCCAAATTTCCTGCGTCGGGTCGAAAGGCGCGAACTGCTGGCGCGCGACTCGCGGTTCGACATAGTCTGTGCTGTCAATCACGTTCGACAGGTCATTGCCCTCAAAATAGCCCACAACGATGGTCGCCGCGTTGTCGCGCAGTCCGTATTCCGACAGGACGCGCGCCTCCTGCACCGGTCCATAGCCGCGAAAGCCAAGATTGCGCACACTTAAGCCGCTGGCCGCCACCAGCACGTCCGGCCACGGACGCGCGGCATTGGTTGCTTCGGTAAACGAATCCCCCAGCGCGATGATGTCGTAGCGTTCGGCGGCGCGTTCCGGCATACGAAAGCCGTCGGCGTCATAGCGCACCACATGTTCGCTCAGGATGTCGTTGGGATTGGGCGGCGGGGCGATCAACCCCGGACGATTGAAGAACATATCACCAATGCCCACGGTGAAGCGCACGATCTGGCGGTTAGGATCGGGGCGGAGCTGCGGAAACAGCAGCAGCGCCAACCCCAATAGCCCCAGCGCCATCACCACCCCGCAGCCCATCAGCGCTAAATTCGTTCGCCAGTTCGCTCGCATCGCCCGCCTTCGCACACCCTGCCACGAAACGCTATAATCGCGCCGATTGTAATGCAAGCTTGACGAGTGCAACAGTGACGAAGCAAAGCACGGGACAATATGGCGAAGCGCTGGCCGCCGACTTTTTGCGACAGCGTGGTTGGCGTATCATCGCCACCAACTGGCGCTGTCCGCGCGGTGAAATCGACATCATCGCTCATGAAGGTCAGGCATGGGTGTTTGTTGAAGTGCGCACGCGCCGAGCGGCCAGCACCGCCGCAGCCTTCGAAAGTGTCAACCCGCGCAAGCAAAGCCGCCTGCGCGCCGCCGTCCAGCTGTATCTCGCGCAGAAAAATCTGGAAGAAGCCGCCTGGCGTATCGACGTGATCGCCGTCGCCCTGCCCCACGGCCAACCCCCGCTCATCGAACACGCGCAGGACGCCCTTGACTGGTAAACCGCTGCTCGTCATCCTGGGCCCCACCGGTATCGGCAAGACCGCGCTGGGCATCGCCATTGCGCGCGCGCTGGACGGCGAGATTGTCGGCGCGGACAGCCGCCAGATTTACCGCTACATGGACATCGGCACGGGCAAGCCCACCCCAGAGGAACGCGCCGCTGCGCCGCATCACCTCATCGACATCGTCAACCCCGACGAGAATCTGGGGCTGGCGCAGTATCAACGCCTGGCCTATGCGGCGATCGACGATCTTCACCAGCGCGGCAAACTACCGCTGCTGGTCGGCGGCACAGGGCAGTACCTCAGCGCCGTCACCGAAGGCTGGTCGATTCCCGAAGTCGCGCCGGATCATACCCTACGCGCGGAATTGGAGGCTTTCGCTGCTGCCAACGGTTCGCTGGCGCTGCACGCGCGCCTCCAGCAGCTCGACCCCGCCGCAGCCGCCCAGATCGACCATCAAAATGTCCGTCGTGTGGTGCGTGCCTTAGAGGTCTGCCTGCTCACAGGCGAAAAAATCAGCGATTTGCAGCGCAAAAAGCCGCCGCCCTACCGCCTGCTGCACATCGGCCTGACACTGCCGGAACGCGCGCAGGTCTACGCCCGTGCTGATGCGCGCGTCGATACGATGATCGCCGCCGGTTTTGTCGCCGAAGTGCGCCGCCTGCTTGATCTGGGCTACGCGCGCACGCTGCCCGCTATGAGTGGTCTGGGCTACGCGCATCTGGCGGCGCATCTGCTCGACGGCCTGCCCCTGACCGACGCTGTCGCCAAAACCAAAAACGACACGCACGACTTTATCCGCCGCCAGTACACCTGGTTTCGCGGGCACGATCTGGGCACTTTGTGGCATAATGGAGAGGCTTTGTCTGTAGCTGTGCTGCTGCGCCAGCTTGAAGCCTTCCTGAAGGGCTGATATTTTATGCAGTTGATTCGCAATTCCGACAATCCCAACACCGTCGCCGGCATCATGCTGCTGGTGCTGCTGCTGGTGTTCGCCGGCCCCAACACGATCTATAATCTCGTCTCGCGCGCCGTGCCGGGACTAAGCATCGATACGCCCTGCGACTGGCTGCGCACCAGCCCCAATCGCGGCACGAATCAATCGCTGCTGGGGCGCGCCGCGACTAATCCGCTGCGCCTGGAAGTCTCTTCCAGCGCGGTGCCCAACGCACCCGGCGGCACACTCACTATCACCGTAATCGTCATTAACCGTTCCCTGGGCACAGTGCCGTTCCTGTTTAATCCCACCCAGGTGCGCGTCGGCGACGACGGCTCCAGCGGGCTGGGCATCATTTTCGACGCCACTACCGCGCTTAACAGTCCCGGCATCCGCCAGGACTCCGGCACGTATCCGCCGGGCGATGTGCGCGTGTTGGGGCCGCGCCAGCGCTGCCTGTACCGCGCGGAATTTACTTTTGAGCAGTTGCAGGCTGCCGGTTTCGCCGGTAACAGCAGTGTGCGCGCCTTCTACCGCATCAACAGCGCTGGCGTCGCGCCGCAGCAGGCCGGCGGCAGCATCTTCAGCGATCAGGGTTTCCGCCAGTTGTTCATCACTTCTGAGCCAGTCCTCATCCCGCTGGCTAGTCAATAAACGCAGCTTGTTATAAACTAAGTCACAAACGCAGCACTCATTTACACACAGGTAGCGCGCGCATGACCGAGAAACAAGAGCATCCCATCCTCCATATGCTCGATGGCCCGCAAAAAGGCCAGCACTGGAGTCTGAACAAAGATGAAATCATTGTGGGACGAGACAGCGAGTGCGATGTCTCTGTGCCGGAACGCGCGATTTCTCGCCAGCACGTTCGCATCCGCCGCGAAGGCGATCATTATGTCATCACCGATCTCAACAGCCGCAACGGCACGTGGGTGCAGGGGCAGCGTCTTGAAGGCTCGCGTCCGCTCAACGATGGCGATGTGATCCAGCTTGCGGTTACGATCAAGCTGCAATTTCTCGGCTCGAGCACCACCGCGCCACTGCCCTTCGCCATCCCAGAGCAGATCGAAACCGGCGTGCCTATCAACGGCAAGCTGCGGCTCGATCTGGAAAGCCGGCGCGTCTTTGTGGGCGACACCGAGCTGGACCCGCCGCTCAGCCTGCCGCAGTACCGTCTGCTGGAACTGCTGTATATCCACACCGGACGCATCTGCACGCGCGAAACCGTGGTCGCCACTGTCTGGCCAGATGTCGCCAGTGAAGGCGTCAGCGAACAGGCCATCGACGCGCTGGTACGCCGTCTGCGCGACCGGCTTGGCGAGATCGACGCGGATAATCAATACATCGTGACGGTGCGCGGGCACGGCTTCCGCCTGGATAACCCCGAAGCAGACAGCTAGACGATGCCCGCCAAAGACCGCTATCACGATACCGTCAAACGCGCGCTTATCAAGGATGGGTGGCAGATTGCGGGTGAACAAACCACCCTTATTCTCGAAGGAGGGCAAAATTCAACTTGATCTCAGCATCTCGAAAACTGCCCAGCCCTAGGCTGTGCCAGCATTTGTCGAAATCAAGAGTTTTTGTGTCTGTCCCCAGTGGAAGATTTGGCGGTGGCCGTCGGCAAATTCAGCGTCTACCGCGCTGTACTTGACGAAGTGCGACTGGCTACAGTCCCGCTTTATCTAGCGGTGCCACAGTCAGCCTATCATGGTATTTTGAGTGAGCGTTGCGCTGAGAAGCGCTACTCTTCCCACAGCGCGCAGAGCTGCTTAATCAGCGTATCCACCACATACTGCACGGCCAGCGAGAGCGGCGCACCCACCCGCATGTGCCTGGGCTGAATGCCTACGATCAAGACCGCGCAGCCCAATTCGCGCAGCAAATAATCGGCCAGCAGGGACAGCGGCAGCGTGTGCGTCGATGCGCTCAAGCCTTCCACATCCTTGCAGTCCAGCAACCGCACCGCGCCCGCCGTCTCGCCCATTTGCGCGCTGTCGATCAACAGCACGAACGCCGGCTGAAAACGACGCAGCGCGCCTGTGCAGTTCTCCGGCGCGACGCCCGCGTCAATCAGCAAAATCTGTGAGCTGTGCAGCCGCGCCCGCAGCGCGCGCGTCACCAGCACCCCCGCCCCATCGTCGCCGCGCATCTCATTGCCGATGCCGACGACGGCGATCCTATCCTTCTGCGGGTTCAGGTTTTGTAGATGCAGCCTGAGCACTTCTTGCCATTTCAATATCGTGTTCTTTGCCATAGTAAACCGTAAAGGCCGACTTATCTGCTGCCGCCAATTCCCAGTCTGTATTGGACATCTGCAAACAACCGAAACGGCAGTTTTCGACACACTGCGCGCAGAAGGTGCAGCGATATATGTGGTAGCGCATCACGAAGCGCTTGGCGGCTTTGTCCAGCGTGATAAGTTCAATCGCCAGCGCCGGGCATTCTTTGACACACAGCGCGCAGCCTGTGCATTTTTCGCCGTTCCATACCAATTTACCGCGCAGCCGTTCAGGATCGGGCTGACGTTCGGCGGGGTACTGCTGCGTGCTGTTGGGCCGCAGCAGCGAGCGCAGCACATCGCCCAGCATCGTCGTGATTTTCATAGCCTCTTTCCCCCTCAGCGCCACACGATCATCAGCAGCCATTGCAGCAGCACCAGCAGCATTCCATAGCGCCACCACAGTCCCACAGTCTGATCAATCCGCAGCCGCGCGAACAGCGCTTGCAGCCCGGAAACCACGAGCAGCAGCAGCAGCGTTTTGCCGAAGAACCACAGCGGGTTCGCCATACCGCCCAGATAAAACGCCGCCACCAGCGTCAGCCCCACAACCAGCGCCACATCGCGGCTCAGATGAAACAGCGCCAGCCCGCGCCCGCTGTATTCCGTCAGCGCGCCCGCCACGATCTCTGTCTCCGCTTCCGGCGCATCAAACGGCGAAAGCTCCAACTTGCCCATCAGGCCGATCAGCGCCACGACAAAACCCAGCGGCTGCGTCAAAATCAGCCAGTGCGTCTCAGCATAGGCGCTGATTTCGGCGATCTGCCAGCTTCCCGCCGCCAGCGCCGGCCCCAGCAGCGCCAGCAAAAACGGCACTTCATACGAAAACAACTGCGTCAGCGCCCGCAGCGCGCCCATTAATGAGAAGCGATCCAGCGTGTTGGAACCCGCCAGGCTCATGCAGAAGGTCAGCAGCCCCAGCAGATAAATCGTGACGATCAGATCGCCGCGAAAACTGTACGACGGCGCCAACCCCACCAGCGGCACATACAGTGCCGCCGTCAGTACGCTCGCCAATCCGACCAGCGGCAGACCGATAAACAGCAGCGGGTTGACACCGTTGGGCATCGTCTCCTGCTTCGCCAGCAGCTTGACCAGATCAGCGACGGGCTGATACCAGCGCGGCCCTACCCGATTTTGCATCTGCGCCATCAGCTTACGATCGAGCCACTCATAAGCCAGCCCCAACAGCAGCACACACAGCCCGCCGGGAAAGATCAACAGTGCGATCACCGCTTGCATTTGTACACCTCGATACCATACCGCCGGAGCTGCTCCCATGTCCAGCGCGTTTCCGCTTCCTGCGCATTCCGTACCACGATGCTGCGATCATTGCACGAAAAACACGGGTCTACCCCTGCCAGCAGCATCGGCATGTCCGCCAGTTGATGCCCGATCGCTAATGTCATCATTGGCGCCAGGTTGCACAGCGTCGGCGTGCGCACTTTCACGCGCTCTGCCTTGTCTGTGCCATTGCTTTTGATGAAGTAGAATAATTCGCCGCGCGGCGCTTCCACCCGGCTCACCGTCTCGCCCTCGCGGACTTTCTTCGGCATCCGGCCTTTGATCTCGCCCGTCGGCAGCTTATCGAGAATCGTGCGAATCACGCGATAGCTTTCGAACAATTCTTTCAGCCGCACGCTCACTCGCGCTTCCAGATCACCCGCCGTTTCCAGCACCATCTGCACCGGAAACAGGTCATACGCCGCATACGGCGACTCAACACGCAAATCGCGCGCCACGTTCGACGCCCGCGCTGCCGGCCCCACCAGGCCCAGCCATTCCGCCTGTTCCCTCGTCACCGTGCCGATTCCCCGTGTGCGCTGCACGAACACCGGATCATGCACCACCAGTTCCAGGTAATAATAGGTGCGCGCCTCCAGATAATCGACACCCTTGCGGATCGTCTCTGCGCGCGCCTCATCCAGATCGTATTTCACGCCGCCCAGCACGTTCGCCGAATAATTGACACGGTTGCCGGTCAGCCCCTCCAGCACATCCATCACCGTCTCGCGGTCGCGCCAACTGTACATAAAGAGTGTATCGAAACCCGCTTCATGCGCCGCCACGCCCAGCCACAACAAATGGCTGTGGACGCGCTCCAGTTCTGCGATCAGTACGCGGATCGCCTGCGCGCGCGGCGGCACTTCTACACCGGCCAGCCGCTCTACACCCAGGCAGTAGGCCGTCGTATGGATATGCGAGCAGATGCCGCAAATGCGTTCCAGCAGGTACAGACTTTGTACCCAGTTGCGCTCCTCGCAGGCTTTTTCGATTCCGCGATGCGCATAGCCCAGCCGCACCGTCGCCCCTGTCACTCGTTCACCTTCGACGCTAAATTCAAAATGGCCGGGTTCTTTCAGCGCGGGGTGCTGCGGCCCAATCGGAATCACAAAGCGTTCACTCGGCATGAGAAGCTTCCTCCGCGAAATCCTTGCGCAGCGGGTAAACGCCGTCCTGCCAATCGTCCGGCAGGAACAAGCGCGACGGGTCAGGCGTGCCTACCACTGCTACGCCGAACATCTCCGCCAGTTCGCGCTCGAACATGCTCGCCGCCGGGATTACGCTGCAAATGCTGGCGATAGAGGGCTTTTCGCGCGCCAGAGCAATGCGCAGCGTCAGCACATAAGCCCCCGCGCAGAAGTGATACAGCACCTCGATCTGCCCGCTTTTCGGCGCGTCCAGCCCGGTGATGCCCGCCAGATACCCCCAGCGCGCGTCAAACAACGCCGTCGTCGCCGCCACCAGCTTCTCTGGCGCGATCACCACATCCAGCCGCCCGGCTTCGGGCGTGCGCGTTTCCTGCGCCCACGCCGCCAGCAGACCTTGCGCTTGTTCCAGCGCTGTCATGTCGCCACCCCCTCTGCCTGCGCCTTTTCCAGCAGTTTCAAAATCCCGTCGATAATCGCTTCCGGGCGCGGCGGGCAACCCGGCACATACATATCCACAGGGATCACGGCATCCACCCGCCCGACCACGTTGTAGCAACCCTGAAACACGCCGCCGGAAATCGCGCAGGTGCCCACCGCCAGCACAAATTTCGGCGACGGCATCTGCTCATAAATCCGCAGCAGTCGTTCGCGTGCCTGCCGCGTCACCGGCCCCGTACACACCAGAATATCCGCATGACGTGGGCTGCCCTGAATTTTCACGCCGAAGCGTTCCAGATCGTAGCGCGGCGTAATCGTCGCCAGAATTTCGATGTCACAGCCGTTGCAGGAGCCGCTGTTAAAATGCACCGCCCAGGGTGAATGTGTCCGCCCCCAGGTTGCCAATCGCGCCTCAAGCTGTTCCCACAATTCCTCTAGTCGCATAGCCCTTCTCGCTCTTATCACCCCAGAATCAGCGCCAGCAGCGCCAACAGCATCCCCACCACGTATATCCCCGCGATCCACGACTGCCCGCCGCTGCCCAGCATCAAAATGCCCATATGCAAAATCGCGAAAAACAGCGCCACGATAAAATAACCGCGATAACTCGGCAGCGCGCCGTCCTCCGGCAGTTCCTCGCCGCTGTGATAGGTCGTTGTCGCGCGCGGCCCGCCCGCCAGCACACGCCCAAACATCAGCAGTGCGCCTGCCAGAAGCCCATAGATCACGAATGCCAGCGGCGGCGTCAGCAATACTTCGCTCATATCCTGCTCCTACCACAAAGCCAGCGCTGCCGCTTGCGTCAGCCCGCGCGCCATATCCGGGAACACGCCGATCACCAGCACCGCCAGCGCCAGAATCCACAGCGGCACGCGCAGCGCCAGCGGAATCGCCCGCCCCGCTGCGGCGCGTTCGCCCGGCTGCGCGTCATACAGCGCTGTCGCCAGCCGCAGGTAATACAGCATTGACAGCATTACGTTCAGCAGTGCCAAAACCAGCAGCGCCAAAATCAGGCCGTCGCCTGTCGCCACGCCCGCCGCGAAAATCTGCCACTTGCTCATGAAGCCCGCCAGCGGCGGTATGCCACCCAGCCCCAACAGCGCCACCAGCAGGGTCAGCGTGGTCAGTGGATAGCGCTGCGCTGCGCCTTTCACATCGCCCAGCGTCAGCGCATCACCGTCCGCCGCGCGCAGCCCATAAAACAGCGCGCCCAACGCCAGAAACGCCAACCCTTTCATCAGCGCGTGGTTAAACAGATGGAACAGGCCAGCCTGTGTGCCCGCCAGCGCGCCGCTGCTCAGGCCGATTCCCAGCCCCAACAGCATATAACCGATGTGGCTGATGCTGGAATAGGCCAACATGCGCTTGACATCGCGCTGACGCAGCGCCAGCAGCGTGCCTGACAGCATATTCAGCGCCGCAAATGCCAGCAGCAGCCCGCCCCAAATGTTCGAAACTCCACTGAGCGCCGCCAGCGCACGCAGCAGCGCGATCAGGCCAACTTCCGTCACGACGCCCGCCAACAGCGCGGCCACAGGCGATGGCGACTGCGTGTAGGCGTCAGGCAGCCAGGTGTGCAGCGGCACCAGCGCCGCCTTCACACCAAAGCCCACCACAAACAGCGCCCCCGCCGCCCACAACGTGGGCGACGAACTCGCGTTCTGCCGGATCATGTCCAAACTCAGCGTGCCAACCTGCGCCAGCACCAGCGCCATCCCCAGCAGCGCCAGCGCTGAACCCACCGCGCTTTGCAGCAGATACTTCACCGCCGCTTCCAGCGCTGTGTCTCGTTCCCGCGCGAAGACCACCAACAGGCACGACGCGATCGCCATGCCCTCGAACCACACCCACAGATTGAACAGATCGCGCGCACACACTAGCGCCAGGATTGTGCCCACCAGCGCCAGCGTCAGCGCGTAATATTTCTCCTCGCCCGCTTCGTTTTGCACCAGCGCACCGGAAAACAGGGTCGTCAGCGCCGCCAGTGCCACAATGATCCCTGCCAGCAGCAGACTCACACCGTCCACGCGCAGCGCAATCGCGCCGAACGCATATTCGGCGCTGCCTAGCACAGCCACCTCTTGCGCCGCCGCTGCCAGAAACAGCCCCACCAGCGCCAATCCGGCCAGCGTAACGATCTGCGCCGCGCAGCGCTGCACGTGCCCCGCAAGATACGCCAGCGGCGAAAAAGCCAGCGGCACTGCGATTAACCACCATGTCGCGTTCATGCGCCCCCTCCCAGCACCGCCGCCGCAAGCACCAGCGCCAGCGCCGCGACAATGCCGACACCGTTCCAGTTCAACTGTCCGGTTTGCGTTTTGCTCATCAGCCACGACGCGCCGCGCACACCAGCGGCCAGCCTTTGCTCCAGCCAGCCCAACCCACCGCGATCAAAGCGCGCCAACTGTCCGCCCAGCCATTGGAACGGGCGCACGATCAGCCAGCCGTACAGCGTGTCAATCCACCAGCCGTTTTGCAGCGCGCACGGCATCCTGCCCTTGACCAACGGCATGCGCCAGGCTAATCCTATCCCGGCCAGCGCCAGCAGCGTTGCGCCGCCCATCAGCCACACATTCGCTTCCGGTGTATGTTCGCCAAAAACGCCGCCTAACCAGGCCGCGATACCCATGAAACCGCCGAACGCTGTCAGCAGCGCCAGCCCCACCAGCGGCAGAGTCATCACCGCCGGGCTTTCATGCGCATGGGCCGCGCCTTCGCTGCGCGCCTCGCCCAAAAACACCGCCAGCGTTTGCCGTCCTACATAAAACGCCGTCAGCAGCACCGTCAGCGCCAGCAGCGCGCACACCAGGGTGTTCTCCGCCAGCGCTGCCGCCAGAATCTCGTCCTTAGAGAAAAAGCCCGCCAGTGGAGGCAGTCCGGCCAGCGCCAGCGCGCCGATCAAAAATGTGGCAAACGTGACCGGCATTCGCCGCCGCAAGCCGCCCAGCGCGCGCATATCCTGTGCGCTGTACAATCCCGTCGCGCTCTGTCCATGTTCCACACCGTGAATCACCGAACCCGCCGCCAGAAACAGCAGCGCTTTGAAAAAGGCATGTGTGATCAAATGGAACAGCGCCGCCGCATACGCTCCCAATCCCGCCGCCGCCACCATAAACCCCAATTGGCTGATGGTCGAATACGCCAGCACGCGCTTGATGTCATATTGGCCGACGGCAATCGTCGCCGCCAGGACTGCCGTCCCCGCGCCCACCAGCACCGCTACATTTTGCGCCAGCGGTGCCAGATCGAAGAACACTTGCGAGCGCGCCATCAGATACACGCCCGCTGTCACCATTGTTGCCGCGTGAATCAACGCCGAAACTGGTGTCGGCCCGGCCATCGCGTCGGGCAGCCACACAAACAGCGGGATTTGCGCGCTTTTGCCGGTCACTGCCACGAACAGCAGCAGCGCGATCACGACAGCCAGCGGCGCGCCCGCGCTCAGCGTCGCGGCGGCTTGCGCGAACACCGCGTCAAAATTCAGCGAGCCAAGATTGACGTACAGCAGCAGCAGCGCCAGCAGCAGCCCGACGTCGCCAATACGGTTGACAACGAACGCCTTGCGCGCCGCGTCACTATTGCGCGTGCCGACCCCGTTCGCCTTATCGAACCAGAAGCCGATCAACAGATACGAACACAGGCCGACACCCTCCCAGCCAGCGAACAGCAGCACATAATTGTCCGCCATCACCAGCAGAAGCATCGCCACCAGAAACAAATTCAAATATACAAAAAAGCGCGTGTAGCCCGCGTCGCCGCGCATATAGCCGCAGGCATAGACATGAATCAGCGTGCCCACGCCGGTGACCAACAGCATCATCGTCACCGACAGCGCATCGACTTGCAGCGCCCACTGCACACCCAGCAGTGGCAGCCAATCGCCCAACACAACGATGGTGCCCTGCGGTTGTGTTTGCAGCGCAATCAATTGGCTGGCGGCAAAGAAAAACGATGCGGCAGCGGCAATACTAGCGATGATTCCGGCCATAGGCGCGCGCAGCCAGCGCGAACCCGCCAGATTCAAGCACAATCCTGCCAACGGGCAGAGAATCACAAAAAGCGCGAGGTTGAACATCATACTTGACCTGAGCCATCAGGCCCTACTCCCGTAATCGCGAGAGCGCCTGCACATCGAGCGTGCCGCAGCGCTGCCGCACTTTGACTGCTAAAGCCAGCGCGACGGTGGCCAGAACGGTGTCTGCCACAATAGCCGTCGCTGCCAGGCTTTGGCTTAATGCAAGCTGCCCGCTGCTCGCCCCGGCGGCGACCAATGCCAGAATCACCGCCTTCGCCAGCAGTTGCAGCACGATAATCTGCTTAATCAGGTTGCGCACCGCCAACAGCCCGTACAGGCTCACGGCCAGCAGCCCCAACACCACCATCCACACCACCTGCGCGGCTGTCATGCCGTCTCCCTCTCGCCGTACTGCGCGGGCTTCTCGTTCTCGGCGTTTTGCTTCGCGCCGCTGCTCGTTCGGCGCGTTTCGCTCAACAACGCCAGCACACCTATGATTCCGGCAAACATCAACGCCACCTGCGCCAGCATATCCAGCCCGCGCTGCTGCCACACCACTGCGCTAAAATTGTTTTCTGCGGGGGTATAAAGCGTGTTCGCGCCGGGAATCAGCACGATTCCCAACAGCAGCACACTGATCAGCGCCAGCGCGGCAATCAGCGGCGCGGGGACAAGCGTGTTCGTTTGGCCGTCGTCGCGCCCCGTCACGGTGATGGCCAACACCAGTAACACCGTCACCAGTCCCGTGCCGACGCTCAGTTCGATCACGGCGACTTCGGGCGCGCCCAGCAAATACAGCAGCAAGGCAGTAGCGGCGCTGGCCCCGGCCAGCCACAACGCATTCAACAGCAAACGTGGCGCGCGCAGAGCTTCTACAGCGCAGAGGAGTGTGATGGCTGCTATCACCAGATAGAGCAACATGCCCCACCTCCTTCTACCTTCATCCTAGCCCATCCCCCGCGCGCCAACTAGTGATAAACGTCACAAACAAATACTGGCCTCGATCAATATTGCCACCCCTCTGCTGCCGCCGCGCTAACTTGACAATTGCCCTATTCGCGTTATCATTTTATCTAAGCGCAGTGAGCGTTTTGTCTCGTTCAGTTTGACCACCTCATTTTTCCCATCTTGACGAATCTGCTCAAGGTGGTATACTATTATGTTCTATGAAAAAATCTTTCTCGCCCTTTTCGCGTTCAGCGGCGGAAGTCTTTCCGTTCGCTTTTTCTGCGTTTCCTGGCGAGAAGCATCTCTCTCCACCACACTGTGACATTCTGTGTTTGTAAAACATGCATATAGGCCAGAGGAGGTAGCCGTTGGAGGCGAAAGAATTCAGCGCACTGCGCATTAGTTTGGCCTCACCCGAACAGATTCGTTCGTGGTCGTATGGCGAAGTGACCAAGCCGGAGACGATCAACTATCGCCGGCTCCGCCCAGAAAAAGACGGCCTGTTCTGCGAGGCGATCTTCGGCCCGACAAAAGACTGGCAGTGTTACTGCGGCAAATATAAGAACGTTCGTTACAAGGGCATCACCTGCGACAAGTGCGGCGTCGAAGTCACGCGCGCTTCCGTGCGCCGTGAGCGCATGGGGCACATCGAACTGGCCGCCCCTGTTGCCCATGTCTGGTATACCCGCCGCGTCCCCAGCTATCTGGGGCTGCTGCTGGATGTCAGCCGCCGCAATCTCGACCGTGTGCTCTACTTCGCTCAGTACGTCATCACCAACGTGGACGAAGAAGCGCGCGACAAAGCGTTGGGCCGCATCTCGCGTGAATTGAGCCAGAAGGAACAGGAACTCGGCGGCGACATCGAACAGCAGGTTGCTACCATTCGTTCTGAGCGCGACAGTCGGTTAGGCGAATTCGAAGAACGCGCCCGCGCCATCAATACACACTTTGACGAAGAATTCGCCCGCCTGAGCGACGAAGTCATGCGCGAGGCGCAGACTATCCAGACGCGCATCGAAGCCCAGCTCGGTCAGGTCACGTCCAGCAACATCAATTTCGATGCCGTCAACACCGTCGTTGTTGCCAAAGGCGAGCAGATCACCAACGACAGCCTTATGCGCGTGCAGGGCGCTGTCAGCACCTACCTCAGCGATCTGCAAACCCAGATCGACAACATGCGCGCTGACGAACTCGACAAGCTGAATCGCGATGTCGACGACATCACCAACAGCGCCGACACCACTATCGGCGAGCAGATGGGCGAACTGACCAGCCGCATGACCACCGTCCGCCAGAGCGCACAGAAAGCCCGCGACGAACTGGGCGATCTTAAGGTGCTGCAATTCCTGTCGGAAGCGCGCTATCGTGAACTCAAAGGCCGCTACGGGCAGGTTTTCCAGGCCGACATGGGCGCCGAAGCCTTCTACGCCATCCTGAAGGGTCTCGACCTCGACAAGCTGGCGGTGGAACTGTGGCAGGAAGTGCGCAACACGCGCTCCAAACAGCGCAAAAAGAAAGCCACCAAACGCCTGCGTGTGGTCGAAAGCCTGCGCAAGAGCAACAACCGCCCGGAATGGATGATTCTCACCGTGCTGCCGGTCATCCCGCCCGATCTGCGCCCGATGGTGCAGTTGGACGGCGGGCGCTTCGCCACCAGCGATCTCAACGACCTGTACCGCCGCGTCATCAACCGCAACAACCGGCTCAAGCATCTGCTGGAACTGGGCGCGCCCGATGTCATCGTGCGCAACGAAAAGCGTATGCTTCAGGAAGCGGTTGACAGCCTGATCGACAACAGCCAGCGCGGTAAAGCGCTCAGCCGGCGCGGCCGCCGCGAACTGAAATCCCTGAGCGACATGCTCAAAGGCAAAAAAGGCCGCTTCCGCCGCAATCTGCTCGGCAAGCGCGTTGATTATTCGGGTCGTTCGGTGATCGTGATCGGCCCCAAACTCAAACTGCATCAGTGCGGCCTGCCCAAGACAATGGCGCTGGAGCTCTACCGTCCCTTCGTCATCAGCCGCCTCGTGCGCTACAACTATGCCAGCAACGTCAAGGGCGCCAAGCGCATCATCGAGCGCGAAAAGCCGGAAGTCTGGGAAGTGCTGGAAGAAGTCATCAAAGAGCGTCCCGTGCTGCTCAACCGCGCGCCTACGCTCCACCGTCTCGGCATCCAGGCGTTCGAGCCGCAGTTGGTCGAAGGCAAGGCCATCCAGATTCACCCGCTGGTCTGTTCGGCCTTCAACGCCGACTTCGACGGCGACCAGATGGCTGTCCATGTGCCGCTCAGCGACAAAGCCGTCGAAGAAGCGCGCACGCTGATGTTGAGCACCAAAAATCTGCTCAAGCCCGCCGATGGCCAACCCGTTGTCGGCCCCTCCAAAGACATGGTGCTTGGCATCTATTACCTGACGATGGATCCCACCGTTGAGATCGTCGCGCGTAAAGACAAAGCCGAAGCCGTGCGCTACGTCGCCGATCTGGAAAAGCCCGAAACCAAAGTCGGTATCGCCTTCCGTTCCAACGGCTACTACTGGTCGCTGTATCGCAACTTCCCCAACAAAGTGCTGTTCGAGGATGTGATCGAAACCGACGAAAACGGACGCGAAAAAGTGGCGGAAACCGCGACTGATCGCACTATCCGCGCCGTGCTTGAAGGCGAAGTCGATTGCATGCTCGCCAACACTATCGAGATGCGCAAACTCATCAAAAAGCGCAAGCTGGGCGATAAGCTCGTCATCACCAACCTGCATGAGCGCCGTGTCGTCGTGGATATGGACGAGGTCTTCTACCTCTACAACATCGGCCTGGTCGGTCTGCATACCCCACTTCTGCTCGGCAACATCTACGACAACCGCAGCCCGCAGGAAGAACCCGAAGTCACAACCGTGGGTCGCGCCATCTTCAACCGCATCTTGCCCGACGAACTGCGCTTCGTGCAGGAAACGCTCGGCAAGAAGGGTTTGCAAACACTGGTCGATAAGGCCTACCGCCGCATCGGTTCGGAACGCACCACCGATATCGTGGACTCGATCAAGAATCTCGGCTTCCACTACGCCACTATCTCCGGCACGACTATCGCCGTCACCGATCTTTCGGTGCCCGACGAACGCGCCTCGATCCTCTCCGAAGCCGATGCAGTGGTCGAAGATGCCGAACGCAATTTCCGGCGCGGCCTGCTGACCGAAGAAGAGCGCTACCAACTGACGATCGACACCTGGAATCGCACCAAAGATCAGCTTCAGGAGTTGATCCGCAAGAATCTCGACCCCTACGGCCCGATTGCTATTATGGCGATCTCTGGCTCGACCAAAGGCGGTTTTGGCCCCATTACACAGTTGGCCGGGATGCGCGGCTTGATGGCCGACCCCTCTGGCCGCATTATCGACCTGCCAATTCGCAGCCACTTCCGCGAAGGCCTCACCGCGCTGGAATACTTCATCTCCACGCACGGCGCGCGCAAGGGTCTGGCCGATACCGCGCTGCGCACCGCCGACGCCGGTTATCTCACCCGCCGTCTGGTGGATGTGGCGCAGGACGTGATCGTCAACCGCTGGGATTGTGGCACAGAACGCGGCACCGCCATCCGCCGCAGCGATGACATCGCCGGCGAATCGATGTACGAGCGCGTCGTAGGCCGCTGCGCCTCGCGCGATGTCTATCATCCCGAAACCGGCGAAATGCTGGTGGCGCGCAATGAACTGATCGACGAAGACATCGCCGAAGTCATCCAGAACACCAATCTGGACGAGGTCTATGTCCGCAGCCCGATGACCTGCGCCCTCATTCACGGCATCTGCGCGCTGTGCTATGGCCGCGATCTGGGACGCGGCGAAATGGTCGAAATCGGCGCGGCGGTCGGTATCATCGCCGCGCAGTCCATCGGCGAACCGGGCACGCAGTTGACGCTGCGCACCTTCCACACGGGCGGCACGGCACAGGCATCGGGCGACATCACCAGCGGTCTGCCGCGCGTCGAAGAACTGTTCGAAGCGCGCAAGAAGCCCAAAGGCGAGGCTGTCATGACCGACATCGGCGGCGTGCTGCGCCTCAGCAAGCGCGAAGGCGTGCGTATCGCCACCGTGATCGACGAGGAAGTGTTTAACGAACAGTTCACCATTCCGGTTGGCTGGGATACGATCGTCGATGCACTGGAAGACCCGCTTTCGGACAAAAATTTCCGCGAAGGCGAGGTGCTGGCGCATTCGCCCGACCAGAGCGAAAAACTCATCGCCAAGATGGCGGGCACGCTGCATCGCGAAGGCCACACGCTCTATCTCGTGTACCGCCGCCGCACGGAGGAGGAATACGCCATTCCATCCAGCGCACGCCTGATGCCCGAAATCTTCGATGGCTGTAGAGTCTATCCGGGCCAGCAGTTGACCGAAGGCTCCAAGAACCCGCACCGCATTCTGCGCATTCTCGGCGCAGATACCACCCAGCAGTATTTGCTGGCAGAGGTGCAGAAGGTTTACCGCAATCAGGGCGTGAACATTTCTGACAAGCACTTCGAGATTATCATTCGCAAGATGCTCTCCAAAGTGCAGTTGACCAAAAGCGGCGACAGCGAACTGCTGCCCGGCGAACTCATTGACCGCCTGATGCTGCTGGACATCAACGAAAAGCTGCGCGCCGAAGGCAAAGACCCGGCGGCGGGTGTGCCTATCCTGCTCGGCATCACCAAATGCGCGCTGAGCACCGACAGCTTCCTTTCGGCCTCCAGCTTCCATCACACCATTAAGGTGTTGGCCGGGGCAGCCATCGAAGGCAAGGTCGATCGTCTCTACGGACTCAAGGAAAACGTCATTATCGGCAAGCTGATCCCGGCAGGCACAGGTTTCCACACCTACCAGGATCGCGAACTCGTCGCGCCCAATGTCACGCTCGAAGCGCAGGGCGCGCTCGATGTCGATGCCGTCGATTTTGAGGACACCGAAAGCATCGAGGAAAACGTCAACGGGCGCGATCGCGACTCCGACTAATCACCGCACACCTTAAGGCTCATTCTGATTTCTCAGAACCATAGCGCCCCTCCTGCTCCCTCTCCCTGAAATCGGGAAGGGGGCAGGAGATAGGGTCAAAACCAGAAGGCCACCCCCATGATCGACGCCGAACTGCTGCATGTCCTACGCGAAGGCCACATCGACTGTGTGCATCGTGGCCGCGTGGTGCTGCTCAACGCCGCTGAAACCGTGCTCTACGAACGCGGCCAGAGCCACGGCGTCGTCTTCATGCGTTCGCTTGCCAAGCCCTTTCAGGCGCAGGCGGTCGTTGCCTCTGGCGCAGCCGACCATTTCGGCTTTTCCCCCGCCGAATTAGCGCTCATTTCCGGCTCGCACAACGGCAGCAGCGAACAGGCGCAAATCATCGCCGCGATGCTCGACAAAATCGGCCTGCCGTTGTCGGCGCTGGGCTGCGGCGCATCCACGCCGATTGATCGTAAAACCGCCGAGCAGCTTGTGCGCGACGGCCAAAAACCCACCGCCCTGCATCACCCCTGCTCTGGCAAACACACCGGGATGCTCGCCATCTGCCGCGCCAAAGGCTGGGACACCAGCGGCTACACACACGCCGATCATCCCGTGCAGCGCTATATCACTGATCTGATGAAAACGGTGCTGGCGCTCAGCGACGACCAATGCCTGCTGGCGCTCGACGGGTGCAGCGTGCCGACCTACGGCGTGCCGCTCTACAATGTCGCGCTCGGTTTCGCGCGTCTTGGTGTGGCCGTCCGCACCCAGGAAAACACGCCCGCTGCGCGCATCGCCAGCGCTTTACAGGCCAATCCCCTGCTCTACAGCGGGCAGCGCCGCATGGATTCGGCGCTGATGATGACCACCCACAGCCGCCTCATCGCCAAAGACGGCACCGAGGGCATTCTCGCGCTGGCCGTGCCCGAAAAAAGCATCGGGCTTGCCATCAAAATCAGCGATGGCAGCAGCCGCGCCATTATGCCCGTCGTGGTTCAACTCCTGCGCGCCTACGGCTGCCTCAGCGACGATGAAGCCAGTGCCCTACGCGCGCAGTTCCCCGAAGACCTCGCCATCCATACCGGCGCCGTTGCCAGCCACCTGCACCCACTCACCGCGTAGGGCGGCCATTCCTGGCGTCCAAAAGCTTTTTTCAGGCGTTCAAACGCCTACAGCGGTTCAAAACGCGCCTGGAAAAAGCGCAGATACTTCGGCTCATACACCATTTTCAGCCCGCGCGTTTTGTCGCGCGCGTCATACGCCGCCTTTACTGATTCCGCCACCACATCCATGTGCGACTGCGTGTACACGCGGCGGGGGATTGTCAGCCGCGTCAGTTCCAGCGCCGGGTAACGATGTTTGCCTGTCTCCGGGTCGCGCCCCGCGCTCACAATCCCGCGCTCCATCGAACGCACGCCCGAATCCATATACAATTCTGCCGCCAGCGTTTGCGCCGGAAAAACATCCTGCGGCAGATGCGGGTAAAAACTCTTAGCATCTAAAAAGATGGCGTGCCCACCCACCGGCTGCACAATCGGAATGCCCCATTCCGTCAACAGTTCGCCCAGATAGCGCACCTGCCCGATACGCGAGCGCATATGGTCGTCCTGTACCGATTCCTCAATCCCCAGCGCCAGCGCTTCCATATCGCGCCCGGCCATGCCGCCGTAAGTGTGCAGCCCTTCGTACACCACCACCAGATTGCTGGCCGCTTCGAACACATCCAGATGATTCAGCGCCAGCCAGCCACCGATGTTCACCAGGCTGTCTTTTTTCGCGCTCATCCACGCGCCGTCGGTGTAGCTGCAAAACTCTTTCAGAATTTCCGCTACCGACTTATTGGCATACCCTGGCTCGCGCTCCTGAATGAAAAAGGCGTTTTCCGCCATGCGTGTCGCGTCGAGATAGATGCGGATGCCGTAGCGATCGCACAGCGCCCGCAGCGCGCGCACGTTCTCCATGCTCACGGGCTGTCCTCCCGCCATATTCACCGTGCCAGCAAGGCTGATATACGCAATCTGCTGCGCGCCGTGTTTGTCGATCAGCATTTGCACCTTGTTCAGATCGACATTGCCCTTAAACGGGTGCAGATGGGCCGGGTCATGCGCCTCATCGATAATCACGTCCACGAAAATTCCGCCCGCCAATTCCTGATGCAAGCGTGTCGTCGTAAAGTACATATTGCCGGGCACATATTGGCCGGGTTGGATCGCCACCTTGCTGATGAGATGTTCCGCCCCCCTGCCCTGATGCGTCGGGATGATATAGCGGTAGCCGTAATACGTCTGGATGGCATTTTCCAAGTTATAAAAGTTGCGGCTGCCGGCATAAGCCTCGTCCCCCAACAGCATCCCCGCCCACTGGCGGTCGCTCATCGCGCTGGTGCCGCTGTCGGTCAATAAATCAATATACACATCTTCAGATTTCAGCAAAAACGTATTGTAACCCGCCGCTTTCATCGCCTCCGCGCGCTCTTCCCGGCTGATCATCTTGATCGGCTCGACCATTTTGATCTTCCAGGGTTCCGCCCATGAGCGCCGCCCGTGCTGCTGCCCCATCGTTTTCGGCGTTTCGTGATCCATAAAGTGCTGCTCCTCTATATTTGTGAAAATTTCACCGGCTCATCGCCGCGCGCCAAACATCCTTCATGCCGGCGTCAGTGTGATCTTGCGCCGCAGATACGCCTCCATGAACTCAGTCAGCCGCCCATCCAGCACAGCACTGGTGTTGCCCGTTTCGTATTCTGTGCGGTGATCTTTCACCATCTGGTACGGGTGGAGCACATAAGAACGAATCTGGTTGCCCCATTCCGCGCTGACATTTTCGCCCTTCATCGCCGCCAGTTCCGCCTCCTGCTTCTTGCGCTCCATTTCGAAGATGCGCGCCTTCAGAATTTGCAGCGCGCGTTCGCGGTTCTGCGCCTGGCTGCGCTCGTTCTGGCAGGTGACGACAATCCCCGTCGGCAGATGCATGATGCGCACCGCCGTTTCGTTCTTCTGCACGTTCTGCCCGCCGGCCCCCGACGAACGGTAGGTGTCGATGCGCAGATCGCGCTCCATATTGATTTCGATGTCGATTTCGCCCTGGATATCCGGCCATAATTCGACTTTCGCGAACGATGTATGCCGCCGGTGCGCCGCGTCGAAGGGACTGAGCCGCACCAGGCGGTGAACGCCCTGTTCGCTCTGCAAGTAGCCATAGGCGAACGGCCCGCGAATGCTCATCATCATGCTCTTGAGACCCGCTTCTTCGCCCTCGCTGCGTTCCAGCACATCGATCTTGTACTTATTTTCTTCCGCCCAGCGCAAATACATACGCTCCAGCATTTGCGCCCAATCCTGTGAATCGACGCCGCCCGCGCCCGCATGAATCGCCAGAATCGCGTCTTCGTTGTCATACGGCCCGCTGAAGAGCGTTTCGATCTGCATCTTCTCGATGATCGTCGCCAGTTCTTTGGCTTCCGCGTCCAGTTCGGCTTGCAGCGTCGAATCGTCCAACTGCGACAGTTCCAGCGCGTCGTTGATACGCTGCGCCACACCGCGCCAGTGATCGACCTGCCCTTTCAGGCGCGCGATCTCCTGCATCGTCTTTTGAGCGGCTTCCGGGTTAGACCAAAAATCAGCGGCTGCCGCTTCGGCTTCCAGCGCTTGTGCCCGTTCTGCCTTTTCGGCGATGCCCAAGCGCGCCATCATGCCGTCGATTTCCTTTTTCATACTGTTCAGTTGTGTTGTCAGCGTATCCATCTCGTTTTATTTTTCTCGCGGGATCGACTTCCGCACCCCCATTCTTCAACAGCACTTTCCTGGTCGCGTCTCTGGCCCGAAAGTGTTCGTCAAATTCGCTGCTGTGCCCGCAACCTACTCTGCGTAACCCTGCTCCCTTGTCGTATCGAGAAGGTGAACGATGGGCGTCAATCTTCAAACAGGCTGTCTACAAAATTGTCCGCACGGAACGGTACCAGGTCTTCCATGCCTTCGCCCAGTCCAAGATACTGCACCGGCAGCCCCAGTTCCTGGAACACCGCGAACACCATGCCGCCTTTCGCCGTACCATCCAATTTCGTGACAATGACGCCGGTGACCTCGACGGCCTCTTTGAATTTTTTCGCCTGCTGCAAGGCGTTTTGCCCTGTCGTGCCGTCGATCACCAGCCAGACTTCATGCGGCGCGTCGGCCACCACCTTAGCCGTCACCGCCCGGATTTTGCGCAACTCTTCCATCAGATTGTAATTCGTGTGCAGCCGCCCCGCCGTATCCACAATCAGAATATCGCGGTTGCGTGCGCTGGCCGCCGCCGTCGCGTCATACACCAGCGCCGCCGGGTCGCTGCCCGGCTGGCCGGCCACCACCGGCACCCCCACCCGATCGCCCCACGTCTTTAGCTGCTCGATGGCCGCCGCGCGGAAGGTGTCGCCCGCCGCCAAAATCACGCGCCGGTTGTTCAGGTTGTTCAGGCGGTGCGCCAGCTTAGCGATCGATGTCGTCTTGCCCGATCCATTCACGCCCACGATCAGAATCACCGACAGCCGGCGTCCGCTGATATTGGCCGCCGGCGGGTCGCTGATCAGCTTGCGCAAGCTCTGTTTCAGCGCTTTTTGCAGTTGTTCTGTGCGTTTTATGCTGTCGTCTGCGACCCGATCACGCAGGTCTTGCATGATTCGCTTCGTGGTTTCGACGCCCAGATCGGCCTGGATGAGGATGGCCTCCACGTCTTCCCACGTATCTTCGTCGATGTCACTCGTTCCGCTGATAATTGTCCCAAGCCGGCCCAAAAACGACTGTCGTGTTTTGCTCAGGCCGCGGCTGAATATGCCCAACGTGTTTCTCCAGTTCGTTATGGTATCTGCGCTGTTTTTCCGCTGGCGCAATTTGTTGACTGCTTTTCAGCCTTCCATTGTACAGATGGCCGATAGCCAAAACAAGACCGCCCCGCCCGATGTTAACAGGCGTTAAACTTGACATCTGTGCCCGCGTTAACGCCGATTCTATACGGCTATACGCTATAATCACACAATCGTTTCATAGTGTACCCAAGCGCCCACTATGCCCGCATCGACCGCCGTACAGCGCCCGCCTGCCGCGCGTGTGGTGTTCAGTGCCGCCTTCTTTATCGTGGTTTTCATCACCGCGCACCGCGCCAGCGCGCCCCTCAACACGCTCGATTTTGACATCCCTGTCGCCGCTGTGCAGCGCTTCTGGCAGAGCGTGCGGCCATGCCACTTTGGGTTTTGCGCTGCTGGCCGCTATACTTGCGCCTATTGATTCGCTGCCAACTTCTGGAAACAACCATGAGCGACCAACTCTCACATCTTGACGAATACGGCGCGGCGCGCATGGTCGATGTCAGCGCCAAGCCTGATACCGAACGCACAGCAGTCGCCGCGGGCACGGTCTATATGCAGCGGCAAACGCTGCACCTGATCCGTGAAGGCGCGCTCAAAAAAGGCGATGTGCTCACTGTCGCCCGTCTGGCCGGCATCATGGCCGCCAAACGCACCGCTGAACTCATCCCGCTCTGCCACCCGCTGCCGCTGACGCACATCGACATCGAACTCGCGCTTGACGACGAAAAAGCCGCCGTAACGATTCGCGCCGCCGCGCGCACTACAGGCAAAACCGGAGTCGAAATGGAAGCCCTCACCGCCGTCAGCATCACCGCCCTCACCATCTACGACATGGCGAAAGCCGTTGACCGTGCCATGCGCATCACTGACATCCGCCTGCTGGAAAAACGCGGCGGCGTGCATGGCGATTACAGCGCCGACGAAGGAGAACCATGAACGTCACCATCCTGTTTTTTGCTACCCTCAAAGACCTCGCGGGCCAAAGCCGCCTCGTGCTGACTCTGCCTGATTCCGCCACGGTGGCCGATGTCAAGCGCGCGCTCATTGCCCAGCACCCGCAGCTTTCGCCCAATCTCGACAGCGCCATCGCCGCCATCAACCGCGAATATGCCTTTCCCGTCGATGCTGTCAAAGAGGGCGACGAAATCGCCTTTTTCCCGCCCGTCAGCGGCGGTCAATCGGTATACCCCGAAGTCTTTCGCCTGGCCGCCGAGCCGCTCGATCTGTACACGCTGCTGGCCGAAATCACGGTACCTGCCACCGGGGCCGTCTGCGTCTTCAGCGGCATGGTGCGCGGCGAAACCGCCAGAGACGGCAGCCTGATTTTGACCAATCGCCTGGAATACGAAGCCTACGAGCCGATGGCGCTGGCCAAAATGCAGCAGGTCGCCGCCGAAATCCGCGCCCGCTGGCCGCTGGTGCAGGGCATCGCCATCGTCCAGCGCGTCGGCCAGCTTGCCGTCGGCCACAACACCATCCTCATCGCCTGCGCCGCCGGACACCGCGATCAGGGCTGCTTCGAAGCCGCGCGCTACGGTATTGATCGTCTCAAAGAGATCGTGCCCGTCTGGAAAAAAGAAATCGCCCCCGATGGCGCTTCATGGGTCGAAGGCCACTACTTCCCAAAAGCGGAAGATCGTCGCTCATAAAAATGCCTAACGACATGGCAATCTGTGACCGCTTATGGTACAACCCCTATCGTTAAAAATTTGGAAATCGTGCCGCACACAGAGCCTATCGCCCACTACTCGCACGCTGAAACTGCTGTGCCCGCCCGATTTCCCTAACCCAAAGGATTTGGTATCATGACCAGACGGGTTGTGGTCACTGGTCTCGGCCTCGTGACCCCACAGGCTCATACGCGCGAGGAAAGCTGGCAGGCCTTGCTCGCGGGCAAATCTGGCGCCGATTACATTACCCGTTTTGACCCCAGCAATTCCGCCGTCAAGATTGCCGCCGAAGTCAAAAACTGGAACGCCGATGTCTATATGGGCGCCAAAATGGCGCGCCGCCACGATCGCTATCAACAGTTCATCTGGTTGGCCGCTCACGAAGCCATCCAGCACGCCGGCTTCGAAGTCAACGACGCCAACCGCCACCGCACCGGGATCATTGTCGGCTCGTCGGTCGGCGGCGTCGAAGGCTACTATCACGAAGCCAAACAGCTCATCGAAACCGACGACATGCGCCGGGTCACGCCCTTCGGCATCCCCATGCTGATGGTCAACGGCGGCGCGGATATGCTCAGTATCGAGCTGGGCGCGCAGGGGCCGACCTATACCCCCGCCTCGGCCTGTGCCACGGGCGCCGACTGTATTGGCCTGGCCTTCGACCTGATCCGTTCCGGGCGTATCGATCAAGCACTCGCCGGCGCGGGCGATGCGCCCATCATCCGCATCGGCATCGCCTCGTTTGACCGCACCGGCGCGCTTTCGCGTAACAACGACAACCCGCAGATGGCCTGCCGCCCCTTCGACAAAAATCGCGCCGGCCTGATCTTTGGCGAAGGCGCGGGCGTGCTGGTGCTGGAAGAACTTGAATCCGCCCAAAAACGCGGCGCGCCGATTCTGGCCGAAATGATGGCCTACAGTTCGACCACCGACGGCTACCACATGACCGCGCCGCACCCCGAAGCGCTCGGCGCGCGCCGCGCTATGTCCGAAGCATTGGCCGACGCGCATCTCACCCCCGCCGACATCGACTACATCAACGCCCACGGCACAGGCACCGCGCTCAACGATGTTACCGAAACCAAAGCTGTTAAGATGGTCTTCGGCGAACATGCTTACTCGACAGCCATCAGTTCGACCAAGAGCATGACCGGGCACTGTATGGGCGCGACCGCCGCCATGGAAGCGGCCTTCGCCATTCTCGCGCTGCGCGATCAGGTCGTCCCGCCCACCATCAACCTCCACGAACCCGACCCCGAATGCGATCTCGATTATGTCCCTCTTCAGGCGCGCCAATTAGCGCTACAATCAGTCATGAGCAACGCCTTTGGCTTCGGCGGTCATAACGCTGTGCTCATCTACAAATCGTTCCCATAACCTACATAGCGGGGCAGGCCAAACACCTGCCCCTGAGGGATAAGCCGCATCGTGTCTATGACTCTTGACGAATTTCAGCAGTCTCTCGGTTTGTGTTTTCGCCAGCCCGACCTTTTGCAGCAGGCGCTCACCCATCGCTCCTTCGTCAACGAACACAGCGGCGAACCGCTGCGCGATAACGAGCGCCTCGAATTTCTGGGTGACGCCGTGCTCGATTTTATCGCCGGCGAAATGCTCTACGAACGCTTCCCGGAACTGCCGGAAGGCGATCTCACGCGCCTGCGTTCGGCGCTTGTCCGCACCGAAGCGCTGGCAGAGTTCGCCGGCCAATGTCACATCGGCGAAGTGCTGCGGGTCGGCAAAGGCGAAGAAACAACCGGCGGGCGCGTCCGCCGCAACAACCTCTGCCGCGCCTTTGAGGCGTTGATCGGCGCGCTGTATCTCGATCAGGGAATCGAGGCTGTCAGGAGCTTCATTCTGCCGCGTATGCTCGACCTATTGGAGCGCGTCATGGTCGAAGCGCTGGAAAAAGACGCACGCAGCCGCCTGCAAGAGTATGTGCAGGCCGCCTTCAATACCACACCGACCTATCACAAAGTCTCCGCCAGCGGGCCCGATCATGACAAAGATTTTGTAGTCGAGGTCTTCGTCGGCGAAAACATGCTGGCGCAGGGTACGGGCAAAAGCAAACGCGCCGCCGCGCAGGCAGCAGCCAGCGCCGCGCTCGACCTGCTCCTGCCCCCCACGCCCGAAACCAACGAACAGGCCTAACGATGACAGATCTTTGGGGTCAGCGTCCCTATCCCACAAACACCCTTATAACCCACTCACGCCCCTCCTACTCCCCTTCCCTCAAATCGGGGAGGGCGCCGGTGGTGAGGACGCCCCCCTTAGCGCTCCAAAAACACCCCCACCACCAGCAGCCCATGATCCGATGCCCGGCTGTCTACCACCAGCGACCCCCAGGGCACGAGGCTGCGCAGCCACAAATAATCAATGCGCGCTGCCTGCCGCGTGCGTAACAGCGTCGCCGCCAGCTCCAGCGGCAGCCCGGCGAACGGGTCGCTGAACTCGTTGTCGCGCATCCGCTGAATCAAGGGCGAGTCCGGCACATTGTTAAACGTCCCGCCCAGCACCATGCGCCCAAAATTGCCATCAGGATGATGCAGCCGGATCAGCGTAAAAATCTCGCTCAACTGGCGCTGCTGGTCTTGCTCCTGCTCGTTCAGCGCCGTTCCCGCTGTCTCCGTCAAAAAACCCAGCCAGGTATTGTACAGCGTGATCACGCCCTCATCAGGTCGAATCTGCACGCGCTGCACACCCGTCTGGCTGCCCTGACTCGTCAGCAGATTGCCATCGGCGAAGACAATTTCCACGTTCGACAGCACCGCCAGCCCTTGCAGCCCCTCATTCGTTGAAAAAAAGCGCACATCCATACCCAGCCGCCGCGCCAGCCACAACGGTTGATCGACGCCGAAGCTCGTCATGCGCCCTGCCTCGATCATTTGCAGCAGCACCACGTTCGCGCCGCTCTGTTCAATCGTCTGCGCAATGGCTTCCAGATCATAATAATAAAACTCGTTGTAGCCCCAGTGAATGTTGTAGCTGCCGATACGGATGCTGTCCACGTTGCGCACGCCCTGTACCAGCGGCGGACGCGCAGCGAACGCCGCCAGCAGCGCGCACCCGGCCACAACGACCAGCGCCGCCAGCGAGCGCAGCGCTGATTTTTCGCCCCCCCACGCGATGCGCCGCTGCGTCTGTATCATCGGCACACCCGCCAGCAGAATCGCCAGCAGCAGCACCAGCAGCCCCATCCCGCGAAAACCGCGCAGCAGTGGAATTACCGTGTTGTTCAGCAGATCAAACTGCGCCGGCAGATTGCGCACATACGCATATTCATACGTAAACACGTCGAAAAACGCCAACGTCGCGAACACCAGCACACCCAGCACAATCCATAAGCCGCTCAGATTGCGTTCTTTTTCGGCCTGTGGCCTCGCCATCCACCACCACAGCAGACTCGCGCAAAATTGGCCGATCACCAGCAAAAACGCCCCGAAAAAATAAAACGCCGACTGGCGCACCGGCGGCAGCCCCAGCGCTGTCACCACATTCGACACCAGCGTGGCCAGATCCGCCGACACATACTGCACGCGCGTACCGAACACTAGCAAAAAGGCGATCAGCCCCGCCCACAGCCAACCGCGCCATTGATTGTCGAACAGGCCAATGAAACCGCGCGCCCAATTGCGCACGCCCGGCACTAGCGGCAGCAGCGTCGCTGCCAGCGTAAACGGCACCAGTGTCGTATAGTCGGCGTTCGCCCGCCCGGCGATAGCGTTCGGCAGCGCCAGCAGCGATAGTTGCAGGAACATCAGCGCGCCCATACCTACCGCGCCCCATGCCGTCAATAGTCCGTAATCCGGCGCGATTTTCGCCTCGCCCTGCGGGCTGCTGGTCGTCCCGCGCCGCCCGCCCCACCAGTTCAGCAGGCTCAGCACAAGCGCCAGCACCGACAAAAACACCTGCACCTGGACATACGTGACCACAAGGCGTGTATCGGCAGTCAACAGCACGTCCACCACGCGCGCCGCCGCCGACCACGAGGGATCGAGCGTGTTGCCAAAAGCGCGCAGCAGTTGGTCAACCCCCAGCGCCAGAATAAAAAACAGCGGCACAAGCTGCGCTCGCTGCCGGATCAGCAGTGCCAGATACAACAGCCCGCCGCCCACCGTGAGCGCCGAAGCCACCAGAGCCGGCAGCAGCGTGCCCTCCAGCATCAGCGCACGCCCCGCCGCCGTCAGCCCCGCCGCGATCACCAACGGCCAGCGTAAACGGCGCAGCACCAGCCCCAACAGCGGCAGCGCCAGCATATACAGCACGAAGGACGCCTGATTGCTGAACACTGCCGGATGCAGCGCTCCCGGTGTCCCCGCCGGGATCGTCGCCGGATCCAGCGCCGCCACCAGCGACGCGCTGCCAAAACCGCTGTACAGCGCCGCAACAACATAGCGCAGCGCCTGCACAAAAAATAAGCCCACCAGTGCCGTTTCAACCGCCAGCGCTGCTTGCTTCCACGATAAGCGTTTGAGCATCACCTACTCCAAACCATGGGGGCTGCCGGGGCAAAGCTGCCCCGCGCTTCACTCATAAGACCACTTCACGCGGTCTCTCCACAAAGTTTACACATTGCCGCTATAATCACGCAAACGAGAGGAGTCACCATTGGAAAACGTAACCACGATCCTCACCGGCGGCACGCTTGTCACGATGGACGACAGCTACACACTCATCCACGACGGCGCTGTCGCCATCCGCGATGAACACATCGTCGCCGTTGGCAGCAGCGCCGAAATCAGCGCCCGCTATCGCGCCCCTCAGGTCATCTCCTGTGCCGGACAAATCATCATGCCGGGACTCGTCAATGCCCATACACACGTCCCCATGACGCTGCTTCGCGGCATCGCCGACGATTTGCGCCTGGATGTCTGGCTGATGGGCTACATCATGCCCACCGAACGCGAATTCGTCAGCCCAACATTTTGCCGCCTCGGCACTAGCCTGGCCTGCGCGGAAATGATCCGCGGCGGTGTCACCACCTTCGCCGAAATGTACTATTTTGAAGCCGATATTGCCGCCGCCACCGCCGCCGCCGGCCTGCGCGCCGTGCTCGGCCAGACAGTGCTCAAATTCCCCGCACCCGACGCCGAAACCTACGACGACAGTCTGCGTTACGCCCGCGAATTCATCGAGCTTTGGCGCGGCCACCCGCTCATCACGCCCGCCATCGCCCCCCACGCGCCCTATTCCAACACCGAAGAGACGCTGCGCCTCTGCACAGAACTCGCGCTCGAATACGATGTGCCGCTCATCATCCATCTGGCCGAAACCAAACTGGAAGTCGAAGACCATATCAAGGCCTACGGCCAGAGCGTCATCCGTTGGGCTGCGGCTATCGGCCTTTTCCGCGCGCGTGTGCTGGCCGCCCACTGCGTCGCCATCGACGCCGACGAAATTCGCCTGCTGCGCAAACACAAAGTCGCCGTCGCCCACAATCCCAGCGCTAACCTTAAGCTCGCCAGCGGCATTGCACCTGTGAATACCCTGCTCAAAGAAGGCGTCACCGTCAGCATCGGCACCGATGGCCCTGCCAGCAACAATGACCTCGATATGTTCGAAGAAATGCGCCTGGCCGCGCTGCTCGCCAAAATCCCCGCCGAAGACCCCACCGCCCTACCCGCCAAACGCGCCCTCACCCTTGCCACACGCATGGGTGCGCAGGCGCTGGGACTCGGCGCTATCACCGGCAGC
Organism: Chloroflexota bacterium; assembly: GCA_013388745.1. Lineage (GTDB taxonomy): Bacteria > Chloroflexota > Anaerolineae > Aggregatilineales > Phototrophicaceae > JACAER01. The sequence goes on from JACAER010000017.1 coordinate 98,027, forward strand.
CTCGAACCCGGCAAACGCGCCGACATCATTGTCATAGACGCCCACCCCACCCACAACGTCCCGCATTTCACCGTCTCGCCGGATGCTGTCTATTCACGAATCGTCTACGCCGGCAAAAGCACCGATGTCGCCCACGTCCTGTGCAACGGCCAGTGGCTCATGCGCGACCGCCAACTGCTCACTCTCGATGAAACCGCGCTCAAAGCCGAAGCGGCCGACTACGCTGCGCGCATCAGCGCCTTCCTCAGCGCGCGCGAAGAAGACCTCGTCAGCAAACTGCTCGCTATCGGCGGCGAACTCGAACGCAGTGAAAGCTTCGAAGTGCAAGTGAAAGCTGTACTGCACAACGTCTCGATGATCGAAGAACTGCTCGACCATCCCGAAATGAAGGTCATCAAATCCATTCACTACCGCCAGTACGACACCTATTTCCTCTTCGACGACCCCAAAAAAGGCCGCCTGCGCTACCGCGAAGACGACAACATCGACGAAAACGGCGTCGTGCGCTCTGTCCGCAGCCGCCTGACCTTCACCAGCGGCGACAAAGAACGCGAATACAACAACACCATCCTGCTCTCGCACTCGCGCTACATCAGCGACGCCAACCGCCCGCTGCGCTTCTACCGCGAATATTTCCAGCCCAGCGAAGAACGCGAACTGCACAAAGACCGCCGCCGCTGGCATGTCGAATACAAAGGCGTGCCCTTCTTCGTCAACGTCGATCGCGTCAGCCATCCCAAACTGCCCGACACCTACATTGAACTCAAAAGCCGCACCTGGTCATCCAAAGACGCCGAACACAAAGCCGCCCTCATTCAGGAAATGCTCGACATCCTGCAAGTCCCCGCTACCGACATCCTCAAAGACGAATACGTCGAAATGCAGGAAAGCTAACACGCCTGTCATCGCTCAGGGGCGGGTTCTGGCCCGCCCTCTTACTGACGACACCCGCCCCTACCCCGGCAAATCGTAGCGGTTCAAACGCTGCTCCGGCGGTCTCACCGCGTCATGCAGCATCCAGAACAATGGGCGTATCCCCGTCACATCCGGCATAATCGCATACGCCGCGATCTCATCGCTGTTCTGCACGTTCAGCGCGTTGGCAAAATTCAGATTCCACAGCACCATCACGCGGATGTCCCCGCGCCCCAGCCCAAGCTCCAGCGCGCGTATGGCGTAGTGCCCCTGCTCCCAGTTATCGTTGTAGGCCATCCACTCCTGCGGCAGCGCCCCCGAAAACCCTTCCCACGACGCCCAGCCGAACTCCGTCACCCACATCTGCACCGCGCCGTGCCCATTGCGGTTCATAAGGTCGCGGTACTCGTTCACATTGTGCGAGAAGAAAAAGTGCGGGTCATCGTCCCATCCCTGCCCCTCCACAGCATCGCAGCACACCGCGTCCGGCGGATTGCCCCAGCTAAACGGATGCGTGCCCACATAGACATCGCTGTACGCGCCCAGCCCCGCGTCGTACATTTCCTGTAAATAGCCGCGATCATCGCGTGAACCCTGCGAATCGCCCGTTGGTGCCAACCCCGCACTGATAATCGGCATCGTTGGCGCTGCAGCCCGAATCGCGTCGTAAGCCGCCGTAAAATAGCGCATATATGACTGCCCGTTGAGCGGCTGCCCGCCCCATTCGCGCGCCAGATTCGGCTCGTTCCAGATTTCAATCGCGTCCACCTGCTCCATCAGGTTGAACTCCTGTGGCCCGCCGCTGAACAAAAACGTGAAAAAGTTCGCCAGCATCGCCGGGTCATCGGGCGGCCCGTCGCCCACCGGGTTGGCGCGCGACCAGTTGGGCGCTTTCGCCACGCTGATAATCACGTTCATGCCGCGCCGGTTGGCCTCGAACAGGTACAGTTCGATGCGCCGCATGTCTTCGCTCCACTCGTCTGGCCCGTTCGGCTGGTAAAAATTCCAGTTGAACTGAATCTTGATCCAGCCCACGCCCAACTGACTCACGCGATCCATCACATAGAACCAGGCATCGTTCGTCAAATTCGCGTCAATCTGCACACCAATGCGCGCCGCGTCGAGCTGCGGAATCGGCGTTGCGGTCGGGCCGGTGGGAGTCGCGGTGGGCATGGCTGTCGCCGGTGGTGCAGTCGTCGCTGTCGGCGGCGGCGAAGGCGGCGTATAGCTCGGCCCAACCACCGCGCCCAAAAAGGTCGGCGAGACCGTGGCGGCCTGGGCAGCAACCTGATCTGCAGTCATTTCTACGGTGGCCGAACTTGACGTGTCGGTCGCGCCGGGGGTCGGCGTCACCAGCACACGCACCGGGGGCTGCGGCCAACAGGCAATCGTTAGCCCTACGATACACACCATCACAATCTGGCTGAAGGTTGTTTTTACATTTTTCATGCCGTCATCATAGCACAAAGCGCTTGCGCTTGAGAATGGCCCAAGTGTGGGGGGGAAACCGGCCTCTGGGCGTAGCGCCAGCCGCGTTTTGTGCTATAATTAGAACACAAGTTCCTAACTCCTATTTGACAGGCAGCGCTTCGGCTCATAGAATGTGACGGCAGGCACACAGCGGCAAAAGGTTAATCATGGCAAATATTGGAACTGTTCAGCAGGTGAACATCGAACAGGAAATGCGCGATGCTTACCTGGATTATGCAATGAGTGTGATCGTGGCGCGCGCCCTGCCCGACGCGCGCGACGGTCTGAAGCCCGTACACCGGCGCATTCTTTTCGCCATGTACGACATGGGCGTGCGCGCCAACACCCCCTACAAAAAGAGCGCGCGTATTGTCGGTGAGGTGTTGGGCAAATATCACCCGCACGGCGACGCCGCCGTATACGAGACGATGGTACGGCTGGCGCAGGACTTCTCCATGCGTTACATGCTGGTCGCTGGCCAGGGCAACTTCGGCAGCCTCGACGGCGACAGCGCCGCTGCGATGCGCTATACCGAAGCGCGGATGGCGCAAATTGGCGAAGAACTGCTGTCCGATATTGATCGCGACACGGTCGATTTTACCGAGAACTTCGACGGCAGCTTGACTGAACCCGCTGTCCTGCCGGCCAGCATCCCGAATCTGCTCATCAACGGCGCCTCTGGCATTGCTGTCGGCATGTCTACCAACATCCCGCCGCATAATCTCGGCGAAGTCTGCGACGCCCTGGCCTACATGCTCAAAAATTGGGAACGGCTAGACGACGTGGATGTGCGCGACCTGATGCAGTTCATCAAAGGCCCCGATTTTCCGACAGGCGGCCTGGTCTATCGCCACGTGGACGCGCTGGAGCATGAAGACGACTCGCTGGTGGCGGCCTACGCCACCGGACGCGGCAAAATCATTATGCGCGCCAAAGTGCATATCGAAGACATGGGGCGCGGCAAATCGCGCATCATCGTCAGCGAACTGCCCTATCAAACCAACAAATCCTCGCTCATTGAACGCATTGCAAACCTGGTGCGGGAAGGGCGGCTGGAAGGCATCGCCGACCTGCGCGACGAATCTGACCGGCAGGGCGTGCGTCTGGTCATCGAATTACAGCGCGGCGCAGAACCCACGCCGGTCGTCGCCAACCTGTTTAAACTCACCCCGCTGCAAGAAACCTTCAGCATCATCATGCTGGCGCTGGTCGATGGCGAACCGCGTTTCCTGACGCTTAAACAGGCGCTCAAAGTCTATCTCGATCATCGTCAGGATGTCGTGCGCCGCCGCAGCGAATATGATCTGGCGCGCGCTCGCGAACGCGCCCACATTCTACAGGGCTTGCTGGCCGCCCTCGACAAGCTCGACGCCGTCATTACGATCATTCGCGGCTCGCGCACAGCAGAAAGCGCGCGCGACAACCTGCGCAAAGCACTCTCGATCAGCGAGATTCAGGCACAGGCCATTCTAGACATGCAATTGCGCCGCCTGGCCGCGCTGGAACGCCAGAAAATCAAAGAGGAATTTGATGAAAAAATGGCGCAGATCAGCTACCTTGAAGGGCTGTTGGGCAGCGCTGCCCAAATGCGCGAGGTTGTCGGCGAAGAACTGAATGTTATCAAGCAGTCCTACAACGACCCGCGCCGCACAATCATCGTCGGCGACACCGCCACGCAGATCACCACACAGTCGCTGCTGATTCCAGCGGAAAACACCTGGGTGACACTGACGGTCAAAGGCAAACTTGGACGCAGCTTTATCGACGCGCCGCCACAGGTCACCACCAAAATGGACGAGCCGCCACGTTTGATCGCGCACGCCACCACCGCCCAGGTGCTGCACCTCTTCACGACAGACGGCCAATGCGCGACGATTCCCGTCCAGCAGCTTCCACAGATCAACGAGCCAGGCGCGGGTGTGCCGTTTAATTCGCTGTGCGGGTTGAGCGAAAAAGCGTCCCTGTGTGCTATGCTGTGCCTGCCGAATGATGCCCAAACTGGATTCTTGTTCCTCGCCACCGAAAACGGCGAGGTCAAACGCCTGCGGCTGGAAGACTTGCCCGGCATGACCGCCAACGTATTCACCGTGATGGATGTCGAAGACTCCGATCGGCTGGGATGGGTGTTCCCCACATCGGGCGAAGAAGAAGTGCTGCTGGTGAGCAAACAGGCGCAGGCCATTCGCTTCAAAGAAAGCGACGTGCGTCCCACCGGATTGCCCGCAGGCGGTATGCGCGGCATTAAGCTGGGCGAGCAGAACGACAAGGTGATCGGCGCAGCGCTGGCCACCGCCAACAATAACGGCGCCTCACCGAAAGTGGTCTGGGTCATCACCGAAGACGGTATCGCCAAAAGCGCGCCGCTGGAAGAATACCCTTTGCAGGGACGCGCAGGCAGCGGTGTGATCACGATGAAACTACCACCGGGCAGCCGCGGGTTGGCGGCGGCCACTGTCGGCGCATTAGGGGATACCCTGCTGGTTATCAGCGATAAAGGGCGCGCCTGGCCAATGAAATTCAGCAAAGCGCCGCAAACCAAGCGCGCGGGCAAGGGTGACTTTATCTTATCGGTTCCCAGCAAAGAGCGCGTCAGTGCTGTCGCAACGCATCAGCCGCAGTATGCGCCCGTCGAACCGATGCCATCGGGCGAATAGAAGCAGACATCAGGCATACCCCGCGTCTACTTCACGCCGGATTTCCGCTGCCAGTTCTTGCACAAAAGCCGCCGGCTGCATATTGAGCGCGTTTACCAGCGTCTCGCGCAAGCGTTCATAGACCAGCAGAGCGTCCGCGCGCAGTTGCAGTTCGCGGTATAAGCGCATGACGGCAGCCGCCAAATCCTCACGCTGGCGGTTGGTCATAATGGCCCGCAGATAAAGACCCAACGCCTCATGCGGCTTGCCACCCTGTTCATAGAGCTTGGCGAGCGAAACAAGCGCTTCGCCATAAGTTTGCAGCAGTTCCTGCCGCCGCGCCTTCACCCAATCCATCGTGATAGAGGTCAAAAACGGCCCTTTGTACAGGGCAACGGCTTGCCGCAGCGGCAGCAGCGCCTCTTCGGGGGAGAGCACTGCGCTGCGCTGCGCCATCTCGTTAAAGGTGGCCGCGTCATAACTCAGTTCAATATTGGGGGAAATCCGATAAAATCCCGCCTGAAAAGTGGTTAAGTCGGTGCCCAGCACTTCGCTGACTTTGCGCTTAGTTACGTGAAATACATTGGTGGCTTCGTGCGTGTTCAGTTTTGACCAAAATGTTTCAAAAATCTGATTGCGGGTCGCCATCCCCTGATCAACCAAGTAAAAAAACAGCGCACGTGGCAGCACGCCGTCCCAATTGGTGATCGGCTGACCGTTGAGCAGCACGCCGCCGCTGCCAAAGGCGCGCACTTCTAACAACACCTGCGTAGTAGGCCGTTGAGCATAGTCCCAGAGCAGCAGTCCCGTCTCAGTCGGCAAAAACCGTGTCTGGCCGCGGAGTGTCTCGCTGCTGATCACACACTGCGGAACTCGGCGTGTGATCACAAACACGCGCGCCGCGCCGACAGACACAGCCAACTGTGGCAAAAAAACATCAAACTCACTGCTGAGCACCCGATCGCATTCGTCGAGCACAAGGGTATGCACGGTGTCAAGACGATTTTGCCCGGTTTGCTCGACTAACGCCGCCTGCAACTGGGTTTCCGCCTGGGCGTGCGCCAGACGGCTGCCCGTAAACCGAACATACACGACGGGTGCAAGCTGCAACAATTGCTCGATCAGTACATGCTGGTTCAGGTAATTTGGATGCAAAATCACCAGTCGTGTAGCACCGTCCAGAGCTCCCAACTGCCTCAATGCGATTTGATGCGACAAATCAAGAAACATCGCTCCCCCATTCTGCTGACGGCATAGTGCGCTATATATTAATAGACACGAATTCGGTTATTGTCAATCTATTCTAATAATTACCATAACAGTTTTTGGTTAAGAGATCTCAACCCACATAATAATATGAGCCGTCGGACGCAGCTTACGGCGCAGCAGCGACGATAATGGAGTTGTTGGGAATGCCTGAGATGTTGTGGTTGCTATGTGGCAATAGCAGGGTTATCGTCCTTGCCAGTAATGCTGCGGGAAGCGCTATTTTACGATATTGCGGCGGCGTGCCTCGACAACATTCGAGACACAAGAAATCTTGGCAAGAATGCGCGTCAACTGCTTGACATCGCCAATTTCCACCGTCACATGGAACACGGCGATGTCGTTGCGGGTATGAACGTTGACCGTAGACATATTCACTTTTTCATCAGCGATCACGGTACTGATGTCCCGCAGCAGCCCTTCGCGATCATAGGCGATCACTTCGACAGGCACAGAGTAACGCTGTTCTTTAGCGACATGTCCCCACGACACATCCAGCAGGCGTTCCGGTTCATTCAAGGACTGAAGCTGCACACAATCGCGGCGGTGTACGGTGACGCCGCGCCCGCGCGTCACGTATCCGATAATGGCGTCGCCCGGTGTCGGGTTGCAGCACTTGGCAAGGCCGACCATCAGCCCACCGGTGCCCATGATCTGCACACCCTGCGTGGAATCCAACACGGTGCCGGGCACCTTACTCTTGGGCTTGAGCAGTGCGCCGTTATCCAGTGCCTCTTGCTGGCGGCGCTGCTGTTCCGTTTCCAGCACGCGGTTGGCGATCTGCGCGCTGTTGATGTCGCCCGCGCCGACTGCCGCCAGAAAATCTTCTGTCTTGCTGTAACTGAAAAGCTGCGCCACCGACTCAAATGACATGCTTTCCAACAGCCCCAGCCGCCGCAGTTCGCGTTCCAGCGATTCGCGCCCCATCGCCACATGTTTTTCGCGGTTCTGCTTGCGGAACCAGTGGCGGATTTTCGCCAGTGCGCGCGCCGTCTTGACATAACCCAGATTGGGATTCAGCCAATCCATGCTGGGGCCGCCGCGTTTGTAGATCAGGATTTCGACCTGATCCCCTGTGCGCAGTTGGTAATTGAGCGGCACCAGGCGGCCATGCACTTTTGCCCCGCGGCAGCGGTGGCCGATGTCGGTGTGGATGTGGTAGGCGAAATCAATCGGCGTCGCGCCCGAAGGCAGGTCGATAATGTCGCCTTTGGGGGTGAAGGCGTAGACACGATCCTGAAACACCTCCGATTTCATCGACTCAATGAACGTTTCGGGGTCTTCGACCTCCGGGCCAAACTCCATCAGGCGGCGCAAATAGTTCAGGCGGCGCTCAAAATTCTCGTCTTTGCCCTTGTGCCCCTCTTTGTAGCGCCAGTGCGCGGCGATACCATATTCGGCGTGCTCGTGCATTTCCCATGTGCGAATCTGCACTTCGACCGTTTTGCCGTTGTTGTCCAGCACTGCTGTGTGCAGGCTCTGATAGAAATTGTCTTTGGGCGCGGCGATATAGTCGTCGAACTCGCCAGGAATCGGGCGCCACAGGTTATGCACCTCGCCCAGCACAAGATAACACAGCGGAATCGTCGCCACAATCACACGCACAGCACGCACATCGTAAATCTGGTCGAGCGCAGCCTGCTTGCGTGACATTTTCTTGTAGATGCTGTAGATATGTTTCGGGCGTCCGGTGATGACGGCGTTGGTAATCAACGCTTCGTTCAATGCCTTGCGCAGCGAATCAATGATATCGTTCAGATAATCTTCGCGGTCAGCGCGGCGCTCATCCAGCGCGCTGGCGATCTGCTTATACGCTTCGGGGTCGAGATAGCGGAATGACAGGTCTTCCAATTCCCATTTGATCTGCCAGATGCCCAGACGATTGGCGAGCGGCGCGAAAATGTCCATCGTTTCCTGGGCGATGGCCTTCTGCTTATCGGGATTCATGTATCCGAGCGTGCGCATGTTATGCAGGCGATCCGCCAGTTTGATCAGCACCACGCGCACATCGTCGCCCATCGTCAGCAGCATTTTACGGATGTATTCCAGTTCGCGATCTGCATTACGGCTGCGCGTGTTCTTTTCGACATTGATCGGCAGTTTCTTCAGCTTGGTCACACCGGCCACCATGGACGACACGTTTTGCCCAAACTCCGCGCGCAGATCATCAATGGTGACGGGTGTATCTTCGACGATGTCATGCATCAAAGCCGCAGCAATGGCCTCCGCATCGAGGCGCATATCGGCCAAAATCTGGGCGACCGCAACACAGTGGATAAAATAGGGTTCTCCCGACTTGCGTACCTGCCCGGCGTGCGCCGTTTCGGCCTTATAGTAGGCGCGCTCGATTAACATGCGATCTCCCAGCGAAAGATCGGGGAAATTGGCGAGCAGCGATTGCAAATTGACCGGTGTCGAAGTCGTTGTAGAAACCATACGCACAACCCAATGATTTGTGATGATTAACAGAATTTTACATCAAAATTGCGTTTCGGTTACAATTTGCTCTCGCATTTGTGATATGATTTACAAACCGCCTCGCGGCAGGTCAAACTATGGCTGATTTACTGAACGTTGATACTGCGCTCGAACAGATACTCGCGGGAATCGCCCCCTTAGACGCAGAGACGCTTGCGCTGCACAACGCGCTAGGGCGTGTCCTGGCCGCCGACATTGTCGCCGACGTGAATATCCCACCCTTCCCCAATTCCAGCATGGATGGTTATGCCGTGCGCGCGGCGGATGTGGCACAAGTGCCAACCGCTCTGCAATTGGTAATGGATATCCCGGCAGGCAGCGCCCCCGCCACGCCGCTGCTGGCGGGCCAGGCCGCGCGCATCATGACCGGCGCCCCCCTGCCCGCTGGTGCCGATGCGATCATCCCGGTGGAAAACACCGATACACGCTTCGTCCCCGGAGAAGAAAGCGCGCTGCCATCGCAGGTCACTGTGCTCAAAACGTCGAAAGCTGGCGATTATGTGCGCCCTGTTGGCGAAGATTTCCACGCCGGACACAGGCTGCTGGCGGCAGGGCGTGTGCTGCGTCCGCAGGACATCGGCGTTCTGGCGGCATTAGGGCGCGCGCTCGTCCCCGTTATCCGTCAGCCGCGAATTGTCGTCTTGAGCAGCGGCGATGAGCTGTTGGACGCCCATGAGCCGCTGACGCCGGGCAAAATTCACGATGTCAACGGCTATACCCTGGCGGCGTCTGTTGCCCAACTGGGCGCGATCCCGCTGCGGCTGCCGACGGCAAGCGACATGCTGGAAGCAATACGCGCCCTGTTCCACGCGGCGCTGGCGCAGCAGCCTAACGCCATTATCAGTTCGGCGGGGGTTTCTGTCGGGTCATTTGATCTGGTGCGCACGGTGTTAGCCGAGCTTGGGCAGGTGAATTTCTGGAAAATCAATCTGCGTCCGGGCAAACCACTGGCTTTCGGGATGCTGCAAGGCGTTCCATTTTTCGGGCTGCCGGGCAATCCGGTTTCGGCGCTGGTCACGTTTGATGTGTTGGTACGCCCGGCGCTGTTGAAAATGAGCGGCAAACCCGTGTCCACTCCTACTGCGCTGGCGGTGGTTGCCGAGCCGCTGCGCTCTGATGGACGACGCAGCTATTTGCGTGTTACACTGGAACGACAGGGAGAAAAATTGGTCGCGCGCAGCACCGGCACGCAGAGTTCGGGCGCGCTGATGTCGATGGTACGCGCCGATGGTTTGTTAATCATCCCCGAAGATATATACGAGGTCGCGGCGGGAACAGAACTTCGCGTGCGGCTGTTCAAAAGCCTTGAGGAAATCGTATGACTACTAAAAATACGACTGAACACAACCCTGTTGTGTTACAACCGCGTCTGAACCTGACACTGCGCGGTGTGAGCTTGTTTCTGGTCGCGATCGGCATTGCCATCAGTGGTTATCTCAGCATCGTCAAATTGACCGATTCCAGCCAAATCTGCATCGAAACCGGCCCCTTCAACTGTGATGTGGTACAAAGCAGCGTATACGCCGAGTTTATGGGCATCCCGATCGCTTATCTGGGGCTGGCAACCTATCTAACGCTGGGCTTTTTGATCGCCTTCGAAAACCGTATCGGCTTGCTGAAGGACTATGGCGTTACGCTGACCTTCGGCATCGCGCTTTTCGCCTTCATGTATTCCATGTGGCTGGTGTATTTGCAGGTCTTCCGGTTGGAAGCGCTGTGCATGTGGTGTCTGGCGCACGAAATCGTGATGACACTGCTGTTTATCGTTACGGCGCTGCGCCTGCGCAAAGTGCTGACCGCTTAACACAACAGCAAAAAGGGCGCGGTTCGCCGTGCCCTTTTGTCATTTACTTGCCTCAAAAACAGATAGAAACAGGCTGCGTTTGAGACAAACAAACGCCTGATTGTTCCTGAGCGCGTGGCTAGCGTTTGCCGTGCTGTTTGAGCGTGCGTTCGATAATGTCGTACTGCTCGTCGCGCTGACGGCGCCGTTTGTCGTCCTCGCGGCGTTTAGCGGCAACTGCGGCTTTGTCTGTACTGCCCATCGCACGCCGGAAGGCCAATTCCATCGCCGTCGGCGCTTTTTCGCCCTCTTCTTCTTCACGCGGGAGTTCGATCTTCTCCTGATACGCCTTGAGCGTCATGTCGATCTGGCGCTTCTTGCGGTTGATCTTCAACACGCGCCCGGTGACATCTTCGCCCACCTTGACCACATCGCCGGGAGACTTGACATAACCATCGGCCAATTCCGAGACATGAATCATGGCCGGGCGTTCTGCGCCGATGTCCACAAACACGCCGAATTTTTCAATGCGCGTCACTTTGCCGGTCAGGGTTTGCCCTTCTTGCAGATCATCCCAGGCCATCGTCGGCGGTTTGACCAGCGAAAGGGCCACGCGCCCGGCAGTCTGATCGACTTTGAGAATATAGACGGTGACTTCTTCGCCCGTCTTGACCACATCTTCGACATTGCGCACATTGGGCTTGCCAAGCTGCGAGACATGCAGCAGCGCGTCTTGCCCGGTGCCAATATCCACGAACGCGCCGTAAAGCTCGATCTTTTTGATTTTGCCTTTGAGTTCCATGCCTACTTTCAATTCGGCATTCGATTCGGGGGTCATGGTGCAGAACATCCTTCCATTACTTTGCCTGATTGTAACTGCCGCGCGGCCTGCGACGACAGGGATTCACTAACATGGACACGCCAGCGCAGGGCGCTACGAGCCAGGCGTGGGGGTCAGCGTCATGATGGGCGTGACCTCAAATTCGCTATCGCTGTAGTAGCTGTAGGTTTGATAACCGTCCCAGGCCTGCAAATTATTGGTGTTGACGATCAACTCCATGTCGTCGGGCTTGAGATACGAGACGGCGATGACTTCGCTGGTGGCACTTAACGCGCCTTCGGCAGCGCCGGCGACAAAGGCATAGATAATCATCGGCACATCGGGATAGAGCAGCAGCAGTACGGACTGGTCGGCGGAAAACTCCGCACCGACCACCACATAAGCCGGTTCACCCCGGACTTCGAACAATGCAGCGAGCGTGATATCGGGCGCAAGCTGAATCTGGATGTAATCGAGCGTCTCGCCAGTGGTCGATACGGCCTGGCAGCAGGCACGCTCGCCGTCGATAGTGCGCCAGGTGGCCCCGACTGCCCCATCCTGCTCCTGAATTTGCAGGTCAGCAATACCGGTCTGATCTTCGATGATGGTGCGCGCATCACGCCACAGCGTTTCGCCTGGCGTCATACCGTTCCAGCAGGGCGCGGCACACGGTTCGCTCGTCAGCAAGCTGGTATCGCGCAGCATATTGGGATCACGCAGATTGGGAGGCGGCGCGCAGGATGCCAAAACAACCACAAGCAGAACAGCAGGCAGCAAACGCAGTTTAGTCACGAGAAATTTCATGGAGAAAAAAGAATGATAAGCCCGGTTTTCACCGGGCATCTTCGAACGTCAGGTTTATTGTAGCGTGTTTTGGCGTTAGTTCAACGGTTAGTTAAGCGGGGAAAGCAGCAATCGGTATTGACCGACCGTGCCGCCGAACTGAATGCCATAGCGTGTGGCGATGACCACATAGCGGCCATCCTGCGGCAGTTCAAAACTGCTGATTACGGAATTAGTATCTTCGCCCAGAACCACATCGTCGTTTTCGGCCACCTGCAAACCGCTGGGGGCGATCAGGAACAGTTTGGTGTCGAGCGTGCCGCTGATCTGCGTCATGCCGATCGTGACGACATCGCCGGCTGTGCCATCAAATACGTAGACATCGTAAGCGTTGGCAGGTGTAATTTCGCCCGTGACCGGCTGTCCGGCGATCAGCGCAGGCGCGGTGGGCAGTTCGCCGAAGTAGTCAATCAGCTCGCTGCCGCCGATGATGCCCCCCTGCCCTGCCGACACGCTGCCATCCGGGTTGACCGTGAAGTTCGTGACATAGCGGTTGCCCTGACGCGGGTTGGCATTATCGCTGAAGACCATACGCCCGTTGACTTCAATCGTCAGTGTGAATTCCACCGGAGCGGTCTGGCCACATTCGCTCTGATACCACACTTCGACTTCATAGGTGCCGACGCGCGCCAGGCCATCCGGCCAGTAGATGTAGGATACCGGCACGGGCGTGGGCGAAGGCCGGCAGCCGACATTACCCGCCGCGATCAACTGTCCGCCGCTGGGAATGCTGGTAATGTCGTCATAAACCGACGCGCCCGACGGATCGCGCACCAACAGTTGCATGTCGGCAGCGGTATTCCACACCATGCTGACTTCGATAGCCCCCTGCGGCAGCCCCAGATCGGTCACGGACTGCGGCACAGACGCCGATTCGCCAAGTACCACCGTCAGGATGTAATTGCCTTCTGTGCCGCCGATTTCTTTGCCGTAGCGCGAAGCAATCAACGTATAGGTGCCTGTCGCCTGCAAACGGCGATCGCGAATTTCCGAATTCGTGTTACCAAATACCACATCATCGTTGAAATCGACGCGGTTGCCGTTGGGGTCGAGCAAGATAAGCAGCGTGTCGAGATTGCCGGCGGTGGCCGTCATGGTCGCCGTGACAAACTGGCCTTCGGTAGCGTTAAAAGCGTAGGTCTGGAAGGGCTGCTCGTTGACGATCGCGCCGTTGACAGGCACAGCGAGCGTGATAGGCTGCGCATTAGCGCGCAGTTCGTCCAGCGAGGCAGGGAGTGTCGTCAGATCATAGACCCCTGCCGGGCCGGCGGCGGCGCCATCGGTGGCGACATCGAAACTGGTGATAAACACGCTGTCCTGCCCGCTGACTGGCGGCGTCAGACTGCCTTCGACAGGAGGCAGCGCCTGCCCGTTGAAGTTAATGTTGACGGTAAAGGGCACGGGGGTGGTCGAGTTATCGCACGACTGGCGATAAAACACCAGCACCTCATAGCTGCCCGTTGCCAGGCCGCCAGCCGGCCATGTCGCACGCTCGGTGGGCGCCTGTGCCGTTGTTACCTGACACAGACCGTTGACATCAAAGTCGAATGTCCCGCCATTGGAAGTAGCACGCGAATCCCAGAACAGGGTCTCGCCGTTGGGGTCACGCACCTGCAAGTTCATATCCGCTGTCGTGTTCCATGTCAGCGCGATTTGCAGCCCGCTGGTGGTAATCACCTGCGTTGGCTGGACAAATACAGCACGTCCCGGCGCGGGAGTCGCAGCCGTCGTTTCGGGCGCAGGCCCGCCTTCCGTCACCAGCGCCAATTGGAATGTGCCCTCGGTCAGCTCACTGCCCGCCAGCACAAACACGGTCACAAAATATGTGCCGCTGACCGGCAGAGTCGTTTCCGGTGTCGTATCCGGGCCAGAGGGTTCGGTATCGGCATATTGCAAAAGCTGTTGGCCGCTGGGATCCGTCAGCAGCAGCACCAATTGCAGCCCGGTTTCACCCGTCAGCACAAAACTAACGACTTGCCCCTGCGCGCCGTTGAAGGTATACACTTGCGCGCGCGTTTCGGCGTCCAGCGTGCCTGTGACGGTTGTACCTGGCACGAGCGCATTCTCCTGCGCAAAGGCCACAGCAGCCACCACCAGCAGCAGACCACACAGCGCCAGGCGCTTCAGATTTTTCGTGTAAAAAGCAAACATGACTCATCCTCGTTCATTCGGCATAGGCCGAAAGGTACAAAGTCGTACAGCCAAGTGTAGCCGATATGGTGTCACCCTGCTATACGCTTTCCCACCGATCTCGTTCGAACGCCGCTCACGGAGCTGGCGCAGCCGCTTCCGGCGTGGGCGGCTGCGGCGTGGCGGCCAGCACAGGCTGCAATTCCACAAACGTCGTCGTGCCTTCCTCGACATTCACCACCCGCGAGACCCGCTGACCGTCGATCGTCGCCACGACCTCATAGCGCCCCGCCGGAATATCGCCGAGCGCGAAATTCTCATTCCATTCGGGGTCAGAGTTTACGTCATCGATATTGTCGTAAAAAATGTAGGACGTGGTGACGCCAACCGTCAGGCCGGAATTGAAGCTGCGCACGGTGATTTCTTCGTCTTGCAGCCAGTTGCCGTTAACATCCAATACGCGACCGGCGATCACGCCCGTGCCGACGTAGGGCACCATCCACAACACCGGGTTATAGGTCGAACCATAACTGTTATCGCCCATACGCACTTCAAAATGCACATGCGGCCCGCTGACACGCCCCGACTGACCCACCAATCCGATAGGGTCGCCCAGCCGCACATACTGTCCATTCTGCACCAGCACCGCGCTGAGATGCGCATAAAGGCTGTAGAGGGCTTGTCCGCGATAGCCGAAATCATGCTGGATCAGCACCACATTACCGTAGCTGTAGCTGTTCTGGAACACGCCATCGTTGACACGCAGCCCGTCCGAAGCCCAGATCACCGTACCGCTGCCGCCCGCGCGCACGGTTTCGCCCACAGGATTGGGCATATCAATACCGTGATGCACGCGATAGGCGTTTTCCTGTTCCGGGCCATCCGAGCCGTAGGGATAATAGTACAGACCATAGTTGGTGGCGTTAGCATCAATCGGACGGCCAAACCAGTAGTGGTCGCGCCCCAGCGGATCGCGCGAGATGGGCGGCACAAGCGCCGGCGGATTCCAGTCCTGCGGCGGACGCGTGACAATCTGCGCTGTCACCTGCGCATCGCCGCTGGCAGCTACTGCCGTCGCCGCCGGGAGTGTCGGAGTTGCGCCAGCATCAAAAGGGATGGGAGTCGCCAACACATTACCGCTGGCCTGTTCCACGGCGAGTGGTGTGGTATTGGCGGTAGGCAGCGCCAGCGTGGGCGCGACAAACTGCTGCGCGGGAATCGCCACGGTGGGCAGCGGTGTGCTGTTCAGGCCAAAACCTGCCTCCAACACATCTTGCCAGGCATTCGAGTTATCGACGGTCGCCACTTGTGTGGGCAAAATCACGACGACTGCGGGGGCAGGCCGAGCGTTCAGCCAGAGCATAAAAGCGAAACCGGCCACCACCAGCAGGACAATCAGCATGCTGAGAAAACTGCCTCCGCGCTGCATATTTAGCCTCCGCCCTGTGTCGGCGTGATAATCGGGGTGGGCAGCGGCGTCGCCGTGGGGACAAAACCGCCCAACTGCGACTCGCTATAGAGTTCCAGCATAGCGTGATACCAGTCCATGTCATCATTTTTGACGAAAATCCAGTAGTTCGCGGCGTTGATATTGGCGCGCCAATCCGCACCGGCAGGAATACGTTCCCAACCGTAATCAGCAGCAAGCTGTGTCAAATCGATATAGTAGCCTTCGGGCATAGTCACGCGCAGCCGTCCGCCCTCGTCATAGGCCTGCACATCACCCTGCGCGCGGCTGGCGAAATCCCAGGGCATATGCCGCAGCGGTTCGCCCAATTCGCCCGACTGCGCGTCGTCAGTCACGCGCACGTAAATCCGCCAATAGGTGTAAATGCCGATGTCCTCGCGCACGATTTCGACGGGCGCGGGGAAACCGCCCAACGGCAGGCGGCGGTTAAAGGCAAAAGCGCGTCCGGTATAGTGCCAGTTGCGGATTTCCTCGCCTGGCTGCGGCAGCCGCTGCTGGGGAATCAGCGACCAAAGCGCATCTTCCAGCCGCCCCAAAAAGTCATAGCCGATGTGGCGGGCGGCGGCTTCGCGCAGCGCGTTAAAGGAGTCGTTGACACGATCGCTCAAGTAAGGCACCGGGGCATCAACGCCGGGCAGCGGGCCAAGATTGTAGAGATTCTGTGTGTTGCGCGCTTCTTGTTCGATGTACAAATCATCGAGCGCCGGCGCGCTCACCCCACCCTGATTGACCAGCGCGGCGGGCAGCGGTGTACCCGTCCAGACAGGCGTTGTCGCGCCAAAAGGCACAGGCACGATAAGCGTCGCGCTGCCCCCCAGCGCGAATGGGCTGGCAATCAACTGCGTACCCTCGATCGAATCGCTCACAAAAACAAGGCTGCCGCCATCGGGTGACCACGCGGGCATCCGTCCGCTGTTGGGTTGTACCTGCGCAGGCACGCCGGGATCAACCGGCTGGACAAAAACCTTATACAGCCCTTCATCCAGCGCGCTGTAGGCCAGCGTTTCGCCATCGGGATTCCAGGCAGGCACATCTTCATAGCGCGTGGGCGTGTTGGTGATGTTGACGGGCGGATTGCCGGGTGTGTCAAAATCGTAGACATACACATCCTGATTGCCGTCACGCCACGAAACAAAGGCGATACGGCGGCCATCCGGTGACCACGCCGGCGCAAAATCCGGCGCGGGACTGTCCGTTAAACGCACGGGCGGCTGCGAAAAATCAATCGGCAGGGCATAAATATCGAGATTGCTGCCCTGATAGCTTTCATACGCCAGCCACAGACCATCCGGCGACCATGTCGGCTTACCCTGAAACTCCAGACCATAGGTGACACGGGTCGTTTCGCCTGTGTTCAGATCGTAGATATAGATGTCCCAGTTGCCGTCGCGGCGCGAGGCGAACGCCAACCGACGGCCATCGGGCGACCACGCCGGATCGCGGTCATCGGCTGAGCTGTTGGTCAAGCGCAGCGGTGTGCGCGTACCGACATTCACGGCCCAGATATCGGTTTGGCCACGATCACGCACCACATAAGCGAGGCTGCCGCGTACCTCCAACACTTCGGGCAGCGGTGTTGCCGTTGGGATGGTGGTCGGCAAGGCGCCGGCGGTGGGCTGCGGCGTATCATTCAGCAAATTCGTATCGGCGCTGTTTAGGCTAACCACTTCGGGCACGCTGCCCACGCCGCGTGTGGGATTGGTCGCCCACAACACCACGCCAATCAGCACAAACAACAGCGCAGCCGTAAGACCGCTCAAGGCACGATTCTGGCGGCGCAGCGGATCTTCGACGACCACGGTGTCGATCTCCGCCTGCGCCTCTGAGCGGGCGGCACGCCGCGCCATCGCGTTGGCATTGACGGCGCCGGCAGAGGTGGCAACCGTGCGCGCAGCCTGGCCGGTAGCACGCAAGAACAGTCTTGAAATCAAGGCGAGCACGCCAAAAATCACGCCGCCAATTGCAACAAGCACATTCCACAAGTTGCGCAGCAGCCAGCGCAGCAGCCGCCAGATACCGCCGCCGAGCGTACTGACAACGCCCCACAGCGTGCCTAACACGCCGCCCGCACCCGCGCCCGCCAGATTCACAGCACTGCTGGCGCCATTCAGGGTGTAATGGGCGAGGGCGGCGCTGGTTTTGAGCAGCACGAGACCCAATCGATCGGTCAAACGATACGCACGTAGCAGCATGGGCGAAATCCCACTTGATCCACAAGACACAGGCCATTGTACTGGCAAACCGTAAGGGGAGCAATTGCCCATCGGCGCTGGAAGCCGCGCCGCCGGCTGGAATCTCAACTCAAATCCATTTGACCGTCTACCGAAGACGGTGTATGGTTAATAGTAAATCCAACGTCGAACAAGGAAGAGACACATGTCACACAGCCGCCTGCTTCGCGCATTTGTTTTATTCATTAACATTCTTCTTATTGCGCTTCCACTGACGGCTTTCGCCGATAACATCACGCACACGGTTCAACCGGGCGAGAATTTGTTCCGTATCGCGCTGCGCTATGGCGTGAGCGTGGATGTGCTGGCCGCCGCCAACGGCATCAGCGATGTGCGCCTGATTTATGTCGGGCAAGTATTGATTATTCCCGACCCGGCTAATGTGCCTGTACAGGACTTGACACAGCCGGAGGTGAACAATGCGCTGGTGGCGGCTGACACAGCCTACCATACTGTGCAGCGCGGCGAAACACTGGCGAGCATCGCGCGGCTGTATGGCATGACGTGGCAGGAATTGGCGACTCTGAACGGTATCGACAACCCGAACCGTATCTACGCCGGGCAGCAGCTCTTAATTGTCCAACCGGCGGGCACACAGACCACGACTGATGCTGCGGCGGCCCCTGCCCCGGTTGACAACAGTACCCCAGCGCCAGCCAGCGAGGCGGTCACGACGACACATGTGGTACAGCCGGGCGAATACCTAGCACAGATCGCGCGTATTTACGGTGTGGATTGGATGTCGATTGCGCGGGCGAACAACATCACCAATCCGAACACGGTTTATGCGGGACAAGCGCTGATTATCCCCGCGCCGGGCAGCTTCACGGACCTGGGGATTATCGAACAGGGGGCGCCGCCTGCCGTGACGATGGGCCGTTCGATTGTGGTTGACCTGAGCGACCAGCGGATTTACGCCTATGAAGACGGCGTGCTGGTGCGCAACGTGCTGGTGTCTACCGGGCTGCCGGCCACACCCACGGTACAGGGGGACTTTACGATTTATGTGCGGCATGTGGCGCAAACGATGTCCGGGCCGGGCTATTATCTGCCGGATGTGCCGTATGTCATGTACTTTTATCAGGGGTACGGCATACATGGCACGTACTGGCACAATAACTTCGGCAACCCGATGAGCCACGGCTGTGTGAACCTGCCAACGCCGGAAGCTGAGTGGTTTTTCAACTGGGCGAGCGTGGGCACGCCGGTGCATGTGCAGGCCTGAGCAAGTGACGCTGTTACAAAATAGTTAGAGGGGTCAGGGAAAGGGTGTTTGTCGGCCACAAGGGAAAAGCGTGCGTGGATACGGCCAGGTCGGTGTCTGGCGTGGCGGCAAACAGGCGAAAGCGACGGCAAGGTATTCGGCCAGGAGGGAAAGTCGTGCGTGGATACGGCCACAAAATGGCACAAAATGGGCGGTTAGAAAGTTGTTAAGGCAAAAATAAGACGATAGAGAGAGAGGCGGCGGCAGCGGCCTCTTTTTTTCTGCAAACCTCAACGATTGCTCTTGCAACGTTTTGTTACAATGAAAGAGAGGAGATCGGCGCCATTCGGAGGGGGAATTATGGCTATCGCAAAACCTGTGAGCGGCACCTATTGCACGGTTGAAAAATTGGACAACGGGGTCTATCAATTCGAGTTTTCGGAGAGAATGCGCACGGAGCATAAAGTGCGCGCCGGGCTGGATGAGTTCTTCGACCAAATCGCTGAAATTTATGAGCGGGAGTCGGGCGGTCAAGTACTGCGCTTCATGGTGCTGATCGAACATTCGCGGCTTCAGGAGATCAACTACTCGATCGAACGCGCCAAAGCGCTATACAAGGGGCACCCCCATCGGCCACCCACGCGCACGGCGATGGTGGTGCAGCAGGACAACATGGCGCGTCTGCTGGATACGTTTATCCAACTGCTGCATCAAAAACGCGACAAAGTGCGTTTCTTCGGGCTGTCGCAGCGGAACACAGCGATGGACTGGCTGCTGCGGGAGGATTAGGCGAGTGATAAAGTGGGGGTGATGCGCCGCCATTGAGTGATAAGGTGGGGGTGATGCGCCGCCATTGAGTGATAAAGTGGGGGCTATGCGCCGCGATTGAGTGATAAAGTGGGGGCTATGCGCCGCCATTCAGTCCCAATTCTGCGGCGCACGCTTGCATGGCCTTAAGGACAAGCGGGACATGCAGTTCCCACAAATCCACGCCGAGCAGCGCCGCGCCCTGTTCGATGTCCTGGCGGTTGACGCCGCGCGCAAAAGCTTTGTCGCGCCACTTTTTGCGCAGCGAGGCCACTTCGACATCACGCACATGCTTGGTGGGGCGCACGAGCGCGGCGGCAGTAATCAGGCCGGTGAGTTCGTCTACCGCGAACAGCGCTTTATCGCGCAGCGTTATCCGATCATGGGCGGCCAGAGGCCCGTGACTCAGAATCGTGCGGATGTCTTCTTCGGCCAGCCCACGCTGGCGCAAAATGGGGGCACCATCCATCGGATGCTGCTCCAACGAAGGATGAATCTCCCAATCGAAATCGTGGAGCAAGCCGACCAGCCCCCAGGAGTCGGGGTCTTCGCCGTAGTGCTCGGCATAGGCGCGCATGGCACACTCCACCGCCAGCATATGCTTGCGCAAGCTATCGGATTTCACAAACTCGCATACAATTTCCCATGCTTGGCTGCGTTCCATGGGGTCTCCTCTAGGCCGGCGAACTTCTGTCCCAACGCTCCTTCCCCCTGTCGTAGGGGAAAGGAGAGTCGGGTGGGTTTTGTACTGAGATGAATCTAGCGAGCTGCGCCGCCAGCCACTGATGCAGTTTAAGAAAATAATCGGGCAACAACTGCTCTTTTAGGCCTGGCTGTTTTTGCCGCCAGGCACTGAAGTGGCCGGCTAGCGAAGTGCCAAGTCTCTGCGAGACACAATGACTCAGCCGATTCGGGATGCACGCGAGACATCGCTGACGCGGACGAAAAAAATCTCGTCCCTACTGGTTCGGGACGGTGTCGAGCACCCGTTCGGCCATCGTGCGCAGGAAGACGAGCTTTTCGACAGCGGCACGTTCACCGCGCTGGGCGAGCATCTGCCCGACGGCGTTCATCACGTCAAGCAGCGGGCGGCCAAAGTGAACTGCCTGTTCGAGAACCATTTTCTGGGCGGTCTCATCGTCGCTGGCGGAAAGCAGTTGGTTGACAAAGCGCAGTTCGGGCTGCATATTGTCCTGCAAAACGACCAGCACGCGCTCATAAATGGCTTTCAGGCGGGCGCTGGCGGCGATGTCCTGCCGACGCTGCGCTTCTTCGATGTTGGCGGTAAGCACGGCCAGGAAGGTGTCGTCGATCAGCGGCAGATTGGCGCGAATGAGTTCGTCAGGATCATCGACATTGACCATGGCTTGCAGCAGGGAAACGGCCTGTTGGATAAGCGCCTGCGACTGGCGATCAACACGGGCAGTCAGCTCGACCAAACGATCGCGCAGCGTTTCGAGCGTTTCGCGTTCTGCGGCTGGCGACTGTCCGATTTTGAGCGTCAATTCCTGGAAAAACTCATAATCGAAGGCCGGACGCACTAAACCGACCAAGGCTTGCAAGCGGTCATCATCGGCAGCGTAACTGAGGGCCAGCGTCAGAAAATCGCTGCGCTGGGCCTGATCGCCCAGCGCGTTAATGGCGCTGACGACTTCGCGCACGGTGGCTTCCTGCACTTCCTGATTCTTGGCAAGCTGTTGACCGAAAGAGGAGAGTTCTACGAGCGCACCCTGCACAGCGAGAATATGTTCAGCGATCTGCTGCTGGCCGTCCTGGAGCATGCGCTGCGCCATGACGCTCATGGTCTGCAAGAAACGTTCGTCGATTTTGGTGTCGTTCTGCCTGACGACATCGGGCAGCAGATCGGGGGGCGTCTGCAAGAATGTTTGAATGAGTTCGACGCGCGCTTTTTGTTCGGCCATGACTTCGGGCGTGATGCCATCGGCCTGTAGAATCTGGTCGATCATGCCCTGGATGGTGAGGGCGCGCCTGGGGTTAAAGAGATAGCCTTTACGCTGCTCGTTGGGCAGTTCGTTCATGAGGTCGCGGACGAGATCGCCGACGACACGCTCCTGATCTTCCTGCTTGAGACCAACCTGCATCGGGACAAAGGAAATGAGCAGTTCTTTGGCCGGGTCATGGTAGAGGAGGGGCGTGAGCACGGTGTTGACCGCGCCGCAGTTGGGGCAGGGCAGCGTGTTGAGCCGCCCGCTGACGAGGCGCATCTTGGCGTCGGGATCGGCTTTGGCGTCCACGACGTTTTGCACGGTGGCGTTAACCGGCTGGCGGCAGTTCTGGCATTGCAGGGCGACGCGGGTCGTTTTTGGCATTGGGTGCTTCCTAACTAATCGATGATTGGGATACTAAACGAGAAAGTCGAACCTTTGCCGGGGGCACTCTCTACAGCGATTTTGCCGCCGTGCGCCTCGACAATTGCTTTGGCAAGATATAATCCAAGCCCGGTTCCCTGGGTCTTGCGGCTGAGCGCACTATCGACACGATAGAAACGCTCGAAAAGGCGCTCCTGCTCGCTGTCGCTCATGCCAACGCCGTGATCTTTGACGTACAGCTTGAGCATACCGTCTTGCACCAGGCCGCCGATCTCGATCTTGCCGCCTTCGGGCGAGTATTTGATCGCGTTGCTCAACAGATTATCCAGCACCTGACGCAGACGCACTTCGTCGCCCTGGGTGACGGGAAACCTGGGCGGAAACCTGAGCGTGAAGCTGTGAATTTTGGTTTGTGTGCTAATTCGTTCGACCGCGCGTTTGGCGATTTCATCCAGGCGCACGTAGTCGAGGTCAAGTTTCATGCGTTCGGCACGCAGCTTGCTGGTCGCCAAGAGATTCTCGATCAACTCGGCCAGCCGGTCGGCTTCTTCTTCGATCACCGTCAGGCCGTTGGTGATCACGTGGGGATCCCACTGGGCGTCTTCGCGGCGGAGCGTGCCCGCGTAGCCTTTGATAAGCGCCACAGGCGTTTTCAGTTCGTGGGAGATGGTAGAGACAAAAGTGTCCTGCATCTCCTGCGCCTGGCGGAAATTGGTGATGTCGCGCACGTTGGCGATGATGTTCGCCAAACGGCCGTCGCTGGAAAGCAGGGGGGCGTAAATGATGGCGACACTCAGGGCCAATCCATCGCGGCGCAGCAAATCGCCTTCGACATACAACATGCGCGCGGGTGAATCGGGGGGCGTATTGAGCGGCCAACCGCTGGCGAGCGCGTCCTTGAGATCACCTTTGTCGCGGCGCTTCCAGACAAAGACGTCATCCTGATGCTGTTCGAGCGCTTCTTCGATGCGCCAGCCGGTCATGCGTTCCAGCGCGCGGTTAAAGCGCAGGATGTGCAAATTGGCGTCAAGAATCATCACGCCATCGGCGCTCTGGTCGAGAATTGCGGCCAGCCGCATCCGTTCCTCGTCGATTTTTTGGTACAACTGCGCGTTATGCACGGCAATCGCCGCTTGATCGGCGAAGCTCTGCAAGACCTGTATGTCGTTGGGGGTAAAACCTTCGCGGTAAGCGCGGAAAACGACGAGCAGCCCTAACAGCTCGTTGGCGAAAATCAGCGGGATGGCCACTGATTGGCGCAGGCTGCGGTTGATGCCGAGCGCCATTTTTTGCAGGCGGGTGTTGATGACTTCTGAGCGCAGGCCGTTAGAATCGGTGAACAGGTCGTCCAACTGCTGATTGAGCGCCGGCAGCAGCTCGTCGGGGACGCCGAGTGTGGCCTGAATGCGGTAGAGGTTTTCGTCCTGCTGGAGGGCGATCAGGCCGACTTCACCGGAAAGCATGACGACAGAGGCATTAAGAACACGGCGCAGCACTTCGCTGAGGTCAAGGTGCGCTGTGATCGCGCGCGAAATTTCGAGCAAAAAATCGCGCTGGCGTACACGGAAATCGGGTAACATGAGCATAACGACGATTTTAACATGAGTGCCCACAGCTTGAACAGCGCGCTGTCATAGAGTCGTATAAAAAAGTTGGCCACTGGTGGAAGTTGGGCTATGGTAGAAGGCATGGGCGCTGCGTTTCCGCGCGCTGGATGAGGTGGGGAAATAAGCCACAGACCACACAAATGTTCTAAGCAGCGGTTGAAGGGCGGGCTGGCGGCTGTTACAATACACAGGACTCGATTTATCCCAAGCAAAGCGAATTGAAGTGCCATGACCGCGCGTGTCACGCCGCTGCGCCAGCAGTATTTGGACATCAAACGAGAGTACCCCAACTGTATCCTGTTTTTCCGGCTGGGGGATTTTTACGAGACCTTCGATCAGGACGCGGAAATTGCCGCGCGTGAGCTTGATCTGGTGCTGACCGGGCGTCCAGTCAGCCGCGATGAGCGCGTGCCGATGGCGGGCGTGCCGCACCATGCGCTGGATACGTATATCGCGCGGTTGATTGAAAAAGGCTTTCACGTCGCTGTCTGCGATCAGCTCAGCGAGCCGGATGGACGCGGCATCGTGGATCGCGCTGTGACGCGCGTTATTACGCCGGGCACTGTGACCGAGCCGGAAATGCTGGCCGAAGATCAGCCCAATTATCTGATGGCGATTCTGCCGGTGGGGCGCAGCGAGAGTGGGCAATGGCAGACGGCGGGCATCGCTTATGTGGACATCACGACGGGCGAATACTGCGCGACGCAGCTTGAGGGGGACAACGCGCCGGTGCTGGTACTGGAAGAACTGGCGCGACTGAAGCCGCGCGAAGTGCTGATGCCGCAGGAATGGACAGCGCGCGGCGTTTCGCTGCTGCCCGGCATTCACCTGACGCCGGCGCAGGATTGGCGCTTTGAGCAGGCGACGGCCTATGAAGCGCTGACAGCGCATTTTCAGACACGCACGCTGGAAGGCTTCGGGCTGGAAGAGATGCCGGCGGCCATTGGCGCGGCGGGGGCGCTGCTGCTGTATCTGCGCGAGACGCAAAAAGACAATCTGGCGCAGCTCACGGCCATCCGCCCCTACTGGACTTCGCAGTTTATGGTGCTGGATCAGTTCACGCGGCGCAATCTGGAACTGACAGAAACCATCCGCAGCCGCAAAACACACGGCAGCCTGCTGGGCATCCTTGACCGCACGGTGACGGCGATGGGCGCGCGGCTGCTGCGCGCCTGGATCGGCCAACCGCTGCTGGAAATCAGCCGGCTGAACGCGCGGCTGGACGCCGTGAGCGCGCTGGCGCATGACGAAGTGCTGCGCGCCGAACTGCGCCAGCAATTGAAGCGCATCTCGGACATCGAACGGCTGACGAACCGGCTGCTGATGGGCAAAGCGGGGCCGCGCGACCTGCTGGGACTGCGCGCCAGTTTGGAGGCCGTGCCGGATATTCTGGCGCTCATCACGCCGCTGGCGGCGCTGGAAGCGCTGAAAAACCGGCTGGATGGGTGTCAGGATGTGTGCGAAGTGATCGCCAGCGCTATCAACGACGACGCGCCGGCCACGCTCAACAATTCCGGGGTGATTCGACCGGGTTATGCGGCGGAATTGGACGATATTCTGCACGCGACGCGCGACGCCCGCGAATGGATCGCGAATCTTGAGCCGCAGGAGCGCCAGCGGACGGCGATTCCATCGCTGAAAGTCGGCTTTAACAAGGTGTTCGGCTATTATATCGAAGTCACGCACGCGCATGTCGAAAAAATCCCGGCCGATTACATCCGTAAACAAACGCTGGTCAATGCCGAGCGCTATATCACGCCGGAACTGAAGGAATACGAGACGCTGGTGTTGAACGCCGAAGAGCAGATTCTGGCGGTAGAAAAGCGGCTGTTCGAGGCGTTGTGCCGGGAGATCGGCAAGGCCGCGCCGCGATTATTACGCACGGCGCAAGCTGTGGCGCACCTGGACGCCTTTGTCTCGCTGGCAGAAGTAGCCGTGCGCGAAGGGTTCGCGCGGCCTACGCTGACCGAAGACGATCTGCTGATTATCCGCAGCGGGCGGCACCCGGTGGTGGAACAACTGCTGGAAGGCGGCGCGCGCTATGTGCCGAACGATACGCACTTCGACAGCATGTCGCGCGTGCATATCATCACGGGGCCGAATATGTCGGGCAAATCCACCTACATCCGGCAGGTGGCGATCATCACGCTGCTGGCGCAGATCGGCAGTTTTGTGCCGGCGGACGAGGCCACAATCGGCCTGGTTGACCGCATTTTCGCGCGTATCGGCGCGCAGGATGAAATCCACGCCGGACAAAGCACGTTTATGGTGGAAATGATCGAAACGGCGCGCCTGCTTTCGGCGAGCACGCGGCGGTCATTACTGATTCTGGACGAAGTGGGGCGCGGCACATCGACCTATGACGGGCTGGCGATTGCGCGCGCGGTGATCGAATACATCCACAACAGCCCGCGCCTGAACTGCCGCACGCTGTTCGCCACGCACTACCATGAACTAACAACGCTGCCGGAAATTCTGCCGCGCTGCCGCAACTTTAACGTGGCGGTGGACGAGCGCGAGGGCGAAATCGCGTTTTTGCACCGCGTCGTGCCCGGCGGGGCTGACCGCAGCTACGGCGTGCATGTGGCGCAGTTGGCGGGCATGCCGCGCCCGGTGGTGGAACGGGCCAAGCAGCTTTTGGAGCAGTTGGAGGCCGACGGCAGCGACTTCGCCATCAAGCGCCCGGCAGCGCGCGGACGAGTGATCAAACGCGCGCCGGGACAGATGGCGCTGTTTCAAGACGACGCGCCGCTGCATCCGGCGCTGGATATGCTGAAAAAACTGAAGGTCGATGAACTGAGCCCGATCGAAGCGCTGACCAAGCTGTATGAGCTGAAACGCACGGTGGAGTGAACTATGTTGAGGAGCAAGTGATATGGTAGACCTGCGAATACATATCAGCGATAGCACGCTCAGACAGTTAGAGGCCATCGCAAATGAGGAAGCGGCGACAATCGAGGAAGTGGCCTCGCGATGGATCGAAGAACGCGCCCAGAGCAAAACACAACGCGGCACACTGGCAGCACTAGCGGAGTCGGCGCTCGAAGCTGATTTAGCATCCGATGAAAATGTGAACAGCGCTCAACAGGCTGATCAAATATAGCGACGCTCCGTTAGATTTTGTAGATTGCTGCATCGTCGCCCTGGCTGAAGGTCTGCAAATTACCCGCATTTGCACCTTTGATGGCCGGGATTTCAGCATTATCCGTCCAAAGCACTGTGAGGCTTTTGAACTCTTGCCCTAATCCCCTGGCGCGGGCTGCGGCGCGGGCGACGGCGCGAGCGGCAGGCGCGCTTCCTCTTCGCTGATGAGGCCTTCGGAAAAGAGCACACGCTTAAAGGCCACGATCGCCACTTCGATCATCTGCAAATCGGGCGGGCGCGTCGTCAGGTGTTGCAGCGCCAGGTTCGGCACAACAATCAGGCGCACAAGCGGGCGGTGCATGTTCTTGGCTGTCCAGCGAATAACCTCGTAGGCGATGCCGGCGATCACCGGGATCAGAATCAGGCGCGACAGAATCAGCAGCAGGAACGGCGGGCGTCCGAGCAGCGAAAAAACGATGAAGCTGATAAAGACTACGGTGAGCAAAAAGGCCGTGCCGCAGCGGGGATGTTCAATCGGATACTGGGCGACGACTTCTGGCGTCAGTTCCGCGCCGGCTTCGTAAGCGTTGATGGTCTTATGTTCCGCGCCATGATAACCGTAGAGGCGTTTGACATCGGGCAGATGACCGATGAGCCACATGTAGCCGACAATCAGCGCCAACTGAATGAGGTTTTCGATCAAATTGACGATCATCGGCCCAAACGTGACCTGGAAGGGTGTTTGCAGCGGCAGGCTGGCCGCATCGACAGCCGCCGGATCGACATAGATGGGATTCAGATTCAGCAGGGCGCCGATTCCTGTGGACAGGGTGGTGGGCAGCAGGAAAAAGAGGCCAATGCCAAAGGCCAGGGAGACGGCCACCGTTCCCCAACCCAACGGGCCGTTAAAGCTGATCTCTTTGCCTTCTTTTTCGGCTTCGGCGCTGATGGCCACATCCGCCGACCACATCAAGGCGCGCGTGCCGAGCCCCAGCGCGTCCCACAGGCCGATCAGCCCGCGCAAAAACGGCGTGCTGGCGATACGTCCGCGATACAAGGTTTTGTTGAGCGGCTGCTCATGGACGACGATTTCGCCCTTATCGCTGCGCACGGCCACCGCGGCCATGTGCGCGCCGCGCATCATGACGCCTTCGATCACGGCCTGGCCGCCGTAGGAGAACTTGATTTCGCCGGCTGTCTGCTGTTTTGCTGCCATGCCACACTCCTCTAGATGATTCCGATTAGCTTATCATGCTTGGCGCGAAAATCCATCCCTCGAAAGGGCGAGTTATTCGAATTCCAAGACTGCTGTGCCGCGGGCGGTGATTTCTTGGACCAAGGGGCCAGCGCCACGCTGCGCCAGCAGCCATGTCTGGCCGCCCACCGGACAGGCCACCACGTCCTGACTGTTACAGCGCGCGCCGCGCAGCGAGAGGGTATAGTAGCCATCGACGGGACGCAGCACCTGCACGCCGCCGTACTGGTCGATGAGATAGGCTTTGCTGCCGCTGGCCTGCACGCGAATTTGTGTCGCTTGCTGGGTGCGGGCCCAGAAGACAAGCGTCTCGCGGCCATTGGCGTGCGTCAGGCGCACGACATCGGCAGTTTCGGTCTGGGCGTATGTGCCGTCGATCACGCCGTCCAGATAATGAGCGACAGCCTGCCAGGCATAGAAGGCGGGACGCAGCGAAGCATCGGCGCGCAGCAAACCAAACGATTCGCCGCCGGGCGGGAGATTGACATCGTAAAACTTATAAACGGCGATACGCTGCGCGCCAGCGGCCAGTCCCAGCGCCGCCGCCTGCACGACGAATGACGCCTGCTGTTCGAGATTCAACTGGAACACCGGACGTTCAACGGGCCACAGCGGGTCATCGGTAGGGGCGGCGTTGGTTTCGTTAATCCAGATTTCCTTGTCGGCCATGCCGTAGCTTTGCAGCAGGGCGCGCATTTCGGACGTAATGTGGTAAACGGTTTCGGTACGGAAATAGATATGCAGGCTGAGCACGTCAAAATAGTAGTCGTTGGCCGCCGCGTCCGGGTCGTGCGTGATACGTTCTAAGAGCCGATCGAGGTAAAGGCGCTGCCCGGCGTTCACATCGTGCCAATAGGTCGTCCCCGCCAAGTGGATGACGGCGGCGGGGTTGCCCTGGCGCGCGGCGAGATAAGCGACGCGCAGCAGTTGATAGTAGTCTTCGAGCGTGCCTTCGAACTCGAATCCATAGATATCGGGGCTGATGTCCGGCTCGTTCCAGATAATGAAATGCCACACGCCGCGCGAGCCGTAGTAGGCCGCCGCGCGCCGCATGAAATTGGCCCAGACATTGTTGGGGTCATCGACGGGCAAATACAGGCCGCGCGGCAAGCCGGGGCCGGGTGTGCCGTCGGTGGCCCATGCGGGGGTGTGCTTGATGACGGCGACGACCTCACGTCCGCAGTCGTTGGCGGCCTTCAGCCAACGATCATCGACGTTGAGGGTATGCCAGTCGTCGGGGCCGGTGGGCTGGTGCTGGGCCCAATCGAAGATGATGCGCTCCCAACCGACACCGAGTTGGCACACGGTATCGGGCAGCCACATGCCTTCGACCACGCCGAAGGGATTGACTTCGTGCGCGCGCAGCCCTGTTCCCGTAAACAGCAGCACGAGCAGCGCCGGCGCAAGGCGACGCAGCCAAGCAGCGCATTCCGCGGCTCTGCGCGTCAGCCCTGGCCTGCGTGGTGGATGTCCTGAATGTTGAGTTGCAGGCTTTGCCGTCCGTTCCATTCGTTGATTTCCAGTTGATACGCCAGATCGATGCGCTCCGGCATGTTGGCGACCCACGCGCCGAAGCCAAAGCCAATGGCGTCCAGCGGCGGCTGGCCGGCGCGGGCAATGCGCAGCTTGAGGTGCTGGCTGTCCTTGCCGACGGTGCGATGTTCCAGCACGCGCAAATTGCGGGAGACGAACACCGGCGCGGGGTTATGATAGCCTGTCGGCTCCAAAAGCGTCAATTCGTGGCACAGGTCTTCGGTCAGTTGGTGCAGATCGAGTTCGGCGTCTACGTCGATCGTGGGCGTGAGTTCCTGGCCTCGCAGCGCATCTTCGGTGATTTCCTGCAAACGGCGCTTAAGGGCGGGAATATTTTCGTTCAGCACGGTGAAGCCGGCGGCGGAGGCATGGCCGCCGTGCCGCAGCAGCAGATCGGCGCAGCGATCCAGCGCGTGCGTAATATCGAACTGCGGGATACTGCGGCAGGAGGCGCGGCTTTCGTGTTCGCCCAATTCCATCACGACGGTCGGGCGGAAAAATTCTTCGGCGAGCCGTCCCGCGACCAGCCCCACAATTCCCGGTAAAAATCCGGGATGCGAGGCAAAAATCAGCGCCGAAGCACTTTCTTGCTGCTGCTCGAGCTGGGCGCGCACCGTTTCCTGCGCCTCGCGTGTCAAATCCTGGCGCTTGACATTGAGTGCCTGAAGCTGTTCGGCCCAAGGCAGCGCTTCATCAGGTTTTTCGGATGAGAGGAGATCGTAGGCCAGCATAGCGCTTTCCAGGCGTCCGGCGGCGTTAATGCGCGGCCCAATGCTGAAGCCGATGCTGCCCGCGTTCACGCTGCCTGCTTTGATGCCGGAGACATCGAGAATGGCCTGCACGCCGGGACGCTGCCCGCGGTTAATCACTTCCAGGCCACGCCGCACGAGAATGCGATTTTCCAGACGATTCAAGGGGGCGAGATCAGCCACCGTACCAATGGCCACCAGATCAAGCAGGGTGTCTGGCGTTAAAGCGGAAGCCGCGCCTTTCGCGCCGTTGTTGGCGGCTTCGGCTTTGAGCAGGGCTTCGGCCAGACGATAAGCGACACCGACGCCGGCGAGCATATCTTCGGGATATTTGCAATCTTCCTGTTTGGGATTCAGCACGGCCAGGGCGTTGGGGATCTGGGGGCCAATCGAATGGTGATCGGTGACGATCATAGCCAGTCCGGCGTCTTTGCCGTCTTCGACCTCGTTCACCGAACGAATGCCGCAGTCTACCGTAATCACGACTTTGGCGCCCGCTTCGGCCAATTTGCGCAGCGCGTGGCTGTTAAGGCCGTAGCCTTCGTCGATACGATGGGGGATATAGGGCTTGACCACGGCTTTGAGCGCGCGCAGGACACTGACCAGCAGCACCGTAGAGGTGACGCCGTCGGCGTCAAAATCGCCGTAGACGATGATCGGCTCGCGGCGGCGGATGGCGGTGCGGATGCGACTCACGGCATTGGCCATACCCTTCATCTCGAAAGGGGAAGATTGGATCTCTTTGGCGTAAAGAAACTCGTAGGCTTTGAGGGGTTCTTCGAAGCCGCGATTATAGAGCACCTGCGCCAAGATCGGCCCCATGCCGCGATACTGCTGCAAGTGACTGGGCGAGGCTTTAGGCGCGATTAACCAACGTTTAGGCGATGTTGAAGTGGATTTCATGTGACAGACACACTAGAATTGTCAACGATAGTACCACTTTAAGGAATTGCCCACAAGCGGAGCATCCATGGGCGACTCGCATCACGACAACACCGGCGTTATCGCCCCACCCGCGCTGATTTACGGCAGCGGAATGGAATACTGGGCGGGTTGGTGTTCAACGCCGCGCTGATGCTGGCAGGCAAAGACCCGCCCGCTGCCGGAACACGCGACGACGGCGCTTGTCGATCATGGGCGGTTGCGCGTGAAGCGCAACCCGATTTATCTGGGTGGCAACCGCAGGAAGCGGGCGGATCGCGAATACGGTGTGGCCGCTGCTGGGGGTGCTGCCGCTGGCGCATTTTGGGGTGATTTCGGGCGAAGAAGGCTATCTGGAACGCAAGTTTGGCGCAGGAGATGTGAATTACAAGGCGCGCGGGCGCCGCAGGATTTAGGGGAGCGACTATGGCCAGTGTGGTTTTTATGGGGACGCCAGAGTTCGCCGTGCCGACGCTGCAAGCGTTGATGGCCCATCATCAGGTCATCGGCGTGGTGACGCAGCCTGACCGCCCTGCCGGACGCGGCAATCAGATTCACGAATCGCCTATCAAACAGGTGGCGCTGGCGGCGGGCATTGCCGTCTTTCAGCCGGAAAAGCTGCGCAAAAAAGAGGCGCAGGACACGCTGCGGCTGTGGCAGGCAGATGTATTTGTGGTGGCGGCCTTCGGGCAGATTCTGCCGCAAGCGGTGCTCGATATGCCGGCGCACGGGTCGATCAATGTTCATGCGTCGCTGCTGCCGCGCTGGCGGGGCGCCGCGCCGATTCAGGCCTGCATCCGCGCGGGGGACGCGCGCAGCGGCATCACGATCATGAAAATGGACGCGGGGCTGGATACGGGGCCGGTGCTGGCGCAGCGCGATTTGGCGCTGGCGGCGGACGAAACGGGACAATCGCTGCACGACAAGCTGGCGCATCTGGGCGCGGAACTGCTCATCGAAACACTGCCGCGCTATCTGAGCGGCGGGCTGCTGCCGCAGCCGCAGCCGGAAAACGGCGTCACTTATGCGCCGCAAATTCAGAAAGAAGAAGGCCGGATTGACTGGCAGGCAAGCGCCGTGGAGATCGAACGCCTGGTGCGCGCGTTTACCCCGTGGCCGGGCACCTATACGTATTGGGATGGCAAAATGCTGAAAATTCTGAAGGGGGCGGTGCATGGCGCAGCCACCAGCGCCCATATCGGCCAAGTGATGCTGGTCGATGGGCAGGCGGCGATCAGCACCGGCGAGGGGCTGTTTTTGCCGCAGAAAGTGCAGCTAGAGGGCAAAAAAGCGATGAGTATGGCGGATTTCCTGCGCGGGTATCCGCAGTTTGGCGCAGCGCAATTGTGATTTTCTGTCCTACAATAGAGAGCAGCAGAGATTTACAGCAGGACAATATGCTATGATAAGCGCCCCAAAGACTGCTATTGAAGAGGCTTACAGCGCGTTTTTGCGCGCGCACCCGGCTTACAGTCAGTACGCGCAGATTGACCACCTGCGCGCCAACGAATACAGCCGTTTGGACGAACAGCAGCATATTTACCTGGATTATACGGGAGGGGGGCTGTATGCCGATCAGCAAATTACCGCGCACATGAATCTGCTGCGGCAGGGCGTTTTCGGCAACCCGCATTCCAGCAACCCCACCTCGATGGCGGCCACCAAACTGGACGAACACGCGCGGCATTATGTGCTGGAGTATTTCAACGCTTCGCCCGACGAGTATGTGTGCATTTTCACAGCCAACGCCAGCGGCGCGCTCAAGCTCGTCGGCGAATCGTACCCGTTCGCGCCGGGCGATCACTATGTGCTGACGTTCGACAACCATAATTCTGTCAACGGCATACGCGAATTCGCCAAAGCGAAAGGCGCGCAGGTGCATTATGTGCCGGTGCTGCCGCCGGATTTGCGGGCCAATGAAAGCGTGCTGCAAGCACTGCTGGACAACACCGAAGCGGGGAAACGCTACCTGTTCGCATTTCCGGCGCAGTCGAATTTTTCGGGTGTGCAGCATCCGCTGCACTGGATTGAGCGGGCGCAGGCCAAGGGTTGGGACGTGTTGGTGGATTTCGCGGCCTACGCCCCGACTAATCGTGTCGATTTGAGCCGCTGGAAACCGGATTTTGTCGATCTCTCGTTCTACAAGATTTTCGGCTATCCGACAGGCATTGGCTGTTTGATCGCCCGCAAGAGCGCGCTGGCGAAGCTGCACCGCCCGTGGTTCGCGGGGGGGACGATCACCATGGCGTCGGTGCAGGGGGACGGCTACTACTTGCAGGAAGGCGAAGCCGGCTTCGAAGACGGCACGATTAACTATTTGAACATCCCGGCGGTGGAAATCGGCCTCAAGCATATCCAGAATGTGGGCATCGACGCGATTCACGAGCGTGTGATGAGCCTGGCAGGCTGGCTGATCGAGCAGCTTGTGGCGCTGCGGCACGCCAACGGGAAGCCGCTGATCCGGCTGTACGGCCCGGACAGCACGCAGGAACGCGGCAGCACCATCACGATCAATTTTTTCGACGCCGAGGGTCAGCTTTTCGACTTTCGGCGCGTAGAAGCGGAAGCCAACCAGCACAAAATCTCGCTGCGCACGGGTTGTTTCTGTAATCCGGGGGCGGGGGAGGTGATCAACAATCTATCGGAAGAAGACATGAAAGCGTGCTTCCAGAACGAGGAACGCATGACCTTCGAAAACTTCCTGCTGGTTATGGACGGCAGAGCGTCTGGGGCGGTGCGCGTATCGTTGGGGATTGTCTCGAATTTCGCCGATGTTTACAAATTTATCGAGTTCGCCAAAAGCTATCTGAACCGGCGCGCAAAGGGATAAAAATCGTGGGCAGAGATATGGATTTTACGGGAAAAGTCGGGCTGGTGACAGGCGCGTCGCGCGGGATTGGGCGGGCTGTGGCGCAGCATTTGGCGCAGCGCGGCGCGCGGGTGGCCGTGCATTATCATCGCAGCGGCGCGGCAGCGCAGGAGACGCTGGCCACGCTGGCCGGCAAGGGGCATATGCTGGCGCAGGCCGATATGGGCGACGCCGACGCGGTGCAGCGCATGGTGGCCGAAGTTGTCAGGCAGATGGGCGGGCTGCACATTCTGGTCAATAACGCGGGCATTTATGAAGAACACCCGCTGGATAAAGTGAGCTACGCGGAATGGCAGGCAGGCTGGCGGCGCACGCTGGCGACCAATCTGATCGGGCCGGCCAACGCCTGTTACTGCGCCGCGCAGCATATGATCGGCAACGGCGGCGGGCGCATCGTGAATGTGTCGTCGCGCGGGGCGTTCCGCGGCGAGCCGGACGCGCCGGCCTATGGCGCCAGCAAGGGCGGGCTGAACAGCATGAGCCAATCGCTGGCGAAAGCGCTGGCGCCGCACAACATTTTCGTAGGCGTGGTCGCGCCCGGTTGGGTCGAAACCGATATGGCGAGCGAACATCTGGCAGGGCCGCAGGGCGACAGTATCCGCGCGCAAAGCCCCCTGGGGCGGGTTGCCAGCGTGGACGATGTGGCCTATGCGGTGCTGTTTCTGGCCTCAGACGGCGCGGAATTTTCTACGGGCACGATCATTGATGTCAACGGCGCATCCTATCTGCGAATGTGAACGGAAGAAAAACAGGGGCAGGCCCAAACGGACATGCCCCGGAAAATTGGCTTGAAAAGCTCACTTTTGCGGCGGGGCAAAGCAGGCCTTGCCGCTGCAAAGAGACGCAGTTTTAGTAGCCGAGCACGCCGACGACGGACTGTACGGAGGCCGCGCTCTTGGCGAGCATAGCTTTTTCTTCGTCGTTCAACTGCATTTCGATGATTTTTTCGACGCCCTTAGCGCCCAACACGGCCGGCACGCCCACATACAGGTCTTTGTAGCCGTATTCGCCGCGCAGATAGACGGCGCAGGGGATGACGCGCTTCTGGTCGCGGATAACGGCTTCGACCATTTCGACCGTGCCGGCGGCCGGCGCATACCAGGCGCTCACGCCCACCAGGCCGACGATTTCGCCGCCGCCCTTGCGCGCGCGTTCGATGATCGCTTGCAGCTTGTCTTCGGGCAGCAGTTCGCGCACGGGGATGCCGGCGACAGAGGTATGGCGGGGCAGCGGCACCATATCGTCACCGTGGCCGCCGAGGACTATGCCATGCACATCGCGCACGCTGACATCCAGCGCTTCGGCGATAAAAGCCTTATAGCGCGCGGTATCCAGCGCCCCCGCCTGGCCAATCACGCGCTCCGGCGGAAAACCGCTTTCGTGCAGGGCCACATGGCACATGGCGTCGAGCGGATTCGAGACGATGATGAGGATGCTGTTGGGGGAATATTTGGCGACTTCGCGGGTGACTTCGCCGACGATCTTCTGATTGGTGCGCACCAGATCATCACGGCTGGGGAACTGGCCGGTGACGGGGTCTTTCTTGCGGGGCACGCCCGCGGTAATCACGACGACATCGGAATTGGCTGTCATGGCATAGTCCATGCCACCGACGATTTTTAGATCAAAGCGCATAACGGGGGCGGAGGACATCAGATCAATCGACTTGCCTTTAGCGAGATTGCCGTCGTTGGCGATGTCGATCATCACCACGTCGCCCAATTCGCGATTGGCGATCCAGTGGGCGCAGGTCATGCCGACGTTGCCGGCGCCGACTACCGTAATTTTGCTTCTAGCCATCTTGCTTTTCTCCATACAGTACTTGGTCTAAACACCTGAGGCACAAGCATACCATATCGCGCGGCGCAGACACAGCCAGAGGGAAGAAGCGCCACGCGGAAAGTGACACATGTCACCTTCTGCCCAGCGCTTGGCATACAAGGCAGCAGTCTGTCGGCTGATTTTTCAGGGCTTGGTCAGATTTTCGGACCGCCCGCCAGCACATCGGCGCCGGCCTGATCGGCGAAAGTCTCGAAGTTCTCGCGGAATTGGCGCGCCAGATCGGCGGCTTTGGCGTCATAGGCGGCCTTGTCGTGCCAGGTGTTGCGCGGATCGAGGATGTCGGCGGGCACATCGGGCGCGCGCAGCGGCACCATAAAGCCGAAGGTCGGGTCTTGGCGCAGTTCGACATCCTTGAGCGCGCCGCTCAGCACCGCGCTGACGATGGCGCGCGTGTGCGGCAGCGACATGCGCCGCCCCACGCCATAGGGTCCGCCCGTCCAGCCGGTGTTAATCAGCCACACCTGGGCCTTATGCTGGTTGAGCTTTTGGCGCAGCAGTTGGGCATAAACGGCGGGATGCAGCGGTAAAAACGGGGCGCCAAAGCAGGCACTGAAGGTCGATGAGGGTTCTTTGACGCCTTTTTCTGTGCCGGCGACTTTGGCTGTGTAGCCGCTGATGAAGTGGTACATGGCCTGTTCGGTGGTCAGTTTGGCGAGAGGCGGCATCACACCGAAGGCGTCGGCGGTCAAAAAGACGATGTTTTTGGGATGACCGCACATGCCGGTTTTATCGGCGTTGGGGATGTTTTCGATCGAATAAGCTGCGCGTGTGTTTTCGGTGAAGAGGTCGCTGTCCAGATCGAGGCGGCGTGTGTGATTGTCCATCGCGACGTTTTCGAGCACGGTGCCGAAGCGCCGGGTGGTTTCGTAAATATCCGGCTCGCCCTCTTTGCTCAGCCTGATGACTTTGGCGTAGCAGCCGCCCTCGAAGTTGAACACGCCGTGATCGCTCCAACCGTGTTCGTCGTCGCCGATTAACATACGATTCGGGTCAGCGCTGAGCGTGGTTTTGCCCGTGACAGAAAGGCCAAAGAACAGGGCTACATCGTCGGGGTCGCTGCCATAATTGGCCGAACAGTGCATCGACAGGACACCGAGACGGGGGAGGGTATAGTTCAGCACGGTGAAGATCGACTTTTTGATCTCGCCCGCATATTCCGTGCCGCCGATCAAGACGATCTTGCGCGTGAAATCCAGCAAAATAAAAGTCGGCGAGAGGGTGTTATCGACTTCGGGCGAGGCCTGGAAAAACGGCGCGTGAATCACCGTGAATTCCGGGACATGATGGGCTAATTCTTCCGGTTTGGCTTTCAAAAACATGGTGCGGGCGAAGAGACTGTGCCAGGCCTGCTGCGTGATGACGCGGATCGGCAGGCGGTAGCGCGGGTCTGCGCCGGCGAAGCAGTCCTGCACGTACACATCTTTATTCTGGAAATAAGCCAGCAGGCGCGCGCGCAGTTTTTCGAAAGCGTCGGAATCGAAGGGACGATTGACCTTGCCCCACCAGATGTCTTTATCGGTGAGCGCATCGCGCACGACAAATTTATCGTTGGGCGAGCGACCGGTATGTGTGCCGGTGCGGGCGACCAGCGGCCCCATATGCGCCACGAGTCCTTCGCGGTTGCGCACAGCATGTTCATAGAGCGCGGGCGTGCTCAGATTCCAGTATTCGACGCCCAGACCGCGGAAGCCGTGATTCTCCAGCCCGTAATGGCTGCTGAGGTGCGCTTCCATCATCTGTTTGACCACAATGCCCCCTTGTACAACTAAAGAACCTATTGGGTTTACTCTGATTGTACGGGATAGTGGTCAAACCTTGCTGTGTAACCCGCGCCAGACCTGTGATTTTCGTCACAACTGCACAAAGCAGGGACGGGGCAGGAGCAGGGGCCTCAGGCGATGAGATGCGGTGTGGCGGCGAGTCCTACGATGCGCCAATGGTCGGCATGGCGTTCAATCGTGGTGATCGAGGTGTTGGCGAAATCGATCTTGGCCAGCGAAGGCGCATCGCTCTCGAACAGCTTATAGAGGAGCAAGCGCAGCGTGCCGCCATGGGTTACTATGGCCACTTCGGGGCCAAGGCCGGCGGCAAAGATGTCGTTAAAAGCGGCGTGGGCGCGCACCTGGGTCTGGCGCCGCGATTCGCCGCGCGGGACGATAAAATCAAAGTAGTTTTCGCGCGTTTGCTGGAATTCATGCGGGAATCGGGATTGAATCTCGTCGCGCGTCAGCCCTTGAAACACGCCCAGATGCCATTCGCGCAGGCGGTGATCCTCGATCACCGTGAGGGCGAGCGCTTGGGCCAGAAGGGCGGCGGTTTCTCTGGCGCGCGGCAGATCGCTGCTGTAGACCGAACCAATGGGGCGAGCGCTGAGGTAATCGGCCAATTTTTGCGCCTGCTGGCGGCCAGTGTCATTTAATGAGACTGGTTCGTGCCCCTGCCAGCGGCCTTCGGCGTTCCAGGCGGTTTCGGCGTGACGAATGAGCAGTATGCGTTCAACTAGCATCGGCATCCCTTGACGTGTCGTTCAACAATAGGCAGAATCTAAACGAGAATTGCGCGAGATGCAAAAGGAGCAGACATCGTGGTATCAGGAACGGGCAAACATTTCACGTCAGTGTCGCTGGGGCTGGCGCTGGTGGGGGGTCTGGGCGTGACATTGATGTGTGTCGCCGGGGGCATAGGGGTGATCGAAGGCGCGAATGCCGACAGCGGCGTTATTGGGCTGCTGTTCGCGGGCGGGCTGGGGCTGTTTATTGTGGGCGCGGCAGGCTGGTTTTTTGTTGAACAGCCGCACAAGCACTTTGATGACATCGAACAGCCGATGTATCACGGCCATGAGGAGCATCATCAGGACGAGGCGCACGGCGAGGAAGCGCACGGGCATTGAGTATGACGCGCTTCAGCCCGCCCGCGCGCGAACCGTTCGCCGAAATCTTTAACGGCCTGGTGCTGGAATTCGAGAGCCGCCAGGCGCTGGCAACTGCGCCGCAGCCCGGCAGCGAAACCCTACTGCGCGGGGCGCTGGTGCTGCGTTACGGCGCGCGCCTGGCCGGCAAGCCGTTTTTGTCGATTGTGCCGGGCCTGCTGGTGCTGGATTATGGCGACACGCTGACAGGACAGGCGGCGTGGGATTTTCTGATGAAAAAGAGCAACCTGCACCCGCGCGCGGATGTGGTCGGCTACCGCAGCGACGGGCAGGACGATATGGTGATGGTGCGCACGCTGGATCTGGGGATGGCGATTGATGTGCTGGTCTACGCGGATGCGCAGGCGACGACGCCGCTGTATCGCCCGCAGGCGCTGATCGCCGCAAACGAGGCTGAAGATTTGCCGCCGTATCTGGTAGAATATTTACCTCGTTATGACTCGTTAGACGCCTGGAAAGCCGCACTGCATGTCTGATCTGGACACGATTTTTGAAGATAATCTTCCCGCCGGACATCGTTCCGGCGTGATTGCCGTTGTCGGACGCCCGAATGTGGGCAAATCGACATTGATTAACCGCATCCTGGGGCAAAAAATTGCTATCGTCACCCCCAAACCGCAAACCACGCGCAAACAGCAGTTGGGCATCTACACTGCCGCGCGGGGCCAAATCCTGTTTACCGATACGCCCGGCCTGCACAAGCCGCAGACGAAATTGGGCGAATACATGGTGCATGTGGCGGAAACCGCGCTGAAGGACGCCGATGTCGTGCTCTGGGTGCTGGATGTCTCGGAAGAACCGCAAATTTCTGACAAATATATTGCCGAAACCGTGAAAACACTGCGCGGCGATACCCCTGTGGTGCTGGCGCTGAACAAGGCGGATGCGCTCCCTGCGGCGGAACGCGACACCCGGATCGCGCAGCACAAAGCGCTGATCGACTTTGACAGCGTGTGGCTGGTCAGCGCGCTCAACGGCGAAGGGGTTGCCGAACTGGTGACCTATCTGTTAGAGAAGATGCCCGAAGGGCCGCGCTACTACCCTGCCGACCAACTGAGCGAAGTCAACATGCGCTTCATCGCCGCCGAAGTCGTGCGCGAAAAAATCATTTTGCACACCGAGCAGGAAATCCCGCATTCGGTGGCTGTCGAAGTGGTGGAATACAAAGAACGCGAACAGGGCAAGCCGTTCATCAGCCTGGTAATTTATGTCGAGCGCGATTCGCAAAAAGGCATCATTATCGGCAAGCAGGGGGCGCTGCTCAAACAGATCGGTATCGAAGCGCGTGAGGAATTGGGCGCGATGCTGGACAGCGATGTCTATCTGGAGCTGCATGTCACGGTGCAGAAGAACTGGCGCAGCGACGAGCAGTTCATGCGGCGGCTGGGCTACCGCGTGCCCAGAGAGGACAAGGAATAGAATCGGAGCGGTTAATCCTTCAGCCCGGCCTTACCGCGTTCGCGCTGGTAATCCTGCGGCGTATCGACATCCGTCAGCACACTGTCGTTATCGACGTTTACATAGGCCACACGATCGGCGTGGGCGTTGATGACGTCGCGCGGCGCGCCGTCCTCGGGCAGCGCGAGAATCTCTTGCCAATAGCGGCGGTCAATCAGAATCGGATGTCCGCGCCGCATTAAATAACTGGGCGCGATAATCTCGCCGAGGCCTTCTGCGTAGGCCGTGACCACCTGCGTCACGATTTTGGGCTGGAGGCGCGGTTGATCGCCCAGCACCACCAGGGCGGCCGCGATATGTGCCGGCATAGCGCGCAGCCCAATCTTGAGCGAAGAGAGCATTTCGCTGCTGGCATAATCGGGGTTGAAGACGGTTTCGGCGCCGATTTTTCCGGCGCAGGCCGCCACATCGAGGGCGCGATTGCCGGTGACGACACAAATGTGATCGACATGCGCCAGCAAAAGCTGTTCGAGAATATGTTCGATGATGGGCTTGCCATCGGCCCAGGGCATGAGGACTTTCATCTGCCCCATACGCTTCGACATGCCCGCCGCCAGCACGACCGCGCCGACGTTGCGCTGCACTTCGTAGACAGGATCGCTGGCGCGCACCGAACCGAGCGCGACGCTGTGGACACGCGGCTGACGCAGAATCAGGCGGGCGGTCAAACGCGCCCGCCCGCGCACATAACCACTGGCGGGCGTGCTGTTGAGCAGGGCGGTGACGCGCGCTTTGGGCGGCACGCCGCGCAGGCCCAGGGCTTCATCGCGCAGCACCTGGGCCACCCATGGCGACTTCACACGACTGCCCTCGACAAAACCAAAATGCTCGATGATGGCGCTGGCGTTGTAGACATGTTTTTCGTCGAGCGGCTGGCCCAAAACGGCCATCGACGCCACCGGCACCACCAGGGAAGTTTCCGCGGGGATCACGGGTTCGTGTCCGTAAGGCGCTTTCAGCGGCAGTCCGCGGGCGCCGTCGGCTTCGATCAGCAGCACGTCGG
The DNA here is from genome assembly GCA_013388745.1 of Chloroflexota bacterium. Taxonomy (GTDB): domain Bacteria; phylum Chloroflexota; class Anaerolineae; order Aggregatilineales; family Phototrophicaceae; genus JACAER01. The sequence goes on from JACAER010000017.1 coordinate 139,655, forward strand.
AATCGCTGCTGTCCAGCAAGCGCGGGAACCAGTCGAGCGGGGGGCCGTAGACCTTGCCGGCGCGCACCTCAGCGCGCAAAAAGACAAAGCGCTGCTCGTTCAGCAGCGCCGAAAGCTTGTCGGTGTTGATATCGTAGGGCAGATGCTGCGGGAAAAACGGCAGTTGATCCTGGCCGATGCGGGTGGTGGTCGTCGCCAGCACGCGCCAGCCCATATCGGCCAGCTCGTAGCCCAGCCGCACCAGCGCCGATGTCTTGCCGCCCGCCCCGACAAAGGCGACCACCGCGCCGCGCGTGAGTTCCAGCGCTCGATGCAGTTTCATACGCCTATCCCGTCGTCAAATAGGGACGAATTTGCAGCGCACTGAACACGGCTTCGAGCACGCCGCCGCCGATGGCCAGGGATTTATCGGAAATCGTGAAGCAGTTTTCGCGCTGGGCGCGCGGGTCGAGATCGCCGATTTTCATATTGGCCGTGACCAGCACGCCTTCGTGAATCAGCCCGCGCAGGACGCCCGCGAACGGCGCACTCACGGTCTGGCCGCCGACCCGCGCGATCTGTGCGCCGACATCCAGCGCCGCGCCGATTTCGGCCAGGGCTTCGACAAAGCCATCGGTGGGGGCGCGCAGCAAACGGCTGTGGGAAATGCCACCGATACTGGCGGGAACGCCGCTGTCTGGCTCGGCGTAACCGTGCCAGATGACGCGCCCCAGATTATGGCCGCGATTGGTCTCGATGACGGCGTGACAATCGACGCCGGCGTTAAAACCCGGCCCCAGGGCGATCACCAGGGGGGCATCGTCGATAATCGTGTCAATATTGGTTTTCGCGACGCGGCTGTCCACCAAAATGGCCGGCTTGAGCGCCACAATGCTCTCGCCTTGGGGATCGACTATAACGGCGATCATGTCCTGCGCGAGGATGGTCGCCGCTTCAGAAAGGGAAGCGACATGCTTGGCGGTGACGCCTTGGACCGTAATTTCGCCAGAAAAAACCGCTGTGCCGTAGCTGACGGTGCGCCTGACCAGCAGCGGCTTTTCCAGTTCAGTCACAATGACCGGAAAACCGGCCCGATGCAGGCGATAAATCACGCCGCTGGCGAGATCGCCGCCGCCACGTACCAGCGCCAGAGCGCGCTTAAAGAAGGCCAAGGCCATGCTCCCGCAGCGCTTTGACCACCCGATCAGGAGTCAGCGGAATCGTGTGCATCCAGACGCCGGTTGCATCGTGGAAGGCGGCGATAATGGCCGGGGCGAGAGGGATAAAGGGCATTTCGGCCACGCCGCGCGCACCCCACGGGCCAATTGGGTCGGGGTATTCCAGGATCAGCGATTTAACCTCCGGCGGCACGTCCAGGACTGTCGGAATCAGATAGGTGGAGAGGAAGGGATTGAGGACGCGCCCCTGGCGCGAAATCAGATTCTCCATGAGAGCATAGCCCTGGGCCTGGACGACCGCGCCTTCGATCTGGCCTTCGACCAACTGCGGGTTAATAGCTTTACCGACATCGTTGACAGAGACCACGCGGCGCACAAAAATGTGCCCGGTTTCGATGTCCACATCGAGTTCAACACTCTGCGCGACGTAGCCGTAAGCGTAATTCGGCTCGCTTTTGCCGGTCTGCGGGTCGTAGGGGGTGGTTTTGGGCGGGCGGTATTGATACGTCGCCAGCGCCGGACGGTCTTCGTTGCGCCAGTTTTCGAGCGCTTGGGCCGCCGCGCCGCGAATCGCGTTGCCAGTCATAAACGTCATGCGCGAGGCGGAGGCGCTGCCGGCTGTGCGCGTTTGGGCCGTGTCGTGGGTGATCAGGCGCACTTTTTCCAGCGGCACACCCAGGGCTTCCGCCGACATCTGCACAAAGACGGTGTGCGCGCCCTGGCCCACATCGGCGCCGCCCGCGCGGACAACAACGTGTTCGATTTCGGCGCTGCCGTACAATTCAATCGCCGCCCAATTTTGCTCTGGGAAGCCGAAGCTGTAGCCCACATTTTTGAAGCCGCAGGCAAAGCCGAGACCGCGCCGCAGCGCCGGATTGTCGGGCTGGGTGGTGGCGGCACGCTGAAAATGGCCGTCGCGCAGTGACCAGCCGCTTTCGCGCGCGCAGGCTTCGACTACTGGCTGCATCGACACGCCTTTGGGCAGCGGCGTGCCGACAGACAAAATACTGCCTTCCTGAACGACATTGCGGCGCCGGATTTCCACGGCGTCGATAGCGAGCGCTTGGGCCAGTTTGTTCATCTGGGTTTCGGCGGCCAAGGCGGCCTGCGGCGCGCCAAAACCACGAAACGCGCCGGTAGGGATATTGTTGGTGTAGACGGCGTAAGTGTCGAAATGCATATTTTCGCATTCGTAGGGGCCGCTCACCATCAGGTTGGCGTTGCCCAACACTTTGGTGGAGGTATAGGCATAGCCGCCGACATCGCCGATGACGCGGGCTTGCATCGCCACCAGTTTGCCGGCCTTGGTCGCGCCCCATTTGCAGTGAATGGTGATCGGGTGGCGTTTGTGATGGTAGAGAATCGATTCTTCGCGGCTCCAGATAATCTTGACCGGACGGCGCAGATGATAGGCGGCGAGAGCGAGCACGATCTGGACCGACATGTCCTCACGGCCGCCGAAGGCGCCGCCGATGGCCGGATAGACGATACGCACCTGCTCAACAGGCAGGCCGAGCGCGTGCGCCACCTGATCCTGATCTTCGTGTGTCCACTGGCCGGCGACGATGATCGTCACGCGCCCCAGATCATCGACATAACCTAAGCCGGCTTCGGGCTGCAAATAGGCATGTTCCTGATAACCGGTGTGGTATTCGCCTTCGACGACGACATCGGCCTGTGCCCAGCCGGCCGCCATATCGCCGCGGCGGATGCGATAGTGCGAAAGGATGTTGTTGGGTGTATGGGCGTGCAGCAGCGGCGCGCCTTCACGCATGGCCGCTTCGGGGTCAAAGACGGTCGGCAAATCTTCGTATTCGACCTGAATCAGCCTGGCCGCCGCCGCGGCGATGCTTTCGTTTTCGGCCACGACCGCCGCCACGTAATCGGCGTAGCAGCGCACAATATCCGCGCCGGGTTTGGCGCTGCCGGGGCCGCACAGGACGGGCTGATCGCGGATAATGAGGCCGTACTCGTTAACCGGAACGTCTTTAGCGGTGAAAACGCGCACTACGCCGGGCAGCGCCTGGGCGGCGCGGGTATCGACGGCGACGATGCGGGCGTGCGCCCGTTCGCTGTAACGCAGCTTCATCCAGAGCTGCCCTTGCATATCGATGTCGCCGGGGTAAGGGGTGGTTCCGGTTACCTTGCCCAGCGCATCAATCCGTTTGACAGTGTGTCCAACGGCGATACTCTCATGATTTGTCACACGCATCCCTCAACAATCAGCGCCGGGCTGAGCTATTTACGCATATCGTGCTTGAGCTTGCGGCGGCGCGCCTTACGCGCGTCTTTTTCGGCCTGGGCGGCCTTGCGTTCCTTCATCAGGTCGGCGTCCTTGACATCATCGCGTTTGCGCGGCGCGGCGATGGCGTAAACCAGCCATGAGACCATTAACAGCGCTAGAAACACCGTCAGACCGACAACAAACTGCATTTCGGGGCCGCTCAGGTTGGCGCCCAGCCGCGAATCGAGAAAATCGCGGATAGGGGCCGAGGTGAACCAGGCGATCACCCCAAAGGCCACGATCAGAATGAAGCCCATCGCGGGCAGCAGCGCGGTACCTTTTTTCCGTTCCTGTTCTGCTTGTTTGTTAAATGCCATGTCTACTGCACTCCTTCTTCTTGCTGCTGATGTGCGTTCTGAAACGCCTGGACAATCTTATAATAGCCAGTGCAGCGGCAGAGGTTGCCGCTGATGCTCTGTTGTATCTGCTCCACTGTCGGATGGGGATGTTCTTCCAGAAGCTTGGCGCCGGCCATCAGAAAACCGGGAATACAGTAGCCGCACTGCACCGCGCCGTGTTGGATAAAGGCGGCTTGAATCGGATGCAGGCGTTCGCCTTCGGCCAGTCCTTCGATAGTAACGATCTGTGCGCCGTGCGCGCGCGGGGCCGGCACCATGCAGGCCATGACCGCAGCGCCATCCAAAAACACGGTACAGGCGCCGCATTCGCCTTCGGCGCAGCCCTCTTTGGTGCCGGGCAAATGGGCGTCTTCGCGCAAGAAGCGCAGCAGCGTTTTTTCGTGGCCGCTGTTGATCGTCATGCGCTGGCCGTTGATCGTCGTTTCGATTGGCGTGCCCGGCTGATGTTCGATGCTGGCGGACAGATGTCCGACACCGTGGGCCCCGCCCCACAGCATAGCCGGTTTGTGGGGAAAATGCTGCCGCTGCTGATTGGCTGCCAGCGCTGCCAGTGCGCGCCTGAGCAGCACACGGATCATCTCGGTACGATAGGCGGCGGTGCTGCGCACATCGTCAATCGGGGTGGGGGTTTCCGCCGCCAGACGGGCCGCTTCGGCGATCACTTCCGGCGTCAGTTGGTGACCGACAAGCGCGGACTCGGCCTGTGGGACACGAATAATCGTGGGCGCGACACTGCCAAGCGCCAGGGCCGCGCGTGTTACGCCTGCGGCGTCGAGACTCAGCACGACGGCGACGTTGACGACGCTGATGGCTTGCGCGCGCCGCAGGCCTAATTTGAGAAAAATGCCGCGCTCATTTTCGCCGAGGGCGGGGAACGAGATCGCCGTCAGCAGCTCGTCGGGGCGCAGCACGGTGCGGCGCAGGCCGGTGTAGAAGGTCGAGAGCGGGACGGTGCGCTCACCTTGCAGCGAGGTCAGTGTGACTTCTGCGCCGAGGGCCATGAGCGGCGTGATGGTGTCGTTGGCGGGAGAGGCTGTAATGAGATTGCCGGCGATCGTGGCGCGGTTGCGAATCTGCGGCGCGCCGACTTCCCACGCCGCCTGTGCCAGCGGCAGCGCACGTTCGACAATCAAGGGGCTGGCGACCGCTTGATTATGCGTCACCAGCGCGCCCATATGAATGGCGTCGCCGCGCATCACGATCTCGTCCAGGCCGGGCACGCGCGAAATATCGATGAGCGCGTCTACATCCGGGCGCTGCCCGCGTTCCATTTCGATAATGATATCGGTGCCGCCGGCGACGATACGCGCTTTTTCACGATGCCTGTCGAGCAGTTCGAGCGCTTCGGCCAGCGTTGTTACGCTAAAATAGCGATTCCACATCGCAACTTTACCCTGTCCACCTCATATCAGGTCACTGCGTCTTATAGTAACAAATTTTGCTTTGCCTACCCACAAGTCAGCGGCAGCGGCGCGTTGGGGTCGGGCGGCGTGCTGTTCAGCTGCACCTGGGCCTGGCCGAAAGCCTGCGCCAACTGGGTGACGGCAGTGACAGCCTGCTGCTGCGCGCTGGCTAAAATGTCGGCCTCAAGGGCCGCCGCCCGCAACTGCTGAATGGCAAAACGACGCGCCTCGTTATCCAGCGCGGGCGAAGGATTAGCGAAAAGGCCGGTATCGCGGCGCACGACATACGACTGCTGCTCGTCCAAAAAACAGTCTTGGAGGGCCGGCGGCGGCAGGGTAATCACCAAGATGCCGTTTTGCTCCACGATGTCTTTGGCTTGCAGCAGGGCGAGATCAACGCCTGCTGTGACATGCCCGACAGCGACGAAGGACAGCGATTCGCCGTACAAGCCGGCCAGAAGCGGGGGCATGTCGCGCGAACTGGTCACCATAAGCGAATAGTTATAGCGTATGGTGGTTAACTGCGCGAGCGCCTGCACGCGCTCCAGAATGACTGTCGCACGGCTGCCCAGCGTGCCGCCGCCGCTGATCATGCTGAGGAGGTCGCGCGGCAGCAGTTGGCCGAGCAGCAGACCAAGAATGATGCCAACAGCCAGCAGCAGCAGAATGGCCGGGATCCGAGTCAGTGCTTTCACCGAAAAATCCTTTCCGGGATATGCAAGGTAGTTTCATTTTAACCAAAATACAGGAGATAGCGATATGGGTCGCGGGTCACTTCCAGTAGAGCGCAATGGCGCGCTGGGCGTCTTCGCCGCCGATGCGCATGATCACCAGATAGGCCATGTGGCGCGCTTCGGCATGGCGCAGGTCGCGCAGCACATCGACGACATCGGGCACAACCATGTGGGCGGTCATACGCTGGCCGAGATGCACCAGCGCCCAACCGGCATTAGAACGAACGCTGAAGGAAGCGTCGTACAGCGCCTTGACCAGCGCGGGCACGCTCACCGGACTGCCCAACAAATCGAGCGCCCACGCGGCTGTCGCGCGCACGTCGGCGTCTTTATCATCGAGCGCCATAATCATGCGATCCAGCAGGGGATGCAGACGCAAACGCCCGGCCACGGCCAGGGCAATCGCCCGCTTGCGCGGATCAGGACTGGCGATCTGCGCCAGAATCTCGGCAATCGGGTTATCCACGGGTCAGCGCTTCGACTTCGAGGAGCATGACCGGGTTGATGTTCAGGACAAGGGTGTCCTGATACTGGGTTTTGGTGACATCGCGGCGATCGTAGGTATGCACGTGACCGTGCAGCAGATAACGCGGGCGATACCACTCCATGAAGCGCAAAAACGCGCTCAGGCCGTTATGCGGCAAATCTTTCTGATCGTGAATGCCTTTAGGCGGCGCGTGCGTGACGAGTACATCGACACCCCGTCCAAAGCGGAGTTGACGGAACTTGAGCTGCGGCGCCATTTTGACCACCTGCGCCAGCATATCGGTGTCGCTGTATTGAATCGCGCCGTCGTTGTAGCGGATCGAACCTTCGAGGCCGGCGAATGACACGCCCTGAAATGTCAGCACACGCCCATGCAGGTCTTCGCCGCCGGGCGGTTCGTCAAAGTAGCGTTCGTCGTGGTTGCCGCGCACATAATAGAGCGGCACGTTCAAGATCGAGGTGATAAAATCCAAATACGTCGCGGGCAGATCGCCACAGCTTAGCACCAGATCAATATCGGCATAGCGCCGCCGCAAATTAGCCGCGCTTTCCATCTGCTGCATCACCGTATCGGATACACAAAGAATTTTCACATCGGTCGTCCACAAATCGCTCTAGTACACTTTTGGGCGGTTCGTATCGTATTAAGAAGGCAAAGCGGGCAGGTTAGTCAGCGCTGCGGCTCGCCCTGCGCTTCTTGGACCTCGCCCATCCATTTCATCGGCTGGCCGTCGCCGCCGCGCCGCAGCATGGTGATTTCGGCCATGATGCTGATGGCGATCTCTTTGGGCGTTTCGGCCTGCAATTCGAGGCCAATGGGCGCGCGCACCCGCGCCAACTGGGCGTCGGTGAGCCCTTTTTCGGCTTTGAGCGCCTTCGCCGTCAGCGCCCAACGCCGCCGGCTGCCGATCAGGCCAATGTAAGGCGCATCGGTGGTCAGCAGCGCAGGAATTAAGTTCATGTCTAGCGGCATTCCGCGCGTGACCGCCGCCACATAGGTGCGTGCGTGAATGGGGACACGCTGCGTGATTTCAGCCGGCACACAAATTATATACCCGTCCAGCCCCGGCGCATACTGCGCGTTGCAGAACTCCGGGCGATCATCGCTCAGCAGCACACGGTAGCCCAACCATTTGCCGAGTTCGACCAGCGCGCGCCCCACATGCCCGCCGCCGATCACCAGCAGGGTAGCGGGCACTTGCAGCGGCTCGATAAAGACCTGCACGCTGCCGCCGCAAATGCCAGGATCGCCGTCCTTCAGATCGTTCAGGCGAAAACTGGGCGCGCGCGTCTGACCGTCGCTCAGTGCCGCCAGCGCCTCTTTAATCACCAACTGCTCCAGCGCGCCGCCACCCACCGTGCCGACAATCGAGCCATCGGCACGCACAAGCATCTTGCTGCCCGTATGACGCGGCACACTGCCCGCCACGTTGATCACCGTCGCCAGCGCTGCGGGTTCACCCTGCTGCTGCGCCGCTAAAATCGCTTCGTAAACTACTTTATGCTCGTCCATGACACTACACACTCAAGGAACTTCGATTTCAGCAATAAACAGCCGTCCGAGCGCATCACCGCCCGTATCGGGTTGCAAATTGTGCAATGTTACCGCGTCATAGAGGCCGATGGCAACCTGATACTGTCCTGCCGCCAGTCCATTCAAATCCAGGCGCAGCGTCTCGCGCAGCGCGCCGGGCAGCCAGTTGCCGGGTGGCAGGACGCCCGCGCCCGGACGCGCGTCGTACTGCGCCAGCGGCGGCTGCTGCGTATCGCCGTAGACATGCACAAAAACCATGTAATCACCCTGCGCAGTGCCCGGCGTTTGCCAGATCAAATGGGCGGTAAGCTGCGCCCGGTTGACTTCAATATCAGCCGCCATGAGCGCGATTCCGCCCGCCTGATAAGTCACTATAGGCTCACCAGTCACAAATTCAAATGGTGGCGCGGGATACAACCAGTGCTGATAGGGCATATAGTAGCCGCCGGGCACATGCGGCACGATACGGATGCGCAGCGGACGCACAGCAAGCGCAGCGGCAGGGATATAGGTCGGCACGTCCAGCCATTGGCCGGGCAGCGCGGGAAGCCAGCGCGTGCCCAGCAGCCTATCGTTCAGGTAAACATCAAATGTTGCGGCGTCACGGGGGTGCAGCCGCGACACCAGCACCGCGCCGTTGGTCCAATCCCCTGCGGGCAAATGCAGGGCGAAGGATTCTTCGCCGTTGATGAGGCGTCCCCCATCCAGCGGGGCGATACAGAAATTCTGTGGACAAATGGTATACGGCAGCTCATAGGCTTCGCTGGCAAAACCGGGCAAGCGCTGGCTGTTGAAGGAGCGGTAATTGACCCGCGCTTCGCTGGCCAGATCAGCGACATTGACGACAGGCACAGCCAGGGCAGGGAGAAGCCGTGCCGCATAAGCCAGGCGCATGTTGTCGATCAACGTCCACTGCGGCTGAAAAATGCCCTGCGTGACCTCTGGCGCTTCCGCCGCCAAAGCCACATTCGCGGACATCTCGACCGTCACGGGGAATTCGATGAGGGCGCGCCCGTTGTTGTAGAGCGCCGTATCGGCCAGATAGCTCAGGCCGCGCGCCGAAGTATAAGCCGCGATGTAATCCGGGCGCGTGAGGAGCAAAAATTCGGCCAGCGCGCCGGGACCGCTGCGCCAGGCATCCGCCGCGCCCGCCGTGGTCAGCCCGACCATATCAATCGTCGTGCGCGCGCCGATGTAGCGCATCATGCCCACATCATGCACGGCCACTGTCGCGTCGGGCGGCGTGTTGGTCTGCAACCAGCGCGCCATTTGCAGGGGCTGCGCATAGACGTAAGACACATTCAGCGCATAATAACGCAGGAAATTCGCGCCTGTCCACAGCGCCAGCAGCAGCAGGACAACGCTGCCCGTGATCGCCGGTGCACGCAAAAAAAGCCGGGTTTGGCGGCGTTTTTGAGGCGAAACTGATTCTTCAGTCAGGAAGAACACCCTCGCGCCCCACAGTGCCAGCGGAAAGAACAACGCCAGGAGCGGCATTTGATAGCGCTTAAAATGCCAGAAGGCCGGGTCGAGCGTCGCTACGGCGGCTGTGCCCGCCAGCAGCCAGCCGAGCAGCAGCAGCGCAGTCCAGCGGGTGCCGGGCGCGCGCAGCAGGTTCCCCCCTCCCACGAACGCCAGCAGCGATATCCCCAAGGGCAGATACATTCCTTCGCGCGGACTCAGCCCGGTGGCAAATTCCCCCCATATGCGCGCGAAGTTTTCGAGGATACGCGCGCTGACCACATCCCAATAAAAGGGCAGCATACCGAAAAGCGATTTGGCCTGATTGCCTGTGGCGACCAATGAACCGGTCAGGAGCAGATTGACCAATGGCTGCACGCCAAACGCCAGCAGGGGCAGCAGCAGCCAGCGGCGTTCTTGCCAGCGGGGTGTTTTCGGAGCTTTGAGCGCCAGCAGCCCCGCCGCGATCAGCGCCAGAATGCCGCCTTCGGGTCGTGTCAGGGCCAGCAGCGCCCCGCCCAGTCCCAGGCCGCGCGTGTCGTCGCGCAAAAAAGCATAGAGTGTGCACAATGTGAACAGGATGACCAACCCTGTTTCCATGCCGCTCATGAAATGCCATGAGATGGCGCCTGTCAGCACAAACAGGGCCGCGCCCCACAGCGCCAAAGCATAAGAAACGCTGCGGGCGCGCGCCAGCCGATACACCAGCCACGCTGAACCCGCCAGCGCCAGCGCGCCCACAGCCAACGCCCATACACTCAAATTCAGCCCTTGAAAGCCGAGCGCATAACCCAGCGCCAGCGCAAAGGGGTACAAAAAGCTGGTCGCGCCTGATGTTGGCGGCTGGCCGGGATTGTAGACAAAGGGCTGCCCGGCGGCTATCTGTTTGGCATACTGAAAATGAATGTAGACATCATCCAGCGGCAGCACATATTGGCCGTGCCCCGCCGCCAGCGAGGCCAGGGCATAGACAAGGAACACACCGCCTGCCAGCGCGCAGCAGAGCAGCCAGGCCGTGAGCGTCTGTGGTCGCGAATCGTCTTTGGTGAATTTCATGGCGGGGAGTGTACCACATTCACAAAAATCAGGAAGCAGCCTGCCTGTGAAGCGCAACAGACAGGCGCGTCCGGCGCATAGGGATGCACTAATTATAGCCGTTGGCGAAAGTATCGATCATCAGGCGCACATCCGGCCCCAAGGGATAGAGGATCGGGCAGGTCGCGCCGTGGGCCACATATTCGCGCACTTTACGTTTGACTTCGTCTGGCGTGCCCGAAGCCGTAATCATCTGTACCACATCGTCCGGCACGAGGCGCATGGCCTCTTCGATCTGTTCTTCGGTGGCGGGCCACGTCAACACCTGGCCGATCTCATCGAGCAAATCCTGGCTGACGCCGCTGGCTTTCATGATGTGCGGCTGCTGCCCCAAATACTGGGTGACGAGTTTGCGCGCGCCGTCGAGCGCTTTTTTGCGATCGTGATCGACCGAACAGACGACCAACTGTGGGCGATCAATAGCGTCGAGTTTGCGCCCCGCGACCTTCGCGCCGGCGTCCAATTGTTCCAGCGCCGTCTCGTTGTATTGGGGCGATACCAGATAGTTCAGCACCACGCCGTCGGCGATTTCGCCCGTCAATTTCATCATCTGCATTCCTGTTGCGCCGATATAAATCGGGACGTGGCGCGGCTCTTTGCGCCCATGCACGACGTCCAATTCAACATCGGTCAGATGCACGAACTCGCCATGAAAGGTCACACGTTCGCGGTGGAGCAGGGCCCGCACTACCGTCACGACCTCGCGCATCGCCAGCAGCGGCTTATCACGCTTAATGCCGACTTTCGAGGCCAGCGGATCCCACCAGGCGCCGATGCCGCAGAGGATGCGATCAGGCGCGAGGTCATCCAGCGTCAGGTAGGTCGCGGCGATGACGGCGGCGTTGCGCGTCCAGTTGTTGATGACTCCCGAACCGATCTTGATGCTGTTGGGGGTGGCCGCAAAAGCGGCCATCGGCACGATCGCATCGCGCACCAGACGACTTTCCGCCTGCCAGACGGCCTCAAAGCCGCGCGACTCGGCATACTGCACGTAGCTGATGGCATCGGCCAGCGGATGGGCGTCCTGCAAATAAAGGGCTACACGATCAGGCATTATTTAACTCCTTAAAAAGCAGCAGGGGCATTCCCTGTATTTCGTACAATGGTCACTTGGCGTTATCCGGCAGTGGCTTAAACAGGCTGTGCCTGGCGGAGCCATTGGTGGAGGTGAGCCGGATATAACGTTCCAGGTCTTCGGGCAAATCTACATCCAGCATCAGGCGTTCAGAATGATAGACTTTTACGGCGGCGCCGGCTGCGCGCGCCAGGGCCATATGGCGCTGATAACTGCCCGCGCCATAGGCATAAGCGAACATGCCGGGTGGGCGTGTCATGAGGGCGTTGGTGCCGTCCTCATGCTCATCGGTCGCGATCACGACTGAGCGATAATCGCGCCCCAGATCAATGATGGCGCTGATGTCCTCGCGCGTAATAAGCGGCAGATCGGCGGGCAGCACCAGCACGGCGTCGGCGCGCCAACCGCTGACGACCTGCGCGGCACGCATCAGGGCCGCGTTCAGTTCTGGCGCGCCGCTTTCCATGACTGTAAAGGCCTTGTATTCGCGGGCGATGGCCAGCGCCTTACTGTCGCGGCTGATAACCAGCGTGCCGGTGATCTGCGGCACGCCCTGGACCGTCTCCAGGGTATTGCGCAGTAAGGCCTGCGCGAACTGCTGCCGCTGTTCGGGGGTAATGACCGAAGCCAGACGGCTTTTGGCCTGCTTTAAGGGCTTGATGGGGATAATCACCCAAACGCTCATCTTAAAAACCCTCAATCCACGTCAGTATCTCGCGGGCTAAAATGACACGATCCCCTTCACTTTGCATCCATGTATCCAGCGCCACAGCACGCAAAGCCGGAAAACTCAAACCGGAATCACGCTTATCGTACACAAAACCGTTAATCAGGTCGCCATAATAGGCGGCCACTGCGGCCGCTGAGGGTAGGTAGCCGAGTTCGACCATCAGCTTGGCGGCCGGGCCTTTGACGGCCTGGCCGGCGATAATGGGTGTCACGGCCACGCGCGGGATGGGGCGCGCCACGAGCGCCGCGCGCATGCCCGGCACCGCCAGAATGGGGGCGACGGAGAGCCAGGGATTCGAGGGGGCGATCAGAATCACGTCGGCCTTCGCTAAGGCGGCGGTGACCTGAGGCGTCAGCCGGGCCTGCTCTGCGCCCACGTAGCGCAGGCCTTTGACCGTCGGCTGCCAGCGGTAGCGCACAAAATAGTGCTGGAAAGCCAGTTCACCATATTCAACCGTGTCGATGAGAGTCGCCACCGGCTCATCGCTCATGGGGAGAATTTGGGGGCGCACACCGAGCGCCGCCGCCAACCGCGCTGTCACTTGCGTCTGTGTGCAGCCCGCGCGCAGCCAGGATGTGCGCAGCACATGCGTCGCCATATCCTGATCGCCGAGACGGAACCAGGTGTCCTGACCGTAACGCCGCAGTGCGCCGAGCATATGCGTCGTATCGCCGCCGATTCCCCAGCCGTTGCTTTTATCGACCAATCCGGCGAGTGTATACATAATGGTGTCGCTGTCCGGGCAAATGCGCAAGCCGTACAAATCAAAGTCATCGGCGGTGTTGACGATAATGGTGAGCTGTTCCGGCGCGAGAATCTGCGCGAGTCCGTGGGCCAGCTTTGCGCCGCCGACGCCGCCCACGAGGGCCACGACGTTTTTCCGGGAATCTAGCGCCACAGGACGCTCTTTTCCAGCGGATGGCGCGTTTTGGTGCGCTCCTGCGCTGCATAACCCAGGGTAATCACGCCCTGCGGCTGCCAATCGTCGGGGAGTTCCAGCGCGGCGCGCACCACATCGGGGCAAAACAGCGGCGCGCACATCCAGCAGGTGGCCAGCCCCAATTCATGGGCCGCCAGCATGAGATTTTGCCCGGCCATGGCCACGCTCTGGGCGGCCATCACGGCCTCATGCTGCGCGCGCGGCGCATCGGCGTACATATCCATATCGACCATCGAGAGGCACAGCATAATCAGCACCGGCGCGCCTGTCAGGCGCTGATAGGAACGCGCTACGTCGGCGGCGATCACGTCTTCGGGGACATCATCGGCTTGCAGATCATGGCGCAGACGCGCGCCCATCGCCCGCGCCAGCCGCTGCTTAGGCGCCGCTTCGACGATCACGGCGAAACGCCAGGGCTGGCGATTGTGCGCCGATGGCGCCCAGATGGCCGCGTTCAACAGCGTCTCGATCACCGCGCGCGCGACAGGATCGGGACGGTAGCGCCGCAATGAGCGCCGCTGGCGGATGGTCTCCAGAACAGGGGTTTGCAGGTCAAAAATTGTCATCTTATAATAAATATAGTTCCCTTTTGCGCCAGGCGCATTAACGATACAAATCCATCTCTGGCGGGCGGTTTAATTCTGCGGCCGTACCCGCCAGCGGAGCGAAGCGCAAGCCGCGCAGCAGCACCACCGGACGCCCTTCGTCGGCCTCGCCTGTCAGCAGATGGGCCGCCGAGGCCACCAGATCAGCATAAGCCTGAATACTGATCTTAAGATGCCGCCCGAACAGATCAGGACGGCCGCGCAAATCGAGTACCGCCGGCATGCCGGCGACACCGATCGCCACGCCGACGTTGCCGACACGAAACGGTCTGCCGTGCGAATCGCTGATAATGACGCCGACATCCACGCCTGCCGCCGCGCGCAAGCCTTGGCGGATGCGCTGGGCTGAAGCGTCGGGATCGTGCGGCAGCAGCAACACACGGGTATCGCCATGCTCGACATTCGATTGGTCGATACCGGCATTGGCGCTGGTAAAGCCCAGCCGATGTGTCACGACAAGCACACCGGGGGCTGTGCGCGAAAGCGCGCGGCTTTCGTCCAGCACCAACTGCACAATGCGGGCGTCCTTGTGCGTTTCTGTGGCGAGACGCTGGGCTTCGCTGGTCGGCTGCACGGTGTAGAGATCGACAAAGCGGCCCTCAGACTTGGAGACAATTTTAGAGGCGATAACCAAGGCATCGCCGGTTTGCAGGGTCAAACCGGCGCGCGCCACGCCCGCCAGAATGATCTCCACCAGATTATCGCCCGGCTGCACGAGCGGCAGGCCGGGTAAAGCTGTGGCGGTCAAAGTCACCGCTTCGGTGCTGCTCAAGCTTTATCCTGTTCAATGCCGGTAATGCGGATACCGGCGCCTTTGACCTTGTAGCGTTTGTTAATATACAGCAGCACGGGTGTCAAAGCCTCAACTGCGACGGCATTGGCCAGCGGCCCCGCGTCAATCCCGCGCATGCCGGCGGCGCTGGCAAGCTGCATGACATCGTTTTTGGCGTGTTCATCGTCGGAACAGATCAAGACGTCGCAGGCGACAACCGTCTCCGGGTCTTTGAGCTTTTCGGCGCTGACATTCTGGAACGCCGCGACAACCCGCACGCCCTCACCAAGATAGGCCTGGGCTTCGAGCGCTGCCGCCAGCCCCTGGGGTACATGTACTACGCGCACATGGGGCGGGTTGAGCGGCACAGTCAGATCAACGAATACTTTACCCTCCAGATAATCGCGCACACTTTCGATGGTGTCGCGGTGGGCGTCATAGGGCACGCTCAACACCACCAAGCTGGCGGCCTTAGCGGCTTCAACATTATGCATGCCGGTCAGATAATCGCCCCCCAACTGGGCGTTAAGTTCTGCGGCGCGCGCTGCTGCTTTTTCGGCGCTGCGCGAGCCAATAATGACACGGTAGCCATGCAGCGCCCAGCGCACGGCCAGCCCGGAACCCTCTTTGCCTGTGCCGCCCAGCACAGCGACACGCATCACCATCGGTTCTTTTTCACTGGTCATCGATGTTTTTATCCTCTAAATAGCATTATAAGACCGCTTTCGCGTTCAGAGTGTAACGTTCCCAGACGCCCGGCGCTAAGGCCAGCGCTTCGGCGGCGATAGCAGCCTCATCGAGGGTCAAAAGCTGGCGATCACGCATCAGGACGACACCATCGACAATGGTCGTCGTCACCATCGACGCTTCGAAGCCAAACAGGATATGCCAGGGCAGATTATCGACCGTCAGCGGTGTAAACGGATGATAATCTACAAAAATCATATCGGCCTGGGCGCCTTCGGTCAATTGGCCAATACGCTTCTCCGGGAAAAAGACCTGTGCCAGCGCGGCATTATTCCGCTGGGCGATTGCTGCCACAGCATAACCGTCTGCCCGGCGCGGATCGCGATGGGTGACTTTGTGGAGCAGATAGGCGGCCTTCCATTCTGCCCACATATTGTTGCTGAAGCCGTCGTTGCCCAGACACACTTTCATACCCTGCGCCATAAAGGTGTCAAAGGCCATCGCGCCGACGGCGTTGTTCATGTTGGAGCGCGGCTGGTGGGTCACCCAGACGCCTTTTTCGCGCAGCAGATCGCGTTCCTGATCGTTAATATGCACGCAGTGCGCCGCGATGGTGCTGTCATTCCAGATGCCGAAAGCCTGCAAGCGCTGCACGACGCGCTGGCCGCTGCGCCGCAGGCTGTCGTCTTCGTCGGCCTCGTGTTCGGCGACATGAATATGAAAGCCGCCGGCATGCGCGTCGGCACAGGCGCGCAGCACGTCATCGCCGAGCGTCAGGCTGGCGTGCAGCCCGAAGGTGCCGCGCACACGCGGCTCACGCTGTGAGGCGCGCATGAAACGCAGATTCTCGACAATGCCGGCGTGGGCCTTGTCCATGCCGTCGCGGTCGGTCACTTCGTAGCACAACACCGCGCGCAGCCCGGCCTGATTGACGGCCTGCGCGATGATGTCCAAACTACCGTCGATACAATTCGGGCTGGCGTGATGGTCAATGAGCGTCGTCGTGCCGTGTTTGACGGCGTCCACCAGCGAAACCAGCGCGCTGAGGCGCACGGCGTCTTTGTCGAGCGCTTTATCGAGCGGCCACCAGAGGCGCCGCAAGATCTCGGGGAAGTTTTTGGGCGCGTCGCCGGGGATGGCGATGCCACGGGCATAAGCGCCGTAAAAATGGGTGTGCGCGCAGATATTGCCGGGCATCACGAGCTGGCCGCGCGCGTCGAGCGTTTCTTGCTGGGGATACTGCCGGCGCAAGTCGTCTGTCGGGCCGAGCGCACGAATCACGCCATCGTCGATCAGAATGGCGTGGTCAGGCAAGAGGCGGTTGGGGCTGCCCCAGGTCACGATGGTTCCATGAATTACCAACATTTAAGGCTCACCTTCCAAAGGGATATTAAGTAAAGCCGGCCCGCCCTGCTGGGTGACAGCGGCGAGAATACGCGCCAGAATCATATCGTCTGGTTGGCCGCTATCCAAAAAAATCTGCCCCTCGTGCTGGTTGACGGAAGCAATCACGGTGCCGTTCTGGCACAGGATGCGAAGCTGGGGCGCGCTGCCGGTTTCGCGGCGCTGGGCGTCCCAGGTGCGGGTGAGCGCCACATGGCGGCTGCGCAGGGCGTGATAAAGGCGGTCAACGTAGTAGTCGTGCGCGCTGTACAGATCGGCGACAGTCTGCGCTTGTACGAAGCGATCCCAGGTGGTGTAGACGAAGGCAAACCTGCGCCGCGTCGGGTTCAACACCGGGGGTTGTTTGTCGCGCAGAGCGTCCAACTGCACCTTATAGTATACCTCATGTGCGCGCCGATGGCGCGGCTGCTGCGGCAGCAAATCGCGGCGGTAGGCCAGCTCGACGCCGCGTTTGGCCGCGAAATAGTGAACCCCGCCGCTGCGCTCTTTGAAGACCGGGCCGCTGAGAAAGAGGGCGATATACTCGGCGTAGACGCCGTTGGGAAGCTGCTGCTGCGGGATACGATACCAATGGTCATCGCGGGCAAATTTGAGGTCGCGGAGACTGTTGACGACGCCGACCAGCACACGGTCTTCGGGATACATGGGGTTTCACGTAAAACTTATTGTGAACGGATACACTGATGATACTGCCAAAGGGGGCGTGATTAACAGCACCCGCGATTAAGAATGGATTTTTCGGCAATAAAAAAGGGCACAGCCAGCGGCTATGCCCTGTGTCTATCGCCTCAACTTCAGCGCAGCGCTTTGAGGCGGGCGTCCATTTCGGGGACAAGCCTCTGATGCTGCTGCCACCAGGCGGGATCGCGCTGGGCGTCGAGTTCCTGCACAGATTTGCCCTGCTGTTCGACCCAGGTATAGTACTTCAGGTTATGCCAGCGGGTGCGCGCTTCGTGCGTGCCGGGCATAATCCAGTCGATATGCGCGCCGTGCAAAAGGCTTTCCACACGCACCGCCGCCATCACCTCGTCCACCGGGCCGTAGCATTCGTTCATGCTGTGCATGACGGAATGATAACGATCGAGCGAATCGGTGGCGACGGTGACGATCACATCGTCCTTGCCCATGTTGTAATATTTGGCGGTTTTGATAGCGCCGATGAGGTTGCACATGCCGCTGATGCCGAACAGGCTGCCGAGCATCTGCATCTGTGCCGCGTCTACCGCGTAACGTTTGATGATGGCGGCCTGCCCTTTTTCGTCAGAAATGACTTGCAGGACTTTTTTGCAGTCGAGATCGTCGATACACATCATGGCGTCGGTATTCCAGACGTTGTGAATCCAGGTGACATGCTTGTCACCAATGCCCTGAATATCATGCGCGCCGTAGCCGTTGTTGTAGAGCGTGGGGCACTGAATCGGCTCCAGGCCGACAATTTTGAGTGTCGGCCAGAGTTGTTTGAGGCGATCGCCCGCCGCAATCGTGCCGGCGCTGCCCATCGCCGAGACGAAAGCCGAGATGTGCCCGGCCCCTACGCCGCGCGCTTTTAGATCGCCCGCGAGTTCGGCTACAGTGTTGCCCGTCACATGATAGTGAAAGCGGTAGTTGCCCATCTCGGCGAACTGGTTGAGGATGCGGATGTGGGGGCTGCTGGCGCGCAGGCGGTGCGTCTCGTCGTAAATCTCTTTGACATTGCTTTCGGAGCCGACAGTCTTGATGATGCCGGAGCCGTAGCTTTCGATACGTTCGAAGCGCTCGCGGCTCATGCCCTCGGGGAGAATGACGAGGCTTTTGCAGCCCATGCGCCCGGCGACCCAGGCACCGCCGATGCCGTAATTGCCTGTCGAAGGCCAGACGAGCGTATCAGTCTCCGGGTTGACTTCGCCGAAGAGCGTTTTTTCCAGCAGGCAGGAATAAGCCGCGCCGACCTTGTGGCTGCCAGACGGGAACTCCTTGCCGTAAATCACGACGATGTTAGCGTCTACACCGGTTAAGCCTTTGGGCAAAACGACGTGATACACCTCGTCGTGCGCGTCGCGCCAGGTGATGTTAAACAGATTCACGGGGTCGAGCGGGTTGGCCTTGAGGGCTGCCAGCGCCCGCTGGCGCACATCCGGGGCAATCGTGTGTGGATGGAGCATTTCTTCAAAAGTGGGGCCGATGTTCACCGAAAAAAACCTCTTTCTGTCATGGGCGGTCAGGTCGTCTGGTCATCATCTAATTTCAACTGGCGCTCCAAAAAGCGCATCTCGTTTTGCAGGTCTTCGCGCTGGCGGGCGAGCGCGCGGTACTTCGCCAGGTACGACGTAGCCATCTGGTCGACGCTGCCGTGTTTAGCGATGAAAGCGTCAATCTCTTCGTCGAGCTTTTCATAGCGCAGCACCAGTTCGCGGTAAAGCTGCATCCGCGACTGCGTATCGTCCTCAGCCATTGCTGTTTTCCTCCAGGGATTGTTCGGGGGCGCGGGCTTCGGGCGAAAGGTCTGCACGCTGCTGGGCCAGACGGCGCGCCGGGTCGTGGGCCTCAAAGCCGGTGGCGCGCGCCACGACGTAGAGCGGACGGCGGCGCACTTCGTCGTAAATGCGGGCGACATACTGCCCCATGATGAACAGGAAAAACAACTGGAAGGATGACAGCAGCAGCAGCAGCGCAATCGTCGTCACCTGCCCGCCCAAAAATTCCGGCCCGACGATCAGGCGCAGCAGCGAGATAATGGGCACGGCCAGCACCGCCAGCGTACCCAACAGCAGGCTGAAGGAGAGCATAATTTGCAGCGGGAAATAGGAAAAACTGGTGATGGCATCGAGCGCGAAGCGCACCATCTTGCGCAGGGGGTATTTGGTTTCGCCCCAATGCCGCGCCTCGCGCACATAAAAAACGCCGGTCTGACGGAAGCCAATCCAACTGGTCATACCGCGAATGAAGCGGTTATGCTCGGGCATGCGCCGCAGCACGTCGGCCACTTTTTCGTCCATGAGCCGGAAATCGCCTGTGTCGAGCGGGATCTGCACGTCGGTAATGCGGTAGACGATGCGGTAGAACAGCTTGGCGGTGTAAATCTTGAACCAGCTTTCGCCCTTGCGCGCTTCACGCACCGCGTAAACCACGTGATACCCTGCTTTCCAGCGTTCGATCATCTCCAGGATGACTTCGGGCGGGTCTTGCAGATCGGCGTCGATGAGGACGACAGCCGCGCCCTGCGCGTAATCAATGCCCGCCGTGACGGCCGTCTGATGGCCGAAGTTGCGGGCGAAATGCACGGTCTTGACGCGCGGGTCTTTTACGGCCAGCTCCTCCATCAGTTGGGGGGAACGATCGCGGCTGCCATCGTTCACCAGGACCAGTTCCCAAGCGTCGCCGGTCGTATCCATGACCTTGCAGATACGCTCATACAAGTCGTGGATATTGCCTTCTTCGTTATAGATCGGCGCGACGATCGAATATCGTGGTTTCATGGGTGTAAGATTTTGCGAATCGCTTCCAGATCGGGCGGGACACGCTGGCCGCCGGACACCGCGCTTTGTGCGCTCCTGATGTCTTTCAGACCATTTCCGGTGATGAGCAGCGCCACACTTTCTTCGGGATGAATCACGCCTGATTTTACAGCACGATGGGCGCCGGCGAAAGACGCAGCGGCGGCAGGTTCGGCAAAGACGCCCGTCAGACGCGCCAACTGGGGAATGCTCTCCAGAATCTCTTCGTCGCTGACCGCGACAAAAGCGCCATCGGTTTGGCGGACGGCACGCAGCGCTTTGGCGCGATCGCGCGGGAGCGCGGCGACAATGCTGTCGGCGATTGTATGCGTCTGAATCGGTTCCATATCCACGGCGTTAGCGCCCGTCTTCCAGGCTTCGACCAAAGGCGCACATCCACTAGCTTGTACACCAACAAGGCGCGGAATCCGCTCTATCCAGCCTAATTGCAGCAAATCCCAGAAGCCCTTATAGACGCCGGCAATGATGTTACCGTCGCCGACGCTGGTCACGAGCACATCGGGCACTTCCCAATGCAGGGTTTCGGCGATTTCGAAAGAAACGGTCTTTTTGCCTTCAGTAGTAAAGGGGTTGATGCCCGTATTGCGGCACAGCCAGCCTTCCTGCTGCGAGAGGGTGAAGCACAGGTCAAAGGCGGTATCGTAAGAGGCTTCGACCAGCAGCACTTCGGCACCGTAGACCGCTAACTGGGCGATTTTGGCTTCGGGGGCGGTGGCCGGCACAAAAATGATGATGCGCAGCCCCACTGACGCGCCGATGCCCGCCAGCGCCGCCGCGGCGTTGCCGGTGCTGGCCGCGCTGACAATCTGGACGCCCGTTTCCATGGCTTTGGCGACGACCAGCGAACTGGCGCGGTCTTTGAGCGAGGCGGTTGGGTTGCGGCCATCGTCCTTGACCCAGGCACGGCGCACACCGAGGGCTTTCGCCAGGCGCGGCGAATCGTAGAGGGGGGTGCCGCCAACGGGCAGGGGCGGCACTTTGGCGCTGGGCGCGATGGGGAGCAACACCTTGTAGCGCCACATGCCGGGGCGTGTGCTGGTGAATGTCTCGCGATCAAAGACGTACTGAAGCTGCTCGTAATCGTAGAGCACATCCAGTGTGCCGATTTCGCCGCAAGCGGGGCAAACATACTGGACTGTGCCGGGAGTGTATGTCCGGCCACAGACGCAACAACGCAGTTCTTTTATTTGAGCCATAAGGTGAATCCGCCGTGATGAAGCCGCGCAAAGGCAGGCAAAAATATTAGCCAGGGATGATTGTGGTGCCGGTTTCGCCGCGCACGCCGCGCGCCAGATTCGGCGGGTCGGTGATGAGGGCTTTGGGGCCGCCGTGACTGATAAAGGCCACCGCCGCCTCGATTTTGGGCTGCATACTGCCGCGCGCGAAGTGCCCCTCCTGCATATACTGCTGGGCTTCGGCCAGCGTGATGACATCCAGCCAACGCTGGTCAGGCTTGTTGAAGTTGATAGCGACTTTTTCGACGCCCGTGGAAATCGCGAACAGGTCTGCGCCTAAGGTTTGCGCCAACATACTGCTGGCGCGGTCTTTGTCGATGACGGCGTACACCCCGCGCAGACTGCCGCGCTCGTTGCGTGTGACGGGAATGCCGCCGCCGCCGACCGCGATGACCACATAGCCGCTTTCGACCAGATCGCGGATAGCGCGGCGTTCGATGATCTCCAAGGGCGTGGGGGAAGCGACGACCCGCCGCCAGCCGCGCCCCGCATCCTCCACCACGTTCCAACCGTCATGCTCAAAACGGCGCGCTTCTTCTTCCGTCATGAAGCCGCCAATCGGTTTGTCGGGTTTGTGGAAGGCGGGATCGTCCTTATCGACGCGCACCTGCGTGACGACGGTCACAATCGTCTTGTTGACGCCCAGGCGGCGCAGGGAGTTATCGAGCGCCTGTTGCAGCATATAGCCGATCGATCCCTGGGTATCCGCGACGATCAAATCGAGCGGGACGCTGTGAACTTGCGACTCGGCAATTTCGGCGAGGCGCAGGATGAAGCCTACCTGCGGGCCGTTGCCATGCGTGATGACCACGCGCCAGCCCTCGGCGATCATTTGCGCGATATGGCGACAGGTTTCGCGCACCGCGTCCCACTGGTGCGGCACATCAGGTTTTTTGGGGTCCTGGATCAAAGAATTGCCGCCAATGGCGACGACTGCCAACTTCTCGGACATACCACCTCACTTAACAAGTGAAAAAATCTATTGCATATTGTACGCCTAATCACCGCCAAAAAGCTCGGTGTTCAGCGGCAGGGCGAAGAAAATCGCCAGCCCGATATTCACAGCGATTCCCAGGGCCGGGCTGAGCAGAGTCAGGGCGCAGGCCGCCAGATACATCAGCGGGCCGAAGCGGTAATTGGAGGAAATCTGGTCAACGATCCTTTGATCGACCTCCGCTTTGATGAGGCGGCGCTGGTGAGCGGCATAGCGCCACACAATGTTGAAGGCAACCGCCACGACGACACCCAGACCGTTGTACACCAGCGTCGCAGTCAGCGCTTCGGAGGTGCGAATATATTCGGCCAGGACGGCTGTGGTGAAGGGCACCAGCGCGATGGTCAGCAGCAGCAGCGCGTTAAACACCATCAGCAGATGGTCGGTTTGTCCGATCAGTTTGAAAATGTTGTGGTGGTTAACCCACATGATGCCAACCAGCATGAAGCCGATCAGAAAGGCCAATTCTGTCGGCCAGCTATCCAGCAGCGCCTGCCAGAGCGTCTGCCCTTCGGCCAGATTGCGCGGCACTTGAATGTTGAACACCAGCAGCGTGATCACGATCGAAAATACGCCGTCGCTGAAGGCTTCGAGGCGTCCGGTAGGGTTATGGGTTTTTTGCGGTTCAAGCATATGTACTCAACTTGTAGATAGCTGTTCGCCTACGTATTCCAGCACAATTTTCTCGTGCGGGATGCCAGCGCGCAACAATTGCTTCACCAGCGGAGGAAGGGGAGAGTGATTACTCTATCCATTGTGCGATGGTCTCCGTTTCGAGATTCACGACCCACAACTTTATTCTACGCTAACGATAATAGATAATACGCTGAGCCGTGCCATTTTTGTGCTGCAATGCTTGCCTATCTACACAGGCCGCAGGTCGTTGAAAGCGCAGGCAGCGTGGGTGTTTTCTGCATTATCCACCCAGTCTTTTGCAGGGCGTGGTATTGGTCAGGGGTTGGCATCTCGGCTCCTTGTGTAACAAAAACAAGACGCCAGCAACCCAGAAGAGCCTGATCGCTGGCGGCTGTTTATCTATGCTGGGGCGCGGGCTACGAGCGCATCGTCAGCGCCAGCGCCGCCTTTTGCACGTGCAGGCGGTTTTCCGCTTCGTCATAGACAATGCTCTGCGGGCCGTCGATCACTTCATCCGTGACTTCGATATTGCGGTCGGCAGGCAGGCAGTGCATATACACGGCGTCGGGGTGCGCCAGCGCCATGCGGCGCGAATCAGTAATCCAGTCGGTGTATTTTTTGCCGATGACCGACGATTCGTTTTTGTCTTCGGTGGTCATCCAGCAGCCCCAACTCTTGGGATACACGATGTCGGCGCCTTTGAAACCGGCGTCAAAGTCGTGCAGCACTTCGAACGAGCCGCGACTCTTTTTGGCGTTTTCGCGCGCCTGCTCGACCACTTCGGGCATGAGGCTGAACTCCGGCGGGTGCGTCAGACGCACGTTCATGCCGTAGCGCGTCATCAGCAGAATGAGGCTTTGC
This sequence comes from Chloroflexota bacterium, assembly GCA_013388745.1. Taxonomy (GTDB): domain Bacteria; phylum Chloroflexota; class Anaerolineae; order Aggregatilineales; family Phototrophicaceae; genus JACAER01. The sequence continues at coordinate 163,601 of JACAER010000017.1, forward strand.
GGCACACTCAGCGGCTTCTGATAGCTGCTGGCGTAGGCGTAGCTGACGTTGATGGTCTTGCCACGCAGATCACGGCCAAAGCGCTCCTGAATCGTCATCATGTCGGCGAGAATCTGGAAGGGATGATAGACATCGCACTGCATGTTGAGGACAGGCACGCGGCTGGCGGCGGCGACTTCGCGGATATATTGGTTGCCGAACTTCCAGTCGCACTGGCGGATAGCGATGCCGTCGGTGTAGCGACCGATAATCTCGCCGATCTCTTTGGCGGTGTCGCCGTGACTGATCTGCGTCGTTTCACTGTCGATAAACATGGCGTGGCCGCCAAGCTGGGCCATGCCCGCCTCGAAGCTGGCGCGGGTGCGCGTGCTGGTGAAGAAGAAGAGCAGCCCTAACACCTTATCACGCAGGTAGGCGTGCGACTCACCCACCGCGCGCTTGCGCTTCAAATCCCACGCCACATCCAGCAGCGTGTCGATTTCGTCGCGTGTCCATTCCAGTTCAGGGGCAATCGTATCGCGCCCGCGCAAATCGGTTTGCATTGAAAAACTCCTTGCCGTCTAAAAATTGCTGCGCGCACGCTATTTTAACAAAAAAGCGCCGCCTTCATTAGAACCAACCGCCGCCGCTGCGGTGATGCAAAGAGAGGGGCGGGAATGTAAAAAACACTTAACATAAAGCGGGTCTTGGGTGTGGCGCGGGAGGCGGTGTTCAGCTACGAAGAGAAGGTTTGATACAAGCTGTGAAGATTTTTTAGCAAACATGGAGAGAAACAGGATGAAAGCGATTGTCTACACACACTACGGATCACCGGATGTGCTGCATGTGGAGGAGGTCGAAAAACCGACGCCGCAGGCTAACGAGGCGGCAAGCGTCAATTTTGGCGACATCTATGACGTTTGAAGAAGCCGGCGCCCTGCCCTTCTGCGGGCGGAGAGGGGACTGTGAAGAATATCTTCACCCCCTCTCCTTTGGATAGGTGGGGCGCTAAGCGAGAAAGCGCGGCAAATAAAAGCTGAGATAGTGCAGCGGCCTGTCACCCGCCTTGACGCTGACAACAGGCATGTCGGCGCGCCCCAGCAGCACGTCGTACTGTCCCAAGGGGGTGTGGTGCGCTGTGCCCGCGCCGTCGGTCACGTAGAGAAACAAATCCTCACCGGGGCGCGGCGCTTCGACCAACGTTTCAGCGCCGGCGGGGAGCATTGTGGCGGTTAAACGGCCCTGCATATGTTGCTCCATCGGCGAATTGTCGCCAATCAAGCTGAAGACGCGCGCTTCACCCACCTGGCGCAGGGGAAGCTGATCGCGGTTCAACTGCTGATAGTGCGGCGGCAGATGGCGGTAGTGTTCGTCGGCGGCGAACCAGATTTGAATCACACGCACTTTTTCATGGGTCAGGTTCAATTCCTGATGTTCGATCCATTCGCCCGCGAACATGCGCTGCAAATCGCCCGGACGCAGCTCCCCTTTTCCGCCTGTCGTATCCTCATGGTACAGCGTGCCTTCGAGGATCCAGGTATAAATTTCCAGCCCACGATGCGGATGCCAGGTAAAGCCATTGCGCGGCGCAATCTGTGTCATGTGGGCGGTGAGCATCCCGCTCAGGCGCTGCAAGGGACTCCAGCCGCCAACGGCAAAATGGGCGTTCATCCAAAAAATCGGGTTCACGAACGGGAAGGCCTCTGCGCGAAAATGTTGCAGCGCCGCATCGCGCACAAAGCCCGGCATCATGGCTGTTGCTGCTACTTTCATCCCCAAAATCCTCCAACCGCATTTACGTTCCAGTAAAAAAGTGCCCCTCCTGAGGCTTGCCCGGCCCAAAGAGGGATGATAAGCGTCATGATGCCAACAGACACCTGAGCAGCGCTTGCACAAAGGCGATTTCGTCGGCGTTGATGATGTGCCCCATGCCGGGATACAGGCGCATGGTTACGTCTGCGCCCAGCAGGCGGAACATGGCTGCACTCTCTTCGACACGCGCTCTGGGGATGTGCGAATCGACATCGCTGCATCCCAGAAACACGGGCGTGCCGGCTAAGCCGGTGGGATAGTTGGCGGCGTCAAGCTGCGGGCCGAACAGGCCACCGCTCAAGCCCACCACCCCACCGTAGCGCTGGCCGCTGCGCGCGGCGTATTCGAGCGCCAGCACCGCCCCCTGCGAAAACCCCAACAGCACAGTCTTGTTGGAGGCGATGCCGATCTGCTGCACGTGCGCGAGCGCTTCGCCAACAGCCGCCAGCGCGGAGCTGAAATGCGGTTCGTTGGCGGCGAGAGGCGCGGTGAAGGGCTGCGGCCACCACGAATTGTCGGCCGCCTGCGGGGCGAGATACGCCAGCCCCGGCGCCTCAAATTCGCGCGCCAGCGAGAGAATACTCTCAGGCGCAGCGCCGCGCCCGTGAAACATGACCATCACTGCTTGCGCATCTTTCAGCGGCGTACCTGCCAGGGCGATGCGCTGCCCCTGATGAATCGTGGTCATCGCTAAACCTTCCTCCATTCGGGCACAGTAATCGGGCTGAGTCCGCGCGTTAGCTGCGCACGCTGCGCTTCCAGCCACGGGGGCAGTTTGAGTGTGCTGCCCAGTTCGGCCACCGGCTCATCCACCGGGAAACCCGGCCCGATCGTCGCTAATTCGACGATATGGCCGTCGGGGTCTTGCGTGTAGATGCTCTTGAAGTACACGCGCTCCATGACAGGCGACACGCGATACCCCGCCCGCAGCAGCCGCTTGCGCCATTCCAACTGCGCCGCCTCGTTTTCCACCGCCAGCGCGAAGTGATGGGTTTGCCCGGCGCCCATCTGCGTCCAGCGCGTTTTGGCGGGGTCGCGCTCAAAATAGGTAATCAGCGTGCCCGGCAGCCCATCGCCCACGCCCCAATACCAGTGCTGCGATTTGGGGTCGTCGTAATTGGCGGTCATTTTAACACGGCGCATCCCCAAAACACCGTGATAAAACTCGTGGGTGCGGGCGATTTTGGAACTGATGGCGGTAATGTGATGCATCCCGTGATTCAGGGCCATGTCGGGGGTGATTTCGGGCACGGGCTGGGGCCAGGTTTCGGCGGCAATCGCCTGGTCGTCGCGCTGACCGATCGTGTTTTCGGTCACAAGCTCGATGAACTTTTGGCCGATGCGCTCAGCCGGTTCGTCTACTGTCCAGCCTGGCCCGTGCGTGGCGATTTCGACCACCGTGCCATCAGGGTCGTTGAAATAGATCGACGTGAAATACTTACGATCATAGGGGCCTTCGACCTTGAGGCCGAGATCGGTCAGACGGCGCTTCCATTGGAGCAGGCCGCTCTTGTCCTTCACGGCCAGCGCGAAGTGATGCGTGCCGCCGATGCCGGGTTTGCCGCGCGGCGCGCCCGGCCATTCGAAAAACGTGACGGCTGTGCCCGGTCTGCCGCTTTCATCGCCAAAATACAGGTGATACGTCGTCGGATCGTCAAAGTTTACGGTGCGCTTGACGAAGCGCAGGCCGAGTACACCCACGTAGAAGTCGATGGTGCGCTGGGCGTTGGAACTGCCAAGCGTAATATGATGAAGGCCGAGAATCGTCATGGGGTTACTCCACAGTACATGTATGGGTTAAGCTATCAGACGCAGGGACAAGTCGCTTCTTACAACAACAAGCGGACTGTAGTCCGCTTCTAATGGAACATTTACTTTCGGCGCGGGCGCGCGGTCTGCAAATCACAAATTGCTGGCGAAGGCCTCCAGAAACGCGCGCTGCACGTCGGAAAGTTCGCCGTAGCGCGCATCGGGGCGCGTCGCCAGCACGCGCTGTTTGGCCTCTTCCAGCCCCAGCCCCTTATTCAGAAAATAAGCGTGCAGCATGGTGCCGGTACGCCCGATGCCCGCGTAGCAGTGCAAAAAGACGGGTTTTTGCTGCGCGCGCATCTGCTCAATGAGGCGCATCATATCGGCGACCTGGCGCAGCGCGGGCGGATAAAAGTCGCGCACGGGCAGATGAAAACAGGCCAACTGCAAGCCGTCGATCAGCTCAAAGGTAATATCCCGATTGGCGGTGAGGGGCTTTTCGGTGAGTGTAATCAGCGCGCGGATACCCTGCCTGTGCAGCGAAATGACATCACGCGCGCTATCGGGAATCGGACCGGCGGCCAGCACGTGCGCTTCGATCCAGTCGATTTTCATGCCCCCGTCCAATCGTTGACACACACGACGCGAAAACCGATGGTGCCGCTGCGCGTATCGGGAAAATCGGCGTCGCGCATCCCGCAGCGCGCGCTTTTGGCGTCGCTGTTGTACGAGCCGCCGCGCACGGCGCGGGCCTTCGCGCCTTTGATACTGATGCTGTCTGTGCCCCACTCGTTGAGGCACCATTCCCAGACATTGCCCACCATATCCCAGCCCGCATAAGGACTGGCGCCGCTGGGATAGCGAATCACGGGGGTCGCCTTGCCCAAGCCGCTCTCTTCGGTGTTGGCGCGCGTGGTCTCAAAAGTGTTACCCCAGGGGAAATTGCGGCCGGTATCGCCCTGTGCCGCGCGCTGCCACTGCTGCTCGGTGGGCAGCATGATTTTTAACCCGGTCAGTTGCAGCGTTTGGCTCAACCAGCGACAAAAAGCCACCGCATCGTACCAGGCAATCTTCGTGCGCGGCATGCCGTCGCCGACGGTGCCGCTGTCTTTGGCGCGCAGCACACCACGCCGCCACTGTTCGGCTTCTGCAGAATAATCCCACCAGCGCGGGTTAGGATAGCCTTCGGTCAAAAATGTCTCGTACTGCAAATTGGTGATGGGATACTTAGCGATCAAAAACGCGGGAATCTGATATTTACCGCCGCGCCCCCCGCCGCCGGGGGTATCTTCCAGGATCACATTGCCAGCGGGCACTTCGCACCAGGCGAACGGCTCCGGCAGCGCGGAAAGCACGTGGGGCGGCGTCAGGGGCGAGGGCGTGGTCAACGCTGGCAGGGGTTCGGTCGCGTCCAGCGCTTGGGGATCGGGCAGGGTGCCGGTAGTGGGCAGCAGCGCAACGACTTCGCGCCCCGGTGTCGTGCGGCGCGGCGTCAGTTGGGCGACGCTGTGGAAAAATTCTTCGGGGGGCATTTTGCCGCCGCGCACATCGGCATACTGCGCGCGCACGAAGATCGCCCAATAATCGCTGCTGATGAGATCGCCTTCCAGCAGGAGCGGAAAGGTCGGCTTGCGCAGTTCATAGGCCAGGGTGACCTCGCGCTGCACCCAGCGCGACTCGCCCGAATCTGGCGACATGACGACCACAAAGGCCGAGCAGGCTTTGATGGCGCGCACGATGGCGCGCCACCAGTCTTCGCCGTAGTCGATGCGGTCATCAATCCAGACATCGAAGCCCAGGCCGAGCAGTTGGTCGGCCAGCTTGCGGGCATATTCGTTGTTTTTGCGGCTGTAGCTGATAAAAACGTGTGACATGCTTCGTTCCAAAAATATTGCGCAAATTTACAATCCCATTATAAAGCAAAAACCGGCAGCGCCGTACCGCCCCTTGCGCATGAGCCTGTAATTTCATTCTCATTCGGGAGTAACATGAATGCACGTTATAATCCCAATTGTAATTTTCCCTCAGGAGGTGTCCGATGTTGACTAAGGCTGCGGCTATGACGACCCTACCGGCACACGATTTACAACGGGCACTCGCTTTTTATCACGACAAGCTGGGCTTAACGCCACAACGGCAGCTAGCATCAGGCGCCGTTTTCCAGTGTGGAAACGGCAGTTTCTTTCTTTACGAGACTTCCAGCACGGGCACCGCGCGCAATACGGCCATGTCGTTCATCGTAGACGACATCGAAAGCGAGGTGAGAGCGCTGCGCAAGCGGGGCGTGGTGTTCGAGGAATACGATTTTCCGGGCTTAAAGACGGTGAACGGCATTGCGGATCTGGGCGGCGAACTGAGCGCGTGGTTCAAAGACAGTGAAGGAAACATTATCGCCGTGAGTCAGTGGACATAAAACATGCTTAAAGGGGATGCATCACAGCACGCATCCCCTGATCGTTACGCTTACCTGGGGAGCAGCGCCGGCAAGAGCGCGTACCACTCAGTCGAACGCACGACATCATCGAGAGGCACCTGGTCGAGCACGGTGTGGGCATGGATTTCGTCGCCCGGCCCAAAGCCGATGCTGGGAATGCCGGCCTTGCCTGTCCAGTAGGTGCCGTTGGTGGAAAAATCCCATTTGCCGGTGGGCAGCGGCGCGCCCCACAGCAGCCGCCCGGCTTCGACGCCCGCCTGCACATAAGCGTGCTCTTCCGGCAGCGCCCAGGCGGGGTAAATCTTGTCCAGCGGGAAGACAAAACCGGTGTAGCTGGGTGTGTCGTAGATGAGAATCGATGCTTCGATGTCATCGCGCTGGCCGATGACGCGCTTGATGCGTTCGAGTTCCTGCGCCGGTTCTTCGCCAAAAGTGACACGGCGATCAATAAAAATGCGGGCTTCGTTGGGCACGGCGTTGATGCTCGGCGTCTTGACTGTCATATCCGTCACCGTGATACGGCCGTGTCCCAAAAACGGATCGTCACCGAGTTCGGGCTCCAGCTTGCTGATGGCATCGATAACAGGCAGCAGCTTGTAGATGGCGTTGTCACCCATGAAATTGCTGGCCGCGTGGGCGCTCTTGCCTTTGGCGACCACCTGCATTTCGACGCGGCCTTTGTGCCCGCGATACACCTGCATCCTGGTCGGCTCACCGATGACGACAAAATCCGGGCGCAGCCCTTCGACTTCGACCAGGGCGTGCGGGGCAATACCGTCGTTCCATTCTTCCATGTTGCCGAAGTAATAGGCGCTGATGCCTTCGAGCAGGCCGCATTCTTTCGCCAGCGCCAGCCCATAAATCATGCCGGGGGTGCTGCCTTTTTCGTCGCAGGCGCCGCGGGCGTAAAAGATACCGTTTTCGATCTTGCCCGTGAACGGATCCCACTGCCATTCTTCGGGCGCGCCGATGCCGACGGTATCGATATGGCTGTCGTAGAGCAGCTTGCGCGGGCCGCTGCCGATGCGCCCGACCACATTGCCCATGCGGTCAAACCAGACTTCTTCGAAGCCCAGCTTGCGCATTTCGGCTTCGGCGCGTTTGCCGACCTGGAGAATCAGGCTGTCATAGCTGGGAATCGCGCACAATTCGCGCAAAAAGGTAATGATGTCCTGGCGCTGAGCGGCGACCCGCGCCTGAATTTTGCTGATGAGTGCTTGATCGACCATATTCCTTCTCTCTTTAATTGTGCTGCAAAATAGTCCTACGCCTTCGTGGCGGTTTTCGTCACCAGTTCGCCGACCATGCGCCGCACTTCGGCGAGAAGCTGCTCACGGTCATACGCTCCCTTCTGCAAGATTTGCTGCACCTGGCCGCTGAGCCGCTTGCGTTCGTCGGGGTTCAGATCGAGCGCCGTGATGACCAGCACGGGAATCGCACGCCCCATCTCGGTTTTGCGCAGTTCGGCGATGAACTCAAAGCCATCCATTTCCGGCATCATCAAGTCTAACAGAATCAGGCCGGGGTTGACAGACGGGAGACGTTCCATGGCTTCGCGTCCGTTGCTGGCGTAGTTGACATGCCAGCCTTCTTTGAGCAGCATCCGGCAGATCATGTCGCGCGTAACCTCGTCATCTTCCACGACCATGATCTTGCAGTTTTCGACGCTGCACTCGTACTTTTTGAGGACGGCGACCAACTGTTCGCGGTCAATCGGCTTCATGAGATAATCTGCCGCGCCGAGCGTAAAGCCCATGTTGCGCTCGCGCACCATCGTCAGCATGACCACCGGAATGGACGCCAACTGCGGATCGGCCTTGAGCGCGCTCAGCACGGCCCAACCGTCCATGCCGGGCATCATGACATCGAGCGTGATGGCAGCGGGCAGCACTTCGCGCGCGCGCTTGATTCCATCCTTGCCGTTAGCGGCCAATTCGACGCGGAAGCCTTCTTTTTGCAGGAAGCGCTTGAGCAGATCGCGGACATTGGCGTCGTCGTCGATGACCAGGATGGTGCGCCCGACCGGCGGGATAGCTGCTGCGCCATCGGCGGTTGTCAAGTGCGTAAGCACGTCGTCTTTTTTGATGACGCGCGCCGGAATCTGCACGGTGAAGGTGGTGCCCTTGCCCGGCGTGCTTTCTACCATAACATCGCCGCCCATCATCAGGCAGAAACGGCGGCTGATCGCCAGCCCCAACCCCGTGCCGCCGTATTTGCGCGTGGTGGAGGAATCGGCCTGCGAAAAGTCGCGGAACAGCCTATCCATCTGTTCCTGCGTCATGCCGATGCCGGTGTCAGTGACCTTGAAAACGAGCCAATCGCCGCCGCTAATGACGCGCCGTTCGCTGGAAAGGGTGATGGTGCCTTTTTCGGTGAACTTGGAGGCGTTGCTCAGCAGGTTGAACAACACCTGGCGGGTTTTCGTCAAATCGGCGTACATGACGCCAGCATCGGGGGCGGTCACGGCTTCCAGTGTGTTGCCGTTTTTCTCGGCCAGCGGCAGCACCGTCGTCATGATGTCCTGGATCATGCGCGCCACTTCGATGTCTTCCAGATACAGCTCCATTTTGCCGGCTTCGATCTTGGAGAAGTCGAGGATGTCGTTAATGAGGGCCAGCAGGTGTTTGGCCGCGGTCTGGATTTTCTTCAGGTCGGGCACATAATGATCATTGCCGTCTTCCTCGGCTTCTTCCTGGATCAGTTCGCTGTAGCCGATGACGGCGTTAAGCGGGGTGCGCAGTTCGTGGCTCATGTTGGCGAGAAAGACGCTTTTGGCGCGGTTGGCCTCTAACGCCCGGTCGCGCGCCATCACGAGTTCGTTGGCGATGCTGTTGAAGGAATTCGCTACCTGGCCGAGTTCGTCGCGGTTTTCCAGCACGAGCGATGTTTCCATGATGCCGCCCACCATGCGCTGCGCCGCCTGATCGAGCGTGTTGATGGTGTGCCGCACCGCCAGATAAAAAGCGATGAACAGATAGACAGCGACGGCCAGTGCCACAGCCGAGACGATAATCACCAGATTGCGCTGCGCCGCGAAACGCTCAATACGCGCGATGAGCAAATCATCCAGCGCCGGCGAGACTTGGGCGTACAGCGTGTAAATCGAAGCGAGCATACTGTCGCCCTGCGCGAGAAAAGTCTCGGCCGGCAGAGTGACAGGCACACTGTCCTGATTTTCCAGCGGCAGCGCCAAAAACTGCGCGTTCAGAAAATCGAGAAATGCGGCAGCCGCCATCTGATTAGCCTGGATGGGCGCGGCCAGACGAGCGCGCAGGGCGGGCGTCATGCCGAACGTGTATTCGAAGCTGACGAGGCTCAGTTCCGTGGTGGAACGCAGGAGACCGGAGAGAATGGTGAGGCGCGTGCGATCTTCTACCGTGAGTTCGCCACGCGCGCTGACAGCCGCCCCCGCCATATAGAGTTGGCTGGCGTAATCGGCGGCCAGCGGCAGCTTGTTGATCACGTTGTCCATCAGATAGTAGCTGTCGATGTCGGGATCGAGAATCAGGTTGGAATTATTGCCGACAACAGTCACGAGTGACATCAGATCGTGAATCAATGTCTGGTGGGCTTCGACACTCTCTGCAGGCGTGTATGTCAGGGCGCTGTCGCGCAGCGCAGCCCACGAGCCGGCCAGCGTGGCCCACTGCCCGCGCACATCCAGCAGTTGGCCGACGCGGGCATCTGCGGCTGTGACGGCCACAACATCGACGTCAATCTGGGCTTGCAGCGCGGTGATGGCGTTTTCCAGACCAGCGGCGCCGTTGAGGTGCGCAACCAGGAGCGCGGCGTGCTGCTGGACATGATGCAGCATAGTCACCAGCGGCGCGTTATAGACCAAGCCTGCCTGTTCTTTGGCGGCGAAATCAATATCAAAATTGATGCCCGACAAAAACTGCGTGCCCACCAACAGCAGCGGCAGAATCAACACCAGGCCAACCAGCACGAATTTCTGGGGGTACAACAGCCGGCTCATCAAGAGGACGCCGGGCGTAAAAATCGACTGTCTCATCCAATCCGCTTTCTATGTTGTGTCCAGTGCTGCATCCAATTATCGCCAGTTCTGTGCGCGCCGCAAAATAAGGATTCTGCGCAAACCCGCCTCAGCCGTTAATCAACTGCTGCGAAAGGCGGTTATGGTGCGCGACAAGCTGCGGCAGATCGAGCGTTTGCAGCGCGCCATCACGCACCAGCACACGCCCGTTGATAATCGACAGATCAACGGAGGGCGAAGCGCAAAAGAGCAGCGCCGCTACTGGGTCATGCAGCGCGCCGGCGAAGGCCGGCGTATCTACGCGAAAGGCCACAATGTCCGCCGCCCTGCCCACCGCCAGCGCCCCGATGTCATCGCGGCCAAGCACTGCCGCGCCACCCAGTGTCGCGACTTCCAACGCCTGCCGCGCGGAAAGCGCCGCCGGGTCGCCGCTGACACGCTGCAAGAGCATGGCCTGCCGCGCCTCGTTGAGCAGATGCCCGGCATCGTTGGAAGCCGAGCCATCCACGCCCAGGCCAACCTGGACGCGCGCGTCCAGCATTTTGCGCAGCGGCGCGATTCCTGAAGCCAGGCGCATATTGGACGAGGGACAATGACAGACGCCGGTGCCGGTTTTGCCGAACAGCGCGATTTCGCTGTCGTCCAGTTTGACGCAGTGCGCGTGCCAGACATCGCGCCCCACCCAGCCCACATCTTGGGCGTATTCGCCCGGACGCTGGCCGAAGACTTGCAGGCCATAGGCGATATCGCTGTCGTTTTCTGCCAGATGCGTATGCAAATGCACGCCGTAATGCCGCGCCAGCGCCGCCGCTTCGCGCATCAGATCGCGCGAGACGGAAAAAGGCGAACAGGGGGCGAGCACAACGCGCAGCATCGCGCAGCGTTTGGAATCGTGATAGGCCTCGACGACGCGCTGCATATCACGGAGAATCGCTTTTTCGTCCTCGACGACGCTGTCAGGCGGCAACCCGCCTTTGCTTTCACCCAGGCTCATCGCGCCGCGCGCCGCATGGAAGCGCATCCCGATGTCGTGCGCTGCCGTGATTTCGTCCTCCAGGCGCACATCGTTGGGATAAATGTACAGATGATCGCTGGACGTGGTGCAGCCGGCCAGAATCAGTTCTGCCATCGCCAGCTTGGCGGCAACATGCACGTGTTCGCTGCGCATCCGCGCCCAGATGGGATACAGCGTTTTGAGCCAGCCGAACAGTTCCAAATCCTGCGCCAGACAGCGTGTGAGCGTCTGGTACATGTGATGATGCGTGTTGATTAAACCGGGCAGGACGATGTGGTTGGGCAGCGAAAACACATCATCGGCGACGGTCTGCGGCATAGCGGCCAATGTGCCCACCGCTTCGATCAGGCCATCGCGCACGAACAGCGCGCCATCGCGGATTTCGCGGCGCTGCGCGTCCATCGTCACGAGCGTATGTATATTTTTGAGCAGCAGCGTGGTCATGATCTCCTCTTTTTGGCCTTAGTAGAACACAAAAATCGCCGGCAGAACACCGTCTGCCAGCGGGAAACGCGTGTAGGGGCGAAAGTTAGCCGAAGGCGGCGCGGCGTTGGGCGGCTTTCATGGTGTTTTGCAGCAGCATAGCAATGGTCATCGGGCCGACGCCGCCGGGGACTCTGGTGATGACGCCCGCCACATCAACAGCCGTCTCGAACTCGACATCGCCGACGTAGCGATAGCCTTTTTCGGCGGTGGGGTCGTCGATACGATTGGTGCCGACGTCGATCACCACGGCGCCGGGCTTGAGCCAACTGCCTTTGACAAAACGCGGCTGGCCGATGGCGGCGATGACAATATCGGCATCGGCGACAACGCGCGGGATGTCTTTGGTTTTGCTATGGACCACCGTGACGGTGGCGTTGGCTTTGATCAGCATCAGCGCGACCGGGAGGCCGACAATGTTGCTGCGGCCCAAAACGACGGCGTTGGCGCCGTTGACCTGCGCGCCAGCCTCTTGCAGCAGCACCATGCAGCCGGTGGGGGTGGCCGGGGTGAAGAGCGGCTCGCGGCCTTTCATGCCCAGCAGGCCGATGTTGATCGGGTGAAAGCCATCCACGTCTTTTTCCAGGCTCACCAGGCGCAGCACGCGCTCCTCGTTGATCTGGGGCGGCAGGGGAAGCTGCACGAGGATACCGTGAATCGCCGGATCGTCGTTCAGCGCTTTGACCACCGCTTCGACCTCTTGCTGGGTGCTGTTGGCGTTCATTAAGTGGGCGACAGAAGTGATGCCGACTTGCTCGCAGGCCTTGCGTTTCATGCGCACATACTGCGCCGAAGCGGGGTTATCGCCCGCCAGCACCGCGCCCAGTCCCGGCGCATAACCGGTTTTGGTCTTAAACGCAGCGGCATCCTGCGCGATCTGTGCGCGAATGCGGTCAGCCACAGCCTGCCCATCCAGAATACGTGCGGTCATTTTTTGAACCTCTCTTACAAAAAATAACGTGAAGCATTAAGATGATACCACGCGGCGCGGCGTTTGGTATCCTGACAAAAATCATGTTTTGCGGTACAGAAGCGGGGGGTGAATCGGGCGGGAACGCGACCGACATGCTAAAATGCAGCGGGGCGCATCTATTAAGCTAACAACGCTGCATTGATGTCCGCACAAGGTAGATGGGTTTAAAATGTAAACGCATTATGACAACTCGGCTACAAAAATAAACTCTATCGCGGCGATAATCATGTAACATTATAAGCAGACGATAAAGTGACTCATCGTGGCTCGACGCGACGAAAGGTCTAGCAATATGCCAAAATCGAGATTCTGGTTCAGACCGCAAGGCGGTCAAGCGCTGGTGGAGTACGCGCTGCTGGTGGTGCTGCTGGTCATGCTGTTCGCAGTCATGCTGGCGGCTACCGGGCCGGCCATCGGCAACGTCTTCAGCAACACCATCTATAATTTGCTCGGTTATACGATTACACCGCGCGTCCTGCCCGACTCCAACTCGTTTTGGGCAACGGTGACATGGGTTTCGCTCCAGACGCCGGTGGAAAGTCCTTTCCCCACTAACCTGCCGCTGCCGCCACCGGCCACGGCGACGGCCGGGCCTTCGCCCACGCCTTCGCCCACGCGCCCGACAGCCACACCGCGTCCGAGCGCGACCCCCGGCCCCAGCAACACGCCGACGGACTTCCAACTGCAAGCGCCAGCCTGGTTTGAACGCGCCGACCCAGACACCGCCATGCGCTGGCGTCTGGATCGCAACGTGTTTCTGGGCGGGGAGGAATGGATTGGGCAGTACTATCCCAATACGAGCCTCTCTGGGCTGTACACGGAACAGCGCGCCAACAGCACGCTGACACCGCCGTCGCCGTTTGGGGTTAACTTCCTGTGGCCAGGGAACAGCGCCCCACTCACGGCAGCGGGGGGCTGGCCAGCCGCCAACCCCGGCCAGAATTACTCGGTGCGCTGGTACCGCCGCCTCTACCTGACAGCCCCGGTGACGTTGGTGTTCAGCGTGCGCGTGAACGACGGCGCGCGTTTGTATGTCATGGGGCCAGACACCGGCGGGAATATCAACGACCCGACCGCCGGTCCGTCGTGCGCGGCGACCTGCCGCAAGATCGACGCCTGGTCAACACGCACCAGCGCCGCGACGTTTACTTCCAGCGCGGTGACGCTGAATCCCGGCTATCATCTGCTGGTGCTGGAATACTTTGAAGGCACAGGCGACGCTGAAATCGCGCTCGATATTCGGCCGCAGGGTGTGCCGGTCAACAGCAACGATGTGAACCCCAACGGCTGTAACTGGGGGCGCACCAACAGCGCGACTTCCAGCACCCGGTCGTGGATGTGGGAAGAATATATCGGCGGCGATATTCCGGCCAACACACGCTGCACGCTGGAATTTCGCGGCTCGGTGTTCGTCCCCGGCCCGACAGGCAACCCACCGCTGGCAAGCCCGCACTTCATCTTCTGGAGTGCGTGGGATTTCACCAACTCGGCCACGCAAGCCTATATCGAGTTTTCGCAGTACACGCTCAACGCGGATAATACCTACACGCTGGGGCCGTGGAACCGCGTCAACCTGCATCAGGGCAACAGCGCCAACTATAACTGGACGCGCTTCGCCATCAACCTGAGCAGTTTGCCGGGCAGCGGCGTGAACCTGGTTGGCAGCGGCACAGGGCAAAAGATCGCCTTCCGCTTCGTCATCGACAACGGCGCGGTCAGTACCGGCGCGCGCATGTGGTATGTCGATGATATGACCATCCAGACGTTCAGCCCGGACAGCAATATCTACCGCGTCGGCACGTACTTCGACCTGAACAGCGATGCCCAGCGCACCAACTTCATCACCAGCGAGCGCTGGGGCCTCAGCACGTTTATTCGCGGCGGCGCGGGCACCGACATGACCTTTGACGACAGCCCCGGCGGCGCGACGCCCTTCACGCCCGGCTCGGCGTCGAATGTGACCTACAGCCGCTTCCAGGCGTCGGACTGCCCTGCCGGCACCTGCCCGGCGCCGGTCGCCTCGCCCGGCCAGCCCAACACCTCGCGCGTGCATTACGTCGAGTTCAACGGCTGGGTTGACCTGAGCGGCAACCTGCCTGACCGCGCCGGCAATGTGGGGCCGCCGATTCTGACGTTCCTGCACGCTTACCAGATCGGCGCGCGCGGGCGGCTGGAAGTGCAGTACACACGCGACCCATTCATCTCGACGGCGGCGCCCAACAGCTCGAACCGTACTAACTGGATGCGCGTGCCGGGTCCGACAAACCGCGACGGCAACATTCTGGCGCTGGACAACGGCATCACGCGGCAGCAATTGGCGCTGACGGCGCGCGAAGTGGCGCTGGACAGCATCCCGAATTTCGACACACAGCGCTTCCGTCTGCGCTTCGCCATGATCCTCGATCGTGACGCGGTGGAAACCGACGGCTGGTGGATCGACAACATCGAAATCGCGCGCGTCGCCCGCCCGCAGTTCTCGCCGTATCCATTCTTCGATGACGCCGAAGTCGGCGACGGCAACTGGCGCATGGAAGGCAACTGGGCGCGGTATCAGGGCGGCAGTGTCTTCGGCGCGGGCTCGTGGCTGTATACCGACAGCCCGCAGGGCAACTATCTGGGCAACCAGGAGTTGTCGATGCAGCTTCGCTGGCCGCTGGATTTGCGCAACGACACGCCCGATAACCTGAACCCCGTCGGCGCTACACCCGCGCCCACACCGGGCAATCAGGGCGGCGCGGCGGTACGGCCTTTCCTGACCTTCTGGCACAGGCGCGACCTGGCGCTCAACCACAACTTCAGTGTCGATTGGCGGCGCTACCGCGATACGGCCTGGAACACGCTGTGGACGTACAACAGCCAGGACACTACCGTCAACGGCTTGCCCAACAACACGCGCGTGACCAGTTCCAACACCCTGCGCCAGGTTGCCTGGGAACGTGTCGCCATTGACCTGCGTCCGGTGCTGCAAATGGCCGATACCAGCGTGCCTGATCTGACAGACGACGACATCATTATTCGCTTCCGTCTGGACGCGCGCGCCGCCAATACACCGCCCGGACAGGACCCGGTGACGGCTGATGGTCTGTCGATCGACAACGTGAGCATCCAGGAATACAGCGAAACGACCTGGGCGCTGTGGCCCGCCGGCTTCGACCCCGATGGGGCCGGCCCCCTGCCGGCTGGCAGCGGCGAAGCGTACTTCGAAAGTATTGATAGCCCGGTCGATTGGTGGACACGCTGGCATACGGGCGGCGATTGGGGCGCGATCGACTGGAACACGCTGATCGGCGGCGGCCTGCGCTCGTTCCATGACAGCGGCGTCGGCCAGACCGAAGCGCCGTTCCTGCTCTATGACCGCACTTTCAGCCCGGCGCTCGCCAACCAATACGACGGCATAACCTACGGGGCGCGCACCTTTAACGTCCTGGAGATGGCGCGTATCATGGACTTGCGCGCTGTCACCAGCAGCAACCGCCCGACGCTGGAATTCTGGCATCGCTATTGGGTGGGCAATAACCATCGCCTGCTGGTGCAGGTGGCGCCCGAAAATGTGGCCGCCCCCATCGACACGGCGCCCTGCGGCGGCACAGTCGGCAACTTCAGCGACCCGCCGCGGCAGTGCTACGAGCGTCTGGCAGGCTGGGATCGTTGGACTACGGTTTACACGCTGGCTGGCGATACGCGCAACTACTCATGGACACGCCAACTGGTTGATCTGAGCAGCTACGCCGGCCAACGTATTCGCGTGCGCTTTGTGACAGATGCCGGCGCGGCGGGCACCTTGCGCGACGGCTGGTATCTGGACAACATGCGCTTCTTCTACAACAACTACACCACGCCCATCCCCTTCCAACTGCCGTTCGCGGACAACGCGCGCAACATGAGCCGCTGGATCGCCGAAGGGCAGTGGGGGCTGGATCCAGAACGCTTCCGCGGCAGCGGCGGCGGCCCGGCGGATCTGGGCACCGCGCCATGGAACGCCTATTGGTTCAACTGCAACAGTTGCAGTCCGACTTCGGCAGCGACATTCCTTGACGGGGTGGCGGATACGCCGACAGGCTATGCCAACGCGCGCACGGCCGTCGGCGCGGGCAACTTCTTCCCGACGACTCAGCCCCAGTTCCTGCTCGATGTCAACTTCGAGTTCGGCAACAACGGTCCGCGCTTCCCGGACGGCTCGATCTGGCGCTCGAATAACTTCCTGGCGCGCTTCACGCGCGATGTCACGGTACAGGGCGGTGAATACACCTTCATCACTATCTCGGATGACGGCGTGCGTATGCGCTACACGCCGGATCCGGCGCCGCCCACGGGCTCTGGCGCCTGCCGCGGCTGGAACATTATCTGCCGCTGGACAACCCATGGCCGCGCAGTCGATATTCACACCTTCAGCTTCCCGGCCAACGGCAACTACCGTATCATCCTGGAGTGGTTCGAAGGGACGGGCGAGGCGATTATTGTGGCCTCGACCGGCTCGAACAACTTCTCCTTCAGCGACAGCCCGAAACTGGGGATCGGCCCGGCCTTCCCGCAGGTCGATTCGACAGCATGGAGCAGTTCTGCGCTGACGCTGGATGGCGTGGTCGATATGTGCGGCGCGCGTGAACCGGTGCTGGAGTTCTACACCATCTACCAGACGGCCAGCAACAACAACCTGATCGTCGAAGTTTCGACCAACGGTGGCCTGGATTGGACGCGCGGCAACTTCAGCGGCCCGCCCGGCGGTCACGACGGTGTGCGCGCCCTGCCCAATATCACGCCCACGCCACGCCCGCTGGTTGGCTCGTTCAACGGTTCGCTGTGGTCGGGGACAAGTTCCGGCTTCCCGTCGGTGTGGGAACTGCGGCGCTACAACATGTGGGCTTATGCCAACCGCTTCATGAGCCTGCGCTTCCGCATGACGACGCAGGATCAGGTCAGCGACGGTTGGTGGATCACTGACATTCTGTTGGGGGCGGCCTCTATCACCCCGCGCAACCTGATGCCGCCTGGCATCTGTCCGTAAGCGGACGGCAGACACGTCACATTAAGGCAGCATTAAAAAAGCGGTTTGCGCCGGAGCGCAGGCCGCTTTTTTAATCAAACCCCTATCGTGAAAACGTTTTCCGAGTGCTACACTGATAGGTATCTACAACAGCAGCACAGGACTGAAAGTGACCGGACAACACAATCAGGGTTACCTCTTTGTACTGGTCGGACCGGGCGGCGCGGGCAAAAACGTGCTGCTCAAGGCAGTGCTTAAACGTACCAGCAACCTGACGCAGCTCGCCACCGCCACGACACGCGGGCCGCGTTCCGACGAAATCAACGGCGTCCATCGTCTCTTTGTGACGCTGGACGAATTCCGCCGCATGATCCGCGATAACGAACTGGCCGAACATCAGGAAGTGCATCAGGGCGTGTTTTATGGCGTGCCGCGCGCCAGCATCGAACAGCCGATTACAGAATGCCGCGATCTGATCGCCGACATCGATATGCACGGGGCGAACACGCTGCGGCTGGCGTACCCCAACAACGTCATTCTGGTCTTTATCACCCCGCCCGGCGACAGCACCGAAGCCATGCTCGAAGTGCTGCGGCAGCGCCTGGAAGCGCGCCAGGAAAGCGTGGAGGACACCAAACAGCGTCTCCAGCGCGCGCCCGCTGAGCTGGCGTTCGCCCCACAGTGCGATTATCTGATCGTCAATGATGATTTGGAAAAAGCTGCCGAGATGCTGTACGGCATTATTCTGGCGGAACGCAGCCGGCGCGCCTTAATGGCGCTGCGCGGGCAAAAGGGTATGCCGCAGCATCACTTCGCTTACGCCGTCAGCGTGATTTTGATGTACGGCAGCGAAGTGCTGTACCACAGCGCAGGCAAACATTTCCCTGCTGGCCGCCTGCTGCACGGGGAACTGCCGCACGAAGCGGCGCTGCGGCTGGTCAACGAGCTGCTCGGCCAGCAGGCGCAGACGGAAAATCTGCTGCGCAGCCCTTATGGCGAGCGCAGCGCCAGCGATTTTGTCGCGCCGCTGCTGATGGAGTACGAAGCGCAGCACTACGAAGAACTGGTGGTGTTCGATTTTATCTATCAGATGAACGAACGCACGCCGATCGTCGATTGGGAGTGGCTGCCCGCCGCCGAAGTCGATCTACCGCAGGGGCTGCCGCTGGTGAACGAGATGAAGCCGATGGCCTGATGCCCAAGATTCGCAGGCCGCGCCTACAGCCGTTTCATGTTATGCTGTAGGCGTTTTTCTTTCACGGGGATGGTTTATGCTGCTTTCTGAACTTCATCAACAGCAAGGGGCGCAGCTAGCAGCGGACGGCATCCCGCTGCATTACGGCGATCTGGCGGGCGAATATCACGCGGCGCTGCAAGAGGCTGTGCTAATGGATCGCTCGCACGAAGCGCGCCTGCTGCTGAACGGCGCTGATCGGCTCAAGCTGCTACAGCGCATGTCTACCAACGATGTGCTCAAGCTGGCGGAAAACGAAGGCTGCCCCACGTTGTTCACTAACCCCAACGCGCGCATCCTGGAACGCGCTTTTGTCTATCGACGCGGCGAAAATACGCTGGTCATCAGCGAGCCGGGACGGGGTGAAGCGCTGCGCCAATATTTGCAACGCAATATCTTCTTCAACGACGCCGTGGGCCTGAGCGAGATCACAGCGCAGACTAATTTGTTGGCGCTGCATGGCCCGCAGGCCGACACAGTGATCGAAAATTTGTTCGGCGTATTGCCGGAGCATGGTCTGGAAACAACGCTTGAGGGAGGGGCGGTGTTCGTCGGGCGGCGCAAACCGGTCAGCGGCAGGCACTGGATTTTTGTCGTCGCCGCTGAACAGGCGGCCGCGATCTGGGGGCGCATCATGGAAACCGGACGTGCGCAGGGGCTGCGGCCCGCCGGTTCGCTGACGTATAATACGCTGCGCATCCGCGCCGGGCGTCCCGCAGCGGGGCGCGAACTCAGCCCGGACTATATTCCGCTGGAAATCGGCCTGTGGGATGAAGTCAATTTTCATAAAGGCTGCTACACCGGGCAAGAAATCATCGCGCGTATGGAAAGCCGCCGCCGTCTGGCGCGCACCATTGTGCAGCTCAGCCTGTCGGCGGCTGTTGATGCCCCTGCGGAGCTGAGCTATGCAGGGCACGCTATCGGCAGGCTGACCAGCAGCGTCACCACGCCAGACGGCGAGCATATGGGCATCGGCGTGGTGAAAGTGTCGGCGGCGGTGATCGGTTTGCAGTACAATTGC
Organism: Chloroflexota bacterium; assembly: GCA_013388745.1. Lineage (GTDB taxonomy): Bacteria > Chloroflexota > Anaerolineae > Aggregatilineales > Phototrophicaceae > JACAER01. Next base: position 183,279 of record JACAER010000017.1, read on the forward strand.
GGACAGGCACAAGCCACGGTCAGCGCGCTGGCCGGCGCGCAGCCGCTTGAACTGCTGGAAGAAAAGCAGTGACACCCGCCATAAGCAGGGGAAACGCCATGTTGTGGATACGCCGTTTTTTCGCCGTGATTCTGGCTTTTGTGGTTGTGCTGCTGCTGCCGCTGGCGCTGTGGGTGGGGGCGGGGCTGGGGGCGTTTTTGAACGCCGAAACCTATAAAAACGGTCTGGCGCAGCAAAATCTGTACGCCGATCTGCTGCCCGCTGCCCTGCCGGTGATCGCCCGCCAGACGGACAGCAACAACCGCGAAGGCTTCAGCCAACTGCTCAGCGGCATCCCGCCGGAGGCGCGCGAAGAAGCGATCGCCCTGCTGCTGCCGCCAACATGGTTGCAAACACAAGTTGAACGCGGGCTTGATCTGTTTTTCGGCTGGCTCAATGGGGATGCTACGGCCCTCAACACGCCGCTGGATTTCAGCGAATTGCAAGACCGCCTGCGTGGAGACGCCGCGCAGCAGGCGATTGACAGCGTGCTGAATGCCGCGCCGCTCTGCACGCAGGAACAAATCGCCCAGATTCGGAGTCTGGGCCAGCAGGACAACAGCGTACCGCCGATCTGCCAGCCGCCTGCCGAATATGACGCGGATTTGCGAGCGGCGCTGGCGCAAACGCTGACAGAGGTCGCCGATAATTTGCAGGAAAACCCGCCCACCGTGGCGCGCCTGGTGAATATCCCTGATGACCGCGACACGCGCGTTATCCCCATCGTGATCGATGCGTTCGGCCAGCTTTTCAGCGTGTTGTATTTGTGTCCGGCGGCGCTGGTGGCGCTGATCGTGATGCTGGTGGTGCGCTCATTGCAGAGTTTTGGACGATGGGTGGGACCCATCAGTATGATCGCGGCGTTTCTGGCGATTCTGCCGCTGCCGCTGGTGCCCAGCAGTCTGATTGCGTCAGCCACCGCCGACATCACCTCGCGCATGCAGCAGTCGCCGGAACAACAGCTTTTTCAGGTACGGCTGGCAACGGGGCTAATCAGTTCGGGGTTTGAACAATTCGGAGGGCCGGTGGTAGCGCAAGCGCTGCTGCTGCTTGTGCTGGCGACTCTGCTGCTGGGGCTGCCGCCGCTGTTGGCACGCCGCGCGGTCGTGTCAACGACTATCGCCGACGGTCCGACACTGACCACGCCGCGCACGTCTTCAACCGCCAGCGCCCGCCGCACGGGGGAAATCCAGCCGCCGTCTCCCTAAAAGCTGGGCGGGGGCGTATCGAAGAACAGCGCCCACCACAGCATCCAGGGCGCAGGCTGCTCCGGCGTGGTTTGCACAGGGACGCTGGGAGTGGCTGTGGTGTCCACCGCCGCCGTCGTCGCGCTGCCACCCGCTGGCACAGGAATGACCAGCACCTCGCCGGGACGGATCATTTTCCCCTCGCTGCGCGCCCACGATTCGACATAGGCATCGCTCTGCACATAGTCGCGCTCTTCGATCAAGGCGCTCTGCTCCGTGCGCAGTTGGGCGATTTCTGCGCGCACACGCTGCAACGCCTCTTGCAGCGGTTGATTGGCGGCGATACGGCTGGTGAAATTGATCGCCAGAATCAAACTGATCGCCAGCAGGGCAGCAAACATGACTTGCAACCCGGAAAGTGGGCTGCCGCTCCTGCGGGGTTGTTGCGGCGTTTCTGCCGCTTCGGTCAGGTTTTCGTTATCCATAGCCACCACTATACCACAGCGCCGCGCCGTAAGCAGAAAATATACACAAGATCAAGGAAGTTCCACAGGGGATTGATGTGATCCTCATCACATGCTGAGGTCAGGATAAACCCTCATAATATGGCTATGGACTCGCCGACACACCCTGGGGGGGTTATGGAAGTCAGGAAAGTTGACCTCAAGCGTGAACTACAGCACCTCTATCACCCACCTGCCAAAGAATACATGGTCGTGACGATTCTGCCGATGAGTTTTCTGATGGTTCATGGACGCGGCGACCCTAGCACCTCCAGAGAGTATAAGGACGCCATCGCCACGCTGTACGCCGTCGCTTATCCGCTGAAATTCGCGGCAAAAAAACAGTTAGGCATCGATTACCCGGTGATGCCGCTGGAAGGGCTGTGGTGGGTGGACGATGAACGCGCAGATTTTTTTACGCAAGACCGCGAGCACTGGCACTGGACGGCGATGATGATGCAGCCCGATTTCGTCAGCGCTGACATGGTGCATGAGACGATTCGCGAGGTGAAAAGCAAAAAACGCCCGCCGGCCATCGAGCGGCTGTGGTTCGAGACGTATGAGGAAGGCGTCGCCGTGCAGATCATGCATATCGGCCCCTACAGCACCGAAGGACAGACGATCAGCGCGCTGCACACCTTTATCGCCGATATGGGGCATGTGCCGCGTGGCAAACATCACGAAATTTACCTGAGCGACCCCAACCGCACCGCGCCAGAACGCCTGAAAACCGTGATTCGCCAGCCGGTGCGCCCGCGTTAACAGACAACAAAAAACCCATCGTTTTGATGGGTTTATTCATGTGCCGAAGGTGGGAGTCGAACCCACACCCCGTTTCCAGGACTACGCCCTGAACGTAGCGCGTCTGCCAATTCCGCCACTTCGGCGTGTGTGAGAGGGATTGTAGCAAAGATTGCGCGCCTGTCAATGCTCAATTGTGGAAAATATGGGCGTCGTCAAGCCGTAGGTTTACGCCGTTCAGCGCCTGTTCTATAATGCCTGCGCACCGTTCGTCCACGTGGTTTACCCCCTTTGGCTAACTATGTTCAAACGTCATCTATTCATGCTCATGATCGTGCTCACGCTGCTGCTGCCCATGCTGGCGCTGGGGCAGGGCACGGGCGTTTTTGCGGAAGCCGTCGGCCAGGCGAATTTGCGCGCCACGACGGATACCCGCGCGGCGCTGCTCGGCCAGATCGTCAGCGGCACGCGCTACCCCGTGATCGGGCGCAGCGAACTGTATCCCTGGGTGCTGCTGGGCGATGTGGCGACATTACAGCCGATCGGCTGGGTTTTCCAGGATTTGCTGATGATCTATGGCGACTTGACGACAGTACCGTTTTCCACGCTGGTGGTGACACCCGCCGGCAGCGCCAGCACACCGACGCTGACGTTGGCTGCGCCGATCAACGCGCCGCTGCCCTCGCCCACCGGACTCATCGCCACACCCTCACCAACGGCGCCAACTGCCGCGGTGGTCGGGACGGCGACCGGCGAGATCAATATTCGCTACGGGCCGGGCGTCGAATATCCGCGCATCGGCATCGCGCGCCCTGGCGACCAATTCGAAATCACGGGCTGGCACACACAGTTTCCCTGGATACAGATCCGCTATTCGTCGTCACCTAATGGCTATGGTTGGGTATCCAATGGTCTACTGGAAGTGCGCGGCGATATTTTCAGCCTGCCGCCGATTTCACAGACACGCTTTGAACTGCCGGCGCTGACCGCTACTCCGGCGGTCGTGCAGCCGAGCAGGCTGCTGGCGGCAGGCACGCCTGTGCCGCTTTCGCCGCCGTTCCAGGCGTTGGGCGATGAGTTATGGAGCATTATTCTCAGTTCCGGCTTCGACTTGCAGACCAGCACGATGGGCGCGCTGTTCCTGATGGACTTGCGCACGGGCGAAGCGATTACCTTTGGCAGCAATATCGCCTTCAGCGGCATGAGCATCAACAAAATCGCCATCCTCACGGCGCTCTTCGGCATATTGGACGCGCCGCCGTCGCCTGAGCAGGCATTCACCATCGCCAGTGCCATGATTTGCAGCGAAAACACGTCGACCAACGCTATGCTGGAAATGATTGGCGGCGGTGACGCCTTGCAGGGCGCCGCCGCGGTCACCGCCTTTATGCAGCAGCTTGGGCTTGAGCGCAGCTTCATCATCACGCCGTTTTTGATCGACCCGGCATCCACGCCGATTCCGCTGGCCGCGCCAATCACCAGCGCCGACCAGATCAGCGCGCAGCCGGACGGCTATAATCAGATGACGGTAGACGAAATCGGCTGGCTGCTGGCCAGCATCTATCAGTGCGCTTATAACGACAGCGGCGCGCTGCTGACGGCCTTTCCCGGCCAGTTTAACGCGCGCGAATGCCAGCAGATTCTGCATGTGATGAGCTTTAACCGTATCGGGGCGCTGCTGGAAGCGGGAGTGCCCGAAGGCACGCGCGTGGCACACAAACACGGCTGGATTTATGAAACGCACGGCGACGCGGGCGTCGTTTTCACGCCGGGGGGCGATTTCGCGCTGGTAACGGTGCTGCACAACCCGACCTGGTTGGATTTCAACGTGTCGTTCCCGCTCGTGGCGGAAATCACGCGCACCGTCTACAACTACTTCAACCCGCAAGCGCCGCTGCTGCAACAACGCGATGAACAAGTGCCGGCGCAATGCGACATCAGCGGGTCGGGTCTGCTGGACGATCTGACATCGTCCAGCTTTAGCGGCTGACTTAGCCTAAACGGGCGGCGCAGTCGCTCGCCTGAAGCTGCGCCTGAGCAGCGGCATCCTGCGGCGAGAGGCTGTCGCTCAATACAGCGTTCAGCGGGTCTTGCAGCGCCTGCCACAGGCAGCCCATGCGCGTGCTGGAGGGCGCGCCCAGGCCGTCGCGGTAAACTTCGAGCGAGATGCTCATCAGCGGATCATCGGCGATACGGCTGTCATTTTGCAGCGCCGTGACGGAGGGCAGCACGCCAAAACCCAGCGCGACAGGCACAGCCACGTCGGACTGCGTTGTCATCCAGTTAAAGAAGCCCGTCACGACCGCCAGTTTGTCGCCATCAGTGGTCACGGGAATGCTGGCGTACTCGGCGCTGATATAGGAACGCGGACGCTGGCCGCTAGGCAGCACGGGCCAGGGCGCGATACCGACAAAAGAATAGGTCTGATCGTCGCTCAAATAGGTGTTGAGCGACGTATCAGGCGCGATCACCATCGCCGCGCTGCCGCCGAGAAACAGTTCATCGGTACACACGGCATCGCAGTTTTCGGGCACAATATCGGCCAATGTGCGCATGAAACGCAGCGCTTCGACCCACGACGGCGTATCCAGCGTAAAATTGCCCTGGTTATCAAAAATGCTGCCGCCAAAACCAAAAGCAAACGGCATAAGATAGTGCGGCTCATTGACCGGGAACACCAGGCCAAAGACATCCGAATGTTCAGCTTCGATCTGAGCGACGAGCGCCAGCAGCTCATCGAAGGTGCGGGGCGGCGCGCTCACCAGCGTATTGTCAAAGATGAGCATCAAATGGCCACCGCTGAACAACGGCAGGCCATAGCTCACGCCCTGCACCTGGCCGGCGGTCACCAGCGCGCGATCATACACGCCGAGATCGAAATACTGTTCCAGCGGCAGCAGCAGCCCGGCCGACGCATACAGGGGCAGCAGTTCGCCGATGTCGATCAGGGCATCGGGGAGCTGTCCGGCGGTCAGCACCTCGCTGTTGAGCTGGCTGCCGTAAGTATGGACGCGCAGCGTCGAGCCAGGCGCATTTTCTGCTGCCCAATCATCGAACAGTGTTTGCAGCAGATCGGCCGTCGCCTGGTTGCGCGCCCAAAAAGTGAGATCAACCGGCCCCACTTGTTGCGCAAAAACAGCGCCGGGATTCAAGCACAACAGCAGAAACAGAACCCAGAGGGAATAAGGGAGCGTCTTTTTCATTTTCTGGCATCCTACGCGCTGTTTTATCGCGCGTGTTTTATCATATGAGACTTCTATTCCTAATTGTACGCCAACTGGCGCCGCCGTACCCCCCAATGGGCGGTATTCTTCCGCCTGTCCGCGCGAGCGTAGTGCAGTCGTAGGGTAAAGGCAAAGCTCATGCGTCGGCGTTTTTTTGCGGGCACAGCCGCTTCAGGTAATCCCAGGTGTAAATGCCTGTGTGATGGGTATCCGACCAGGTGGGCTGTAAGGCATAATTGCCCACGAACTGCAAATCCGTCATCTCGTAAGAACGCGCCGGCTTCAGTTCGAGCGTCAGCAGGTCTTTGGGGTCGTTTTCGCGGCCCATGTTGGCGTGCCCGCCGCGACACTCGACGCAGGGGCAGGCCTCGCGAAGCTGCGCCAGCGGATAGCGGCACACGTCGTCATCGTCCCACACAATTTCCAGGTACTTTTGTTGTTTGTTCAGGTTAATGGCTTTCGGGCGCATCAACATCTGCTCCAGGCTTGTCTACAGCGGGGGGCAGGCGCTCCCCGCCCGCGTGTTTTGGTGTCCAC